>NZ_BDBF01000117.1 GCF_001612845.1 Nocardia elegans NBRC 108235 | reverse complement strand
GGCCGACGGCGCCACGATCGAATTGCAGCAGGGCGACGACGACATCGACCGCACCGCCGCGAATCTCGGAATCAGCCTGTCCGGCAACGAATCCGCGGCGGCGGATCTGGGCTGAACGTGTGACCGCGCACCCTCGCGGGGTGCGCGGTCACCTGCCCTCGGCCGCGTCGAATGCCGGGTCGAGCGGCGCCAGCGCCGCCCGCAGCTGCTCGGGCAGCGATCCGGCGGTCACGACGAAGCCGGCGATGCTTTCGACCGGTTGCAGCCATTGTTCGAGGGCGACGCGGACGGCGGCCGCGACGGCGGCGGCGAGGACCCGCGCGGTGAGCCCGCCGGCGTCCCCCACCCGTGCGGCGATCACATCCTCGAGTGCGGGCGTGATCGCCGCGGTGGCGCCGAGGAACGCCGTGCGCAGCGCCGGGTGAGTGGTGATCAGCATCAGTGCGTCTCGATGTTCGTCGCCCGGATCGGAGTACTGCGCGACGATCGCGTCGGTGACAGCCGAGG
>NZ_BDBF01000116.1 GCF_001612845.1 Nocardia elegans NBRC 108235 | reverse complement strand
CACCGAGAACGGTGAGATGGCGTTGGGTAAGAACCTGTTGGTGGCGATCATGCCGTGGGAGGGTCACAACTACGAGGACGCGATCATCCTGTCGCAGCGTCTCGTGGAGGAGGATGTGCTGACCTCGATTCATATCGAGGAGCATGAGATCGATGCTCGTGATACCAAGCTCGGTGCCGAGGAGATCACTCGTGATATCCCGAACGTCTCCGATGAGGTGCTGGCGGATCTGGACGAGCGTGGCATCGTGCGCATCGGTGCCGAGGTGCGTGACGGTGACATCCTGGTCGGCAAGGTCACTCCGAAGGGTGAGACCGAGCTGACTCCCGAGGAGCGGTTGTTGCGTGCGATCTTCGGTGAGAAGGCCCGCGAGGTGCGTGACACGTCGTTGAAGGTGCCCCACGGTGAGTCGGGCAAGGTGATCGGTATTCGTGTGTTCTCGCGTGAGGACGACGACGATCTGCCCCCCGGCGTCAACGAACTCGTCCGCGTGTATGTGGCGCAGAAGCGCAAGATCCAGGA
>NZ_BDBF01000115.1 GCF_001612845.1 Nocardia elegans NBRC 108235 | reverse complement strand
CCGGACCGCATGCAAGGCGAATTCCCCGGCGTCGCGCAGCGCGCCCGGAACCCGCCCGGCGCGTGCGAGCGGCTCCTCCGCGGCCACCGTGTGGGCGATGGGATCGCGAAACGCACCTCGGCCAGGCGAACGACGGCGCTCGCGCGCATCCTCACCGGCTCCGCGTAATCCGGTCGGCGACCAAGCGGGCCCGCTGTCCGGCTCACGGATCTCGTGGTCGACGCCGTGAGCGCTCGGATTGTGCGTGTCCGATGCGGGATCGACTATCGTTCCGCCGCCATCGGATTCGATATCGGGAGCCTTACCACGCCGACGAGACCGACGACCGGACGGCGCTACACGACGACCGCGCAGAATCTCCCGCGCCGCGCTGCGACGGGTGTTCACATCTCGGCCCTCGGCCCGGGAGTTCCGGTCCGTACCCGTGTCGTCCACCGCCTCGGACGATCGACGGTGTGCACCGGCACCTTCGGACTCGGCATACGCGGCGGATCCGGTCACGCCCGGCGGTGAGGGTGCGTCGACGCCGGTCACCGCGTTCCCCTCGAAAGCCGGTGAAGGCGCGGCCGCACCGGAAACGCGATGCCGCTCAATGGATTCGGCGATCGACTGCCATGCGGCGGCGTCGGCGACGGGTGGGGAGGTCGTCAGTGGCGTCCGCGCCGCATCGGCCGACGGTGCGGCGGAGGCGGGCGGCGCGGACGCGG
>NZ_BDBF01000114.1 GCF_001612845.1 Nocardia elegans NBRC 108235 | reverse complement strand
GAACCCGCGACGGCGGCGTTCGTCGAACGAGGCGCCGCCGCGGCCGAGGTCTGCGCCCGGCTGCGGCAACTGCTGGAGGCCGATGCGGAAGCGGCGCAATCCATTCGGGACGCCCTGCCCGCGCCGCCGACCTATGTTCCGCTGCCCGACCAGGTCGCCGAGGTGGTGCACGGCGGCGCCCGCCGGATGACCCACGACGTCGCCGCCGCCGCGGCCCTGGCCGACGCCCGCGACATCATGACCTTCCGCTACAACAGCACCCTGGTCGCCTCCGGTGACCGGGTGCCGCGCTTCGCTCCCGCACCCCGGCCGGATTCGGGTGGGGGTCATCCGTAGTGAAGTGGGTGCTGACGCCGGACGAGTTCGCCCACGTCTGGGCCACCGAAACCGATCTCGACCGCCGTCCCTATCCGGTGAACATGATCCCGGAATCCACCGTGCGCACCGAATCCGAATATGCCGCACTGGGTTTGCGCACCCGCTATGCGCGCAACACGGATCCGGATCTCACCGCCGCACTGCTGCTGTGCACCCGCCCGGACGCCACCACGATCACCGTCTCCGGCCGGCGCTCCACACCGGCGGACGAGCCGGAACTGATCCTCGCCTTCGCCGCCGTCGTCCACCGGCACGCGGGGCTGCTGATCGCACGGCCCGACGCCGTCACGGTCGCCGTCTGCCACGCGCGCGGGGTGGGCGAACGTCTGGTGGCCGCGATCGGCTCGGCGCCGGCGGG
>NZ_BDBF01000113.1 GCF_001612845.1 Nocardia elegans NBRC 108235 | reverse complement strand
GGGTATTTTTTGCCGTAGATGTTGTAGAGGTATTGGTTGGTGAGGCGGTCGATTTCGGTGGCGGTTTCGGTGGAGTTGGTGTTGCCGCCGGAGACGATGGCTTGGGCTTTTTTGAGGGCGATGGTGAGGATTTGGTGGACTTTTTGTTGTCCGGCTTTGGTGTAGGCGGTGGGTCCTAGTTCGGCGAGGGCGGCGTCGACGTCGCGCAGGAGTTGGCGGACGGCGGTTTTGTCGACTTTGTGTTTGCCGGCGTGGGAGTAGATGTAGTTGTAGAGGTCGTTGTCGAGGGTGTTGAAGGCGGTGGCGGCGTTGCGTTGGAACAGTTGGCGGGCTTTGACGGCGCCTGCGGTGGTGCCGGTGCCGCTGGTGCTGCCGGTGGTGGTGCCGAGTTCTTTGCGGAGTTTCGCGACGTCGGGGTCGTCGCTGTTTTCGTCGCCGTAGGCGGCGGCGAGTTTTTTGAGTGCGGCGATGGCTTTCTGGGCTTGGGGGGACAGGCCGGCGTCGCTGCCGTCGCCGGTTGTGGTTGCGCCGGAACCGTTTCCACCGCTGCCGCTGCCGCTGCCGTTGCCGTTGCCGCCGGCGAGTCCGGACAGGGCGGAGGCGAGCATGGGCAGCATGGACAGTGCCATGGCGCCGCCCATCATGGCGGTGGGAGCGACTTGGGCCAGGGTTTGGTCGTCGATGCCGGGGATCAGGCTGGGCTCGTGTTCGGGTTCCAGGCTCGCCCGATCGGTGGCCGGTGGTGGTGGTGCGGCGGCGCCCGCGGCCGGGGGCGCCTCAGCGGATCCGGGCGCGACCGATACCGCGGGCGAACCCGGCCCCGACACCACACCCGCACCCGACCCAGCCGGAG
>NZ_BDBF01000112.1 GCF_001612845.1 Nocardia elegans NBRC 108235 | reverse complement strand
CATGCGGTGGTGTAGGTGCGGGCGACGAGTGCGGAGCGGAGGTACCAGAGTCCGCTGGCTTGGGTGGGGTCGAAGCCGGTGAGTTGGGCGATGCGTTTGAGGCGGTAGTCGACGGTGTTGGTGTGGACGTGGAGGAGTCGGGCGGTGCGTTGGCGGTTGAGGTTGTTGGCGATGTGGGTTTGGAGGGTGGTGAGGAGTTCGGGGTGGTGGTCGAGGGGGTTGAGGAGGGTGCCGAGGTGGTCGCGGCCGGGTCCGGGGCGGGTGAGTTGGTATTCGAGGGCGAGGTCGTCGAAGCGGTAGAGGCCGGGGATTGATCCGAGGCGGGTGACCATGTCGAGGAGTTGGTGGGTTTGGTCGGTGGCGGTGGGGATGTCGGTGGTGGGTGTGGTTGTGGTGGTGGCGGTGATGGGGACTCGGGCGGCGTGGGAGAGGTGGGTGATGAGGGTGTCGAGGTCGGTGGGTGTGGTGGTGGGGATGAGGAGGGTGCCGCCGTCGGTGGATAGGAGGGAGAGGGTGGTGGTGTGGGTGGTGGTGGCGAGGGCGGCTTGGATGCGGCGGAGTTTGCGGCGGGCGATGATGGTGGGGTCGAGGTGGGGGTTGGCTTGGTCGGGGTGTGGGGGGATGTGGAGGGCGAGGATGTGGTAGTTGTCGGCGATTTCGATGCCGCATTCGCGGGCCATGGTGCTGGTGGGGTGGCCGCCGAGGAGGGCTGAGGTGAGGGTGTGGACGGCGTTGTGGTGTTCGGAGACGACGGCGCGGAGTTCGCGGACGTAGGCGTGGGAGACGGCGGTGGTCATGGTGTCGAGGATTTCGACGAGGAGTTTGGCGCCTTGGAGGAGGTTGGTGTAGTCGGTGTGGGTGAGGGTGAGTGTGGGTTCACCGTCACCG
>NZ_BDBF01000111.1 GCF_001612845.1 Nocardia elegans NBRC 108235 | reverse complement strand
TGCGCGCAGGCGTGGGGCGAGGTCGCGTGCGAACAGATCCAGGAAACGACGCTGATCGTGGCCCGGGGCGTGGAAAACCAGATGGTTCAACCCCGCATCGACATACGGCTTGACCTGCTCGACCACCTCATCCGGATCGCTGGCCACGATCCAGCGCTTGGCGATCTGCTCGATCGGCAACGCATCCGCGGCCGCCTCCATCTCGATCGGATCGGTGATCGAATGCTTCTGCTCGGCCGTCAGCGACAGCGGCGCCCAGAACCGCGTATTCTCCAACGCCAGATCGGGATCGGTGTCGTAGGAAATCTTGATCTCGATCATCCGATCGATATCGCCGAGCGTACGACCCACCTTCTCCGCACCCTCGCTCACCGCCGGCATCAACTTCTCCGTGTACAGATCCATCCCCTTGCCCGACGTGCAGATGAAACCGTCACCGGCCCGGCCCGCATACCGCGCCACCACCGGACCACCCGCGGCGATATACACCGGAATCCCCGCCGGCGGCACATCGTAGATCGACGCACCCACCGTGTTGTAGTACTGGCCCTCGAAATCGACCCGATCACCACTCCACAACGCGCGCATCAGATCCACCGACTCACGCAGCCGCGCGAAACGCTCCTTGAACTCCGGCCACTGGCCCTTGTAACCGGTCGCGATCTCGTTGAGCGCCTCCCCCGTCCCCACACCCAGCATGATCCGCTCCGGATACAGACACCCCAGAGTCGCGAACGCCTGCGCGATCACCGCCGGGTTGTAGCGGAACGTCGGCGTCAGCACCGACGTACCCAGCTGAATACGAGAAGTCCGCTCACCAACCGCGGTCATCCACGCCAGCGAGAACGGAGCATGCCCCCCCTGGTGCCGCCACGGCTGAAAATGATCACTGACGGTCGCACTGTCGAGGCCGTGTTCTTCGACCAGAACGCCGAGCTCGACGAGCTCGCG
>NZ_BDBF01000110.1 GCF_001612845.1 Nocardia elegans NBRC 108235 | reverse complement strand
GACGACCGATCGGCGCAGCAGCCACCGACCGGCGCCACGGGACGCTACGATCTGCCGCCGGTACCGGTCGTCACGCCGTTCGCCGCCGCGGTGGCCGCGGCCAAGGACAAGGAGGCCGAGCCGGCCTACGTGGTGGGCGATGCGGTCGACAACGACCTCCTGGTCGCGCGCACCTTGCTGGCGGCGGTTCTGGCCGCCGCGGATACGCCGGCGGTGGGAATGCACTGGGCGGTCGGCGTGATGCGCGGGCCGGCCGGGGCGGGGGTGTTCATCACCTCGAACGAGGGCCGGGGCTGGTTGCCGGCGGGGATCTATCTCCCTCGGGAGGTGTCGACGCCGTGGCTGTGGGACGAGATGCTCGACGACGGCTCAGGCAGTGCCGCCTCGCCCTGGGAGGGGATCTCGGACCCGGCCCGGGTGCTGGTCGAATTCGGATTGGCATGGGGCCCGAAGGCCAACGCGTCGCTGGTGGCCCTGGCCTCGTCCGCCTCGATCGACGGTGAGTTGCGGGCACGGTTCCCCGATATCGCGATGGCGGATCTGGTCGGCCCGGCCTACGATGTCGACCTCCGGGTACACACCCCGGACACGGTCGATCGGCTCGATCTGGCCGGATCGCCGGACGCCGCCGGTCCCATTGCGGCGGTACCGGATTCACGCGCGTACGCCCGTTGCCTCGAGTTGGCGACCGAGGCCCACACCAAGCTGGTCCGCAGCGGGACGGCCGCGGCTGATTCCGCCGAGTCCCGTCGCATCCGCGATCGCATCCTCGCCGTTCTGGAGGCCGGGCAGGAGGTGTCGCCGCAATGGTGGGAACAACTGCGCGAGGCCGACGACCTGCTCGCGGCGGCAATGCTTTCGCGGCGCGTGGACGTCGCCCGGGTGGCGCCGGGTGACCTTCGCATCGACGAGGAGGGAGCGACGTTGCGTGCCATGGTCTTCGAACGTCGCTGCAACGAACTCCTGCTGGTGCTCGCCGGTGAACCCGGCCGGCAACAACTGCGCGACGCGGCTTACGCCTATGACCAGATCGTGAATCATCCGCAATTCGTGGAGGTTCCGGCGGCGGTTACGGCCGCCGAGCCCACGACGGTGGACCGCCCGGTCACCGTGTCCGGGCCGGTATCGGCTCCGAGTGTCGCCGCCGGCCCGCCGCGCGGGGCGGCGGTCGTGCCGCCGGTGGTGGCACCGCCGGTGGTCACCCCACCGTCCGAGCAGTCGTAGGCGCGGGCCGGTCCGGACGGTTTCGCCCGGACCGGCCTGCTGTCGGCCTGTCGATGAAAGTGACTGCGGCCCAGGTGATCCCGGAATATTCGGGCATGGGGAGGCGCGCATGATCGGCCCGGCCGGTGTGCGCACAGTAGTGCGCCGGGGATGCCTGGGTCAGGCGGGTGCGCCCGGAATACCGCCCCCCGAGGGGGCAGTAACGGCGGGCGCGGACGTGCCTGGTGGTGTGGTCGCCGGCGCGACCGTGGCCGGTGCGGTGCCGTCGGCCGGCGGCGGAGTGATCACGGCCGGATCGGCGGT
>NZ_BDBF01000109.1 GCF_001612845.1 Nocardia elegans NBRC 108235 | reverse complement strand
GATGGGGTGCGTGTCGATTCCGCTGTTGCGCAGGAGGATCGGTTATAGACGCTGTTCGTGGTGTTGGATGATGTCGCGAAACATGTTGTGAGCCTGCTCTTTCCGCATCTTTCGGCGGTTCGCATCGATGGGGTTTCGACGACGAGCGGGGGCATCGTGTTCGATGCGTCGACCTGTGGTTCTTCGGCTGATTGCACCCGGTGTGGGTGTCATTCGTCGGTGGTGCACAGCCGTTACCGCCGCACGATCGTGGACCTGGCCGTCTCGGGCCGGGAAGTGGTGATCCGGCTGATGGTGCGCCGGTTCCGGTGCGAGGCTGCTCACTGCGAGCGCCGGATCTTCTCCGAACAGGTCCCAGGCTTGGCCGTTCGGTATCAGCGGCGCAGTCCGCTGGTCACCGAGTTGCTGACGCGGGTCGGACTGGCGCTGGGTGGTCGGCCCGGTGCGAGGATGGCGAGGCAGCTGGCGGTGGAGGTGTCGCGATCAACGTTGTTGGGGCTGGTGCGGTCGATCCGACTGCCGGCGGTCGGTGAGCTGGTGGAGGTCGGTGTCGACGATTGGGCCATCCGCCGCGGTCACGTCTACGGCACTGTGGTGATCGACATGCGCACCCACCGGCCGGTCGATCTTCTGCCGGACCGGACCTCCGACACCCTCGCTGCCTGGCTGGCCCAACATCCAGGCATTCGCGTAGTGTGTCGCGACCGCGGCGGCCCGTATGCTGACGGTGCCAGTCGCGGTGCGCCGCAAGCGATTCAAATCGCGGACAGGTGGCATTTGCTCCTTAATCTGACTGCAGCGGTCGACAAAGTTGTTCGCGCGCATCGTAAATGCTTGCGCGAAGACGACGAACACGCAGCGGTCGCCCAACCCGCCCCGACGCTGGCGAGCCAGAGCCCGGCATCGGCACGGCGAGTAGCGGCTACCCGGCAACGCCATGCCGAGATCCACGCGCTGGTCGCCAAGGGCGTCGGTCCGACCGCGATCGCGAAGGCCCTGAATCTGGACGGCAAGACTGTGCGGCGCTACCGCCTGGCCGGCACCGCCGATCAGCTTCTCACCTCGGCCCCGCGACGTGGCAGCGCCCTCGACCCGCACGTGCCCTACCTTGCGGGACGGTGGGAAGATGGCTGCAGCAACGCTCGGCTGCTGTTCGGTGAGCTACGCCAGCGCGGCTACCGAGGCAGCGAACGCTCGGTCCGCCGGCTCATCCACACCTGGCGCGAGAACACCGCCCCGGCGCCGGTATGGACGGCGAAACCGCCGATCACCGCACGCCAGCTCACCAGCCTGTTCATGCGGCCCCGACACAAACTCACCGCCGACGAACTCGCCGACCTGCATCACGCACTCGACCACTGCGACACCCTGCGCGAGCTCGAAGAGCTGGTCACGGGCTTCGCCGATATGCTGCGCCACCGCCGCGGTCAGCAGCTCGACGACTGGATCAACCAGGCCAAGGCCGGCAGCATCCCGCAGCTGCGCGGCTTCGCCGACGGGCTGCTCAAGGACTACGACGCCGTCCGCAACGGACTCACCCTGCCCTGGAACAGCGGCGCTGTCGAAGGAGCCGTCTGCCGGATTAAGGCATACAAGAGGGCCATGTACGGGCGTGCCAATTTCGATCTCCTCCGCACCCGCGTCCTCGCCCAATAAGCCTGGCCCATCATCAAATTCCGGCCAGAGCC
>NZ_BDBF01000108.1 GCF_001612845.1 Nocardia elegans NBRC 108235 | reverse complement strand
CGGGCTGTTGCGTTTTGGTTTGGTGGTTGCGGCCGCGGAGCGGCCGGAACCACCCTAGGTCGGGGGGTTAGCTGGTGGTGGGGGTGAGGTGGCCGGTGTTGATGGCTTTGAGCAGGTTGTGGACGAGGGCGTGGAAGGCGAATTCTGCGGTGGCTCTGCGGATTCCGCGGCTGGTGAAGCGGCGGAATCCGAGGTTGTGTTTGGCGTGGCCGAAGGGGGTTTCGGCGATGTGGGCGCGTTGTTTGTAGAGGGTGTGGCCTTCGGGGGTGGCTAGGCGGTGGGCGTTGGCTTGTAGCGGGCTGGCGTCGGTGGGGTGCCGGCCGTGGGTGGGATGGTCGCGGGCGGTGGTGTGCTGGGTGCGGGTTTTGCCGGTGGCGATGAGCCGGTCGGGGCCGGGGTGGGTGAGGTTGGCGTGGGTCAGGTAGCCGTTGTCGGCGAGCAGCACCCCGATCCTGTCGGGGCCGGTGGGTGCGTGTGTGGTCTGTGCGCGGGCGCCGGTGATGAGCTGAGCTGCGGCGGTGGCTTTGTCGAGCATGCTGGTGAAGGTGGTGGAGTCGTTGGGGTTGTTGCCGACACCGGTGGCGATGATCAGTCCGTCGGTGCTGGTCACGGCCTGGCAGTTGTAGCCCTGCAGCCATCCCCCGCCGCGTAACGGCATCAGCCGCGACTGCGGGTCGGTGATATTGCGTGTGGGTGTGCCCGCCCACGATTTCGCTTTCACGGCCTCGGTTTCCGCGGGCGCGGTCGGGATGGCTGCGTGGTGTCCGGCTCGGATGGCCTGTGCTGTGATCGCGCGGTCGAGGGCGGCTCTGGCCCGTTTGACCATGGCGTGGTCATCGGCCGCGGCGGGGCGGCGGCCTTTGCGGGTTCCGCGCTGGGCGTGGCGGTCGAGCTTGGCTTGCTGCGCGGCGCGGGCGGCTTCCCAGTTACGGGTCAACACCTGCACCCGGATTTCGGCGGGCGGGCTCCCGGTCACCGGACGACCGGGACGGCGGCGTTGCTCGAATGCCTCCAGCTGGGCGGCACGCTCGGCTGCCTTCTTGTCCCGGCGCGCTTGTTTGCGCTCGGTCACGGCCTGCTTGTCTGCCTGCTCACGCGCCCGCCGAGCGTTCTCGGCCGCCAACTCGGCCAGGGCTTGATCGATCCGCCGCGCCCGCGAACTCGGCTCCACGAGATCCGCCGGCACGTGCCCGCCACGGCAACCAGCACCATAGAGCTCGTCCTCGGCGGCATCGGTGGCCGCGTGCTCGACCGCCGCGCGCCGCGCCGCAGCGGCCGCCGCGTCCCGGACCCCCTGCTCGGCGGCAGCTTTGCGCAGTCCCTGCTCGCCACGATTGGCGCTGATCGATGCGTTCGACGCGATCTTCACCCCATCCAGCGCGACCACACCCAGCTCACCCATACCCCACCCGGCACACAACCTCAGCACCTGAGCGAACAAATCCTCGACCGCCTCGGCAGCCTCGGCGCGGAACCGGGAAATCGTCGAATGATCCGGCACATCACCAGCACAAATCACACGAAACGCAATATCGCGCGAACACAACCGCTCGATCACCCGCGAGGACCGCTGCCCCTGCGCCCACGCCCACACCAGCAACGTCAGCAACATATCCGGGTCATAACCAGCCCGCCCCACACCACCCACACGCCGCCGCGCACGCAACACCGACGTGTCCAACCGCTCCACCACCGAGATCACCAGCCACACCGGATCATCGGCCCCCAACCATTCCCTCATATCCGGAGCCAACAAAAACTGCTGATCACGATCCACCGGACGAAAACCCTTGGCCACCAACACATCCTCAC
>NZ_BDBF01000107.1 GCF_001612845.1 Nocardia elegans NBRC 108235 | reverse complement strand
CACGGAATCCAATGCCCGCACCGGCCGTTTCGCCACCGCGCTGGCGCAGAGCATCACCGGCGAATCTCGCAGTGCCGCAACGTCGGCCGCGGCCGCCCTGATCCAGCTGGCCCGCACGGCCGCGCCGGAGGATCGCATGCTGCCGTGCGCGCCGGTCGCGCTCGCGACCCTGCTGTGCCTGAGTATGGGTGAACCCCGCCGCGCCGCCGACGCCCTGCGCGGCACCGATCCGCACGATCCACAGATCCGGGTGCTGACGGCGTGGACGGCGATGCTCGGCGGCGACGAACAGACCGCCGCCGGGACGGTCGCGGCCGTCGACACCACCGCCCTGCCCCCGCGCGATCGCCTGCTCGCGCACGGCGTCCTGGTCGGCCTGGCCCGCCGCGGGGGAGACCACGGAATCCTGTTGCGCGCCTGGGAGGCCGCCTATCCGACCTTCGACGAGGTCGACGCCGATCTGCCCGCGCTGCTGCCGATCGGTGAGCTGTGGCTGGCCGCCATCCGCCTCGGCGAACAGGAACGGATAGCCAGGCTGGTCGAGGCGGCGCGAAATGTGTTGCGCGGTGCGGGAAATCCCCCGGCCTGGGCGAATGTGTTCCACTGGTACGAGATTCAGGCCGCGATCGCCCACGAGCGCCCGGACGAACTGATGCCGCCCGCTCGACTGCTGAAAACGGCCGCGCAGGCGGGTGATCCGCATGCCGCGATTCTCGCGGACGCGGGCCGCACCTGGGTGCTGGTGCTGCGCGGTGAGGTCGCCGAGGATCGGGTGACGGCCGCGGTGCGACGGCTGGCCGCGATCGGCATGGTCTGGGATGCGGCCCGGCTGGCCAGTGAGGCGGCGTTGAGCGCCGGTGATCCCGCCACCGCGACGGCCCTGCTGAAACTGGCCCGCACGGTCCGCGCCGGCTCCCGGCCCTCGGCCGCGCCCGAGCGGACTCCGGCCGCTCCGCGTGCCGCGACCCCCGAACCGGCGGCGGCCTCGGTCCTCAGTGAGCGCGAGCGCGAGGTGGCCGAGCTGGTCCTGCTGGGCCTCACCTACCGGGAAATCGGCGCTCGACTGTACATCTCCGCTAAGACGGTGGAGCATCATGTCGCGCGGATCCGGCGTCGAATCGGAGCCGGATCGCGCTCGGAGTTATTGTCGATGCTCCGCGCAATGGGACACGGTTCGTTACTCGTGTGATCGGCGCGCTCGAGACACCGAAGCGAGGTATTGAGGATGGCCACAGGGGTGGGCCTGCGGATCGCCGAGGATGAGTGCATCGCGGCGATCGTCACCAGCGGTGGCGAAACCGACGAGACGCCCGAACCCCTGTACATCGCGCGCGAGTCGGTGCTGCACATGTCCGACGAGGGCGATACCGCGCTCGGTGGTGAGGCGCCGCCCGGACATACCCACTCGATCACCGGATTCGTCCGGGCGGTCGGTGATCCCGCCGGCATCACCGTCGACGACGGGGAGGCCTACCGCGCCGAGGATCTGGTGGCGACGGCGATCTTCTGCCTGATCAACCTGGCCGCCGAGCATCTGAGCGGCCCGGCCGAGTTCTACGCCACCCATCCCGGCGACTGGCCGGCCGAGTATGTGCGCGGCTTGCGCGAGGCCCTCGACTACCTGGGGCTGCGCTCGGTGGTTCTGGTCAGCGACGCCGACCTGCCGGCCTCCGACGACAGCCGCGGTCATGCGCGCGACGCTGCCCGCGCGGCCCTGGCAGCCGTGCTCGCGACCCCGGCCGGGACCACTCCGCCCGATCCGACCGGCACCGAGAACGCGCTGGTGGTCACCGATGTGCTGCCCGCGGTCCACGCCGCCGACGGTACGGTTCAGGCGTATTCGGCGGCGATGCCCGCCGCCGAACCCGCGCCCGAGCCCGAACCCGCCGCCATGACCGTCGCGGCCACCGTGGCCGCCCCGGCGGAAGTGCCACC
>NZ_BDBF01000106.1 GCF_001612845.1 Nocardia elegans NBRC 108235 | reverse complement strand
GGGCGGCTCGGGCAGCAAGACCGTGGGAGGCACTGTGGGCCAATGGATTCAGCAGGCGCTGCAGGTGTTGAAAGGTATGGGAGTCGACATCAGCGGTATCGATCCCGAGGCGATCGCGATCATCATCCACTTCGAAAGCAACGGCGATCCCACCGCCACCAACAACTCCGACAGCAACGCCGCCAACGGCACGCCGTCCAAGGGCCTGATGCAGACGATTCAGCCGACATTCGACAGTTATGCGGCGCCGGGCCACACGAACATTTACGACCCGGTGGACAATATCGTCGCCGGCGTCCGCTACGCGATCAGCCGCTATGGATCCGTCGGCAACGTGCCGGGCGTCAAAGCGGTCCGCAACGGCCAGGCCTATGTGGGGTACTGATGGCTCCGACTCAGCCCCGTACACCCGAACCTCCGAGATCGAAATCCGGTGACCACCGGGCGGGTGCGGACAATCCCGCCGACGACTGGACGCTGACCCGGCCCGGCGTGGCGACGACCGCACCGGCCGATCGACGCGAACGACGAAACCAGCGTCCGAGCGCGGTCCCGGCGCCCGGGCCTGCCGTGGCGTCGGCGGCGAAACCGGCTGCGGCGATGAACGATTCGGCCGCAGCGACCATCGCGCAAGCACGCTCCGCACCCGCCGCCGCCGCACCCGCCGTCCATTCGGATATCCTTGCCGCCCACAGTTCCTCGACGCCCATGGCCATCGCGGCCCTCACCAGCCTGACCACCATGGCGGCGGGCTTCGGTTCCGGTGCGCCGACCGCCGAGACCGGGCAACCCTATGCGCCACCGATGGTCGGCAACGGCGCGCCGACCGGCCCGATCGCCTGGGACGGCGGCCTCGGCTCCGGTTACACAGCTAGCAATACCGCTCGCTCGGAACGCGGCGGCGCGATCGGCGATCTCAATGCAGAACTGTCGCGGGTTCTCGGCGACACCGTCGACACCAGCGCGCGTGGCCGGGCCACCATGGCGGCGATCATCGCCGAGGTGGACGCCGCGCTCACCGCGCTCGGGCCGGTGAGCAATACCGCCGCCGGCCGGCGTCAGGTGATGGTCACACTCGGCGACGCACTGGCCCGGGCAGGAAATACCGTGGACCAGAGCCGGATGGCGGCAGTCCTGGACTCCCAGCGGATCAAGGCGCTGGCCGCGAAGTACGTCCAGGACTCACATCCGGCCAGGGCGGTCTACCGCACGGGCGGATCGGGAACGTCCGGACCTCCCTCCACGATGCCCGCCGGCGAGACGGGCCTGTGGATCGATCAGGCCCTGCACATTCTCGCTCAGAACGGCTACGACGTCAGCCGAATCGACCCCGGAGCTATCGCGACCATCATCGCCCACGAGTCCTCCGGGAATCCGCATGCCATCAATCTCTGGGACAGCAATGCCGTGGCCGGACATCCCTCGAAAGGCCTGATGCAGACGATCGATTCGACGTTCAACGCCTATGCGCTGCCCGGACATCGCGATATCTGGAATCCGGTCGACAACATCATCGCGGGTGTGCGTTATTCCATCGACCGCTATGGTTCGGTGAGCAATGTGCCCGGCGTCGCCAATTTGCATGGCGGCGGCTCGTACGTCGGTTACTGAGAGCCGGTCAGGACCAGCGGCTGGCGTGAAAGCTCTTGGGCAGCGGTTGCACCCGCACCACGGCGCCGGAATGCGGCGCCTCGACAACCTGGCCGTTACCGATGTACATCATGACGTGTCCCGGACTGCCGTTGTTGAATTCGGAATCGGGGAAGATCAGGTCGCCGGGTCTGATCTGGCTCGGAGCCACCTTCGGTAGCTGCTGGTACTGCAGGTCCGCCGTCCGAGGGATGTTGACTCCGGCCGACTTCGCCGCGTACTGCGTCAGACCGGAGCAGTCGAACTGGTTGGGCCCCTCCGCTCCCCAGACGTACGGCGAACCCAATTTGTTGAGCGCGGTCTGGATCGCCTGCTGCGCTTTGGCCGAGGTCCCGGAGGCCGTCTTC
>NZ_BDBF01000105.1 GCF_001612845.1 Nocardia elegans NBRC 108235 | reverse complement strand
TCGACCGCCGGCGCGCTGGCCTGGCTCGACGCCGGGCTGCGGCGGCTGCGCGAACTGGTCACGGCCGCACCGACTTCGGTCGTGATCAACCGCGAGAACTCTCCGCTGCGGCGGCGCGCGGACGTGGCTCGCCATATCCTCGGAACGGGCGTGGTGCACACCGCGCGGCCGGATCGCAGTGTCGGGCAGCTGCGCGGACTCGCCCGGTGGGGTTTCAATCTCGCCGGCGGCTACGCGGCCGCGGCCGCGCATTCCCCCCACCGCATCGCCGTCGTCGACGATCGGCGCAGTCGCACCTTCGCCGACATCGACCGGCGCAGCACCGCACTGGCGGGCGGTATGGCCGGCCTGGGCCTGCGCACCGGCGACGCGATCGGCCTGCTGGCCCGCAATCACGCCGGCATGGTCGAAACCATGGTCGCTGCGGGCAAACTCGGCGTGGATACGATCCTGCTCAATGCGGGCCTGTCGGCCCGGCGGATCGAGGAAATCGTGCAGCGGCACCGGCTGGCGCACGTCTTCGTCGACGCCGAGCTGGAAGAACTGATCCACTACCTGCATTCCGACATCGTGCGCATCGCCACCGACGACGGCGCACCCGGGCGCACCACCATCGAGGATCTGATCACCGAGGGCGACAACGGCTTCGACAAACCGGCGCGGCCGGGCCGGTTGATCGTGCTGACCTCCGGGACCAGCGGAACCCCGAAAGGTGCGCGCCGCCCGCACGCCAAGGGCTTCGCCACGGTGGCGGCGCTGCTGTCGCGCATTCCGTTGCGCATGAACGACACCATGCTCATCCCGGCACCGCTGTTCCACACCTGGGGTCTGGCCGCCCTGCAGTTGAGTACCGCGCTGCGTGCCACCGTCGTGCTGCCCGAGCAGTTCGATGCCCGCGACACCCTGCGCCGGATAGCCGAAAACCGGGTCGGCACGGTGATTCTGGTGCCGACCATGGTGCAGCGGATCCTGGACCTGCCGACCCATGTGCGGGCCCGCTACGACACCTCCAGCCTGCGGATCGCGGCGAGTTGCGGGGCGCCGCTGGCCGGTGCCACCGTGCTGCGGTTCGCCGACAACTACGGCGATGTGCTCTACAACATCTACGGCTCCACCGAGGTGTCGTGGGCGACCATCGCCACGCCCGAGGATCTGCGGGCCGCGCCGACCACCGCCGGGCGGCCGCCGCTCGGCACCAAAATCGCTGTGCTGGGCCCGGATCGCACGCCCGTGCCGGTCGGCGCGACCGGACGCATCTACGTGGGCAATCACATGCTGTTCGACGGATACGTCAATTCGGCGCCGCCGGACGAGACCGACGGCATGCTCGACACCGGCGACCTGGGGTATCTGGACGCCGACGGGCGGCTGTTCATCGCCGGCCGCGACGACGAGATGATCATCTCGGGCGGTGAGAACGTCTTCCCGCGGCCGGTGGAGGAGGCGCTGTCGCATCTGCCGCAGATTGCCGATGTGGCCGTGGTCGGGGTGCCGGACCATGAATTCGGGCAGCGGCTGGCCGCGTTCATCGTCAAGCGGGAGGGTTCGGGCCTGGACCCGGACATGATCCGCACCTACGTCCGCAACCGGCTGAGCAGGTTCTCGGTGCCGCGCGATGTCACCTTCCTGTCGGCACTGCCGCGCGGTGAGACCGGCAAGGTGCTCAAGCGGCTGCTGATCGGCGGGAGCGCCGACCTGACCGGTCCGTTTCAACCGGCGGCCGAGTTGTGACCGCTCACCAGGGCGCACCCGCGTGGCATCCTCATTTGTCACGAGGATGAGCGAAATACATCCATCGGGGTCTCGTTACGGTTACGTTATAAAGGCAGCGCAGTAAACGGGCGGGGAAGGAAGTTTTCGCCAATGTCTGTTGCCACGCCGGGTTCTGCCGCCTCGCCAGGGTCTACCGCGTCCCGGGGGCCCGTCGCCGCACCGGGCGCTTCCGGCGAGGCCACCGCCGGCTCGACGCGCCCCAGTTTGACCATGTCCGGTCAATTGCTGTCGTCGCCGTTGAAGGATGTGTGGTCGCTGTCGCGGCACATGGTCGGCCACTTCGTCGAAAACGTCGCCCCCTGCGGCACCCTGCCCGGCGACGCCATCCACGGCGACATCACCACCATCACCCGCACCTGCCTCGAACTCGCCATCAGCCTCCTCGACGGCCGCGACATCCCCGAAAAAACCGAACGCCTCAAAGACGCCGCCGCCGCCTGGGCCCGCGAAGGCGTCCCCATCGACACCATCCACCACGCCATCCACGAAGGCTTCAAAATCGGCTTCGACCTCGTCGTCACCAACGCCACCACCAAAACCCGCACCACCACCAACAGCAACAGCAACAG
>NZ_BDBF01000104.1 GCF_001612845.1 Nocardia elegans NBRC 108235 | reverse complement strand
AGTGAATCAGTAGGCCCGACGCTGCCGGCGCAGCGATGGTGATGCCCGGCAGCCCCTGATCAGGAGGCTCGTCACATGCCGAAATCGCGACACTCGAACAGCACCGAACAGCTCGACGCCGTCGCGGACGGGCAACGATCATGAGCGGCAACAGTTTCGGAGCTCGCGACGTCTGGAAGGTCGAGGGCCGAGAGTTCACCATCTACCGGCTCGACAAAATCGCGACTGCGCACCGGCTGCCCTACAGCCTGAAGGTGCTGCTGGAGAACCTGCTCCGCGGCGAGGACGGACACCGAGTCACCGCCGAACAGGTCCGCGCGCTCGCCGCGTGGGACCCGGACGACGTCGGCGCCACCGACATCGCGTTCACCCCGGCGCGCGTGCTGATGCAGGACTTCACCGGGGTGCCGTGTGTCGTGGACCTGGTCGCGATGCGCGATGCGATGACAGCGCTGGGTGGTGATCCCGGCCGGATCAATCCGCTGATTCCGACCGAGCTGGTGATCGATCATTCGGTGATCGCCGACGTCTTCGCCCGGCCCGACGCCTTCGCGATCAACGCGGAACTCGAATTCACCCGCAACGTCGAGCGCTACCAGCTGCTGCGCTGGGCCCAGCAGGCTTTCCAGGATTTCGCCGTCGTGCCGCCGGACACGGGGATATGCCACCAGGTGAACCTCGAATATCTGGCACGCGTGGTGTTCACCCGCGACGATCCCGACGGTGGACCGCCGCTGGCCTACCCCGACACCTTGGTGGGCACCGACTCGCACACCCCCATGGTCAATGGGCTCGGCGTGCTCGGCTGGGGTGTCGGCGGAATCGAAGCCGAGGCCGCGATGCTCGGGCAGCCGATGAGCATGCTGATTCCACAAGTTCTGGGAATCAAGCTGACCGGCGCGTTGCCGGAGGGCACCACCGCCACCGATCTGGTACTCACCGTCGCCGAGTTGCTGCGCAAAACCGGTGTGGTCGGCAAGTTCGTCGAGTTCTACGGTCCCGGCGTGGCGAATGTGCCCTTGGCCAACCGCGCCACCATCGGCAACATGAGCCCCGAATACGGCTCAACCTGCGCAATCTTCCCGATCGACGCGGTCACCCTGGATTACTTGCGGCTCACCGGCCGCCCCGAACAGCAGATACGACTCGTCGAGGCCTACGCCAAGGAACAAGGGCTGTGGCACGACCCGGACCACGAACCCGGCTACAGCCAGCGCATCGAACTTGATCTGTCGACGGTGGAGCCGTCCATCGCCGGGCCCAAGCGCCCCCAGGACCGTATTCCGTTGGCGCAGGCCCCGCACGCGGTCGCGTCCCTGCTGGACGCCGAACCGTCCGTGGCCGCAGCGGCCGGACTGGACGAGGCCTCGAGTGAGTCGTTCCCGGCCAGCGATCCGATCGCCATCGACCACGACCGAGCCGTCGACGGGCCGAACGCCCCGTGTGATTGCGGGCAGACGCACCAGTGGCCCTCGGCGCAGCAGGCAGTGACCCTCGCCGACGGGACCACGACGACCCTCGATCACGGGCACGTGGTGATCGCCGCGATCACCTCGTGCACCAACACCTCCAACCCGTCGGTGATGATCGGGGCTGCCCTGCTCGCGAAGAAGGCCGTAGAGAAGGGGCTGACCCGCAAACCGTGGGTCAAAACCACCCTCGCACCCGGGTCGCGGGTTGTCACCGACTACTACGCGCGGGCCGGACTCACACCCTACTTGGACGAGCTCGGATTCTCGCTGGTCGGCTACGGGTGCACCACGTGCATCGGCAACTCGGGACCGCTGATTCCGGAGGTCAGTGCCGCCATCGCCGCCGGCGATCTCACGGTGTGCTCGGTGTTGTCGGGCAACCGCAACTTCGAGGGCCGCATCCACCCGGAGACGAAGATGAACTTTCTCGCGTCTCCACCGCTGGTCATCGCGTATGCGCTGGCCGGCACGACGCGCATCAACCTGCTGCGCGACCCGCTGGCAGCAGCGCCCGACGGAACCCCGGTATATCTGCGCGACATCTGGCCCACCACAGCCGAAATCGAGGCAGTCGTCGCCGCCAACCTGCGCTCGCAGATGTTCACCAGCGGCTACGCCGACGTCTACACCGGCGACGAACGCTGGCGGACTCTCGACGTCGCGGCCGGCCAGGTCTTCAACTGGGACGACGAATCGACCTACGTCCGCCGCCCACCTTACTTCGAACACATGACCCGAGACCCCCAACCGGTCGACGACATCACCGGCGCCCGGGTACTGGCATTGCTCGGTGACTCGGTCACCACCGACCACATCTCCCCAGCCGGAGCGATCAAACGCGACGGCCCCGCCGGAACCTACCTGCAGCAGCACGGAGTCGCACCGAAGGACTTCAACTCCTACGGCTCACGCCGCGGCAACCACGAAGTGATGATCCGCGGCACCTTCGCCAACATCCGATTGCGCAACCAACTCGCCCCTGGCACCGAGGGCGGCGTCACCCGCCACCTGCCCGACGGCGAGCAGATGAGCATCTTCGACGCCGCCACCGCCTATGCCGCCGAACAGGTGCCGCTACTGATCCTCGCCGGAACCGAATACGGCTCCGGGTCTTCGCGGGACTGGGCCGCCAAAGGCACACTCCTTTTGGGCGTGCGGGCGGTGCTGGCCGACTCGTTCGAACGAATCCACCGGTCCAATCTGATCGGTATGGGGGTGCTGCCGCTGCAATTTGCCGACGGCCAATCGGTGCAGTCACTCGGATTGACCGGCGAGGAAACATACTCGATCACCGGACTGGCGCAGGCGAAAACCACGGACACCTTTCCACGGCAAGCTGACGTTCGTGCCGTCGACGGCACCGGGCACGCGAAAGAGTTCGCCGCCACTGTGCGGATCGACACCCCTGCCGAAGCCGCCTATTACCGGCACGGCGGGATCCTGCACTACGTGCTACGCCAGTTGCTCACCGACTGAGCCCGCGACAGCGAGGTGTGAACACATGAC
>NZ_BDBF01000103.1 GCF_001612845.1 Nocardia elegans NBRC 108235 | reverse complement strand
CACCGAGCACCCCGGTACCGAACATGCCGGCGCTGGGCACCCCGGCGCCGAGCATCCTGACACCGTGCCGCCCGGCGCCGAGCCGGCCGCCTCGGAAGCGCCCACCTACGCCTTCGCCACCATCCCGCCCGCGCGGGCCAACGGCGACACCGAGCGGCTCCGTCGCCCGCGCGAATATCGCCGCGGCACACTGGATCTGGGTCTGCTGGGCCTGCGCCTGACCGTCGGCCTCACCTTCCTCTACCACGGCCTGCAGAAGCTGGCGGGCTGGTTCCACGGCCCCGGTCTGGACGGCACCCGGCACATGCTCGAGCAAGGCGGCTGGAAGCACATCGAGCTGTCCACCGCGATGCTCACCGTGTCCGAGGTCGGTGGCGGCGCGCTGATCATCCTCGGTCTGGCCACTCCGCTCGCGGCCGGCGCAGTCCTGGCCTCGATCTCGACCGCGTGGCTGTGGAAGCAGGGCATGGCTCCCGACTTCCAGTACCGCCCGGTCGAATTGGAGTCGATCCTCGCCGGCGCGGCGGCCTCGCTGATCCTCACCGGCCCCGGCCGCCTGTCGTTCGACCGCAACCGCGGCTGGGCCGTCCGCCCGTCGTGGGGTTCGTTCGTCTGCCTGGTCCTGGCGCTCGGGGCAGCGGCCGCTGGGTGGATTTTCCTGCACGGCGGCAACCCGTTCGTGGGAATCTTCTGAAACGTGCCTGATTCCGCAATACCGAGTTACCGAGCGATCGAACGCCTGATCGCCGACTACGCCCTCCTGGTCGACCAGGGCGATTTCGCAGGCGTCGGCGCCCTGTTCGCCACGGGCTCCTTCGGCGGCAGCGCCGGAATGATCGAGGGCAGTGCCGCCGTGGAGAAGATGCTGTCCGGCACCGTGATCCGCTACGACGACGGCACTCCCCGCACGAAACACCTGGTCACCAACCTGGTGATCGAGGTCGACGAGGCCGAGGACACCGCGACCGGCAGGTCGTACTTCACCGTCCTGCAGGCCACCCCCGACCTACCACTGCAACCCATCGTCAGCGGCCGCTACGACGACCGCTTCCACCGCCCCGCCGGACAGTGGGCATTCGCGCAACGCGCGGTCACCATGGACCTCATCGGCGACGTGAGCCACCACCTGCGCAGATAACTTCGCGCCCCATTGACGTTCGAACGGAAACGGCCGCTCCGATCGGAGCGGCCGTTCTCGTGAATCTCCTATGTCAAGCGGCCGCCGTTTGGCAAGTCGAGGGTGAGGGGTGTTGTCGAAGTCGGTGGTAGACGACGTCCGCGAGGTGGCGTTTGAGGACCCTGAGTGCTTCGCTTTTGGATTTGCCTCCTGCTGTCCGGCGCCCGACCAGGTCGCGGGCAGGCGGGTGGACTCGCAGTTGGGTGATCGCTATCCGATGTAGTGCGGCGTTGAGCTGTCGGTTGCCACCCCGGTTGAGTCGGAACCGGGCCCGGTTGCCAGTCCAGACCGGGATCGGCGCGACGCCGGCATGCATCGCGAACGCCGCCGACGACCGGAATCTGGCCGCGCCGGCCGTTTCGGCGACGATCTTGGCGGCCGTGAGTCCCGCGCAGCCGGGTAAGTTCAGCAGTTCGGGAGCCATGTCGGCGACCTGAGCTTCGATTCGATGCTTCAGCTCGTTGATGCGTCGTGTCACGGCGCGGATCCGTTTGACCAACTCGATGGCGATCTCGGTGCGGACACCATCCCGGGCCTCTGCGAGTCGTTCGAGTAGTTCGGTCAACGCCCTGAGGCTGTTTAGTGCTTGGCCTGCCTGCACCGGTATTTCCAGGTCGTGGAGGTGCCATCGCAGCCGGTTGATCATCCTGGTTCGTTCGGCGGTCAAGTCCTCGCGATGGTCGAGCAGCAGCCGGACCTCGAGCGCTTGTTCATCTAGATGCGCTGCGGGGAGGTCGGGTTCACGCAGCGCAGCCCGCGCCACCGCAAGCGCGTCGATCGGATCCGACTTGCCGTGTGTTCTGGCCGAACTGCGTGAGCGCGCCATCAATTTGGGCGGAACCATCACGACCGGCTGGCCGGCACCGACCAGGGTTCGCACCAGCGTGCCTGCAACATGTCGACAGTCTTCAACTGCCCACTGGCGAGGCTCGTCGCCCCATTGCCGTGCCCAATCGAGCAGGCGAAGGATGTCGGCAGCCTTCGAGCCGATGGTGAGCTGAGCGAGTTTGCGGCCGGTGCCGTCAACGGCCACCGCCGTGTGACTACGCATGTGAGGATCGATCCCGATCACTACCAAAACCCGTGTCTCCTTGCCTATTCGGATGACAAGGTCCGGCCGGTGGACACGTCTCAGTCGGGAGGGTAGGCCTCGTTCTCCTATCAAGTCACGCCGGCCGGACCGGCTCCGGCCGCGGTGGACGATTCACGAGAAAGCCAACCAACCAGCGGCAGCCAGCGTAAGAGTCACCCCACGACCGGAGCAGGTCTACCACTTCAACAGCGGCACAGGAAGTCTCACACTGAGACCAGCGTAGCGGTGACGGGGCGCGCGGACCTGACCGACGCCCAATGGGCCCGGCTGGCACCGTTGCTGCCCCGCGGCAAGAAAGCGGGACGCCCGCCCACATGGACGAAAAGGCAGCTCATCAACGGGATCCGATGGCGGGTGCGTGTCGGATCGCCGTGGCGCGACGTGCCGGCCGAGTACGGGTCCTGGCCTGCGGTGTATGGACTGTTCCGCCGCTGGCAGCGGGCCGGCGTGTGGGCGCTGCTGCTGAAACTGCTGCAAGCATTCGCCGCGGCGGCAGGCTCGATCCGATGGCAGGTCAGTGTGGACTCCACGATCATGCGCGCGCATCAGCATGCTGCCGGTGCCCGCCGTGACAGTGCCGGCCAGGCCGAACCACCGGGCGGGAATGGTGAACCCGAACCGGGTGATCACGGGCTGGGCCGATCGCGGGGCGGCTGGTCGACGAAGCTGCATCTGGCGTGTGAGCAGGGCTGCGGGGTGCTGTCGCTGCTTGTCACACCCGGTCAGGCCGGTGACAGTCCGCAGTTCACGGCCGTGCTGGATGCGATCTCGGTGCCGAAACTCGGCGGTGGACGGGCCCGGATGCGGCCCGAGCGGGTGCTGGCGGACAAGGCGTATTCCAGCCGTGGTAACCGGGACTGGTCACGTCGCCACGGGATCAAGGTCACTATCCCGACGCCGTCGGATCAGGCCGCGCACCGGCGTCATCGTGGCCGGTCGGGTGGTCGTCCGCCAGCGTTCGACAAACTCGTCTACCGCGACCGCAATGCGGTCGAGCGAGGCATCAACCAGCTCAAACAGCATCGCGCGGTGGCGACTCGCTACGACAAACTCGCTGTCCGCTACTTGGCCACGGTCCACGTCGCGGCGATCAACCAGTGGCTGCGGCACGAATGAGGGCGGGCCACAGGCCCGCCCACACCACTTCGATACAAGCCCTAG
>NZ_BDBF01000102.1 GCF_001612845.1 Nocardia elegans NBRC 108235 | reverse complement strand
CGGGTGCCGGCTGGGGTGCGGCCGATGGTTGCGGATGGGAAGGCGCGGGCGCGTCCGGAGCCGTCTGCGGGGCCGGGGCGTCCGCGACGGGCAGTGCCTGCGGAATCGGCTCGCCCGCCGGGCCGGGTTGTGCCCCACCGTGTTTCAGCAGGGTGGTGACGACCCCGGTGGCGGTGTCGAGGATCAGTGAGCCGAGCCGGAAATCGGCCCGCTGACCGCCGGGAACCGGATACGGATTGCGCAAAGGCGTTCCGAGCGCCCCGGATTCGGCGCCGAGCTGGACGAAGCGGTCGAGGATCCGGCCCGCCAGCTCGACGATCGAGCCGTCGGGCGCGGCGTAGACGTAGCCGTTGACGAACTTGGCGTACTGGCCGCCGTCGCCGGTCGGTGTCGGTTCGGAGGAGGCGGCGCCGAGGTGTCCGTTCGGACCGCCCTGCCCGGCCCAGTATGTGGCGATCGCGTTCGCGAGAGCCGCCAGATCCGCGTGCGCGCGTTCGTCTTTCGGAGCCGCGGGCGCGGTGCCGGCGGCGACGCCCGCGGCGATCTCGCGGATGCGGTCCATGCGCGCATAGGCGGCATCACCGGGGCAGGTGGTATTGCCGACATCGCGATGTGCGAACACGATCGGCAGGTCCACCGCCTCACCCTCGGCGTACGGGGTGTAGTCGGTGCCCTCGGAGTACATGGTGGTGTGGCCCTCGGGGTCCAGTCCCGCGATCTTGGCCCGCCAGCCGACGAACTGCCCGGTGGCCTGGAGCTGGGCGTCGCTGGGCGGTTCGGTCTCGAAATCACCCATCATCGCCACGCCCGCGGTGTTCTCGTTGAAACCCCCCGCGTGCGCGCCCTCGACCGGGCGGTCCAGACCGCCGTAGCGGCCCTCGAAGATCTGGCCGTACTTGTCGACCAGTGCGTTGTAGCCGATATCGCACCAGCCCAGCGTCTTGGCGTGATACGCGTAGATCGCGCGCACGATGCCCGCGGACTCGGCCTTGGTGTAGTCGTTGCGCCCGGCGGTGTGGTGCACGGTGATTCCGCCCAGCCCGTCGTCGTAGGTGGGTTCCTCGCAGCGCAGCGATTCGTCGGCGCCCCACTGCGCGCGGCTGATCACCTTCGGCCCGCCGCCCGGTAGCGGCGCGGCGACGGAGGCCAGGTTGTCGTCGACAGCGCCGCGCCCGGGATTGATCAGCACCGCCGAGAGCTGCGACGCGGCCTGCTGCGCCGGGTCGTCGGAGCTGCCGGCGGCCGGGGTGATCGCCTTGTGGGTGGTCAGTATCTGAACCGCCTTGGTCTCGCCGACGTAGATCGGTTCGGTGCCGGTCCGGGCGGGGGCGGCCGCGTGATCGCTGCGATCGGTATCGACCCGATCGGCCGGGAACCACGGTCCCCAGGTGCCGTCGGCCTGCTGGGCGCGGATCAGAGAGGTGGTGTCGGCCAGTTCCTTCGCGGTCAGCGCGACCATGCTGAACGGGGTGTCCCGAGTCAATTCCTTGACCTCCGCACCGACCTGATCGGCCATATCCGGTGGTATGGCACCGGGGGACAGGGCGGGGGCGGCCGGGTCGGTGCCGGGAACCTGTGCGGGGTCGAGCGGAGCGGCGATGAAGCCGGGGCCGGCGTGCGCGGGGGAGGCGGCGGGAGTCCGCGTCGGCGCGGCGGGGGCGGGAGCCTGCGGGGTGACCGGACCGGCGTATGGCGTCGGGGTCGGGGTGGTGGTCGTCGGATCACCGAATTGGGGTAGTGGGATCTCGCGGGGTAGCTGTAGGCCCGGCGGGGCGGGTAGGCCGGGCGGGACAGGAATCGACTTCGGCAGCGGGAGTTTCCGCAAGTCGGACAGGCGCAGATCGGGCAGGTTCAAGCCGGTGAGTTCGCGCAGCGGCAACACGATGTCGGGGGCGGACGCCAAGGCCACTTCGGCGAGTTGCGCGGGTATCGCGGCAAGGTCGCTGTCGCCCGCTGGGCGATAGCCGGGAGAGTCGCGCAGCGGCAGCGTCGCGAGCGGGGCGGCGACCGCGAGGGTCGCGACCACAGGGAGGACGACGGAACATTTCGGGCGGCGGTACGGCACGAGCATCTCCCATTCAGGTAGAACCGGTGACCGTCAGCGTGGAACAGGGTGGCGCGCGGGGTTGATTCCTGACGGATCGATGGTCACACTAGTCCCAAATGCCACAGATCTAAACCTTTGGTTGAGGATTAGGTCTAGGATAGCTCGAATGTAACTTTCCAGTAGCCACCCGAGTGCGCGCCGCGACGTCCGATGGGCGCTGTCCGCACACCACAGGAGGGTTCGATGACCCGGACCGAAGCCGCCCGCACCGCCGCCGCGCCGCCGCCGGAACACTCGAACAGCGCACCCGCGGACGGGGTCGTGGGCGGATTCCGGAGCCGACTGCGGCGTCGGCACGGTGAACTGCTGCGTCGTCGGCGAATTCGGCGCGGCGCGCTGATCGGATTGGTGGTCCCGGTGACCGGCGGGATCGTCGTCGCCTTCGCGGTGCCGATGTTCGGTTCGGGCACTCGCAACGCTGCCTATCAGGCGGTCGCGGGCCCCGGGCACGGGCGCGGGATGAGTCAGGTGGGCGCGTTCGACCAGGCCACGGCGGGCGCGACGGCCGACGGCATTCTGGCGCACTACTACCCGGGCGCCCAACTCGGAACGATCGCGCCGACCACGGTCCGGGTGCGGCTCACCGTCTACGACAAGGAAACGCTCGACGTGTACTCCGATTCCGGGCTGACCGTCGCCGGTCGGCGGGTTGTGGCGGGACAGGCCGCGCACCTGACCCCGACGCCGGACGGCGGCGCGAACGTCGTGGTGACCATCGGTTGTGACGGTGATGTGCTGTGGCGGGGCTCTACCGACGACCCCTGGGCCTACCCCGCCGACCCGGGTCCCGATCGGCCCGCGGCCGAACATCTGAAGGTGTGCGACGGCTCGAGTTTCCGTGGGGTTCTCGGTGTTACGCAGGACAACGGGCAGCCGGTGACGGTGAATCAGCTCGACGTCGAGGACTACCTGCTCGGTGTGGTTCCGGCGGAGATGGAGGCCGATTGGGCCGACAAGGGCGGGGCGGAGGCGCTGCGGGCGCAGGCTGTCGCGGCCCGCTCGTACGCCTTGGCCGAACACCGCTACCCCTATGCCCAGACCTGCGACACCACCGACTGTCAGATGTATCCCGGCACCGACAAGGAAGATTCGCGCGCGGCCGACGCGGTCCACTCCACCGCGGGGCAGGTGCTGATGCGTGACGGCCACATTCTGCGCACCGAGTATTCGGCGGCGCCCGGCGGCGGGCAGCCGATCGACATCACTACTCTCGAGGTCGGGCCGACACCCGCGGAACTGGAATCGGCGCCCGGCGCTCCGGCCGCTCCCGCTCCGGCGGCACCCGAACAGGCGGTGCCCGAACAGGCGGTGCCCGAACAGGCGGTGCGCGGCAATACCGCCATCGATGCGAAGTATGCCGAAAGTGGCGGCGCGGCAGGGCCTTTGGGCGATCCGATGGGGCCGGAGTCGTTGTTGCCCGGCAAGGTCGGAACCTTCCGCCTGTACAAGGGGGGCGTCATCATCGCGACCCCGACCCTCGGTGCCCAGATCGTCGATTACGCCCGCCTGCTGCAGATCGCGCCGCAGGTCAGCCAGAGCGCGGGGGAGGGCGCCGGGGTGCAGGCCGCGGCTCCCGGCGGCAGCCGCAC
>NZ_BDBF01000101.1 GCF_001612845.1 Nocardia elegans NBRC 108235 | reverse complement strand
GGCCACTGCGCCGCCGAACCCGACACCGCTTGCGCGTCGCCGACCGCTCCGGCGAGGTGGAACACCGCCGCGGCGGTCGCCCAGTCGGCGCCGGTGCGGGCGGTGCCGAGCCAGGCGTACAGCTGCACCGCCCGGCCGATCAGTCCCCGGCGGGCATGGACGCTCGCGCAGATCCGCACGGCGGCGGCGAGTTCCGCGGGTGGCGCGTCGCTGCGCGCGAGTACGGGTTCGGCCAAGCGCAGCGCGGATTCGTCGTCACCGCCGAGGGCGGCCGCGGTGGCGCGCGGGATGGCGATCCGCTGTGCGTCGTACCCGCTGGCCACGGCGGCGGTGTAGTACCGGCTCGCGTCGCTGCCCGCGTTTTCGGCTGCGGCGCGCAGGAATTCGGCCAGCCGATCGTCGCGGACCCCGGATTCGGCGAGCTGCAAGGCCGTGTGGTCGCGCAGCAGCCCGGCCTCGAGGCGGGCGGTGAGCAGGCGGCGCTGAATCGAGACGAACCGGCGTTCGCCGACCAGGGTGCGCAACGGTTCGATCGCGGGACCCAGCAACAGGTCGGCATCGGTGATCAGGGCCCCGGCGCGGGCCCGGTCGACGAGCCCGACCGCCGTCGTCTCGTCGGTGCCGAGCACCTCCGCCAGCTCACTCGGATCGAGGCCGGCGCCGGTGGTGGCGACCGTCAGCACCTCGAGCAGTTGCGGTTCGGTATCGTCGAGAAGGGCTCGCGCCCAGCTGGTTACGGCCTGGTCGACGGCCTCGATGCCACCCTCGAGCCGGGTGGCGCAGGCGGCGGAGAGCGCGGCCACCACACCACCCGGGATGCCGCCGGTGTGCCGGTGAATGTGGTCGGCGACCGGGCGCGGCACGGTCATTCCCAATTCGCGGGCGAACGGAGCGATATCGGCGGTGCCCAGCGGCCGGAGTTCGATCACCCGGCCGCGTCGCGACACCGCGTCCGCCAGCGCGCGCAGGGCGCTGTCGTGCGGTTGCGGCCGGGTCGCGACGATGATCGTGCGCGAATCCGATTCCACGGCGGCGCACAGCTTTTCCAGCTGTAGCTGGTCCAGGGTGTGGGCGTCGTCGACGACCACGGCGGCGCGGGTATCGGGCGGGGTGGTGGTCGCGCTCACATCGTCGAAGCAGCCGATACCGCTGCGCCGCAGGCGATTTCGGACCGCGGCGAGCAGCGTGGACTTCCCGGTGCCGCACCGTCCCCGAATCAGGTAGACGAGCGGATCCGGGGAGTCCGAATCCAATTCCCGAAGAATCTCCCGCGCGCCCGGAAGGGCGCCGTATGCCACCGCGAGGTTGCCGACCACTGTCACCGATCCTCAGTTGCCTTCGTGGGGCAGCACCTTGCCCGGTGCCTGCAGCACCGTGCCGAGGGTGTTGCCTGTCTGGTCGAGACCGTCGTTCAGCGTGTTGCCCAGCGTATTTCCCAGCGAACCACCGGGAGAGCTCGGAGTGGTGGGCTGGGAGGGCACCGAGGGGGCGGACGGCGTCTGGACGGGCGTCTGCGGGGGTGCCTGCGGGGCAGGGGAATTGGGTGCCGGGGAGTTCTGCGCCGGCGTGTCCGGGGCCGCGGCGGAGGCGGGGGCCGGTGAATTCGGGGCCGGGGAGTTCGGGTCGGCGGAATTCGGCGCGGCCGTGCCCGGGGCCGGGGCACCCGCCGAGTTCTCGGCGGCGGCCGTGCCGGCGCGGGTGGTGCCGGTGTTGTTCGCGGCCGTCACCGGGCTCCCGGCCGTCGGATGCGCGGGGTCGGTGGCGCCGGCCGGGGCGACACCCGCCGAGGTCACCGCATGAGCCGCGGACGTCGCCGCGGCGGGAGCGGGCGACGAATTCGACGGACTTCCCGCGGTGCCCAGGGCCAGGGTGCCGGTGGCCACCGCGCCCACGGCGATCGCGGCGCCGGCGATGAAGGCGAAGCGGCGCCACCGGCTGGTTCCGGCCGGCGGGGCGGTATCGGCGGGGGGCGGTTCGACGACGGTCCGGTCGCCGATCGCCGGCAGGGCCGTGGTCGTGGCGTCGTCGGAAAGAGCTTGCGGCTCGGTCGAATCGAGCGCGAGATCGGGTACGGCCAGGGCCGCGGCGTGATGCTGCGCGTCGGTGTACAGGTCCGCCGCGAGCAACGTCGCTCCCCGGGCGCTGAGCGAACCGGGATCGGCGACCGGGGCGATCGGGATCGCGAACTCGCCGGAGATCAGTTCGGTGAGCAGGCCGATGGATGCGCCGCCGCCGGTGAGCAGGATCCGGCCGACCTGGTCTATGCCCACTCCCGCGCGCCGCACCGCCTCGTGCACGAGGTTCAGCGAATCCGTGAGCGGTCCGCGGAACAGATCCTCCACATCGTCACGCACCAGGCGCACATCGCGCGCGATACCGGCCAGGCGGACCGGAACCATCGTGGCGGTCTCGGTCGAAAGCCGGTGTTTCGCATCGGCGCAACGGTTTCGCAGTATCGACAATTCGCGCTCGACAACCGGGTCGAACGGGTCGAAATCCGTTTCTCCCAATGCATTTGCCAGCACGTAGCGCATCGTCAGCAGATCGAATTCCGCGCCGGAGACCTCGGTGGAGCGAACCGGTTCGCCCAGCAGCCCCGAGTGCGGGCCCGAACCCACGACCGACACCGTGGTGCCGGTGGCGCCGGAGTCGTAGATCACGACGGGGGTGTCGGGTGGGAAGGGAGTGCTCGCCTCGAGCCGACGGAGCGCGGCGAGCGGTTCCGCGACCAGTACCACCGCTTCGGCGCCGGCGCGATCGAGTGCGCGGCGCTGTGCCTCGACGATGTGTGCGGGCCACCACGCCGGTACGGTCGCGACCACGGAATCCGGATCGAAATCGGCGACGACCTGGGAGATCGTTTCGGCCACCAGATCGGCGGCTGCGACCGAGGAGCCGTCGGGCAGGAGAATATCGACCGGATCGCCCACGCGGGACAATAGATTCTCCGACAATTCGGGCGCCGATCCGAAACGGTGGCGACGAATGTGAACAGAGACATTTTCCGGGTCGGCGCTCGCGGAAGTGGAGCCGGTCGCGGCGACTGTGCGCGACGACCCGACCGTGATGCCGAGCGTCAGGCCCTGAGTCATTCGAGAACCCCTGTCGTTGGTATTTGCGGTCGTCACGAATATTTGCGGTCGTCACGATCTATCCCACTGTCGGTTGCCGGGGGGCCGCCGTTACCGCTGATCCGGAAGCTTTGGGGAAAGTCCCCTAATGCGCCGGATTCCCCTATCGGGGCCGATACGGAAATCAGGGGATTCGCCCCGTTTCGCGTAACGCCGGGGCTTCTTAGCGTGAAAGGCAATTCGACTGCTGCGGATCGACGATGGTCCGCCGATCCAGGAGACGATCTGCGATGACCCCCAACGCCATTCTCGAATTCATCCTCAACCTGTTGCGCGACCACGAGGCCGCCGTCGGTTACTGCACCAACCCGACCGAATCGCTGTGCGCGGCCGGACTCGAGGCGGTGACGCCGGAGGATATCGCCGCCGTGGCGCCGATGGTCGCGGAATCCGCCCTGGTCACGGGCGGCTCGCAGCTTGCCGCCATCGTGGCGGCCGGTGGCGGCGCGGCGGCCGGCGGTGGTCTCGGCGCGGCGGCCGGCGGCAGCGGTGGGCTCGCGGGCGGCCTGGCCGGCGAAGCGGGTGCGATCAGCGAGGCCAACCTGGGCGCCGGGGCCGCGCTCGGTGGTGAAACCGGAATCGAGGCCGGCGCGGGCCTCGGCCTCGGTGCGGGGCTGGGCGCGACCTGGGGCGGGGC
>NZ_BDBF01000100.1 GCF_001612845.1 Nocardia elegans NBRC 108235 | reverse complement strand
ATGGGTAAGGCCCCCAACCTGCTGGTTGGGGGCCTTACCTGAATGTATGTTCCGGCGGTGTCCTACTCTCCCACACCCTGTCGAGTGCAGTACCATCGGCGCAGGTGGCCTTAGCTTCCGGGTTCGGAATGGGACCGGGCGTTTCCCCACCGCTATAGCCGCCGTAACTCTATGAAACTATCCACAGAGAGCCGAACACCCCGTCGCCGGGACCTTCGTCTTCCTGTATCTGTGTGTTGTTTCAGATACCGCACAGTGGACGCGTAGCAGCTTTGTTGGTAAGTCCTCGGCCTATTAGTACCAGTCACCTCCATGCGTTACCGCACTTCCAGTTCTGGCCTATCAACCCAATGGTCTGTTGGGGGCCTTACCCCCTTAAAGGGGTGAGAAACCTCATCTTGGAACAGGCTTCCCGCTTAGATGCTTTCAGCGGTTATCCCTTCCGAACGTGGCCAACCAGCCGTGCCCCTGGCGGGACAACTGGCACACCAGAGGTTCGTCCGTCCCGGTCCTCTCGTACTAGGGACAGCCTTCCTCAAGTTTCTAACGCGCGCGGCGGATAGAGACCGAACTGTCTCACGACGTTCTAAACCCAGCTCGCGTGCCGCTTTAATGGGCGAACAGCCCAACCCTTGGGACCTACTCCAGCCCCAGGATGCGACGAGCCGACATCGAGGTGCCAAACCATCCCGTCGATATGGACTCTTGGGGAAGATCAGCCTGTTATCCCCGGGGTACCTTTTATCCGTTGAGCGACACCGCTTCCACATGCCGGTGCCGGATCACTAGTCCCGACTTTCGTCCCTGCTCGACCTGTCAGTCTCACAGTCAAGCTCCCTTGTGCACTTACACTCAACACCTGATTGCCAACCAGGCTGAGGGAACCTTTGGGCGCCTCCGTTACATTTTGGGAGGCAACCGCCCCAGTTAAACTACCCACCAGGCACTGTCCCTGAACCAGATCATGGCCCGAGGTTAGAGGTCCAATACGACCAGAGTGGTATTTCAACGACGACTCCACGAACACTGGCGTGCCCGCTTCACAGTCTCCCACCTATCCTACACAAACCGTACCGAACACCAATACCAAGCTATAGTGAAGGTCCCGGGGTCTTTTCGTCCTGCCGCGCGTAACGAGCATCTTTACTCGTAATGCAATTTCGCCGAGTCTGTGGTGGAGACAGCAGAGAAGTCGTTACGCCATTCGTGCAGGTCGGAACTTACCCGACAAGGAATTTCGCTACCTTAGGATGGTTATAGTTACCACCGCCGTTTACCGGGGCTTAAATTCTCAGCTTCGCGAATTGCTTCGCTAACCGGTCCTCTTAACCTTCCGGCACCGGGCAGGCGTCAGTCCGTATACATCGTCTTACGACTTCGCACGGACCTGTGTTTTTAGTAAACAGTCGCTTCTCTCTGGTCTCTGCGACCCAACCCAGCTCCCGGAGTAAATCCGTTCACCAGATCGGGCCCTCCTTCTCCCGAAGTTACGGAGGTATTTTGCCGAGTTCCTTCACCACAGTTATCTCGATCGCCTTAGTATTCTCTACCTGACCACCTGTGTCGGTTTGGGGTACGGGCCGTGTACCAACTCACTAGAGGCTTTTCTCGGCAGCATAGGATCACTGAATTCACCTCAACCGGCTACGCATCACCTCTCAGGCACATGTTGTGCGGATTTGCCTACACAACGCCCTACAGGCTTACACCCGGTAATCCACCACCGGGCCCAGCTACCTTCCTGCGTCACCCCATCGCTTGACTACTACGGTCTGGGTCTCGTGCATCCCCCTCCGGCCACCCGAAGGTGGTCCATTGGGTTCAGGACGATTAGCAAAACCGGCTCGCCATTGGGCGCGGATACACGGGTACGGGAATATCAACCCGTTGTCCATCGACTACGCCTGTCGGCCTCGCCTTAGGTCCCGACTCACCCTGGGCGGATTAACCTGGCCCAGGAACCCTTGGTCATTCGGCGGACGAGTTTCTCACTCGTCTTTCGCTACTCATGCCTGCATTCTCACTCGCGCAGCCTCCACAACTAGGTCACCCCGCTGCTTCCCTGGCTACACGACGCTCCCCTACCCACCCAGTCGACTGGCCCGAAGGCGATCTGTATGACTGAGTGCCGCGGCTTCGGCGGTGTACTTGAGCCCCGCTACATTATCGGCGCAGGATCACTTGACCAGTGAGCTATTACGCACTCTTTCAAGGGTGGCTGCTTCTAAGCCAACCTCCTGGTTGTCTCAGCGACCCCACATCCTTTTCCACTTAGTACACGCTTAGGGGCCTTAGCCGGCGATCTGGGCTGTTTCCCTCTCGACTACGAAGCTTATCCCCCGCAGTCTCACTGCCGCGCTCTCACACACCGGCATTCGGAGTTTGGCTGACTTCGGTAAGCTTGTGGGCCCCCTAGGCCATCCAGTAGCTCTACCTCCAGTGTGAAACACGCGACGCTGCACCTAAATGCATTTCGGGGAGAACCAGCTATCACGGAGTTTGATTGGCCTTTCACCCCTACCCACAGCTCATCCCCTCAGTTTTCAACCTAAGTGGGTTCGGGCCTCCACGACGTCTTACCGTCGCTTCACCCTGGCCATGGGTAGATCACTCCGCTTCGGGTCCATGACATGCGACTCAAACGCCCTATTCGGACTCGCTTTCGCTACGGCTACCCCACACGGGTTAACCTCGCCACACACCGATGACTCGCAGGCTCATTCTTCAAAAGGCACGCCATCACCCCACGACCGAAATCGAAGGCTCTGACGGATTGTAAGCGCACGGTTTCAGGTACTATTTCACTCCCCTCCCGGGGTACTTTTCACCTTTCCCTCACGGTACTAGTCCGCTATCGGTCACCAGGGAGTATTCAGGCTTACCGGGTGGTCCCGGCAGATTCACAGCAGATTTCACGGGCCCGCTGCTACTCGGGTGCCTGCTACAACAGAGAACACGTTTTCGTCTACCGGACTCTCACCGTCTACGGTTGGCCGTCCCAGACCAATTCGACTAACGCGATCTTTTCTGACTGTCGCCCAGATCGGCAGATCTGAGAAAGCAAGTCCCACAACCCCGGCTATGCAACGACTGCCGTCTATCACACACAACCGGTTTAGCCTCTTCCGCTTTCGCTCGCCACTACTCACGGAATCACTATTGTTTTCTCTTCCTGTGGGTACTGAGATGTTTCACTTCCCCACGTTCCCTCCACACCGTCTATATATTCAACGGCGGGTAACACGACATCACTCGTGCTGGGTTTCCCCATTCGGAAATCCTCGGATCTCAGCTCGGTTGACAGCTCCCCGAGGCTTATCGCAGCCTCCTACGTCCTTCATCGGCTCCTGGTGCCAAGGCATCCACCGTACGCTCTTACACACTTACTAACAAAGATGCTCGCGTCCACTGTGCAGTTCTCAAACAACACACAAGACCTTCTCACCACTGCGGCACCAGCCGGGAAGAAATCCCGCGGTATGACACGCGGAGAAAACCTTGTCGTATCTTTTGCCTGGAAAGAACGTCTGTTCTTTCAGGACCCAACAGTGTGTCGATATATCAACCGCCGGCCGGTCACTGAGTACCGGTCGATACGCGGGAGAGGTTGTCAGCGTTCCACCCATGAGCTCCAGCCGGACTACATGTGAGCCCGAAACTGTCTCTGCCAGAGGCGATCTCGACTGTTCGAGACACCACCTGGAGAAGTGCTCCTTAGAAAGGAGGTGATCCAGCCGCACCTTCCGGTACGGCTACCTTGTTACGACTTCGTCCCAATCGCCGATCCCACCTTCGACGGCTCCCTCCACAAGGGTTAGGCCACCGGCTTCGGGTGTTACCGACTTTCATGACGTGACGGGCGGTGTGTACAAGGCCCGGGAACGTATTCACCGCAGCGTTGCTGATCTGCGATTACTAGCGACTCCAACTTCACGGGGTCGAGTTGCAGACCCCGATCCGAACTGAGACCGGCTTTAAGGGATTCGCTCCACCTCACGGTATCGCAGCCCTCTGTACCGGCCATTGTAGCATGTGTGAAGCCCTGGACATAAGGGGCATGATGACTTGACGTCGTCCCCACCTTCCTCCGAGTTGACCCCGGCAGTCTCCTGCGAGTCCCCGCCATAACGCGCTGGCAACACAGGACAAGGGTTGCGCTCGTTGCGGGACTTAACCCAACATCTCACGACACGAGCTGACGACAGCCATGCACCACCTGTACACCAACCACAAGGGGGGCTACATCTCTGCAGCTTTCTGGTGTATGTCAAACCCAGGTAAGGTTCTTCGCGTTGCATCGAATTAATCCACATGCTCCGCCGCTTGTGCGGGCCCCCGTCAATTCCTTTGAGTTTTAGCCTTGCGGCCGTACTCCCCAGGCGGGGCGCTTAATGCGTTAGCTACGGCACGGATCCCGTGGAAGGAAACCCACACCTAGCGCCCACCGTTTACGGCGTGGACTACCAGGGTATCTAATCCTGTTCGCTACCCACGCTTTCGCTTCTCAGCGTCAGTTACTGCCCAGAGACCCGCCTTCGCCACCGGTGTTCCTCCTGATATCTGCGCATTTCACCGCTACACCAGGAATTCCAGTCTCCCCTGCAGTACTCTAGTCCGCCCGTATCGACCGCAAGCTCGCAGTTGAGCTGCAAGTTTTCACGATCGACGCGACGAACCGCCTACAAGCTCTTTACGCCCAGTAATTCCGGACAACGCTCGCACCCTACGTATTACCGCGGCTGCTGGCACGTAGTTGGCCGGTGCTTCTTCTACAGGTACCGTCACTTGCGCTTCGTCCCTGTCGAAAGAGGTTTACAACCCGAAGGCCGTCATCCCTCACGCGGCGTCGCTGCATCAGGCTTCCGCCCATTGTGCAATATTCCCCACTGCTGCCTCCCGTAGGAGTCTGGGCCGTGTCTCAGTCCCAGTGTGGCCGGTCGCCCTCTCAGGCCGGCTACCCGTCGTCGCCTTGGTAGGCCATTACCCCACCAACAAGCTGATAGGCCGCGGGCCCATCTCGCACCGATAAATCTTTCCACCACAAACCATGCGATTCGTGGTCATATCCGGTATTAGACCCAGTTTCCCAGGCTTATCCCAGAGTACGAGGCAGATCACCCACGTGTTACTCACCCGTTCGCCGCTCGTGTACCCCGAAGGGCCTTACCGCTCGACTTGCATGTGTTAAGCACGCCGCCAGCGTTCGTCCTGAGCCAGGATCAAACTCTCCGTTGAAGACTCTAGATTTGCCACCGAAGCAGCGAATCAGAAGTATCTCGAACCAGAGTCCGAAAACCTAACTTAAACGCCAGCCGGAAAATTAGCTGACAAAAATGTCCGTCACCCTCACGGGGGGAGGATGAACGGAACCAAAATAAAACATTTGGCACTGACATTCATCGACACACTATTGAGTTCTCAAAGAACA
>NZ_BDBF01000099.1 GCF_001612845.1 Nocardia elegans NBRC 108235 | reverse complement strand
CGGTGGGCGCGATGGTCGCCTCGCATCCGCTGGCCAAGAAGATCGGCGCGTGGCCGTCGGTGGCGGTGGTCTCCGGCGCGGTGGCGCTCACCTCGTGGGCGCTCGCCGACCGCCGCGCCTGAACGATCACAGCTGATCCGCAGGTGCGACACCCGCGGATCAGCTGTCCGGCCTCCAACTGCGGCGGCGGCCTACCGCGTGCAGTCGTTTCGCATGTGCAGCCAGTGCACCGCGCACCCTCTGTTCAGAGAGTGACGCCCAGCAGGGCATCGACGGCCGTGCGAACCAGGCCCGGCGCCGCGGTGTCCGGCCCGCCGTAACTCAGGGCCTGCTGCACCCAGCTGTCCACGGCGGCAAGGGCTTTCGGGGTGTCCAGATCATCGGCCAGATGTTGACGCAACCGCGCGACCGTCTCCTCGGCCCCCGGACCCGACTCCAGCGCCGCCGCCTGCCGCCAGCGCGCGAGCCGCTGCTGCGCCTGCTCGAGCACCGCATCCGACCACTGCCGATCGGTGCGGTAGTGGTCGGCGAACAGGCCCAGCCGGATCGCCGACGGATCCACGCCCGCGCGCCGCAACTTCGACACGAACACCAGATTGCCCCGCGACTTTGACATCTTCTCGCCGTCCAAGCCGATCAACCCGGCGTGCACGTAGTGCCGGGCGAAGCGCCGATGCGACACCAGCGCCTCGGCGTGCGCGGCCGAATACTCGTGATGCGGATAGATCAGATCGCTGCCGCCACCCTGAATGTCGAATTCGGGGCCGAGCCGGTTCAACGCGATCGCCGCACACTCGATATGCCAGCCCGGGCGGCCCTCGCCGAACGGCGCCGGCCACGACGGCTCACCCGGCCGCGCCGCCCGCCACAGCAGCGCGTCGATCGGGTCGCGCTTACCCGGGCGCTCCGGATCGCCGCCGCGTTCGGCGAACAGCCGATCCATCGTGGCCCGGTCGTAGCCGGATTCGTAGCCGAACTGCTCGGTGGCGTCGTGGCGGAAGTAGATGTCGCGGTATTCGGCGTCGTCGACGACATACGCCGCCCCGGCGGCCAGCAGTTTGTCCACCAGTTCCACGACCTCGCCGACCGATTCGATCGCGCCGATGTAGTCGCGCGGCGGCAGCACCCGCAGCTGCGCCATATCCTCGCGGAACAACCCGATCTCGCCGGTGCCGAGTTCGCGCCAGTCCACCCCGTCGCGTTCGGCCCGCTCGAACAGGGGATCGTCGACGTCGGTGATGTTCTGCACGTAGTGCACCTCGTGGCCGCCGTCGCGCAGGATCCGGTTGACCAGATCGAAGGCCAGATAGGTCGCCGCGTGCCCCAGATGCGTGGCGTCGTAGGGTGTGATGCCGCAGACGTACATGGTGGCGGTCGCGCCGGGCGACACCGGGCGCACCTGCCGGTCGGCGGTATCGAACAACCGCAAGGGCGGTCCGGATCCGGGGACGGCGGGAACGGAGATTTCGGACCAGGACTGCATGATTCGAGGGTAAGGGTCCGGGCGGGCACCTCGCCCGCCACCCCCGGCTACCGGGCCCGTCGCGGGGTGTTCGCCACCACATCCGACCTCGGCCGGGGTCAGCAGTGTGGCGAAGTCAACCGTTGTACGCCACGCGCACCGAATGCGGCGCGCACGTCGGCGGATCGGCGCGATCGGATTCGCGCCGGCTCAGAACGCGGGCCAGGGAATGGGGCGAGAGCTGATCGGTTGCGGCAGCACCGGATCGTTCAACAGCTCGCGGGCCCGCGCCTCCAGGGCCGCGATCTCGTCGTCGGTGATGTGTTCGGCCAGCGCCGAACCGATCGGGCCCGAAATCCGGTCGGCGAACGCGGCGATGTCACCGAGCAGTTCCTCCCCCACCGGCTCGCCCGCCCAGCCCCACAGCACCGTGCGCAATTTCGGTTCGCTGTGCAGGCAGATCCCGTGGTCGACCCCGTAGACACCGCCGTCGACGCCTTCGAGGGCGTGCCCGCCCTTGCGGTCGGCGTTGTTGAGCAATACGTCCAGTACCGCCATCCGGCGCAGTCGCGGATCGTCGGCATGGACCAGTGACACGCGCGCACCCGTGCCGTCCACCGCCCGCAGTACCTCCCGGAACCCGGCGGGCACCGCACCGGCGGGCACCAGATCCACCAGATCCAAGCGCCCCGGCGCCGCCTCACCCGGGTCGACGGTCTCGATCCAGCGCTGCACCATGCCGGGGCCCAGCGGACCCTCCCGCAGGATCGTCTCCGGAATCACCGACCACCCCAGCGCCGCCGACACCAGATACGAGGCCACCTCGCGCCCGGCCAGCGTGCCGTCGGGGAAATCCCACAGCGGCCGCTCCCCGCGCACCGGCTTGTACACCACCCGCAGAGGCTCCGCGCCCCCGTCGACCGGCGGGTCGATCTCACAGACCAGGGTGAGGTTGCTGGCGGTGGTCACCCGCCCGATGATCGACAACTCACCGCTGTAGAGGCCGTCGCGGGCCGCGCCCTCGTCTGCGGTCGCCGCGCGCGTGGTCACCGGTCCTCAGTCCTCCAGATCGGTCGCGCCGAAGATGTCGCCGCGCTTGTAACCATTGGTGCGCACACACATGTGCCCCTTGGGCGAGAGCGGTTCCCCGCACAGCGGGCACGGCGGCCGTCCGGCCGCGATCACCTTCGCCGACCGCAACGCGAATTCGCGGGCCTGCTCCGGGGTCAAGAACACCCGCACCGCGTCGGGGCCCTCCTCGGTGTCGTCGAGGACCACCGATTCGTCGACCTCGGTCTCGGTGATGGCCAGCAGTTCCACCACCACCGCGCCGGCATCGGCGTCCCAGCCCAAACCCATTGTCCCGACACGGAATTCGGTGTCGATCGGCATCTGGAGCGGGGCCGTGTCGTTGACGTCCTCGGCCTGCGGCGGCACCGTGGCGCCGAACCGGCGGGCCACCTCGTCCAGCAGCAGACCCATCCGGTCGGCGAGCACCTTCACCTGCTGTTTCTCCAGCAGCACGCTCACCACGCGGGGTTCCTGCACGGCCTGTAGATAGAAGGCGCGATCCCCTGGCTCACCGACGGTTCCGGCGACGAAACGGTCGGGGGTGCGAAACACATGGATTGCTCGGGCCATCTGCACCTCCTGAAACCGACTGCATCACTGATTACGCTCGTTCCCCGAATCGGGGGGATCCGCAATATTCCCATTATCCGCCCCCGGCGCGGCGCCCACCTCACCGCCGGGGACGGGCCCGGCACGCTGCTCGGACGGTTGCGCGACCGCGGCCAGCGCCGACAGGTCGGAACCGGTGTCGTTGACGCGCCACACGTAGGGGGCGGCCGGGGTGTAGCGGACGACGCTGATGGAGGCCGGTTCCACCACGATGCGCTGGAACCCGTCGAGATGGATGCCGAACGCGTCGGCCAGCAGCGACTTGATCACGTCACCGTGCGTGCAGGCCACCCACAGCACATCGCGGCCGTGGCGTTCGGCGAGTTCGGTGTCGATCGCGCGCACCGCGGCCACCGCCCGGTACTGCACCTGGGCCAGGCCCTCACCACCGGGGAACACCGCCCCCGAGGCGTGCTGCTGCACGACCTTCCACAGCGGTTCCTTCACCAGCTCCGAGAGCAGCCGGCCGGTCCATTCGCCGTAGTCCACCTCGAGCAGGCGCTCGTCGGGTTCGGGTTCGAGGCCGAGTTTGTCGGCCAGTGGGGAGACCGTGCGCGTGCAGCGCAGCAGCGGGGAATGCGCGATGTGCTCGATCGGTAACGGTGCCAGGCGTTCTGCCACCGCCAGCGCCTGCTCGGTGCCGCGCTCGGTGAGCTCGACCCCGGGACTGCGGCCGGCCAGCGTGCGCGCGGTGTTGGAGGTCGACACCCCGTGCCGCAGCAGGATCACCGTCATGGGACCAGACTAGGCGATCACCACCGCCGGGCTCGCGCCGTCACCGGCCCCCGACCTCGGCCGCACGCCCCGGCAATGCGGAACCCGCTGGTATACAACCTGTTTCGCTGTCGGAGGAATCGGCGACCGGGCCTGTGACCCGGCCTCCCCGCACCGGCGGGCGCTGTGGTGCACCTCGCATCTTCCGGCGGTTCGCGAGTGGTATCCGTTTCCGGGACCGGTTGTGGCCCTAGGCTCGGACACTGTGACGAGAGCTGGGGCGGTGTGGTGATGGAACAGCGGGCGGTGGGCCGCAGTGGCCTGCGGGTATCGCGGATGGGGCTGGCCACCCACACCTGGGGCCGGGAAACCGATGCCGAGGACGCGGCGGCGCAGCTGGTGGCGTTCGTGGAGGCCGGCGGAACGCTGGTCGACACCTCGCCGGTGTATCAGGGCGGCGCCGCGCAACGCATGCTCGGCGAGCTCGTGGGTGAGCTGGTGCCGCGCGACGATCTGGTGATCAGCGGGTGTGCGGGCCTGGTGCCGGTGCCCGGGGTCACCGATCCCGACGGCGGACCCGCGGCCGGCATCCACTGGAGTGTGGACGCGTCGCGGCGCACCCTGATGCGTCAACTCGACCGCACCCTCGCCGAACTGGGCACCGACTATCTCGACATCTGGAGTGTGGCGGCCTGGGACCGGCACACCCCGCTCGACGAGATCGCGGCCACCCTCGACCACGCCGTGCGCTCGGGCAAGGTGCGCTACGCGGGGGCGCGCGGCCTGAGCGCCTGGCAGCTGGCCACCTTGGCCTCGGCGGCCCCGATCGTGGCCGCGCAGTCGCCCTATTCGCTGCTGGCACGCGGTGCCGAAACCGAACTGCTACCGGCGGCCGGACACCACGGGGTCGGGTTGATCGCGGCCTCACCGCTGGCCGGTGGCATCCTCACCGGCAAATATCGCGACGGCGTGCCCGCCGACTCGCGTGGCGCCGACGAGGCGACCGCCGCCGAAATCCGCGAACGTCTCGACGAACACGCCACCCGGGTGGTGGACGCGGTGGTCACCGCGGCCGACGGGCTGGGCACCTCACCCCTGGCGGTGGCGGCGGCCTGGCTGCGCGACCGGCCGGGCGTCGCGTCGATGATCGTCGGCGCCCGCGATATCGGTCAGCTCACCGGCGTCCTCGCCGCGGAAACGCTGGAACTTCCGCGGGCGATCGCGGCCGCTCTCGACGACGTCAGCGGTATCTGAGCGGCCGGGCCGGCGGGACGTGCGCGCACAGGGCGGTGACAACCGGTCCGCGCTACCACTTAGGCTTGCCTACATGAGGTGTCTCGACGTCCGATCGGCCCGCATCGCCTCCGCCGCACCGGCGGGGCCCACCGAGCCGGGCGCTGCGGCAACGCCGGCGC
>NZ_BDBF01000098.1 GCF_001612845.1 Nocardia elegans NBRC 108235 | reverse complement strand
GTCGGGGCCGCGCCGCCGGACGGGCCCCCGGGACCGGAACAACCGACCAAACAAGACAAGGGCTGCCTGGCCGCGGGCGTGCTGCCGGGCAGTGACCTGGCCCAGGTCCCGCCGTCCGATCGCGCGCTGGATCTGCGGCGGGTCCGGCCGCTCAGTCGTGGCACCGGGGTCACCGTCGCGGTGATCGACACCGGTGTCGCTCCGAATCCCCGGCTGCCGAATCTGGTCGGTGGCGGCGACTATGTCGCCGCCGGGGGCGACGGGCTCTCGGATTGCGATGCGCACGGCACCCTCGTCGCCGGGATCATCGCCGCGGCTCCGGATCAGGCCGATGGATTCGCCGGGGTAGCGCCCGACGCGCGCGTGATCTCCATCCGCTACCGGTCCGGCGCGTTCAGCCTGGAACGTCCGGACGCGGGCAACACCGATGAGGAACCCGCCCGCCAGATCCGAACCCTGGCCCGGGCGATCACCCATGCCGCGAATCTGGGCGCCGGCGTGATCACCGTGGCGCTGCCGGTCTGCCTCGGTGCCAATGCGCGTATCGATCAATCGATGCTCGCGGCCGCTGTCGGCTACGCGGTGCACGTGCGCGGCGCGCTCATCGTCGCCGGTGCGGGCAACACCGGCGAGGCCGGTTGTCAGCAGAACCCCGATATCGATCCGAGCCGGCCGACCGATTCGCGCAATTGGAAAGGCGTTCAGACGATTTCGACGCCCGGATGGTACGCGCCGGATGTGCTGACGGTCGGCTTCACCACTGCTACCGGCGCGCCGATGCCCGAATCACTGTGGGGCCCTTGGGTTTCGGTGGCAGCTCCCGGAACCGGAATCGAATCGCTGGGTCCCGGCGGTGGTGGGCTCATCAATGCCGTCGGAGCCGGCGACAAGATGGTTCCGGTGGGCGGCGCGTCCTTCGCCGCGGCCTACGTCAGCGGGGTGGCGGCGCTGTTGCGCTCGCGGTTCCCGAACGAGACGCCCGGCCAGATCGCCGCGCGACTGCAGGCCGGCGCCCATGCGCCCGCCCGCGGGGTCGACAACGTCGTCGGTGCCGGGGTGATCGATCCGGCCGCGTCGCTCGGCTATTCCGAACCGCCGCAGGCGCCGAGCGGGTTGTTCCGTACCTCGGCGCTGATCGTGCCGCCACCCGGGCGTCCGGCCGACCGGCGTCCCGGAATCACGGCACTCGTCGTCGTGGCGGTGGCGCTGTTGCTCGGGGTGGGGGCAGGTTATGCCAACTCCATCGTCCGGAGGCGTGGGTGAGTTTTCCCAGGATCGGAGTCGGCGCGCCCGAGCGCGGACCGCTGGCGGCGGTGGTGATCGTCGGAAGCGTCGCCGTGGCGGGCCTGTGGGGCCGGGTGCCGTGGTGGGTCGCACCGGCGGCGGCGACGGTCGTGGCGATCACCCTCACGGTGCGTGTCGGCGAGCGAACCGCGGTGCGCTGGCTGCTCGACTGGTGTGACTATCGCTTCGGGCGGCAGGCCCGCCAGGAGATGCTGCATCGGCCGGCACTATTACGCGACGTCGAGGTGGCTGCGGGCGTCTGCGGTGTCCGGGAGGACGGATCGTCGTATGTGGCGATGGTCCAGCTCGCGCCGAATCTGGACCTGCCGACCGTCATCGCCGAGCGCGAGCTCTACACCGAGGACACCGTCCCGGTGCAGGATCTGCTGCCGATGCTCGACCAGTTCGGGGTCCGGATCGAGATCGACATCGTCACGACCGGTCAACGGGTGCGCCCGGCCGGCAGCTACAGCATGCTCTACGACCAGCTGATCGGCCCGCACCCGGTGGTCGGCGACCGCATGACCTGGCTGGTGCTGCGGTTGGATCCGGAGCACAACCTCGAGGCCCTCGTGCGGCGAGGGCCGGTGGCGGAGTCCGCTCCCCGGGCGCTGGCCTCGGCCGCCCATCGCATCGCCGGTCGCCTGCGGGAACGCGGGATGGCGGCGCACGCGCTGCCCGCGGACGCGCTGGGTGATGCGATCCGCCTGCTACACGCCGGCGTGGAACTGACCGATCTGCGGGAGACGTGGCATCACCTCGAATCCTCGGTGCCGGGACGTAGTGTCACCAGTTACCTGATCGACTGGACCCGGCTCGGCGACGCCGGCCTGGACGACTGCTGGTCGTGGCACCGCGGGCGCACCACGGTGGTGGTCAGCCTGGCAGGCGGCGCGCTGGGCGCTCGCGGCCTGGTGCGGTATGTGGGCCCGGCATCCTCGGTCGCCCCGCCGGGATATCTGCGACCGCTGGGCGGGCGGCAGGCCGAGGCGTTGCGCGCGAGTCTGCCCACATCGACGTCGGTCCATCGCATTCCGCGCACCGAATCCGGAAGCGACACGGCGACTCCCGAGCAACTGGACGCATTGACCATCGCGATCGGTCCGAGCGGTCAGATCCTCGGTTCGATCAGCGGCAGGCCCAAGCACACGCTGGCGTTGCCGCTGTTCGACCCGGTGCGATACAACCCGCGTCACCGCACGATCGATGTCTACGCCGATCTTCCGGTCGCCCAGCAGATCGTGCTGCGAGCGATGGTCGTCGGCGCGGATGTGGAAGTGCACTCGGCCCGGCCGCAGCGCTGGCAGCAACTCGTCACAGCGGTGGGCGATCCGGATTCGCTACGGCTGGCGCCCGACGCCTCCGGCGCCGAGCAGACCCCGGCGGCCGCCGCACAGGCGACCATCGCGGTCTTCGACCAGATACCTCCGCGCGCCTCGGCCGCGCACACGACGGTGACCATCAGCGAACCCGGCGCACCACGTCGGCGTTCTGCCGATCTGGCGATCGACCAGGTCAGCGAGACCGCCATCGACGTCAGCATTCCGATGCGGACGGTGCGCGTGGATCTGATCGAGCCGCGAGGTGAAACCAGATATCTGGACTCCATGGGCAATCCACCGGCAGCCGGACCTCCGGCGATCACGGTGGCAGGTGGCGGATCGATGCCGCCGGCAGGTCCGGCTCATGTGGTCGACGCCGAATCGGACGAGGTGAGACGGTAGTGTTGATCAACGTGGTAGCGGACTCCGCAGCGGACGGCAGGCAATCTTCTGATCGAGACCCACAGAACCGACACCAGAATGGAGGCGAGTTCGGGGTGCTCGATCCCGAGCGTCGTGAGTCCGGCGCCGATGAGCAACTGACACCGCGGCAAGCGGCGGCGGCGATCTTCTCGGCCAGATTGTCGGAGCTGATCGCCGAATCGGTGGTATCCACCGAGGACGGCTCGACCCGTTCGCTGACGTTGTATTCGCTGGCCCAGCATCTCGAGCTGGCCTATCCGGATGTTCCGGTGTCGCAGTCGGGTCTGTACCGGCTGGTGCACGGCGAAGCGATTCCCCGGCTCGATCTGATCATCGCCCTGGCCCGTGTCTTCGATGTGCCGCCGGAGTATTTCGTGGCGGCGGAATCCGGCCGCTGATTCCGCCGGACCGAACTTCTCTCCAGCGGGAATAGGCTTGGCGCGGACTGTATTCCGGTCCCGATACCATCGCACACATGTCCGACAAGGACCCCGCAGACGTCTTCGTGCGCCATCGTGGCGCGGTCCTGGACGCGTTGCTGTCGGAGCCGGGTTTGTCCACCGCCTCCGCAGCTGCCGACCGCCTCGGCGCCGCTGATCCGGTGTCGGTCGGAGTGTCCGTCCCGCCGGCGGAATCCGCTCCGGACCGATCGGACCGATCGTCTCGTCCTGCGGCCAACGGCGCCGCCCGGCCGCCGAGCGGACCCAAGGCCAGCGACCGGATCATGGCGCTGCTGAACGGCGAATCCCTGGACGGACCGTCGGGCCTGGAATTCACCTCCGATTTCGCCGATCGGGCCGGCGCCCGGCTCGATCGGACGGGCGCGGCCGAAACGAAACCCGTTGCGGGCGAACCGGAGAAGCCGGCGCAGCCGGAGAGGGCGGAGAAGGCGGCCCCGGCGGGCGCCGCCGCGCCGGCGCAGCAGCTGCTCGCGATGGTGCGCAAGCCGAAGGTGGCGATCGCGCTGGCCGGTGTGCTGGCGATCATCGTCGTGCTGGCGCTGGTCACCACCGGCGGTAAGAAGGACGGCGGAGACCAGGTCAAGGTCGTCACGGCGGCCGCGGCGGCACCGCCGAGCGCCGCCCCCAAACCGTCCGAATCGCTGACCGCCGGTACGGCGATCCAGGTGAAGGCGGCCGAATCCCATTGTCCCACCGGCAGTACGCCCGGCATGGACGCGTTCTCGGGTCAGGCGGACAAGGCGTGGTCGTGTGTGCGCGCCTATCGGGTGGACGGTCAGGTCCTGACCATCGATCTGGGCAAGACCTACCGGATCGACTCCATCGGGATCGTGCCCGGCTGGGACAGCATCGGCTCCGACGGCGCCGACCAGTGGGCCAAGTTCCGGACCGTGAGCCGCGTGTCCTATCGGTTCAACGATCCGGGCGTGACCACCTACACCCAGCAGACGATGGATCAGCGCAGCCTCGTGGTAACCAAGATCAGTCCACCGGTGACCGCGTCGAAGATCACGCTGACGATCCTGGAATCGAAGGGCGACGCCTCGATCAACACGACCGCCATCTCCTCGATTGTCGTCACCGGCCAGTGAATTCGCCGCATCAGACCTGTGAGTACTGCTCGCATCGCAACAGCGGTGCGGACTCCCGCTGCGGACACTGCGGGGCGCCACTGAAGGCGGTGGGCGATGTGCTGGGCGAACTGGGCCGGACCGCAGCGGGTATCGCACCGGTGATCATCGGCGCCGAGAAGCTCGCCAGTGGTCTGGAGAAGGCGGCGTCCGGCGGCGAACAAGCCGCGACGGACGCGAAAAAGGAAGAAGCCAAGGTCTTTCCAGCCTGGCAGTGGAAGGCGGCGTTGGGTGGCGCGGTCGCCCTGGTGCTGCTGGCCGTCCTGGTCCTGCGCTCCTGTTCGACGGGCGCGCCCGCCATCGGAGACCTGACACCGGTCGATACGCTGCCCGAACTGATGCGCGCGGTATCGACCTGTCAGCCGGCGTCGGGCGGACAGGGTGATTCCTGTGTCGTCTCCGCGGACGATCCGTTGTTGTCGGGCGGGATCACGGGCGGGCGAGCGCTGACCTTCACCGTGCGCACCGATCCACCGGATCGCATCGGTGACACGATCGGGCGCTGGCGCACCTCCGGTGCGGCGATCGTCTCCGATGGTACGGCCTTCGTGGCGATCGGCCCCGCGGTTACCGTCTGGTATGCCGACAGGCATTCGGGCCTGCATCTCGAGACGGGTAGTTTCGCGAATCGTGCAGGCGCGCAGACATTTCTGTTCCGATCCGGTTTGGTTCGCTGAGAAACCGGGTAACGGCGCCCAATCCTTGTTACACTGAACAACGTGCCGTTGTTTAACGGCACGTTCAGACAGTCCGCAATACTGCGGTACCGATTCCGATCTCGGGAAGGCACGGGTCGATGGTGGCAACAACCCAGCAGACGATTTCATGGAAGCGATTCCGTGATGATCCGACAGATCTGGAGGCGGTGTACTTCCGCTGGATTCAGCCGGGAGCCGCGGCGCCGACGATCACCGACCGTGCCGAGCAGATCTTCCGGCATCATCTGGAGCTGGCCGCGGGGCGGCGGCCGGGAACCGCGGTGACCAGGCTGTATCGCGCCGAGGACGGCAGCGGTCTGGGTCCGGCACTGCAGATCGTCAACGACGATATGCCGCTGCTGGTGGATTCGCTCACCGCGGCGCTGCAGCGTCTCGGGGCCACCGTGACCGAGGTGGTTCATCCGGTCTTCGACGTCCTGCGGGACCGGCGCGGCCGGTTGCGGGCGATCGCGCCCAGCGAGGGTTTCGATGTGGCGCAGGCGAATTCGGCGAGCCGGTCGGAGGGCAGCGGAAACGTCGTCGCCGAGTCGTGGATCCATGTGCAGCTGGGTGCCGGGGATTCCGACGCGGTGCTGGACCGGATCGAGCGGGCGCTGCCACCGCTGCTCGACGAGATCCGCCAGGTCGCCCACGATACCGAGGCGATGACCCGCACGATGGGAACGCTGGCCGCGCGGCTGGATTCCGTGCCGCAACCCTCGGCCACCGAGGCGGCCGAATGCGGGCAGCTGTTGCGCTGGCTGACCTCCGGGCATTTCACCGTGCTGGGATACAGCTACTATCGCGTGCATCCCGGTACCGACGGGCCTGAGCCGCAACAGGTTTCGGGCACCGGTCTCGGTGTGCTGCGCAATGGTTCCGGTGTGGACGTGGGCACGCCCGCACTCGGTTCGGAGCAGATTCTGCGGCTGTCCAACGGCTCGCTGGACTCGCTGCTGCCGGGCTCACCGGATGTGTACGTGGTCAGCGTTGCCGACTACGCGGCCGAGACCACCCCGTCGGTCGCCGGAAAGGTGGTGGGCGAACACGTTTTCGTGGGCACCTTCACCGTCAGCGGCTTCCACGAGAACATCCTCGACATCCCGGTGATCTCCCGCCGCGTCCACCAGGTCATCGAGTGGGCGGGCCTGGCCCTGAATTCGTTCTCCGGCCAGGCGCTGCTGGAGATGTTGCAGACCTTCCCGCGCGTCGAACTGTTCTCCACCGACGCGCGCCGTCTCTTCGAAACCGTCTCGGCCGTCATGAATTTGGGGCTGCGGCGCCAGATCCGGCTGTTCCTGCGCCGCGATGTGGGCAGCAACGCCGTGTACTGCCTGGTTTACCTGCCGCGGGACCGCTACTCGACCGAGGTGCGGTTGCGGATGCACGAGATCCTGCGCCGGGAATTCGATGCCGAGCAGATCGCCTACTCCGCGCGCGTCACCGAATCCGAGCTCGCCGTCGTCTATTTCACGGTGCACCGCGGCGCCGACGCCGAACCTGCGGACATCACCGAATCCAACCGCGAACGCATTCAGGATCTGCTGTTCGCGACCACCCGCAGCTGGAGCGACCGGCTGGTCAGCGAGGCCGCGGGCGTCGCGGAGATCGCCGCGCCGGTTGTGCAGGACTACGCGAGCGCGTTCCCGGCGACCTATCAGCAGGAATACGAGCCCGCCCGGGCGCTCGACGATCTGTGCCGGCTGCAGCGACTGGCCGACGGGCAGATCGACACCGATCTCTACCGCACCGCCGGCGCCCCGTCGGGCGAGTGGCGATTCACCCTGTACGTCGCCGGCGCCGAGGTGTCGCTGAGCCGGGTGCTGCCGCTGCTGCACAGCCTCGGCATCGAGGTCGTGGAGGAGAAGCCCTACCGGCTCGAATTGCCCGGCGCCAGCACCCGGTGGATCTACGACTTCGGCCTGCGGGTCGCGCCGAACGTGCTGCGCGGCACCGGCGACGGCGATCCGGAGGCCGATCTGGACCGTGCCGTGGCGCTGGAATCGTTGCCGGACAACAGTATCCGCAAACGCCTCCCGGAGGCGATGTCGGCGATGTGGTTCGGCGATTGCGAGGTCGACGGGCTCAACGAACTCGTCCTGCGGGCCGGATTGCACTGGCGCCAGATCGCGATGCTGCGCGCCTACGCGAAATATCTGCAGCAGGCGGGATTCGCCTACACCTTCGCCAACATCACCCGTGTGCTGCTGGCGCAGCCGAGTACCGCGCGCGCCTTCACCGAATTGTTCGACGCCTATTTCGATCCCGAGCACCTCGGGCCGGTCGCGACCGCGCGGGCCGCGGGTATCTCGTCGCGGCTGCAGGACGAGATCGATGCCGTGGTGAGTCTCGACACCGACCGGATCCTGCGGGCGATTCTCGGGTTGATCACGGCGACCCTGCGCACCAACTACTTCCGTCGCGACGACGACGGAAATCCGCCCGGGCATCTGTCGTTCAAGTTCGATCCGCACGCCATCGCGGAATTGCCGCGGCCGCGGCCGCAGTTCGAGATCTTCGTGTACTCGCCGCGGGTCGAGGGCGTGCACCTGCGTTTCGGCGCGGTGGCGCGTGGTGGTTTGCGGTGGTCGGATCGCCTGGAGGATTTCCGGACCGAGATTCTGGGTCTGGTGAAGGCGCAGGCGGTGAAGAACGCGGTGATCGTGCCGGTCGGCGCCAAGGGCGGATTCGTGGTGAAGCGCCCGCCGGCCGCGACCCGTGATGCGGCGGCCGACCGCCAGGCCATGCAGGCCGAGGGCATCGCCTGTTATCGCACCTTCATCTCGGGCCTACTGGATCTCACCGACAATGTCGACCACGCCGGTGGTGAGGTGATTCCGCCGCAGCGGGTGGTGCGCCGCGACGGTGACGACACCTATCTGGTGGTGGCCGCCGACAAGGGGACCGCCACATTCTCCGACATCGCGAACGAGGTTGCGCAGCAATACGAC
>NZ_BDBF01000097.1 GCF_001612845.1 Nocardia elegans NBRC 108235 | reverse complement strand
GACGTGCTGGCCTTGCTCAGCGGTGAGGTCTCGATCGCGGCGGTGAACGGCCCGTCCTCGGTGGTGGTATCCGGTACCGACGCCGACGTGGACGCGGTCGCCGCGCTCTGCGCCGAACGCGGGTGGCGGACCACGCGCCTGCGGGTCTCGCATGCGTTCCACTCGGCGTCGATGGAGCCGATGCTCGCCGAATTCGCCACTGCCATCGCCGATGTGACGTTCAGCCGTCCGACTCTGCCCGTGGTGTCGACGGTGACCGGCACCCGGGTGACCGATGAGATGCGTGATCGGTCCTATTGGGTGAACCAGGTTCGGGATACCGTCCGGTTCGCCGACGCCGTCACGACGATGGCGGGCATGGGGGTGACTCGTTTCGCTGAGGTCGGGCCGGATGCGGTGCTGGCCCCGATGGTCACCCAAACCCTCGACGACGCTCCGGCCGGCACGACGACGGCGGCGGTGGTGGCCCTGGCGCGTCGCGGCCGGGCGGACGCCGCGACCTTGTCGGCCGGTGCCGCCGGATTGTTCGTCCGCGGCGCGGAACTGGATTGGGCCGGCTGGTACGCCGGGACCGGAGCGCAGCGAATCGACCTGCCCACCTACGCCTTCCGGCACGAACGCTTCTGGCTCGACGCCCGGCAGGTACTCGCGCAGTCGTGGCTGGGAGCCGAACTCGGCGGGGTGACGGCGGTCGGTCTCGATGCCGTCGCGCATCCGCTGCTCGGCGCGGCCGTACCGCATCCGGAATCCGGCGGGGTGAGCTTCACCGGTCGCTGGTCGCTGGATTCCGTCGATTGGCTGGCCGACCACAGCGTCTTCGGCGTGGTACTGCTGCCCGGCACCGGATTCGTCGAATTGGCCGGCCACGTCGGTGGCCTGCTGGGCTGCGATGTGCTCGAAGAACTCGTTTTGCACACCCCGTTGACGCTTCCGGCGCAGGGCGGTGTGTCGGTGCAGGTGGTGGTGGCCGCCGCGGACGACACCGGCCGTCGACGGCTGAGTATCCATTCCCGCCGGGCCGCCGAGGAACCCTGGGCGATCCATGCCGAAGGCGTTCTCGCCTCGGGTGGCGTGGTCGCCGATTTCGATCTGAGGTCGTGGCCGCCCAGCGGTGCGCGGCCGGTGGATATCGACGGCATCTACGACGAACTGCTCGATCTCGGTTACGGCTACGGTCCGGCGTTCCGGGGTATGCGGGCGGCGTGGCAGCGCGGGGACGAACTGTTCGCCGAGGTCGCGCTGCCCGACCCGGCCAACGCCGACAGCTTCGGCATCCACCCGGCCTTGTTCGACGCCGCGCTGCATGTCCGGATCGTGCACGCGCTGCGCGGTGGAGGCGGCACCTCCCCGGCCTTGCCGTTCACCTGGAACAGGGTGGCGTTGCACGCGGCCGGGGCCGCGGTGGTGCGCGTGCGGATCGCGGTCGAGGGCGAGAAGTTCGGCGTCCGGATAGCCGACGCGCAGGGCGAACCGGTGCTGTCGGTGGCCGCCCTCGTGTCCCGGCCGGTCACGGCCCGCCAGCTCGACGCGCCCCGGGTGTCGCAGGATCTGTTCGGCGTGGAGTGGGTCCCGGTGGCGGGATCGGCGGTGGCTGTCGACCCGGAACGGGTGGCGGTGCTCGGCTCCGGCGCCGATACGGGGGAGGTGCGCGGATACAACGATCTGGCGGCACTGGTCGCCGATCTGGATGCGGCCGCGGAGCCGGTTGTCCCGGAGATCGTCGTGTTCGAATGTCCGCGAGGTGAGGGCGCGCCGCCGGCGGCGGCACGGCAGGTCGTGACCGGTGTGCTCGAGACCGTGCAGCGGTGGTTGAGCGATTCCCGGTTCGCCGGCTCCCGGTTGGTCGTGGCCACCGAAAACGCTGTGCCCGTGCGCGATTCGGATTCGGTGAACCTCGCGCAGGCGCCGGTGTGGGGTGTGCTGCGGGCCGCGCAGGCCGAGCATCCGGATCGATTCCAGCTGCTGGATCTGGACCGCGAGGACGCCGAGACTCGCACACCGCTGGCTGTGGCGTCGTCGGCCGCCGCGGTCGCCGGCGAGCCCGAGGCCGCCGTGCGCGGTGCGGCCGTATCGGTTCCGCGATTGAGCCGTCACGCGGCCGGCGACACCGTTCGCCTGGACGAGCCCGGCACCGTGGTGGTGACCGGTGGCACCGGTGGTCTGGGTGCGTCGATCGCGCGGCATCTGGTCGTGAACCACGCCGTGCCGCGGCTTGTTCTGGTGTCGCGTCGTGGGCCGGCCGCGCCCGGCGCCGACCGGTTGCGTGACGAGTTGACGGAGCTCGGGGCGCAGGTGCGGATTGTCGCGTGCGACGTGTCCGATCGGGATGCGTTGGCGACGGTGATCGACAGCATTCCGGACGAGCATCCCTTGGTCGGTGTGGTGCACGCCGCGGGTGCCGCCGACAACGGTGTGGTCGAGGCGATGTCGGCGGATCGGGTGGATCATGTGTTCGCGCCCAAGGTCGACGCGGCATGGCATCTGCACGAGTTGACCCGTGATCGGTCGTTGTCGCTGTTCGTGGTGGTGTCGTCCGCCGGTGGTCTGGTGCTGGCGGCAGGCCAGGCGAATTATGCTGCGGCGAACGTCTTTCTGGATGCGCTGGCCGCTTATCGGCGGGCAGCGGGATTGCCGGCGACCGCGATCGATTACGGGCTGTGGGCGCGCTCGAGCGGACTCGGCACGGAGCTGTCCGAAGCCGATTTCGAACGGATGCGCCGGCAGGGGTTCCCCGCCCTCGCTGAGGACGAGGGCCTCGCGCTGTTCGATGCGGCGATCGCGACCGAGACCGCTCAACTGGTCGCGCTGCGGATCGATTCCGCCGCGCTCCGGGCGCGCGGCGAGAGCGTTCCGGCACTCGTGCGCGGAATCGTCGCCCCGGCGAGCGCACGCCGCAACACCTCCGCGGCTACGCACGCCTTTGTGGACACGCTGGCCGGGCTGTCGGAGGCCGACAGGCGAGTGGCCGTGCTGGACCTGGTGCGTTCGGTGGCCGCGGGTGTGCTCGGGCATACGTCTGTGGATGCCGTCGAACCGCAGCGCGCTTTTCAGCAGCTGGGTTTCGATTCGCTGGGGGCGGTGGAGTTCCGGAACCGGTTGAATGCCGCGACGGGTTTGAAGCTTCCGGCGACCTTGATCTTCGACTATCCGAACGCCCAGGTCGTCGCGGAATTCATCGGTGCCGAGCTGGCCGGTGTGGCAGTGGTGGAGGAGAAGCCGGTCGGGCGGGTTCGGGTCGACGACGATCCGATCGCGATCGTGGCGATGAGTTGCCGCTATCCGGGTGGTGCGGCGTCGCCGGAGGAGCTGTGGCGGTTGGTCGCCGAAGGCGTCGACACCAACGGGGAATGGCCGGTCGATCGCGGCTGGGATATCGACGCCGTGTACGACCCCGAGCCCGGTAAGGCGGGGAAGACCTATACCCGCCGCGGCGGATTCCTTTACGAGGCAGCGGATTTCGATGCCGACTTCTTCGGGATCAGCCCGAACGAGGCCACGATGATGGATCCGCAGCAGCGGTTGCTGCTCGAGACCTCGTGGGAAGCGCTGGAACGCGCCGGTGTCGATCCGGCCGAATTGCGGGGGACCGCCACCGGTGTGTTCACCGGCGTCATGTACCACGACTACGCGCAGGGAACGGAGAGCCGCAACAGCGCCGGGGGAAGTCTGGTCTCCGGCCGGGTCGCGTACACGCTGGGGTTGGAAGGCCCTGCCGTATCGGTGGATACGGCGTGCTCGTCCTCGCTGGTGGCCGTGCATCTGGCGGCGGGATCGCTGCGATCGGGAGAATGCGATCTGGCCCTGGCCGGTGGCGTCGCGGTGATGGCCTCGCCGGACATGTTTCTGGAGTTCTCCCGCCAGCGCGGTCTCTCTCCCGATGGCCGGTGCCGAGCCTTCGCCGACGCGGCGGACGGTGTGGGCTGGTCCGAGGGTGTGGGTGTGCTCGTGCTGGAGCGACTCTCCGACGCGCAGCGCAACGGCCATCAGGTCCTGGCGGTCATCGCGGGTTCCGCGGTGAATCAGGACGGCGCGTCGAACGGTTTCACCGCGCCGAACGGTCCCTCGCAGCAGCGGGTGATCCGCCGGGCGCTGGCCGATGCCGGACTCGCCGCGGCAGAGGTGGACGCGGTCGAAGGCCACGGCACCGGCACGACATTGGGTGATCCGATCGAGGCCCAGGCATTGCTGGCGACCTACGGCCGCGACCGCTCTGCGGATCGTCCGTTGTGGCTGGGGTCGTTGAAGTCGAATATCGGTCATGCCCAGGCCGCGGCGGGTGTCGGTGGTGTGATCAAGATGGTCATGGCGATGCGCCACGGTGTGTTGCCGAAGACCTTGCACGTCGATCGGCCGAGCACGAAAGTCGACTGGTCCACAGGCAATATCGCGTTGTTGACCGAGCCGGTCGAATGGCCGGAGAGGGATCGGCCGCGGCGGGCCGGGGTGTCCTCGTTCGGGATCAGCGGCACCAACGCCCACCTCATCCTGGAGCAGGCGCCGAGCGCGGCGGTGCCGGTGCAGGCCGCGCCCACCGCTCCGGTCGGCGGCATCGTGCCCTGGGTGATCTCGGCGCGCAGTGCCGCGGCGCTCGCCGGTCAGGCCGAACGGCTCGCGTCCGCGATCCGCGACGAGCACGATCCGATCGATATCGGGTTCTCCCTCGCATCCACCCGTGGTGTGCACGAACACCGTGCCGTCGTGGCGGCCGGCGACCGTCCCGATTTGCTCACGGGCGTGCGGGCATTGGCCGGCGGTGAGCAGGCGCCGGGTGTGGTGTCCGGTCGGGTGCTGCCGGGTTCGACCGGCATGGTGTTCTCGGGGCAGGGGGCGCAATGGGCCGGGATGGCCGCCGAACTCCGCACCGCCTATCCGGTCTTCGCCGAACACTTCGACGCGATCGTGGCCGAGCTGGAACCTGCTCTGGGACAGTCGGTTTCGCTGCGTGACGCGCTGGCCGACGATGGTCTGATCGACCGCACCGTCTTCGCGCAGGCGGGATTGTTCGCGTTCGAGGTGGCGCTGTTCCGGCTGTTCGAATCGTGGGGTGTGACCGCGGGGGTGGTGGCGGGGCATTCGATCGGTGAAGTCGCCGCCGCGCAGGTGGCGGGCGTGTTGTCGTTGACGGATGCGTGTGTGCTGGTCGCCGCGCGCGGCCGGCTGATGCAGGCACTGCCTGCCGGTGGCGCGATGGTGGCGGTCGGGGCGTCCGAGACGGATGTGCTGTCGGTGCTGAGTGGTGAGGTGTCGATCGCGGCGGTGAACGGTCCGTCGTCGGTGGTGGTGTCCGGTGTCGAATCCGAGGTGATGGCGGTCTCCGCTCGCGCCGCCGAGCGTGGATGGCGTACGACCCGGTTGCGTGTGTCGCATGCGTTTCATTCGGCGTCGATGGAGCCGATGCTCGCCGAATTCGCCCGTGCCGTGGAAGGTTTGACGTTCGACCGCCCGGAGATCGCCGTGGTGTCCACGGTGACCGGCGCCAGGGTGACCGATGAGATGTCGTCCCCGGCGTATTGGGTCGCGCAGGTTCGCGACACCGTGCGGTTCGCGGACGCGGTCACCGCGATGGCGGATCTGGGGGTCTCCCGCTTCGCCGAAATCGGGCCGGATGCGGTGCTCGCTCCGATGATCACCCAAACCCTCGAGAACAGGGCGACAGCGGGGGCCGTGACGGCGGTGCCTGCCGTGGTCGCGCCGGTGCGCCGGCATCGGGCCGATGCGGCGACGGTGACGGCCGGGGTGGCCGGACTGTTCGTCGCGGGCGCCGAGGTGGACTGGGCCGGTCTGTACGCCGGCACCGGAGCCCGGCGAATCGACCTGCCCACCTACGCCTTTCAACGTCGGCGCTATTGGGCGGGGGCGACCGGCGCCGGCGGCGACCTGCGGGCCATCGGCCTCGCATCCACCGGACATCCCCTGGTCACGGCGATGGTGTCCCACCCGGATTCCGGCGCCGTGACCCTCACCGGGCGGCTGTCCGTGCAGACCCACCCGTGGCTCGCCGATCACCGGGTGATGGACACGGTGCTGTTCCCCGGAACCGGTTTCGTCGAACTCGCCCTGCACGCCGGGGAACGAGTCGGTTCGCCGATGCTCGACGAGTTGGTGCTGCAGGCGCCGCTGGTGTTGCCGGACACCGGCGGGGTCGCGGTACGGGTAGTGCTCGGTGAGCCGGACGCGACGGGACGGCGCGGAATCCGGATCTTCTCCTGCCCCGAACGCGATGTCGACACGATGCCGTCGTGGACGACGCACGCCGAAGGCGCTCTCACGTCCGAGGAAATCGACGAATCCGAACCGGCCTCCTGGCCCCCGGCCGGCGCCACCGTTGTCGACGTCGACGGCGTCTACGACGAGCTCTCATCCGTCGGCTACGGGTACGGTCCGGTCTTCCGGGGCTTGCGGGCGATGTGGCAGCGCGGGAACGAATTCTTCGCCGAGATCGCGCTACCCGACTCCGGGCGCGCCGACGGGTTCACGATACATCCGGCGCTGTTCGATGCCGCCTTGCATCCGGGCATCGTGGACGGCTTCCGCAGCGGGAAAATCGGTGATTCCCCGGCATTGCCGTTCATGTGGAATCGGGTCGCGGTGCATTCGACCGGAGCCGCCGTGGTGCGCGCGCGGATTTCACCGGACGCGGACGGATTCGGCGTGCGGATCACCGACCAGCAGGGGCGCCCGGTGCTGTCGGTCGGCGCGCTCGTCTCGCGGCCCGTATCGGCCGAGCGCCTCGCTGCGAATCCGGTCGCGGACTCGCTGTTCGGCGTGGAGTGGACGGCCGCCTCGACGGCATCCGCGACGCTCGAACCGAACCGCATCGCGGTGGTGGGTTCCGGACGGAGCTCCGAAGGTGCGCCACGGCATCGCGACCTCGCGGCATTGATCGCCGACCTGGATGCGGCCGGGAACACGGTGGTCCCCGAGGTCGTCGTTCTCGAATGCCCCGAGGACGAGGCCGCACCGCCGGCCGCGGCCCGGCAGATGGTCGCCGGTGTCCTAGAGGCCGTGCAAACATGGTTGCGCACTTCGCATTTCGCAAGCTCGCGCCTGGTGGTCGTCACCAGACATGCGGTATCCGTCGACGGAGCCGAGCAGGTGAATCCGGCGCAGGCGCCGATGTGGGGTCTGGTGCGGGCGGCGCAGGCCGAGCACCCCGGCCGATTCCAGCTCCTCGACCTGGACCACGACCGCGATGCCGTCACCGCGCTGACCACGACGACACCGGCCGCCACCGAGCCGGAGGTCGCGGTGCGCGGGGCGGATGTGCTGGTTCCGCGGTTGCGCCGGCTCGCCCCCGGTGCGGTGGTTCGCTCGATCGCGCCCGGCACCGTGCTGATTACCGGCGGAACGGGTGGTCTCGGTGCGTTGATGGCGCGCCACCTCGTCGTGAATCACGGTGTGGCGCAGCTGGTTCTGGCATCGCGCAGCGGACCGGACGCGCCCGGTGCCGAACAGTTGCGTGACGAGCTGGCAGAGCTCGGCGCGCAGGTGCGGATCGCGGCCTGCGATGTATCCGACCGCGGTGCGTTGGCGGCGCTGATCGACGAGATTCCGGACGAGCATCCGCTGATCGGTGTGGTGCATGCGGCGGGCGCCGGCGACAACGGGTTGATCGAATCCCTGACGGCGGATCGATTCGGGCCGGTGTTCGCGCCGAAGGTCGACGCGGCGTGGTATCTGCACGAGTTGACCCGTGATCGACCGCTGTCGCTGTTCGTGCTGGTGTCGTCGGCGGGCGGTTCGGTGCTGGCGGCCGGGCAGGCGAATTACGCCGCGGCCAACGTCTTTCTGGACGCGCTGGCCGCCCACCGTCGCGCCGCGGGTCTGCCCGCGACCGCCATCGATTACGGACTGTGGGCGACCTCGACCGGCCTGGGGTCGATGCTGTCCGACGGTGATGTCGAGCGGATCCGGCGGCAGGGACTTCCGCCGCTGAGCGAGACCGAAGGGCTGGCGCTGTTCGATCTGGCGATCGCCACCGAATCCGCGCAGGTGGTGGCATTGCGCGTCGATCCGGCGGCCCTGCGCGACCGCGGCGACGAGCTGCCGGCACTGCTGCGCGCGATGGCCCCGGCCCCGATGCGGCGCCGGGCACGAGACCAGGGTCCCGATCACGCGTTCGCCCGCACGCTGGCCGGTGTGCCGGATGCGGATCGGCATGCGGCTGTGCTGGATCTGGTCCGGTCGGTGGCCGCGGGTGTGTTGGGGCATGCGTCGGTGGATGCGGTGGAACCCCAGCGTGCTTTTCAACAGCTGGGATTCGATTCGCTGGGTGCGGTGGAGTTTCGGAACCGGCTGAACGCGGCGACGGGTTTGAAACTTCCGGCCACGTTGATTTTCGACTATCCGAATGCGGAGGTGGTGGCCGAGTTCATCGGGTCGGAATTGGCCGGTGTGGCGATTGCCGATGCGGAGCCGGTCGGCCGGGTCCGGGTGGACGACGATCCGATCGCGATCGTGGCGATGAGTTGTCGTTATCCCGGTGGTGTGGCGTCGCCGGAGGATTTGTGGCGATTGGTCGCCGAAGGTATCGACACCAACGGGGAATGGCCGGTCGACCGCGGCTGGGATGTCGACGATATCTACGATCCGGAGCCCGGAAAGCCCGGCAAGACCTACGCGCGCAACGGTGGATTCCTCTATTCCGCAGCGGATTTCGATGCCGACTTCTTCGGGATCAGCCCGAACGAGGCCACGGCGATGGATCCGCAGCAGCGGTTGCTGCTGGAGACCTCGTGGGAGGCGCTGGAACGGGCCGGCATCGAACCGGCCGTGCTGCGCGGCAGCGCCACCGGTGTGTTCACCGGTGTGATGTACCACGACTACGCCCAGGGCACCGGCAAGGCCGGAACGGCCGGCGGCAGTCTGGTCTCCGGGCGTATCGCTTACACGTTGGGGTTGGAAGGTCCTGCGGTGTCGGTGGATACGGCGTGTTCGTCGTCGCTGGTGGCGATGCATCTGGCGGCGCAGTCGCTGCGGTCGGGGGAGTGCGATCTGGCATTGGCCGGTGGCGTCGCGGTGATGGCCACGCCGGATATGTTCCTCGAATTCTCCCGCCAGCGCGGGCTGTCCCCGGATGGCCGGTGCAAGTCGTTCGCGGACGCCGCGGATGGTGTGGGCTGGTCGGAGGGGGCGGGCATGCTGGTATTGGAGCGGCTTTCGGATGCGCGTCGCAACGGTCACGAGGTTCTTGCGGTGCTGGC
>NZ_BDBF01000096.1 GCF_001612845.1 Nocardia elegans NBRC 108235 | reverse complement strand
CGGGTGATCCGGCAGGCGTTGGCCAATGCCGGTCTCTCGCCCGCGGATGTGGATGCGGTCGAGGCGCACGGCACCGGTACGACGCTGGGCGATCCTATCGAGGCTCAGGCGTTGCTTGCCACGTATGGGCAGGATCGTGCCCCGGATCGTCCGTTGTGGCTGGGGTCGTTGAAGTCGAATATCGGCCACGCCCAAGCCGCTGCGGGTGTGGGTGGTGTGATCAAGATGGTCATGGCCATGCGTCACGGCGTGTTGCCGAAGACCCTGCATGTCGACCGGCCGAGCACCAAAGTCGAATGGTCGCAGGGCAATATCCGGCTGCTGACCGAGCCGGTCGAGTGGCCCGAGGCGGCTGGCCCGCGCCGCGCCGGTATCTCGTCCTTCGGACTCAGCGGCACCAACGCCCACCTCATCGTCGAGCAGGCGCCGGCCGACCCGGCCCCCGTCCCGGAGACCAGGACCGCCCCGGCCGGTGGTGTGCTGCCGTGGGTGATCTCGGCCCGCACCGGTGCGGCCCTGGCCGAACAGGCCCGGCGCCTGACCGCGCGAATCGGCGACCAGCACCCGGTCGACATCGGCTACTCGCTCGCGACCTCACGAGTGGTGTTCGATCACCGCGCTGTGGTGCTGGCCTCCGAGCGCGAGGGCCTGCGAACGGGTACTCAGGCTCTCGGGCGCGGAGAAGGGCTCTCCGGTGTGGTGTCGGGCCGGGTGGTGCCGGGTTCGACGGGTCTGGTGTTTTCCGGACAGGGGGCGCAGTGGGCCGGTATGGCTGGCGAGCTGTACGGTGCCTACCCAGTGTTCGCCGGGCATTTCGACGCGGTCGTCGCGCGGCTGGAACCTGCAC
>NZ_BDBF01000095.1 GCF_001612845.1 Nocardia elegans NBRC 108235 | reverse complement strand
CGATCTCGAGCTGCGGTTCGTAGACCGCACTGTGCCGGCCACCGCGCAGCCGCGCCTCGGCGATCGTCTCGGCGGCCTCCGCGGCCCGGCCCAAGGCCGAATAGGCCTCGGCGAGACGGATTCTCGCCGGGAACATCCACGCGGCGGCGCCCTCGGCGGTCAGCGCCGCGAGCGCCTGTTCGAGATTCTCGACACCCTCCGGGAAGTGCCCCTGTGCCACGTCGACGGTGCCCTGCAGGATCTTCGAGAGGCCCCAGGCCAGGTACTGTCCCGGCGCCGAATATCCGAAATAGCCGGAGGCACAGCGACGTGCGGCCTCCAGTTCACCGGTGAAGGTGAGCGCCAGCACCTCCGCGTGCGCGGACATGAAGCGCGTCGGCCCGTCGACCTGCTCCTCGACCTGATGGCCGCGCAGAGTGTATTCGCGCGCGGCCGCACTGCGGCCCATCAGCGCCAGCGCCAGACCGCCGCCGAACGATGCCCACCACACCGCCCAGGCCGGGGCGTCCGGTGTGGACATCACCGCCTCGGCGTCGGTGAAGGCCTCTTCCAAACGGTTTTCGTTCACCTCGCACGCGGAAGCCAAGCCCTGCAACGTCAGGACGATCTTCGGATGCCGGACCCGGCTGCGCACCAGGGACAGCACCTCGTCGGCCCGGTCGGCATCGCCCATGGCCCACAACAGATTCGAGACGCGGGTACTGCCCCAGCGGGCCAGCTGCACCTCGTTCAACTGATCCGGATCGAAACTGGCCAGGGTGCGTTCGGCCTCGATGCGATGTCCCTGCCACAGCAGTGCGCGCGCCAGCAGATCCGCGGACTCGACACCGCCTCGGCGCTCCACCGCCGCGCGCGCGAACCGTTCACCGAGGGGGATGTTCGCCAGCCCGATGGCATCGGCCGCAGCCGCCTCGAACAACTCCAGATCCGCGGATTTGTCACTGTCCAAAGCCAATTCGGCCAGCCGGATGCGATCGGAGGCGGATTTGATCGGCCGCTCCCGCAGCGACGAATACAACCGGCCCCGGAGCCGGCGGGCAGAGGCGATACCCAGCCGCCGCCGGATCACCTCACCGAACAGCGGATGGTTGTAGCGCACCAGCAACTGGTGACCGTTCTCGACGATCCGTATCACGCCACGGGTTTCGGCCTGTTCGACCGCATCCTCGCCGGCCAGTTCGGCCAGCACGTCGAGATCGATGGGCTCGCAGAAGGTGAGCAGTTCCAGGACGCGAAGCACCGACTCCGGCAGCTGCTCGACGCGATCCTCCAGCAATGCCGCCAGTTCCGAGGTCACCGCCGCCCGCCCGCGCAGCTGCCACACCCCGTTGACCTGTCGCAGCGTGCCCGCCTCCAGCGCGCCCTCCACGAGATGACGCAGGAACAAGGCATTGCCGCCGGAGGATTCCCACATCAGATTGGCGGTGAACCCCTCCAGCTGCCCGCCGAGCATGGATTCGACCAGTTCGACGCTCTGCGGTTCGGAGAACGGCGTGAGGTCGATCCGCAGCAGATGCCCGTCCTTCCACAGCGAGGTCACGGCGTCCGGCACCTGCACCCCGCTGCGTACCGTGCAGACGATCCGCGCGGCCTTGTCGATGGCCAACTGCAGCAGCAATGTTGCCGAGAGCTGATCGAGCAGGTGGGCATCGTCGACGCCGATGATGGTGTCGCCGTCGGCCAGCAGCGCCTCCCGCGCGGCGGCCATGAACGTGACCGGGTCGTGCGCTGTGTACACGCCGACCATATGCGCGAACACGCCGAGCGGAATACTGCGTGCGGACTCGGTGCCCGCCACCCAGCGCACACTCCCGCCCACCGCGGCCGTCGCCTGCCGCGCCAGGGTCGTCTTCCCCACCCCCGCGTCGCCGGTCAGGATCGCGCCGACGAATTCGGTGCCGGTCAACGCGGCGCGAATCGACTCCAATTCGCCACCGCGCTCGATCATCGGCCAGTTCCGAGCCATGAAATTACTGTAGTGCCTTGGCGAATTTGCGCGGAATGAACGAACCGCGAACGGCCGCAGCCCTATCCAGCGCAAATGCCGGCATGCCGGGAACGCCCCGGTGGCGGCGCTCGCCACCGGGGCGCCGGGTCAGTTCGCCCAGATCTCGTCGATGGCCGTGGCGGCCGAGGGAGGCGGGGTGGGGGTGCCGCCCTGGGTGCGGGAGAAGCGCGGGGCCGGGGCGTGCTGGACCACGCCGTCGATCTCGACCAGGGATTCGCGGGCGGCGATATGGCCGTTTGCGGTGGCCTCGGTGAAGGTGAGGACCGGGGTGCAGCAGGCATCGGTGCCGTCGAAGATCGCGGCCCATTCGTCGCGGGTCTTGGTCTTGAACTTCTCGGTGAACAGCTTGCGCAGCTGGTCCTGGCCGTTGGGGTCGAGTTGCATCGGCAGGCCCTCGGGGTCGATCTCGAGGCCCTTCAGGAATTCGGCGTAGAACTGCGGTTCGATGCAGCCGACGGCCATGTACTTGCCGTCGGAGGTCTCGTAGGTGTCGTAGAAGGCCATACCGGTGTCGAGCAGGTTGGTGCCCCGCTCGTCCGACCACAGGCCCATGCCGCGCATACCCCAGATCATGTGCGAGAGGGAGAGCGCACCGTCGATCATCGCGGCGTCGATCACCTGGCCCTTACCGGAGATCGACCGCTCCACCAGCGCGGAGAGCACGCCCATCACCAGGAACATCGAACCGCCGCCGAAGTCGCCGACCATGTTCAGCGGCGGGACCGGGCGCTCACCCTTGCGGCCGATGGCGTTGAGTACACCGGTCAGCGAGATGTAGTTGATGTCGTGGCCGGCGCGGTCGGCGAGCGGGCCGTACTGTCCCCACCCAGTCATCCGGCCGTAGATCAGGCGCGGGTTGCGCTCGAGGGTGACGTCCGGGCCCAGTCCCATCCGCTCGGTGACACCGGGCCGGAAACCCTCCAGCAGCACATCGGCCTTGTCGATCAGGCCGAGCACCTTCTCGATATCGGCGGGATCCTTGAGATTGGCCTCGACGATGGTGCGTCCCCGCCACTGCGGTCGTTCCATGAATCCCGGCAGCTGGCCGGGGCGCTGCACGCGCACCACATCGGCGCCCAGATCGGCCAGCAGCAGTGCCGCGTGCGGGCCGGGGCCGATTCCGGCCAGCTCCAGAACCTTGATGCCCGCGAGTGGGCCCTGCCCGGTGGTGGTGGATGAAGTGCTCACGCCCTACCTCGGTTCGTCGTCGATCCTGCGACCGGCGGCGCGCGCCGGTGTTGACACTACGACAATAAGCGGTGGATGTGACGCACGGCATCCGGGTGCGGTGTGTGCGGCTATTCGATGATTCGCAGCGGTCGCGTCCGGTTCGGTGGCTGGTTCCGTCCCGGCGGCTGGGGCAGTTCCGAGCGGCGCAGCCGCAGCGTCGGCGGTTCGGTGCGCGGAATCGGCAGCGTCGGCACGGGATCCTCGGCCGAACGGACCTTCACCGGCAGCCGGTAGCAGGCGCGGGCGTTGTCCTCGAGCACCCGGTACATGTCCGCGCCGACGGCCCGGCCGATGATCTCGATATCGGCATCGCGGAACGGCCGTCCGGCTCGATTGCCCGGCAGATCGGAGCCGAACATCAGCGCACCGGGATTGACCGCGTGCACCCGCCGCATCGCCGATTCCACATCCATCGACACCCGCCCGAACCCGGACGCCTTCACCCGGGCCCCGCGATCGACCAGATTCAGCAGATAGGGCAGGCATTCGTCGGACATGCCCATGTGGTCGATGCTCAGCGCCGGCAGTTTGGAGATGACCGGTTCCAGCGAGCCCAGCATGGATCCGTCGATGTACAGCTCGACATGCCAGCCGGCGAGTTCGTAGGCGCGCACGGCCTGCATGGTCAGCGTGACGATGTCGACCGCGGCGCGCTTGAGATTGAACCGGATGGCCCGCACCCCGGCCCGGTCCAGTTCGATGATCTGCTCGTCGGTGACCTCCGAAGGCAGATTGATCACGCCGACCCAGTTCGGCCCGAGTTCGGCCAGCGCGGCGATCATGAACGTCGAGTCGGTGCCCTGGAAGGAGGCACTCACCACCGCACCACCGTCGACATCGAAGTGCGCCATGCGCTTTCGATAGTCGGCGATGGTGTACGGCTCCGGCAGGTAGCCCTGATTCTCGACCAGCGGATACCGCGGGTCGATGATGTGAACGTGTGAATCGAACACGTGATCAGCATGCCTCAGGTCGGTGACGAATGCGGATCCGGCGTGGTGTTCAGACCTTGTGCGGCTCGCTCGCGCGCAGCATGTCCTCGCGTTCGACGACCTTGACGCGCTCGCGGCCCTCGGGCTCGCCGAGCGAGCGCTCGTGGGCGTCGAGGCGGTACCAGCCGGCCCAGGTGGTGAACGGAATGCCCTTGTCCTCGAGGAACTTCGTCACGGCCTCGGGATCGGGTTCGGCGGCCGGGGTGAAGGAGGCAGCGTCGTCGAGCAGGCAGGCGATCGTCTCGTTGGCGTCGCCCTTGGTGTGGCCGATCAGGCCGACCGGGCCGCGCTTGATCCAGCCGGTGACGTAGGTCTGCGGCAGGTAGCGGGCGGCGCCGTCGGCGCCCTCGTCGACGAGCACGCGTCCAGCCTCGTTCGGCACGGTGCCGGCCTGGTCGTCGAACGGCAGCTGCGGGATGTTCTGCGACAGGTAGCCGACGGCGCGGTATACCGCCTGGACGTCCCAGTCCTTGTAGGTTCCGGTGCCCTTGACGTTGCCGGTGCCGTCGAGAGTGGTGCGCTCGGTGCGCAGGCCGACCACCTTGCCGTCCTCGCCGATCAGTTCGGCCGGGGATTCGAAGAAGTGCAGGAACAGCTTGTGCGGGCGGTCGCCGACGTCGCGAATGGCCCACTGCTCGAGGGTGTTGCAGACCATGTCGACCTGCTTGGAGTGGCGGCGCGCGGCCTCCGAACCCTCGTCGTAGTCGATGTCCTCCGGATCGACGATCACCTCGATATTCGGCGAGTGATCGAGTTCGCGCAGTTCCAGCGGGGTGAACTTGGCCTGGGCGGGACCGCGGCGGCCGAAGACGTGCACCTCGACGGCCTTGTTGTTGCGCAGGCCCTCGTAGACGTTCGGCGGAATCTCGGTCGGCAGCAGTTCGTCGCCGGTCTTGGCGAGTACGCGGGCCACGTCGAGCGCGACGTTGCCGACACCGAGGACGGCGACCTTCTCCGCGTCGAGCGGCCAGGTACGCGGCACGTCCGGGTGGCCGTCGTACCAGGAGACGAAGTCCGCGGCGCCGTAGCTGCCGTCGAGTTCGATACCCGGGACACCCAGGGCACGGTCGGCGTTGGCGCCGGTGGAGAAGATCACCGCGTCGTAGAAGCGACGCAGGTCCTCGAGGTTGATGTCGCTGCCGTAGTCGATATTGCCGAGCAGGCGGACCTGCGGCTTGTCGAGCACCTTGTGCAGGGCGGTGATGATGCCCTTGATGCGCGGGTGGTCGGGTGCGACGCCGTAGCGGATCAGACCGAACGGGGCCGGCATGCGCTCGTAGAGGTCGATACTCGCCTCCACGTCGGACTTCATCAGCGCGTCGGCGGCGTAGATTCCGGCCGGTCCGGCACCGACGATCGCGATGCGCAGGGGGCGGTCGCCCGCGCCGCTATTCGTTCCAGCGTGTTCGGTCATCTCTACGCGCACCCTTTGGTCGAAAACTCTCGTCTTGTCAGCCGTCCTTCTTAGCTTAGGCTAAGTTGACGTGCGGGCCGGGCGCCTGCCCGACTGCTCCGCCGATGCTGCCTCGTTGCCGCGCGGAGCTCTCCCGATCCGTGCACCGGATGTGGCCGGAGTTCTGGTGATTCTATCGGTGGCACACACCGCCGCTATTCCCGGTATCCGCGCGAAATGCGGGCGTGATCTTCGACACTTCGACCCGCCGGGGATGATGCAGGCATGAATGATCCGGCTACCTCGATCGATCAGCGCGACACGACGCGGTCGGCGAAGCCGTTCCTGATCGCCGCGGCCATCGCCGTCCTGGCGGTGCTCGCCGTCGTCATCCTCGGAATCACCCGCCCGGTTGAGAACAATCTCACAGATCCGGATCGGGTCGCCATCGCGGCGCGCAACTTCGCCACGGCGAGAAGCGATTCCGACGCCGACCGGCGCAAGACCACCGAATGCACCGGGTTCGACGAGAAGAAGTCGCCGCTGGGCGCCGACTCGGCGGGCAAGAAGGTGGAGATCGCCGGAGTCGACGCGGTGCACATCGACGGCGACCACGCGACGGCGTCGGTGACCAGCCAGATCGACGGTCGCAAGACCGCGGCGAACTGGAGTTTCAGTCGCGAGAACGGCACCTGGCTGGTGTGCGTCAACCCTTGAGCCGCCGCTGTCCATGTTTGACAATCGGGCCTGTGACCAGGCATTCTCGGTTCAGGTCATGAGTACCAGCGGTAAGCCCCGGCTCGCTGGTCGGCAACCCTCCTCCGCGGTGGGGTGCTCCGGGTGACGACCTGGCCGCGGTCCGACCGGACGCGGCAAGTGCGGATTCCGTAGGAGGTTCGACAAGTGAGCTACGCCGGTGACATCACGCCCGGGCAGGCGTGGGAGTTGTTGCGCGACAATCCGGATGCGGTGCTGGTGGATGTGCGCACCGAGGCCGAATGGCGGTTCGTCGGAGTGCCCGACACCACCTCGATCGAGCGGCCGACCGCCCTCATCGAATGGGTCGACGGCACCGGCGCACCCAACCCCGTATTCGTGGAGCAGTTGAAGCAGTTGCTGGCCGATCGCGCGGGCGACAGCGATGCCCCGGTGATCTTCCTGTGCCGGTCCGGGCAGCGTTCGATCGGTGCGGCCACGGCGGCGACGGCGGCCGGTTTCGCGCCGTCCTACAACGTGCTCGAGGGTTTCGAGGGTCCGCTGGATGCCGAGGGGCATCGCGGCGGCGCCGGTTGGCGCGCACTCGGCCTGCCGTGGCGGCAGTCGTGAGCGGATCTGTTGTGCGGCAATTCTTTTCGTGGAGGCAGTCATGATCACCGGCGGTGCATTCGATCGGCCGCTGCCCGAGGGTGTGGGACCGGCGACCCTGGGCGTGCGCGGCGGGCTGCGCCGCTCCGGGTTCGAGGAGACCTCCGAGGCGCTGTATCTGTCGTCCGGATTCGTCTACGAGAGCGCTGAGGCGGCCGAGGCGGCCTTCACCGGCGATATCGAGCATTTCGTCTATTCGCGCTACGGCAATCCGACGGTCGCGATGTTCGAGGAGCGGATGCGGCTGCTCGAGGGCGCCGAGGCGTGCTTCGCCACCGCCAGCGGCATGTCCGCGGTGTTCACCGCGCTGGCCGCGCTGCTCGGACAGGGCGATCGGCTGGTGGCGGCGCGCAGCCTGTTCGGTTCCTGTTTCGTGGTGTGCAACGAGATCCTGCCGCGCTGGGGCGTGGAGACCGTCTTCGTCGACGGTGAGGACCTCGACCAGTGGGAGCAGGCGCTCTCGCGGCCGACGGCCGCGGTGTTCTTCGAAACTCCCTCGAATCCGATGCAGACCCTCGTCGACGTGCGGCGGGTGAGCGAACTGGCCCATGCCGCCGGCGCGAAGGTCGTGCTGGACAACGTGTTCGCGACGCCGCTGCTGCAGCGCAGTCTCGACCTCGGCGCCGATGTGGTGGTCTACTCGGGCACCAAGCACATCGACGGACAGGGTCGCGTCCTCGGCGGTGCGATCCTCGGCACGAGCGACTACATCAACGGGCCGGTCAAGAATCTGATGCGCCACACCGGCCCGGCGCTGAGCCCGTTCAACGCCTGGACCCTGCTGAAGGGACTGGAGACGATGCCGCTGCGGGTGCGTCAGTCGACACAGTCCGCGCTGGCCGTCGCGGAGTTCCTGGAACAGCATCCGGGCGTGGCCTGGACGAAGTACCCCTTCCTGGCCTCGCATCCGCAGCACGAGCTGGCGACCTCGCAGATGTCCGGCGGCGGCACCGTGGTGACCTTCGAACTCGCCGCGGGCCCCGACGAGGGCAAGAAGCGGGCCTTCGAGGTGCTGAACCGGCTGCGCATCGTCGACATCTCCAACAACCTCGGCGACGCCAAGACCCTGATCACGCATCCGGCGACCACCACGCATCGTGCGATGGGGCCGGAAGGCCGTGCGGCGGTGGGACTCACCGACGGCGTGCTGCGCATTTCGATCGGTCTCGAGGATGTGGAGGATCTGCTCGGTGATCTGGAGCAGGCGCTGAGCTGACCGTCGGGCGTTGACAGCACGCTGTCAATCATGACAGCATGCTGTCATGATTGAGACGGTTCATGTGGCGGTGTACGACACGTTCGCGGATTGGGAGCCGAGCTACGTGACGGCCGGCATCAATCGCCCGTTGATGCAGCGCGAGCCGGGAAGCCGGCAGATTCGCACGGTCGGCGCCACCACCGCGCCGGTCACCTCGATGGGCGGATTGCGCGTGGTTCCCGATCTCACTCTGGACCAGCTCTCCCCGGCCGACAGCGCGATGCTGATCCTGCCCGGCGCCGACATCTGGGAGGACGGGCAACTCGCGCCGTTCGCCCAGGCGGCGGGAGACTTCCTGAAGGCCGGCGTACCGGTCGCGGCGATCTGCGGTGCGACCTACGGCCTGGCGAAACAGGGCCTGCTCGACGCTCGTCCGCACACCGGCAACGCGGCGGACAATCTCGCCTCGACCGGATATTCGGGAGCGCACTACTATGTGGACGAGCCGGCGGTGACCGACGGCGATCTGATCACCGCGAGCGGCATCGCACCGATCGACTTCGCACGCCACATCTTCGCGCGGCTGGATCTGTTCGAGCCGGCCGTCCTGGATGCGTGGTATCGGCTCTACGCGGACCGGGATCCGAGCGGGTTCTTCGCCCTGCAGGCCGCGGCGGTCGAGCCGGCATGAGCCGCGGTGACGCCGAACTGTTCTCCGCGGCGGCGATCACGACCTTCAAACTGAACGGTCAATTCCTCACGATCGCAGAGGAATTGGCGAAACCGGCGGAGATCACCGCGGCCTGGTGGCAGGTGCTGGGTGCGGTGCTGCACGAACCGCTGCCGGTATCGGGGATCGCGCGGGAGATGGGTATCACCCGCCAGAGCGTGCAGCGCATCGCGGATCTACTGGTGGGCAAGGGATTGGCCGAATACCGGCCCAATCCGTCGCATCGGCGCGCGAAGCTGGTGGCGATCACCGATGCGGGCTACGCTGCCGTCCGCCGGATCACCCCGAAGCATGCTGTCATGGCGAAACAGCTTGCGCGACAATTGGGTTCGCAGCGGTTCGCCGAGGTGGTGGATGCGCTGGGTGATCTGTCGGCCGCGCTGGAGGCGCTGGAATCCGGAGAGCGCGGCGGAAGTCCGGACTGACGGAATCCCGCGCCGGAAAGTACCGTGCCGGCGTACCTCCGGTGCGCCGGCCGGACCTTCCCGCTCAGGCCGCGAACGGATTCTCGGTGCGGCCGACGAGATCGGCCACCGAATCGATCACCAGCGTCGGCCGGTACGGGAACTGTTCCATCGACGCCCGGGTGGAGATCCCCGAGGTCACCAGGACTGTGCGCATGCCCGCCTCGAGTCCGGCGATCACATCGGTGTCCATCCGGTCGCCGATCATCACCGCCGACTGCGAATGCGCGCCGATCTGCCGCAGCGCCGAGCGCATCATCAGCGGATTCGGTTTCCCCACGTAGTACGGGTCGCGCCCGGTGGCCCGGGTGATCAGGGCGGCCACGGAACCGGTCGCGGGCAGCACGCCCTCGCGGGAGGGCCCGGTGGGGTCGGGATTGGTGGCGATGAACCGGGCGCCGCGTTCGACCAGCCGGATCGCGGTGGTGATCGCCTCGAACGAATAGGTTCGCGTCTCACCGAGGACGACGTAATCAGGATCGCTGTCGGTCAGCACGTAGCCGATCTCGTGCAGGGCGGTCGTCAATCCCGATTCGCCCACCACGTATGCCGTCCCGCCGGGACGCTGCTCGTTCAGGAAGGTGGCCGTCGCGGTCGCCGAGGTCCAGATCGAGGACGCCGGGATGTCCAGGCCGATCCGGCGCAGGCGGGCCTGGAGATCGCGCGGGGTGCGGATGGAATTGTTGGTCAGGACCAGGTACGGAATCTCACGCTCGGTCAGCTCCGTCAGGAACGCGTCGGCGCCGGGAATGAGGTGATCCTCGTGCACCAGCACGCCGTCCATATCGGTCAGGTAGGACAGAATCGGTTCGCTGTCGGCAGTCACGAGCCAATTGTGGGCTATCAGCGGTAGCGATGTGACGTTCCGGTAGGTCGTACGCGCGGCGGCCGCGGAATTCGCTCTGGTTATGGTCGAATGCGACCGCAGCTTGCCGCGCTGTGGACAGGCGGGACAGGAATTCGGGACACCCGTCCGGCGCTGCACTCGGTCGACGCGGTCGTCTCCCGCCCGGGAGCCGGCCCAAGCACGCACGTGACGGCGAACAGGAGTGGCGCAGTGAGTGATCTCAAACTGGGATACAAGGCGTCGGCAGAACAATTCGGACCA
>NZ_BDBF01000094.1 GCF_001612845.1 Nocardia elegans NBRC 108235 | reverse complement strand
GATCCCGGAGCGCCGGGCGTGCCCTGGCCCTGCTCACCGCCCGGACCGCCCTGAGCCCCAGGACGCTTCGAGCCGCTCTGCCCGGCTCCCGGCGGCGTGGCGCGAAGCTTCTCGGTGGCCGCCGGATCGGGTTTCTGAATCGGCAGGATCGTGGTGGCGTCGTCGGACGGATTCGATATCGCGGGAACGTCTTGTGGAGCTTCGTTTTTCGTGTCCGGCGCCGTAGTGCCTCCACCGCCGTTCGCGCCGGACTGCTGCGCCGGGCCGGACTTCGCTGTCTTCCCACCGCCCTTGCCGGACGAAACCTTGGGCAAGGCAACGGTTTTCGAATCATCGGTGCTCTCGCCGGACGCGCTCTCGTTCGCGGCGGCGCTCGGCGCATTCGAGCCCGGCGCGGCGGCGCGTGCGGAATCGGCGGCGCCCTGGCCGGTTGCGGCACTCCCGGCCTCGGCAGCCTTCGCGGTTTTCGCATCCTCGGCGCCCTTCGCGGTGCGCTCGGCGTCGGGTGCGGCGGCCGGGGCGTTCGTTTTCGCCGGGCCGTTCGCGGCGGCGGATCCGGCAGAGCCGGTCGCGGCGTCGGATTTGCCGGAGTTCTCGGAGGCGGGAGCCTTGCCGGTTTCCTCGGGCTTCTTGCCGGATTCGTCGCGCCTGGGGATGGCGACCGTCTCCGCTTCCCCCGCCCCATCGCTCGGCGTGCCCGCCTTGTCGGCACCGGCCGCCGCGCCACCGCCGCTCGATGTCGAGCCGGGCGCAGCGGCGGGCGACTTGCCTGAGCCGGGAGCGCCGGGACCGCCGGACTTCGCACCGGAAGCGTTCGCGCCGGACTTGTCACCCGCGGCGGAATTCGCCTGTCCCGCAGCGCCTTTTGCCCCCGGTGTGCGAATGACCTGGGTTTGCGCCGACGGTGACGGCATGGGTGTGGTGGGGGCGGCGCCGGGAAGTTGATCCCGGGAGATGCGCTGGGTGCGGTCAGGGGCGCCGGGGTCCGGTTCGCGACCGGCGGTGGGCCCGCCCTGGGCGCCGGGCTTCGCCGGTCCGTCCGGACCCGCACCGGATGCAGCCTGACGCGGGCGGTCGCCGGAGGCGCCCTGGTGCGGCTTCTGGTCGTCGTTCGGGTCGGACACGCGCTACCCCTTGCTCAGTATCAGCTGTCGGTCGTCGACTGTCGGTCTCAGACGGCCAGCCTAATGGGGTGGGGGCGCGTAGGAGGCGGCAGACGCGCAACCATATAAGGCCTCGCCATCAGGAGGGGGACTCGGCATCGGGACCCGCGCACCCGCTGCCCGGCGAGCCGCCGCGGTGGCGGTGCACAATGAAGCCCATGACCTCCTTCGGTGATCTGCTCGGACCGCAGCCGGTATTGCTTCCCGAAAACACGGAAGCCGAACAGGCCCTGCTGGACAACCAGGACCCGGTCCAGGTCGCCGCCGCCCATCCGACGGCCTCCGTGGCCTGGGCGCAGCTGGCCGAGGACGCGCTGGACCGCGCCGGCGTCGTGGGCGCACCCGAGGGGCAGGCCGAGGTGAGTCTCGATGTGGTGGCGGCCTACGCCTTCGCTCGCACGGGCTACCACCGCGGGCTGGACCTGTTGCGCCGCAACGGGTGGAAGGGCTTCGGCCCGGTGCCGTGGAGCCACGAACCCAACCAGGGCTTCCTCCGTGCGGTCGGCGCCCTCGCCCGCGCCGCCCAGGCCATCGGCGAGAGCGACGAATACGCCCGCTGCCTGGATCTGCTCGAGGATTGCGATCCCCGCGCCGCCGCCGAACTCGGATTGGACTGAGACTGGCCGGCACGGAACGGTTCGCGACCGCCATCACCGTCGATGCGGTTCGCGACAGCGGTAAGCAGCGCATGCGCAGTGGCTGGGTGCGTCTGCGCCGGTCCGCGCTTCCGATCTTCCAGTGTGCGGTGGGCGCGGCGCTGTCCTGGTTCGTCGCCCACCGGTTGGTGGGGCATCCCCAACCGTTCTTCGCGCCGATGGCCGCGGTCATCTCGATCGGGGTGTCGTTCGGTGCGCGGCTGCGCCGATCGGTGGAACTCGTCGGCGGTGTGGCCGTCGGGATCGGGATCGGCGATTTCTTCATCGGGCAGGTCGGAACCGGCGCGTGGCAGATCGCGCTCGTCGTCGGGGTGGCGATGGCGACCGCGGTATTCCTCGATCGAGGTGCGGTCATCCCGATGCAGGCCGCCAGTTCGGCGGTGCTGGTCGCCACGTTGATGCCGCCGCATACCGGCGGAGGTTTCAATCGCATGGTCGACGCGCTGGTCGGCGGGTTGGTCGGCGTCGTGGTGGTGGCCGCGATTCCGCTGCATCCCGTGCGCCGGGCCCGGCAGCAGGCCGCCGATATCCTCACCGTCCTGGGCGCGGCGCTGACCGAATGCGCCGACGGCCTCCATGAACAGAACGCGGAGAAGGTCCGCGCCGCATTGCATTCCGTGCGCGGCACGCAACCGCAGATCGACGGTCTGCGCAACGCCGTCGAAGGCGGCCGCGAGGTCAGCCGGATCTCGCCGCTGTACTGGAATTCCCGGCCCCGGCTGGAGGCGATTCGCGCGGCGGTCGATCCGCTCGACAATGCCGTGCGCAACACCCGAGTGCTGTTGCGCCGCGCGCTGACTCTGGTGCGCGACGACGAAATCCTCGATCCCCGAATGATCGCCGAGGTCGAAGAACTGGGGCAGGCGGTGGAAGTGGTGCGCCGCTACATGGTTGCCGAACCCGGTGAACAGCCCGATGCCGCCGAGGCGACGCGCGTCCTGCGGCGGGTGGCGAAGGGCGCGACCAAGGATCTGGTCGCGGGCGCCGGCCTGTCCTCCCACGTGGTCTTCGCCCAATTGCGTTCCATCGTGGTCGATCTGATGCAGGTCTGCGGAATCAAACGCCTGTCGGCGATCGCGTTGCTGCCGCCCACCGTGCGGAACCCCTATGTGGCGCCCGAGGATTGACCGGACGTGACGCCACCCGTGGGAACCCTTGCGGCAGCGCGTGTTCGGTAGCCTCGCCGGGCCGGAGGTTTCCCGAGCGAGCGCTCCGGTACCAGTAGTCGCCGAGCGGTCCGCGAGGTCGCCGGGTCCGGCTGCGCACGGCCGACGCGGCCGAATCGGGTAGTCGACTACTCGTGTCGCGGGTCGGCGCGGATCGTACGTTTGTCTCGACCGCGTCGACGAGGGGTGGCGCGGTCGGAAAACTTCGTGACGGATGCGACGTGCGGCCGATTGGTGTGCGGCCGACCGCGTAGGGGGCGGGCGCTCCGTCGCGAAGAGGGCCGCCCGGTTCCTGTTCGCCGGCGAATCGAACGGGAATCGGGCGCGCCCGCCGAAACGCGTGTCAGGTCCAGAAGCGGGTCAGATAACTACCGATGGCCGCCCAGTCCGACGGCACGCCGGACAGTTCGAACACCCAGTACACGGCGTCGAAGAACACGCGATTGAGCTCCGGCACCCACAGAATCGCGAGCAACAGCAGCAGCCCGAACGGCTTCACCTGATCCAGCGACCGCCGTGTCCGATAACTGAGCGACGGCTCCACGATCGCGTAGCCGTCGGTTCCCGGAATCGGCAGCAGATTCAGAATCGTCGCGGTGATCTGCAGAAACGCCAGGAAACTGAGGCCGAACCAGAACGCGGCGTGGTCATGGGTGGAGCCGGCGAATCGGACGATCACCAGCAGCACCACCGCGCACAACGCATTGACCGCCGGACCGGCCGCGCTGATCGCACGCTGGGTGCGGGTGGAGAAGTTCTGCGTATTCAGATAGACCGCGCCGCCGGGCAGTGCGAATCCGCCCAGCGCGATGAAGAAGATCGGCAGCGCGATCGACAGCAGGGGATGGCTGTATTTCACCGGATTCAGCGTCAGGTACCCGCGCATCTGCACTTCGCGATCCCCGGCCCGATACGCCGTGTAGGCGTGGCCGAATTCGTGCAGGCACACGCTGAGAATCCAGCCCGCCACCACGAAGACGAACACTCCGGCCTTGGCCCGGGTGGACAGCGGATCGGCATCCCATGCCAGCGCCCCGCCCAGAGCGATGATCACCACGATCAGCAAGAAGATCGGACTCGGGCTGATACCCCGGCGGTACTCCCGGGCCCCTACGTGGTTACGCACGCTGCCGCCTTCGGGGCCGTCGTACGTACCGCACCGCCCTCCGAGCCGGAAAGGAGTAGGTCATCGCACCAGCAGCCAGGGCTCGTGATGACGGTAGAAACTCGACCGCGGCACCGTGCGATCGGCGGCGATGCCGTCGCGCGTCACCGCCGCCCCCGGTGATCCCAGCTGTACGGCGCGGCCGGCCACCCAGCGCTTCTTACCCCAGCCGCGCTGCACCGTGGCGCGCACGCCCGGCATCTCGAGGGTGGGTGAAACATGCAGCGCCGCAACCTTTCCGGTGAACAACCGGACCTCGTCGATGTACGCCTCCCCCTCGAGTTTGCCGCCGTCGCGGCCGGTGATCGTGGCGCGGCCGACCAGGACGGTGCCGGTCTCGTCGCGGATCAGAGGGGTCGGCTCGGCGCGGCCCTCCAGCGCGCGTTTGGCGGCCTGCGAGCCCGTCCCGGTCTGATATGCCCGGGAACCGTAGGTGCGATCCACCGGCACATAGCCGATTTCGACGGTCAGCCGTTCGGTGCGCAGCAGATGGGTGAGCACCGCGGCAAGACCGGCATCCTCACCGAGCACGATGAGCCGCGGCTGGTTGTCGGCAGCGAGGACCGGAAGCAGTTCGTCCAGTTCTGCGGTGTCGGGAATCGCCGTGGTCTGGGTGGTGGGCAGCGACGCGAGCGCGATGGGCACGGGAGCGCCGTTGCAGCGGAGAACATGAGTACTCAACTGCCGAACACCCTCCTCGGACCTGCCAACGCCATCGCCCTCGCTGCCTACCGGGCGCACCCCTGCCGGGACGCCTCCGCAGGCCACTGTAATCGGCTCGGGCGGTCGGCGCGCTCTCCGCTGCGCCACGCGGGGAAGGAGGTGGCTGGTTACGGCACGAATTGTGTCCACTAGACTGTCCCTCCGGCCACCGCCACTTGGCGCGAGCGACGGGCCTCGGGAGCGCCGTCATCGGGCTCTGCAACGGCAGGTAGCTGCAGCGTCGCCGATGCTGCGTGTCGAAACCGTAGGAGACTCCCATGCCGGCAATCGTGCTGATCGGCGCCCAGTGGGGCGACGAGGGTAAGGGCAAAGCTACCGATCTGCTCGGTGGCCGCGTCCAGTGGGTGGTCCGCTACCAGGGTGGCAACAACGCAGGTCACACCGTGGTCCTGCCGAACGGTGACAACTTCGCGCTGCACCTCATCCCGTCCGGCATCCTGACGCCGGGTGTCACCAATGTCATCGGCAACGGTGTCGTCATCGACCCGGGTGTGCTGCTCGACGAACTCGCCGGACTGGAACAGCGCTCCGTGGACACCTCCCGGCTGCTGCTGTCGGCGGACGCGCACCTGATCATGCCGTACCACGTGGCCATCGATAAGGTCACCGAACGCTTCCTCGGCAACAAGAAGATCGGCACCACCGGACGCGGCATCGGCCCCTGCTATCAGGACAAGGTCGCCCGCGTGGGCGTGCGTGTCGCCGATGTGCTGGACGAGAAGATCCTCACCCAGAAGGTCGAAGCCGCACTGGAATTCAAGAACCAGGTGCTGGTGAAGATCTACAACCGGCGCGCGCTCGACCCGCAGCAGGTGGTCGACGAGGTGCTGAATCAGGCCGAAGGTTTCAAGCACCGCATCAGCGATACCCGGCTGCTGCTCAACCAGGCGCTGGAGAACGGCGAGACCGTCCTGCTGGAGGGTTCGCAGGGCACCCTGCTCGACGTCGACCACGGCACCTATCCCTATGTGACGTCGTCGAATCCGACCTCCGGCGGTGCCGCGGTGGGCGCGGGCGTGGGACCCAACAAGATCACCACGGTGCTCGGCATCCTCAAGGCCTACACCACGCGCGTCGGCTCCGGCCCGTTCCCGACCGAACTGTTCGACCAGTCCGGCGAGTATCTCGCCAAGACCGGCGGTGAGGTCGGCGTGACCACCGGCCGCGCCCGCCGGACCGGCTGGTTCGACGCGGTGATCGCCCGCTACGCGACCCGGGTCAACGGCATCACCGACTACTTCCTCACCAAACTGGATGTGCTGTCCAGCCTGGACCGCGTGCCGATCTGCGTGGCCTACGAGATCGACGGCGAGCGGGTGGAGCAGATGCCGACCACCCAGACCGAATTCCACCACGCCAAGCCCATCTACGAGGAGATGCCGGGCTGGTGGGAGGACATCTCCGGAGCGCGCAGCTTCGACGACCTGCCCGCCAACGCACGGGCGTACGTCGAACGGCTGGAGGAGCTTTCCGGCGCCCGCGTGTCCTGCATCGGCGTCGGACCCGGCCGTGACGAGACGATCGTGCGCCACGACGTCCTGAACCATCAGTAGCAGGTGAGGGGCGCCAACGGTTCGGTGGCGTGCGGGGTCAGCGAAGCGTACGTCGCCGCGATCGACTTCACCGCTACCCGCAGATCGGATTCGGTGTGGGTGAACGGGATTCGCAGGAACCGCTCGAAGGCGCCCTGGACCCCGAAACGCGGTCCGGCGGCCAGCAGTACGCCGTGATTCGGCGCGGTGGCGGCGAGGGCGGTCGAGACGGGAGCCGGAAGTTGCACCCAGATCGACATGCCGCCGCAACCGGGACTCACCTGCCAGTCGGGCAATTCCTCGGACAGGGCGTCCAAGAGGGCCGCACGCCTGCTGCGTAGTTGTTCGCGGCGTTGTTCGAGGATGACGCCGGCATGATCGAGCAGATAGCCGGTGGCCAGCTGATCCATCACCGGCGTGCCGAGGTCCACCGTGGAGCGGGTGCCGAGAAGTTTCGCGATGAGCGACTGGTTGGCGCGAATCCAGCCCACGCGCAGGCCGCCCCAGAACGACTTGGACGCCGACCCGATCGTCACGATCTCCGAACCGCGTGCGAAAGCCGCCGCCGGAGGAGGGGTTTCGCCGTCGAGTTGCTGATCGACCATGGACTCGTCGACGATCACCGTCATGCGGGTCTCGCGGGCGATCGCGGCCAGTTCCGCCCGGGCGTCGGCGCTCATCAGCAGGCCGGTCGGATTGTTGAAGTCCGGCACCAGGTAGGCGGTGCTCGCGGCGGTTTGCCGTGCGGCACTGCGGATTCCGTCGAGATCCCAGGCGGCATCCGGTTGTTCGGGGCGTAGCGGCACCGGGACCGGCCGGGCGCCGACGTCGCGGATCGCCTCGATCGCGTTGGGATAGGTCGGGTGGTCGATCAGGACGCGCTCGGCGGGTGCGGTGAGCACATTGAGGAGCAGCCGAAGTCCGTGCTGCGCACCGAGAGTCACCAGAATCTGATCCGGCTCGGTGGGCAGGCCGCGCTCGGTGTAGCGGCGCGCGAGCATCTCCCGCAGCGGCAGCACGCCCACCGGGTCCATGCCGTGGGTGCCGAGATAGATCGGAAGACCCTGCAGCGCAGCCGAATACGCGTCGTTCATCTGCGGCGGCGCCGACATCGCGGCGTAGGTGAGGTCGACGGTGGGCTGTGCCGTCGGTGACATCACCGCCAGGATGCTGCGGGCCGGTTTGGTGCCGTCGTGCGCGACGTCGGAGGGCAGGGCGACCGTGCTGCGCGAGCCCTGCCGGCTGATCAGATAGCCGTGCTCCCGCAGCAGCGCGTAGGCGGAGGTGACCGTGGTGCGGCTGACGCCCAGCGCGGTCGCCAGATCGCGTTCGCTGGGCAGCGCGATACCCAGCGGGGCGCGGCCGTCGTGGATCAGCAGGCGAATACTCTCCGCGAGTGCCAGATATGCCGGGCGCGCACCCCGGCGGGCGGCGCCGGATTCGTCGTGCCGCCAGCGGCCCAGGTCGCGGGTGAGGGTGGCCGCACTGATCACGCGTATCGCCATAGAGGCCAGTATCCGGGTAGTGGCTATTTGATTCAAGTCCAGATGCGGGCAAGGTGGACCTCATGTTCTCCGGTCTTGCCGCCCTGCTGGTCGTCGTGGTGGTTCTCGTGGCCGCCTACCGCTACGCCACCGGATCCGGCCGCCGGGTCGTCGCACTCTTCGACCGGTATCGACCGCATGCGCCGATGGCGGATTGGTCGCTGGGAGAGGCGGATCGCCGTGGTCGGGCCCGGGATCTCCCGGTCGTGCGCGGCCGCGGGTCCGGTGTGGCACGGGACCGGTCGGCGACTCGACCGCCTGCGTCACCCTGACCTTCGGGGGCGGCATCAGTCCAGTCGTGTAATACTGGACTGCAACAGCCGGGAATGTCGGACCCTCGGTGCACACTGTGGGGTATGTCTGCGGGCAAGTTGTCCTCGGTCGCGGTGACCGAATTCGATACCGCCATCGGCCGATGCGCCATGGGATGGACCGACGACGGCGTCGTGCGGTTCCAACTGCCGGAAATCGTCGGCGTGCGGGCCCCGGAGCGTGTCGAATCTCCGGAGCTCGCCGAATCCCCCGGCCTCGTCGGATCCCCGGCGCGTGACGAATCCGCGCCGCCCGCCGACTCCCCGGACGCTTCCGCCCTCATGTCCGGCATGCTGCGCCGCGGAGTGGACGCGATCGCGTCCGCGAGGGTTCGCACCGTCGAACCGTCCGGTGCGATGGCCGAGGCGATCCGGGCCATTCGCGCGCATCTGACCGGCGAACTCGACGATCTGCGGTGGATTCCGGTGGACTACCGCGCGCAACCGGAATTCCATCGCGCGGTCTACGACATCACGCGCGCCATCGCCCCGGGACACACTCTCACCTACGGCGAGGTCGCCGCCCGGGCCGGAGCGCCCGGCGCGGCCCAAGCCGTCGGACAAGCCTTGGGCCGCAATCCCATTCCCTTGATCGTGCCCTGCCACCGCGTGCTGGCGGCCGATCACGGACTGCACGGTTTCTCCGCGCCCGGCGGCATCGCGACCAAGGCCCGCCTGCTCGAAATCGAACGCACCTCGGGATTCGGCGAACCGACCCTGTTCTGAGCGCCGGTGGGCCGGCTCGGCGACCGCACCGAGTCGCCGGCGCCGATGGCTGCTACTTGTGTTCGGGGTTCGGGTTGATCGCGCCTTGGATGCCGTCGTTGGCGCGGTTGACGCCGTCGACCACCGCATCCGGTACGGCATCCGGCACCGGCGCGCTGAAGCCGCCCACCCGCACTTCGCGCGGCGCGGGCGGTTCGGTCGGCTTCGGTTCCGGCTTCGGCGCGGCCCGGGGCGCGGAGTGCGGAGCCGGTACGTGTTGCGGTGAGGCGGAACGCAATTCGGCGGGCTCGTCGGAAGGAGCCGGGGCATCCGGGGTGGTGACACCGGGCTGAACCGGACCGGTCGCCGCGGCCGAACCGGCGAAACCGAGGACCACCGCGAGCGGCACCGCCGCCATCGCGACCCGAATACCCGTCATCAGATACCGATTTCGACGGATCACGCCGAGCACCACCCTCATCAGCAGCCTGCCTGTGTGGCGACCACGGCCGCCGCCAGCATCGTAATCGACCGATAGCGGCGACGCAGTGTCGAATTCCGCACAGCGACGGCCTCCTACCGTGGTCGGACACGCGGCGCATCCCGTCGAACGATGTATGCCCGGGAGCGGAGGCCTACCGTAGATGTCATGACGAAGGGGAGTGGCGGGCGAGACAGCATGGGACACGAACGGAAAGCGTCACCTTCGGCCCGCGATATCCGCCGCCGGCTCGCGGTGCCGGTGCAGCGGTATATCGCGATTCCCGTGGGCAGCCGGGTCGCGCGGTACCTCGGCGGACTCGCCGTACTGGAGACGATCGGGCGGCGCAGTGGTCAGCCGCGGCGGACGCCGATCGGGGGGAGGCTGGTCGGCTCCTCCTATTGGTTCGTCTCCGAATTCGGGCGCAATTCGCAGTACGTGCGCAATATCATCGCGAATCCCAAGGTGCGCTTGCAGATTCGCGGTGTCTGGCACGACGGCACGGCGATCCTGCTCGACGACGACGATGCGCGGGCACGTCTGCGCAAGCTCAACCGCGTCAACAGTTCGGTCGTGCGCGCCGTCGGCTCGAACCTGCTGACGATTCGCATCGACCTGGAGTGACTCGGACCGGCCGGGGCGAACGGTTCAGCGCTGCTTGTCTCGCGGTGGCTCGCCGCGCATCAGATCGGCGAGCGCCTCGCGATCGGTGACGTCGAGCTTCATACAGGCCCGATAGAGGTGTCCCTCGACGGTCCGCACCGACACCGTCAGCCGATCCGCGATCTGCCGATTGCTGAGTCCGGCAGCGACCAGATTGGCGATTTCGCGCTCCCGCGCGGTGAGCGGAAGTGGCTGTGCCGATTGCCGAAGCGCCGGTGTGCTCGCGCCACCGCAGGCCGCGGCCAGGCGATTGGCTGTCGCGGCGGATTCGAGCAATCGGCGCCGATCGCCGTGCCGCTCGTGCGCCGAGGCGGCCTGCGCGGCGGCGTCGGCGGCCGAGAGCAGGGCGCCCATCCGCTCGAATTCCGCTGCGGCATTGTCCAATCCGGGGCCGTCCTGGGAGGCCACGGCCACCGCGTGGCGAGCCTGCACCTGCACCAGCGCGCCGTCGATCCGCGCCGCGATATCGGCGAGCCGCCCGGCCACGGTGCGGTCGCCGAAGCGGGCCGCGGTGTGCAGGCCCATGGCCTCGATCGCGTGCTGGTGGGACCGGGCCGCGGCGTCGGCGGCGCCGATGGCCAGCCGCACAGCCGGGGCGACGGTGCCTTCGGCCGCGGCCTGCCACGCGCGCGCGAT
>NZ_BDBF01000093.1 GCF_001612845.1 Nocardia elegans NBRC 108235 | reverse complement strand
CCCCGGGCAGCCCGGCTCCCGCCACGCCCGCACCCTCCCCCGCGCCCAACACCCCGGGTACGGCCGCGCCGAACCCGACCAATGCCCCCGCCCATTCCGAGCAGCCGGCACCCACCACCGCGGCGCCGGCCCCTCAGACTCCGGGGGAGAACTGCAGGAAGGCGGACTGATGTCCGCACCGGCACCGCCGTCCGCTGGAGCGTTCCCCAGTCCACCGGGCGGGTTCGCTCCCGCGCCGCCACCCTCGACCCGCCGCAACGTCGAACTGTTGCTGCTGGGTTTCGCGGTGGTCATCACCACGGTTGCGCTGGTGCTGGTGGAGGCCAGTCAGGATCAGGAAATCACCTGGGATCTGGCCAAATTGGGTTTCGCCTATCTGGCGCTGTTCGGTGTCGCCCATCTGGCGGTGCGGCGGTTCGCCCCGTTCGCCGATCCGCTGCTGTTGCCGATCGCGGCGCTGCTCAACGGACTCGGGCTGGTGTTGATCCATCGCCTGGATCTCGCCGACGAGCAGACCGCGATCCACAATTCGTGGTCGATCCCCTCCCCCGACGCCAATCAACAGGTGCTGTGGACAGCGCTGGGGATCACCTTGTTCATCGCGGTGCTGGTGCTGCTGCGCGACTACCGCACCCTGGCCCGCTACGGCTATACGCTCGGTCTGCTCGGCCTGGTGGCGCTGATGATCCCGGCGCTGCTGCCCGGGAGGTTCTCCGAAACCAACGGCGCCAAGATCTGGATCCGGTTACCGGGTTTCAGTGTGCAGCCGGGTGAGTTCGCGAAGATCCTGCTGATCATCTTCTTCGCCTCGGTGCTGGTCGCCAAGCGCGATCTGTTCACCGCTGCCGGCCGCCACGTCCTGGGGATGGAGTTGCCGCGGCCGCGCGACCTCGGCCCGATTCTGCTGGTGTGGGCGGCCTGCCTGGTCGTGTTGTTCTTCGAGAAGGACCTCGGCACCTCGCTGCTGATCTTCGCGACCGTGCTGGCCATGCTCTACATCGCGACCGAACGGGTGGGCTGGCTGATCGTCGGCGCCGGACTGCTCGCGCTCGGATTCTTCCTCGCCTACAACGCCTTCGGCCACGTGCGGGTGCGGGTGTCGACGTGGTTGCACCCGTTCGACGACTACAACAACACCGGTTACCAGATCTCGCAATCGCTGTTCGGGCTCGCGACCGGCGGCCTGGCCGGAACCGGACTCGGCAGCGGACGGCCCTCGCAGGTGCCGTTCGCCAAGACCGACTTCATCGTCGCCACCATCGGTGAGGAGCTGGGCCTGATCGGGCTCACCGCGATGCTGATGCTGTTCGCCGTCTTCGTGGTGCGCGGCCTGCGCACGGCACTGGCGGTCCGCGACAGTTTCGGCAAGCTGCTCGCCGCCGGATTGGCGTTCACCATCGCCATTCAGGTATTCGTGGTGGTGGGTGGCGTCACCAAACTGATTCCCCTGACCGGGCTCACCACCCCCTTCGTGTCCTACGGCGGCTCCTCGCTGCTCGCGAACTACGCCCTGCTGGCGTTGCTGGTCAAGATCTCCGACGCCGCTCGTGCGCCGGCGCCGGCTCGCCGCCGGGAAGCCGCGCCGATCGCCGAAGCGCAGACCGAGATGATCCGCGCCGAGACGCCCCGACCCGAGAAGGGAGAGCCGGCATGAACACCCCGCTCCGCCGGGTCGCGATGGCCGTCATGGTGATGATCGTCGCGCTGCTGGTCAATGCGACGTACGTCCAGGTGATCAAGGCCGACAGCCTGCGCAACGATCCGCGCAACTCCCGGGTCCTGCTCGACGAGTACAGCCGCCAGCGCGGTCAGATCTCGGCGGGCGGCACGGTGCTGGCCAGTTCGGTGGCCACCGACGACCGCTACAAGTATCTGCGCACCTATCCCACCGACCCCTCCGCCTACGCCCCGGTGACCGGCTTCTATTCGATGCAGTACGGCAGCACCGGTTTGGAGCGTTCCGAGGATTCCGTGCTCAACGGGTCCGACAGCGCGCTGTTCGGCCGCCGCCTGATCGATATGATCTCCGGACGCGATCCGCGCGGCGGCAATGTGGTGACCACCATCAATCCGATGATGCAGAGGGTCGCCTACGACCAGCTCACCAGCAAGGGTTACACCGGTTCGGTGGTGGCCATCGAACCGAGTACCGGCCGCATCCTGACCATGGTGTCGACACCGAGCTACGACCCCAACCAGCTGTCCACGCACGACGGCGCGCGTGCCACCCAGGCCTGGGAATCGCTGAGCGCGGACCCCGGTCAGCCGATGTTGAATCGTGCGGTGTCGCAGACATATCCGCCCGGTTCGACATTCAAGGTCGTCGTCGCCGCGGCCGCGCTGTCGATGGGGATCAAGCCGGAGGACGCGTTCACCGCGGCGCCGAACATCACCCTGCCCGGTACGAACACCACGCTGGAGAACTACAACGGCACCCCGTGTGGCGGCGGTGCGACCGCGACCATGCACGACGCGTTCCGGCTCTCGTGCAACACCGCCTTCGCCGAGATCGGCATGAAGGTGGGTGCGGCCAAACTCGAGGACGAGGCCGCGGCCTTCGGCATCGGCCCGCATTCGGGCATTCCGATTCCGGTGGCCGACAGCACGGTCGGGCCGATTCCGGACAACGCGGCGCTCGCGCAGACCAGCATCGGACAACGAGACGTGGCTCTCACCCCGCTCGACGATGCGGTGATCGCGGCTACCGTAGCCAATGGCGGTGTGCGGATGGAACCGCATCTGGTCGACCGGACCCAGGGTCCCGACCTGCGCGATCTGTCCACCACCAAACCGGTGTCGGTCGGGCAGGCGATCAGCGCCCCGGTGGCCAGCCAGCTGACCGGGCTGATGATCGATTCGGAGAAGGCCACGGCCGGGGGCACCCAGCCGCGGCCATACCAGATCGCTTCCAAGACGGGCACCGCCGAGCACGGCAGCGACCCGCGCAACACCCCGCCGCACGCCTGGTACATCGCGTTCGCGCCGGCGCAGAACCCGAAGATCGCGATCGCGGTCATCGTGGAGAACGGCGGCGACCGTGCCCTGGCGGCGACCGGTGGATCGGTGGCGGCGCCGGTGGCACGGGCGGTGCTGGATGCCGGATTGCAGGGGGGCTGAGAACAATGAGTAAGCGAGGACCAGGACCCCAGGTGGATATGCAACAACGTCGTGATCGGCGAACCTACCGACGGGGGCGGCCATGCTGAACAACGGTGCCCTGATCGCCGATCGGTATCGGCTGCAACGTCTGATCGCCACGGGCGGTATGGGCCAGGTGTGGGAGGCATTGGACACCCGCCTGGACCGCCGGGTCGCGGTGAAGGTCCTCAAGGCCGAATTCTCCGCGGATCCGACGTTCCGGCATCGGTTCAAGACCGAGGCCAAGACCACCGCCCAGCTCAACCACCCCGGCATCGCAGGCGTCTACGACTACGGCGAGACCTACGATCCACAGGGTGGTGAAACCGCCTATCTGGTGATGGAGCTGGTCCAGGGCGAACCGCTGAACGCGGTGCTGAACCGGCTCGGCCGGCTCTCGGTCGGCCAGGGGCTGGACATGCTGGAACAGACCAGCCGCGCCCTCGAGGTCGCCCATGCGGCGGGCGTCGTCCACCGCGACGTGAAGCCCGGCAATATCCTGGTCACCCCCACCGGTCAGGTGAAGATCACCGATTTCGGCATCGCGAAGGCAGTCGACGCCTCACCGGTGACCAAGACCGGCATGGTGATGGGCACCGCCCAATACATCGCCCCCGAGCAGGCCACCGGAGAGGACGCCACCTCGGCCAGCGATGTGTACTCGCTCGGCGTCGTCGGCTACGAGGCGCTGTCGGGCCATCGGCCGTTCACCGGCGACGGTGCCCTGACGGTGGCGATGAAGCATGTGCGTGAGGCGCCTCCACCGATGCCGGCCGATCTGCCGCCGAACGTGCGCGAGCTGATCGACATCACGATGACCAAGGATCCGACGCGGCGCTACCACAGCGGCGGCGAATTCGCCGATGCCGTGGCCGCGGTCCGGGCGGGTCGACGCCCACCGCCGCCGCGCGGAGGTGCGGTGCCGCAGACCGGTGCGACTCGCGTACTTCCGCCCGGTCCGACCTCGGTGATCCCGCGCAACGACTACGACGGCGCGACCGTCCGCTACCCGACCGCCGAACCGGCCCGGGTAGGCGCGGCGGCGGGTTCGACGGCCATGATGCCGGGTCCCGGCGGCCCGGACGAGGACGGCGAGAAGTCGGGATTCACCACCGGTCAGAAGGTGATGGCCGGGCTCGGCGCCGGCGCGGTGCTGCTCGGCGGCCTGGCCGCTTGGGTGCTGCTCAGCGGTAAGGCGCCGGATTCGACGGTGTCGCCGGTGAAGTCGACCACCTCCGTCGTCGCGCCCCCGCCGCCGACCACGGTGTGGACGACGACCGAAGAGCCGACCACCACCACCCAACCGGCCCCGCCGCCGGTGGTGACGACGACTCCCGAGCCGACCACGACGACGACACCCCCGCCGACCACGACCACCACGGCACCGCCGACGACCACCACCACCCGGGAGCGGCCGACCCGCACCACACGCCCCACAACACGCCCGTCCTACCCCTCGCTCGACCTACCATTGCCGGGGGCCGGCGATTCACTGCCGGGGGTCGGCGGTACGCACGAAGCCGACAGCAGTAGGTACCCTGAAACCTCCTCACAAGGAATGCCATGACGACCCCGAAGAATCTGTCTTCTCGCTACGAACTGGGCGAGATCATCGGATTCGGCGGTATGTCGGAGGTGCACAAGGCTCGTGACCTGCGGCTGGGTCGCGACGTGGCGATCAAGGTGCTGCGCGCCGACCTCGCTCGCGACCCCACGTTCTATCTGCGGTTCAAGCGCGAGGCGCAGAATGCGGCGGCACTGAACCATCCGGCGATCGTCGCGGTGTACGACACCGGCGAGGCCGAGGTGGACGGCGGCCCGCTGCCCTACATCGTGATGGAGTACGTCGACGGCGAGACGCTGCGCGATATCGTGCGCGGCAAGGGGCCGCTGCCGCCGCGGCGGGCGATGGAGATCATCGCCGATGTCTGTGCCGCACTGGATTTCAGCCACAAGAACGGCATCGTGCATCGCGACATGAAGCCGGCCAACATCATGATCAACCGCCAGGGTGCGGTGAAGGTGATGGACTTCGGCATCGCGCGCGCCATCGCGGACAGCTCGAATCCGATGACCCAGACCGCCGCGGTGATCGGCACCGCGCAGTATCTGTCACCGGAACAGGCCCGCGGCGAGCAGGTCGACGCCCGGTCCGATGTGTACTCCGTCGGCTGTGTGCTGTACGAAATCCTCACGGGACAGCCACCTTTCACCGGTGACTCGCCGGTCGCGGTCGCCTACCAGCATGTCCGCGAGGATCCGAAGCTGCCGTCGCTGGTTCATCCCGGCGTACCGCGCGAGCTCGATTCGGTCATCCTCAAGGCGATGAGCAAGAATCCGGCCAACCGCTATCAGTCCGCGGCCGAGATGCGCGCCGATCTGATCCGGGTGCTGGGCGGCCAGAAGCCGCAGGCCCCGATGGTGATGACCGAGGAGGACCGCACCACCTTCCTCGGCAGTATGGATCCCGAACCGCGCAGTTACCGCACGGTCGAGCGCAACGACGGCGACGACGACGAGCCGGAACCCGAATCCGACGGGGCCAGACGCAAGTTGTGGATCGGCATCGGCGCGGCCGCGGTGGTCGCGGTGCTGGTCGCGCTGTTCTGGGTGTTGATCGGTCCGGGCAGCCGGCCCGATCAGGTCGCGATCCCCGATCTGGCCAATCAGCCGGCGGAGCAAGCGCGCAGCGACCTCCAAAAACTGGGTTTCAATGTGGCCGTCCAGCCGAAACCGGATGGCAAGGTCGCCAGCGGCAATGTAGTCGCGACCCAGCCCCTCGGGGGTGCCCGCGTCGACAAGGGCTCTACGGTCACCCTTCAGATCTCGACCGGTCCCCAACAGGTCCCGGTACCGCAACTGGCGAAGCTTTCGCAGCAGCAGGCCGAACAAAATCTGAATGCCAGCGGTCTGGCGCTGGATCCGCAGATCCAGCGGGCCGCGTCGAGTCCCGAGGACAAAGACAAGGTGATCACCCAGTCCCCGGCTCCGGGCACCAAGATCGATGCCGGATCCCAGGTCACGATCACGCTCGGCAAGGGCCCCGATCAGGTGTACGTACCCGATGTCGTCGGTCAGCAGATCAGCGTCGCGGAACCGACCCTGTCCAAGAGTGCCGGTTTGAAGGTAGTCATTCAGAAGGTTCCGTCCTCCAAGCCTTCCGGTGAAGTGCTGGCCACCGACCCGGCCGGCGGTTCGAGCGCGGACAAGGGTTCGACCATCACCGTCCAGGTCTCCAGCAATCAGATCACTATGCCGTCACTGACGGGCCTTACTCCGTCACAAGCTGTGGACAAGTTGCGTTCGGCAGGCTGGGCCGGCAGCGTGAGCCAGATCAGCCAGACCACTCAGGGCACCTTCGACGCGACGCAGATCGGTCGTGTCATCGATCAGCAGCCCGCACCCGGCTCGTCGGTGGACAAGAATGCTGCGATCACGATCGTCACCGGTGTACTCGCCCCACCGTGATCCCTCGGGCGGCTCGGACATCCTTCCTCCCGCGGAACAGCGATCCGAACGACCGGCGAGAAGTATGACTGAGCGTCGGCTCGACGCTCACCAGATCCCCGGCCGGGACGGTTGGTATTTCGAGTACGAGGTGCTGTAGGGCGGTCCGATACGCGATCACAGCGCGAGGTGGCGATTCATCGACATGGCTTCTTCGGCCAGGTCGGGAAGTTCGACCACCTCGACGCCGTGTTCGCGCAGGTTCTCCACGCCGACGCAGTTCTCCACGAAGGTGCGCGGTTCCCGCCACGCGATGACGACGCGCGGAATTCCGGCGGCCAGGATGCGGTCGGCGCACGGTGCGCGGCCGACCGAGGCCCGGGTGGAACACGGCTCGAGCGTGCTGTAGATGGTGGCCTGGGCGAGCCGGGGGTCGGCGCCGAGTTTGTTCAGCGCCGATTCCTCGGCGTGCACCTTCGCGTCGGTCTCGCGGGAGTAGCCGTGCGCGAGTTCCACGCCGTCCGGGCCGACGATCACCGCGCCGACCGAGAAAGCGGTGGCACTCGGCGGGCACAGGCGGGCCAGGCCGATCGCGTGATGCATCCAGAATCGGTGCGCCCCCGGCCGGCCGGGAACACGGCTGGCCGATTCGACCGACTCCCACGCATCGGATTCGGTTGTCACTGTGAGTGTTCCATCGTCGGCGAACTCCCATCGGACGGTGTCTGCTTCGGCAGATAACGCAGCACTGCGATATCGCCGAGACGAGTGATATCCACCAAAGCCATTCTGCGCCGAGAACCGCCGGGAAAGTCGGCAGGATGCAGAAATTTCGGGGCCCCGCTGTCGCCGACCAGCACCGGGGCGACCGCCATCAGCAGTTCGTCGGCCAGATCCGCCGCGAGAAAGGCCGTGTGGATGCGGCCGCCGCCCTCGACCATCAGGCGGCCGATCCCGCGCTCGCCCAGATCGTCGAGCAGCGCGCCGAAATCGACGGAGTTGCCGAGGGCGACGACCTCGGCGCGGCCGGCGAGCCGATCGCCCAGCCGCGCACGCCCGGCCGTGGTCGTATAGACCAGTCGCTCCCCACCCTGTTTCCACAGCCGCTGTCCGGGATCGAGTTCACCGCTCGCGGTGACGATGACGCGCACCGGGAATTCGGATCTTCCCGCCGCGATCCGAGCCTCGCGCCGCCGCGCACTGCTCAGCGACAGCCGGGGATCGTCGCGCCGCAGGGTCTCGGCGCCGATCAGAATGGCGTCGGCCTCGGCACGCACCTGGTCGACGCGATCGAAATCCTCCGCGTTGGACAGCAGCAGTCGTTGCGGGCCGGTGTCGTCGATATATCCGTCGACACTCGTGGCCACCGACAGCACCACATAGGGCCGAGCCATCAGCGCCGCCGGGTCACGACGACCGCACCGGGCTCATGCATGCGCAAACTCCTTGTCACGGTACGGCTTTCGCGTGCGGCGCTACGAGCCCGTCAGACCAGCGCGGCGACCTCGGCTTCGAGCGTCTCGACCAAGCCCTCGGCCGGCCGCTCGCCGCACACCTCGAGCCAGTTCGCCAGCATCCGGTGCCCGCCCTGGGTCAGCACCGATTCGGGATGGAATTGCACACCGTGAATCGGCAGCTCGCGATGCCGCATGGCCATCACGATGCCGCTCTCGGTCCGCCCGATCACCTCGATATCACCGGGCAAGGTGTCCTCGAGCACGGTCAGCGAGTGATAGCGGGTGGCGGTGAACGGGTCGGGCAGCCCGGCCAGCACCCCGGAACCGATGTGGAAGACCGAACTCGTCTTGCCGTGCAGCAGCTCGGGGGCACGAGTCACGATCGCGCCGAACGCCTCTCCGATCGCCTGATGTCCCAGGCACACCCCGAGCAGCGGAGTCCGGTTCCGGGCGCACGCGCGGACCAGTTCGATGCTCGCGCCGGCGCGGTCCGGGGTGCCCGGGCCCGGGCTGATCAACAGGCCGTCGAAATCGGCGGCCACGGCATCGGTGTCCTGCAGCCGGGAGTCGTCGTTGCGCCAGACGGTCGCCTCGGCACCCAGCTGGCCCAGATATTGGACCAGGTTGAATACGAAGCTGTCGTAATTGTCGACGACCAGAACACGCATGGTTCGAGAGTACGTGGCGCCACCACCGATACGCAGCTGAGATAGCCTTTAGGCAGACCTGCACGCCGAATACGAGGACGTCATGCCCAAGTCGAAGGTCCGCAAGAAGACCGACTACACGATCAACCCGACCAGCCGCACCCCGGTGAAGGTGAAGGGCGGTCCGTCGCCGGTCTGGTATGTGGCGATCATGCTCGGCTTCATGCTGGCCGGCCTGGCATGGTTGCTGGTCTACTACCTGGGCGCCGACCACATCCAGTGGATGAGCGATCTGAACGCCTGGAACTTCCTCATCGGCTTCGGACTGATGGTCATCGGCCTGATCATGACGATGCGGTGGCGTTGATCGCGCTGTCGCGCGGGTGGCGTTGATCGCGCTGTCGCACGGGCGTTGATCCTTATTACACGCGTGTGATTCATGCACACCTGTGGATGACTCTGTGGACAACTCGAGGAGCAATTGGGGACCGTGAGCACACCACCCGAACACCCCGAGTCCGACCGCCCGGGATCCAGCCCGGAATTCGGCAGTTCCGAGTCGGCGCCCCGGCTCGAGTGGTCCACTCCCGCGCCCGCCTTGGCCGCGGTCACCCTCGGCGGAGTGGCGCTGGCCGTGGCCGCCGCGTTCGCCTCCGACGCACCGAGTCGGCTGTTGATCGGATTGGGTGCGGCACTGCTGCTGTGCATGGCCGGACTGGGCTTCCGTCAACGCCCGCGCCTGACGGTCGTGCCGGGGAAACCGGCCCACCTGGTGGTTCGTGGCCTGTTCGGCCCGGTCAGCTACGGGCCCGAGCAGATTCTGCGGGCACGGGTCGTCGGTTTCCGACGGCTGGGCCGGAGCATCCCCAATCTGGAACTCGATGTCGACCACAACGGTGAGGAACGGCTGGTGATCTTCGGCCGCTGGGATCTCGGTACCCATCCTCAGGACGTCCTGGACGTGCTGACCGTGCACGGTCTCGTTCCCGCCGATCCCCGCACCAGCTGACGGCCGGGCGGGCCGCGGTCGAATCAGGCGGCCACCGAATCAGGCGAGAGCCGCCGCACCCGCACCGATCAGTGCGAGCGCCAGGACGGCGAGTCCGGCTACCGCACCCCATCCGATCCATCGGATCGAATCCCGCGTGCGCGCCCGCAGCCATTCCGGCAGGAACAGGATTCCGGCGGCGGCGAGCGTGCCCGCAACCAATCCACCGAGGTGGCCCCATAGCGAGATGCCGGGCAGGGATACGCTGATGAGCAGGTTGATCGCGATCAACACCAGCATCTGCACCGGACTCTGGCGCAGCCGCAGCAGAATCACGGTCATCGCGCCGAACAGACCGTAGATGGCGCCGGAGGCACCGGCCGTGGCGGAATCGGTCGCCAGCCACATGACCGCCGCCGATCCACCGAGCAGCGACACCAGATAGATCGCGAGGAAGCGCGAACGTCCCAGCACGAGTTCGGTATCGCGGCCGAGAATGTAGAGCGCGAACATGTTGACCACGAGATGCAGCGGCCCGTAGTGCAGGAATCCGGAACCGAGGACGCGAATCCACTGCCCCTGGGCAACCCACTGCGGTGCGAGCACCCAGTCGTAGAACAGCCGCGACAGATGATTGTCGGTGACGCTGTGCGCTTGACTCGCGGTGACGGCGAAGACCGCGACGTTGATCGCGATCAGCGCATAGGTGACATACGGCGTGCGGCGAGCGGTGGCGAACGGACCGCCGACGGTCGGCTGTACCGGCCGAATATCGGTGCGGCCCTGCGCGACACACTCCGCACAATGCTGTCCGACGGCGGCTGGTTGCAGACATTGGGGGCACGCCGGCCGCCCGCACCGCGTGCATGCCAGTCCGGTGGTGCGATCGGGATGGCGGTAGCAGGTCGGTGCGGGCGGTTGCGGATTCACGAAACTCCGATGGGTCAGCTCAGGGTGATGCTCGAGATGACGACCGGCTCCTTCGGCCGGTCGTTGCGGTCGGTCGCGGTGGTCGCGATGGCATCGACGACCTTGCGCGAATCGGCGTCCACCACTTCGCCGAAGATGGTGTGGCGACGGTTCAGATGCGGCTGCGGACCGACGGTGATGAAGAACTGCGAACCGTTGGTGCCGGGTCCGGCGTTGGCCATGGCCAGCAGGTAGCCACGGTCGAAGCGCAGTTCGGGGTGGAATTCGTCGGCGAATTCGTATCCCGGCCCACCACGGCCGGTACCCGTCGGGTCACCGCCCTGAATCATGAAGCCATCGATCACCCGGTGGAATACGCTGCCGTCGTAGAACGGTCCGGAGGTGCCGCCGCCGGCGTTCTTCGTCGTGTAGGCCGCGCTGCCGTCGGCCAGGCCGACGAAGTTGCGCACCGTCTTCGGGGCGTGGTTACCGAAGAGCGAGATCTTGATGTCGCCGAGGTTGGTGTGCAGGACGGCCACGGCTGTCTGATTCGGTGAGGTCACGCCGAATATCGTGCCATGTCGGCTGTCTGTACTCGCGGGGCGCGCCTAGCCGGTGTGCGCCGCGTCGTCGATGGCGGCCGCCGCCTCGGGCGCGGTC
>NZ_BDBF01000092.1 GCF_001612845.1 Nocardia elegans NBRC 108235 | reverse complement strand
TGGAGGCGGGACTCCATGACCCGGATGCGGACGACGTGGTCGAGTGCTCCGGCACTCCCGAACTCTGCGGCGAGGACGTGCCGCGCTGATCCGTCCACGGAGACGTATTCGGCACCGCGGCTCGGGTACCGCTCGAATCCTGTTGCCGCCGAGGTGCTGTCCAGGGCGTGGTAGGGGCCTCGGCGTCCGCGTCGGGGCGGGTGTCCGCGTGGGGATCGGTGGCGGGATCCTCCGAGCCGTCGCTAACCACCGGCGCCGTGCTCTCGATGCTGGTCACTCGCCGCTCCTCGGGCGGATGAGGGCGACGGTGCCCCAGCGGTGTAAGGCGGTAAGCGACTGCAGGAGGGGCATCGGCACTCCTTCCGCATCGATCCCGGCCGGTTCGCCGCGGCGCACCGATTCGTCTGTGCGCGAGCTCCTCTCAATCCTCGCCGGTCCGGCTCCGTATCGAATTCCCAACAGTGGGAATCCCCGAGAATGAGGGGGAGATCGGACCCACGGCAGGACGGGGATCGCGGGATGACTGGCACCTACTGCTGGCCGGGCAGGTGATCGCATGGGCCTCGGCAACTTTTTCAAAGGTGTCGGGAACTTCGTTTCCGACCACATCGGCGATATCGCCGTCGGTGTCGCGACCGGGGTCGGTTTCGCGCTGGGTGGGCCCATCGGCGCCGGGCTGGTCGGGGCTGCTGCCGGGGCGCTGCAGTCAGGCTTCGAAGACGGGTGGAGTTGGAAGAACGTCGGAGCCGGTGCTGCTTTCGGTGCGGTCGGGGGCCTGCTGGGCGGCGGGGTGAGCGGTGGCGCGGGTGTGAAGGGGCTGTTGTTCGCTGGCAAGTCGTTGGTGAAGGCGAATGCGCTGGGGGATGCCGAGAAGGCCGCGCTGGCCGTCGGCAAGAAGGGGCTGTTCAGAAATACGATCCCGACCCGGCTCGGCGGCGCCCACCTGAAATCGTCCCGAACCTATATGGGGATTCTGGGAGCGGCGACCGGTCCGTCGACCGCACGGCAGATGTGGGATCAGGCCCACCCGAAGAAGTTCGGCGACGTGCCCACCATCGACATAATGAGTAAAAACGAGCTCGCGGCCAATGCCTGACATGCCGCATATTCTGATGCCCGACCCGCAGAGACTGCCTGACGGGCTGGTTCTCAACAAGGCTGTCGAAATGCGGTACCGCGCCCTCGTCAAGATGTACCAAATGAGTTGGGACAGCCTCGGGAACGGGAAGGCATCCGAGATCCCCGAAACGCTTCCGGTAGGGAAGATCACGGGTGCGGAGAAAGCTCGGATCGCGAACTATCAGGAGTGGGTGGCCACCCTCGACACCTACTACGAAGGACTGTCGGACAACGATCGCATCATCGTGGGTATTCCGGATAAGGCAGGTGACCTGTGTGACGAGGGCCGCGCGGGTCTGCGGACATTGATCGGAAAGCTGAACGAACTGGCAAAGGTCAATCCGAAAGATGTCGAACATCTCGGCCAATTGCTCCAGGACAGGGAGTTGGACGCGAGCATCGCATCCGGTGGGGGAGAGATCACCGAGGACAAATACGTCATGACCGTCGTTCTCACCACGACCACGATGGCCACTGCGGCGATGCAGGATCTGAGTAATCAATTCCAGGCGCTCGCCGGGGAGATCCGGCCACCGGCGCAGCAAACGCCTGCGCCGAAAGACGCGCCGTCCACGAAGCAGGCGCCCACGAATACAACCGGTACGGACGGAGTTTCGCCTTACTCCGGTCCATATGTGGGATCCGTCGGTGACTCCACGTCCGCGGATTCGCCGGCGGCTCCGCCGGTGTGGAATTGGGACTCCGGTAGCGCCCCGGGTTCGTCCTTCGTCACCTCGGCGGGGTCGCCGAACGGTCTCGCCGCGCGGTCGAACGACAGTGCTGCCACAGAGGAACCATCCAGCAACAGGCAGGCCGGCAACCCGACCTCGACCGTCGGAACCGCCGCCCCGGCCGCAACCTCGTCGGCGACTCCGACACCCGGCTTCTCGCCCGCGAATTACGCGTTGCCGCTGGCGATGCGGGGGCTGGCCGATATGGCCGACGCCCGCCGAGGCGCCGGGTATGCGACCCCGGAGAACCTCGGCCCCGCGTCGAACCGAGCAGTGTCCGGCGCGGTGACCGCGCCTGCCTCCGAGCCGCGCGCAGCGTCTGCGGCGACGCCGTCGACGGCTACCCGGAGTGGCCCGACGTCGCAGAATTCCACTTCGGCCACGTCGTCCCAGGCCGGTACGCCACCTCCGTCCAACCAGGCCGGTTCGCCGTCGGCCCAGTCGAGACCGGGTCCGGCGCCGGTGACGCCGGTGTCCGCTTCACGGCCGGCCGACGGTGTGATGGTCTACACGTTCCCCGACGGACGAAGCCAGGTCGTATCGCCCGTGGTGGCCCAGGCGTTGGATGCCGCGTTCGGCAACGCCGTAGGAACGGATGCACGGCACGCCTACGAGAAGACCGCGGCGAAACTGCCCGACGGCAAGGAGATCGGCGATCCGGTGGATCCCAGCCGGTTGATCACCGGCGACGTCGCCACGTGGGATCAGCGGACCGCGTTGGTGGTCGCTTTCGGTGATGACGGCAACACATCTCTGGAGGTGATCATCCAAGGTGAGTTGAAGCAGTTCGACGCTCACATGAGCGATAAGCAAGGCGACTTCGGTGGATTCGCCGGCTTTGCCCATCCCGCCGGCATCGAAGCGACCAGCGATTCGCAACCACCTGCACCGGCGATCCCCGTCGACTACTCGGCCGGCGGGCAGGTGTCGGTACCGGCATAGGAGATTCGTATGAGCTTGATGGGTCTGGCGGCAAACCTCGCCGTGACTGCCGTCGTGAGTCGAGTGGCTCCCGGCCTGGGTGGGTCGGTGGTCGCGGGCTTCGCCGGCGGAGCCACCGAGTCGTTGGTCGAGGGGGATACCAACGTGGGTGACGTGATGAAGTCCGGCGGTTACGGCGCCGCGGGCAGCCTGATCGGTGACGGGGTTGGGCGCGGTCTCGGAGTCGCGGCGCGGTACGGCGCCAGGGGGGCCGAATCGGCTCTCGGGAAGGCGACGGCGCTGTCGACCGACGCATCCACGGCCGCCGGCGAGTGGAAGACTGCCGATGACGCACTCGAGGCGGCCAGAAACAAACTCGCCAATACCAACAGATTGAATCTGCCGGGCCGGCAGAGCGCTCAAAAAGCGGTGCAGACAGCAGAGAAGGACGCAGCCGCTGCTCAGAAGAAATGGGAGGACGCCCAGATAAAGGCCGACAACCCGGGATTCTCTATCTCCAAAATGCAGCAGCGCAAGAAGATCCTGGACCGTGCGGGAAAGGAACTTCGGGGCGGCAAAGGGCGGGCCAAGCAGCCTGGATTCCGGCAAGCAGGTTGGGGCAACACCGGTTTGCGATCCCTGGGCGCGACGATCGGGTCCAACACTGCGGGAGGGCGGAGCGGGGGATCGTCCTCATCCGACAGCGGGGGCGAAGACAAGACCCCGAAACCGAAACCGACGGCTCAGAATGTCGAACTCATGTGGGGCGGCAAGCAATATATGGACTCGCCCCCGAAAGAGCCGATCGTCCAGGATCCGAGTTATCAGGTGGCGATCGAAAGTCCCACCGGGTTTCTGCTGTACCCGAAGGGCTTGAACGACCAGATACGGCGCTGGTATGTCGGATGAAACGGAAACCGCTCTGTCGCTGGCACAAGCGCTGAGTACGAACGCGAAGCTCTTCGGTGAGCCCGAGAAGGGTAAGCCGGTGGCGGTGGTGAAGACGCCGACGCTGAAGCCGCAGGCGCTCCAGAAACTGCAGGGCCAATCGGATCTGCTGACCCAATACCGCTCCGCCGTGAGCAGCATGAATGCGAAAGCGGAGAGCTACGACGCTTCGCTGGAGAAGCTCGGCGCGAAGGTCGACGACGTGAAGAAGACCTCCAAGGACGGACTCAAACAACTGGGTGACCTCGTCAGCGGTATCAACTACAACGTCGCTTCGATCTCCTCGCTCGAGGAGGGGCAGGTGCTGGAGATCCAATTCATCGACATGATGGACCAGGCGTACTCCGAACTGATCGACACGGTGGATCCGGCTGCCGGACAGAACGACGCCGCCGCCGATGCCATCAAATCCTGGGCGGCGGATTTCGAGAAGACTCAGCAGCAGCACGATGCCGCCATTCAGTCGGAACTGGACAGCGCATTGGGGAAGCTCAATGCCGGCGGGAACGGCGGCGACGCGGGCAATGGTTCCGGCTTGAATCTCGGTGCCGACAACGGGCTGGAGAACCTCGGCAACCAGACGGGTATCGACCCCAATACCGGACTGCCGACCGACAACACCTCCACGGCCGACGACGCCAAATCGAAGATCGACGATGCGATTCAGCAGATCAAGGACTCGGCGATGACACCGAACTCGTCGATGGCAAGTCCGGTCGAATCACCTTCGCTCGGTTCGGGTTTGGGTGGAATGATGGATCCGATGGGCATGGGGGGAATGGGGATGAACCCGTACATGAATCCGTACGGGATGGGCATGGGCATGGATCCTTACGGATCGCTCACGGACTCGCTGCGCAACCGCGCCGACGATCTGGATCCGAATCGGATCGATCGGGCGGTGCAGCCGCTGGCACAGGCGCAGCCACAGCAACCCGCTCCGTCGACGCCGTGGTCGAATCAGAACAACGCCACGCCGGTGTCGAATACCGCCGGCGGTCCGCCTCCGAACGCGACGTCCTCGCAGCCGGGCGGGACCACGCCGCCGCCGCGGGTGCCAGGTTCGGACGGCATGATCGAATACGCCTTCCCGCCCGACTTCCAGCGGAAGCAGAAGGTGTCGCCGGTCGTCGCGCAGGGGCTGGACGCGGCCTTCGCCAATACCAAGGGCACGGACGCGAAGGCGGCCTATTCCGGCACCACGGCGAAGTGGTCGGACAACAAGCAGGTCGGCGCGCGGATCGATCCGAGCCAGTTGATGACCGGCGATGTCGCGCTGTGGGACAAGGACCACGCGGCGATCGTCGTCGCCTTCGGATCCGGTGATCCGAGCACCGCCGCCGCCGCGAATTTCACCGGTGCCGCGAGTTTCACCGGTGTGTCGGGCGGTTCCGGTGATCCCTCGGCCGGCTCGGGCGACACCTCGGCCGGTTCGGGTGACGGTAGTGATGCGCTGCAGGTGATCGTGTGCGGTGAGCTGAAGCGGTTCGATGCGCACATGTCCGATGTGGGTGGCGATTTCGGCGACTTCAGCGGGTTCGCGCATCCGGCCGGTATCGAGGGCACAGGCGCCGCGCACGGTGACGCCATGCCCGCGGTGCCGGCGCCGGGTGATCCGTCCGCCGGCGGTCCGACGATGTCGGCACTGGCCGGCACTCAGACGATCTGACGGCTGGAGGGTGAGAGGAGCTCGTAGCGTTGAATGTTGATCCGACGGAACTGGTTTCGGCGGCATCCGCCCTGGCCGATATGGCCCACAACAGTGGGGCCACCCTGCCCAGAGGCTGGGTGGTTCCCGCCGGAGCGGATCCGATTTCCGCGCAGGCGGTGCCACAGCTGAACGGCAGTGCGCAGGACCTGTACAACGGTGTGCTCGGGGCGTTGAACGAGGTGCATCGCACCGCCTGGAACATCGGCGCCGCCGCGGTGGACTACACCGAGGCCGACGAGCAGGCCGGGCGCGATATCGGCGGCGCGGGTTCGGATTTGCTGACCAACCCGGTGGCCGAGACTCCGCCGCACACACCGCGGTTCGCGCCGACCTTCCGATTGCCGGCCGTCGGCGCGGAGGTCGATCCGCTGACCTTCGCCCAGCAATTGCATACCGGTCCGGGGCCGGGAGGCGCCGCCCGCTTCGCCGAAAACGTGCGGAACTACCTGTCGACCACGCATGCCGATGCCACCAGCGGTCTGGATCAGGCCGCGCTGCGCATGCAGCACTGGACACCGGTGGGATCGGCGGCTGCACAGCAACTCTCGAAACACCGCAGCTGGCTCGACCAGCTCGGATCCGCGCTGGGGGACCTGGCGGACAACGCCCAGAACTACGCCGACGCCTTCACCGCGGCGAAGGCCAAACATCCCACGCCCCAGGAGATCATCGCCGCCCGCAAGGAACTGGTCTCGGCGATGCGCTCGAAGAACGAACTCGGCGTGCAGGATGCGCTGGCGAAGTTCCAGGAGCAGAACGCGCGCTCGGCCCAGACGGTCACCGACTACTCCACGGCGGTGAACTCGAAGGGCCCCTCGAAAGGGTCGGAAACCTCGGGCTCGCAGAGTGATTCGAGCGGCAGCGACATGAGCATGCTGGCCCAGATGCTGCCCACGATGATGAGCTCGCTGATGCAGGGCGGGATGATGTCGCAGCTGGGCCAGGGCGGCAGCACGGATTCGCTCGACGGGCTCGACGGCTCCGATTACGGCTACGACTACGGCAGCTACCCCGACTACGGTTCCGCCGGTGGCGGTTACGGCGGCGGTGGCGCGATGCCGATCGGGGACATCACCAGCGGGCTGGACAGCGGCTCCACGAGCACACCGACCGTCAGCGTCGGCCCGATGCCGATGGTGGCGTCGGCGTCGACGGCCGGGACCGCGGCGAGCAGCGCGTCGAATATGCCTCGCACACCGGTGATCGAGCCGCTGTCCTCCTCGGCGGCCGCGGCGGCCCGCGGCGCCGCCGGTGGGTCGCCGATGATGCCGTACATGCCGATGGCGCCCGGTATGGGCGGTGGCGGCGGCAGCAACGAACGCAACCGGGTCGTGGCATGGCATCCCGATCGGCTGATGTACGTCGACGACACCCCGCACACCGAGCAGGTCATCGGTGAGAAGCCGACCATCGCACCGACCGTCACACCCCCGACGCCGTCACCCGCCAACCAGACCCCGAGTCAATCCGGAGGTAGCGCATGAGTGGAATCCATCCCGACGTCCAAGCGGCTCTGGACGCCGCCCGCGAATTACGCCACAAGATCGCCGATCTACGGGAACGTATCGACGCGATCCGCGCGCGGCGCCCGTCGCCGAGCGGTGCCGTCATCCCCGAGGTGGATGCGATGGGGCGGCTGACCGACCTGTACCTGGCGCCCGGCACGGTCGACCGGTTCGAGGCCGATGAACTGGTCGCCGAGATCATGTCCGCCATCCGCGAGAGTTCCGCCGACGCCGGACGCCAGTACCAGGTGATCATGGATGCTGAGCCCGCGCCCGAGACAGAGGGTGTCGGTGGGCAACCGGTGGAGCAGCTGTCGTGACCGAACCCGCGGCGGTCACCGTCGCCGACACCGTGCGCTGGCTGCACGAGGAGGGCCTCGTGCGGCTGGCGGGGGTGGGCGAGCGCAGTCTGCACCCGATCGCGGCGTTCACCATCGACGTGGCGACCGGAATGGTGGGCGCTCATCCGGCTTCGGGCGCCAGCTCCGATGTGAGCACCTTCGCCGCCGACGATCTGCCCCATCCGGTCGGTTCGCCGAAGCGGCTCGTGATCGTCGGTGTCACCACCTCCGAGTCGATGCTGGTGGTGGATCTTGCCGCGGCCCTTACTATTTCGATCAACGCCGATCAGCCCGAGGCGGCCGCGCGGTCGTGGGTTCTGCAACTGCTGCTGAATCCGGAGATCACCATCTCCACCAACAGTGCCGAGGTGGCGATCGGTAACAGTCCACGCTGCCGCCGCTCGTTCATCCCGGGCGGCGGTGCGACGATCATCAATATCGACGATATGAATCCGCCGCTGACCACGGTGACGCTCAACGGAGCGGACGGCCCGGACCATCTGGACGTCGAACCCGACGGGACCGGGGAGATGTATCTGGGCTCGCGATTCTGGTCGCTTCGCCAGGTGATGACGGTCGGCGACGCGGCCTGGAGCGAGTTGGTCGATCGGATGTCGGGAACCGGAGAACCACCAGCGGGTTCGAACGAACCACCGCCGACCGCGAGCGTCGCGCCACCCGCCGGCGCCGTCGCACCACCGCCGCGAGGTGCGCTCGCCCCTGAACTTTCGGAGGGTCGATGAGACACACTGCGAAGCCTCCCCGTCGGCCCGACCGGGTGCGGGTGACCCGCAAGTCCCGCAAGACACAGGAGAACGGATGAACGACGATCTGGAATTCGACGACTACGACACCGAATCCGATGCACCGGCGCCGGATTGGAAGTCGATGACCTACGAGGTCTTCAACCCCGACCACAGCGTCGGCGTCGCCTGCGACCGGGACGGCGAGGTGGTCGGTCTGCACCTGTCCGACGAGGCGCGCGACAACGGCGACAGCTGGCTCGCCAACGAGATCCTGCGACTGGCGCGGCTCGCGCATATGAAATCCCGCGTCGGGCTGCGCGCGGAGATGGAGTACAACGGCGCGCGGCCCTACACGGTGGACTCGTTCGATCTGCCGACCGAGGCGTCCTACCGGGCGATGGAGAGTGCCGAATTCGGCACCACGCTCTAGCTACAGACAGGAGTCCGTCATGTTGCACATCGACGGTCAGGAAAGCTCCATAGACGCGTCCGACCAGTTCCACGTCGCCGTCACTGCGAACACCGGGCAGGTGTCACAGCACATCGGGAATCTGGCCGTGCACCATCGCCCGGAATCGGAACTCGACGACAGGGCGGTGCACATCCGCAATCGAGTCGGCGAGTGGATCACCGACTTTGTGACCGCGCGCAACGGTCACAGCGGTGGCACCAATGATGCCGTGCGTGAGGCCGTGAACGCCCTCTACAACGCGGATATCGACAGCGGCGCCGGCGTGCGATCGGCCTGACGCGCATGGGTTCCGAGCACGGTAGCCCCTATTGGGACGACATCGTCGGCAAGCATTGGCCCGCGGTTCCGCCGTCGGATTGGCACAATCTGCAGACGATGGTTCGCGACGCCGCCGAGGCGGTGGACCCCGAGGAGGCCGATCGTGCCCGGCGCCTGTTTTCCGAACGCGTTCCGTCCAGCGACGGATTGGAGCCGGCCAAGCGCGACATGCTGAACCAGCAGGACAGCTTGCGTAAGCTGGTGGATGCCCTGGTCGCCGCGTCCGATACCTTCGGGCAGATTGGCGACATCGTCTATCGCACCCGGCATCGGATCCTCGACATCGTCGATCGTGCGGACGCCGATATTCAGCGGGTCCGGCAGCAGGAGACCGACAAGAACGGAAACGAGGACGAAGCCGCCGAACAGCGGCGGATCTCCGCGATCGTCCGAGAGGCTCGGGACGAGGTCGCCGACGTCGAGCGCAATGCGCTGAACATGTTGGGCCCGCAGGGTCTTCCGGAGCTCGCCGTGATCGCCGAATTGCTGGGCCGGCCGAATCCCTGGGCGCGGGGCAACGGCCCGGGCGGCCCGGGACATCCGGGACGGCGGCAGGACGGTGGGCCGGGGGCCGGCGGCCGCCCCCGGTACCCCGGCGGCGGCGCGCACCAGCAGATGCCTGGTCCGATGCACGATCCGATGCCGCGCTTCCCGTTCCTACCCGGGTCGGTCCGGCTCGATCCGGGGATGTTCTCTCATGTTCCACCGCCGTTCGAGGACATCGCGAATCGGCTGCGGGATCGGCTGTTCGGCGACCCGCCGGCCGCGGTCGATCACATGCCGGCCCCGTCGGCGGGCCCTCAGGACCAAGCGCCGAACGCGCCCGCTCCGACGGCACCGGTCGGCGCGCCTGCTCCGGGGCAGAACTCCGGGTGGGCGCCCGCGGCTCCGAATCACGCCGGACCCGGCGATAGCGGTGACCATACCGTGGACGCCGCACCGGTGGCCGATTCCGGTGCCTCGCACGAGCCGGACGCCCCGGTCGCCGGGACCGCCTCGGACACACATGTCGAGCCCGCCGCCGGGCACGGCTCCGAGTCCGGCCGCGGTCATGACGAGAACGACTCCGGCGGAGGACAATTCGGCCGAACGTCGCATCCGGACGACGATACCGAACACGACGAGGCGGGACATCGTGCCGAGCTGGGCCCGATCGCTCCGATCGGCGCGTCGGGCCTTGCGGCGGGCGGGGTGATGTCGGCGCCGTTGGTCGTGCCCCAGCCCGGGGCGCTCGGTCCCTCCGTATCGGCCCCCGTCGATCGGATGAACGCGCCCGCGGCGCAGGCAACCCCGCCGCCGGCCGGTGCCGACACCCGCCCCGGATCGCCACCGGACTCGCGGATCTCCGCGCCCGGGGGGAAGGGGCCCATGGTCGGCAACCCACCCGGCCCACCTGGATCCCCGGTTGCGCCACCGGCGGCGAAAGCGATTCCCCCGCAGCGTATTCCGGGACAGTCCGGCAGCGACGAGGTCGTGCGGGATGCGGTCGGCGCGGCCATGGTGGCGGCGTCGGCCCCGGCCTTCGTACTCGGCGAACGTGTCGACGGCGACCTGGTGTTGGCCCGCAGCCTCCTGAGCAGTCTGCTCGCCGCGGCCGGGGATTCGGCGCTCGGTGTGGACTGGGCGGTGTCCGTGCTGCGTCATTCCGGCGGCGTGACCGCGTTCGTCACGTCCAACGAAGGGCGCGGTTGGCTGCCGGCCGGGCTGTATCTGCCGCGGGAATTGTCCACGCCGTGGGTATGGTCGGAGTCCGATGGCAGCGGCTGGGAGGGCGTCGGCGATCCGGCGCGCATCCTGGCCGAATTCGGAATCGCCTGGGGCGCGAAGATCGGGGCGCGGCTCTCGGCGCTGGTTTCCTCGCAGCCGATCGACGGCGCGCTGAGTGCCCAGCTCGGTGCGGTTCCGACGGAGGGTTCGGTCGCGGCCGCGGCGGTGATGGATTTCGGTACGCCGGCCGCGGGTTTGGCCGACCGGCTCGAACTCGTGGGGTCGGCGCAGCTGGCTGATCGCGTTGCCGCGACTCCTCCGGATCGCATCGCCGAGCGGTGTGTGGAGTTGGCGCGCGACGGCCACGCCCGGGCCGCCACACTGGGGCGGGCGCCGGATTCATTGGGAGCCGGGGCGATTCGCGCCGGCATTCTGCAGGCGATCGCGCAGCGCAAGGCGGTGCCGGAACCGCTGTGGGACGAACTGCGCGACGCCGACGCGCTGATCGCCGCCTCGATGTTGCCGCTGCGCGCGGATGTGTCCCGCGTAGCGCTGGGCGAGTTGCGGTCCGAATCCGGCGCCCGGGGAGAGGCCGCGGTCCTGCGTGCGATGGTGTGCCAGCGACGCTGTGACGAACTGGTCCTGCTGCTCGCGGCCGAACCGACTCGCCAAACCTTGCGCGACGCCGTGTACGCACATGCGCAATTGGCGGAATTGGCCGCGGCTCCGCCGGGACCGGATCCGACGCCGCCGGGACCGCCTCGGACCTCGTCGGTCAGTGTCGGCCCCACGCGGCGGTGAGCACCAGGAAGCGGTGGACCGTAACCGGTCGGAATGCCGTGCGCGCCCAGAACTTCCCTGCACTGGGAACAATGGCGCGGCAGTGGGAATTGTCCAGCGCCGACAATGATCTCGTCAGTGGCGGAAAGGATTGTGCGGCATGCCGGAGATGGAGATCGACCCTGCGGTGCTGCGTCAACTGGCAGAGCAACACCGTCAGGTCGCGCGCGAAACCCGGGAATGGGCGCAACCGCCGTACGATTGGCTCGCCAGCTTCATCCCCACGTACGGCAAGATCGCCCAGCCGGTCAAGGATGCCCTCGACGACTACTACGACGCCCGCAAACGGGCGGGTGACAAGCTGGCCGACGACCACGACCACACCGCGGATCAGTTGATCGCCGCGGCCGAGTCCTATGAAAACGCCGACCACGGCATCGCATCGGATTTCCGGCGAGCGGGCGACGACATCGGCGGGCACGGGTCACCGCAGGGAACACCGGCGCACGCTGGGCCGAACGGCCATACCTTCGGCCCCGGCGACGGCCGCACGCCGACGGGTATCTCGCCGCTCGGCACGTCGCCGCTCGACGGCGGTCCTTCGGTCACCGGTCCGCAGACGCCGGGCGCCGGTCAGCAACAGCCGGACGCGGCGGACCAATCGCCGGGCGCGACCGTCCCCGGCGTCGCCGCCGCCGCACCGGGAGCGGCCGCACCGATGGGCGCCGTGGACTCCACAGGCACCCAGGCCGGGTCCGGTTCCGGCGCCAACACCGGTGCGGCGGCCGCCACCCCCGC
>NZ_BDBF01000091.1 GCF_001612845.1 Nocardia elegans NBRC 108235 | reverse complement strand
GTGCGCCGGGGTTGAAAGCGTCGTCGGCCGCGCCCGCCGCGCCGGTGGTGGGCAGCCGTTGCCGGTCCCGGTGCGCCCGTTCGTATTCCGCAACAGTTTGCCCGCCGACATGACCTCCTGCTGCCCCACAGGCGATCGCTGTGCGGCACCGCCTGCGACTTCTTCGTCGAAGCCCCACAGGGAACGGGGAAACCGGATCCCATCGAGGAGGAAGTACCCATCAGGAGCTGCGCCTATAGCGGCGTGATCGCGCGGACGACGAGCATGCGCTGCGGGCTCGGGCAGATCAAGTTGTCCCACGGCAGCCACAGCGATTCGGTGTTGTCGGGCGGATAGACACGCAGGGTGGTGGTGCGCAGGGCTGCGCAATCGTTGATCTGCTTGGGATAGGTAATGAACTCGAATTGGGCTGCCCCGCCCGGCGCGAGCGTGACCGGAGCGGGCTTGGGCGCCTGCGGACCCTCGTCCCGCACCGCGGGCTCGCCCACCGGGTCACCGCTGGGGCCGTTGGTTTGCGAGACCCCCGGGAAACCTTGCACGACACAGGTTCGCGAGCTGGAGTTGATGAACCTCAGGAACCAGTCCCCTCCCACCGGGCCACCGACCCCCTTATCCAAACGGAGTTGGGCAGTCACGCACTTCGGCGACGCGGTGTCAGCGGGAGTAGCCGGCTCGGCGGCTGCGGTTCCGGTCGCCGGCACGGCGACAGTCTCGGACGTCTCGGAGGCGCTGCCGCCGGGCTCGGTCGCGTGTCTCGATGGAGCGGGTTGCCCAGTTTGCGCTGGCGGCCGCGAAGCTTGGACCGCCGGAGTGGTTGTGGACAGCGACCCCGGGGTAGAGGCCCGGTCGCAACCGCTGACGGTGATGGCGATGCTCGCCGCGAAGCCCGCGACAATCAGTGACTTGGTACGCATGAGTCCCCCTCGAGTCCGATACCGCAACGGTTCGCATGCATATCGATCGGCATCAGCCCCCGTTACGCCACGGCGCCGTGTGTGGATGCTCACGGGTCTCGTCCAGAGGGAGGCGGGCGTTGTTGTACCAGTCCGCCCATGCCATGAGCGCGAATTCGACCTCGGCGAGGGTCTTGAACGCGCCGTGCCGGTTGATGACCTCGGTCTTGAAGACCGCGCTGGTGTTCAAGGCACTCAACATGGCCGTGTGGCGGCGTGACCACTACGGGCACCCGATCTAGCCTGGACTGATCCACCACATCGGCGCCGGGTCGCAACACACCTCCGTGCAGTTCACCGAATCCCTTGCTCTACAGGGGCTCAGCGTCGATAGGTTCGGACGGGGATGCCTATGACAACGCTCTGGCGGAATCGATCATCGGCTTGTTCAAGACCGAGGTCATCGGCAGCACCGAACGACTCCTTGCAGCTCGGCACGGCCCCTGGCGCCTCGGGACCTTCGACACTATGCGCGGGAGACGGGGTCCAGCGATAGTGACGGGCAGGAGGACGAGAGATTCTCGAGGAGATGCTTTGACAGCCCAGCAACTTGGGTTCGACCCGCTCGCCGGCCCCGCGCGCCCGCAGATCGCTCGCCGGATCGATGCCGTACCACCACAGATGCTTGAGCCGCGGCCGCAACGGCGCAGCCGGCCAGCCTCGGCCGCGGCTCTCGCCGAGCGCGCGACTTTGCAGTCGCGGCAGCCCGGGCAAGTTGCCCGGCACGTGCGGTCATCAGCCGAGCGATCTGTCGTCGACCACGTTGTCGAACGACTGATCCGGGAATTCGGACACGGGCTGTCCCGCAATACGGTCACCGAAGTCGTCCGGCGTTGCATCGATGACCTGGCCGGAACACCCCGCGAAGCGATTCCGGAACTGAGCGAACGACTAGCCAGGCAGCGCCTGCTCGACTCCTGATCGGGACCGGATCGGCAGGCTGGTTCCTCGCGCACATCCGAACCGAACACGTCGATATCGCGCCCCACGCTGAATTGCATTGGCGGACAGGTCATATCGTCATGTCCCACCGGATTCACCCGTGACACGACGGGAAGGGACCAACGACCCACTCGTTGGGGGCGAAACGCCGGTTCTTTCCGGATGAGCCCGGTGTGAGACTGACCTCTATGGCGATGGCAAAGAACTCCGTAACCCTCGGCACGCCGACCGACGCGATCGTGTCGGCTGTCATCGAGAGGGCGCAGCGGGCGCCCTCGGTGCACAACACTCAGCCGTGGCGGTGGGTCTTCGACGGGACCGGACTCGACCTGTTCGCCGATCCCGACCGTATATTGCCGGCCACCGATCCGCACGGGCGCGAACGAGTTATCAGCTGCGGTGCCGTGCTCCACCACGCTCGCACGGCGTTCGCGGCGCTCGGCTGGCATACCGACACCGTGCGCCTGCCGGACCGGGCCCAGCCGGACCATCTCGCGGCCGTCACCTTCCGTCCTTGGCGAGAGCCCCCTGCCGGGATCGCGGAGCGAGCCGCAGCCATCGACCTCAGGTACACCGATCGGTTGCCGATGTACGAGCCACAGAACTGGGACCAGGTGGTCCCTCGGCTGAAGCAGCTGGTATCCCGGCACGGTCTGTTCTGCGACGCCCTCGCCGAGGACATCCGCGCCCGGGTCGCGGCGGTGTCGGACATCGCATCGGCCGCTCGACAAGACGATCCGATGTACCAAGACGAATTGCATTGGTGGACAGGACATTCCGGTGGGACCGAGGGCGTCCCGCCGAGTGTCCTCGTCTCCGATGCCGAATTTTCCCACGTCGATATCGGCCGAGCGTTTCCGCGCGCGCCGCATTCGATGCGGCGGCCCGATCTCACCGACCACGCACGGCTCATCGTGCTGAGTTCACCTGACGACTCGCTCGAGCAGTGGCTGCATACCGGTGAGGCGTTGTCGGCAGTACTGCTCGAATGCGCCGCAGCCGAATTGTCCACGTGCCCGATCACACATGTCACCGAACTCCCGGCAGGCCGGCGAGCACTGGCGGCACTACTACCTCACCGCGCTTTCCCGCAGGTTCTCATCCGCGTCGGCGCATCCCCAGACGACGAACCGAGACCACCCGTGACCCCTCGACATCCTCTCGACGAGGTGCTCAGGTTCACCCGCCGGTGAGCCGCGCGAAACCGGTGCACCGAGGGGATCGGTCCTGCCGCGCCGGGAACGATGCTCCGCGCGAGCGTTGCAACCTCCTAAAAACTGGCAGCCACCAACCGACAGTGAGCCCACGACCGGCGCCCGAATTTCGAATACCCGGCCCGGCGCACCCGCGGCGAGACCGAGCCGTTCTCCACTGTGGTATCGAGTCAAGTAATACCGATCGGATCAGGGCCAGACGACAACGGAAGGACGGGTTCGGTGGAGAAATTCTCATTGGATGCCCTCGCTCGCGAACAGCTGGACCGTGCCAAGTCGGCGTCGGCACGGCGCAGCGCCGCGACGGTGTACGGCGGCCACGAGCATCGGCTGCGTCAAACCATAATTGCCCTGACAGCGGGCACGTCGATGGCTGAGCACGAAAACCCAGGCGAGGCAACCATGTTCGTGTTGCAGGGCCGGGTGCGGCTGCACAGTCAGGGTACGGAGTGGGAAGGCCGCAGTGGCGATCTGATCGTCGTGCCGAAGGCCCGGCACGGCCTCGAAGCTGTCGAGGACAGCGCAGTGCTCCTTACTGTCGTGAAGTAGCCGCCAAGCCAACCGGACCGGCTCGACATCGGTCACCACGGCGTACGAGGCAGACACGGGTCGGCCGTTGCCCTCGGCTGAGCAGTTGACGCAGCACGTAGTGCAGCTGCTACCGCGTCGGTCCCGATACCGAGGCCACGTTGCTCATCACTGCCGGCGACAACCCTGACCGTCTCCGCAGCGAAGTGTCGTTCTCGGCCCTCTGCGGTGTCAGCCCGATCGAAGCCTCCTCCGGCAAGACCGTCCGTCGGCGGCTCAACCGCGGCGGTGACCGCCAAGCCAACTCCGCCCTTTACACCGTCGTCATTGCCCGATTGCGCTGGGACACAGCCACAAAGAGCTACATCGCCCGCCGCGAGACGGACGGTGCGCGACTGGTCACTCCGCGGGGCAGGCACCGAGAAACCGCGCCGAGCGTTCGGCCGAGTGCCGAGTCCGGACCTCACGCGGGGCGACGTTCCACCATCGCCGTGCCGCGCGCGACAGGCCCGACTGCTCGGCGAAACCGACCATGCCGGCCACCTGGCCCAGGGGCAGGTCGGTGGTGGTGAGCAGGCGGTGCGCGGTCTCGCGCCGGACGTCGTCGAGCAGGTGGGCGAACGTGGTGTTCTCCTGCGCGAGGCGCCGCTGCAAGGTGCGTTCGTGCATCGACAGCAATCGCGCCACGGCCGCCACATCGACCGTCCGCGTGCCGACCGACTCGCGGACGATGGCCCGCACGCGAGGCGCGATCTCGCTGCGCATCGACGTGGCGGTCGGCGCAGGCGCCTGTTCGGCCAAGAACGCCAGCGCGAGGCGACGCAGGTTGTCGTTCACGCCGATCAGCTTGAAGCTCAGCACTTTTCGGGGAACCCGTAGCACGGCCGCGCGGTGCCCGATCTTCCCGAAATATACCGGGCACCCGAAAAATTCCTGATAGATCCGCCCGGACGCGGGCGGCCGGTACGGCAGTTCGACGCCCGCCAGCCCATAAGCGCCCTTGTGCAGATATGTGACCGCACGGTGGGTGAAGGCCAGTCCCAGATCGGTGCCCTGAACCGGCCCTTCGGCGGTGGCCGGACCGTAGTACAACCCGGCAACGTCCCGGTTTCCGCGCGGATCGGCGCCTACGGTGAGACGCAGCGAGCGAGCGTGCACGAACAAATACCGTGAGGTGCACTCCATCGCGTCGCCGAGGGTAGCGGAATGCTGCATCGCCACGGCGAGCGAACCCAGCATGGTCAGATCCTGCCGCGCAGCCAGCCGCAATCCCAGATCGGGGCAGCCGAGATCGGCCGAGGCGAACTCGAGCAACTCGGCCATCGCCCTCCCAGGAACGAGTACATCGTCGCTGTCCAGCGCGGCGGCAGGCAGCCCGGCCCAGCGGGTGTACTGCTCGGCATCCCCGCCGAGTTCGGCGACTACCGCACGCAACCCCCGTAGTCCCGCCGAGCGGACGTAATCCACATGTGCCCCCTTCCCTCCGGAATGTCGCCATGGGGTAAGAACTTGTCGCAGCGAGGCAAGATTAGCCCACCGACTCGGCAGCAGACTCGGGGGCATGGCAACCTTGTTCCGCTCGCCGCGCCAGAGCGATCGCGCCCCGCGGCGGGTGCGCCAGAACTATCCGCTCGACTCAGTCACATTGCGCACCGAACTGGACCGAGCCCTGATCGGCACGCGTCCTGAAAGTGCTTGTGACCGCGCGGATCTGGTCGAGGAAAGCGTGTGATGGCCGGAACCGACTCACTCGAGGGATCCGGCTGGGACACCGACATCCTGGGGCCGGGATACACCCGCCGGACACTCGATCTCGGCAAAGACCCCGACGGGGAAGGCGATGTGCGAGCGGTCGTGGTCCGCCGCGACCCCGGCGACGGCGACACGGTCGGGGGCGCGGTCCTGTACCTGCACGGGTTCTCGGACTACTTCTTCCAGACCGATCTGGCGGAGTTCTTCGCCGCCCGTGGCCAGGCCTTCTACGCCCTGGATCTGCGCAAGAGTGGACGCGCCCGGCAGCCGGGTCAGACCGCCCACTACGTCTCGCGGCTCGAGACCTACGACGAGGAGATCGAGCGCACCGTCGAGCTGATCATCGCAGAGCACGGCGCGATTCCGATCCTGGTGCTCGCCCATTCCACCGGCGGGCTGATCGCGTCGTTGTGGCTGGACCGCAGACGACAGCGCGCCGGCGTCGATCCGATCGCCGGACTGGTGCTCAACAGCCCATGGTTCGACCTGCAAGGCTCGGCGAAGATGCGCGGTCCGCTCACGTGGGCTCTGCGCGGGCTCGCACCTGTGCTGCCCCTGCGGCGATTGAGTCTGCCCGCTAGCACCGCCTACGGAGATTCGTTGCATGTCGACGGATCCGGAGAGTGGGACTACGACCTCGAACTCAAGCCGCGCGCGGGCTTCCCCGTCACCGTGGGCTGGCTCAACGCGATCCGCCGCGGCCACGCTCGCCTGCATCGCGGCGTGAACGTAGGTGTTCCCGCCCTCGTGCTGCATTCGGACAAGACCCACTTCTCGCGCGCTTACAGTGCCGCCGCCGACCGTGCCGACACCGTGCTCGACGTCGCCCAGATCGCCCGGTGGTCCGGCCGTTTGGGAATCCACACCACCGTGATTCCGATCGACGATGCTCGCCACGACGTGTTCCTGTCCCTGCCCGACGTGCGCGAACGCGCCTACGGCCACCTCGATACCTGGCTGGACGAACGAACCCGCGTCCGATTCGGGGCAGGAGAACCACGATGAGCGACCTCACCGAAACCCTCACCCGCACCGCCGCCGAACATCCCGACCGGCCCGCTCTGCGATCCGGCGAGCACACGATCCGTTACACCGAATTGGAGGACCTGACGGCACGCGCGGCAGCGCTGATGGCCTCGATGGGCGTCGAACCGGGCGACCGCGTCGGGCTCATGCTGCCCAACGTCCTCGAATTTCCGGTCCTGTTCTACGGAGCGCTCCGCCTCGGTGCGGTTGTGGTGCCGATGAATCCGTTGCTCAAGAGCCGCGAAATCGCCCATTACGCAACCGATTCAGGGATGACACTGCTGTGGGCGCACGCATCGGTACCCGAGCAGGAAACAGCGGCGGCGAGCTGCCGCGTCGAGCACGTCGATCACGCACTGCTCGCCGCTCTGTCCGATCATATTCGCGCACAGGCCGTTTCCCGCTCCGGTACCGACACCGCGGTCATCGTCTACACGTCCGGCACCACCGGCGCCCCCAAGGGCGCCGAGCTGACCCACGACAACCTACACGGCAACGCGCGCCTTCTCGTCGACGACCTGCTGGCACTGACCCCGCGCGACGTGATCATGGGAGTCCTGCCGCTGTTCCACATCTTCGGTCTGTCGTGTGTGCTGACCACCGCGGTCACCGCCGGAGCACTGGTGACCCTGGTTCCGCGCTTCGAACCGGCGGTTGTTCTGGAAACGATCGCGCGCGACGAGGTGACGGTGTTCGCGGGCGTCCCGACCATGTACACCGCCCTGGCCCGGATGCCCGAGGCAGACCCGGACCGCACCGCGACGCTGCGCACCTGCATCAGCGGCGGGGCCTCATTGCCCACCGACGTTCTCCGCTCCTTCGAGCAACGTTTCGGCAACACGATTTTCGAAGGCTACGGCCTGTCGGAAACCTCCTCGGTCGCGGGCTTCAACCTCATGGGCAGCGCCCGCCCCGGCTCGATCGGCACACCGATCCGGGGCGTGGAATTCCGGATCGTCGACGAGCAGCGCTGCCCCGTCGCACCCGGCACGGTGGGCGAGCTCTGCGTGCGCGGACACAACGTGATGAAGGGTTACTGGAATCGACCCGACGCCACCGCCGAGGCATTCGACAGCGACGACTGGTTCCACACCGGCGACCTCGCCCGCCGAGACGACGACGGCTACTACTACATCGTCGACCGGAAGAAGGACCTCATCATCCGCGGCGGATTCAACGTCTACCCCCGCGAGATCGAGGAAGTGCTCTACGAACACCCCGCCGTGCACGAAGCCGCCGTCCTCGCCCTCCCTCACCCCACCCACGGCGAAGAGGTCGGCGCCGCGGTCGCGCTGCGCCCCGGCCACGACGCATCCGCCGACGAGTTGCGCGACTACGTGAAAGCCCGTGTGGCGCCGTACAAATACCCGCGCCATGTCTGGTTCCTCGACACCCTGCCCAAGAGCGCCTCGGGCAAGGTCCTCAAAAGGTCGATCGCAGTACCGGATCCCAGCCACGAGAAAGGAACGGCCATAAGCGATTCGAGCACCTCGACCGGAAGCCGGTTGAGCCGCGTCGAAACCGAATCGGGCGCCGAACTGGCCGTCCTCACCATCGACAACCCGCCGCTGAACCTGTTCGGCAAGGCGCTGATGGAGTCGATCGCCGCCGATATCGCCGATTTGGCCGCCGCCCCGCCGCGCGCGGTGCTGCTGCGCGCCGCGGGCGAGGTCGTCTCCGGCGGCGTGGACGTCCGTGTGTTCGACGGACTGTCGGCCGAGCAGGGCATCGAGCTGTGGCGCGACCTGTTCGAGCGGATCATCCATCCGCTCGAGTCACTGCCCTGCCCGGTGATCTTCGCCGCGCATGGACTGACCCTCACCGCAGCCTTCGAGATCGCGCTGGCCTGCGACATCATCCTGGCCGCGCCCACCGCGAAATTCGGTCTGGTGGAGACCGTGGTCGGGCTGACCCCGTCCATGGGCGGCCCGCAACGCCTCGCCGAGCGCGCGGGCTCGGGCTGTGCCCGGGAACTGGTGATGACCGCCGATCTCTACGACGCGAAGACCCTGGCCGACTGGGGTGTGGTCAACGCCGTCCACGACGACGTCCAGACCGCCGCACGAGAGCTGGCCGCCCGCCTGGCCGACGGCCCTACCCGGGCGCACGCCGCGACCAAGCAGATCGTGGCCGCGTGGCGTTCCAGCGGTGTGGCACAAGCAGATTTGGTGACCCCGCAAGTGTCGGGTGAGCTGTTCACCACCGAGGACCTGCAAGGCGCGGTCGCCAGCTTCCTCCAGGTCGGCCCGGGCAACGCGAGCTACACCGGGAGGTAAGGCCCCCGACCATTCCACGACCGCATACGTCCCAACCCAAGGAGCAGCCAAAAGCCATGCAGCGCAAGATTTTCGACGCCGACCACGATTCCTTTCGAAAGACGGTCCGCGCGTTCATCGAAGAAGAAGTGGTCCCCGTCTACGACGAATGGTATTCGGCCGGTATCGTTCCCCGCGAGTTCTACTACAAACTCGCCGAACTCGGCATCTTCGGCATCGAGGTGCCCGAGCAGTACGGCGGCGCGGGCATCGAGTCGTTCACCTTCGAAACCATCCTCATCGAGGAAACGGCCCGCGCCGGTGTCTCCCTCGGCGGCTCGACCGTGCACGTGAGCCTGTGCCTGCCATATCTGAAGAAGCTCGCCACCGACGAGCAGAAGCAGCGCTGGTTACCCGGATTCGTCACCGGCGACACCATGTTCGCCATCGCTATGACCGAGCCCGGCACCGGCTCCGACTTGGCCGGAATGCGCACCACCGCAAAGCTTTCCGCCGACGGCACACACTACATCCTCAACGGCGCCAAAACCTTCATCACCGGCGGAGTCCACGCCGACCGGGTGATCGTCTGCGCGCGCACCGCCGCGCCGAAGCCCGACGACCGCCGCCACGGCATCTCCCTGCTCGTGGTCGACACCGCCTCCCCCGGCTACTCGGTGGGCCGCAAACTCGACAAACTCGGCCTCAAGGTCTCCGACACCGCCGAACTCACCTTCACCGACGTCCGCGTCCCGGTCGAAGACCTCCTCGGTGAAGAGAACAAAGGCTTCTCCTACCTCGGCCAGAACCTGCCCCAGGAACGGCTGTCCATCGCTATCGGCGCCTACGCCCAAGCCAAAGCCGCCATCGGCTTCGCCACCGAATACACCAAGCAGCGCAACGTCTTCGGCCAGCCCGTCGCCGGCTTCCAGAACACCAAATTCGAACTGGCCGCCTGCCGCGCCGAGATCGACGCCGCCGAAGCCGTCGTCGACCGCGCCCTCGAAGCCCTCGACGCAGGGGAACTCTCCCCCGCCGACGCCGCCTCCGCCAAACTCTTCTGCACCGAAGTAGCCGCCCGCGTCATCGACCGCTGCCTCCAGTTGCACGGCGGCTACGGCTTCATCAACGAATACCCCATCGCCCGCCTCTACGCCGACAACCGCGTCAACCGAATCTACGGCGGAACCAGCGAGGTCATGAAAACCATCATCGCCAAGGACATGGGCCTCTGAACCGAAACTTACACAGCGGGCGCAGCCGCCCGGCCGTGCCGCCGGGACTGTCGGAACAAACAACGGCTCTTGCTCAATTTCGTTGGTGGCGAGGCTATCCCAGCAGAATGCGGTGTCGGAGTAGCTCGAAGCTGGCCCGGCCATACATTTGTCGCTTGATCAGTTCGGTTTTCGTGTTGACACCTTCGATCGGACCATTGCTGAAGGGCACTGTCAGACCGGCGACCGCGGCGTCGTGATCCTGATCGAGGCCGCGCAGGAACGGATCGAGTTCGGTCAGTCCCGCTTCACGGACCTGCTTCATCCATCCGTCGAGATCGCTGCCTGGCCGTTCGGCCAGGATCGCGGCGAACTCACCGACGAGGCGGGCCAGGTCTGCCATCTCGGGGCAGGCCGCGACAAGTTCGCCCAAATGCGTTCGGCGCCCGGCGGGAAGAGCGGTGGGCCGGCTCATGATCCATGAGGTCAGCCGCCTGGATGAAGGGCTGATGCGCTCGCTCTCCGCGCGGCCTTGGTTGAGGTATTTGTGTAGCAAGTTCAGACTGCCGGTGTATCCGAGTGCTGTGATTTCCTGGAACAGGTGCAGGACCGGGACGCCGGGCTCTTCGACGCGGCGACGGCGCAGGTGGTCGCGGTAGGGGTCGACCAAGCAGGCCCGGTAATACGGTGGGTGGCGCACCTGGTCTGGCTCACATGCGCGGGCATAACGTTTCACGGTGTTCAACGCCAGGCCGAGGCGGCGGGCGCAGTCCAGCAGTCCGACGCCCTGGTCGAGCAGGCCGTGCACCGCATGCCAGCGTTCCAGCGTGGTGGCCTCGCGGGCGAGGGTTTGCCGTTTCGGACCGGCCGCGGCCCAGCATCGGCCATGCGCGGCAACGACCTCTCTCACCGATCGGGCCAGGCCGTGCCACAGAGCTGTCGGCGCGAAACGTCTCGAAAATAGCACTGGACGTCGGCAAACGGCGGCTGTATCAGGACGTCCACAGGACGTCACAGGTCCACAAACAGCAACAAACACCAACCGGCAACACTTATCAACAACCACGAACCCGCAGGTCGCGCCGCTTCGCCGGACAAAACCAACCGGTCATCAGTAGCATCGAAGGATGCGATCGATGTGTTGGTAGGCGATCCCCTGGTCGTCCGGATCGTTGGTTGACAGGCGCCGCAGGATGGACTAAACCCCAGGTCAGCAGTATTGCGCACAGCATGAACCAGTGGATTAGGGCTGCCGATAGCGGCCGATCACCGATTCTCCGGGAACCTACAGAACGTCGACAGGACGTCACGGAATTATCGTCCCTTTCGAACCCCTCCGACGGCTGCCGGCGAGCCCGCATAAGCGACGTCGAGGCTCTCGATCGCGCCCGAAGGATCCACTACCTCCGCCGAAGCCGTCCAACGGTATGCGACCCCGCCAGCGGCACAGAAGTGTTGTGGTTCGGCGGCACCAGGCGACGACCTGATCGAGGTAACGGGAAGAGTCACGGCAACACTTCCTGCCGGGCCGACGCCGGAGCAAACAGCCGACGCCAACCCGTGAAAGTCTCGGTCGGAATACGCGCCCGAGCATTCGCCACGGCCTGCGTCCAAGAGCACGCCTGCGTCGGATGCTCGTTCCTCAGGCCGGGCCCCGCCCAGCGACCCGGACTCGAAGAGATCCACGACAATCTCGAAGCTCGCATCATCGAAGCCAACGCGAAGGCCAGCTAAGTCGAGGGCCTCCAGGTCAGCTACGCCCGCGTCAAAGAGACGAGCTCACCCAGAGCGACACCACGCACCAACGGACGGCGGCAGGAATCGAACTCGACACCCTACGTTCGGATCCACCTCTGGAAGAGCCCCTACCTCATGACAATTAAGTTCACGGAAGCATCCGGATCACTGTTGAGCGAACCGCAGCACAGTTCAGCCCACTTCGATCAGCCTTGAAAGCGACCGCGGCCGTTTCGAACCGCGCGCTATGCGGCATTGCCGGACGCTGGTATCGCGCTATCGCCGTTGCGGTGCGGGTCACTGACGCTGCTTCATCGAACGGGCACAGAACAAGCCTTACTCACTTCTGCGGAACCTGAAGTGGTTCCGGCGGCAGAACACCGAGTTCCGATGCCAGCACGCTGGTTAAATCCCGGATCGCTGCTTCCGCTGCGGCGAACAGTTCCGGATTCTGGCCGCCTTGCCGTGAGTACCTATTCAATGCGAGACATGCCTGCTCGAAAGCGGGCGCCGCTCCACTCATGTCGAGCAGTTGGAGTCGGGCCTTAGCAATCTCGATTCGGGCGTGTCGAGAGGCCGCTTGCTTCTCCCAGTCGCTGCGCGCTTCGCGGGTTTCCTCGGTTCGATGCTTTCGATCACGTTGCCCAGCGGCTTTGCGCTGCCGAATATTGAACAGCCCTTCCCGCATAGCCTCCACGGCTTCGACGGCCGCCGCTAGCCTTTCAGCCCGGCGCTCCTTCCGTCGTTCGTTGCCCAGCTGGCGGGTTACGTTTCGCCAGGCAATCCATGCTGCTAACAGGGCAATAGCGGCAGCGAAAATTGTCGCGAGGGGTTGCGCCCACCAGTATGGATTTGCGCTTCCCGCGGACAGTGCGATATCCATGTCCACAAGCACCTCGAAACCCCCTGTTTGCCTTCAACTTTCGGGCCAAGCATCATGACGCTACTTGGCAGAGCTCATCACTACAAGGTTGATGGATGCCGATCGGCCACCGACCAGTTGACGGTCAACTCAACCCTATGCGTCCCTGGAAGCAACGACACCTCCGCGGTCCTGTCTGTGCGCAGCTTCGCCACCTCATGGCTGTCCACCACAACGCCATAGGCGTTGTAACGCGCCTGCCACGCACCCCTCCGGGGCACCACGATCGTCGCCCGAGCCTGCGCCAGCACAACAGGATCCGCCGCCGAATAGACTAACGACCGCCTGATCACCCGCACCATGCCGCGCCGCGGCAGAAGACACAACACCACCACCAACTACTCATGGTCGGTTGGTTCACCGACTTCATCGCCGAGGTCGAGCAATTGACCGAGAAGTTCGGGTCTCGATGGAAAACCGTTGCACGAACAGCGGCGCTCCACGCTCAGTCGACCCGAAAGGCCTCAAAGGCCGAGAACTCAGACCTTCCGGGCCACGCACCCGAGACTTGAGAAGGTAATCAACGCAAATCACGCCGCCGCTCCGCGGCCGCCGCGACTGTGGATACGCGTGGTGACGTGCGGCCAGCCGACACTCGGAAGACGGCGACGGCTCCACCACACTGGCCCGGCTCCTCAGTCCAGCCGGTTATGCCGACGGCACCACGGCCTGCCGAGCATTTTGGAGCAGAGAGTGCAGGGACCGACCGCTCATACAATCTCGAACTCGTCCGGATACAGCCGAAATGCCACCGGAGGCGTCACTTCCGGAATGGCCAAGTACCGGTCCGCTTCTCGGAGATTTCGAGGCCGGTAGCTGCCGTCGAACGCGATCATCACCGAGCTGCCGACCCCATTGCGTCTACGAGCCGGGCTGGCTTCTCTCCCAGCGTTCAGGATCTGCCCGATGTCGCGCCCATCGTTACCGACGGCGATGCCGCCATCATGGAAGAGCTGAACAAAGGTGCCGTTATCCCCGGCAATCGTCGACGCGACGACATGGCCAGCACCCGGATCAAGCATCACTTCAATCTGAGGACGCTGTTGCCGTTCAGTCGGCCCCGGCACCGCGAGCTCTTGCCCGACCCCGAGCAGGATCATCTCTCCAAGGGCGCTGTGACGGCGCCGATCCATGACAGACCACAAGTGAGTCGTCGACCAAACTTTGACCCGACCATCGAAGAACAGCGACACCCGGTCGCCATTGCTGTTGCCGATAAGATGACGTTCATTGTTGCCAGACAGCGGAACTCCCCTCGTGCAAAGTGGCGGCCGCGGTAGGCGACCCGCTCCAACAACCTGATGTCTCCGCCGACCGCGCCGGCGTTACCGAATCAGCAGGCGCCACTCCCCAATGCTCTCCCAGCCCGCAGTGCCGGTCGGTTCGGCGGTCTGGACCAACTGAGGCGTTCTTTCAGCAGAAGTCGCCACTTCAACTGGCGGATGAAAACCCTCGGCAATGTATAGATGCGCATATCAACGTAATCTAAATGCTCGCCGCGCGCGATGTGCTCACGGCCAACAGCCGTGCCCGACAGCCGCAGCCGGACTATCAGACCCGTTACGATCAGCACTGAAGTCGAGCCTCACTGCACATGATCAGCGCTTATGCAATGGGCTCGTGGCCCGGCGGGTGTGTTCAGACCCACCACAGTTGCCCATATTCGTCGACTCGGAGAATGCGCCGCGACGTATGACTTGTCATGGCCAGCAGCAGCCATACTGGGAGCCAGAGTCCACAGGTGAAGAAAGAGATCAGCAAGTGGAGGATGTGGTTCGGTGGTCGGCCGTACTCGAGCGTAACCATGTATGGGCCGCCGCCGAGGGCGGCGGCGCCACGGTTGCGCACTTCGAACGCGATGGCCTCGGCGAGTATCGCTTGGCACTGTTCGGGCGGAAGTGCCCGGATGGGCTCCACAATGGTGCATCGCTCGCGAAAAGCTGCGTGTTTCTACCCAAGCTCTATCCCACGTTCTCGACGGTCAGCGCGCCTCGGAATTAGCGAGAGGTAACAGTGACAGTCGACCGTTGCCGTTTCGGTGACAACGGGTATCGCAGAGGCCGGAATCCGCCATGCACGCTGTGTCTGGTCTACCCAGGTGGTGAAGCGACCGTCGTCGATCCGCCACGCCTGGGCAGCCTTTCGACACGAGCGAGGTTCTGCCGGTACTGCGCGGGCGTTGGCCCATCCCTTCGAGGAGTTCATGGGCAAGGAACCGATGGATCGGGAGTCGGCGGACCGGATCGCTGCCGCGGCCGAACGTGATCCTGACAGCCCGATTTTGAAGCCGCGTCCCGTGGGTGTGTCAGTTGAGGTGTCAGAGGACAGAACGCCGGGGCCCCGGATTGATAACTGGCCGCCGCCCCGTGGGGGCTGAATTGCGCGATCCGGCAACTCTGATCCGTGCAGTACTTCGTGTATCCACCCGAAAGTCTCA
>NZ_BDBF01000090.1 GCF_001612845.1 Nocardia elegans NBRC 108235 | reverse complement strand
CCCGCCGAACCGCACCATCGTCCGGAGCCGCCGAATCCGCAGGGGCTGGCCCAGGGCCGGCACGCGGCGCGTGATGCCGGGCCCGGATCGGGCCCCCAGCCTCTTCCGGCCGGTGAGCCGACCACCCGGATGACCCGGGAGGCCGGCCAGGTGGAAAGCAGGTTCACCCGCCCCCCGGCCGGCCCGGTCGATGATCAGCGGACCACCGAATCCGGTGGTCGGTCATCGGCCGGGGAACAACCGGACCATGAGGAACACGCCCACAAGGGCAAGTTGTGGAGCAAGGTCAAGGACAATCTGTTCGGCGCTCCGACGATCGTCGGGGCGGTAGCGCTGGCGGCGCTCGCGATCCACGCCGACGGTGAACCGGATCACATAGCGCGGCCGCTTCCCGACCACATCTCGGCGGCGGTATCCGGAGCCTCCGATGCGCGTCCCGGCGGCGCGGCGGCCGTCGATGCGCGATCGTCGGCCGGAATCGGCGCGGAATCCGACTTCGGCTCGTGGCCGGCCGTGGACAAGGTCTCACGCGCGCCCGAGCCCAGCCCGGCCTGCTCGGTCACGCCGAGCGCCGTCGAGCGCCCGGGCCCGGGTATGCGGACGGTCGCCGACCATCCCTGCGCGCATCTGGCGGTCGACAATCTGCACTACGTCGTTCCGACCGTCCCCGGTGTGTTCGACTCGGGCCCGCCCATTCACATCTGACGAGTCCGGACGCGATTTCGGGACCTCGAACCGACCCTGGTATCGTCGTCGTTCGGCGTGCGGTACGTCGCGGACTCGTCCGTGCCGTCCCACGAGCCCCGGGTCTCCACCGGCCGCCGGGATCACTCGACCGTTCGCCTGGCTGGCAGAACATCAACGACAGACAGGGAAGCACTGTGCCTACGTACAGCCCGAAGGCGGGTGACGTGACCCGGCAGTGGTACGTCATCGACGCCACTGACGTAGTGCTCGGCCGCCTTGCCGTGCAGGCAGCGAATCTGCTGCGTGGCAAGAACAAGCCGACCTACGCCCCCAACGTCGATGGTGGCGACTTCGTCATCATCATCAACGCCGACAAGGTTGCCGTCTCCGGCAACAAGCGTGAGGACAAGCTCCTCTACACCCACTCCGGGCACCCCGGTGGCCTGAAGTCCCGGTCTGTCGGGCAGCTGCTCGACACCCGGCCGGAGCGCGTCGTGGAGCGTGCCGTCAAGGGCATGATCCCGAAGAACAAGCTGGGCAACCAGATCGCGCGCAAGTTGAAGGTCTACGGTGGCCCGTCGCATCCGCACGCGGCCCAGCAGCCCGTTCCGTTCGAGATCAAGCAGGTGGCCCAGTGACCGCTCCTGAGGAATTCAACGAGGAATACGTCGAAGACGCCGCCGTGGAGGTCGTCGACGAGGGTGCCGGCTACGACGCCGAGTACACCGAATCCGAGGGCTTCGCCGCGCCGGTCGTCATCGACCGCCCGGTGCAGACCGTCGGCCGCCGCAAGGAGGCCGTGGTCCGGGTTCGCCTGGTCCCGGGTTCCGGCCAGTTCGTGCTCAACGGTCGCACCATCGAGGACTACTTCCCGAACAAGGTGCACCAGCAGCTGGTGAAGTCCCCGCTGGTCACCGTCGAGCGCACCGAAACCTTCGATGTGCACGCCCGCCTGGTCGGCGGCGGCCCGTCGGGTCAGGCCGGCGCGCTGCGCCTCGCCATCGCCCGCGCGCTGATCGAGGTCACCCCGGACGACCGCCCCGCCCTGAAGCGAGCCGGCTTCCTGACGCGTGACCCGCGTGCCACCGAGCGTAAGAAGTACGGCCTCAAGAAGGCCCGCAAGGCTCCGCAGTACTCGAAGCGCTGATCTTGCAGCGCGCGGCCGCTCCCACTCGCACCCACACGGTGTGCCGGTGGGAGCACGGCCGACGCGACCCCGTACGAGAGCAGGCGCCCACTCCCGGGCGCCTGCTCTCGTGCTGTATCGATCGACGGTAGGCCGGGGCGGGCAGCCTGCGTCCGCGACGCAGGGTCTCCGCGCTCACCGCAATTCAACTCGAGGGGCGAGATAGATGGGGCGTTTGTTCGGTACCGACGGAGTCCGCGGCCTTGCCAACGACTCGCTGAGTCCGGAACTGGCACTGCAGATTTCGGCGGCCGCGGCGCAGGTGCTGGGCCGGGGCAGAGCGCGCGCGGTGGCGGTGGTCGGCCGCGATCCACGCGCCAGCGGCGAGATGCTCGAGGCCGCGGTGACCGCCGGTCTGACCGCCGCCGGAATGAGTGTGCTCTCGGTCGGGGTTCTGCCGACCCCGGCGGTCGCGTATCTGACCGCCGCCTACGACGCCTGCCTGGGCGTCATGATCTCCGCCTCGCACAACGCCATGCCGGACAACGGCATCAAGATCTTCGCCGCGGGCGGGCACAAACTCGACGACGGCATCGAGGACAAGATCGAAGAACTGGTCCGCGCCAAGGGTTTCGTGCGTCCGACCGGTGCCGGCATCGGCCGGGTGCTCAGCCTCTCCGGCGTCGACGGTCGTGTCGAGGACCATTACAGCCTGGCCGGCACCCATGAGCGCTACGTCGAACATCTGGTGGAGGCGACCGGCCGCGATCTGTCCGGCATCACCGTGGTAGTCGACTGCGCACACGGCGCGGCCTCCGATGTGGGACCGGCCGCATACCGCGAGGCGGGCGCGCGCGTGGTCGCGATCAACGCCGAGCCGAACGGGCTCAACATCAACGAGCGGTGCGGATCCACGCATCTCGAGAACGTCCAGCGTGCGGTGCTCGAGCACGGCGCCGATCTGGGCCTGGCCCACGACGGCGATGCCGACCGCTGCCTCGCCGTCGATGCCTCCGGCGCCGTGGTCGACGGCGACGCGATCATGGCGATTCTCGCCCTGGCGATGCACGAATCGGGCGAGCTGGTCCAGGACACCCTGGTGGCGACCGTGATGAGCAATCTGGGTCTGCACATCGCGCTGCGCGATGCCGGAATCACCGTGCGCACCACCGCCGTCGGCGACCGCTACGTGCTGGAGGAGTTGCGCCGCGGTGGCTACAGCCTGGGTGGCGAGCAGTCCGGACATCTGGTCTTCCCGCGATACGGCACCACGGGTGACGGACTGCTGACGGGTCTGAAACTGATGGTGCGGATGGTGGAGACCGGGCGCACCCTGGCCGATCTGGCGAGCGTGATGACGACCGTGCCGCAGGTGCTGGTCAATGTCCCCGTCGCCGACAAAGCCGCGGTCGCGGCCGCGCCGGAGGTTCGCGAGGCGGTCGCCGAGGCCGAGCGCGTCCTCGGCGACGACGGCCGAGTCCTGTTGCGCCCGAGCGGGACCGAGCAGCTGATCCGGGTCATGGTCGAGGCGACCGATTCGCATCGCGCCAAACAACTCGCCGACGATCTCGCCAAGTGTGTCGCCGCGGTCTGACTTCCGCGGCCGCGCCGCGTGGCGCGACGGACGGGGTGCGTACGCCGCGTAGGGGTGCGGCTGTCTAGGCCGTTGCCGAGGGCCGGCGCCGCGGCCACGACGGCAGCATTCGCGCACGAGGGGCGAATATCGCCTGGTCACAGTCGGCATCGATGGCCGGTGGCGGGTCCTCGCCAGGTCCCGTGAAGGGCGTTGGCGCGCCGACGGTCCCGGCGATGGGGGCGCGACTGTCGGCTCCGGGAAGTATGGTGGGACGCACATCATGACGCGACAGCGAAGCTTGATTTCCGTGAGGGGGAACAGTGGAACCGCTGAAGCTTGATCAGTCTCCGACGCTCGACGACTCCGCGAATCCGGCGCCGCCACCGACCGCCACCGCTCCGGATACGGTGATGCGGGTCGATCCCGCGGCGATGGCCGCGTATACGTCCATCGCGAATACCGTGTCCCAACAGCTCGCTTCGGCGGCTTCCGTGGCGGCGGGCGCGGTCGACCCACAGCAGCTGGCAACCGACCTCGGGCTCGTGGGAGCGGATTTCGCCGCCAAATTCGCTGCCGCGGTGTCCGAACACGCACAGGCGCTGTCCACCGCGGGCAAATTGGTCTCGGCCTACGGGCGGGGTCTGAACACCTACACCGCGGGTGTGCAGGGTACCGACGAGGACTCGGCCGTCGCGATCACCCGGACGGAGCCGCGGTCATGAGGCGTCCGATCGGACTGCGGCGCCGGCCCACCGCCGCCCGCAACGACACCACCTCGCCCGCAACGTCATCCGATTCGTCCGTGGATCCGCCGATCGTCGCGACATTGGTCCAGCCGCTGCTGGAGCTGCGTGCCTCGCTGGGCACCGGTGTCGCGACACCTTCTTCGGCCATCACCGGTGCGCTGTCCAGCGCGTCCACACAGGCTGCCGACACCGAGGGACCACACCGCGACGGCGTCCACGCGCTGGAATCCACCTGGACGGGGCCGGGCTCCGACGCGGCCGTTCCGGCCTTGCGCACCACCCAAACTCAGATCGGTGACATCTCCGATCGGGGCCCGGCCTATCTGGGCGTACTGGCCGATGCTCACGCGACCAGCGCACGGGCGGCCGGCCGGATGGACCGGATCATCGCCGATTTCCGGCGCGACGCTCGAACCATCCTCGGCAACGCCACCGCCGCCCCGGATACCGATGCGGTGATCAACCGGGCCACCCAGGCGCTGCGCGATGCGATCACCACCGTCACCTCCGCGCGCACCGAAATGGACGATCACTCGCGCCGATTGGACGAGATGGGTCCGCTGACGGTCACCACGCCCGCCGGACTGAACTCCTCGCAGTCGTGGGGAGATACCCCCGGTACGGTGCTGCCCAGCGCCTACGGCGCGATTCCGGGCCAATACGGCACGGTCCCAGCGCAATACGGGACGGCGCCCGGACAGCCGATCGATCCGGCTCAGCTCGCGCAGCTGCAACTGCAGCAGCTGCTCGTGCAGGCCGGTGTGCAGGTCGGCACCTCGGCCATCAATGCCGGTGTGGATATCGGTACCCACCTGATCGACAAGATCGCGGAAGTGGGCACACACACCATCGACACGGTGGCCTCCTCGGTCGACCAGGCGATACCGCAGCTGATCAACCCGGACCACGCCACCGGCGACAAGACCAATCCGGCGGGTAATTCCGGAGATTCGGCGAAGTTGTTCGACTTCGGCCCCGGCAAGGCGACTCCTGGAACGACCGGGCCGGGCTCGATCATTCCGGGCGGCCCTGCGCCCGACAAGGCGCCGGCCGACAAGACCCCGGCCGACAAATCCGATCCGCCACCGCCGTCACCGTCGTCCATCATTCCGCCACCTGCGGACCCGGCACCGATGCCGAAACCACCGGCACCGGCCCCGCTCCCGCGCCGGCTCCGGAGCCGGCGCATCCGGGCGGCGTTGCCGGAGGTATGGCATTGCCGCCGCCGGCCGGTAGCGGACAGGACCACAAACCTCGCGACGGTCAGCTCGGTGTCACCGTGCCGGCGGCCGAGACAACGGTTCCCGCCGCCGTGATCGGCGACTTCGGCGATGACACGGTCTGAGCCGGACCCGCAGCAGGACAATCCCTTCGACCTCGGCCTGCCGATGGTCCGGACGCCCGTCGGTAAGCAGGGCCGCAAGCGGCGGCCGGGCCGGCGGAACCCGAACCGACCGGCCGGGGCGACCTATCACGACGCCGTGGCCGTGCCGCCGGCGCGGCCCGGTCCGGAGCCGGCGGTCTATGCGTCGGGCGAGTGGGAACAGTGGCTCGAACCCGCGCAGCGGACCACCCCCGAGCCCGAGCCGCAGCCGGAACCGCGGCGCATCCCGGTCGGGGGGCCGTTGACCGATCCCGACCTGGTCGACAAGTCGACGCTAGTTCCGCACATCGTCGACCGCTCGGGCGGTAACCCCGGCCCTGCGCTGCGACGTCCCCGCCCACGCCAGGCCGGGCCGCGCCGCGATCATCGGCGTGGTGAAAAATTGCTGGCCGCACTCACTTTGATCGGTGTGGGCATCGTCGTCGTCTCGGTGGTGCTAACCGTCATCCACACCGGGAAGCGGTCGCAACCGGTCGCGACGAAACCGCCGATGGTCGCGGCGGTGCCGGTGCCCACCTCGGCGAGCACAACCCCGTCGCCGCCCTCGACCACGGCGGCGGCGACCTCGACGATCGCCACCGACGGCTGCGAGCAGCAGCGTACCGCGGAAGTGGTCTCCGGTACCGACCCCGGAGGCACCGCGAGCGGCCCGGACGCCATCCTGGCTTTCGAGCGGGCGTACTACGTCCAGCGGTCGGGGTACGCCGCGCGCGCCGTCGTCGCCGACGACTCGTCGGTGCCGCCGGCCGACCAGATTCAGCGCGGTATCAACCAGGTGCCGGTCGGCACCCGCTACTGCGTGCAGATCACCCGCACCGGCGACGAGGGGCAATGGGAGGTCCGCCTCACCCAGCAGAAGCCGGACGAACAGCCGCATGCCTTCACCCAGATCATCAGCACCCGAGCGGAATCGGGCCGCACGCTGATCACCGGCATCGCGGCCGGCTGAACCACATCGAAGGTTCAGAACCGAGCGTGCACGAAGCCGGTGAACGGCACGAGGAAGCCACCGATCTCGCAGACGATCAGCGCGTACATGGCCGATCGCAGCGGCAGTCCGACGTCGCCGCGGAATTGATTCGTCGTGTCCCGCCGCAGCCCGTGCAGGCAGTACGAGGCGACAGCGCCGGCGAAGAAACCGAGAACGACCAGCGCCGCAACGAGATTCACCGCGGTCGGCCAGTCCGACAGCTCCACGAAGACCGCGAGCAGTAGCGCGGCGAAGCTGTACATCAGGGCCGCGCGATGCGCGATATCGACGTAGGGGTGCGCATGCCCCTCCGGTGAGGTCCGCATCCCGTGGTACTTCCACACGCCCAGCAGCAGTGCCCAGACGAAGAGAAGGCCGGCGATCAGGAGGGTGATCCGGGTGTCGGCACCGAGCTGTATCCGGTCCATCCGAATCTCCTGGGCGGTCGCGTGAGGCATCGCGATCGCAATGCCGAGCAGGTTCTGGTTCATCGGTCTTCGGTGAGTTGTCCGGCGGACATGTGCCAGCGCCGGGTCGCGCGCACCGTATCGAGCATGCGGCGATCGTGGGTGACCAACAGCAGCGTGCCGTCGAAGGATTCGACGGCCTGCTCCAGCTGTTCGATCGCGGGCAGATCCAGATGGTTGGTCGGTTCGTCGAGGACGAGCAGATTGACCCCGCGCGCCTGCAGCAGCGCCAGCGCGGCGCGCGTGCGCTCACCCGGCGACAGAGTGTCGTTGGCGCGCAGCACGTGCGGGCCGCGAAGACCGAATTTGGCCAGCAGCGTACGGATCTCCGCCTCCGGCCAGTCGGGTACCTCGGCGCCGAAAGTGTCGGCGAGCGTGGCCGTTCCACGGAACAGGCCACGCACCTGATCGACCTCGCCGATCGCCACCCCCGAACCCAGCGACGCCGTCCCGGCATCCGGAGCCACCTTGCCCAGCAGCAGCGCCAGCAGTGTGGATTTGCCGGAACCGTTGGGACCGGTCAGGACGATCCGATCACCCCAGTCGACCTGCGTGGTGACCGGACCCAAAGCAAACTCACCGCGCGACGCGACGGCGTCGGACAGCGTCGCCACCACCGAGCCGCTGCGCGGTGCGGATGCGATCGACATCCGCAGCTCCCACTCCTTGCGCGGCTCTTCCACGGCCTCGAGCCGTTCGATGCGGCGCTGGGTCTGGCGCACCTTCGAAGCCTGTTTCTCGGTGGATTCGGCCCGCATCTTGCGACCGGCCTTGTCGGAGTCCACCTTTCGCGGATCGCGAGCCTTCCGGCGCGCATTGCGCACCCCGTGTTCGAGCCAGTTTCGTTGCATCACCTGCCGTGCTTCCAGCCCGGCCTTGGTATCGGCGTACTCCTCGTAGGCCTCCCGCGCGTGCCGGCGGGCGATCTCGCGTTCGGCCAGATACGAGTCGTAACCGCCGTCGTAGCTGCCGACCTGCTGCTGGGCGAGATCGAGTTCGACGATCCGGTTGACGGTGCGCGCCAGGAACTCTCGATCGTGGCTGATCACCATCAACGGCGTCCGCACCCCGGTCACGAAATTCTCCAGCCGGGTCAGGCCCTCCAGGTCGAGATCGTTCGTGGGCTCGTCCAACAGCAGAATGTCGAAGCGCGACAACAGGACCGAGGCCAGTCCGGCGCGCGCCGCCTGCCCACCCGACAGCACGGTCATGGGCGTGTCGAGGCCCTGCGGCAAACTTTCGGTGAGTCCCAACTCGGCGGCCACCTCGGCGGCTCGCGCCTCCAGGTCGGCACCGCCCAGTGCGAGCCAGCGTTCCAGGGCGGCCGAATAGTCCTCGGCGGCGGTCTCGTCGGTCGCCAGCTGTTCCGCCGCGGCGTCCATCGCCCGCTGCGCCGCCGCCACTTCCGTCCGGCGGGCCAGGAATTGGGCCACCGTCTCGTCGGCCAGGCGTTCCGGCTCCTGCGCTAGGTAGCCGATCGTGGCATCGGGCGGGCTCAGTGTGATCCGGCCCGTCTGCGGCGTGCGAGCGGCCAGCATCCGCAACAGCGTCGACTTGCCCGCTCCGTTCACCCCCACCAGGCCGATCACATCGCCGGGCGCCAGCACCAGATCCAGGTCCTCGAACAGCACCCGGTCTCCGTGCCCCGCCGACAGGCCGTGCGCATGCAGAGTCGTACTCACGCCCACGAGTCTGCCGGGTTCGGGGTACCACCCTGAGCCCGGGCCGTGGAAATCAGGGTCGGGATGGGTCTCGCGCCCGATGCGCGCGAGGGCGCCCGCACAGCACAGTGGAACCACCATGCACGACCGTGACAGAAGGAGAGCGTCATGACCGCCCCCACCCGCCGCCTCACCCGATCGAGCTCCGACAAGTGGATCGGCGGCGTCTGCGGTGGCCTCGCCGAATACTTCGGCTGGAACGCCAATCTGATCCGCCTGCTGTTCGTCCTGTCCTGTCTGCTACCCGGCCCGCAGTTCATCGTCTACCTGGTGCTGTGGATCGTCATCCCGAAGCAGTAGCGGACGCGATGCGCCGGTAGTTATCCACAGGCAAACCCGCAGCCCACCTCGGCGCCGGCAAGTTATCCACAACATGCCGGGCCGGGGATGCGCAGCGCCGCTTCCGGATGCCAGGATGGAACAAATTCCCGCACGTCCCTCGAGGAGCAACTACATGATCCATTCGGGCGATCTGCCGGGCCTGGACCTGCCGGAAGTCGACGCACACTCCGACCTCGGCGGCATCGGCGCCGTGGAGCTGAACCACCCGTCCCAGGACATCGACGCCGACGGCATCCTGGACACCGAAACCTTCCACAGCGACCACTCGATGGAAGTCTGGTCCGATATGGACCACGACGGCTACGCCGACCACGTCAGCATCGTCGACGACGGCGGCGACTACTCCGCCTGGGAGTTCCACCACTATCCGGACGGCCGCACCGAGTGGGTCCAGGTGGACAAGGGCAAAATGGGTAAGTGAGCCCGGCCTCCTACCGCTGCGCCAGCGCCTTCAGATATTCCAGCGGTGGAAATCGTCGAGATTCGGTGCGTTGTAGGCAGGTTCGCCAGCGGGAATGTAGCCCCGATGGATCCTCGGGCACCGACCCAGCGCGACTGCCTCCACACAGTCCGTAATCCCTGCTCCCGGGCGACGGCCTGCTACTTGCGCAGGGCGCGGGCTACCTGCACGAGCTGCAGGGGCGAAACGTGTTCGGGCTCTGGCTCTTCGGTGGCTTCGAGGTCGACGGCCGAGGTGTGTGGGATGTCGGTTTCCGGGTCGGCGAAGGGCTGATATTTCTTGTCGCCCAGGAGTTGGTAGCTGAGGTATCCGACCAGGAGGGCTCGGGTGATGCGTTCGGTCTTGGGTTCGTACTTGGCGGCGCCGAGGGCGGCGAGGGCGCGGCGGCCCTCGACGATGCCGTGGTGGGTGGCCTTGTCGACGGTGCGCAGCGACATCGGCCCGCCCCAGGCGGTGGCGAGGGCCCGCGCGGTGCAGTTGCCGGTGGAGATGTCGACACCGCCGGCGACGATGAGGGCCGGGGAGTCGATCCGGGGGGCCAGCGCTTCCGCGCTCGGGGCGGTGGGCGCCGGATAGAGGGCCGCCACGGCGCCGACCTTGCGCTGCGAGGCGGCGATGACGGCGGCGCCCGCGCCCATCCCGTGCCCTGCCAGGGCGAGCTTGTCGGGGTGCACGCTGATCGTGCCGCTGCCCAGTCGCACGCCCGCGCAGATGTCGAGCGTGGTCAGCAGGTCGGTGGCCAGATTCAGGTGGGAGGGCAGCGGGCCGCGTTCGGTGTCGGGTGCGGCAGCGACGAAACCCCAGGACGCGAGGTGTTCGAGCAGTCGGCGATAGTTGCCGGCGCCGGCGAGCCAGCCGTGTCCGAAGGCGACCGCGGGCAGGTTGTGGCCCTCTTCGGGGGTGTACACCACGCCGGGCTGCCCGGCGATGCCGAGGTTGCCGCGCATCACCCGGTGCGGACCAGGGCTGGTCAGAATGCTCAGAAGCGATTTCACAGACACCGACACGGGGGTGAACTCTACCGAGAGTCGCCCGGAATGCGGCACTGTCACGAACGGAGCGGCCCGGACACGCCCCCACCTGCTTCGATAGCAGGCCGATTCGCGTGTCCACGCGGCCCAAGTAGGCTGGGACACCATGTGCGGAATCGTTGGCTACGTCGGGTACCGGGACGCGCTCGGCGTCGTCGTGGACGCACTGCGCCGCATGGAGTACCGGGGCTACGACTCCGCGGGCGTGGCGATCCTGGACGGCGCGGGCACTATCGCGGTGGAGCGCAAGGCCGGTCGGCTGGCCAATCTGGAGGCCGAGCTGGCCGAGGCCGGTCCCGCCGCGTTCGCCGGTACGACCGGTATGGGGCATACGCGGTGGGCCACGCACGGCGCCCCCACCGACCGCAATGCGCATCCCCACCGCGACCTCACGGGCCGGGTCGCGGTGGTGCACAACGGCATCATCGAGAACTTCGCCCCGCTGCGGCGCGAACTCGAGGAGGCCGGGGTCGAACTGCTCAGCGATACCGACACCGAGGTCGCCGTGCACTTGGTCGCCCAGGCCTATGCGGCCGGACCCACGGCCGGCGATTTCGTCGGCAGTGCGCTGGCCGTCCTGCGCCGGCTCGAAGGCGCGTTCACGCTGGTGTTCACGCATGCCGATCATCCGGGCACGATCGTGGCCGCGCGTCGCTCGACGCCGCTGGTGGTCGGTGTGGGCAAGGGGGAGATGTTCATCGCCTCGGATGTGACGGCGTTCATCGAGCACACGCGCGAAGCGGTCGAGCTCGGTCAGGACCAAGCCGTGGTGATCACCGCGGACAGCTATGTGGTCACCGACTTCGCCGGCGCCACCGAGGGCGTGCGGACCCGGCCGTTCACCATCGACTGGGATCTGGCCGCCGCCGAGAAGGGCGGCCACGACTACTTCATGCTCAAGGAGATCGAGGAGCAGCCCGCCGGGGTGGCCGAGACGCTGATGGGCCATTTCGACAACGGCCGCATCGTGCTGGACGAGCAGCGCCTCGCCGATCAGGAACTTCGCGAATTCGACAAGGTGTTCGTGGTGGCCTGCGGCAGTTCGTATCACGCCGGACTGCTGGCCAAGTACGCGATCGAACATTGGACACGGGTTCCGGTCGAGGTGGAGCTGGCCAGTGAATTCCGCTACCGCGACCCGGTCCTCGACCGGTCCACGCTGGTGGTCGCGATCTCGCAGTCCGGTGAGACCGCCGACACGCTGGAGGCGGTGCGTCATGCCAAAGAGCAGAAGGCGCGCGTGCTCGCCATCTGCAACACCAACGGCGCTCAGATTCCGCGTGAATCCGATGCCGTGGTCTACACCCGCACCGGCCCGGAGATCGGGGTCGCCTCGACCAAGGCCTTCCTCGCCCAGATCACCGCGAATTATCTTGTGGGCCTTGCCCTCGCGCAGGCGCGCGGCACCAAGTATCCGGACGAGGTGGCCCGCGAATTCGGTGAGCTGGAGGCCATGCCGAAGCTGGTGGAGCGGGTGCTCGAGACCGCGCCGCAGGTGCGCGAGATCGCCCGCCGGTTCGCGCATCAGTCGACGGTGCTGTTCCTCGGCCGCCACGTCGGCTACCCGGTCGCGCTGGAGGGTGCGCTCAAACTCAAAGAGCTCGCCTACATGCACGCCGAGGGTTTCGCCGCCGGTGAGCTCAAACACGGCCCGATCGCGCTGATCGAGGAGGGCCTGCCGGTGATCGTGGTGATGCCCTCCCCGAAGGGACGCGCGGTGCTGCATTCGAAGTTGCTCAGCAACATCCGGGAGATCCAGGCCCGCGGTGCCCGCACCATCGTGATCGCGGAGGAGGGCGACGACACGGTCCGTCCGTTCGCCGATCATCTGATCGAGATCCCGGCCGCCCCGACTCTCTTCCAGCCGCTGCTGTCGACCGTGCCGCTGCAGATCTTCGCCGCCGAGGTGGCGCAGACCCGCGGCTACGACATCGACAAACCACGCAACCTCGCGAAGTCGGTCACCGTCGAATAGCGGCGGGCGCGCCGGTCAATCTCCCACTGCCACAAGCTCTTCGGGCGCGGTGCTGGAGCGTGTCGTGCGACGTTCCAGTGCGCCCGACCAGACGGCCAAGCCGAGTGCGCTCGTGGCCAGGACCACGCCGACCCAGCTGGGGCTCGTGTAACCGAAACCCGCGGCGATGACCGATCCGCCGAGCCATGCGGCGAGCGCGTTGCCCAGATTGAAAGCCCCGATATTCAGCGCGGAGGCCAGCGTCGGCGCCGCGGCGGCCTGATCGAGGACCCGCTTCTGCAGCGGCGGCACGGTGGCGAAGCCCAGCGCTCCGATCAGGACGACGGTGATCGCCGCCGCGACCTTGTTGTGCGCGGTGAGCGTGAACAGGGCCAGGACGACGGCCAGCGCCGCCAGCGTGATGTAGAGCATCGGCAGCAGGTGGCGGTCGGCGTAGCGGCCGCCGACCAGATTGCCGATCAGGAATCCGAGGCCGAACAACACCATGATCCAGGTGACCGATGTTTCGGCGAATCCGGTGACCTCGGTCATCATCGGCGCGAGGTAGGTGATGGCGGCGAAGACACCGCCGAAGCCGAGCACGGTCATCGCCATCGCCAGCAGCACCTGCGGATTGCGCAGGACTGCCAGTTCCCGGGTGAACCGGGCGTCGCGCGGTGCGGGCCGATCGGGCACCAGCGCCAGCACTCCGGCGAAGGCGAGCGCGCCGACGGCGGCGACCAGCGCGAAGGCGAGCCGCCATCCGAAATGCTGACCCAGCAGGGTGCTGAGCGGAACGCCGACCACGGTCGCGACGGTGAGCCCGGTGAACATCATGGCGATCGCACCGGCGCGGCGGTCCGGGGCGACGAGCGATCCGGCGACCACCGCCCCGATGCCGAAGAAGGCTCCGTGCGCCAGTGAGGCGATGATGCGGCCGGTCAGCATCAGCCCGAAAGTCGGTGCGGCAGCGGACAATGCGTTGCCGGCGATCAACAGCAGCAGGCTGATCAGCAGCATGCGTTTGCGGGATACACGCGTGCCGAGTCCGGTCATCACCGGCGCGCCGACGAGCACGCCGAGGGCGTAGCCGGTGACCAGCCAACCGGCGGTCGGGATCGAGACCGCGTAGCTGGCCGCCACCCCGGGCAGCAATCCGACCACGATGAATTCGGTCGTGCCGATGGCGAATGCGCCGAGGGTGAGGGCGAGAAGTGCGAGTGGCATGGGTGCAGGCCTCCACACGTGTTGTAGACGGGCATTACAGGCGTAGACAATAATTGCATACGCGTTTTAATTGCAAGCGCCTGCTATTGCGGGAGCGCGTTATCCTGGGGGCGGCGACGACATGAGGAGGGCCGATGACCGCGGAAGCCGCGCTGACCGGATTGGCGGACGGCTGGTATGCGCTCTCGGTGCTGCACGACCGGATCGAGGCGAGGATCGAACGCGCCCTGCAGGCCGGTCACGAGCTCAGCGTGCGCGAATACTCACTGCTCACCGTGCTGAGCCGGCAAAACGACGGGCCCGGTGGCCATCTGCGGATGAACCAGGTCGCCGACTCGGTGGCGCTGAGTCAGAGCGCGACCACGCGGCTGGTGACCCGGCTCGAGGACCGCGGTCTCCTGCAGCGTTATCTGTGCCCGGACGACCGCCGGGGCATCTATACCGACGTCACGCCCGCGGGTCTTGCCCTCCTCGAACAGGCGCGGCCCACCAACGACGCCGCCCTGTCGCAGGCGCTCCGCGAGGCCGCGGCCGATCCCGAACTGGCCCCACTGGTGACGGCCGTGGAGGCGTTGAATCGCCGCGAGATGCGGGTAGGGGACGGCGTCGCGACTACCGCACCGTGACGGTGCCGCGCATTTCGGGATGCAGCGGGCACAGGTAGCGGTAGACGCCGGGCACGGCGAAGGTATGGCTCCACTCGCCGCCGGTGAAAATCGGGCTGTTGATGCCCATCGCCGCATCGCCGATGCCCTGCACGGCATGCGGCACCTTGTCGGAGAACTTCCAGGTGACGGTGTCGCCCGCCCGGACCGTGACGGCATCGGAGGAGAACTTCATATCCTCGACGCGCACGGTGACCGAGGCCGGTTGGGCCGCGGTCGGCGAGGCAGCCGCGGTACCCGGCGGCGTGGTCGCGGTCGTGGGCGACGGAGTGGATGTCGTTGTGTTCGAACCACATCCGGCGATCAGCACGGTGGCCACCAGCGCTCCGGCGATCGGGAGGAGACGCGCTGCGCGGCTGCGTACGGTGCTGTGGGCCATGATCACGAGCCTAGTCCGAATGGTGGCGTCCGGTTCGCGGCACCCGCGTGCGATTCCGGCCGCGTCGCACCGGCGGCAGGGCCGCGGGCATGCGGGAACCGGAGATCCCGGGCGTAATCTGCTGGAGGTTCCGATTCGAGCGCGGATCCCTACGAGGAGGCGAATGATGGCACCGGCCCTGCGGGGATATTTCACCGTCGACGAGGTGCGAGCGGCCGAAGCCGAACTGTTCGAGCGGGTCGCCGCAGGGGTGCCGATGCGCCGTGCCGCGTACGGATTGGCGAATGTGGTTGCGGCCGAACTGCGGGAACGGACCGGAGGCGTCGCCGGGCGGTCCGTGACACTGCTCGTCGGGTCGGGGGACAACGGCGGCGATGTGCTCTGGGCGGGCGCGGCGCTGCGCCGGCGCGGGGCGGCGGTGACGGCC
>NZ_BDBF01000089.1 GCF_001612845.1 Nocardia elegans NBRC 108235 | reverse complement strand
GGCGACACTGCTGGTCGGCGCGATCTCGCGAGCCTTGGCCACCGCGCCACTGTCCGCCGGTCGCGGCCGGGCCGAGCGGATCGGGCGGATCGCGGTTGCCGTGATCACCGGTGTCCTGGTGGCCGAGCTGGCGAGCACGGTGATTCTCGCCGGATCCGTCGACCGCACGCTCGACGATCGGTCCCGCCGCGACGCCGACTCCGCCGCGACAGTGGTCACCGCCCGCACGGAGCTCGACCGAGCCACTGCCGAACGCAGCGCACTCACACAGACCATCGCCCAGGCGCAGGCCGATATGGATCAGGCCCTCGTCGTCGCCCGCTGTGAATACCACCCGACGCCGCAGTGCCCGCAGACCAAGATCACCGGGGTGCCCGGCCGGGGTCCGGAATCACAGACCGCCAACGCGATGCTCGACGATGCCCGCGGACGGCTCAACACCGCCGAGGCGCGCGTCCAGCCCGTGGACGCGGAGATCGCCACCCGCCAGAGCGCCCTGGAGCAGGCCCGCACCGCCGCCTTCCACACCGGAGATCGTGGTCTGGGCGCGCGCTGGCTGGCCATGAACGACTACACCACCGGACATCCGGTTGCGCTGCTGTTGCGCCTGCTGACGATCGCGATCGGGGTTCTCCTCGCTCTGCTGCCGCTGGTGCTGCGGTCCTGGCGGGGTGAATCGTCGTTCGACCGCGCCGTGGCCGCGCGCGCCGAAGCCGACCGCGCCGAGCGGGAAGCCGATACCGCGGTCGCGGTCCAGCGCGCCGAACACCGGGTTGCCACCGCACAACTGGCGTTGCACGCCGATACCGCCATCGACCGCGAGCGCCAGCGCAAACGGGTGATCGCGGCGATCGGCAATCTGGAAATCGGCATCACCGAACCGCAGCGCCGGGCGGTCGCCGAATTCGAGGCGCTGGCCGCCCTTCCGCCGGGTGCGCAGACCGCATCCGCGACCTCCCCGACCACGGGCGCATTGCCCGCTGCCGAATCCCCGGCCCGAACCGACTCGACACAGGAGGCGACCGTGACCGCACGGAATCTGCCCGCACAGCTGCCCTCGGCCGGCCTCGCGCCGCATTCGCCGGCCGCGGTGCCCGCCCCGCGCGAGGACGCGAAAAAAGGTGGCGGGCTGGAACTTCCGGTGATCGGCACGGTGCCGTTCACCGATACCGCCGCGCGCTGGATCCGTCCGCTGGTCCCCGGATTCGTCACCACCGCGCTCGATCGGACCATCGACACCGCGGTCGCACCGTTGCGGACCGTCCGTCAGGTCTTCGAGGAGGCGGAGGAGATCACCTTCACCCTCAAACGCACCCGCAAGGTGACGGTGAACTCCGAGGATTCGCTCGATCCGGCGGTGGGCTACGGACATCCGGGCCATCCGCTACCGGATGCGCCCTACGCCCAGGTCACCGCTTCGTACCCGTACGACGCCTACCAGCACGACCCGCGTTATGCCGCCTACCGGCACGACCCGCGCTACGCGCGCTATGCGGCCCTCCCGCACCGGAATCCCGCCGCGCACCCCGATCTGCCGGAATCCGGCCGATACGGCGAGCTGCCCGCCGGAGAGACGACCGAACTCGGCTACCGCGCCCCACGCGAACTGCCGCCCGGCTCCGGCCGCGACTGACCGAACCCGACCGGACGCCCCAGGCGTCGCGGTCACGTGGTTTTCGGCCGAACCGGTCATATCCACCCGGTTGCGTCACCCGCCGGGTGGCCGATCGGATAACCGTCATACGTCCGGGTCCGTGGATAGACTCGGCCCGTGTTTCCAGTCGTGACCGATCGGGAGGGGCGATCGTCCGCCCACCGCGTGGTGCCGCCGCGCGGTGCCGACGACCGCGACTCCGGCGGTGGAGACGACGCTGAACGCATCCCGGTGCGACCGCTGACGTGGCGGGAGTTGGGCGACCTGCCCTTCGCGGTATTGCAGCATCGAATCCGGCCGATCGCCGGGTTGGCGGGTGTGGGTCTGGCCGCGGCCCTGGGGATCGTGGTCGGGGTCACCGCGCTGGTGTCGCTCGCGACCGACGATTCGAGCGCCGGAACCGCCTGGGCTGCAATTCTTTCCACAGCATGCTGTGCATGGGTGCTGCGGCTGTGGATAGTCGGCGTGACCGTGCCGATCGGGCTGGCCGTCGTCCACAACCGGCCGATCACCGCGCGCACCGCCGCCGCGCGCCTGCTCCCGGTGTCCAGCCGGCTGCTGCTGAACCAGGTGATCTCCACAGCGATCGGCGTCGGCATCCTCCTGCTCGGTACGCCGCTGATCATCACGCTGATTCCGGCGGTGATCTGGCTGGCCCGGGTGCGCGGTACGCGATGGCCGATCGTGCCGGTCCTGTTCGCCGAATCGACCCCGTACGCGGTGGCGGTCCGGCGAGCGAAACTGCTCGCCACCGGACGGGTGATGCCGCTGGCCGGACTGTGGCTCTATCTGCGCGGCGTGCTGCTGGTGCTGGCGGTGCCGGTCGCGGGACTTCTGGGCTTCCTCTCCGATATCTCCGGAACCCATCGCTGGGCGGTCGTCACCCTGCTGTCCGGTGCGGCACTGCTGATTTCGGCGTTCGCCGCGGCCGTCGACGCCGCGACCGCCGTAGTGGTGTATCTCGACAGGCGTTGCGGCCGGGAGGGTTTGGATATCCGGATACCCATCGGGCAGGCGGCACGGTGACCGACGACGCACGCGCGGATCGGCCCGAGGCGCCGCCACCCCCGACGCTCGGGCCGGCCGCCCAGCACCGGGCCGCGGCCGAATCCGCCGCCGGGCACCACGACTTCGATACCGCACTGCGCGAACGCTTCCGCGCCGTCGTACGCGGCCTCGAACAGGGCGGCGTACTCGAGGTCCGGCGTTCGCGCACGGCCCGGGAGACCGCCTCGGCCGCGGGGCACGCGCTTCCGGACGCCTCGGCCGAATTGGACTACGCCGCACACAGTTTCGACGAGATCGTCTACGGCGGCCGCACTGCCACACCGGACGAATATCAGCGCCTCACCTCGGCCGACCGCTATTCGCTGGCGCCGCCTCCCCCTCCCGACCCGGTCGAACAGCAGCGGTCCGAACGCAAGCGCGCCGGCCGCCGCCGCTTGCCGCCGCTGCCACAGTTGGTGCGCGACAAGCGCTTCTGGGCCGCCGTGCTCGGCGCGCTCGTCATCGCGCTCGTCGTGTATCTGCTGTTCCGGCTGGCCGCCGCGCCGACGGCCCCGCCGCAACCGACCCAGCCGCACGCACCACCGCCGCCCGATCACCCGGATATCCGCCCGCCCGACGTGGGCGAGGGCAGCGATTCGATCTTCCAGCGCTTACCGCCCTGGCTGGCCTACGGCGGGTTGCAGGCTCTGATCTTCGCCGGCGTCGTGGTCTGGTGGCGCGCCCGCCGCCGGGGTGCCGTGGTCGGCGAGCCGCGCCCGGTGCAGGTGGCGGCCGGTGAGCTGCTGGCGGGTCAGGCCGCGCTCTACCGCAGGACCAAGGATCGCGACCATGTCGGGGCGAAATTGCGCGCGGCCACGCTGCGACGCGTCCGCGGCCGCGTGAATCTGCGCGCCGATGCCGCGCCGGAGCAGGTGAGCGCGGTGATCGGCGCCCGGATCGGCGTCGATCCGGGCCGCATCGCCACGGCCTTCTACGGCCCCGTCGCCGACGACTCGGCGCTGAAATATGTGGCGGCACAACTGGACTGGATCGAATCGGAAATAGGATGACGGAGACCGGATGACCACGGCGCAGACCAACCACATCCCCACGGCCGACCAGGCGCTCCGGGCGCTGGGCGAGGTGCGTGCCGAGATCGGCAAGGCGGTCGTCGGCAACGACCACGCCGTGCTGTACCTCGTGCTCGCCCTGCTGTGCCGTGGCCACGTGCTGTTGGAAGGTGTGCCGGGCGTGGCGAAGACGCTGCTGGTGCGCGCCCTGGCAGCGGCGCTGGAACTCGACCACACCCGGGTGCAGTTCACTCCGGATCTGATGCCCGGCGATGTGACCGGCTCCCAGATCTACGATCCGCATTCGGCCGAATTCACCTTCCGCCGGGGGCCGGTCTTCACCAACCTGCTGCTCGCCGACGAGATCAACCGCACGCCGCCGAAAACCCAATCGGCACTGCTGGAGTCGATGGAGGAGCGGCAGGTGTCGGTGGCCGGCGTCCCGCAGCCGCTGCCCGATCCGTTCGTGGTGATCGCGACCCAGAATCCGATCGAACAGGAGGGCACCTATCCACTGCCGGAGGCGCAGCTGGACCGGTTCCTGTTCAAGGTGGACATCCAGTTGCCCGGCCGCGACGACGAATTCCGGATCCTGCAGCGCCACGCCGCCGGCTTCGACCCGCGCGACCTGGGGGCAGCGGGCGTGCGACCGGTCGCCGGAGCCGCGCATATCGCGGCGGCACGGGCCGCCGTCGCGCAGGTGACGGTCAACCCGGAGGTGCTGGCCTACATCGTCGATCTGTGCCGCGCCACCCGTACCTCGCCCGCGGTCCAGCACGGCGCTTCCCCGCGCGGCGCGACCGCGGTGCTGGCCTCGGCACGAGCCCTGGCGTGGCTGAACGGCCGCGCCTTCGTCACTCCCGACGATGTGAAAACCGTTGCGGTGACGGTTCTCCGGCATCGTCTGCAGTTGCGTCCCGAGGCCGAACTGGACGGCGTGACCGGTGAAGGCGTGATGTCCTCGCTGTTGGCCGCGGTCCCGGTTCCGGTGTAGCGCAATGATCGTCACGGGTCGGCTCGCGGTCTGCGCGGCGGTGGCTGCGGTGGTGGTCGGTGTCGCGCTGCCGTCCTGGGCCGGCGTCGTCGTATTGACGAGTGTGCTGGCCGTCCTCGTCGCAATAGACGTGATCGCTTGTCGCGCCGATGATCTCGAGTTGTCCCGGGTTCCGCTCACCACCGTCCGCGTCGGCCACACCGCCACAGTCGAGCTCACCGTGCTGAACCGCGGCCCCCGCGCGGTGCGGGCGCGGCTGTGGGACGACTGGCCGCCCAGTGCGCAGGCACCGGCCGAGACCCACCGGTTGCAGCTGCCGCCGAATACCACCACCCGGCTGGCCACCACCGTCCGCCCGGCTCGCCGCGGCGATCGGATCGCGGGACCGGTCACGGTTCGGTTGTTCGGTCCGCTCGGCCTGGCGGGGCGGCAGTTCCGTCGCACCGTACCCGCGACGGTGCGTGCGCTGCCACCGTTTCGGACCGAACGGATCCTCGCCGCCAAGGTGAAACGGCTGCGGCATCTGGACGGCCGATCGGTCGCCACTCTGCGCGGTCCGGGCTCGGAATTCGATTCCTTCCGCGAATACGTAGCCGGTGACGATGTGCGGTCCATCGACTGGCGAGCCACGGCCCGCGCCAGCGATGTGCTGGTACGCACCTGGCGTCCCGAACGCAACCGCCACGTCCTCATGTTGCTGGATACCGGCCGGATCAGCGCCGCCCGGCTCGGTGAGCAGACGCGGCTGGACACCGCCATCGAGGCCGCCTTGCTGCTGGGCGGACTGGCGTCCGCGGCCGGGGATACCGTCGACCTGCTGGCCTTCGATCGCGAGATTCGCGCCGAAGTCCGGGGCGCACGCGGAAAGGCGGTGCAGCCCAAGCTGATGCACGCCCTCTCGGGCGTCGTGCCCGCGCTGCTGGATGCCGACACCCCGGCGATGGTCCGCACCGCGGTTCGCCACACCCGCCGCCGCAGCCTGGTGGTCTGGTTCACCAGTCTCGACGGGGCGATGGTCGAAGAGAATCTGCTGCCGGTACTCCCGGTGTTGAGCAGCCGGCACCGGGTGCTGCTGGTGTCGGTCACCGATCCGGAGATCGCGGCGACCGCGACCCGTCGCGATACCGCTGCCGAGGTCTATGCCGCCGCGGCCGCCGAACATCTGCTGACCGAACGCGCGATCGTGCGAGAAACCCTGCAGCGCCAGGGCATCGACGTGGTGGCCGCGGCGCCGGAGCGAGTCCCGGAGGCGCTGGCCGACGAGTACCTGGAACTGAAGCGGTCCGGAGCCCTCTGAGCGTTCACGATCCCGGCCGGACCACCGATGCGTACGGCTGCGCCGGCCCGGCAGGTGGTGCCCACTGCTGGGGCATCGGCCAGAAGGGCAGGCGAGGCGGCGGCAGAATCCGGCGTTGCCGCTCCCCGATGACCGCACCGAGGATGTGCAGCGGCGGATATCCGGCCGGTGGCGCCACCCGCAGTTGATCGCACACCGCGATCACCAGCGCCGCACCGAGTTCCGCCTGCACCTGCGGGGTGAGCTGCGGGAAGCGGGTCAGATATCGCCGCACGGGCAGCGCGAGATCCTCGGTGAGACCGGACAGATCCAGCCGGCCCACCCAGTCGACCAGCCAGGGCGGAGCAGTGGCCAGCGCGGGCATGGGAATTCGCGCCCGATCCGACACCACGACGGTGCCGGCCAGGATGTCACCGACCCGGCGCGCCCGCGGCGAACAGAGCGAGGTGACCACCGCGACCAGACCGAACCCACCGAGATTCCAGAAATCGACGAGGGCGCCGGCGAGGCCGCGGGTCAGCGCGTGCCGGAAATCGACGGGCCCGCCGTCGCTGCGCACCACGCGCAGGCCCAGCGCCAGTTTTCCCACGGTCCGCCCGCGCATCAGTGTTTCGCTGACGACCGGATAGCCGACGAGGACGGTCACCATCGTCACCAGCACGGCCACGTCGACCCACGCGCCGTCGGGTTCGAATCGGAACAACACGGCGAAGACGGCCGACAACAACAGCAGGCCGAGCACGAGTTGCAGCACCAGATCGATCGCGAAGGCCGCGGCCCGGGTGGGGATGCGCGCGATCGGCAACTGCAGGGAGACGGCCTCCCCGGTGGTGAAATCGGCCATGATCGCTCCAGTATCCCGAATCGGGCGCGTGCGAACTAGCCTTCGAGAGGACCGGGCGGACACAGGAGAATCGCCGCGATACCCAGCGAAGCTCATTGCGGCGATTCGGTCGGGTGCGGATGTCCCGCAGGAACACAGGAGGAGCCGATGGACGTCGATGCCTATTCGTTCGCGCAGCGGCGGCATTGGGATCGGCTCGACCGGCTGACCGCGCAGCGGCGGCTCAGCGGCGCCGAGGTGGACGAATTCGTGGCCCTGTACCGCCGCACCTCCCAGCAGCTGGCGCGGCTGCAATCACATTCGCCCGATCCGGAGTTGATCAACGGTCTCAGCGCGGTACTCGCGCGGGCCCGGGGACGGCTGCTGGGCGCGCGCACCGACACCTGGTCGCAGATCGGCTATTTCTTCACCCATCGGTTCCCCGCCGCGGTGTATCGAGCGTGGCCGTGGTGGGTCTCGGTGGCGGCGGCGTTTCTGGCCGTCTCGGCCGGTATCGGCATATGGGTGTCCGGCTCGGGTTCGGCGCGAAGGACTTTGGGGCTGCCGTCGAATGCGGAATCGCTGACCGCCCCCGGCGGCCGCTTCGAGTCCTATTACTCCGAACATCCCCACGACGCCTTCGCCGCACAGGTGTGGACCAACAACGCCTGGGTGTCGGCCATCGCGTTGTTCACCGGCATCCTGATTCTCCCGGCGGCTTATCTGCTGTTCATGAACGCACTGAACGTCGGAGTCTCCGCGGGGCTGATGGCGGATGCCGGGCGGCTCGACTCGTTCTTCGGATTCCTGCTCCCGCACGGCATGCTCGAGCTCACGGCCGTCTTCGTCGCCGGCGGCGCGGGGCTGAAACTGGGTTGGACGCTGATAGAGCCGGGGCCGTCGTCACGCGCCGAGGCGCTGGCCCAGCAGGGACGGGCGACGGCGACGATCGCACTCGGGCTGGTGGCGGTCCTATTGGTCTCGGGCCTGATCGAGGGTTTCGTCACACCCGCCGACTGGCCCGCGCCGGTGCGAATCGGTGTCGGGCTGGTTGCCGAACTCGGATTTCTGACCTATGTCTTCGGCCCAGGGCGCCGAGCGGTGCAGGAACGAGCGGCGTTGCGGTCCGCGACAGATGCGAGCGAGCGCATATCGGGCTAACGCCGGGGCGGGTTCTGCTGAGGCTGAGAAAATCCCTTGCGAGAGGGCGGGGATTCGAAGGATCATCGGAGTGCCGATTTGAGATCCACTGGCCGCAGCGAGTCCAGCTCAGCTGCGGCCAGCGTTACCGTCGACTCTACACAATCGTTATCCCTGCGCAACCTCCTGCACACTCCGTCTGCCCGGCCGTAACCGGGCCGAAACCCGCAGTCCGACAGCATCTCCGGAGACCATTCGCAAATACCTGGCGGGCGGTCGGAAATAGCGGTCCCACACATACCGCAACGCTCCGGTAGCCGGGATTTTTCTGCTAATTCGGCCGTTACTCGCGGTGCCGGATACCCGGACCGCGATGATTCCCCGGCGCGTCGCCTGTTGCTCACCTGTTCGTCATCACTGCAGGTCAGTGGCTCAATCGACCTGCGGCCAACCAGCTTTACCCACCTCACTCGGCCAGCAAACAAACTTCAAGTTTGTTACTGCCGGAGTTTCCAAGTCTGCTGTCAGGTAATTCTCAGATGGTTGCGTATGCGCTTCCATTGAATTGCGCAGTTATTTCGACAGCGAACTCGAACGGCATTTTTTCACCGGTGATATCCGAAGCGAATAACGACCGGTCAACCGCCGAAAGTGCGGCGAAGATCACACCGGCGCGCGCGTCCTCGCTCGAACCTGCGGGTATCCGACCTGCCGGACCGCGATACTGAGACCCATGACCGCCGAACAGCAACCCACCCCGGTCGTCACGCAGGCCGCGGAACGGTTCGAGATCAGCGTGGACGATCGGCTCGCCGGATTCACCGAATACCTCGACCACGACGGGCAGCGGATCTTCTACCACACCGAAATCGACTCCGACTTCGCCGGACGCGGCCTGGCCGGCGCCCTGGTCTCACAGGCACTGGACCGTACCCGCGAGGCCGGTCTGCGGATCGTGCCGATCTGCCCGTTCGTGGCCGGCTACATCCAGAAGCACGAGGAATTCGCCGACATCACCGACGCTGTCACGCAGGACGCCGTCGACTACGTGCGCACGCAGCGAGGCCGCTGACGAACGTCCCCGGAAACGATGCCGTCAGCGCACCCGGTCCGCGACCGGAACCTTCCACGCCTCGGGCAGACTGCGACTCGACACCTCGGCGATATCGCGCAATCGCCCGAGGGGAGTTCCCAAGCGGCTCAATTGGATAAGGCCCTGCGCGGTCATCACCACGGTGGCGCTGTAGGCGGCCAGGGTCGCCGCGTCGAGTTCGGCGCCGGATTCCTCGGCGGCGCGGCGTATCCGTTCGGCGACACTGCGTTCCATGGCGGCGGTGGTCCGATTCCCGATGCTGATCACTTCGGGCAGCCGCGAGCCGAGCTGGGCGATGCTGTTGAGCATCAGGCAACCACGCCGATCGGGCTGCGAGACGCAGTCGTCGATGATCGCCTCGAACAGTGCGCGCACGGCCGCGTGCGCCGAACCGGGAGCCGAGGTCACCACCTCCCGGACCAGGCGGGCACGGCCCTCGCAATAGCGTTCGAAGGCGGCGAGGAACAGTCCGCGCTTGCTGCGGTAGGCGGCGTAGATGCTGCCGTTTCCGATGCCGCTGGCCCGCGAGACGTCCTCGACCGACGTCTGCTCGAAACCCTGCGACCAGAACAGTTCGGTGGCGGCGTCGAGCAAGGCCGATTCGTCGAACTGTCGTGGCCTCCCCATGGCGCCCACCGTATCAATCCCACTGCGACCCCGGCCACAAAGCTTGTTCTGGAGGCGTGACTCCAGAATGATGGCGGGATGGCCCTCGAACTCGCTCAACTACCGCGTCGGCGCGTAGGAATTCTGGTCTTCGACGGCGTCAAGATGCTCGACTTCACCGGTCCCGCGGAAGTTTTCGTCGAGGCCAACCAAGCCTGCCCCGGATACGAGGTCGTGCTGGTGTCGGCGGACGGCGGCAGTGTGCAGACCTCGATCGGCGCTCGGATCGAATGCGCTGTCGCGGCAGCCGACGCGGGCGCCTTCGACACCGTCGTGATTCCGGGCAGTGAGCTGCCACCCTCGAAATTCGTCACGCCCGAACTGCTCGCGGCGGCGCGGCGACTGTCGTGGAACACCCGTCGTCTGGCATCGGTGTGCAGCGGCGCGTTCGTCCTCGCCGAACTGGGCCTGTTCGACGGACGCCGGGCGACCACGCACTGGAAGTTCGCCGCCCATCTGGCCCGGCGCTATCCCGCGATCGACGTGGCCGCCGACGACATCTACGTGCGTGACGGAAACCTCTACAGCTCGGCCGGAGTGACCGCCGGGGTCGACCTGGCGCTGGCGATGGTCGAGGAGGATTTCGGCCCCGACATCGCGCGCCGGATCGCCCAGCTCATGGTGGTGTACATGCAGCGCGCGGGCGGGCAGTCGCAGTTCTCGGCCTCGCTGTCGGGGCCGGCGCCGCGCAGCCCGCTGGTGCGCAAGGCCGTCGACCTCGTCTGCGCGGATCCGGCCTTCCCCCATACCGTTCGGACGCTGGCGGCACACGCCAACGTCAGTCCGCGGCATCTGACCAGACTGTTCCGCGCCGAATTGGAGCGCTCCCCCGCCGAGTACGTCGCCTTCATCCGCTTCGGGGTCGCCCGCGACATGCTGCATGCCGGCTTCGGAGTGACCGAGGCGGCGATGGCCGCGGGCTACGGCAGCAGTGAGGCGATGCGCCGCGCGTTCGTCGCCCGGCTCGGGATATCGCCCAGTAAATATCAGCGCCGGTTCCGCTCGACCGGTTCCGGCGAGACACCCTTGGTCGCCGCCGTGTCTTGATCCGGTGTTTTCGCGTCCCGTAGCGAGGGGCGCGCCGCCCTCCCACCAGCGGAAACTGTTCGGGCGCCGCGTTGTTCGCAGCCGCACACCCGCTGAAAGGAAAAACCCGATGACCGGAAATCCGCTGGGCGTCTCCCTCGAGCCGGCCGCCCAGGAGTTCGTCGACGCGACCTCCCAGCCGCCGTTCCTCTATCAGCTGCCGCCCGAGGAGGGCCGCAAAGCCGTTGATTCGGTGCAGGATTCGCCGATCGAGAAGCCGGCGATCGACGAGGAGTGGATCACCGTCGAGGGCGGGCCGACCGGGTCGGTGCGGGTCCGCGTCGTCAAGCCGCAGGGTGTGACCGACATCCTGCCCGTCATCGTCTACACCCACGGCGCGGGCTGGGTGTTCGGCGATGCGCACACCCACGACCGGCTGGTACGCGATCTCGCCGTGGGCGTGCACGCGGCCGTCGTCTTCCCCGAATACGACCGCTCCCCCGAGGTGCGCTATCCGGTGGCCAACGAGCAGTCCTACCGGGTCGCGCAGTGGGTGCGCTCGAACGGCGCCGAGAAGGGGCTCGACACCACCCGCATCGCGATCGCCGGCGATTCGGTGGGCGGCAATATGGCCATCGCGCTGACGCTGATGGCCAAGGAGCGGGGCGACGTCTCGTTCGTCCAGCAGGTGCTGTTCTATCCCGTCACCGACGCCAACTTCGATACGCCGTCGTACGAGCGGTTCGTCGAAGGCTACTTCCTGACCCGGGAAGGGATGCGGTGGTTCTGGGACCAGTACACGACCAGCGAAGCGGACCGCGCCCAGATCACGGCCTCGCCGCTGCGCGCCACCACCGAGCAGCTCGCCGGGCTGCCGCCGGCGCTGGTGATCACCGGTGAGGCCGACGTCCTGCGCGACGAGGGTGAGGCCTTCGCAGCCAAACTCCGCGACGCCGGTGTCCCCGTCGTCCAGACCCGCTACGGCGGCATCATCCACGATTTCGTCATGGTCAACTCCATGCACGACACCAACGCCGCGAAAGCAGCCGTCGCCCAGGCGGTTTCGGTGCTGCGGGCGGCCCTGTACCCGGCCTGACACACAAAAAGAAGAGCCGCAGATCGGATTCGATCTGCGGCTCTTCCTCTGTGGGCGAAGGGGGACTTGAACCCCCACGTCCCGAAGGACACTGGCACCTGAAGCCAGCGCGTCTGCCATTCCGCCACTCGCCCGAGCGACTGGAAGACAGTATCACGCGCTCGGTTCCGGCACGAAATCGCCTGCTCACGAGGGTTGCGGACGAGTATTTTCGGGAAATGGGAACCGTGGGTGGACGGTCGTGAGTTACAGGGGTGGAGGATCGTGGATATCATGCAGTGACCGTGTCCGTTCGACGACACGCCCTATCGGCATGTCGTGTCGCGGGATCGTGACGCCCGGACGACACAGACCGATCAGCTGACGTAGACATACAGCGTAGGCAACGAGGGCGGGCATCGAAGGGAGGCCGGTATGGGCATCGTCTCGCGTTTCGAGCGACGTCTGCAGGGCGCCGTCGGTGACGCCTTCGCCAGGGTCTTCGGCGGCAGCGTCGTTCCCCAGGAGGTGGAAGCGGCGCTGCAGCGCGAGGCCTCGGATCGCCTGAGCGAACTCGACGGCGGGCATCTGCTCGCCCCGAACGTCTACGTCATCACGGTCAACCCCACGGACCTGCAGGAACTCGACGCAGACCACGAGTTGACCACCCGCGCGTTCGCCAAGCATTTACAGGACTACATCCGCGATCAGGGGTGGCAGACCTACGGTGAAGTGCACGTCGAATTCGAGACATCCCCTACGCTGCACACCGGACAGTTCAGGACGCACGGCCGGGTCGACCCGGATGCGGGCCGCCGGAACCCCCCGGCGCCGCGCCGGCCGCCCGATCGACCTGGACGACCCCCACAACGACCCGCACACCCGCAACCAGGAGCTGGCCCCATGACGCAGAACTCAGGCTACGACCCCAGCCGAGAGCCCGCGGAGTCCGATCCACGCAACCGCGGGTACGCACCCCCGCCGGGGGGCCGCCCCGCGCCGCAATATCAGGACGACTACGGCCGGGGTGGCCAGTATCCCGGTGCCGGTGAGTACGCCGCGCCGGAATCGCAGCCCGCCTACGGCGACTATCAGCAGGGCGGCGGCGACTACCAGAACGGCTACGACTACCAGCAGGGCGGCGCGGGCTACCAGCAGGGCGGCGCGGCCTACGGTCAGCCGGGCTACGAGCAGGGCAGCTACGACCAGAGCAGTTACGACCAGGGTTACGGCCAGCAGGCCTATGCCGACCAGGGGTACGGCCAGCAGCAGGCGTACGAACAGGGCGGCTACGAGCAGAGCGGCTACGACCAGGGTTACGGTCAGCAGGGCTACGCCGACCAGGGGTACGGGCAACAGCAGGGCTACCCGGAGCAGAACTACGGTCAGCAGCCGGGCTACGGCCAGGCGCCCGGATACGACCAGGGTTACCAGGCTCAGGGCGGCTACGGCCAGCAGGGCTACGCCGACCCCGGCTATGCCGATCAGGGGTATGCGGACCAGGGCGGTTACGGCGCCGAGGATCAGGCCTACGCTCAGCAGCCGGCCTACGGACAGCAGGGCGGCTACGCAGCGGCCCCGCAGCCGGCGCGCGGCGGGTCCGGCTATTCGGCCACCCTGCACCTCGACGACGGCAGCGGCCGCACGTATCAGCTACGCGAGGGCAGCAACATCATCGGGCGTGGCCAGGACGCCCATTTCCGGCTTCCCGACACCGGGGTGTCCCGCCGCCACATCGAGGTGCGCTGGGACGGTCAGGTCGCGATGCTCTCGGATCTCGGATCCACCAACGGGACGCTGGTCAACGGCTCGCCCGTCCAGGATTGGCAGCTCGCCGACGGAGATGTGATCCGGGCCGGGCATTCCGAGATCCTGATCCGAATCGTCTGATCCCGTAAGCTCGCCGGTGCAGGTCACGATGGGGCGCGAAAACCGCTCGCCCGTATCGTGATCGCAACCGGTCATCGGCCCTATTATGCTGCCAACATTCGCTCGGCAGCCGGGCCGTGCTGACCAGCACGCCGGTTGGGGGACGAAACGCCACTACGGGACCGGTTGAACAGGAGGTGGAGCGCCGTGCAGGGACTGATCCTGCAGTTGACCCGTGCGGGGTTCCTCTTGTTGTTGTGGCTGTTCGTGTGGGCGGTGCTTCGCACCTTGCGCAGCGACATCTACGCGGCATCAGGCATTCGGATCCAGCCCCGACCCACCCGAGGTTCGGTGGTGCTGCCATCCTTCAGCCGTGGCCAGAAGGGCGCCAAGTATCTAGTGGTGACTCAGGGTTCACTCGCCGGCACTCGGATCACGCTCGGCACCCAACCGGTGCTCATCGGGCGTGCAGACGACTCCACGCTGGTACTGACCGACGACTACGCCTCGACCCGGCATGCACGGTTATCGCCGCGCGGCGAGGACTGGTACGTCGAAGACTTAGGATCGACCAACGGGACCTACCTCGATCGAGCGAAGGTCACCACCCCCGTCCGAGTTCCGCTCGGCACCCCTGTCCGTGTCGGTAAGACTGTGATCGAGCTGCGATCGTGACTCAAGTTCTCCGCTACGCAGCGCGTAGCGACCGTGGTCTCGTCCGGGCGAACAACGAGGACTCCGTCTATGCCGGTGCACGCCTGCTGGCGCTCGCCGACGGCATGGGCGGGCACGCCGCCGGTGAGGTGGCCTCGCAGTTGATGATCGCCGCGCTGGCTCATCTCGACGACGACGAGCCCGGCGACGATCTGCTCGGCAAACTCGACCGGGCGATTCGCGAAGGCAACGCCGCGATCGCCGACCAGGTCGAGGAGGAACCCGAACTCGACGGTATGGGCACCACGCTCACCACCATCCTGTTCGCGGGCAAGAAGCTCGGCCTCGCCCATATCGGCGACTCCCGGGCCTATCTGCTCCGCAACGGCGAGCTCGCCCAGATCACCCGCGACGACACCTTCGTCCAGTCGCTGGTCGACGAGGGCCGGATCACCCCGGAGCAGGCCCACACCCATCCGCAGCGGTCACTGATCATGCGGGCACTCACCGGAAACGAGATCGAGCCGACGCTCATCGTCCGGGAAGCCCGCGCCGGTGACCGCTATCTGCTGTGCTCGGACGGCCTGTCCGACGTGGTGAGCGACGAGACCATCGCGAACACCCTGCGCGAGGGCAATACCGACGAGGCGGCCGACCGGCTCATCGAATTGGCCCTGCGCAGCGGCGGTCCCGACAATGTGACCGTCGTCGTCGCCGATGTGATCGATCTCGACTACGGCCAGAGCCACCCCATCGTCGCGGGTGCGGCCTCCGGTGAGGACGAGGACACGCCGCCGCCCAACACCGCGGCCGGGCGTGCCGCCGCCATGCGTCCCCCGCGAGCGGCACCTCGCCGGGCCGCGGTCACGGCGGAACCGCCCGAGCCGCGCAAGAGTCACAAGGGCCGCTGGATCGCGCTGGCCCTCGCCCTGGTCGTGGCCGTCGTGGTCGGACTCGTGGTGGGCTACAAGATGATTCGCAGCAACTACTACGTGGGCGCCGACAACGGCAACGTGGTCATCATGCGCGGTCTGCCCGGCTCGGTCCTCGGCTATTCGATTCAGGATGTGGACCAGCTGGTCTGCGTCGACTCGCACAACAAGGTCACCCTGATGCGCCCCGGCGCCGGATTCCCCAGCGGGTGTAAGCAGCTCGCCGTGGCCGATCTGCAGCAGACCGGCCGCGACAAGGTCAACAACGGCCTGCTGCCGCCGGGTGGGTTCGACTCCACCCGCGGTCAGCTGGAGAAGCTGGCCGCCACCGATCTGCTGCCCGTCTGCGTCAAGCCGGCGCCGCCGGTCGCCCCGCC
>NZ_BDBF01000088.1 GCF_001612845.1 Nocardia elegans NBRC 108235 | reverse complement strand
GGGGCGCAGCCGGACGTCGCTCGCGCCTCCGGTCTGGCGCGGCGACTCGCCGAAGCGCGGGGACTCGACCTGTCCGGGCTGTCCGGAACCGGTCCCGCCGGCGCCGTGCGCGCCCGCGACCTCCCGGCCGAGGGTGTCCCCGCACCCGCCGCGGCACAACCATCGGAGGACGGGACGGTTCGCGCGGACCCCGCCACCCCGCCCCCGGGCTCGCGCGACGCGGCCACGATGCGCTCGGCGATCGCCGCGACGATGGCACGGTCCAAACGAACCGTGCCGCACTACTACCTGTCCGATGTCGTCGATGTCTCGGCGGCGGCCGACCGGCTGCGGGAGCGAAATGCCGGCGCGCCGCTCGCCGAGCGAATCGTGATGGCCGCCTTGTTGTTTCGCGCCGTCGCCGGAGCTGCCCGCCGGGTGCCGCAGCTCAACGGATATTGGATCGACGACGAGTTCCGTCCGGCGTCCGCGGTGCATCTCGGCGTCGTGGTGTCGCTGCGCGGCGGGGGCATCATCGTGCCGACGATTCCCGACGCCGACACCTTGGACGCCGCGGAGATGATGGCCGCGATGCGATCGGTGGTGCAGCGCGCCCGATCCGGCCGCCTGCGCTCCTCGGACGCGACCGCGGCCACCATCACGGTCACCAACCTCGGCGATCTCGGCGTGGAGTCGGTATTCGGCGTGATCGCCGTGCCGCAGGTCGCGATCGTCGGACTGGGCGCTGTCACCGACCGGCCGTGCGCTGTCGACGGTTTGCTCGGTGTGCGGCCGCAGGTGACCGTCACCCTCTCGGCCGATCATCGCGCCAGCGACGGCGCGACCGGCGCCCGATTCCTGCACACCGTCGCCGACCTGCTGCATCAACCCGAGGAGTTGTGAAGCCATGTCCACCACTGTTTCCCGGCAATCGGCCGACAGCGCGGTGCGTGCCGCACTGCGCGGATTCGCCACCGACGCCGAACTCACCGCACTCGGACCGGACGAGCCGCTGCGCACCACCCTGGAACTGGATTCGCTGGATTTCCTCACCTTCGTCGAACGGCTGTCGAATCTGCGCGAGGAGCCGATCGCCGAGGCCGACTATCCACGGCTGGCCACGATCCGCACCTGCGTCGACTTCCTCACCGGGAGTCCCGAGACGGGTGCCGGGGCCCGATGAGCACGTTGCGCATCATCCGCGGCAGCGCCAACCCGCCGCTGGCCGACGCCGTGGTCGCGCGAATCGGCGGTGATTCGCACGAGTGCTGCGATTCGCAGCCGACGGCCGGCGGCGAACGGCGTGTGGTCGTCGCCGACATCTCCGGCGACGATGTGTACATCGTGCAGCCGACGTCGCCTCCGGTCGGTGAGCATATGGTCGAGTTGCTGCTGCTGCTCGACGCCTGCCGCCGCGCCGGCGCGGGCCGGATCACCGCGGTGGTCCCGTACTTCGGTTATGCCCGTCAGGACCGGGGCACGGCGGGGGAGGCGATCGGCGCCAGGGTGGCGGCCGAGGCCATCGCCCACGCGGGCGCCGACCGGCTGGTAGTGGTCGACCCGCACACGCCCGCACTCGAGGCGATCTGCCCGGTGCCGGTCGAGATCCTGACCGCGGTGCCGCTGCTGGCGAGCGAACTGGAGCCGGCCATGATCGGCCGGGGTGTGGTCGTTGCCCCCGACCTGGGCGCCGGTGAGCGCGCCGAACACTTCGCCGCCGCCTTGCGCGCATCCGTCGCGGTGGTGCGCAAGCACCGGCTGAGCGATACGAGCGTGCGCGCACTCGATCTGCTCGGCGAGGTCAGAGGATGCCCCGTCGCCCTCGTCGACGACATGATCTGCACCGGGGCGACGATCGAGGCGGCCGCCCACCTGGTGCGGTACCAGGCCGCCGACACGCTCGTGGCGGCGACCCACGGCCCGCTGAGCGACGGGGCGGCGGCGCGTCTGCACGAACTCGGACTCCGCCGCATCGTCGTGACCGACAGCGTCTTTCACGACGCGGAGGCAGGGAAGATCGAGGTGCGCTCGATCGCGCCGCTGCTCGCCGACGCCATCATCCGGTTGCACGAGGACCGCCGCCGCGGGTGACCGGCGAGAGCCGCCGCGCACGTTCCGCGCTACGCCGGGACATGGGCGAAAGTCCCGGTCGCGCGGGGACTCTCGTCACCGAACGGCGAGGCCCGCACCGGGCCGGACGTCCCGGACCGCGACCCGATTGGGCACTTCCGGCGATGGCTTCCGATACTGCTCCGCGACGGTGATGCAGACCACAATAGAAGTGTCGAAGGAACCGGCGACGACGAGGTCGCCGCATCGGCAGGAGTCGGCCACAGCGGTGTGGCGTGATTCGTCGGGGATGATCATTCGGGGGTGATCGGCAGTATCGGACAACGACCGATTCGCGGCTCCCGAACGAGGGTGAGCCGCGAATCACGTTGATGGAGGCTGGGTTTCGCGCTGGTCGGCATGGTGGACCGCCGGGCGAGCCCCGTGGGTCACCCGATGGTCTCGTCGGCCTTGCGATGCAGCCATTCCGACAGCGGTGCCGCCGGAGCGCCCGTGGCATCCGCGACGGGGCCGGGGCCGGGAACCGTTTCGGCGTGGGTGATCTCGTCGACGGTGAGCGCCAGCGCCGTCACCGTCCGCTCCTCGGCCGCATCGGCGAATGCGCCGGTGATCACGGCGTGCCCGCCGTCGACCCGGATCGTCCACTGGCGGCGGCTGCCGGCGTAGTCGTCGAGCAGGGCGCGCACCTTCGCCTCCACGGCGGCGTCGTCGCGCATCAGGGTGCGCAGCAGATCCCGGCGTGCCACGATGCCGACCAGAATCCCCGCCTCGACCACCGGCATCGAACGCAACCGCCGGGCGAGCATGCGCGCGGCGACGGTGGCGAGGTCGGTTCCGGGCTCGATCACCTCGGCGGGGGTGGTCATCGCCGCCCCGACGGTCGCGTCCGGGGCAGGCGCCGAGAGCGCGTCCGATTCAGACAGCATGCCGACGACGTGCCCGTCCTCGTCGACGACCGGAAGGGCGGCGAAGCCGCGCTCGGTGAGCTGGGAAATCGCCTGGGGCAGCGGGGTTTCGGCGTGGACGGTGACCACGGGACGGCTGAGAATGTCGCGAGCGTACATGGCAGAACCTCCTGCATCGATCCTGGTTCGGGCCCGGAACACACACCAGGGACCGTCGGCTCCCATCCCTGGACGAAGGTCCCGCATCGGGCGCGGTGCGAGATGTGGACCGCGCGGTCGAGATGAGGACTTTCGGCCGCATCGCGGCATCGGCCGTCGTCTCTACCGTGAGAACAACGGCCGAGCACCTCGCGGGCCGTCGCACGGAAGGAAGGGCGCCATGACCCCCGAACACAGCTCCGACATCCGCCATTCCGCCGCGGCCGCGGTCGTGGTGGGTGTCGACGGTTCCGGGCACGCCGATCTCGCGGTGGACTGGGCCGCGGGGATGGCCGCGCAGCGCGGGCGGGAACTGCGCATCGTGCACGCGCTGGACCTGAACCGGCTGCAGCTCGGCATCGGCTCGCTCGATTCTCCCGCGGCCGCCATGCTGACCGCGGCTCGGGAGCGCGGCGCCTCGTTGGTCGAACGGTCGGCGCAGCGAGTCCGGGCGGTGCTGCCGGGGCTGCGGATCTCGACCGCCGTCCTCGACGGTGACCCCGCCAGGGCGCTGGTGAACGCCAGTGCGTCCGCCTACGCCGTGGTGCTCGCGGCCCACGGCACGAACCGGCTGGCCGGCCACTTCGGGTCCACGGTGTCGGCGGTGGCCGCCCACGCGACCGGGCCGGTGCTGGTGGTGCGGACCGATTCGCACGAGGAGAACCGCGTGCACACCGAGGGGCCCGTCGTGGTCGGCATCGACGGCGGGCCGGTCAGCGAGGCAGCCATCGGCGCGGCCTTCGAGGAAGCCGCCGAACGCGGCGCCGAACTCGTCGCCGTGCACGTATGCCACGACGTCTACTACGGGCAGTTCGCCGACGATCCGCACATCCTGTATTCGGCTCGCGAGGTCGAGGTGCGGGAACGTGCCGTGCTGGCCGAACGGCTGGCGGGCTGGCAGGAGAAGTATCCGGATGTCGCCGTTGCGCGCCGGGTGTCGCTGGCCGATCCCGGTGCGGTGCTGCTGGAGTCGTCGAAATCGGCGCAACTGCTGGTGGTCGGGAGCCGCGGCCGGGGCGCGGTGCTCGGCGCGCTGCTCGGCTCCACCTCCCATTCGCTGGTGCAGCACGCCTGGTGCCCGGTCATGGTGGTGCATCCGCAGCCGTGACGCGCTCGCGCCACCGGTGTCCTCGCCAGAGCAGCACTGCCCGCCTCGGGCCGCCTTTCGTCACTCGCGGCGGCGACCTTCGCATCTGCCGGTGACACGACTGACCGCACGAGACTGAACCCACCAGCTCGGCAGATCGCCGGCATGTTTCGGAACGAGCCACCACCATGAACGAATTCGGACCGCTGGACACGGGTTTCATGGAGCTGGAGGACAGCGACCGCCACGTCAATATCGCCATCGCCGCGATCGCGATCGTCGCCGGGCCGGTGCCCAGCCGAGAGCGGTTCGACGAGACCGTGACCCGGGCGCTGGGCCGCAACGAGCGCCTGCGCCAGCGGATGCGGCGCACACCGCTGGACATCACGGCGCCCAGCTGGGAGGACGACCCGGATTTCCGATTGTCCCGCCACGTCCGATGGACGGCGCTGCCCGGCCCCCGCGACGAGCAGGCGTTACGCGAGTTGGTGGGGGAGGAGCTCGCCCGCCGCCTCGATCGCGAACATCCGCTGTGGCAGGTCGTGGTGGTCGACAATCTCGCCGAGAACCGGTGGGCGGTGATCGTCAAGGCGCACCACAGCATGGTCGACGGGATCGCCGGCATCACGGTCTTCGAAAGTCTCTGCGACGAAGAGCCGGAATCGCCGTCCGAACTGCCGGTGCGGCCGCCGGACACCGCTGTGAGCCTGCGGGCCACGGCGGGGACCGTGATCCGATTGCCTTACACCGCTTCCCGTTTCGCTGTCCGCACGGCCCGCACGCTGGTGCCGCTGCTGCGCGATACCGTGGTCCCGACCCCGACATCCTCGCTCAACGGCCCGCTGGGCCGTCGGCGCCGGTATGCGGTGGCGCGGACCTCGCTGTCGCAGCTGCACGAGGTCGGCGCCGCGTTCGACGCGACGGTCAACGACGTCGCGGTGTCCGCGCTCGCCGGAGCGTATCGACGCCTGCTGTGCGCACGCGGCGAAGAACCGCAGGCGGATTCGGTACGGATCGTGATACCGGTGTCGATGCGCTCGGCCGATGCGAAATACGCGATGGGCAACCGGGTCTCGGTCGTCATCGCCGCCTTGCCGGTCGATGTCGCCGATCCGGTACACCGCCTGCAGACGGTGCACGAACGCATCGCCCGCCATCGCGCGCGGGGCGAGGCGGAGGCGGAGGCGTCACTGCTGACGCTGGCCGGCCGGCTGCCCGCCGGTGTGGCGGCGTGGGCGTTCCGGCTGGCCACGCGCTTCCCGCAACGCGGCATCAGCGCGCTCGCGACCAACGTCCCCGGACCGCGCCACCGGCTGAGCATCGCGGGCGCCGAGGTCGAGCAGGTCTGGCCCGGAATCCCGGTGGCCATGCGGCTGCGCACCACGGTCGCGATGCTGAGCTACGCCGGCCAGTTCACCTTCGGGATCACCGGCGACTACGACACCACCCCCGATATCGAGCTGATCCCGGCGGCGGTCACCGACGAGATCGAGACGCTGCTGGCCCGCGCCCGCGCCACCGCCTGAACCGGCCGTACACGCTAGGACGGCTCGGACACCGACGATGGCTCGGACACCGACGATGGCTCGGACACCGACACCGGCGACGGCTCGGGCACCGACGGCTCGGGCACCCGGTGCCGCAACACCCACCGATACACCTCGTCGCATCCCCAGACGATGAACGGGAACGGGACGACGAACGCTATCATCCACGGCGCGAGGGCCGCGGTGCCCAGGACGTCCTGCAGCGGGGGAACGTACACCACCACAGCGGTCAGCACCAATTCGAAACCTATGCCCCACAACAGCATCGGATTCGAGAACACCCCGATCGACCGCAGCGACGCGCGTTCGGTGCGGGCCGCGAAGGCGGTGCCGATCTGGCCCGCGACCATGCCGACGAACAACATCGTCACGGCCTGCCGGTAGGCATGGTGCAGTGCGGATCCGGGCCCGGTGGGATCGCTGGGATGCCAGCCCGCCGAGAGCAGGACGGCGAAGAATCCGGCGAGGGCCAGGACGGCGCAGATCAGTCCCAGGAACAGCCAGGCGCGCAACAACATCCGGCGCCGGATCACCGGCTCGCCGCGGGGCCGCGGTGGCCGTCGCATGATGCCCGGCTCCGCGCGTTCGCGGCCCAGCGCGAGGGCGGGAAGCGTTTCGGTGCCCACATCGAAGGTCAGCAGCAACGGCACCGTCAGCGGAACGGGCACCGCGCCACCGGACAGCGCGAACACCAGGAACGGCAGCACCTCGGGTGTGGCGTGGGCGAAGATGTAGAAGATGAACTTGCGGATGTTGTCGTAGACCCGGCGTCCGGACTCGACCGCCGCGGCGATGGTGGCGAAGTCGTCGTCGGTGAGCACCATCGTCGACGCCTCGCGGGCGACGTCGGTTCCGCTGCGGCCCATGGCGATTCCGATATCCGCGCGCCGCAGCGCGGGTGCGTCGTTGGCGCCGTCGCCGGTCATGGCCACCACGTGCCCCGTGGCGCGCAGGGCGTCCGCGATGCGCAGTTTGGCTTCGGGTGAGGACCGAGCGAAGATCACCTCGTCGGCGCCGGCGAGAAGATCGTCGAGCTGGGCTTCGCTCATGGCGTCGAGTTCGGGGCCCGTGACGATGGCCGGGGTGCCGCGCACGATGCCGACCTGACGGGCGACGGCGGCGGCGGTCGCCCCGTGATCACCGGTGATGACGATGATCCGGATTCCCGCGGTGCGGCAACGGGTTACGGCGCCCGCTACCTCCCGGCGTGGGGGATCGACGATGCTGACGACCGCCAGCAGGGTGAGATCGGTCTCGGCGGCGGCGGGTGTCGCCGGATCCGGTCGGCCCGCGGGCAGGGGCCGGTCGGCGATGGCGAGCATGCGGTATCCGTCGTGCGCCCGCGCGTCGACGGCGGCGAGAATTTCGGCTCGCCGCCGCTCGGTCAGCGGCCGGGTGGTTCCGTCCGGGGCGAGCTCCGCCGTGCACAGCGGAACGACGGTTTCGGGTGCGCCCTTCACATGGACGGTGTGCACGCCGTGGGCGTCGTCGAGGGTGGACATGCGTTTGCGTACGGAGTCGAAGGCGAACTGCCGCAAACGATGTCCGTCCGGGCCCGCCGGATCGAGAGCTGTCGCCGCAGCGAGGACGGCGATATCGGTCGCATCGCCGGCGAGCTCCCCGGTCGGTGCCGGATGAGCGTTGTTGCAGAGCGCCATCGCCCGCGCCGCCCGGCGCACCGGTTCCGCGTCGTCGGTGGCGGCGAAGGGGTCGATCTCACCGGAGGCGGTGGCGATGGTGATCACCCGCATCCGGTTCTCGGTGAGGGTTCCGGTCTTGTCGGTGCAGATCACATCCGTGGACCCCAGCGTCTCCACCGCCGAGAGCCGTTTGACCACCGCGCCGCGGGCCGCCAGCTGGCGCACCCCGATGGCCAGGGCCAGGGTGATCACCGGCAGCAGCCCCTCGGGCACGTTGCCCACCAGCAGCCCGACGGCGAAGATCACCGCGTCGAGGAACGGCAGCCCGGCCCCGAAGATCGCCAGCGGGATGAACGCCGCGCCGAGCAGTACCGAGATCGCCGCGATCAGCCACGCCACCCGCCGCACCTGGTGTTCGAGCGGACTCTCCTCGGTGCGCACCCGCTCCGACAGCGAGGCGATGCGGCCCAGTTCGGTGCGCATCCCGGTGGCGAAGACGACGGCCGACGCCTCACCCTGGGTGCAAGCGGTGCCGCTGAAGATCACGTCGGTGGCCTGCAACAGCGGCACGGTCGAATCGACCGGCCCGGTGCTGCGGTGGACCGGCACCGACTCCCCGGTCAACGCCGACATATCCACCTCGACGGCGCCGTCGAGCAGGCGGGCATCGGCCGAGATCTTGTCCCCTTCGGACACGATCAGCACATCGCCGGGCACCAGGTCGGCGGTGTCGACGCTCCGGCGCGACCCGTCGCGAACAACGGTGGCGTGCAACGGGATGAACGCGGCCAGCGCCTCGACGGCATGTTCGGCGTGGCGCTCTTGGACGAAGGCGAAGACGGCGTTGAGCACGATCACCGACACGATCGCGACCGCGACCGCTTCGATGCCGACGGAGAACGCCAGTGCGGCCGCGGCCCACAGCAGGAGCGCGAGCGGGTGGGTGAACTGGCGTAGCAGCTGTCGTGGCCATTGCCGGGTGCCTCGGCGACGCAGCGTATTGGGCCCGGCGTGAATCAGCCGGCGTTGCGCCTCGCGGGTGGACAGGCCGTCGCGTGAACTGCGTAGATCCCGCAGCAGCAGGTCCAGCGGTTCGGTGGCTTCGACCTGAGCGGGTACCTCGGCCGCGCGGTCGGTATCCGGAGGGACGGAGCCGAGCACGGTCGATCAGCCCGGCCGTCGTGCGGTACTGCGGACCATGAGGCCTCCCTCCGGCACCCGGCCGGGTTCGGTGACGTTGCTCCTACTCGACTGTAGAAGCAACGCTCGCACCGGACACGGGACTTCGGTCACCACCGCAGCCGACCGGAATGCTCTACTCGCTGTTCCGCCGATCCCGTGAGATGGACCGTATGCCGATCGTCACGCTCACGATGAATCCCGCGATCGATAGTGCCGCCCGCACCGAGCGGGTGCTTCCGACCGACAAGATGCGCTGCAGCGCACCGCGATTCGACCCGGGCGGCGGTGGCATCAACGTCGCTCGCACGGTGGCGGCCCTCGGTGAGCCCGTCACCGCGATCTATCCCGCCGGTGGGCACACCGGTGTCTTCCTCGAACAATTGGTGCGCGCGGCGAATATCCCCTCACACGCCGTGGCCACCGCCGAGCCGAGCCGGGAAAATCTGGCCGTGTTCGCCGACGACACGGGGGAGCAGTACCGATTCGTCTTCCCGGGGCCGCGGCTGACACCGGCCGAACAGCACCGCTGCCTGGCGGCGGTGGAGCACTGCGCGCCCGGAGCGGATTATGTCGTGGCCAGCGGCAGCCTGCCGCCCGGCGTCGAGTCCGACTACTTTCAGATTCTCGCCGATGTGGCTGCGGCACAAGGTGTTCCGATGATTCTCGACACCTCCGGGGCCGCGCTGCGGGCGATCCGGCGCGGCGTCTTCCTGATCAAGCCGAGCGTGCGGGAGCTCGCGCAGCTGGTCGGGCGCGCGCTGCCCGATCGCGAGGCACAGGCCGCCGCGGCCCGCGAACTCGTGCACGCCTCGGTCGCCGAGGTCGTCGTCGTGTCGCTCGGCGCCGAGGGGGTACTGGCGGTCACGGCCGAGCGATCGCAATGGTTCGCGCCGATACCGGTGCCGGTGCGCAGCGGGATCGGCGCGGGGGACGCGATGGTCGGCGGCATCACCGTCGGCTTGACGCGCGGCTACGAGCTCGACGACGCGATCCGATTGGGTATCGCCGCGGCGACCGCCGCCCTGACCACCTCGGGCACCGCTCCCGGGCTGCGCTCGCGGATCGAGCAGCTGTACGAGGAGCAGACGCGGGCCGCGGCGCCGGTAGCCGAAATGGGCTGATCGGAGCCGGTGGCCGCCTACGATCAGCCGAGCTACGACGTGCCGAGTTGCAGGACGACGTGGACGACCTCGTCGTCGCGATGGGCCGACATCGGCAGGTCGATGTCCATCAGCAACTGCATCATCTTCGAATTCGTGGCCAGGATGTCACCCGCGAGCCGGGCGATGCCGTGCCGTCGTGCGTCCTCGGCCAGCCGCGTGAGCAGCGCGGTGCCGATACCCGACTGCTGGTCTTCGTGGGCGACCACCATGGCCACCTCGGCGCAGTCGGTGTCGGGCAGCACGACGTAGTTCGCCACACCTATGAGCCGACCGCCCCAGAAGGCGCCGAAGGCGCAGTGCTTCGGGTCGTTCAGCGAAATGGCGGCCGCCAGTTGTTCGAGATGTTTCGGCCGCGCGCCGAAGAACCGGTAGTAGCCGTCGCGCTGATCGAGCGTCGCGTGCAGATCCCGGACCGCATCGCAGTCGCCGGGGGCGAGGCGGCGGTAGGTGACGTCGGTGAGGTCGACGGCCGGTTCCGCGGTCACGAGTCCTCCCGTCCGTTCGTGTGCCGATAGCTGCGCAGCGCGGCCGCGACGGTCTCGTCCTCCGAGGCGGTGGTGTTCAGGACCACCGCACCGGGCCACGGGTCGCGATCCGCGGCCATAGCCGCCGCGACGGCGGGTGTGGCGTCGGATTCGGATCCACTGCGTGCCGCGATGCGTGCGGCGGCCACGGAAGCCGGTGCGCTACAACAGAGTTCGATGAGCTCCGCCGCGGTGTCGGTCGCGAGCCGAGACGCTCGGCGTCGTTGCGCCTCATCGATCCAGCTGGCGTCCAGAACGACCGACCGGCCGGCGGCGAGCAGAGTCTGCGCCTCGGCGCACATGACCGTGTAGACGTGATCGCGGGCGGCGGGCGTGTAGGCGCCGTGGTCGTACTCTCCGGCCGCACCGTCCAGCACCCCCTCGGCGCGCGCCACGGCGCGAATGTGGTCGCTGGACAACAGGATCGCGCCGGTCGCCGCGGCCAGGCGGCGGGCGATCGTCGATTTGCCGGTGCCGGGCAGGCCGCCGACCAGGACCAGGCGCACCGCGCCGGCGGCGAGGTGCCGCAGGGCGACCTCGACGTGCCGGACCGCACTCGCCGCCGCGTGGCGCTCCCCCTGCCGCAATCGCACGCAGTCGACCTTCGCGCGTACCGCCGCCCGGTAGGCGATGTAGTGGTGGTACAGCGAGTCCGGCGCAGGGTCGCCGGTCGTTTCGAGATACTCCTCGACGACGGCCCGGCCGAGATCCGGGTACCCGAGGCGTTCCAGATCCATGGCCAGGAAGCAGATGTCGTCGAGCCGATCGACGTGGCGGAGTTCGTCGTCGAAGTCGAGGCAGTCGATGACCCGTACGCCGTCGTCGGTGACGAAGATGTCGTCGGCGCGCAGATCTCCGTGACCGTCGACGATGCGCCCGGTGGCGATGCGCTTGTCGAACAGCGCCTTCCGTCCGTCGAGATAGCGCATCGCCAGTTCGGTCAGCTCTCGTACCGCGGCCGGTTCGATCGGGGGATGGGTCATTCCGGACAGCAACGACGTCCAGCGCTCGCGCACCGCCGTCACCGTCGCCGCGCGATCGATCGCCGGTCCGGTCGACGCCCGGTCGTGCCAGGCGGCCACGTCGTGTACCAGTACCGAGAGGATGTCGCGGGCGACGGCGGGGTCGTCGAGGCGCCGCGACAACCGGGTGGCGTCGGGGAGCCGGCGCATCAGCAGCACCGGTTCGTCCGCATCGGTCGTCGGATCCGACAGGTGCCCGATGCCGAGGTAGACATCGGGTGCGAATCGCCGGTTGAGTTCGAGTTCGCGAATGCAGGCGGCTTCGCGCGCGGCCCGCGTGGAGAAGTCGAGAAAGTCGGTCCGCACCGGCTTCTTGACCTTGTAGGCGCGGTCTCCGTACAGCACGACCACCGCCGAATGAGTTTCGGCGAGTGCGGCGAAGGGGTCGTTCGTCTCCATCGGTACCAGCGTCGCCGATGGCCCGAGAATTCGTGATGGACCAAAGTCACCGGAATGTGGACCATGCGGCCCGTGGTGCGCCGATGCGCTCGGTGCCGGTGGCAGGGATGGCGGAAACCGGGAACCATCAAGGATTTTCGAATCTGCCGGGCGGCCGGGGGCCTGGTCGTGGTGTTCTCCCTGGGTGTCGCTCAGTGGACGGTGCTGCGCCACTACAGCGCGCGGACGGCGTTGGCCCTGGGCCGACGCCGTCGGCTGGATCGCCGGATTGTGCGTGTTCACCGGGGTCTTTCTGGTCCGCACCATCGGAGAGGGCGAGGTCTCGCACGACGGTGAGGACGCCTCTCACCCGGTCATGGTCGCGCGCGGGCGGCCGTGGATTCGCGGAAATGGGCGCAAAACCAGTCGCGGGCCAGTTCGGCCACCGCTTCCAGCGTGCCGGGCTCGGCGAACAGATGGGTGGCGCCGGGCACGATCTCGACGCGCGTCTCGCACGTCATCGCTCGCTGGGCGAACCGGTTCAATTCGATCACCGTCGGGTCGTTTCCGCCCACGATCAACAGGGTCGGCGCTCGCACCGCGGTCAGATAGAGGTCGGCGAGGTCGGGCCGGCCGCCGCGGGAGACGACGGCGGCGATGCCCAGTTCCGGCGCGGCGGCCGCCCGCAGCGCGGCGGCGGCCCCGGTGCTGGCGCCGAAGTACCCGATCGGGAGGTCGTCGGCGTAATGCAGCCCGGTGAGCCACCGCGTGACACCCGCCAGCCGATTCGCCAGCAGGCCGATATCGAAGACGTTGGCGCGGTCGAGCTCTTCGGCGGGGGTGAGCAGATCGAACAGCAACGTTCCGAGCCCAGCCCGCTGCAGGACGGTGGCGACGAATCGGTTGCGCGGACTGTGCCGGCTGCTGCCGCTGCCGTGCGCGAAGATGACCACGCCCGTCGCGGCTTCCGGGACCGTCAGGTGGCCGCTCAGTTCGGCCTTCCCGACGGTGATGGCGACCTCGTCGTCGACCAGCGGCGGATCGTCGGGCTCGGCCAGGCCGGGTCGTTGGCGGGCGGCGACCGCCGCCCGGGCGAGCAGATCGACGACTTCGGCGTCGCTCGTCTGACCGAAGTGCCGGTACCACTGGCCCACCGCGTCGAAGAGCAGCGGTGTCTTCAGGCAGACGATGTCGTCCGCTTCCGGCCGCAGCGACGCCAATGCCTCGCGCGGGGCGACCGGAGTCGCGAGGACGATGCGGGCGGCGCCGCGGGCACGGGCCACGCGGCAGGCGGCGCGGGCGGTGGCCCCCGTCGCGATGCCGTCGTCGACGAGCACCACGGTCCGGCCACGCAGCGGCGGTCCGTCGCGCCCCTGCCGGTACATGTCGACGCGACGCGCCAGTTCCGCGCGTTCGTGCTTCTCCACCGCGTCGATGTCGTCCTCGGACAGCCCGGTGCGGCGCACGACCAGGGTGTTGAGTACCCGGGTGTCGTCCTCGCCGATCGCGCCGAAGGCGAGTTCGGGCTGATAGGGGACGCCCAGCTTGCGGATCACCAGCACGTCCAGCGGCGCGCGCAATGCCCGCGCCACCTCGAACGCGACGGGCACTCCGCCGCGCGGCAGGCCCAGCACGACTACATCGGTATCACGCAGGGCCATCAGACGCGTCGCGAGCTTGCTGCCCGCCTCGACGCGATCACGAAACACCATCGAATGCCTCCTGCCGGGTTCTTGCGAAGCCCGCGGGCAGCACCGCATGCCGGCTCGGCACGGCCCACGTCCTAGCGCTGCGGCGACCACCGGACCTCGGCGCGGAGTCCAGGGAGGGCCTCACCGATCTCACCGACCGGGTCGCCGACGTGCTCATCGGGTCTCATACGGCAACTATCCGCGTTCGCTCGCGCCGCCGAATCGTGCCGAAGGCTCCGATGCGTGGGACGTTGGTCAATTTTCGCGCCGGAACCCTCTCTCGCGCTGCCGAGGGGCCGGCGCCGCCGCGGCGTGCAGGAATGTCACCGGTTCGTCGGTGGCGCGGCGGGCATCGGGAAGCTCAGGGGCGGGGCAGCGTGCCGATGGGGGTGCGATCGGGCATAGCGGTGTGCGCGGCGCGGGCCAGCGGCCGCAGCAGCTCGGCGAGGCGTTGGGTCGCCGCGGATCCGATCTCCTGCCACGGCCGCGCGGCCAAATCGTCGGTACGCCTTTCGATCTCGTCGAATTCGGCGCGACCGGCCGAGGTGGGCCGACCGTCCGCGTCGAGCCAGCCCCGGCCGGTCAGGCCCGCGATCGCGCGATTCCACTGCTCGTCGTCCCACCCGCGAGCCGGTTGCAGGATGTCGCGTCCGGAATCGGTGGCGGCGCGCCAGGCCAGACTCTGACATCCGGTCAGTCCGGCGGTGGTCAGCGCGGCGACATGGCCGTCACCTCGGTGCTCGCGCAGCACCGTGCAGGCGTGCCACAGGACCGACAGCGGGTCGTCGGGCCAGGTCAGGTCGGCATTGGCGGCGGCGAGGGGTTTGCCTTCGAGTTCGACCGCTGTCGCGGCCCGCCGGGCCAGTTCGGCCGCCTCGGCGTACTCCTCGTCGGTTCCGCCGAGCCGGATCAGCGCGGCGCGGGCGCCGGCGGAGCGGGCCGCGAGCACTCGCTGCGGCGTCGCCAGCTCCCATACGCCCGGCAGCGCGCGGGCCACCATGGCGGGGGAGAAGCCGAAGAAGGCCGCCGTCACCACACCGGGACCGACCGGCCCGAACGGCGCCGATCGACCGCCGAAATAACCGCGCCAGAAGCCGCGCAGACCCGCCTGCTCGAATTCGGCCCGGCATTCCGGGGCGAAATAGGTCACCGCGTGGATCGGCTCGAACACCGCCCACATCTCGCGTGCTGAAATCACCCGCACCCCTTGTCTGTTCGCATCCTCCGGCAGTGGATCACCTCGATCCTAGGTACCTCCGGAATCCCGCCACCCCGCCACCGCCATCGCGGTCAGGTCGGGATGAGGGCGAGCCCGACCACGCCGAGGACGTACACGACGAGAACGGTCAGCGAATCCGGCCCCATCCGCAACCATTGGCGGCGGGGACGGAACACCAGGCCGGTCATGTAGACGAGGGTGAGCACGCCGCCGAGGGCGGTGAGGTAGATATCGGTGTTGTGAGCCTGGGTAAGCACCGACGAGCCCGAGAGCAACGTCGCGAGCAGAAACAGCACCGGGAGGAACGCGTTTCCGCCGAAGACGCTGTGTCGACGCCCTGCACTTCGAATTCGACGAGGAGGGCGAGGTCCGCACTGTCGGCGCCGGGCCCTCACCGGCGGCGCGCGGTGCCGACGACCAAGGGCACGATGGTCGGTACCGCGGTCGGCATCCGCGTGTGTTCGATGACCTCGATATCGAAATCGGCTGCCGCGAGCAGACTTTCGAAGTCGCGATTGGCGTGGCAGCCGTCCGCGAGGCGTCGTTGCAGCGGGGTGAGCAGGTCTTGGACGCCTGCGCGCAGGCCGGTTCCCCGGACATGTTCGTGGAACAGGAACCGGCCGCCGGGACGCAGTACACGATGGACCTCGCGCAGCGCCCGGGCCGGGTCACGCACCGAGCAGAAGACCAGGGAGGCGGTCACGGTGTCGAAACTGGCCGCCGGGAAGCCCAGCCGGTGCGCGTCGCCGTCCACGACGGTGACGGGTGCGGTGAGGGCGCCTGCGCGGGCCGCCAAGCGGGCGCGCAGCGCCGGATTCGGTTCGAGCAGGACGAGTTCGTCCAGGCCGTCCGGATAGTGCGAGACGGACAGGCCGTCGCCGGCCCCGATTTCGAGGGTGCGACCGGATGCGTTGGTGAGCTGGGTGCGGCGCAGATCGGCCTGTCCGGCCCGATCGACGCGGGCCATGAAGCCCGGATACCAGCTGGCGAAGAATCGTTCGCCGAACGTTGCTGTGGTCATGGTGTACGAGTGTGGCCGGTGGTGGCCCTTCGCGTCATGGCCGTTTCGGGCCATAATCGATGCCGGACGATGCGCCGGCCTCGACGGCCGCCGCGCGAGAGGGTGGAGCATGGTGCGCGCCGAGGATCAGGTGATCCACCGGGTGCGGACCGTCGGCGGCGAGGTCGCCTGTTCGGTGGTCGGCAGCGGTCCCGCATTGCTGATCGGCGGATGGTGGTGCAGCCACCTGATCCTCAACTGGAAGGATCCGCTGTTCCGCGCCTTCGTGTCCCGGCTGGCGACCCGGTTCACCGTCATACGGTACGACCAGCCGGGGCGAGGATTGTCCGAGGCGGGGATGCCTGTCGATGCGGACGGCGAAATCGCGGTGACCGCCGACATCGTCGATGCGCTGGGGTTCGAGCGGGTGGCCGTGCTGGGCGCGTCGTCGGGCTCGGCGGTCGCCGCGGGACTCGCGGCCCGGCTGCCCCGCCGGGTGCATCGGCTC
>NZ_BDBF01000087.1 GCF_001612845.1 Nocardia elegans NBRC 108235 | reverse complement strand
AAATCCGCTCAGCCGTCCCGGGTTTGCACGAATAGTTCGCCCTTGTTCACAACTTGCGGGAACGAAGTTCGTGCCCCTTGGACGTCTTGCACCGCCCGGTCTCCAGATCCCACTGCCAGCCGTGCAGATTGCAGGTGAGGGTATTGCCTTCCACCACACCGAATTTCGACAGATCCGCCTTGAGGTGCGGGCATCGGCGCTGCACCTCCCACCCGGCCAGCTCACACGAGGCGGAATCGTCGTGTGCCTCGGCGAACCAGCCGTCGGCATAGGCGATACGTTCGTCGGTGAGGCATTTGAAGAAGGTGTAGAGGAATTCGTTGTAGCCGCCGATTCGCCACGCCTGGAAGCGGGTGGACAGGAAGATGGTGTTCACCCAGTCCGGCTCGTTGTCGCGCAGCACGGTGCGCACCAGCTGCGGGGCGATGCGGAACCCGTAGCGGTACTTGCCTTCTCCCTCGATGGGTCCACGCACCAGCCGCTTCGGAAAGTCGAGGACCACGGTTTCCTCGCCCATCACCAGCCCGACCGGATAGCCGATGCCGTCGCAGATCAGGTCGCTCTGCGCCATGATCGGTTCGAACAGCTCCTTGAGCCGAGGCAGCAGCGGCGTACCGTCTTCGGTTGCCCAGGAAGCCTTTTCGCGCTCCAGCACCGGCGCCATGCGCTGCGCCATCCGCTCGATGTAGCCGGCCTTGTCGTCGTAGATCTCGGCCGGATCGAACGGATGGGTCAGATCCAGTTCCTTACCCCGCACATCGGCGACCGAACCCGGAATCATCAGCACCCCACCGGAATTGCCGTGGATGCGCATCTGCTCCAGGAAGACCATCTGGTCCGGGAAGATATTGCCGTTGTCGGCGGAGTAGCGGTTCTCGCCGTCGTCGTTGAGGTAGCGCAGCTCGTCGTCGAGGAACACCGGCGGTCCGGCCGAGGGCACCACCCAGGTGGCGCCGACCTGCTCGATATAGCTGCGCGCACGATCCATCCCGCGCCGGCGCTTCTGCTTGCCGAAGTTCGCCTTGGTCTTGCTCGGGATGTCGTAGACCATCGGGTACCAGATGGCGCCCGAATACTGCAGCAGGTGGATATCGATATGTCCGAACTCCTCGTGCAGGACATCCATATCCACCGGCCGCGCGTCGTTCATGTTGAAGCACACGGTCTCGCGATCGGAGACGACCAGACCCGAATCACCGATCGGCCCGTCGGCCGGCGCCCGCAGCGCGATGATCATGATGTCCAGTTCGTGCCCGTCCCGGCCGGTGATCGTGTGCTTGACCGAGTTCTGGGTCTCGAAGAACGTGTGGAAGCCCAGCTTCTCCAGCTCGCGCTGCAGATCCGGCACCGGATAGTCCGGCAGCAGAACGGTGGCGTTCTTGTTCACGTGGTCGAGCAGATTCTTCGCGTCGAAGTGGTCGCGGTGCAGGTGCGAGACGTAGAGGAAATCGCAGTTGCCCAGCTCGTCCCAGTCCAGCCCGGTGTTGTCCGGGAACGGGACCCACGACGCGAAATAGGCCGGGTTGACCCACGGATCACAGAGGATCGTCCCGGCCGCGGTGCGGATGTGGAATCCGGCATGTCCGACGCTGGTGATCTGCACGAAGAAGTCCCTCCTGAACCCGGCTACCAGCCACCCAGGGTAGCGGTTGAACGGGCTTCCTCGGCCTGAGGGCCGCTATTGCCTCTGCCGTCGCACCGGCGCAGTGTAGAGGGTGCACGGTGGCGCCACCGGGGCGCTGCCCCGAGTACGGAGGAAGGGACCGTGTACGCACGTTCTACGACTATTCAAGCCAAGCTCTCCGCCATCGACGCCGGAATCGCGCATATGCGCGACGAGGTGATGCCGGCCCTGGAAAACATGCCCGGCTGTATCGGGATGTCGTTGCTGGTCGACCGCCGATCCGGTCGTTGCATCGCGACGACGTCGTGGGAGTCCGAGGACATGATGCGCGAGAGCGCCGATCGGGTGCGCTCGCTGCGTGATCGCGCCGTCCAGTTGCTCGGCGCCGAGTCGGCACGGGTCGAGCAGTGGGAGGTCGCGGTCATGCACCGCGACCATCGCCTGCCCGAAGGGGCATGTGCCCAGCTCACGTGGGCGAAGTCCGACGATCCGAGCCGGTTCGACACGGCGATCGAGACCTACAAATCCATGGCGTCGTCGCAGCTGGAACAGATGCCCGGATTCTGCAGCACCAGTCTGCTGGTCGACAGGTCGAGCGGACGCGGTGTCGCCTGCGAGACCTTCGACAGCACCGACGCGGTCGAACGCAATCGCGAGCAGCTTGCCACCCTGCGCCGCGAGGGAACCCGTCGAGCGGGCGTCGACGTGCTCGAAGTCGGCGATTTCGAAGTCGCCCTCGCGCATCTGCGCGTCCCCGAACTGGTCTGAGGGCAGGCGGGCCGTCGTCGCGCCCGCTGCCGTCTCGGGCCGTCGCGGCGTACCGCCGGGCTATCGCAACGATGCCGGCCCGCTTGCACGCATCAGGCCGAAACGTCGCCGATGCAATATCCGCTGTCGGTCGCTTTGACGGTGTATGTCCGTTCCTGCTGACCGCCGCCCGCCGTGACCGTGGCGGATATGGACAGGTAGGTGCTGTTCAGAGCAGTGGAACTGAGCGACTGATCGGCGAAGGCGGTCGCAGCGGTGAGCTTGGCCGCATTGGTCGCCAGCGGCGGGCGCGATGTGCGTCCGGTGCCGTTCGGATCCCAGGTCGTCTCGGCGGTGCACAACAGAGGATGGGAGTTTTCCTGGTCCGCCGTGTCGATCGGATGTCCTGTCTGGCGTGACAGATAGCGGCGGACGACGTGGCGGGCGTCGGCGGTCTGGGCCTCGCTGCTGGTGCCGAAACCGATCTCGGCGCCGGCGGGGTAGACCCGCGGGCAGGCATATCCGGTGGCGATATCCGCTCGCTCGGCGACGACGGTCACCGCGTCGGCGGTTCCGCTCGCCGACTTCCACACGAGGGCGGTTCCGTTGTCGCTGCCCGGCTGCGCCAGCGCCGACTCGATGGCCGACTTGTCGGAGTACATCGTCTCGACGTTGCGGGGAGCCATCGTCCAGCACTTGGCTTCCATATCCGCCGGAGTGAGTTGCCGCAGATCGCTCACCCAGCGGGTCATGGCCTCGGTGGCCTGTGGATCGGCCGTCACGAGGGCCACCGCGATCGCGGATTCGGGCGGCGCCGGGGTGGCCCGGGGTGCGGGAGCGGCGATACGGGAGGACGACGGAGCGGCGGATTGCGTTGCCGCGGAGGAATTGTCGGACTTGTGATAGTCGGTGCCATCGATGCCGACCTGCGAATCACATCCGGCGAGGATGCCCGCGACCACGATCGCCAGACCGCCTGCCCGCGCGGCCGAGAGCCGCCTGCCGCGTCGCGCTGCGCGGCCGGTATGCAGCGCTACGCCCATACCCCCTCGTGCTTTCCGGCCGCCTGCACGCGATGCTGGACTGGGGCTTTCCACTGCGCTGAACCTCGTTTCCTGTGCGGCGGTCGGTAGCGAAAATGTGACAGCGACTACGCTAGCGGAATTGTGGAACCCGTATACCGGACGATCATCGGCCTGGCCCGGACCGTCTTCTTCGTACAGGGACTGAAATTCGACGTCACGGGGGCTGAGAACATCCCCGCGCAGGGCGGCGCGGTCATCGCGATCAACCACACCGGCTATATGGACTTCACCTACGCGGGCCTGCCCGCGCGGACGCCGAAGCGCTATATCCGGTTCATGGCGAAGAAGGAAGTCTTCGACAACCCGATCTCCGGGCCGATCATGCGCGTCCTGCGGCACATCCCGGTCGACCGCGCGGCCGGCGCGGACTCCTACAAGGCGGCCGTGGACTATCTGCGCCGCGGCGAACTGGTCGGGGTTTATCCCGAGGCGACCATCAGCCGCAGCTTCGAGATCAAGGAATTCAAGTCGGGTGCCGCCCGGATGGCCATCGAGGCCGGCGTCCCGATCATTCCGATGACGATCTGGGGTGCGCAGCGGGTCTGGACCAAGGGGCATCCGAAGCGCCTGGGCCGCACCAACACTCCCATCTCGATCGCCGTCGGCAAGCCCATCCTGCCGCCCGCCGAGGCGGACGAGAAGGCCGTCGCCGAACTCACCGAGACCGTGCGCTCGACCATGCAGGAAATGCTGCTCGGCCTGCAGAAGAACTACACGCACGAGCCCGGCGCATACTGGGTGCCGGCCCGCTTGGGCGGCGGCGCACCGACGCTGCAGGAAGCCGACGCGATGGACGCCGCCGAGGCGAAGGCGAAAGCGGAGGCGCGCGCGGCACGTCGTGCCGCCGAAGCGGGAGATGCCGACTCCTGACGACAGGGTCGGCCCGGTAGTACCAGGAGATTCACCGATGACGCGAGAGCCCGTTTTCGACGTCCTCGCCGGATTGGTCCGTACCATCTTCTGGGCCCAGGGCCTGAAGATCGACATCGTCGGAGGCGAGAACATCCCGCGCACCGGTGGTGCGGTCCTGGCCGTGAATCACACGGCCTACCTGGACTTCATGGAGGTCGGACTGGTCGGCCGCGAATCCGGCCGCAATGTCCGCTACATGATGAAGGCCGAACTCGAACACGGCATCGTCGGCTGGCTCATGAAGCACTGCAAGGCAATCGGCGTGGACCGTACCGCCGGCGCCGAGTCCTACTCTCGCGCCGTCACCGCCCTGCGCGACGGCGAAATCGTCGTCGTCTACCCCGAAGCCACCATCAGCCGCAGCTTCGAGCTGAAGGAATTCAAATCCGGCGCCGCCCGCATGGCGATCGAAGCCGGCGTCCCCATCGTCCCCATGACGATCTGGGGCGCCCAACGCGTCTGGACCAAAGACATCCCGAAACAACTGGGCCGCCACAACTTCCCGATCAACATCCAGGTAGGCGAACCCATACCCCCGGCCGAACCCGCCGAAGACCTGACCGCCACCCTGCGTTCCAGCATGGAAAAACTGCTCGACGCGGCACAACGAGACTACGAAATGCCACCAGGCGCACGCTGGGTCCCCGCCCGACTGGGCGGTACCGCACCGACATTGGAGCAGGCGAAGGTACTGGAGCGCGAGGAGATGGAACGCCGCGCCGCCGCGAAAGCCAAACGCGCCCAAGGGTGATCGGCTCCGCAGCCTGCGGGGATCGGAAGTCAATCGTCCGAGGCCACCAGAAGGACGGCCTTCTTCTCATTGCGAGATATGAATAGAAACTCATGGTACTTACTATGAATATCCGCGTAGTCATTTATCGCTGACTCGCTCAGCCGTGGTAGCTCATAACAACTGATGCTCGGGTCATATAGCGGACGTAGGGCCTCGTCGATCACCGAACGAAGTCCGGATGGGATGACCCCTCCCATGCCGAGCCACTCATCCAGAACGCGGCGGAAGGTCGATCCGTCTCGAGGAAGGTAACAGGCCGGACTTATCGACGTCAGCCAGTAGGGCCCGTGGACGTTACCATTGGGATCTACGCCGCCACCCACATAATCGTCCCGGTACTCGACGGAACCGATGACGCCGGCGATGATGGCCTTGTCATCCGATATGGCGCCTGCCAGGTCGTACGTCTTGATTACGATCCACCTGTAGAGATGATGGGCACCGCTGTCGAACTCGTAGTCGCGGAAGTTTATGAATTGTGACTCGCGAAACGTCACAAGTTCATCCATTAATCAACCTCGTCTCACTCGGACCGATGCTTCGACCTACTTGATGTGCCACCGCTTGATACTAACGCCGGGTACGTCGTTAAAGTCCAATGTCTCCCCTCCGGATTGGCTGAAGGGCCTGTAGGTTACATTCGATTTGGGATCTTTGGATATCTCCCAAACCTCGATGTCGCCCTTCGGGGTGTGTTTGACTTGTGGCGGTCCAAGCTTCTCGAGTAACTCTTTGTGAGCTTGTTCCAACTCCTGTGCAGATACGAGTTGGACCCCTTGTGCGTCCTCTTCGCCGATCAATGCTCCGGAGTCATCAGTGACTATATCGTGTACGGCCCGGGCTCTCGCCTGCTCGCTGTGCGATATCCCGCCGCCCGATTGACTGGACTCATCGACGAGGATGGCCTGCATATAGTTGAATTCTGAAAGCCTGAGGGCCGTCGTGGCGAGATCGAGTTCGCGGACCTTCTTGAACGCTTGGTCGGTGCCGGAAGCTCGGGCATCGAGAGCTCGCATGTTGAGGACGTCGGGCATCTTACTCGCCTGGTAAGCGCCCTGTATTGCATCCATCACGCCACTGACAGTTTTGGCGGGGTTATGAGGATCGGTTGGGGAGAGCGCGAGGTCGAATAAACAGCCTGATACGCCGCAGCGGGCGACAGCTGTAACACCGACTCTCGACTCACTGCGATTGATTCTGTCAGCGCAGGACGTGCCCAGGGCATTGGTGGCTTCGAAATAGTCGTAGATCGCCTCGCTCAGATACTCTGCTGCGAGCGCGACGGTTTTGGCGCTTGTTTGCAGCTGGCTCAGGCGGTTTTGGATCTCCTGCCGATGGGCGGCGTCATCCATGCCTATAAAATGGTCCGAGATGACCATGATACGGTCGTGCGCGTCAGTAATCGTAGGATTCGCGGCAAAACTCATCCAGATGCGGTACGCCTTCTCGATTTTGAGTAGGTCACCGTTGGGAAGCTTGCCGAACGTGTCCTCGACCTGGCGGACAAGCTTGTCGAAGAAGGAATCGGCGTCGTTTTGACGAGTGAAACCGAGTCCGTTGTTGCTCACCGACGTCGGGATGACAACCTTGTACTCGCCGACCTGGCTGATAGAGGGCCGAGATGGGGGTGGATTGGATTTGTTGGTGACGCCCCAGTTGTAGCCCTGGGCGTAGAGCACCGCGGCGTAATTCGTTAGCGCATTGGCCAGGCTTGAACACGCCTGCATAGTTTCCTGTGCGTATTCGTCGTAAGCACCACCCCACTCCTTGCATCCAGGCGCGTCGCCGGCCATGCCCGCGCATTCACCCTTGACCGCGTCATGGACGGGCTTGTCGGCTCGGCGGATGTCATCGGCGAGCTGGTGGCATTCCGAGGCGGCGTCGTAGTACGTCTCCCAGTCGACGATCATCTGTTGCCGCTCTGCAGCATTCGCCAGTTGAGTTCCAGCGCGCGAATGTAGGCGGCGTGGGCCTCTTTGGCCGTGTCGCTCATGTCCTTGACGCCTTCCACGAGTTCCCTCGCCCCGCTGATCCATTCGCGGTGCGCGTCGTCGTAGGCGCGGGCGGCCAGGCCTTCCCAGCCGGTGCCCTGCAAACTCGCCACTCGCTGTTCGATATCCGACAGGTGGTCCTCGATGAAGCCGGCCAGGCCGGACAGGCGGGTGACGATGTGGTCCAGTTGTTCGAGGTCTACCGAGAATCGCGAGGCCACCGTTCAGGTCCAGTCCAGTCTCGGAATGTTCAGAGCGGCAGCGCTGTTCGCGTCGACCGACTGAAACGTCTCCGCCGTAACACCGAGCTTTTCGGCCAAGGTGGCGAGCGCCTGGAAGATCTGCCGGCCGCCGTCGTGGACCTCGGTCCAGCCTTCGGAGAACTCGTCGGCGTAGTCGCCGGTCCAGCTGTCGGTCAGCAATTCCGACACGTCTTTGGCTGCGGAATCCAATGCATTGTGCAGTGTTTCGGCCAAACCGTAGATGTAGACGCCCACATCGCGCACCTGTTCGGGCACAACCGAGAAATTTTGGCCAGGACCCGGCGAATTCCCCCCGCTATCGCACATGCCCCGATGGTATGTGAGGGCCCATCGGCGGTCCAGGCGATGGGCTGGGTCGATTCCTCAGCTCGGATCCGAACCCCGGATGGCGGCGAACCAGGTGGCGGTGGCGGCGGCTACCACTGTCGCTCCGGCGAAGGCGGGGAGGCCGCCGCCGGCGACGTATATCCAGAGCAGGCCGGCGAAGGGGGCGACGACGGCGAACTGGGCGTCGAGGAGCAGGCGGCGGCCCAGGCGGGTGGACGCGGCGGCGTGGGAGGGGCCGTCGGGGTCGGGGCGGGTCGGGTTGTCGATCAGGCGGCCTTGCGGTTCGGAGTCGCGGGCGGCGCCGGACACGAACAGGCGGTGGCCGTTCACGGCCACGGTGGCATCGCAGGTGGCATCGGATTCCGTCAGGCCGACGAGTGCGGGATCGAAATAGACCGGCAGCCAGCTGGTGCGGCCTTCCGAGCTGAGTTCGAGCCACGATCGGCTCAGCAACCGGTTCTGCTGGCGTACCCGCTTCACCCGGAACGTTCCCGCCGGAATCGTGCGCCACGGCGCCACCCCGAACGCCACCGCGAGACGGAATCCGCTGTACAACACCACAACCAGTGCGACCGCCGCCAACATGGCCAACTGCTCCGAATCGGCGAACGGCGCCCAGGCGATGCAGATCACCAGGGCGCCGATCGTGGTGAGAACCGGATAGGCCAGGGGATGGCCGGTACCGGAAATCACTTCAGGTAGCCGACTTTCGTCCAGTCGAGGGTGGCCAGGCCGCGCGCGCCGTAGTTGGCGAGATTGGAACGGGTCGCGACGATGCCGGGCGACTGCAGCAGCGGGAGAGAATGACCCTCGGCGAAGATCTGGCGGTCGACCTGATTGGCCAGATCGATGGCCTTGTTCGGGTCCAATTCCGAGACTGTCTTCTCGATCAGATCGTTGAGTTCCGGGGAACCGATGTGGCCGTAATTGCCCTGCCAGTTGTTCGGGTCGTATCCCCAGATCTGGCTGATGCTACCCAAGGGGAACGGGTCACCGACCCAGGAGAACTGCGCCAGATCGAAATCGCCCTTCTGGAACACATTGGTGAACAGCCCCTGTCCCGGCCGAGTGTCGATCGTGAGTTTCACGCCGATCTTGGCGAGATTCTGCTGCATGATCTGCGCCATCTGCACCCAGGACGGATCGTTGTACATCACATCGCGGATCTCGAGTTTGCGGCCGTCCTTCACCCGCACGTCACCCTCCAATTTCCAGCCGAGGGCGTCGAGTTCGCGGGCGGCGGCATCCGGGTCGTAGGGCAGGGCATTGTTCTGGTAGCCCTTCTGCCCCTCCAGGTAGATGTGATTGTTCAGCGGTTTGGGTTCGGCGACGAGTCCGTTCTGAATGGCATTCGCGATACCCTGCCGATCGATCGCCTTCGAGACGGCGACGCGAACCTTGGGATCCTCCAGAATCGACCCTGGGGCGCCGTTGAATGTGAGATGCGACCACTGCAGCGCGGGCGCGCGGCGGATGGAGACATTCGGAACGCCCTGAGCCGTCAGCAGATCGCCGCGGCTACCGATTCCGATCGCGTCGAGTTCGTCGTTCTGCAATGCGGGGACCAGCGCCGCCGAATCGAGCACGCTGAAATTGACGGTGTCGAGTTTCGGCGTCGCGCCCCACCATTTCGGGTTGCGCCCCAGCGTGATACGCCCTTGAGTTCGATCGGTGGACTGGATCACGAACGGTCCGGCCGTCACCTTGATCCCGTCGACGAGACTCTTGTTGAACGCCTCCGGATTCGAGGTCACCGACTTCGGGTACAGCAGGCTGTTGCCGGAGAACTGGCCCTGCCATTCACCGAAATGCTTGTTGAATGTCAGCACCGCCTGGCGGTCGTCGACGCCGCGCTCGACCTTCGCCACCCGATCGAAACCCATATTGTTGGCGATCAGATACTCCGGATTGCGACCGCTCAGCGCCTCGGCTTGAGCGGCGATGTCCTCCCACGTGATCGGCGTCCCGTCCGTCCACACCGCCTTCGGATTGATGGTGTAGGTGACGGTTTGCGGATCGGTGCCGGTCAACTCGACGTTGGTGAAGTAGTCGGTGTTGAGATGCGTGCCACCGGCGGCGTCGATGGTGAATGCCTGGGGCATCATCGGCCGCTCGACCGCGGTGATGTCGTAGTTGTTGCCGTCGATCTGAAGGGTGTTCCAGTTCGGCGGGAATTCCGAGATCGCCAACCGTAGATTTCCGCCGTCGCGAAGGTCGGCGACGTCGTGCGGGTTGATGTCGTTGGTCGTGCCGAGGTCGGAGCTCCCGGTCCCGGTCGTGGAGCCCGAACACCCCGACAGCAGCAATCCGAACGCGACCGCGGGGATCGCGAGCCGGGTTATTGTCGAACGAATCCGCATGGTTTCGTTCTCCTTTCGTCGGGACGGGCGGCTAACTGACGAAGCCGATCTTGGTGTAGTCGTAGGTGGCCAGGCCGGGAGCGCCGTAGTTGGCGACGGTGGTCCGTACGCCGTAGTTGCCCGGATCCTGGGTGAGCGGCAGCGAGAAACCCTCTTCGAAAACCTTGCGGTCCACCTGGTTCGCGAGTTCGATGGCCTTCTTCGGATCCAATTCACTGAGGGTCTGCTCGATCAGTGCGTTCAACTCCGGGGAGCCGATGCGACCGAAATTGCTCTGCTCGTCATCGGGGTGGTAGGCGTAGATCTGCGGGATGCTCCCGAACGGGAATGCGTCGCCCGAGAACTGGAACTGGGCGATATCGAAATCGCCGGGGATCATCGCGTCGGTGAAGAAACCCTGGCGTTGCCGGGTGGCGATGGTCAGTTTCACCCCGACCTTCGCGAGGTCGCCCTGGACGATCTGCGCGACCCGAACCCAGGTGGGGTCGTTGTACATCACATCGCGGATCTCGAGGCGGCGGCCGTCTTTCACCCGCACATCGCCCTGCTGTTTCCAGCCCAGTGCATCGAGTTCGCGCGCCGCGGCCTCGGGATCGTAGGGCAGGCTGTTGTCCTGATAGCCCTCTTGTCCCTGGACGAAGATGTGATTGTTCAACGGCTTAGGATTCGACACCAGACCGTTTTCGATCGCATTCGCGATGCCCTGCCGATCGATGGCCTTCGATATCGCCACCCGCAGGGCGGGATCCGCCAGAATCGAACCGGGCGCGCCGTTGAAGGTGATGTGCCGCCACAGATTTCCCGGGGCGTGGCGTACGACCAGTTCGGAACCGCTGCGCACGGTCGCCAGATCCTCGATGGAGTTCAGGCGCGCGGCGTCGAGTTCGTTGTTCTGCAGGGCCGCCGCATATGCGGACTGATCCATCACACTGAAGGTGATGGTGTCCAGTTTCGGAGTATCGCCCCACCATTTCGGATTGCGGCCCAGCACGATTCGGCCCTGCGTGCGATCGGTGGAGCGGACCGCGAACGGCCCGGAGGTGAGCGCGATGCCGCCGGCGAGCGCGCGATTGAAGGTATCCGGATCGGCGGTGACCGATTTCGGATACAGCATCGCGTTTCCGGCGAACTGACCGCGCCAATCCGCGTAATGCTGTTTGAAGGTGATCACGGCCTGTCGGTCATCGACCCCGCGTTCGACCTTGCCGACCCGATCGAATCCGTTGTTGATCGCGATCAGATAGCGGGTGTCCACACTCGACAGCGCATGGGCTTGGGAGGCGATGTCCTCCCAGGTGATCGGTGATCCGTCACTCCACACCGCCTTGGGGTTGATGGTGTAGGTGACCTGTTGCGGATCGGTGCCGGTGAGCTGGATATCGGTGAAATAGTCCTTGTTGATCGTCAATTGGCCGGTCGCGTCGATCAGGTACGACCGCGGCATCAACGGCCACAGCACCTCCCCGGTCTCCAACTCGTTGCCGTCGATGGACAGGGAATTCCAATTGGCCGGATATCCGCTGATCGCCAACCGCAGGTTGCCGCCGTCGCGCACCGCATCGCGCGGCTGCGGATTGATGTCGTTGGCGGATCCGAGGGCCGCGGGCCCGTTCGTGGTGTTCACCGATGCGCAGCCTGCCAGCGCGATGCCCACCCCGGCCGCCATTACGACAGCGATCGAACGCAATGTCCGCGAACGTTTCCTCACGACGAACTCCTAGCGAGCGACGACCGGAAGCGGAACCGCGTCGATCAGCGCGCGGGTGTACTCGTGGTGCGGCGATGCGAAAATCTGCTCGGCCGGACCGGATTCGACGATCTTGCCGCGATACATGACCGCGATATCGTGCGCGAGATTGCGGACCACCGAAAGGTCGTGGGAGACGAACAGATACGACAGCCCGCGTTCGGCCTGCAGATCCCGCAGGAGGTTGAGCACCCCGGCCTGAATGGAAACGTCGAGCGAGGACACCGGCTCGTCGAGTACCAGCAGTTGCGGGTCCAGCGCCATCGCCCGCGCGATATTGATGCGCTGCTTCTGCCCGCCCGAGAAATCGGCCGGATAGCGATCGGCGTGTTCGGCGCGCAGTCCTACCTGCTTCAGCAATTCCGGTACCCGCTTGCGAATTTCGTCGCGGGACCGGCCGTCGACGCGCAACGGCTCGGCCAGGGCGTCGAAAATCGGCAGGCGCGGATCCAGCGAGGACGCCGGATCCTGGAACACGATCTGCAATTTGCGGCGGATATCGCGTTTGCGCTGCTTGCTCAGCGTCGCGACATCCTCGCCGAAGACCTCGATCGTGCCCGCCTGCGGCTGCACGAGGTCCATGATCTGGCTCAGCGTCGTCGATTTCCCGGATCCGGATTCACCGACGAGCGCGAGTGTGCGTCCCTTGCGGACCGCGAAGTCGATGCCGTCGACCGCGCGCACCTCGCCGGTGCGGCGCTTGAAAACCACACCGGAGGTGACCGGGAACGTCTTGGTCAGGCCCGAAACACGCAGCACCACATCGGAATCGGCGGGTTCCGGCGCGGCGACACTGTCGGTGTCGTGGCGGTAGGCGGCGAACAGGTCCGCGGTCCCCACCTCGGCGGTGCGGATGCAGGCCGCCCGGTGCGCGGCCGCGGTTTCCTGCAGTGGCGGCTCCGCGGCCAGGCAGTCGTCGATCGAGACCGGGCAGCGCGGCGCGAAGGGACAGCCCGGCGGCAGGGCGTGCATGGGCGGGGGAGTACCCACGATCGGGATGAGCGGTGCCCGGGCCGGACCGTCCATCCGCGGGATGGAACCGAGCAGGCCGACGGTGTACGGCATCCGCGGCGAGTTGAACAGCTCTGCGGCGGGGGCGTTTTCGACGATCCGTCCGGCATACATCACCGCCACCCGGTCCGCCAGCGTGGCCGCGATCCCCATGTCGTGGGTGATCATGATGACGCCGGCGCCGGTGATGTCGCGCGCCTTGCGCAGCAGGTCGAGGATCTGCGCCTGCACCGTCACATCCAAGGCGGTGGTGGGTTCATCGCAGATGATCAGTTCCGGATCGTTGGCGATCGCCATCGCGATCACCACGCGCTGGCGCATACCGCCGGAGAATTCGTGCGGAAAAGCCTTGGCGCGCACGGCCGGTTCGGGAATACCGACCAGATCGAGCAGCTCCACGGCCCGGTCCGCGGCCTGCGACTTGCTCATCTTCTTGTGGGCGACCAGAGCCTCGGCGATCTGATCACCGACCCGGTAGACGGGCGTGAGCGCCGAGAGCGGGTCCTGGAAGACCATGCTGATCCGCGTCCCGCGCAGCGCCGAAAGCTGCTTGTCGCCCATGCCGAGCAACTCCCGGCCCCGCAGGCGGATCGAGCCGCGGATGCGGGCCTGATCGGGCAGCAACCCCATCACGGCCAGCGAGGACACCGATTTGCCGGAGCCAGACTCGCCGACGATGGCCAGCACCTCACCGTCGGCGACGGTGTAGTTCACTCCGCGCACGGCGTCGATGCGGCCCTCCTCGCCGGGGAAGGACACATGCAGGTCCGACACCTCCAGCAGGGGTGCGGTCGTGCCGCGGCGCGCGTCCGCCCGGTCGGCGGATTCGGTGGTGCGATCGGTCATGCCGCTTCAATCCTCTTGTCCGCCTGCTCGTCCGGACCGGCACTGGAGGTTCGCGCCGACTTCCCGCGCTGCGCCTTGTCCCGCTTCGCCGCCCGGTCGGCCTTCCGGCCCGCCCGCGCGCCCTTGGAACTCGGGTCGAAGGCGTCGCGCAAGCCGTCGCCGACGAGGTTGGCGCACAGCACGATCGCGATCAGGAAACCACCCGGGAACAGGAACAACCACGGGAAGGTCAAAGCCGATTTGGTGCCGAAGGCGATCAGCGAGCCCAGTGACACGTCCGGCGGTTGCACACCGAATCCGAGGAAGCTCAAACCCGTTTCGGACATGATCGCCGCGCCGACGGCGAGAGTGGTGTCGATGATCAGGATCGAGGCGATATTCGGCACGATGTGGGTGACGATCACCGAACGCGTCGAAGCGCCCATGTACCGTGCCGCACGGACGAATTCGCGTTCGCGCAGGCTCAGCGTCAATCCGCGCACGATGCGGGCGCTGATCATCCAGCTGAACCCGGCCAGCAACACGATCAGCAGCAGAATCGAACTGCTGCCCTTGGTGCGCGGGGCGAAGATCGCGATGATGATGAAGCTGGGCACCACCAGCAGCAGATCGACCAGCCACATGATCGCGCGGTCGGTCCAGCCGCCGAGCAGACCCGCGATCGACCCCGCGGTGACCGCGACCAGCGAGGTCAGCACGGCCACGCAGATGCCGATGATCAGCGATTTCTGCAAACCGTGCAGGGTCTGGGCCAGCATGTCCTGGCCGATCTCGTTGGTTCCGAACCAGTGCTGCGGCGACGGGGGCTGCAGCAGCGCGTACGGGTCGCGCTCCTGATAGTCGTAGGACAGGAACGGCGGAATCGCGAAGGCGCCGATCAGCATGATGATCAGCACGGTCGCGCCGACGACGGCGGGCTTGTTACGCAGGAATCTGCGCCACACCAGCTTTCGGCGTCCGGCCGCAGCGGGTTCCGGCGCGCCCTGCGCGATGATCTCGGTTTCGGTCACTTTCTCGCCCCGATCATCCGACCCGCACTCGCGGATCCAGAATCGCATACACGATGTCGGACAGCAGGCCCGAAACCAGCACCACGAATCCCGCGAACACCGTGACGGTCACCACGATGTAAATGTCCTGCGCGTTGATCCCGTCGACGAGCCATTCACCGACGCCGTGCCAGCCGAAGATCTTCTCGGTGAAGGTGGCGCCGGTGATCAGCGCGCCGAGACTGTAGGCGAACAGGGTCGCCATCGGAATCAGCGCGGTGCGCAGGCCGTGTTTGTAGAGCGCACGACGCCGGGTGAGTCCCTTGGCCCGCGCGGTGCGGATGAAGTCGCTCTGCAGCACATCGAGCATGGCGTTGCGCTGGTAGCGGCTGTAACCGGCCATCGCGCCCAGGGCGAGACCGAGGCTCGGAACGATCATGTGCTGCACGCGGTCGACGAACTGATTCCACACCCCGTGCACGGCATTGGCCGAGGTTTCACCGGTATAGAGGAATATCTGTTGCCCCGCAGCCGAATTTATTTCCAGCGCACCGTATTTCAGTAGCGTGGCCAACAGGAAGATAGGCGTGCTGAGCACCAGCAGGGAAAATATTGTCGTGAAGTAATCGCTGAACCGATATTGCCGGATCGCACCGGCCGCGCCGATCAGCACACCGAGGACCGTTCCGACGACCGAGCCCACGACCAGCAACCGCAGACTGACCCCGATCCGGCGCGGCAGTTCCTGGCTGACCGGCTGCCCCGTCAGGGTCGTGCCGAAGTCACCGTGCACCACGCCGCCGACCCAGGTGAGGTAGCGCTGCGGGATCGGCTGGTCGAGATGCAGTTCGTGGGCCTTGGCATCGATCACCGACTGCGGCGGTCGCGGATTGCGCTGTTCGAGGCTGTCCAGCGGGCGAAATGTCAGCGACGCCAGACTGAAAGCCAGGAACGACGCCAGCGCCAGCAGCACGACATAGTTGAGCGCACGTCGTAGCAGAAAGCCGGTCATCGGTCCCCTCGGGTCGGTTACTAGCCCCTGATCATAGGGAATGGTCTCGAGTCCACCGGTGACATCGTGCACCACTTCCGGCCCACTCGCAGGCGGGGCGCGGGCAAATGATTACAGCCGCGCCGGAATTTCGGGCAGGATGGAATAGGTGACGCGTCTGCCGAAGCCGAAGATGGTGGCCACCGATGTCGATGGCACGCTGCTCGACGAATGGGAACGGGTGACGCCGCGCACCCGTACCGCGGTGGCCGCGTTGATCGCTGATGGAGTGCCGTTCGTGCTGGCCACGGGTCGTCCGCCGCGCTGGATCGATCCGGTGGTCGAGGGCCTGGGCTTTCCTCCGCTGTGTGTCTGCGGCAACGGCGCGGTGATCTACGACAGTGCGGCCGATCGCATCCTGCACACCAGCACATTGGATGTGGAGAGTCTGGCGTGGATCGCCGACCTCGCCGAGCGCGTGCTACCCGGCTGCGGGCTGGCCGCCGAGCGCGTCGGCCGCAGCGCGCACGATGCCGCGACGCCGCAGTTCGTCAGCTCACCCGAGTACGAGCACGCCTGGCTGAATCCGGACGACACCCAGGTGTCGCGGCAGGAGGTCATCTCGGCGCCGGCGATCAAGATGCTGATCCGGCTGCGAGGAACGCCCAGCGCGGAGATGCAGTCGGCCCTGGAATCCCACCTGGCCGGGCGTGCCGACATCACCTACTCCACCAACAACGGGCTCATCGAACTGTCCGCGCCCGGGATCACGAAGGCCGCCGGCCTGAGCGTGGTCGCCGAGCGGCTCGGGGTGGACCCGGCGGCGATCCTGGCCTTCGGCGATATGCCCAACGACGTGCCGATGCTCCGGATGGCCGGGCACGGCGTGGCGATGGGCAACGCCCACCCCGAAGCCCAGGCCGCCGCCGACGAGATCACCGCCTCCAATTCGGAGGACGGCGTCGCGCTGGTGCTCGAGCGCTGGTGGGAGAGCTGAGGACGTTGCCGGCCTCGGCCTTCAGCCCGCGGGGGCCGGAGGAATGGGCTGCGACGGCGCCGCCGCAGCGGACTCGGGCGCGGGCGGCGCTTCGGGAACCGGACCAACC
>NZ_BDBF01000086.1 GCF_001612845.1 Nocardia elegans NBRC 108235 | reverse complement strand
AGCCGCTGGCACAGGCAGGCGGCCAGGCCGCCGCCGGCGCTCTGCCCGCCGAGCACCACCCGGGCGGGATCGACGCCGAATCGGGCGGCGTTGCGCTGCAACCACATCCATGCGATCCAGCAGTCCTGCAGAGGAGCCGGAAAGGGATGTTCGGGTGCGAGGCGGTAGTCGACCGAGACGATCGTGACCCCGAGGTCGCGGGCGGTGACCGAACAGAAGGCATCGTCCTGGACCGGACTGCCGAGAACGTATCCGCCGCCGTGAATCCACAACACCGCAACCGGCGAAGAAGTACCCGTGGGGCGATAGACACGCAGCGGTACGCGGCCGGCCGCGAGGTGCTCGATGCGCACGCCCGCTATTCGACGGGCGGGCCGATGCGCGGCGGCCAGGCGCACCAGGCGCAATGCCCAGCGGCGGCCGATCGTCAGCGGCGGCAACCAGCGCGCGGGTCCGCGCAGTTCCGGCGCTACGAGAGACAGGTCCATCGCGATCTCCTTCTCACACCCGAACGAAACTATAGTTCGGACAGGTGTCTCACAGCGGCCGATTGCCGGGGAGCGCAGCGGCATTCACTGCGGGCAGACGATCCGCACGGACGGCGGGCGCAGAAACTGCGATCGCGCGGGCACCACCGCGAGCAGGCTCTTGCGCCGCGCGAAGGCCACCGCGTGCCCGATGGCCCCGAAGGGCAGATGCTGCCAGGTCCAGTTACAGCCGTGCGGCGCCAGCAGCATCGCCGTCTGCGCGAAATCGGCGTGTTCGACCTGTTCGGCATCGACGAACATGCCGACCATGATCGAGCTCACCAGCGCCGGAGCCAGCGTGCCGTCACAGACGACATGCACGGTGCCGTCACGGCCGACATAGTGTGCGGCCCAATCCAATACGGCACGCCGCCGGGCCACGCGCCCGGTGACGAGCGCGACGACCTCGGATTCGCAGCGCGGGGACATCTCAGCCGTGGGGACCCTCCAGAATCGTCACCGCCGACACCGCCGTGGGGCCGCCGAGGTTGTGCGCCAACCCGATTCGCGCCCCGTCGACCTGATTGGCGGCATGGCCGCGCAGCTGTTCGAACAGTTCCACGCATTGCGCCACACCGGTGGCCCCCGGCGGGTGTCCCTTGGACTTCAAGCCTCCGCTCGGGTTCACCGGCAGCGCACCGCCCACGCTGGTCGCGCCCGTGTCGACCAGTTTGCAGGCCTCGAAGCGGTCGGCGAAGCCGAGATCCTCGTAGCTGATCAGCTCGATGCCGGTGAAGAAATCGTGCACCTCCGCGACATCGATATCGGCCGGAGTCAGTCCCGCCATCGCGAAGGCCTGTTTCGCCGCGCGCACCGTCGCCGGGAATGTGGTCATATCCCGTTTGTGCTGGTGCATCACCGAATCCAGGCCCAAGCCCACTCCCCTGATCCAGACCGGCCGATCGGTGTAGCGATCCACCACGTCCTCGGCGGCGAGGATCAGCGCGGCGGCGCCGTCGCTCTGCGGCGCGCAGTCGTACACGCCGAACGGGTCGACCACCATCGGTGCGGCGAGGGCCTGCTCCAGCGAGATCTCGAAACGTAAGCGCGCCTTCGGATTCGAGACACCGTGCCGGTGGTTCTTCACCGCGATCATGCCCAGATGCTCACGCCCGGCGAGCGATTCGTGCAGGTAGCGAGCGACGTGCAGGGCGAAGCCGGCCGGCGCGATCAGGCCGAGCGGGTAGTCCCACGCCATATCGCGGGTCATCGCCTCCCACTCCCACAGCATGTCCTTGGAGGCGGTTTCGCGGAGTTTGTCCGCGCCGATCACCAGCGCCACATCGTAGGCACCGGAGGCGATGCCGAACAGGGCGTTGCGCACCGCGTCATTGCCTGTGGCGCAAGAATTCTCGACGCGGGTGACGGGCAGGTCCGGCACCCCGAGCACGTCGGCGAGAATGCCCGAGGGGAACCCGTCCGGGGTGCCCATCGCCCCGAACCACGCCGCCTGCAGGTCCGATTTCGCGACCCCCTTGTCCACCGATGCCGCACATTCGGCGAAGGCCATCGGCAGCAGATCCTTGATCCCGAGCGCGAAATGTTCGGCGAACGGCGTCATCCCGGCGCCGACCAGTGCCACCCGTCTCATACCGCCTCCGTAATTTGCGGGAGCGCCCGCACCCCGGTCGGCGCCACGAGCGCTGCGCGATTGTGTCTCATGCCGCCTCCGTAACCTGCGGGAGCGCCCGCACCCCGGTCGGCGCCACGAGCGCTGCGCGATTGTGTCTCATGCCGCCTCCGTGTCCGGCTCGAATGCGTACCCGTAGTCCGGCACTCCGGAGCGCACCGCGACCCGGCGCAGGACCATGCGGCCGCGGTCGCCGATGCGGACCGTGCCGGGGTCGGTGCCGGTGACCTTGACCAGTGCCCGCACGTCCACCTCGTCGAGTTCGACGATCACCAGCGAGTACGGTGTTCGCAGACCGGGCACCGGCACGTGCACCGTCACCTCGGTGTACACGGTTCCGGTGCGCGGCAGCGGAATCAGCGTGTAGTCCGTGCTGAGCCGGCCGTCGTCACCGAGGCGATAGCGCGGCGGGAAATCCAGCTCGTCGCGGCCCGGGTGGCGCCCGGCCTCCCAGCGCACCTTGGCCTCGAAGGCCCGCTCATAGGCGGCCAGCGAGATCGGGATGTCGGCACCGGGTACCGCGACCGCCTCCGGTTCGGCTCGCACCGCGGGCTCGCGCCGGTATACCCGCACCGGCCCCGCGGAGACCGTGACTCCCGACAGGCTGGCCTGCTCGACCCCGACGAGCAGCCCCGTCTGTCCCCAGTCGGCCAGTGCCGCAAGGGCGAACAGGCTCGACCCGGCCCCCGTCGTCGGCAGTCGCGGTGGGTCACCGACGCACAGGTGGGCCGCCTGCTCGTGGTCGACGCCCGACACGATCACCGGCGTATCCACCCACGCCGCGGCCAGCGAGGCGAGCAGGCCGCGCTCGTGCAGCAGCCGCGGATCACCGTAATCGTGGACGTCGCCGGTGGCGTTGCGGGTGCGCACCGGCAGACTGCGCGCCACCCGGGCCGCCGTCCGCACCGCCAGTCCGCGCTCGGCGACCAAGGCGGCGGCCGCACCGGCCGGATCCAGGTCGACGCCGATGATCAGCGTGCGCGGGCGGGCGGAGCTGAGCGCGTCCAGTGTCGCGGGCGCGCCGCCGAGTCGTTCGATCACCTCGAGTTCGGGATCCAAACCCAGCCCGGCCAGCAGCACCGCGGCATTGCTGCTCTCCAGCAACGGCAGATCCCGGCTCACCACGACGACGCGCTCGACATACGCGGTGGCACGCGGGGCGCCCGAGAGGGCGGCCCGCCCGGCCTCCACGGCCAGGGTCACCGCGTCCTCGTCCGCGCCGGGCACACGGCCGCGCGGTCCGCCCCAACAGGGCAGATAGGTTCCGATCGATGCGACACAGGGCATGTCAGCCTTCCTGCGGGCGAAACTACGTGATGGCGCCGGCGGTCTTGAGCGCGATGATGCGATCCCAGTCCAAGCCCAGCTCCAGCAGCACTTCCTCGGTGTGCGCCGCGAATTCCGGCCCGGGCCCGGTATCGGGTGCGGTGAGATCGAATTGCACCGGATTGGCGACCATTTCGAGGCTGCCGACCCGCACCAGGTAGTCGTTGGCGCGGATCTGCGGATCGGAGCCGACCTGCAGGCTGTCCTGCACCGGCGCCCAAGGCCCGGCCATGGTGGCGAGTTTCTCGGTCCATTCGGCGAGGGTGCGCTGTCCGATCGCCTCACGCAGAATCGCCACGCCCGATTCGGTATTGGCGGCGATCGACTCCGCCGTGGCGAAGCGCGGATCGTCGGCGAGCTCCGGCCGGTCGATGTGGCGCATGACGTCGGCCCAGAACTTGGTGGGCTGCAACATGACCAGCGAGAGATAGCGGCCGTCGGCGGTCTCGTAGAGGCCCGACAGCGGATTGGTCGGCGCCCCGTGCGAACCGGGTGCGGGCGCGATCAACGGCTGCCGCAGATGTGCCGACAGCGCGATGGTGTGGCCCATCGACCACAGGCCGCTGCCCAGCAGCGAGACGTCGACCACCGACGGTTCGCCGGTCCGTTCGCGTTTCAGCAGCGCGGCCGCGATACCACCGGCCAGATTCGTGCCGGAGATGGTGTCGCCGAAGGCCGGACCGGGCGGGGAGACGAGCCCGTCCATCCCCTCCGGGGTGATGGTCGCGGCGACCGACCCACGGCACCAGAAGGCGGTCATATCGAAACCGCCCTTCGTCGATTCCTCGCCGCGCGGTCCGAGCGCGCTGCCGCGTGCGTAGATGATGTCCGGCTTCACCGCGCGGATGTCGTCGACATCGATGCCGAATTTGGCGCGCGCCTGCGGCAGGAAGCTGGTGAGGAACACATCGGCCGTCTTCGCCAGCTCGTAGATCACCTCGCGCCCCTCGGGGACCGACATGTCCAGTCCGATACTGCGTTTGCCGCGATTGGCGTGCTCGATATTGGGATTCGGATCGCCCTCGACCTTCAAGCGGCCGATCTGGCGCAACCCGCGCTGCGGATCACCGGTGCGGGCGTGTTCCACCTTCACCACATCCGCCCCCCATTCGGCCAGCACCGCACCGGCCGAGGGAACGAACCCGTACATCGCGACCTCGAGGACGCGGATGCCGGCCAGGGGTTTGCCGCCGCTCATCACGCCACCACCGCTGCGAAGGACTTCTGTTCGAGGAACTCCTCGATCCCGGCCACGCCCATCTCACGGCCGATGCCCGACTGCTTGTAACCGCCGAACGGCACATCGGGGTGAAAGTAGTTGCCGCCGTTGATACTCATCGTTCCGGTGCGGATGCGCCGCGCCACCGCCAGCGCCCGGTCCTCGTCGGCGGAGAACACGCCGCCCGACAGCCCGTAGATGGAGTTGTTGGCGATGCGAACCGCATCCTCGTCGCCGTCGAACGGGATCAGGGCCAGCACCGGTCCGAACACCTCTTCCTGGGCGATCTCGCTGTCCGGGTCGACGCCCGCGAGCAGGGTCGGGGCGTAGAAGTAGCCCGGGTCGACCTTCTCCCCGCCGCACACCAGTTTCGCGCCGGCCTCCACCGCGCGCTGCACCAGACCGTGCACCTTGTCGCGCTGGCGTTCCGAAATCAGCGGGCCCATATAGTTTTTCGGATCGCCCGGGTCACCGTAGCTGACCTTGGACATGAATCCGGCGACCATCTCGGCCACCTCGTCGTGGCGCTCGCGCGGCACCAGCATGCGCGTGGTGATCGCACAGCCCTGCCCGGCGTGGCTGCAGATGCTGAAGGCGCCGAACATCGCGGCGGTGCCGAAATCGGCGTCGTCGAGCACGACCATCGCGGATTTGCCGCCCAGTTCCAGGAAGACGCGTTTGAGCGAATCGCCCGCCGCCGACATGATCCGGCGGCCCACCGCGGTCGATCCGGTGAAGCTGACGACGTCGACATCGCGATGAGTGGTCAGCGTCTTGCCCACCTCGACATCGGATCCGGACAGCACGTTCACCACACCCGCCGGGATGTCGGTGTGCTCCGCGATCACCTCGCCGAGCGCCAGCGTGGCCAGCGGTGTATCGGGGGCGCCCTTGAGCACCACGGTGCAACCGGCGGCCAGCGCCGGCGCCAGTTTCGCCAGCGCCAGCTGATGCGGATAGTTGTAGGCCGCGATCGCCGCGACCACACCGGAGGCCTCGCGCTCCACCCAGCGCCGGTGCATACGGCCGCGGTCCTCCACCTCGCCGAGTTCCTCGGTGCGCGGGTAGGTGCGGGTGAGACCGGCGAAGTAGTTCACGATCTCGAACGGTGTCTCGAGCTGATTGGCGTGGGTCATCATCCGGGTCGCGCCGACCTCGGCGATGGTCAGCTCGCGCAGGTCTTCGACGTTGGCGCGCAGTGCCGCGTAGAACTGCTCCAGGCAGTGCGCGCGGAATTCGGTGTTCGTGGACCAGTCGGTGGTGTCGAAGGCCCGGCGCGCGGCCGCGATCGCCGCCTCGGTGTCGGCGATGCTCGCCTCGGGCGCATACCCGTAGATCTCTCCGGTGGCCGGATTGAGTGAGGCGAAACTGCGCTCCCCCGCGAGGAGTTCACCGTCGATCAGCATTCGTCTGGTGACGGCGCGCCCGTCGCCGGCCGTCGCGTTGCCCTGTGGCATCCCGTCTCCTCGTCCCATGGAAATTCCATTCTCAACAATGGAGAATAATGTATCCGAGCAGGTTCGGCCCCAGCAATGCCCGAACCCGTCCCACCGATCGCTGCCGTTACCGGGCCACCCTCGGAACGCGCGCGAATCCAGGGAAACCTTGCGGAGAAACGCCGAGCGAGAGTACGGTTCTCACAATTGGAAGGGAGATTCTTGTGGTTGAGACGACAGCGCTGAACCCCACCATCGGAGTGGAGGTCACCGGGGTCGAGGATCTGCACGACGACACGGTGATCAGCCGGTGCCTCGAGGCCCTGAAGTGGCGCGGCGTCCTGGTGGTCCGCGGACTGCATCTCGACGACGAAGCCCAGCTGGCGTTCTGCCGGCGCCTGGGCACGGTGCTCGCTCCCGGAGGCCGCGAAATCTTCACCATCACACTGGATCCCGAGAAGAACCGGGCCGCGAAATATCTCGAGGGCACCTTCTTCTGGCATATCGACGACACCACCAACGACGTGCCGGCCAAGGCGACCGTGCTCACCGCGCGGCATGTGGCGATGGAAGGCGGCGGCACCCAGTTCGCCAGCACCTACGCCGCCTACGAAGGACTGTCCGAGGCCGAACGCAAGCGCTACGACAACCTGCGCGTCGTGCACAGCTTCGAGGCCTCCCAGCGCCTCGTGCACCCCGACCCGACCCCCGAGCAGGTCGCCGACTGGCGTCACCTGCCCACACACGAAACGTCGCTGGTGTGGCAACGCCGGGACGGCCGCCGCTCACTGGTCATCGGCGCTACCGCCGACCACATCGTGGGCATGGACGCGGCCGAGAGCCGCGCACTGCTCGACGAACTCCTGGAGTGGTCGACTCAGCCGCGCTTCTCCTACACCCACGACTGGTCGGTCGGTGATCTGGTGGTGTGGGACAACACCGGAATCCTGCACCGCGCCCTGCACTACGACACCAGCTCCGAACGCGAACTGCACCGCACCACGATCGCGGGAGCCGAACCGTGGGCGTGAGAACAGCGGTGGTCACCGGGGGCGGGTCCGGCATCGGACTGGCCGTGGCGAATCGGTTGCGCGCCGACGGCTTTCACGTGGCCACTCTCGACATCAAGCCCGGCGACTCGGAATTCGACCACACCGCCGATGTCACCGACCGCGCCCAGATCGACGCCGCGCTCACCGCGATCCGGGAACAACTGGGCCCGGTGACGGTGCTGGTGAACTCCGCCGGCGCCGAAGGCTACCGCCGCTTCGCCAACCTGAGCTTCGAGCAGTGGGAGCGCACCATCGCGGTGAACCTGCACGGGGTCTTCCACAGCATTCAGGCCGTCCTGCCCGATATGCGCGCCGCGCAGTGGGGCCGGATCGTCAACATCTCCTCCTCCAGCACCCATTCCGGGCAACCCTTCATGTCGCACTACGTCTCGGCGAAGTCGGCGGTCAACGGATTGACGAAATCGCTGGCCCTGGAACTCGGCCCGGAGGGCATCACCGTGAACGCGGTCCCGCCCGGGTTCATCGATACACCGATGCTGCGCAAGACCGAACAGGCCCAGCTGCTCGGCGGATCCATCGAGGACCACATCGCCCGCACCCCGGTCCGCCGGGTCGGCCGGCCCGAGGACATCGCCGCCGCCTGCGCGTTCCTCGTCTCCGAGGAGGCCGGCTACATCACCGGCCAGATCCTGGGCGTCAACGGCGGCCGCAATACCTAACCGGCGCGAAACGCGCTGAGGCACAACACAACCGAAAGGACCACCAGTGGGACGCGTGGAAGGCAAAGTCGCCCTCGTCACCGGTGCCGCACGAGGACAGGGCCGCAGTCACGCGGTGAAGCTGGCATCCGAGGGCGCCGACATCATCGCCGTCGACATCTGCAAGGACATCGAGACCATCGGCTACGCGATGGCGCGGCCGGAAGACCTCGAGGAAACCGAACGACTGGTGGAGAAGACCGGCCGCCGGATCGTCGCCGTGCAGGCCGACGTCCGCGATATCGCCGCGCTGCGCGACGCGGTGAAACGCGGCGTCGACGAGCTGGGGCATCTGGATGTCGTGGTGGCCCAGGCCGGCATCGCCGGCATGAAGGGCGAACCACAGTGGCAGGCCTGGACCGACGTCATCGACACCAACCTGATCGGCGTGATCAACACCGTGCACGCCGCACTGCCGTATCTGGACACCGGCGCCTCGATCATCGCCACCGGCTCGACCGCGGCGTTGATGGATGTGGCCAAGGTCGACCAGCCCGGCAAGGATCCCGGCGGCATCGCCTATATGGTCGCCAAGCGCGGATTGTCGATGTACATGCACGAATTGGCGACGCATATCGCCGCGCGCAACATCCGCGCCAATGTCATTCATCCGACCAACTGCAATACGGACATGTTGCAGAGCGAGCCCATGTACCGCTCGTTCCGGCCCGATCTCGAGAAGCCGACCCTGCAGGACGCGCAGCCCGCGTTCCATGTGCAGCAGGCCATGCCGGTGCCGTGGATCGAGCCGGAGGACACCAGCAACATGGTGCTGTTCCTGGCCTCCGACGAATCCCGCTACGTCACCGGCATGCAGATGCGGGTGGACGCCGGCGGATACCTCAAGTGGTACGACTATCACATCTAAGGGGAGACACCGTGAAGGTTCGCGTCGATCCGGAGCGCTGCCAGGGACACACCCTGTGCGCCATGGTCGCTCCGAAGTCGTTCGTACTCAGTGAAATCGACGGCCACTCCTCGGCGGTCAGCGAGGACGTTCCCCCCGATCAGGAGGAACAGGTCCGCGAGGCCGCCCAGTCGTGCCCGGAACGAGCGATCACCATCACCTGAGAGGAACGCCGTGACCGCCGAAAACATCACCGAGGCCGGACCGGCGGACGACGAGCGGAAACAACCGCAGTACTCGTTCGACCGGTACGCCCCGGAGTATCGCGACAATTTCCTGTCCATCACCCAGGACATGCAGCAGCACTGCCCGATCGCCTGGTCGGACACCTACGGTGGCCACTGGGTCGCCGCCGGCAACCGCGAGGTGTTCGAACTCGCCCGCTGCCCCTACGTGTCCAACGATCACGACACCGCCGGGGAACGCCGTGGCTATCAAGGGATTTCGATTCCGAAACCGCCACGTGCCGCCGCCATCCGGGGCGGGATCCTGGAGATGGACGAGCCCGAGCATCGCGAACTGCGGTCGGCGCTCAACCCGTATCTGTCCCCGGCGGCGGTCAACCGCTGGATTCCGTTCATCGACGAGGTCGTGCGCGCGGCGCTCGACGAGAAGATCGAATCCGGCCGCATCGACTTCGTCGACGATCTGGCCAATATCGTTCCCGCCGTTCTCACCTTGGCGATGCTCGGCATTCCGTTGAAGAAGTGGACGGTCTACAACGAACCGGTCCATGCCGCGGTCTACACCCCGCCCGATTCCCCGGATATCGAGCGGATCACCGCGATGCACAGGGAGATGGGCCTGGATCTGCTCAACAACCTGATCGAGATCAAGGAGAATCCGCGGCCCGGCATGATCGACGCGGTGGTGCGGGCGAAGGTCAATGGCGCCCAGCTGCCCGACCTCGAGATGCTCGGCATGCTGGCACTGATCATCGGCGGCGGTTTCGACACCACCACGGCGCTCACCGCGCATTCGCTGGAATGGTTGTCGGAGCATCCGGATCAGCGCGAAATCCTCAGCACGGAACGCGAGACCCTGCTCGATTCGGCGACCGAGGAATTCCTGCGTTACTACACGCCGGCCCCGGGCGACGGCCGCACCATCGCCGAGGACTGCGAGGTGGTCGGCACACGATTCGCCGAGGGCGATCGGCTGTGGCTGTCGTGGGCGATGGCCAACCGCGATCCGTCGATCTTCGAGGACCCCAACGAGATCATCCTCGACCGGCATCGCAACCGGCACTACAGTTTCGGGCTCGGTATCCACCGCTGCATCGGCTCGAATCTGGCTCGCACGGTATTCAAGCGGATGCTGCTGGCGGTGCTGGACCGGATGCCCGACTACCGCTGCGACCCCGACACCACGGTGCACTACGACACCATCGCCGTCATCCAGGGCATGCGGCATCTGCCGGCGACCTTCACCCCGGGCCCGCGGCTGGGCGAGGGGCTCGACGCGACGCTGGAGAAGCTGCAGGCGATCTGCGAGGAGCAACAGCTCGCGGCGCCCGTGACCGCCCGCAAGGAACAGGCCGACATCCACTGAGCCTCGCGCACAGCCGAATTCGCATATCGCACCGACAGGCAGGAGGCGTGAGGTGACCACCGCGTCCGGGCGGCCGCTACCGCAACTCACCGCGCAGAACGAGTTCTTCTGGACCGCCGGCGCCGACGATCGGCTGCGCATCCAGCAGTGCCGGACCTGCGCCGAGCTGATCCATCCGCCGCAGCCGGTGTGCCGCTATTGCCGGGGCACCGAGATGGGCGTGCGTGAAGTCTCCGGTGTGGCGACGCTCATCGGCTTCACGCACAACGAGCGGTTCGGACTGCCGGGGCTGCCACCGCCGTACGTGGTCGGGCAGGTCGCGCTGGTGGAGGATCCGCGAATTCGCCTGACCACCACCGTCATCGGCTGCGACGCCGCCGACCTGGTGCTCGGTATGCGAATGGAGGTCGTATTCGAACAGCACGAGGACGTGTGGCTTCCGTTGTTCCGGCCCACGGCCGAACAACCGGAGCCGGCACCGCTGCCTGCCGACGAGATCGACCCCGACCGCTTCGCCGAGCACGTCCGGCCTCGGGTCTCCGCCGCCAAATTCGAGGATCGGGTGGCGCTGACCGGCATCGGAATGTCCGAGATCGGACGGCGGCTGATGGTTCCCCCGCTGGCGTTGACCGTGCAGGCCTGTGAACGCGCGGTCGCCGATGCCGGACTCACGATGGCCGATATCGACGGAATCTCCTCGTACCCGGGCGGCGGGAACGTCGGCGGATTCGGTGAGGGCGGGGTGACCGCCCTCGAGTCGGCGCTGGGGCTGCGGCCGACCTGGTACAACGGCGGCATCGAAACCTTCGGGCCGGGTGGTTCGGTGATCGCGGCGATGCTGGCCGTCGCGGGTGGACTGGCCCGGCACGTGCTGTGCTTCCGGACTGTGTGGGAGGCCACCTACAACGAACTGATCCGCACCGGTGCGACGGCACCGCTGGGCGGTGGCCGCACCCCCAGCTGGCAGCTGCCGTTCGGGGCGACCTCGGCGGCGCACACCCTCGCCCAGAACGCGCAGCGGCACTTCCATCGCTACGGCACGACCAAGGAGACGCTGGGCTGGATCGCGCTGAACCAGCGCGCCAATGCCGCGCTGAATCCCACTGCGGTGTATCGGGATCCGCTCACCATGGACGATTACCTGTCGGCACGCCCGGTGACCAGTCCGTTCGGCCTCTACGACTGCGACGTGCCGTGCGACGGCGCGGTGGCGGTGATCGTCTCGGCCGCCGATACCGCGGCCGATCTGGCCAAACCCGCGGTGTACGTGGAGGCCGTGGGCACTCAGATCCTGGAGCGGGTGGAGTGGGATCAGAGCACCCTCACCCACGAACCGCAGGTGCTCGGGCAGTCGGCGCATCTGTGGTCGCGCACCGATCTGCGGCCCGAGGACGTCGACGTCGCCGAACTCTACGACGGCTTCAGCTTCAACTGCCTGTCCTGGATCGAGGCGCTGGGATTCTGCGAGATCGGCGAGGCGAAGGACTTCCTCGACGGCGGCAAGAACATCGCGCGCGACGGACTTCTGCCCCTCAACACCCACGGCGGGCAGCTCTCGCACGGGCGCACCCACGGTATGGGCCTGATCCACGAGGCGGTCGCCCAACTGCGCGGTGAATGCGGGCCGCGTCAGGTCGCCGACGCGCGGCTGGCGGTCACGAGCAGTGGTGGGTTGACTCCGAGCGGCGTGCTGCTGCTGCGGAGCGAGCGATGACCGCGCCCGCGGAGCAGCCCGCCCCAGCACCGAGCCGGCCCATGGCGCCCGCGACACCCCGCCCGCGAGCGCAGCACAGCGCGTCCATACCCATCGGTGCCGCGTCCGACGGACTGCCGCATCTACTCGATGCACACCGTTCGACCGCGGCACCGGAGCGGGTGGTGACCGAGGCAGGCGGGATCGCGGTGTCGGGACTTCTGATGCGGGCGCGGGAGCCGCGTGCGACGCTGGTCGCGCTGCACGGCGGCGCTACCACCTCCGTCTACTTCGACTGTCCGGGACACCCCGAGTTGTCGCTGCTGCGCACCGCCTGCGACCTCGGCTTCACCGTGCTGGCGCTGGACCGGCCGGGCTACGGTGCGTCGGCGCCGTACGCCGATCGGCTGTGGGATCCGCGGCGGCGCGTCGACCTGATGTATTCGGCGGTGGCACATTTGCTTCCCGACGCGCGCGCTGCGGGCATACTGCTGATCGCCCACTCGGCGGGGTGCGAGCTGGCCCTGCGGATGGCCGCCGACGATCGCGGCCGCGACCTGCTGGGCCTCGAAGTAGCCGGTACCGGACGCGAATACAGCGCCGCGGCCGCGACGATGTTGTCCGGGCTGCGCGGGCCCGGTGCGCGACCGCGTGGACTCAACGAACTGCTCTGGCAACCGGCCCGGCTGTATCCGCCCGACCTGGTCGGCGGCGCGGCGATCGCCGCGAACGGACCCCGGCTGGAAGCGGCGACCGTCACCGACTGGGCCGATACCGAATTCCCGGCCCTGGCCGGTCGGATCCGCGTGCCGGTGCGCTTCACCCTCGGCGATCACGAACGGGTGTGGCGCAACGACCCGGACGGGATGGCGCATGCCGGCACGGCGTTCACCGCGGCGCCCCGAGTGGTACTCAACCGGCAGCCGGGCAGCGGGCACAACCTGAGCGTGGGCTGTTCCGCGCGCGCCTACCACCTGGGGGTGCTGGCCTTCGCCGAGGAGTGCCTGCTCGCCGCCGGTAACGGGTTCTCCTGCTCTGCAACCCAATTCGACGGGGCCGACGGTACGCGGCCCGGAAGGTGAGGCGAGGATGGATGTCGCCGACGTGGCACTGCTGTTGTTGCGCCTGGTGGTCGGCGCGACCATGATCGCGCACGGCTACAACCATTGGCGCGGCGGCGGCCGCATCGACGGGACCGCCCGCTGGTTCGCCGGGCTCGGGTTGCGCAACGGCATCCTGCAGGCCTGGCTGAGTGTCGTCACCGAAATCGGTGCGGGCGCATTGCTGATCGTGGGCCTCTTCACGCCGCTGGCGTGTGCGGCGATCATCTCGGTGATGCTCGTGGCGGGGCTGCTGGCGCATCGCCCGAACGGATTCTTCGTCTTCAAGGAGGGCTACGAGTACGTACTGGTGCTCGCGGTCACCGCCTTGGCCACGGCCGTGCTGGGCCCGGGATGGCTCTCGCTCGACCACGCCACCGATATCGAGGTCGTTGGCTGGGCGGGCGGCGCGATCGCGGCCGGGGTGGCCGTGGTCGCGACGGCCGGGCTGCTGGCGACCTTCTGGCGTCCGGCACCCGCTCCCGCGCAGCAGCCGGAAACCACGGCGTGACAGCGGCATTCGACGGAAGAGGTACGGATATGCGAGTCGGATTCATCGGATTGGGCAGTCAGGGCGGCCCCATGGCGCGGCGCATCATCGCGGCCGGATATCCGACCACGCTCTGGGCCCGCCGGGCCGCCACCCTCGAGCCGTTCGCGGAGTCCGGCGCGGCGACCGCCGAGACGCCGTCGGCACTGGGCGCCGGCAGCGATCTGGTCTGTGTCTGCGTGGTCGGCGACGACGACGTGCTCGAGGTCCTCACCGGCGAACACGGCGTGCTGGCGGGGATGTCCGCGGGCGGTGTGGTGGCCGTGCACAGCACGGTACATCCCGACACCTGCCGCGAACTGGCGAAAACCGCTGCCGTGCAGAACATCTCGCTGATCGACGCGCCGGTCAGCGGCGGCGGGCCGGCGGCCGAGGCCGGGCGGCTGCTGGTGATGGCCGGTGGTGACGCCGAGGTCGTGCAGCGCTGCCGGCCCGTATTCGACAGCTACGCCCACCCGGTGGTGCATCTCGGCGAGGTCGGCTCCGGACAGGTCACCAAGCTGCTCAACAATCTGCTGTTCACCGCGAACCTCGCGACCGCGATGAGCACCTTCACCCTGGGCGCGGGCCTGGGCGTGGATCCGGCACGGCTGGGCGAGGTGATCGCGCACGGCACCGCGAACAGTTTCGCGCTCGGGCGCATCGTCGACGCCGGGGTGAGCCTCGACCGGCTCGCCCATTACGCCGGTGCGCTGCTGCGCAAGGACGTCTCCCTGGTGGCGAGCCTGGCCGATGCGGCGGGGGCAGATCCCGGCGTCGTCCTCACCGCCGCGGATGCCACCCTGGCGCTGATGAATCAGCGGCGGTGACCGGGATGCGGATCGGATTCGTGGGCGCCGGGCGGATGGGCCTGCCGATGGTGCGGCGTCTCGCCGCGGCCGGGCACGAGGTCCGGGTCGTGGTGCGGCGCAGCGAGGTTCGCGACGTGGTGACCGAGGCGGGCGCCCGCGCGGTGCACACCTCCGCCGAGGCGGCCGCCGGGGCCTCCGTGGTGCTGATGTGCTTGTTCTCCGACGATCAGGTGCGCGAGGTCTGTCTCGACGGCGAACTGTCCGCGGCCATGGCCCCCGGGGCGATTCTGGCCTTGCACACGACCGGCGATCCGCGCACCGCGCACGCCGTTGCCGCACAGGCGGTGTCGCATGCCGTGCGGGTGGCCGACGCACCGGTCAGCGGCGGACCGCACGATATCGCCGCGGGTGCGCTGACGGTCTTCCTCGGCGCCGACGACGAGACCGCCGCCGATCTGCGGCCGGTGCTGTCCGCCTACGCCGATCCGATCCTGCACGTCGGCGCGCTCGGCGCGGGCCAGCGGGTGAAGCTGGTCAACAACGCGCTGTTCGCGGCGCAGGCGGGACTGGTCGCCGCGGCGGTGCGACTGGCGAGCCAGTTGGGCGTCACGGAGGCGGCTCTGCTGTCGGCGCTGCCGCATGCCAGTTCCTCCGGACGTGTCGTGACCAGCATCGCCGCGAAGAAGTCCGTCACCGAATTCGGCGACGCGGTGGGCGAATTCCTGCGCAAGGACGTCGCGCTGGTCCGCGCCCTCACCGCCGAACTCGGCGGCAGCCTCGGCGTACTCGACGCCGCCATCTCCGCGGCGCCGTTCGGTCGAGACGACAACGCCGCCGCACGAATCAGCACCCCTTGACCGCGCCGCGGCCGGCTTCGTCACCCGTCACGCGGTGCCGTTCCGCGGGCGTGCCAGGTGACACGGCCCCCTTCCCACAGCACCGCTCCCCTCCGCGCCGGAGGTCCGGTCCGGTTGATGCCCATCAGGCTCGCAACCCCTGTTCGATCAGCGACCACCCGCGGGCGGCCAGCCCCCGGCGTTCCTCCGCCCCCGCCCGCGCCAGCAGTGCGGCGAGCATCGCCAACGCGAGCATGAGGTCTTGACACCTCAGATCGGGGCGAACCCGCCCGGACGCCCGGGCGGTGTCGAGATGGTCACCCAGTAGTGCCGCCACCCGGCTGCTCATCCGCGCCAGCCGCCCGTCGGTCAGCGACGGATCGATCAATTCGACGAACGCGATCGAGGTGACCACCTGGTCCACGATCCGCTCCAGGAGCTGATCCAGACCGGTATCCGCTTGTGCCGCATAGGCTTCCAGTCCCACCACATTGTCCTCGAAGACCGCCAGCGCGAGCGATTCCCGGTCGGCGAAGTGCCGGTACAGACTGCCCTGCCCCACGCCCGCGCGACGCGCGATCAGATTCAGCGGCGCCTCGAAACCCGATTCGGCGAACACCTCGCGGGCCGCGGCGATCAGGGCCGCTCGATTGGCGGCGGCCGCGCCGGGTCCACGATTCACTCGACGCTGCTCGGTCACCGGCCTACACTACCAACCGGACAGTGATGTCCGGTTCAAACGGCGACGTCGACACGTGCCGGCGGCCCCGCAGCGCACCGAGGAGGGAACACCGTTGAGCACCAGCAACTTTCACAATCGGGTGGCCATCGTCACGGGGGCCGGCTCCGGAATCGGGCGGGCCATGGCCATCGCATTCGCCAAATGCGGCGCCATGGTCGTGGCCGCCGATATCAGTTCCGACGGCGCCCAGGGTACCGCCGCGGAGATCGGCGCGGCCGCGATTCCGGTAGTCGTCGACATCTCCGACGAAATCGACGTCGCCCGCGCGACCCGCACCGCGATGGACACCTTCGGCCGCATCGACGTGCTGTGCAACAACGCCGGAATCATGGACAAGATGGCCCTGCCGGCCGACACCCCGGTGACCACCTGGGAACGCACCGTCGCGGTCAATCTCACCGGCACCTTCCTCATGACCCGCGCGGTGCTGCCCCATATGCTCGACCAGGGCATCGGTTCGATCGTCAACACCGCCTCCGAGGCCGGAATCCGCGGCGGCGCGGCGGGAATCGCCTACACCGCCGCCAAACACGGAGTGGTGGGGCTGACCCGCAACGTGGCCTGGATCCATGCCGGGGACGGCATCCGCTGCAATGCGATCCTGCCCGGCCCGACGATGACCGGTATCGCCGGGCCGACCCCGGAATGGGATCTCGACGGGGTGACCCGGCTGCAGCCGGTGATGTCGCTGATGCGCGGTATCGCCGAACCCGAACAGATGGCCGAGGTCGCCGTGTTCCTCGCCTCCGACGCCGCCTCGTTCATCAACGGCGCGGTGGTGCCGGTAGACGGCGGCTGGTCGGCCGGTTGACCCGGCCGACCAGCGCCTCAGGCCCGTGCCGTGACCGGTTCGGCGACCTCGGCGGCGGTGGCGGGCGC
>NZ_BDBF01000085.1 GCF_001612845.1 Nocardia elegans NBRC 108235 | reverse complement strand
GGCGCGGCTTGCGCGTTGGGTGCGGCGCCGTTCTGCTGCGCCTTCTCCGCTTCGCGCTCCTTGCGCTCCTCTTCCTTCTGGTGCTGTTCGGCGTTGTTCTGGATGAACTGCTGCACCATCGGCGCCAGGGACATCAGACCCATCGGCAACATCATGGCCAGCGGACCCAGCATCTGCGCGAGCCCGCCCAACCCACCGTCGCCGCCGCCGGCGCCGGCCTGCGCGGCGCCGCCGGATGTTGCGGTACCGCTCGACGCACCGGAACCGTTGCCGGAGCCGGAGCCCTGACCGGATCCGCTCTTGCTGTTGCCACCACCGGCCATGTTCGCGTTGTATTCGGCGACGGCGGAAACCTTCTGGCACACCGAGTCCAGGGTGTCGGCGATCTGCTCCATGAGTTTGAGCTCTTTGGCCGCCTTCAGCTTCTTGCTGAGCGGCCGCAGATCGACCTTGAGAGCATCCTTCAACTTGTTCACGTCGGCCATGACAGCGGCCAGCGTCTGATCCTTACCGTCCTTGACCTTGATAGACGTTTTGACGACCTCGGCGTCCATCTGCAGCAGGTAGCTTTGGCGGGCCCGGACCTTGGTCAGGGTCTGCTGGTAGACGTCGCTGGCCTCGCCTTTGCCCAGGTTCTGATAGACGGTGGTGGTGAGCAGATCGTTCACATTGGGCGGCGGCGTGGTCATGCCACGCCCCAGCAGATCCACAGTGGTCTGGATCGCGGTTTCCGCCAGTGCGACGAAACTCGTCAGGGCCGGCGACGCACCCGGTGGCGGGTCGAGTTCGATCGGCTTGCCGTAGTGCTGACCGACGCCGTCCGCTGTCGGGGTGGGTTTCGGCGTGGGCCCACCGGTCGTGTGGTCGGTTCCGGGTTTGTCACCGGGTTTGCCGTCGGTGGGAGGTTTGTCGCCGGTGGGAGGTTTGTCGCCCGGTTTGCCGTCGGTGGGGGGCTTATCGCCCGGTTTGCCATCCGTAGGCGGCTTCTCCCCGGGAGCGATGGCTGTGGCGGGGTCTGCCTGTACGAGGGTGACTCCCGCGACCTTGGTGTGTTGTTGTGCCAGTTGGCGCAGCCCCGCGGGGTCGATATCCATCTCCGCCATGCCCGACAATCCTTTCCGCCACCGACGACATCATTGTCGGCGCTTCCCGCAAATGGGAAGCTCGGTCGTTTCGCCATAACACGATCGGTGTCGCATAGTCGGAAACCAGTCTCCCGAGTGCGGGAGATCTGGAATTCACGTCGGCCATCCAGCGGCGCCGGCACAGGAGGCGGGCGGATGAGTGAGGGCGGGGCGATGGCATGGCGCCTGATCTGACCACCGATCTCAACGGGGTGCTGAACTCACTGCTCGGGCTGTACGGCCAGGGCAGTCCCGCACCGGGTACGGCCGGCACGGTCTCGACCACCGTCGCGAATATGGACAACAGCCACAACGGCTCCATCGCCCGCCACTACAGTGACGCCCGCGGCATGCAGGTATCGATCGCCGAGTCCCAGGCGGGTAAGGACGCGGTCGTGCACAAGGCGGTCGCCGCCGCCGGCGACGGCACGGTCACCGGACGCAATGCGCTCAACAACCGGATCGCCGACCTGCAATCGCGGCTGCAAGCCATCGCGGGTGTCGGCGATCTGCGGTTCAGCGGTCCGGCAATGTTGAACGCCGCGCACGCCACCATCGCCGACGCGACCAAACAGGTGGACGCCGATGTGGCCGCGGCGCACCGGCACGCGGCGACGATCCAGCCGCCGTCCGCCCCGGCTCCGGTCCACCGGCGGATCACGCCCGCGGGCCGCAGTCGGCGTCGCTCCCGGATACGAACCCGGGCCGGTGGCGGTGGGGGTGGTGGTGCACGCCCGAGCGCGGTGCGCAGTCGTCCGGTTCCGTCGGACGGCACCGCCGGCGGCAAGGCGGTGAGTGCGGCGAGCGCCTGGCTGGGCACGCCCTACGTATGGGGCGGTGGTGGCGCCGGCGGACCGAGCGGCGGCGGCTTCGACTGTTCGGGGCTGACCCAGTACGCGGTCGCGGAAGCGACCGACGGCCGAGTTCACTTGCCGCGCACGACATATGAGCAGATCTACTGCGGGGAGCGAATTTCGCCTCGCGATGTGCGGCCAGGTGATCTGGTCTTCCCGGCCGATTCGTTCTCCGCGCGCGGGCCCGAGCATGTGCAGCTCGCCGCCGGGAACGGGATGGTGATCGAGGCGCCGTACTCGGGTGCGACCGTACGGTGGGCGAGAATGCCCAGTGAAGCCGTCGTCGTCCGCGTCATGTGAGTTGTCTTCGAGGTGGGAGCGGCCGGTGGTCTGCTGACACCACCGGCCGCCGGGCGGGTGGCCGGCATCGGTGGGTGATACCGGCCCGTGCAGGGCTGCGGGCCTGCACCCCACGGCGGTCGGTTGCCGGATCGCGGCTCACGGCCGCCGCCCCGAGGTTCGGGCCGTCAGGATGAGGACTGCCGACCCGCGTCTCAATATACCGTTGAATGACGGCACGTCTTACGACGGCTCGCCGAATAAGTGTTGGTCCCTGCGTGGGCCGCCGATCCGCGTGGTGGCGGCGCCGGTGGGAAAACGTCTCGCTCCCAGGGGATTCGGCGAAACCGCCGGTGCTGTCGCGAACCGTGACGCTTCGCTCGCATTTCCCAAGACTGGGAATAGCGCTCCCACGGCTGGCGGCCTGGGTGTCTATCGTTCGGGCAGGCGAGTGCGGCGGAAGGGATGTCCAGGTGTCAGCGGCCGAGGACGCGTTCTACACGGGTGTTCAATCACTGGGATTGGTTGCCGGCGGGGTTCGCAACGAAGACAATGCGTTGGCGGCGTTCCGGGCCGCCACCGATCTGGATCCGGATATGTGCGATGCCTGGCTGGGGCGCGCGATGGCGGGGGAGATCACCTCCGAAGTCATCTACGGCGCCTACCGGTCGGTGCACAACCTGTACCGGGATCAACAGCGCGCCGGATTGGTCGATCGCGCGCTGTGGTGTCAGGTGGAGCTCGGTATGTACGGGCTGCGGGTGGCGATGGCCGACCGCGATCAGATCGCGATCGCGCAGGCGTGCTCGTACGCCCAGGGCGGCGAATGGGAAGAGGCCGCGGCCATTCTCGATCAGGTGCCCAGCGACGACGTTTCCGATTTCGTTCGCATGTCGCTGTACTACCGCACCGATCGCTGGCCGGATCTGCTGGCCGCGCGCACGGCCAAACCGGTTCTCGAGGACGGCCTGCTCGATATCGCCGCCGAGTTGATGGCCGCCGAATCCCTCGCGCGGATGGGACGATTCGGCGAAGCCATGCCGCGCGCCCAGCGCATCGTCGAGGACAGCGCCTCCGGAAGCCTGTCCTACATCTGGGCGGATGCGCACTTCCTGCTCGGAATGTTGTTGCGGCACAACGGCGACCACGATGCCGCCGAGAAGGTTCTGGCGGGTCTGCAAGGGTCTGCGCTGTGGTCCGAGCGGCCGCTGTGGCAGCGCGCCGTGCGCGACAAGACCTATCGCTTCGATGTGGTGACCCCCGAGGTGATCGGCTCTCGGACGAACGTCTGGGATCCGTCCTCGGGCGACGACCCGGCCGAGGTGGCCGCCACCGCGGCCAAGGCCGAGCGCGACACCCTGCTGGCCGAGGCGTCGGATCTGCTGGCGGCGCAGATCGGCATGGACTCGGTCAAGGAACAGGTCGAGCGGCTCAAGTCCGGGGTCCTGATGGATCAGGTTCGCGCCAAACGCGGCCTGGCGGTGGAATCCAAGACCCAGCACCTGATCTTCTCCGGCCCGCCCGGTACCGGTAAGACGACCATCGCCCGGGTGATCGCCAAGATCTTCGCGGGCCTGGGTGTGGTGGAGAACGCCGACGTCATCGAGGTCTCGCGTAACGATATGGTCGGCACTCACCTCGGCCACACCGCGCCCAAGACCAATGCGCTGATCGACTCGGCCCTCGGTGGCGTGCTGTTCATCGACGAGGCCTACACCCTGATTCAGGAGGGACTGTCCGGCGGCGACGCCTTCGGTAAGGAAGCCGTCGATACGCTGCTGGCCCGGATGGAGAACGACCGCGACAAACTCGTGGTGGTCATCGCCGGCTACGAGGACCAGATCGACCGCTTCCTGGCGTCCAACGACGGTCTGGCCTCCCGCTTCACCAAGCGCATCCGGTTCGCCAGTTACGATGCCGACGAACTGGTCCAGATCGCCGATCACATTGCGCGCAAGAAGGATTCGATCCTGTCCGACCAGGCGCGCGAGGTACTGCGGGACCGCTGCGCGGAACTCGCGCAGCAGACCCGCAACGGCCGCCGCCTGATCGATCTGGCCGGTAACGGCCGGTTCGTCCGCAATGTGGTGGAGGCGGCCGAGGCCGAACGCGACTACCGGTTCACGCGTGACAACGCCGATATCGCGAATATGTCCAACGAGGAACTGATGACCGTCGACGCGTTCGACATCACTGCCGCCCTGGCGGGGCTGGCGCCGACGAGCTGACCCATGGCCCGCTTCCGGGTGGTGACCAAACACCAGATCTCGGGGTGGCGGTTCCTGTTGCGCCGGATCGAGCACGCGCTGGTCCGGCGCGATGCCTCCATGGTCGACGATCCGCAGCGGGGCCGTTCCACCGCCTTGTCCATCGGCATCGCCCTGGCCTGCGTGGTCGTCGCCGGTGCCGCGGTGATGGCGTTCTTCAAACCGGCCAAGCAGGTCGGACAGGCGAATATCGTGTCCGACAAGGATTCCGGCGCGCTGTTCGTCAAGGTCGACAACCGCCTGTATCCCACGCTGAATCTGTCCTCGGCGCGGCTGATCACCGGCATGGCGGCCAATCCGGTACCCGTCTCCCGCGACGAGCTCGCGAAGTATCCGCGCGGTCCGTGGGTGGGGATTCCGGGTGCACCGGGCGTGATGAGCGATACGGGCGGCCGGGACTCCTCGTGGGCGGTGTGCGATACCGCGCGCATCGGCGCCGCCGCGCCCGTCGACCAGCGAACCGGTTTGCCCACCGCCGGGGCGGGGGTGCGGACCACCGTGATCGGTGGCGAGCTGACCGTGCAACCGGAGGGTGACGGCGCGATCCGCGATCTGGGCGCCGACGAGGCGCGTCTGCTGCGCCAGGACGACGACACGTGGCTGGTCTACAACAACGGTGATCACGGCGTCGTGCGAGCGGCGATCAACCTCGCCGATTCGGCGGTCACCCTGGCTCTCGGCATCGATGCCACCGCACCGGTGATCGAGGCTTCGAGGGGATTGATCGCCGCGATTCCGGAGGTACCGCCGTTGCGTGTGCCGGAGGTGCCCGGCGCCGGCGAGCCCGCCGTGCTGAAGGGCGGTATTTCCGCGCCCGTCGGCTCGGTGGTGACGGTGTCGAATCCCGGGCGGGGCGCGTCCTACTATCTGGTCTCCCAATCCGGGCTGGTCCAGGTCGGTTCCGTCCTGGCCGCGATGATTCGCAACTCGAATTCCCGTGGCGCCGTGGCGAGTATGACCGTCGGCCCCGACGCGGTGGCCCAGAATTTGCGTCCCGGTTCCTGGCCCGGCACCTCGACCTACCCGAGCCGGCCGGTCACGCTGGCCGATCCGGAGAAATTCGGCGTCACCTGCTTCCACTGGTCACGCGGAGCGACCGAGGCGAATGCCGTCACGCGCGCCTTGGTCGGACGGCAACTGCCGCTGCCGGGCGCCGAACAGAGTCAGGTCGTACCGCTGGTCACCGCACCCACCTCGCATGGCGCCACCGCCGATGCCGCCTATCTGCCGCGCAGCTCCGGCCGGTTCGTCCAGCTGACCGGAAACGATCCGAACTCCCCGCTGCGGGAATCGCTGTTCTGGATCTCCGACAGCGGTGTGCGGTACGGGATCAATGTCGGAACCGGTGCGGGTGACCACACCCTCGCCGCCCTCGGCCTGCAGGCGCCGGTGCCCGCGCCCTGGAGCATCGTGTCCCTGTTCGCCGTCGGCCCGACCCTGTCGACCGCGGACGCCCGTATCCAGCACGACGGAATCGCACCCGACAAGGCCGCGGTCGGCCTACCGGAGAAAACCGGGGGAGGAGCCTAGTGACGACGACCCGGCGCTTCGTACGGCCCGCGCGCACGGTGAAGGGCCCCAAGGCGCCCGCGGTCACCGAGTTACGCCTGCAACCACCCACCGAACTGCCCAAACCCGTTCCGGCGTCGCGAATCCGGATGATCATGCCGGTGGTCATGATGGCCGGTATGGGCGGGATGATGGTGATGATGTTCCGCAACGGCGGATCGTTCTCACCGACCATGCTGTTCTTCCCGATGATGATGGTCGTGTCGATGTTCGGCATGATGGGCGGCGCGTTGAGCGGCAACGGCGGTGGCGGCGCGGCGGGACTCAACGAGGAACGCAAGGACTATCTGCGCTCGATCGCCGAGAACCGCAAGACCGTGCACGCCGCCGAGGCCGAACTCTACGACTATCTGCGCTACACGCACCCGGGTCCCGCCGAGCTGTCCCGCCTCGTCGGTGGCAAACGCATGTGGGAAGTGCAGGTGTCCAGCCCGCAGTTCCTGCGCGTGCGCATCGGCCGGGGGCGGATCGCGAACCAGGTGCGCGTCATCGTTCCCGAGGCGGCGCCGACCTCCGACCTGGACCCGGTCGGCGTGGTCGAGGTGACCCGGTTCGCCAAGGCGTACTCCACGGTCGGCGGCATGCCGGTGGCGATCAATCTGCTGTCGGTTCCGCAGGTCGGATTCGACGGCGACCACGACGCCATGGCCGCGTTGGTGCGCGCGATGATCGCCGAGATCGTCGTCCTGCACGGGCCGGATCAGGTTGCCATCGCGGCGGTGCTGTCGGATCCCGATGCGCCGGAATGGAATTGGCTCAAATGGCTGCCGCATACGCAGCACCCCAATGATACGGACGCCATCGGATCCAGCCGGATGGTGTATCGGTCGGTAGGGGAATTGCGCTCCAAGGTGCTCGCCGGCCTCAATCGCGGGCCGTTCTCGGCCAACACCCAGCCGACCATGGATCGCACCCACTATCTGCTGCTCGTCGACACCGACGGGCCGACCAACGAACGAGACATCTCCGGCGTCGACGGCTGCACCTGGCTGCGGCTGGGTGTCGGGGAACAGAATCTGCCGCGGGCGCTGAAGTTCGTCGTCGACGAGGACCGGCGCCTGCAGGAGGTCACCTCGCGAGGTTTGCGGGCGGTCGGTGTCGGCGACACCATGTCGGTCACCGCGATCACCGCACTGGCTCGCAGTATCTCCTCGTATCGGCTGTCGAGTGTGGTCGAGGCGGTCACCGCGGAGCAGACCAGCGGCGGGACCTCGTGGGAGGAGATGGTCGGTGTTCTCGACCCGGGCGCGATCCGGGTGGAGCGGCAGTGGCCCCGCCGCCGCGACAGTGACCGCGGCCGGCTCAACATCCCGTTCGGTCACGATCCGACCGGCCAGGTGGTGTACCTCGACATCAAGGAATCCGCCGAAGAAGGTATGGGGCCGCACGGTATGTGCATCGGCGCCACCGGTTCCGGAAAGTCGGAATTCCTTCGTACCCTTGTCCTTTCGGCGATCGCCACGCACTCGCCGGATGTGCTGAACCTGCTGCTGGTCGACTTCAAGGGTGGTGCGACCTTCCTCGGTTTCGACCGGCTGCATCACGTCACCGCGGTCGTCACCAATATGGAGGAAGAAGCCGACCTCGTCACCCGTATGGAAGACGTCATCAGCGGTGAAATGGCCCGGCGGCAACGTATTCTGCGCGACGCCGGCAATTTCGCCAGTGTGGCGGACTACGAGCGGGCCCGCGAACAGGGCGCGCAACTGCCGCCGCTGCCGACGCTGCTGATCATCCTCGACGAATTCGCCGAACTGCTCGAACAGCATCCCAACTTCTCGAAACTGTTCGTCGCCATCGGCCGTCTGGGCCGGTCGCTGCGCATCCATCTGCTGCTGGCCTCGCAGAAGGTGCCGGCCAACCGCATGGGTGAACTCGAGGCGCACCTGTCGTATCGAGTCGCGTTGCGCACCAACCAGACCAGTGACTCCCGCGACGCCATCGGCACCGCCGACGCCTATCACCTGCCGAAGAAGCCCGGCGCCGGATATCTCCGGGTCGGATCCGGTGATCTGCAGCGCTTCCAAGCCGCCTACGTCGGCGCGCCGTACACCCCGCCCGCCCAAGCCGCGGCGTTGGGGACACAGCGCGCGCGCCGCCCCGGTGGGGGATACCGTCCCCCACAGGCCTTCACCGCTGCCTACATCGCGCCGAGCCGTGTCGAACCGGTGGCCCCGGCTCCGGTCGTCACCCGCCCCGAAGCTCCGGAGGCCGAACCGGTCACCCTGATGGAGACGGTCCTGCAGCAGTACGCCGGGCACGGACGCCGAGCGCACGCGATGTGGTTGCCGCCGTTGGGCATTCCGGCCACCCTGGAGCGTCTGGTGCCGGCGGTTCAACCCGGTACGTTGCAGCTGCCGCTGGCGATCGTCGACAAACCGCGGCAGCAGCGCCAGGACGTGTGGTCGGTGGACCTGTCCGCCGGTGGTGGACACATGGCGATCGTCGGTGGGCCGCAGTCGGGTAAGTCGACCGCGCTGCAAACCCTGGTCGTCTCCGCGGCCATGACGCACAGCCCGGAGCAGGTGCAGTTCTACTGCCTGGACTTCAGCGGAGGTCTGTCCAGCCTTCGCGCCATCCCGCACGTCGGGTCGGTGGCGTCGGCCCGGGACGTGGACCGCGTGCGCCGCACCTTCGCGCTGGTGACGAACCTACTGGCCTACCGGCAGTCGATGTTCACCGAACTCGGGATCGACAGCATGCGCGAATTCCGCAGGCGGCGAGCCGATCCCGTCGAATCCGAGAAACTGACCGCGTACGGGGACGCGCACGGGGACGTTTTCCTCGTCATCGACGGCTGGGATATCGGATTCGCGGTCAACGGACCGTTCTACGACGAATATTCACCGGTCATCGAATCCATTGCGCTGCAAGGCCTCAACTACGGCGTCCACCTGGTCCTGAGCAGTTCGCGCTGGGCGGCGATCCGGCCGGCGATCAAGGACCTGCTGCAGACCCGGCTGGAAATGCGTTTGGGCGACCTCACCGATACCGTATTCGGCAGCCACCGCGCCATTGTCGCGTCCATTCCGCCGGACCGGCCGGGACGCTGTATTTCCAGCGAAGCCTTGCACATGTTGACGGCGCTGCCGCGTATCGACGGCGTCGGAGATCCGGAGTCCGCGGCGGCCGGGCTGGCGGCCGCGGGCGAAGAACTCAACCGCCGCTACGAGGGCCGGCGCGCACCCGAGGTCCGGCTGCTGCCGTCGAAAATCGAATTGGATCGTATTCACGACGTTGTGCCGGAACCGACGAGTCTGGCTCAGCAGCTGGTGACTCCGTTCGGTGTGCGCGAATCCGATTTGGGCGTGGCGGCAGTGGATTTCGGCGTTTCCACGCACTTCATCGTGGTCGGATCACCCGGATGCGGAAAGTCCACGGTACTGGCGGATCTGATGCGTTCGATCGACCGGCGTTTCGGCCCGGATCAGGCGCGTATCCTGCTGATCGACTACCGTCGCCAGCATATGGACGTGGTTCCCGACGAACGGTTGATCGGCTATCTGACCAGCGAGCGGGATCTGCAGGAAGGCCTGCCGGGATTCGCGGACAAGATTCGCAGTCGGCGGCCTCCGGACGGCGTGACCTCGCAGCAGCTCAAGGAGCGCTCGTGGTGGAGCGGACCGGAGATATTCGTGGTGATCGACGATTACCACATGGTCGCGCAGCGCGGCATGCTCAATCCGCTCGATCCGCTGAAGGACATCATCGTCGACGGCCGTGACACGGGTCTGCACATCATCGTGGGACGTAATATCGCGCAAGCGGATTCGGCGATGTACGACAACATCATGGGTCAGATCAAGAACCTGAACTGCTCGGGCCTGATCATGGACGGCACCAAGCTCGACGGAATGCTCATCGGCGACGTGAAGGCAACGAAACAACCGCTCGGTCGCGGAATTCTGGTGGAGCCACTGCATTCGCGGCGCGATCTCGTGCAAGCCGCGTGGACACCGACCGAAGAGTGAGATCACCGACATCTTCCCAACATTGGGGATGCCTTAGCGTTCATCCTGTACCGCTCGTCGGAGGCGGTATCGTCGTTAGGAGAGGTCGATGTATCTCAATGTCACTCCTGAGAACTTCCCGGCTATCGCCTCGCAAATCGAATTCACCGCCACGGGATTACAGGGCGCTCTCGGAGCCCACATGCCGGCCTGTCAACCGCTGCCGCCGGGCATCGATGATGTGAGCCTGATGATCCCGGAGGTGTTGAACCCGTGGGGCGAAGGCTTTTTCTCGACAACCGCGCACGGCGCCGTGCTGCAGACCCAGGCCTCGGCCGTGATGCCCGAGGTGGGCACCGCGTATTCGGGTAGCGACATCCTCGCCGGCGCCGATGTCGCCACGCACGGCCCGATATTCAACGTGTAGCCAGCGATCGGCGAGCCGAGGTTGATGTCATGGCGTTCCTTTTCGACTTCCATGCGCTACCGCCGGAGATCAATACCTCTCGATTACTGAGCGGTCCGGGTCCGGCATCGACGTCCGCGACCTCCACCGCCTACGCGGACCTCGCGGCGCAACTGAATGCCGCGGCGGCCGATACCGAGGCGACGATGGCGACGATCTCCGGCTCGTGGCAGGGCATGTCGGCGGACAAGGCGCGGGCGGCATTCCAGAAGCATGCGGCATGGCTGCAGGAACAGGCCGCAGTAGCCGGCGCCGCCGCCGCGCTCGTGGGCGAGGTGGCTGCCGCGGCGAAGGGCGCGCGCGGTGCGATGACTCTGGTCAAGATCCATTTGGAAGCGAACAAGGCGGAGCGCAAAATGTTGCTCGCCAACATGGCTACGGCGAGTGCCATTTCCACCGCGGGTCCGGCGGGCGCTGTGGTGGGAGGTGCGATGCTGGCCGCGACCAGTGCGGCGCTCGCGGCCAACGAACTCGAGTACTTGTTCGTGATCTGGCCGGAGGCGGCTCTCGTCATGGACGGTTACGCGGGTACCGTGGTGCCCGCGCTGGCCGCCCTCCCGAAGCCGCTCACGGCACCACCGATCGTCGGTGGTGGCGCACCGCCGCCGGATATGCAGTACAAGATGGCCCCGGACACGACGACGACGCCGCGGCCCACCGCCTACCAGCATTCGACTATCACCGACACCGGCGGTAATTCGCACTCCACCACCGGGAATCAGAACACCTCGACGAGCAACTCTCATTCGGGCGGGGGTGACCAATCCTCGGGTGGCACCCACGACCCGTCGGGCCCGGGTGACGGGCCGCAAGGGACCGATCCCACCGGCACGGGCCCGGACAGCGGGTTGTCCGACCCCACCGGGGCAACGGACGCGCTGTCGCCGATGTCGGATTACGGCCAAAGCGGCGGCGAAGGATACGGTGACGATCCGATGGCCGGGCAGGACGGCCTGTACGGCATGTCGGCGACATCGCCCACCCTTGCCGGCCTGACCGGCGGAATCGGTAGCGCGGTGGCCTTTTCGATGATGCGCGGTGGTGTCGGCTCGATGCCCGGCGCCGCCACCGGATTCCGGATGCCCGGTAACTGGAATCCCGCGTCGTTCCGTGCCTTCGGCGCCGCGGACGGTCAGCCCACGACTGTGCCTCCGCGCCAGGGCCCTACGCGCGGGGCAACGGCACCCAAGGCACAGATGCGACGCCGCAAGGACGAGGAGCGCAAATCCAAGTCGGCGGTCTTCGTACCGGGTGAGCCGATGGACGTGCCCGTCCTGGAGAAGGTTCCGCTCGTCGGAGTTATCGAATACGCCGGCGACCGTAGAGAAGACCCGGTATTGGAACCTCAACTCGCGGTCGGTGTGATCGAGCGCATCGATGACGATGCGGCGATTCCGGCCACCCCCGAACGTCCCCGGTGAACAAGACCGAGGTCGCGTGTAATTCAACACCGGAAAGGAACCACAGATGAGTTACGTCTTCAACGGCGATCCCCACGAGTTGATCCCCGCCGCTCAGAAGGGCATCGGCCTGCAGGGTAACCACGAGGGATACCTCAAGGCCCTGCTCGCGGTCAAGGACGAGCTGGAGGCCGCGGTGCGGAGCCCGCAGGCCACACCGGCGATCGCCTCGTCCATGCAGAATGCGCTGGACAAGGGCAACCGGCTGGGCAACGCGTTCCAGGACATTCTCAATGTTCTGGTCGATTCGGCACACAAATTCAGTGCCGCCGACATGGACGCATACGCCGATCTCATCCGGCAGCAGGAGCAGTTGCACGGTGGTGCGCAGGCTCTCGGTACGGACATGGGCGCCGGTGCCGGCAACATCGCGAGCAGCACCATGTCAGGAAAAGTCGATATCGGCTTCTAGAGCAACGCAGTAATTCACATATCAATTATCCGAAAGGTTTTCGCCATGGCCGGTGGAATGCAGTACAAGTTCGGTGAAGTCGACACTCACACGCTGACGTTCGACAACATCGTCAAGAACATTCAGGAAAACAACGGTGCGCTGGATTCGCTGGCGAAGGGTCTGCAAAGCTCCTTCACGGGTGAAGCCGGTGATCAAGGTTGGGGCCCCAAGATCCACGAGCTCCTGAACAAGATCACCGACTACAACAACGCGCTCCATGCCCTGAACGCGACCGTGAAGAAGCACTGCGCCAGCGGTGGCGCGATGCAGGACACGGACAAACAGCAGGGTGGCCGGTTCCTGGCGCTCGAGATCTAGGCATTGCATCTCGACGATCAGGTGGTCGACGATCCCGTCGCGGTCGAAATCAACGTCGATGCCGCCCTGCTGTTGAAAACACTGGTCGGCATCGACTCGTATCCGCCGGTGCTGGCATTGCTGCCGAACATCTACCGCATCGAGGACCGGGACCGGGTCCACGAGGTGGTGGCCACTCAACTCACCGACGCGGGCGTACTCCTCGACGACGGACGAGTACATCCCGTGGTCGAGCGGTGGCTGCAATGCCTGTACCGGCCGGATGTGGAGCTGGCCGCTCGCATCGTGGATACGGGGCTGGACGGGGAACCACGCGGCATGCTGCGGATGTCGCTGGTTCGTTCGGGCCCCGATCACGTGCTGGCGGTGCGTAACGACGACCATGTCGTGCTCCAGTCGGTGTTCCAGCAGGACGAGGATCTGGACATCCTTGCCGGGGCGATCGTCTCGGCACTGGGGTCGGCACTCGCGGCCTCGTTCGAACCATGGCAGGTGTCGTCCGCGCAGGTCTCCGCCGTCGCAACCGAATTCGGCGAATCGGCCGAGCCGGCCGAATTACGGCGCGCCTTCGCGGAACTCGGCGCCCCGCCGCGGACCGCGGCGATACTCGAGCGAGCGTTGAACGAGGTGTTCCGGCGGGCGGAGGTGCTCGTGCTGGAGCACCACGACGGGGAATACCCGCGACCGGAGGTGTGTCTTTCCGTGCTGGACACCGTTTCCGGACGGCTCGTGGTGAGTCCGAGCGTGGCAATGGACGGTGAACTCTGGTCGACCTATCAACCGGGCGACGACGCGGCGATCCGGTCGGGGATCACCGCGCTGATCAACCTTTTACCCAGCCGGAGTTGGTTCGAAACCAGCCGAATCAGCTGAATTCGCAGCGGGTTTCGAGAAGGATGAGGATATGAACCGAGCACCGGATACGAACGGGCATACGGCCGAGTCCGTGCGGGCTCGGGGTGGTTACGACGCCTATTTCACGCCGATCCCCGAATCGGCAGAGCGGGCCGGAGCCGCCGAAATGACGAACGACGATATGCCGCGGTCGGCCTCGAGACCGGATGCGGCGCCAACCTCCGCCGGATCGGCGGCGGCCGCCGCGCAACCGATTTCACCGTCGGTCGGCGCACCCCAGCCGGCTACCGGGCCGACCGGCACGCCCGCGCCCGGCGGCGTGGCGGTACCGCCCGCGGGAGCCGCGTTCGCGCGGGAGAGCTACGGCGGTTTCGGCGATCTGCGTGCGAGTGGTGAGCGGAATCCGGCGCCCGGCGGATCGAGCAACACCGGCGCGCCCAGGCCCGACAGCGGCACAACCAACACCACGGTGGGACAACAGAACACAACGTCCGGACCCGTCGCGAACCCCGCGCAGGCCGGGGCGGCACATGCGGCGACCCCCGCACCACAGGGATCGACCACCGCCCCGCGCACGCCCACCGCCGCATCGCAATCTGCCGCCGCACCGCAGACATCCGCCGCCGCGCCGCAGACTGCCGCGCCGCAGACTGCGGTGTCGCAGACGGGCGCACCGGCGACATCCACATCCGCGCCGGCGCCGGCGTCCACGTCCGCCGCCGGTGCCACGCACGCCGGCACCCCCGCGACTTACGCGGCGGTGCAGCCGGATTCCCCGTCCGCCACCGGACAGGGCACTACGGCGGCATGGACCGCGAGCGCCGAGCAAACATCGTGGACGCCGCAGCCGGCAACCCCTGAGAGTCGTCCCGCGGCCTGGCAGCAACCGCAAGTGAGTGGATCCCAGCTTCCGGACCGGCTGAGCCAGGCCGAGGCCGCCGCCCGGGTCGAGGTGCTGCCGGCGACCCTGACCTCGATGGATCTGCTGGCCGATATCACCGCTGCCCGCCGGGCCCAGCTCAAGTCCACGAGCGGCATGCGGGGTGCGCTGAACAAGGTCGGTTTCAATCTGGGACTGTCGCCGGCCGAACAGCGCACCGAGGACCGTCGCGCCCGGATCCGCCGGCAGTTGAACGCGCCCTATCAGATCGCGGTGATCAGTGTGAAGGGCGGCGTCGGCCGCACCACGATCGCGGCGACCCTCGGATCCACGTTCGCCGGGCTGCGGCCCGACCGCGTGGTCGCCGTGGATGCCAACCCCGACTTCGGTGACCTGCCCTCGCGTACCGCGCCGCACCCCTACGGGCTGACCCTGCGCGATATGGCGCAGGCCGCCAATCTCGACGCGTTCTCGGCGGTGCATTCGTTCACGTCCATCAACAACGCCGATCTGGCGGTGCTGGCCTCGCCGTGGAGTACCGAGTCGATCGAGGCGCTGTCCGGCCGGGAATTCGGTGTCGCCGTGGAGACGCTGCGGCGGCACTACAACCTACTGGTCGTCGACTGCGGCACCGGCGTCCTCGATTCGATCACCCAGATGGTGCTGAAGACCAGTGATGCCATCGTGGTCGTCACACCCCCGACCGTCGGTGGCGTGAAGGGTGCCGTCGCGACCTTGAACTGGCTGAATTCGCATGGGCTGCAACATCTCATCGCCGGTTCGGTGGTGGCGATCGTGCATCAGCAGCCGGTCAAGCCGACCGTAGAGGTCGAACAGATCGAGAAGCTCTTCGCCACCGCGCAGCGCCCGACGCGGGTGGTGCCGTACGACGAGCATCTCGCCGAGGGCGGTGAGATCGATCTGCGCCTGCTCGACAAGACCACCCTGCTGGCCTTCGAGGAACTCGCCGCCGGCCTCGGTGACGGATTCCCCGGCTATCCGGGAGCGGCGACGAGCGGGGCCCGCCGATGAGCACGGCCGTCGCGGCGCCCGGTGCCGCCCCACGGGCGGCGGCACAACAGGCCGAGGTGGCGCGGGCACGGATCGCGGTCCTGGTCGCGACCTATCAGGTCGATGTGGTCGTTCCGACGAAGTTCGCCGTGGAGACCTTCATCGACGACCTGCTCGGGGTGCTCGACCGCGCGATCGACGACGAGACGGTGGATTTCACGCCACCCGCGGGTCAGTGGAGCCTGGCCCGGCCCGGTGAGCAGCCGATTCCGCGGTGGCGCAGCCTGGCCGACCACGACGTGGTCGACGGCACGGTGCTGATGCTGTCCGTGGTTGAGTCGGCCGAGGTGTTCACCCCGGTCGTCGAGGACATCACCGACGCACTCGCGGCGATCAACGAGCGCGAATTCGCGGAGTTCGATTCCGAAACCGTTGCCACGGTCGGTTCCGCGGCGCTGGGTGTCGGCGCGGTGGTGGCGACGGTCCTGTTGTCCTGGTCGTGGACTCGCAGCGGGTCGCTGTGGTGGTGCGGTCTGCCCGCTCTGCTGCTGGGCGCCGCCTGCTGGGGCGCCGCCGTGGTCGCGGGACGAGGCAGGACGCCCGCACGCGTCGTCCTCGGATTGGAATTGTCCGCACTGCCACTGCTTTTCGCGGGCGGCGCGATGCTCGTGCCGCCGGCCTACGGCCAGCCGGGTGGCTTCGCCGCGGCCAATATCGCGGCCGGCGCGGTGGTCGCCGCGGTCGCCGCGGTCACGATGGTGCGTGCGAGCGACTCCGGCACCTCGGCGCTGACCGCGGTCGCGACCCTCGGAGTGGTCCTGGCCTTCGCGGCACTGGTCCCGACCTACTTCGATGTATCTCTCGAAAAGGTCGCGGGCGGAATCGTCTTCGCCGCTGTGGTGCTGTTGACCGCGGCACCGCGACTGGCAGTGGTCGCGGCGCGCATCCGGCCGCCGGATCTGCCGGACCCCGGCAACGAGGTGGCGCCGGCCACGCTGACCGACATCTTCGACGCGGAAACCGTGCGTGACGATCAGCTCGATCAAAGCGTCGACCCGGAGCGGGAACTGCGGCCCAACACGAGAATCGAAACTCGCGCCCGGCTGGCCGTGACCAGCCTGCGCGGTCTCATCGCGGCGGTGTCGGCGCTGCTTGCGGGAGGTGTGGTCGTGGCCGCCGAACAGGCGCCCGGTGGTATCCGGGAGATCGTGCTGGGCGCCGCCGTGGCGGGCATTCTCGTCATGCGAGCGCGCTGGTATCCGGATCGGGTGCAGGCGGTTTCGCTGTGCGCGGCCTCGGCGGTCGCGACGGTGGGGGTCGCGGCGGTCACCGTCGGCGCGTACGGCACCGACTACGCGCGACTGGCTGTCGTCGGGGTGCTCGTCGTCGCCGCGGTGGCGGCCTGTGTCGCCGCCTTGCGGCTGCCTGGCCGGCGCCTGTCTCCGGTGACGCGACGAGTCATCGACCTGGTGGAGTACGCGCTCATCCTGCTGATTCCGGTGATCGCCTTCTGGATCATGGGCATATACACGGCGATGCGAGCGATCTGATGATCATGCGCAGACCGGTGAGCATGCTGCTCGCCGGATTGGTGGCGGCGCTGACGGTGGCGCCGGCGGCCGTCATCGCCCCGGCCGCGGCGGTGGATCCGCCCGAGG
>NZ_BDBF01000084.1 GCF_001612845.1 Nocardia elegans NBRC 108235 | reverse complement strand
GGACCACTGCGCGACCGTCCCGATCCGCCGCGAGCGATGAGCGAGCGCGCGGGTGCGCGGGCGGCGCAGCGAGTCGTAGCCGCGCAGTGCGTCCTCGACCCCGCGATCGTCGAGCAGCGCGGCCAGGGTGGCGGCATCCTCGAGCGCGAGATTGGCGCCCTGTCCCATATTCGGCGTCATCGCGTGCGCGGCGTCGCCGAGCAGCGCGACGGGACCGCGCACGAATGTCGGCAGGTCGGGAAGCTCGTAGATGTCGTGGCGCATCACCGATTCCGGCGATACCGCCGCCAGCAGCCGCGGCACCGGATCCGGCCACTCACCGAAACGCCTGTGCACTTCCGCGAATTCGCCGTCTGCCCCGCGCTCACCTTCGGCGGCGTTCACCGCACCGAACATGTACACCCGGTGGTCGGACAGCGGGACGATGCCGAAAATCTCACCGCTGCCCCATATCTGGCCGCCCTGGCGAAGTTCGGGCCGCGGCGCGGTGACCATCCGCCAGGCGGTGTATCCGGCATAGCGGGGCGGGCGGGCGCGCGGACAGACCGCGGCCCGCACGACGCTGCGCAGGCCGTCGGCCCCGATCACCAGATCCGCCGTCTCCGCTCCCCCGGCATACAGAACCCGCGCTCCCCGCCCGCCACGTTCGCTCGCCGCGCGCTTCGCGGGCACATCCCGCACCGGCTCCCGCGCGTCCGCGGCGGTATCCGGTCCCCGCCCCCCATTGGACGCCCGGATATCTCCGGTGGTGTCACGCGCCTCCGGAGTCTCGTCTTCCGCGGCGTTGTGCCCGGGCACGCGCGTTGCCGGCGCCGGATCGCCGGTGCGACCGCCGTTTCCCGATGCCGTTGTCTCCCAACTACCTGCGATGTCGATGCCGGTGACGGTGCGTCCCAGGCGCAGCCGATCGTCGCCGAGTGCGGTGCGCAGAATGTCGAACAGGTCCGCGCGATGCACGGCCACCACCGGGCCGTACCGCTCGGCCATTTTCCCGGTGTCGGTGCGGGTCAGCCAGCGGCCGGAGCGGTCACGGATTCCGCCCTCGGTGTCGGCCATCGCGCGCGAGCGCACCCGCGCCCCCACTCCGATCGCGTCCAGGGCACGTAATCCGTTGGGCCACAGTGTCAATCCCGACCCCGCCTCGCCGATATCGGCGGCCCGCTCCCAGACCTCGACGTCGTGCCCGCCCCGATGCAGCGCGATCGCGGCGGCCATTCCGCCGATTCCCCCGCCGACGACGATCACTCGCAGTGCCCGCATTCCCCACTCCTCGGCTCCTAGGCGTCGGAGTCCAGCCAAACACACCGCGCCCGCCGCCGCAGGCCACGGCGGGGTCACCCGCCGATGCGCGCATATGCCAGCCGGCACAGATCCACCGGTTGCAGCGCATCGGCGCGCTGCCACCAGCCTGCCGGCACGGCCGCCCGGTGACTGATGTGCTCGACCGTGGTGAATCCGTATCGACCCAGCACGTCGTCGAGGGTTTCCGGGGTGAAGGTGCTCAGCCACGGTTCGCCCTGGGCGCTGGTGACGGGCTGGACGGATTCGGCGTAGGCGTGTCCGTTGCCGTCGCGTAGTGCCGGATCGAGCATGTACTCCATCACCAGTTCAGTGCCCGGGGCCAGACCGGAGAGGCCGGCCAGCGTGGTGCCGATCGCCTCGGCGGTGAGATACATGCTGACGCCGAGCCAGCTGATCAGCGCGGGGCGGGCACGGTCGAATCCGGCATCGGCCAAATGCCGCGGCAGATCGTCGCGTTCGAAATCGACGGGCACGAAAACGACCTCGCCGACCGGGCGAATATCGCCGATGGCGAGAATTTCCCTTTTCCACCGCTGGGTGCCCGGATGGTCGACCTCGAATACCCGGATCCCTTCGGCCGCATCGCGATATCCGAAACTGTCGAGTCCCGCCCCGAGAACGACATATTGCGCCGCGGCCGATTTCGCGACGCGCTGTTCGACCCAGTGGCTGCGCACCGTCGCCTGCGCCCGGACCGCGGCGAGCAGCGGATGGTCGCCGTGCTGCAGGTGGTAGCCGATGAGCTCCTCCGCATGCGGGCCGAGCAGCGCGGATGCCATGGTGTCGCGGAACAGATAGGGCTCGCTGTCGATCAGCAGGTGGGCCGCACGGGCCGCGGCCGCCATCATCGCCGTGCGACTGGGTTCGGTGCCGATCATCGAATTCCCTTTCACCGTCCGAAGGAGCCGGTGGATATCACCGCGCGAATGCCGATGATAGACAGGAATTTTCGTGCTCGCCGCCACCATATCACACGAAAATAAATTTCCGATATACGACGAACCGCGCGCCGGAGGGGAATTCGGCTCAACCGGCCGCCGCGGTGGCGACCACACCAGCGGCGATGCGGGCGATATCGTCGGCACTGCTGATGAACGGCGGCATGGTGTAGACGAGATTGCGGAACGGCCGCAGCCACACGCCGGCCTCGACGGCGGCGCGGGTCGCGGCGACCATATCGATCGCGTGGTCGAGTTCCACCACCCCGATCGCGCCGAGCACGCGCACGTCTACCACGCGCGGATTATCCTGTGCCGCAGCGAGTCCCGTTTTCAACCCGGCTTCGATCGCGGCGACCTCGCCCGCCCAATCCCGCGAGAGCAGCAGTTCCACCGAGGCGACCGCGACCGCGCAGGCCAACGGATTGCCCATGAACGTGGGCCCGTGCATGAGCCCGCCGTGGGCCGCGCTGACGGTTTCGGCGATGCGGGTGGTGCACAAGGCGGCGGCCAGGGTCATATATCCGCCGGTGATGGCCTTGCCCACGCACATCACATCGGGCGCCACCCCGGCGGCCTCGGCCGCGAAAAGCGTTCCGGTGCGGCCGAATCCGGTGGCGATCTCGTCGAAGACCAGCAGCACGCCGTGCTCGTCGCACAGGCGGCGCAGCTCGTTCAGGTAGCGCGGATGATGGAACCGCATTCCGCCCGCGCCCTGCACGACCGGTTCGACGATCACCGCCGCGGTCTCGTGCGCATGCGCGGCCAGCATCCGGTCGAGCTCCGCGACGTAGCCGGGATCGAAGTCGACCGGCGGTACGGGCGCGAAGATCTGCTCGGCCAGCACATCGGTCCACAGCGAATGCATGCCACCCTCGGGATCGCACACGCTCATCGGGGTGAAGGTGTCGCCGTGATACCCACCGCGCCAGGTGAACAGCCGCCGTTTCTCCGGCTGTCCGAGCGCCCGCCAGTACTGCAGGCACATCTTGGCCGCGACCTCGACCGACACCGAACCGGAATCGCAGAGGAACACCTTGTCCAGACCGTCGGGAGTCAGCTCCACCAGCAGTTGGGACAGCCGCACGGCCGGTTCGTGGGTGAGCCCGCCGAACATGACGTGACTCATCCGCTGCGACTGCTCGAGCAGCGCGGCGTCGAGCACGGGGTGCCGGTAGCCGTGCACCGCCGCCCACCACGAACTCATCCCGTCGACCAGTTCGCGGCCGTCGGCCAGGGTCAGGCGGGTGCCCGCGGCCGAGGCGACCACCAGCGGTTCGGTGCTCGCCGGGAAGCCGCCGTAGGGATGCCAGACGTGCGCGGCGTCGAGGGCGGTGATCTGGTCGGCTGTCAGGGCCACGCGGATCCCTTCACGAAATGGTCTTGAACGCCGTTCAAGTTATCACCGCGGCAAATCGGATGTGCGCGGGGCCGCCGCGCGATATCTTTGACTTGGTCAAAGAACTGCGACGGGAGGGCCGTGACGATCCCCGCACTCGATCACGACGACGTCGGCGCCGTGCGCGCGTTCAACCGCCGCTACACCCGGCTGATCGGCGTCCTCGAGGAACATCTGCTCGACAGCGACTTCTCGCTCACCGAGGCGCGAATCCTGTTCGAACTCGCGCACTCCGGACCGCTGGGCGTCCGCACACTGCGCACCGACCTGGGCCTGGACCCCGGCTATCTGAGCCGGATCCTCGCCCGCTTCGAGAGCGCCGGGCTGGTGCGCCGGCACCGCTCCGACTCCGACGCTCGCCTGCAACTCGTCCAGCTCACCGACGCCGGGCGGGGCGCGGCCGACGATCTCGACCGCCGCTCCGCGCACGACATCGCCGCGCTGCTGGCCGGGCACAGCGCCGCGGACCGGCGTCGCCTGCGCACCGCGATGCGCACGATCGAACAACTGCTCGACCCGGCCACCGCGGCGAGCCGCGCACATTCACCAGCGGCGGGCCCCGCGAGCGAGGTCCGCCTCCGACCTCCCCGTCCCGGCGACTACGGCTGGATCATCCAGCGCAACGCGGTGCTCTACGCCGCCGAATACGGCTGGGACACCGACTACGAGGCGCTGGTCGCGAAGATCGTGGCCGACTTCCTGGCCGGGCACGATCCGGAGAGCGAGCGGGCGTGGATCGCCGAGGCCGGCGGCGCGGCGGCCGGTGCGGTGTTCTGCGTGCGCGAGGACGACACCACCGCCCGGCTGCGGCTGCTGCTCGTGGAACCGTCGGCGCGCGGGCTCGGCGTCGGCACCGCACTGGTCGAGCGGTGCCTGCGGTTCGCGAGCGAGGCGGGATATCGGGACATGGTGCTGTGGACCAACGATGTGCTCACCGCGGCGCGGCGGATCTACCAGCGCGCCGGATTCGAGCTCGTCGATTCCCGGCCACACCACAGTTTCGGCGCCGACCTGGTCGGCCAGACCTGGCGGCGCAGCCTGCGGTAACCGCGGTGCCGCGGAACCCACGCGGACCGTCGGCCGCGGCCGGGCCATCGATAGCCACCGGATTACCGGCCCGGCACGACCCGGCCCACCCGCACCGGCGGCTCCGGCGCGACGGTTACTGTCGGTATATGGTTCGGCCCGATACATCCGGTGAGATGACGCCTCTCGGCGTCTGGCCGGGTGCCGCCTATCCGCTGGGCGCTACCTACGACGGCGCCGGCACCAACTTCTCGGTGTTCTCCGAAGTTGCCGAACTGGTCGAGCTGTGCCTGATCGATCGTGCGGGCGGTGAGCACCGCATCCCGCTCGACGAGGTCGACGGATACGTCTGGCACGCCTATCTGCCCACCGTCGCCCCCGGGCAGCGCTACGGGTTCCGCGTGCACGGCCCCTACGATCCCGCCCGCGGTCTGCGCTGCGACAGCAGCAAACTACTGCTCGATCCCTACGGCAAGGCCTTCGCGGGCCGGTTCGCCGCCGACGCCACCCTGCACACCTACGGCGCGGATACGCTGGGACACACCATGACCGGCGTGGTGGTGAACCCGTACTTCGACTGGGCCGGTGACCGCGCACCGCGGCGGCCCTATCACGAAACCGTCATCTACGAAGCCCACGTCAAGGGTATGACGATGACGCATCCGGCGATTCCGCAGCGACTGCGCGGCACCTACGCGGGCATCGCGCATCCGGCGATCATCGACCATCTGCTGTCGCTGGGCGTCACAGCGATCGAACTGATGCCGGTCCACCAGTTCCTGCACGACCGGATCCTGCTCGACCGCGGACTGCGAAACTACTGGGGGTACAACAGTTTCGGCTATCTGGCACCACACCACGAATACGCCGCCGACCCGCGGGCCGGGGCCGCGGTCACCGAATTCAAGGCGATGGTCCGGGCACTGCACAGCGCGGGCATCGAGGTGATCCTCGACGTGGTCTACAACCACACCGGCGAGGGGAATCACCTGGGGCCGACGATCGGCCTGCGCGGGATCGACAACGCGGCGTATTACCGTCTGGCCGAAGACGATCCGGCGCACTACATGGACTACACCGGCACCGGCAACAGCCTCAATGTGCGCCATCCGCACACCTTGCAGCTGATCATGGATTCGCTGCGGTACTGGATTCTCGAGATGCACGTCGACGGCTTCCGCTTCGATCTGGCGGCCACGCTGGCGCGCGAATTACACGATGTGGACCGGCTTTCCACCTTCTTCGATCTGGTGCAGCAGGACCCGGTGGTCAGCCAGGTCAAACTGATCGCCGAACCGTGGGACATCGGCGAGGGCGGCTACCAGGTCGGCAACTTTCCGGGGCTGTGGACCGAGTGGAACGGCAAGTACCGCGATACCGTGCGCGACTACTGGCGCGGCCGCCCGGCGACCCTGGGCGAATTCGCCTCCCGGTTCACGGGCAGTTCCGATCTGTACGAGGCCACCGGCCGCCGTCCCGGCGCGAGCGTCAACTTCGTGACCGCCCACGACGGGTTCACACTGCGAGATCTGGTTTCCTACAACGACAAACACAATCACGCCAACGGCGAGGACAATCGCGACGGCGAAGACTACAACCGGTCCTGGAACTGCGGGATCGAGGGTCCCACCGACGATCCGGAGGTCTGTGCACTGCGAGATCGCCAGAGCCGCAACATGATCGCCACCCTGGCACTGTCGCAGGGCACACCCATGCTGCTGCACGGCGACGAGATCGGGCGCACCCAGCAGGGCAACAACAATGCCTACTGCCAGGATTCGCCACTGTCCTGGATGGATTGGGGCGCCGCGCAGAAATACGCCGACCTGCTGACGTTCACCCGCACCGCCTTCGCGCTGCGCCACGCCCATCCGGTGTTCCGGCGCCGGCGCTTCTTCGACGGACGTCCCGGCACCCCCGGCGAACTCCCCGGCGCCGTACCCGACGAACTCCCCAGCGCCGGCGATATCACGTGGTTCACCCCCGGCGGCACGGAGATGACCACCGCCGACTGGAATACCGGCTTCGCCCGCTCCCTGGCGGTGTTCCTCAACGGCGAGGCGATCGCCGAACCGGGCCCGCGCGGGGAACGAGTGCGCGATGATTCCTTCCTGCTGTGTTTCAATGCCCACGACGCACCCCTCGAATTCGCCGTACCCGGACCGGAATTCGGCGCGCACTGGACGGTGGCGCTGGACTGCTCGACACCCACCGGGCGCACAGATGCCACCTACCCCGCAGCGGCCACGGTCGCCGTACCCGCTCGCTGCCTGCTCGTTCTCCGCCGTACCGAATCCACACCGATATCGAGATGACAGACACCCCTTCCCCTGAACACCGCACCGGCCCGATCGCCCGCCGGACCCCCGTGCGCAGCACGTACCGGCTACAGCTGCGCCCGGACGCCCTGACCTTCGCCGACGCCCGCGCGATCGCCGAATATCTGCAGCAGCTGGGTATTTCGCATCTGTATCTGTCCCCGGTGATGACCGCGATGCCGGGCTCCGCGCACGGCTACGACGTCACCGATCCGACCACCGTGTCGGCGGCACTGGGCGGGCCGGGCGGGCTGAAGGCACTCGCCGACGAGGTTCGCGGCCGCGGCATGGGCCTGATCGTCGATCTGGTGCCCAATCACGTCGGCGTCGGCGATCCGCGGTGCAATCCGTGGTGGTGGGATGTGCTGCGCAACGGCAAGAATTCGAAATTCGCGCATTTCTTCGACATCGACTGGAGCCCGGGCAACGGCGCGGGCGGGCGGCTGGCGCTGCCCGTACTGCACAGCGAGAACGATCCGGCCGCGCTGACCGTCGACCGCTCGGGCCCCGAACCGGTCCTGGCCCTGCGGGATCTGCGTTTCCCGATCGCGCCCGGCACCGACGGGGAGAACGCGCTGCGCATCCATGACCGCCAGCACTATCGCCTCGTCAGCTGGAAGGCCGGGATCTGCAGCTATCGGCGATTCCTGGCGGTCTCGGAACTGGCGGCGATCCGGCAGGAGGAGCCGGCGGTCTTCGATCTGACCCATCGCGAACTGGCCGCCTGGTGCGAACACGATCTCATCGACGGGGTGCGCGTCGACCATCCCGACGGATTGGCATATCCGGCCGCCTATCTGGCGAAACTGCGCCGGCTGATCGGCCCGCAGCGGCTGCTGCTGGTGGAGAAGGTGCTCGGCCGCCACGAACCGCTCGACGCCACCCTGCCCGTCGACGGCACCACCGGATACGAAGCGCTCGCGGAGGTCGGCGGCATCTTCGTCGATCCGGCCGGAGAGAACGCGCTCACCGAGTTGTCGCGGCGGATGTCGGGACACGGCAGCGATGCCGCCTGGATGGCCGATACCGAACACCGCATCAAACGCGCGGTGGCCGAGCGCCTGCTCGTGCCCGAGGTCCGGCGACTGGTCGGCGCGGTGAAGCGCGACGCGGCGGTGAACGGATTCGATTCCGCCGCGATCAGCGATATGGCGCTGACCAACGCCACCATCGAGGTGCTGTCCCATATGCCGGTGTACCGGACCGACTACGCACCCCTGTCCGGGGTGCTCGGCACCGTGGTGGCCGAGGTGCAGCAGCGCAACCGGGAGCTGACCGCCCCGCTGTCGGTCCTGGTGCGCGCACTGGCCGCCGGCGGAGAAGCGGCACGGCGGATGCATCAGGTGGGCGGCGCGGTCGCGGCCAAGGCGGTCGACGACACCATGTTCTATCAGGCGTCGCGTCTGGTGTCGCTGCAGGAGATGGGCGGTGACCCGGGCCGGTTCGGCCGTTCGGTGCTGGAATTCCATCTCGCCAATGCCGAACGCGCGGTGCGCCGCCCGGCCACCATGACGACGCTGTCGACGCACGACACCAAGCGGGGCGAAGATGTGCGCGCCCGCATCACGGTGCTCTCGCAGGTGGCCGACAGCTGGGCCAAGGCGGTGGGCGCCTGGCTGGAACTCGCGCCCGCGCCGGACGGACCGACCGCGAACTTCTTGCTGCAGAACATGTTCGGCGTGTGGCCGGTCGACGGGCGCCGCCCCGCCACGGTGCCGCGGTTTCGCGAACGCCTGCACCTGTTCGCGGAGAAGGCGGTGCGCGAGGCCGGTCTGCGGTCCTCGTGGGAGGAACCCGACGTCGACTTCGAGGCCGAGGTGCATCGCTGGCTCGACACCGTGATCGACGGGCCGGTCGGCGCCGAACTCGGTGAGCTGGCGACCCGGCTCGCACCGCACGCGTGGTCGGATTCACTGGGGCAGAAGCTGCTTCAGCTGTGCGGTCCCGGCATCCCTGATGTGTATCAGGGCTGCGAGCTGTGGGAGGACTCGCTGGTCGACCCGGACAATCGGCGGCCGGTCGATTTCGGGCACCGCCTGGCGATGCTGCAATCACTCACGGGCACACCGGAATTGGAGAACTCCGGCGCGGCGAAGATGTGGATCGTCGCCTACGCCCTGTGGTTGCGGCGGGAGCGGCCCGACTGCTTCGTCGGCGGCTCCTACACACCGCTGTTCGGCAGCGGCGACCGCAGCGAGCACCTGGTGGGATACGCACGCGGCCGCAGCGGTGAGGCGCCGCAGGTGATCGTGGCCGCGACCCGCTACAGCGTGGCCCTGACCGAGGGCGGGTGGGCCGATACCGTCCTCGACCTGCCCTCGGGCACCTGGACCGACCGCCTCACCGGCCACACCTTCACCGGCCGCACCCGGCTGGAGAAGCTGTTCGCCCGCCTGCCGGTGGCGCTACTGGTGCGCTGAGGCCCGATCGAGCCCGGATCAGTACGCCGAGAACACGTGGTCGATCGAGCCGTAGCGGTGCGCGGCGTAGTTGCAGGCGGCCGCGATGTTGGCGACCGGGTCGTAGATGTCGCCCGAGGTGCCGTCGACGTGATAGGCGGCGAAGGTGGGATCGATGACCTGCATCAGGCCCTTGGAGGGGATGCCGGCCGCGGCGTTGGAGTCGTAGAGGTTGATGGCACGCGGGTTGCCGCCCGACTCACGCATGGCATTGCGGTAGATGCCGTCGTAGCTGCCCGGAATGCCGTGCTGACCCATCACGAAGAGCGCGTGCTTGATCCAGCCGTCGAGGTTGTCGGGATAAGTCTGGGGGATCACCTGCTGCAGCGGCTGCGGCAGGGTCTGCAGGAATTGCTGAGCCTGATCCTGCTGCGGCTGCGGCAATCCCTGCACCCACTGCTGGGCACTCTGCTGCAGTTGCGGCGGCACACCGGGGGCATCGGCGTGTGCCGCGACGGGCACGGTGACGACGGCGGCGAGGACGGCGAGGGGTAACAGTCTTCTGATCTGCATGGCGATGTGAACTCCGGATGCGTCGAACGGTGGGCCAACGCGGCGATCTACAGAACAAAAGCCCGCTCGCCGCGGTGAAAACAGACCGTTTGCCTGCTTCTTGACAAGTCACAGAATGATTGCGGCACGTTAACGTAAACATAACGCCAAGTGAACAGTAGATGTTATTACGCTGAGAAAAACCGGCTGGACCTGCAGTGATGTGTGCGACCGATCACACGCCAGTTTTATCTCGATCAGGTCACGCGCCCTCGCCACACGCGGAACTCGGGTCGCCGCGCCCGCCTAAGGTGCTGAGACACAAGCGAACCCGGGCGCGCAGCGTGCGCGCCCGGGGACAGGTTCAACCGACGGGCACAGCCCGGCAACCGGCAGCGGCACACGGCGAGCGAGACGCTGCCGCTTCGCGGTCGGCCACCCCGGCGGTTGCCGAAACCGGTCATTTCCGGCGCATCAGGAGGGCCGTAGCTCCGCACCGCCGGCAAACGCACCTGGCGAGGCCGTGATGGGCGGCGGCGGTCACACAGCGGCGATCAGGCGGCGGTGTCGGCCACCGAGCCGCTACCCGCCTGGTGCTGTCCGCCCGCGACAGGTTCGCCTGCCGGGTGATCGTCGATGCTGTCGTCGCTCGCGCCGACCGGCAGAGTGGGCAGCGGTCCGGCCAGTTCCTCGGCCCAGCGGACGACGTTCGGTGGGCGGTAGGTCGCACACGGCGCGGCACAATCGGCGAGATAGACACGTCGATCACCGGGGGCGAACAGACGGCGCCAGGAATCCGCGTAGAAGCGGGGGTTGCGCGGATGCAGCGCCCAGCCCACGCGATTGAGGACGCGGTAGAAGACGGTGAGCGAATCGTGCGCCCGCGGAGGCGAATCCGGCACCGCGACCGCCGGCTCCGGCGCGGCGGCCGATACCGCGGGTGCCGGGCGGTTCAGGAGCTGTTCGATGCGCTCGTCGTCGAAGCTCAATCCCGCGGTTCGAGCCTGCTCCACCATCCACCGCAGCGTGATGTCGGAGAGCCGGCTGTCGGCGTAGCCACCGCCGATATCGGTGTGCACACCCTCGAACCAGACCTGCTGCACCCGGTCGGCGCCGCTCGGGCCGCCCTCGGGGTCGTCGGTGATCTCCCACAGGCACGGTGCGTACATCCGGCGGCGTTCGTCGATCGCGAGGGCCTGCCGCGCGTACCGCACATTTCTCGACAGCCGCACGTCGTGGAAGCGGTAGCGCCACGACGTCAGCAGCGGCACCCCGAGCGCGCCGACGGTGTCGAAGACGCCGAGGAAGGTGATCGGCACCGGATAGATGCAGTTGCGCTCACGGAATTCGATCCACTCCGGCCGATCCGGACCGTCGGGATCCACTTTGCGCTGACGGTAGATCTTCAGTGCCTCGGGATAGGCGCGCTCGACCATCGCGTCGGCGGTGAGCAGCCCGAGCCGGTTGATCATCCCGACCAGGCTGCGGGCGGTATAGGCGCCGCGACTGAAGCCGAAGACGTAGATCTCGTCCCCCGGTTCCCAGTTCAGTGCCAGCTGCCAGTACATCGTGGACAGGTTGGCGTCGAGGCCGAGCCCGAACGCGCCGCCGAGCAGTTTGTCGGCCAGATAGCCGTGGGAGCCGGGGCCGTCGACATAGAAAACCCGTTGTCCCACATGGTCGCCCGCGTCGGTGACGGCGCTCGACCGCACCGACTCGGCGATCTTCACAACATTGGAGACCGTCGGATTGCTCTCCGATCCCCACGTGCCGTCACAGCACACAACCAAACGCTTCATACCGGCAATCCTCCCGCCCCGTACCGTGCCGCTCGCGAGTAGCGAACTACTCGAATTTTGACAGTCCTCCCACGAATGAACGCGGAAATCTCCGCACCGGCTAGGGCGGAGGCAGTAATTCCTCACGGTTTCCTGCTGGTTCCTGCTTCCCAGACCGACCGTTGTCGAGGTCTCCACAGGCTGTCACCGCCAGCCCGGCGGCCAAGATGTTCCGTGCAGCGTTGATGTCCGCATTCAACGTCATGTCGCAGCGGGTGCATACGAAACGCGCTTGGCTCTTACGCGATCTCGCGTCCACCGCGCCACACGCTGAACACGATGACGGCCGACCGCCCTCGTCTCGGTCGACCGTCATCGGCGAGACGGGGAGCGGCACGATGACCGCCGACCGCCGTGACGCACCGATCTGCCCTTCCGGACCGTTCGTCTCTCGCAGCCGGGTTATCGCCGCCGGGCCCGCGCGGCGTTACCGGTGCCACTCGCATCCGTTCCGGCGATCGCCCACCGGCCGCGGTCGCGGCGGTGAGGTTCGCCACGGCGATGCGGGGCATTCCCGGCGATTCCGGGAGACTCGCCCGACACGCCGAGCTCCGAATTGCACGCATGTAGTTCCCTGGCATCGGCTGTCGGTCCGGTCGACTAGGATTCCTCGCGTGGCCGACTCGGGATTCGTACATCTGCACAATCACACCGAGTACTCGATGCTCGATGGCGCCGCCAAGATCACGCCCCTGTTCAAGGAGGCGGAGCGGCTCGGGATGACCGCGGTCGGGATGACCGACCACGGCAATATGTACGGCGCCTCGGAGTTCTACAACTCGGCCAAGAAGCAGGGCATCAAGCCGATCATCGGCATCGAGGCCTACATCGCGCCCGAGTCCCGGTTCAACACCAAACGCGTGCAGTGGGGTGACCCGAGCCAGAAGAGCGACGACGTCTCCGGCTCCGGCGCCTACACCCATATGACGATGGTCGCCGAGACCGCCACCGGTCTGCGGAACCTGTTCAAGCTGTCGAGTCTGGCCTCGATCGAAGGCCAGCTCGGCAAGTGGGCGCGCATGGACGCCGAGATCATCGCCCAGTACGCCGAGGGGATCATCGCCACCACCGGTTGCCCGTCGGGCGAGGTGCAGACCCGGCTGCGACTGGGGCACGAGCGCGAGGCGCTGGAGGCCGCGGCCAAGTGGCAGGAGATCTTCGGCAAGGACAACTTCTTCCTCGAACTGATGGACCACGGGCTGTCCATCGAGCGCCGGGTGCGCGAGGGCCTGATCGATATCGGCAAGAAGCTGGGCATTCCGCCGCTGGCCACCAACGACTGCCACTACGTGCACGAATCCGACTCCACGAATCACGAAGCGCTGCTGTGCATTCAGACCGGTAAGACCCTGTCGGACCCGACCCGGTTCAAATTCGACGGCAGCGGCTACTACCTGAAGTCGGCCGCGGAGATGCGCGAGATCTGGGACGGCGAGGTCCCCGGCGCATGCGACAACACTGTGCTGATCGGCGAGCGCGTGCAGTCCTACGAGGATGTGTGGACTCACCGCGACCGGATGCCGAAATTCCCGGTGCCCGAGGGTGAGACCGAGGCATCCTGGCTGCGCAAGGAGGTCGCGCGCGGCCTGGAGTACCGCTTCCCCGACGGTGTCCCGCAGAAGTACCTCGATCAGGCCGAGTACGAGATCGACGTGATCCTGAAGATGGGCTTCCCGGCCTACTTCCTCGTCGTCGGCGACCTGATCAATCACGCCCGCGAGGTCGGGATCCGGGTCGGGCCGGGCCGTGGTTCGGCCGCCGGTTCGCTGGTCGCCTACGCGCTGAAGATCACCAATATCGACCCGCTGCCGCACGGTCTGCTGTTCGAGCGATTCCTCAATCCCGAGCGCGTCTCGATGCCCGATATCGATATCGACTTCGACGATCGCCGCCGCGGTGAGATGGTCCGCTACGCCACCGAGAAGTGGGGCAGCGACCGGGTCGCTCAGGTCATCACCTTCGGCACCATCAAAACCAAGGCGGCGCTGAAGGATTCGGCCCGTGTCCTGTTCGGCCAGCCCGGCTTCGCGATCGCCGATCAGATCACCAAGGCGCTGCCGCCGCCGATCATGGCCAAGGACATCTCGGTGTCGGGTATCACCGACCCCGAGCACGAGCGGTACAAAGAGGCCGCCGAGGTCCGCACCCTCATCGAATCCAATCCCGATATCGCCAAGATCTACGACACGGCGAAGGGTCTGGAAGGCCTGATCCGCAACGCCGGCGTGCACGCCTGCGCGGTGATCATGTCGTCGGAGCCGCTGACCGACGCGATCCCGGTGTGGAAGCGAGCCCAGGACGGCGCCATCATCACCGGCTGGGACTATCCGTCGTGTGAGGCCATCGGCCTGCTGAAGATGGACTTCCTCGGCCTGCGCAACCTCACCGTGCTCGGTGACGCGATCGACAACGCCAAGGCCAACCGCGGCGTCGACGTCGACCTCGACGCGCTGCCGCTGGACGATCCGAAAACATTCGAACTGCTCGCCCGTGGTGACACGCTGGGTGTGTTCCAGCTCGACGGTGGGCCCATGCGCGATCTGCTGCGACGCATGCAGCCCACCGCCTTCGAGGACATCGTGGCCGTCGGCGCGCTGTATCGCCCCGGCCCGATGGGCATGAACGCGCACAACGACTACGCCGACCGCAAGAACGGGCGCCAAGAGGTCAAGCCGATCCACCCCGAGCTCGAGGAACCGCTCAAGGACATCCTCGGCGAAACCTACGGTCTGATCGTCTACCAAGAGCAGATCATGCACGTCGCGCAGAAAGTGGCCGGCTACTCGCTCGGACGAGCGGACATCCTGCGCCGCGCGATGGGTAAGAAGAAGGCCGAGGTGCTGGCCGCGGAGTTCGAGGGCTTCGAGGCGGGCATGTTGGAGAACGGCTACTCCAAGGCCGCGATCAAGGCGCTGTGGGACACCATCCTCCCGTTCGCCGGTTACGCGTTCAACAAATCGCATGCCGCCGCCTACGGCCTGGTCTCCTACTGGACCGCCTACTTCAAGGCCAACTATCCGGCCGAATACATGGCCGCCCTCCTCACCAGCGTCGGCGACGACAAGGACAAGGCCGCGGTCTACCTGTCGGACTGCCGCCGCCTCGGGATCACGGTGCTGCCGCCCGATGTCAACGAGTCCGAACAGAACTTCGCGCCGGTCGGCACCGATATCCGTTTCGGCCTGGGCGCGGTGCGCAACGTCGGCACCAACGTGGTGTCCTCGATCATCGCCGCACGCACCGAGAAGTCGAAGTTCACCGACTTCTCGGACTACCTGAACAAGATCGACACCATCGCCTGCACCAAGAAGGTCACCGAATCCCTCATCAAGGCAGGCGCTTTCGACTCCCTCGGACATCCGCGCAAGGGCCTGCTGCTCGTGCATTCCGATGCCATCGACGCGGTGATGGCCACCAAGAAAGCCGAGGCGATCGGGCAGTTCGACCTGTTCGGCGGGCTCGACGACGCCGACGATTCGATCTCCTCGGTCTTCGACGTCAAGGTGCCCGACGAGGAGTGGGAGGCCAAGCACAAGCTGGCCCTGGAACGAGAGATGCTGGGGCTCTACGTGTCCGGCCATCCGCTCAACGGGGTGGAGCACGTCCTCGCCGCACAGGCGGACACGCCGATTCCGGCCATTCTGCAGGGTGATGTCAAGGACGGCGCCCAGGTGACCATCGGCGGCATCCTCGCCTCGGTGACCCGGCGCGTCAACAAGAACGGAATGCCCTGGGCCTCGGCACAATTGGAGGATCTCACCGGTGGTATCGAGGTGCTGTTCTTCCCGCAGGCCTATTCGGTGTACGGGATGGACATCGCCGAGGACGCCGTCGTGCTCGTGAAGGCGCGCGTCTCGGTGCGCGACGACCGGATCTCGCTGATCGCCAACGATCTGGTGGTGCCGGATCTGTCCTCGATCGGTATGGAGAAGCCGCTGTCGGTGACGATCCCGACCCGGCTGTGCACCCCCGACAAGGTGAGCGCGCTCAAGCGGGTGCTGTCCAGCCACCCCGGCACCGCCGATGTACACATCCGCCACGTCGGATCGCGGGAGAAGACGACGATGCTCAAGGTCGCCGACAACCTGCGGGTCTCGCCGTCCTCCGCACTGATGGGTGATCTGAAGGCGCTGCTCGGCCCGGGCTGCCTGGCGAGCTGAGGCACACCGGGTCGCCACGCCGGACTCCTCGATGGTCGGTGCGTAGGCGCTGGGCGCACGCGGATTCGGCTACCGCGCGTCGGGTGATGTCGCCGTCAGGCTGTGTTACCTCGATGGGCCACGGCTCCCGCGATCCATCGCAGCGCCGCCGCTCCCGCGGCGACCAGGACGGCGAGCTCTGCGGAACCGGTGATCAGGCCGAGAATCAGCGCGAGCAGCGCACCCAGCGCGACGGCCTCGAGTTTGTACACCGGCCACGGCACACCCGCGATCCGTACCGTATGCGTGGCACGGCGGACCGGGCGAACAATGGGGCTGACCGCTGTCATGTCGTCAGGCTACACGTATCTGGAATTTCGGTCCACCGAACATTTGCGGCTATCCGGTCACGAAGGACGGGGGGGAACACATCCGCGGTCATCGATGTTGTGCCGGGCATGCCACTCACCGGAGATTACGCACCCAGCACATCCGACTGGGCCCGCGAGCAGGCCGAGAAGTACGAGGCTTCCAACGGGTCCGAAGCGAATACCCTGCTCGACCGCGGGATGCCGATCATCCTGGTCACCAGCATCGGCGCCAAGACCGGCAAGCTGCGCAAGACCCCGCTCATGCGGGTCGAGCACAACGGCGAGTACGCGGCGGTGGCCTCACTGGGCGGCGCCCCGAAGCACCCTGTCTGGTACTACAACCTCAAGGCCAACCCGACCGTCGAACTGCGCGACGGCGATGTGGTGAAGGACTACACCGCACGCGAGGTGACCGGCGAGGAGAAGGCCGTCTGGTGGGAGCGGGCCGTCGCGGCCTACCCGGACTACGCCGACTACCAGCAGAAGACCACCCGCGAGATCCCGGTTTTCGTCCTGACCCCGAAGTCCTGATTCACCCGGATCACGACCGTCACCGGTCCACGACGATCATCGCTGCGACGCCCGGCCTACGGTCCGGGCGTCGCCGGTTTCCGGGCGTTCCGGACCGCTACGGAAACTGCCGCGCGCCGGACCAGGCGCGACCGATAGCATGTTCGGGTGTCTGAACCGCTGGATGTCGTAGAGAAAGTATCCGCTCCGCTGCCCGAACTGAGCGCGGACGAGATCGACGCGGCCGCCAAGCGAATTTCCGACATCGTCGAGCCGACGCCGCTACAGCGAATCGAGCGGTTGTCGGCGGCCACCGGCGCGAACGTCTACCTCAAGCGCGAGGACCTCACGGCGGTGCGTTCCTACAAGCTGCGCGGCGCCTACAACCTGATCGTGCAGCTCGATGCCGGCGAGCGTGCGGCCGGAGTCGTCACCGCCAGCGCCGGCAATCACGCCCAGGGCGTCGCCTTCGCCTGCCGCGCGATGGGTATCCAGGGCCGCATCTACGTACCGACCACCACGCCCAAGCAGAAACGCGATCGCATCCGCGCCCACGGCGGCGACTTCGTGGAATTGATCGCCGTCGGCGACACCTTCGACGCGGCGGCCGCGGCGGCCGCCGACGACGTCGCCCGCACCGGCGCCACCATGGTCCCGCCGTTCGACGATGCTCGCACCGCGGCCGGGCAGGGCACCGTGGCGGTGGAGATCCTCGAACAGCTGCCCAGCGCTCCCGATCTGGTGATCATCCCCGTCGGCGGCGGCGGGTGCCTGGCCGGCATCGGCACCTATCTGCGCGACCGCTCGCCGGCCACCGCCA
>NZ_BDBF01000083.1 GCF_001612845.1 Nocardia elegans NBRC 108235 | reverse complement strand
GGGGCGCGGACTGCTTCGGCTCGCGAAACAGGTATGGCCGCATCATGATTGGTCGAACTCGGGCGCGCGGCCGCATCTGTCGACGGTCTTCGGTGTCGTGGGGCAGGCCGCGGCGGTGCGACCGGTGGAGATCGCCGGGGTCGTGGTCTATACGACGATGACCGGAGCCGCCACCGCGGCGCAACGGCTGCTCGCACTCGATCCGGCGGCCGTCGCGGCGATCACGCTGGAACTGGCCGCACTGTGCGACGAGACCGCGCGCGCGGCCACGATCGGCCCGGCCGCCCTCTCCGACCCGCTCGGTGACGTGCTCGTTCAGCGCCACCTCGACCGCGAGATGCCGCTGTTCGCGTCCTAGCCCGCGCGGTGGCTGCGACCGTCCCGACGAGGAAGATCAGGCAGGAGACACCCGGATGGGCAGGCCGTCACCGGGTTTCGGCAGCGGGCGCAGCAGTACGGGCATGCGGTAGTCCGGATCGATGCTCCATCGTTGCCGGAGCAGCAGTTGATGCATCGCTGCCTTGACCTCCATCCCGCCGAAGTACATGCCGATGCATTTGTGCACTCCGTGCCCGAAGGGCAGATAGGCGTAGCGGTGTGATTTGTCTTCGCGCCGCGGTTCGGCGAAACGCTCCGGATCGAACCGGTCGGGCTCGGGCCACAGTTCCGGCATGTGGTGCAGATGCCAGAGCATGACCCCGACCAGGGTGTCGGCGGGAATGCGGTAGCCCAGCAATTCGGTCTCCCGAACGGTCTTGCGGATCACGGTGGGTACGGGGGTGATGATGCGCATCGCCTCCTTCATCACCAGGTCGAGGGATTCCAGCCGGTCCAGATCCGCGTAGTCGATCGCGTCCACCCCGAGGGCGCGCGACTCCTCCCGGCACCGCTCCTGCCACTCCGGGTGGCGAGCCAGGTAGTAGGCCATCGTGGTCATTGTCGCCGTCGCGGTGTCGTGCGCGGCCATCAGCAGGAAGACCATGTGGTCGACGATCTCGCTGTCTGTGAACCGCTCCCCGTCCGGGCCCACCGCATGACACAACGCGCTGAACAGATCATTGCCGTCGCCGGCGCGTTTGTCCGCGAGCCTCGGGGCCAGATATCGCTCCAGCACCCGCCGCCCGCTCAATCCTCGTGACCAGCGTGTTCCGGGCACGGGAAGCCGGAGCGCCGCGGTGGTGGCGGCGACGGTATCGGTGAACGCGGTATTGACCCGGTCGTTCTCGGGACCCAGCGGCGTCCCGGTGAACGTGCGGGTCGCAACGTCGAGGGTGAGCTGCTTGATCAGCGGGTGGAAGCGCAGGGTGCCGGAGCTGGGCCAGCGCCGCAGTCCCGCCGCGATGGTCTCGTTCATCGGACCGAGATAGCCCGCCAGCCGCTGGGGTGTGAACGCCGACTGCATGATGCGGCGGTGGCGATGATGCTCATCGAAATCCATGAGCATCAGACCGCCGTGGAAGAACGGGCCGATCAATGTCGACCAGCCGGGACCGTTCGCGTACGCCTGGTCCCGGTTGCGCAGCACCTCGCCGCAGGCGTCGGGGCCCATCGCCTGCACCGATGTCATGCCGAGGGCGCGCGACCACGACACCGGACCGTGCCGCCGGTAGCGGCTTTCGCCGGTCAGGATCGTGCCCTGTGCCAGCTGCAAGGTGTATCCGATCAGCGGCAGTCCGGAATCGCCCGGCATGCCGGGCACGCCGGCGCGGTCGTGCATCAGCAGAGTCATCGTCGTCTCCCAGGTGTGTGTCCCGTGTCACGGGGTAGTCTGATAACGGTCGTTGTCGTTGTCAATATGTGGAGGCGATTGTGGCAGGTACCTACCGGGGCGTTCCCGGGCATGTCCGGCGTGAACAGCGGCGTCAGGTGCTCATCGAGACCGGTTTGGACTGCCTGCACGAGGATGGGCTGGCCGGGATCAGCGTCCGATCCGTATGCGGCCGTGCGCAATTGACCCCGCGCTACTTCTACGAAAGCTTCACCGATCTCGATGCGCTGCTGTGCGCTGTCGTGGACACGGTCGCGGAGGAGATCGTGGCGCGCGGCGTGGCGGCCGTGGCAGCGGGGGAGAGCATCGAACAACGGGTGCGGGGCGCGATCGCCGCCGGTTACGGTGTCGTGGCCGAGGATCGGCGCAAGGCCACCGCGATCCTGATCTGCGCGGCCGGACACGGCCCGCTGCGCGATCGACGGCATACGCTGCTGGTCGAATTCGCCCAGATCATCACCGATACCCTGCCACTGCCGAGGTCGTCACAACCGTCCACGCACGCACTGGCCCTGTTCCTGCTCGGCGGCGCGTTCGACGTGATAGAGGCGGTGCTGTCCGAGCGGCTGGTGCTGACCGGCGAGGAACTCGTCGACGAACTCACCGTGATATGGATGGCGGCGCTGCGGTCCATACAGCCCGCCGGTGTCGACGAGTCGGCCGAGTTGCGGAGCCAGGGCGGCGGCGTCGCCCGGATGTCGGCGCACCCGTGAGCGTGTCGGGCGCGGTAACACCGGGTTCACATGAATCGGCCACGATGATCGTCGAGAATCGAGGCCCGAAGGAGAGCTCATGCCGCCGCATCTGATCGATGGCGAACCGCACGATCACGCTCATGACCGCCCCAGGCGGGTGCGGACGCCGGGGGAGCCGGTGCGCATCGGGATCGGCGGGCCGGTCGGATCGGGGAAGACGGCGCTGGTCGCGGCGCTGTGCCGGCAGTTGCGCGGGGAGCTGTCGCTGGCGGTGCTGACCAACGACATCTACACCACCGAGGACGCCGACTTCCTGCGCCGGCACGCGGTTCTTCCCGACGAACGGATCAGCGCGGTGCAGACCGGTGGTTGTCCGCACACCGCGATTCGCGACGACATCACCGCCAACCTCGACGCGATCGACGATCTGATCGAGGCGAATCCGCCGCTGGATCTGATTCTGGTCGAATCCGGCGGCGACAACCTCACCGCCACCTTCTCGGCGGGCCTGATCGATGTGCAGATCTTCGTCGTCGACGTGGCCGGCGGCGACAAGGTGCCGCGCAAAGGCGGTCCGGGCGTGACGTTCTCGGATCTGCTGGTGATCAACAAAACCGACCTGGCGCCGATGGTCGGCGCCGACCTCGAGGTGATGCGGCGCGATTCCGCGGCGGTGCGCGCGGGCCGCCCGTTCGTCTTCAGTTCGCTGACCGAGGATCCGGCCGCGACACCGGTGCTGGCGTGGGTGCGCGATCAGCTGCGCGCGGCGGCGGCCGCCGATGCCGCTGGGGAAAGCGCTGTTGCGCACTGAGATTCGCATCGTCGCCCGCGCCGGGGCCCGGCCGCGAACGGCGGCGACCGGCGCGCTGGCGGTCCGCTCCACCGGGCCGGATACGGTGCATCTGATCGGTGCCGCGGCCACGCCGCTCGGCGGGGACGAACTCGACATCCGCATCGTGGTGGAGCCCGGTGCGCGTCTGGTGGTTCGTTCGGTGGCGGCGACGATCGTACTTCCCGGTCGCACGACCTCGACGTCCACGGCGTCGTGGACCTTCGATGTCGGCGCGGGCGGGGTACTCGATTTCGATCCGGAACCGACGGTCGTCGCCGGTGGAGCCGAACATCGCGCGGTCACCACCGTGCGGCTGGCCGCCGATGCCCGGATCCGTATTCGCGAACGCGTGCAGATCGGCCGTACCGGCGAGGATCACGGCCGCTGGTGCGGCGACCTCGTCGCCGACACTCCCGCCCTGCCGTTGCTGCGCCATCGCCTCGAACTCGGTGCCGGCACCGCCGCCGACGACCTGCTGTCGGCCCCCCGCGCGCTGTCCAGTGAGCTGCGCTACCCCGACGACAGCCCCGCCTCGACCATCGGCGTGGCCGCCGCGGTCCTTCCGCTCGCAGCCGGCGGTTCGCTGTCGACGTGGACGGGTGTGCGACTGTCCGATACTCCCGCGAACCTTCGCCGTCGCGCCGCCGCAGCAGGGTGAACCGGGACATCGGGATCGCTCCAGGATCCGGGGAATCGATCGTGCTTCTGCGGCCGATGTGAATGCACAAGGGCCGCAAGCGCTTCGGCTTGCGGCCCTCGGTAGTGCTCTGGTGAACAGGCCGAGTCGTCAGCCCGCCTTCGGCTGCGACGAGCCGGAGGTAGTCGACTCGCTCGAAGCACCGGACTTGCTCGTGGCAGTGGACTCGCCCGAACCGGCGGATTCGCTTGTGCCCGAGGCTTTTTCGCCGTCCGGCGTAGCGGCCGCAGACTTCGCCGACGGTTCGCCCGGTGCGGCCGGAGGCGTCGTGTTGCCGACCTCGGCCTGCACGTCCCGGGCGTCGGTTTCGTTGCCGTTCATGGCCTCGAGTGCCAGCCGGGCGAAGACCCACTGTTCGGTGGCCGCCATCTGCCCGCGGTTGCGGCCGAGGAAGGCGACGAACCACTGGAACACGGTGACGGTCCGGCTGCGGTAGCCGATCAGGTAGTACAGGTGCAGTACCAGCCAGATGAGCCACGCGAGGAAGCCGGAGAACTCCAGCTTGCCGATCTGGCAGACGGCGTTGAAACGCGAGACCGTCGCCATACTGCCCTTGTTGAAGTACTTGAACGGCTTGCGCTGATCGGGGGTCTGCTTCCCGGCGACCTCGGCCTTGATCTGCTTGGCGGCGTAGGTGGCGCCCTGAATGGCGCCCTGCGCCTGACCGGGCACACCGGGCACGGCCATCAGGTCGCCGACGACGAAGACGTTCGGATAGCCCTTGATCGTCAGATCCGGTTCGACCACGACCCGCCCGGCCCGGTCGGTTTCGGTGCCCTTGGACCGTTCGGCCAGCATCTTGCCCAGTTCGCTGGCCTGCACGCCGGCCGACCACACCTTGCACGCCGATTCGATGCGGCGCTCGGTGCCGTCCTTGTCCTTGACCGTCACACCGCGGGCGTCGACATCGGTGACCATCGCGTTGAGCTGGATCTCCACGCCCATCTTCTCGAGGCGGCGCTGGGCCTTGCCGCCGAGCTTGGGGCCCATCGGCGCGAGCACCGCGCCGGCGCCTTCGACCAGCAGCACGCGGGCGTCGCGCGGATCGATGTTGCGGAAGGTGCCGACCAGGGTGCGGTCGGCGAGTTCGGCGATCTGGCCGGCCAGTTCGACGCCGGTGGGGCCGGCCCCGACCACGACGAACGTCAGGAATCGGTCGCGTTCCTCCTGGGTCTTGGCCAGTTCGGCCTCCTCGAACGAGCCGAGGATGCGGGCGCGCAGTTCCAGCGCGTCGTCGATGGTCTTCATCCCCGGCGCGTAGGTGGCGAACCGATCGTTGCCGAAATAGGACTGCTGAGCGCCGGTCGCGACGATCAGGCTGTCGAAGGAGGTGACGGTGTCCTGGTTGAGCAGTTTCGACGTCACGGTCTTGTTCACCAGGTCGATATCGTGGACCTCGCCCAGGATCACCTGCGTGTTGTGGTGTTTGCGCAGCACGATGCGGGTGGCGGGGGCGATCTCGCCGGTGGACAGGATGCCGGTGGCGACCTGGTAGAGCAGCGGTTGGAACAGGTGCGTGGAGGTCTTGGAGATCAGTACGACATCGACGTTGTCGTGCTCGAGATGTTTGCACGCGAACAAGCCGCCGAAGCCGGATCCGATCACCACCACGCGGTGGCGTCGGTTCTCGACAGTTTCGGTTCCCATCAGCGCTCCTCGCCGGACGTTCGGTCTACGACAGGCTCAACGGTAGTCGGCTGCCCGGAGGCAGTCACGACGAGCACCGAATGTCGGCGCGTCCGCATCCCGAGCCCGAGTTTCGGCCCCCGGAGGGCGGGTATGCGATCACTTCGGCACCGGCTCCGCGGCGGCCACCAGCGGCCCGACGAGGCGGTCGCCGCCGATGCTCTCCACGGTCGGCCACAGAAAGGCCGCGAGTTGGTCGACGAATTCCGCGCGCGAGCGCGTCGGCTGCTGCATCCAGGCCTCGGCCGACATCAGAATGGCGCCGACGGTGGCAGTCGCCCAGATCCGCGCCAGCGCCGGATCGGCGTCGAGGCGGCGCAGGATGATGTCGAAAATCGATGTCGCCCAGTCGGATACGCGGGTGAAGAACGGCCGGTGCTCGGCGTCGCCGCGCTCCAGCCGCTGCATCATGACGTGGTGCAGATTGGGGTTGGCGTCGACGAAATCGCAGATCAGGGTCACCACCGCGCGCAGTAGTTGCCGGGCGGGCAGCGGCTGGGCCAGCAGATCGTCGGCGGCGGCGATGATGGCGTTCATATGCCGCTCGGCAAGGGCGTCGATCAGCGCCGACAGATCCGGGAACACCGCGTATACCGCGGTGCGCGCGTATCCGGCCTCCGCGGCGACCTGCGCGATCGTCATCCGGGCTCCAGAGCCGGCCACCACCCGCTCGGCCGCGTCGAGGATTTCCGCGCGCCGGCGGTCCGGATCCCGGGGCGGCCCGGGCGGCCGGCCCGGACGCCGAATTTCTGTGTCCCTTGTCACAGCGCGATCCTACCTCTAATGTACGAGGTGTACTTTTCTTGCGGCCGGGCGGCGTGGCGCGGCTGCTGTGTTCGGGAGGCATCAGTCATGGTCAGCGTCGACCCGCGTCCCTCCGAAGCCGAACGGGAGAACATCGGCTTCATCGAAATTCCGGACAGTCATCCGATCGACCGGCTGCTGCACCGATTACCGGCCCGGGAGCAGGTGCTGGCGACACCGCCGCGAGCCAGTGCGGCGGCTGCCGTGCGCGGTGACGCCGGACTGCCGGTACTGGGCCGCTCGCTGCAGTATCTGCGCTGGGGCCCGGCCGAGATGTACGACCGATACCGCCGCTACGGCCCGGTGAGCTACAACAAATCCTTCGGCGTCGACCGCGTCCTGATCGCCGGTCCGGAGGCCGTCGACGAGGTACTCGGCAAGCGCCGCAACGATTTCGGACAGGGCTGGGACTTCCTGATCGGCTCGTTCTTCCGCCGCGGACTGCTGCTGCTGGAATTCTCCGAGCACATGTTCCACCGGCGCATCATGCAGCAGGCGTTCACCCGCGAACGGCTGGAATCGCATCTGGCGCAATTGAGCCCGGTGGTCCAGGCTGCGGTCGAACGCTGGAACCCGGCCGGTGCGCGCACCCTGCGGCTGTATCCGACGGTGAAAGATCTCACTCTCGAGATCGCCACCGAAACCTTCATGGGGGTCGACGCCGGACCGCAACGCCACCGGCTCGGGCAGGCCTTCCTCGATTGCACCCACGCGCCGCTGGCGCTGGTGCGCTATCCGGTGCCCGGCGGTGCGTGGCGCGCCGGCCTGCGCGGGCGCAAGACGCTCGAGGAGTACTTCACCGCGATGGTGCCGCAGAAGCGCGGTGAAGAGGGCGCGGACTTCTTCTCCGCGCTGTGTCACGCACGCGCCGAGGACGGGGCGGCCTTCTCCGACGCCGACGTGGTCAACCACATGATCTTCCTGATCATGGCCGCCCACGACACGACCACCACCACCGCGACCTCGGTCGCCTACTACCTGGGCCGCCACCCGGACTGGCAGCAGCGAGTGCGCGCCGAGGCCCAGGCGCTGTTCGACGAGCTCGACGGTGCGCCGCCGACGATCGCCGACCTGGACCGCCTGCGCGATCTGGATCTGGTGATCAAGGAGAGCCTGCGGCTGGTGCCGCCGGTTCCGGGCCTGGTGCGCCGCGCCGTGCGCGACACCGAGGTGGCCGGTCACTACATTCCGGCCGGCACCCACGTCGACGTCGCCTACGGGGTCAATCATCTGCTCCCCGAATTGTGGTCGCAGCCGGCACGTTTCGATCCGGAACGGTTCGCCGAGAACCGGCGCGAGGACAAATCGCACCGGCTGGCGTGGATGCCGTTCGGCGCGGGGGCGCACAAATGCATCGGCATGCATTTCGGCACCCTCGAGGTGAAGGTCGTCATCGCGGCGATGGTGCGTGCCTACCGCTGGCACACCCCCGACGACTACCTGATGCCGTGGGGCTTCAACACCATCCCGTTCCCGCGCGACGGGGCGCCGATGCGGCTGTCGCGGCTGTAACCGATCAGCGCGCTGTCGCGGCGGGAACCGATCACCGCGCTGTCGCGGCGGGAACCGCCCTGCTCACCGGCCGGCGAACAGCAGCTGCGCGACATGCGTGGTGGTCTCCTCGCCGTCGGTGTAGCCGCCCTGGTCGCCGAGGGAATTCATCACCGCGAGGGTGTAGCGCTCACCGGGGCCGGCGAAGCCGACCGAGTTGACCACCCAGCCGCCGTTCTCGTCGGACCAGCCGTTCTTCAGGCCGGGGTGCAGGGCATCGCCCGCGCCCCACACGCCCCAGTGCTGATTGGTGTCGACCTTGCGCATCCGGTCGAGCAGGTAGCCGCGGTCGTCCGGGTGCATGTGGTCGAGCACGTTGTTCATCAGCCGGTCCAGATCGGCCGGCGCACACTGCTGAAAACCCCAGTCCGGGAACAGGTGTCCGTTGCCGTTGGTCGGGCGCGGTACCAGGCCGGTCATCCCGTTGGCCCGGAAGGCGTTGTTGAACGCTTGCCGGTCCGGGCCCGCGTACTTGTTCCACAGGAAGTCCGCCGCGGCGTCGTTGGAGGTCGCCAGCATGGACTCCATCTGGGTGCGGTCCTCGGGTGTCAGCGTGATCGCGCCGACGCGCGCCCGGTTGAGCAGATCCTCGGCGATGGCCAGCTTGATCGTGGACGCGGTCCAGAACAGGGTGTCGGCATTGCCGTTGGCATAGGTGCCGCCGGTGACCCGGTCGCGCACCACGTAGCCGGTGACACCGGGCCGGGAGGCCAGGTAGTTGTCGACCGCCGCGATCCGGCTGCTCATATCGCAGTCGAAGCCGTCGCGGCAGCCCTGCATGCGCAGCGGGACGGCGGTGGCCGGAGCGGGATCCAGTACGGGGGTGCCCGCGATCAGCGCGGCGGCGACGACGCAGGCACCGGCGGCCAGGCGGGTGGTTCGAATGCCGCGGGACGCGGTCCGGGGATAACGCACGGTGAGCCACAATAGCCACAAATCCGCCGATCACGCACGTCTTGAGCTCGACCTGCGGATGTGGTAGCTACACGGAGATCGTTGCAGGCCAGCGCATTTCGGCCATGTCGGCCGCGACGGCGCAGGTCAGCGGAATGCCGCGAGCAATTCCTCGACGCTGCGGCCGTTGAGCCGATAGCAGTGCTCGAAGGCCTCGGAATGCCGGTCGCGGGCCCAGCTGTGCAGCACCACGCCGCGGCCGTAGTGCCGGGAGTTGATCAGTTCCCACGTCTCGCCCGATCGCCGTACCGTGAACCCGGATCTGGGTACGAGGGGGACCACCGTCGCAGACATGAATCGAACCAGCCTTTCGATACCGCTTCTCCCGAAACCTCCCCGCAGAGCACTGTGGCATACGACGGACCCGGTGTCCGGGTGACACGCGGTGGCGAATTGCGTTCGCAATAGCCGAATGGTCATGATGGCCGGATTCGATTGTGTTGCCGAATGTTTGGTGGGATGCTGCGAAGGGCGGCAAATCGGTGGTAACGGGCGTTGCCCGGTCGGTTGCGGAGGGCTCGTGCCACGGCATTCGCCGGGCGCGGCGCACCGAGACGGGTCGGTGCCGCCGGGGGCGGTGGCCGGGTTTGTAGGATCGTGCGCGCCGCATCACCGCGAACGGATCGCGCGCGAGGGACAGAGAGGCGGTGCGCAGGTGCTGCACATCCATCGGGCCGAGTCGGCGCGCACGCTGGCCGACGCGCTCGCCACGATGCTGTCGCACCCGCTGCCGGACCCCTTCGCCGCCGAGGTCGTCGCGGTCGGCGCGCACGGTGTGCAACGCTGGCTCAACCAGCGGCTCGCGGTGACGCTGGGCGCGCGGACGGGTGACGGTGTGGCCGCCAACATCGACTATCCGAGCCCGGCGGCTCTGGTCGCCGACGTCTCGGCCGCGGCCTCCGACATCGCCGCCGACGCCGACCCGTGGGCCCCCGAGCGGCTGGTGTGGCCGGTGCTGGCCGCGATGGACGCCGCGATCGGCGAGCCGTGGGCGGCGGTCCTGGCCCGGCATCTGGGCGTGGGCGCCGGCCCGGCAGAGGCGTACCGGGCGGGCCGGCGGCTGGGCACCGCGACCCATATCGCGACCCTGTTCGACACCTACGGCACCACCCGCCCGACCCTGATCACCGACTGGGGCAACGGCGCCGATACCGACGGCCGCGGCGCCGACCTGCCGGAGGACCTGCTGTGGCAGCCGCGCCTGTGGCGGCGGGTGCGCGAGGCGATCGGCGTCCCCGCACCGGCACAGCGGCTCGACACCGTCTGCCGCCGGTTGCGCACCGATCCCGCGAGTATCGATCTGCCGCAGCGGCTTTCGATCTTCGGGATGCCCCGGATTCCGGCCGCGCAACTCGCGGTGCTGGAGGCGGTGGCCGAACACCGGGATGTGCACATCTGGCTCGCCCATCCCAGCCCGGCGTTGTGGGAGCGGTTGCGCGCGTCCGACCCCGAGGGTGCCGAACTCGCCCGTCCGGCCGGACCCGCCGCGATCGCGGAAGGTGGTACGGGGCCCGCGGGTGCGGCGACGATCGTGCGAACCCGTCCCGCCGCTCCCCGGCGCGTGGCCGCCGAACCGATCGCCCGGCATCCGCTGCTGGGAGCGCTGGGCCGCGACGTGCGGGAAGTCCAGAACCGGCTGGTGACCGTCGACTTCGCCGATCGGCATCACGCGCCCGAGCCCGATCGGATCGACGCCGGGAATCGTTCGGGCACAGTGCTTTCCGATCTGCAGGACGCCATCCGAGCGGACCGCTGGCCGCCGGTGCCGGTGACTCGCACAGGTGACGACAGCGTGCAGATCCACGCCTGTCACGGCCCGGCCCGGCAGGTGGAGGTGTTGCGTGACGTCCTGCTCGGGCTCTTCCAGCGCGATGCCACCCTCGAACCGCGCGACGTGATCGTGCTGTGCCCCGATCCCGACGGCTATGCGCCGATGGTGCGGGCCGCCTTCGGCCAGGGGCCCGCCGCTCTCGACGATCCCGACGCGAATCCCGCGCACGGATTGCGGGTGCGGCCCGCCGAGCGCAGTGCGGGCGCGGCGAATTCGGTGCTCGCGGTGGTGGAGGATCTGCTCGCTCTGGCCGAGGGACGCGTCGGTGTCACCCAGGTGCTCGACCTCGCCGCGACCGAACCCGTCCGATACCGCTGCGGATTCGACGACGACGATATCGAGCGGCTGCGCGAATGGGCCGCCGAAACCGGCGCCCGCTGGGGGATCGGGCAACGGCAGCGGCAGGCCTTCGGCCTCGCCGAATTCGGCCAGAACACCCTCAATGCGGCCGTCGACCGGATTCTGCTCGGCGTCGCCGCCGGGGAATCGGGCGAGGACTGGCTGGATCTGGCTTTGCCGCTGGAGGACGTCGACTCCGGCGATGTGGACCTGGCCGGGCGGTTCGCCGAATTCGTCGACCGGCTCGCTGTCTGTGTGCGCGATCTGAGCGGACCCACCCCGGCCGAACCCGCCGGCACACCGCGACCCGCGCGGCAGTGGTTGCAGATCCTGCACCGCGCGCTCGATCTGCTCACCGATCTGCCGCCCGCCGCGGCCTGGCAGGGCGTGCAGGCGCGGCGCGAACTCGCCGCCGCCTTCGAACACGCGGACGCGGCCGAATTGCGCCTGCCCGATGTGATCGCCGCCCTGCGGGCGCGGTCGCGGGCCCGGGCGCCGCGCTCGAACTACCGCACCGGCGAGCTCACCGTCTGCGGCCTGGCGCCGATGCGGTCGGTCCCGCACCGGGTGGTGGTGCTGCTCGGGCTCGACGACGAGGTGTTCCCGCGCACCGGCGGCATCGACGGCGACGACATCACCGCGCGGGAACCGCTTGTCGGCGAACGCGATTCGCGCAGCGAGGACCGCGGACTGCTACTCGATGCCGTCCTCGCCGCCGAAGACCGTCTCGTCGTGCTCTACACCGGCGCCGATCCGGTGACCGGAACGCCCCGGCCGCCGGTCACGCCGCTCGCGGAACTGATCGACGTGGTGCGCGCCCACCGCGGCACCGGCGACGTGGTGCGCCGCCATCCGCTGCAGGCCTACGACGGCAGCAACTTCGACGCGCGCGACCCGTTCGGTTTCGACACTCTCGCGCTGGCCGCCGCCCGCGCCGCGGCGCGCCCCGCGCAACCGAGTCCGCCGTGGCTGCCCGGCCCGCTGCCCGCCGTGGCGCGCACGGATGTCGAACTGGCGGAACTGGTCTCGTTCGCCGAACATCCGATCCGGGCCTTCCTGTGGCAGCGCCTGGGCATCCGGGTGCCGGAGGAGGACGAGGACATCGACGAACGCCTGCCCATCGAACTGACCGGGCTGGCCACCTGGAATATCGGCGAGCGCATGCTGGCGGCCCGGCTCACCGGCGCGGATCCGGCTGCCCTGCGCGCCGCGGAATGGCGGCGCGGAACCCTGCCGCCCTTCGGCCTCGGCGCGGCGGTGCTGGCCGAGGTGGAATCCACGGTCGACCGGCTGGTGCAGGTCGCCGCGCCACTGCAGCAAGCGCCCGCGCGCACCATCGATATCGCGGTGGATCTGGGATCAGGGCGGCGGCTGACCGGGACGGTCGCAGATGTGCACGACGACGCGGTCGTGCGCGCCACCTATTCCCGCCTCGCGCCCAAACATCGGATGGCGGCATGGGTGCGGCTGCTGGCGCTGGCCGCCACCGAACGCCACCAGAGCTGGCAGGCCGTGAGCATCGGGCGCGGTAAATTCGGCCGCCCGGCCTGGCGTTCGTCGCTGACCGCGCCGGCCCCCGCGCTCGCGGCGGACCTGCTGCGCGAGCTGGCCGATCTGCGCGAGGAGGGCCTGGCCCAACCGCTGTCGTTCGCGCCGTCGGCATCGGCGGTCTATGCCGAACGCCGCTGCCGCGGAGCCGATCTCGACTCCGCCCGCGCCGCCGCGGAGGAGGAGTTCTACGGCGGACCGAAGGGGCCGCGCCCGTTCGGCGACCACACCGACCGCTACCTGACCTACATCCGGGGACCCGAGCCGGCCTTCGAGCAACTGGAAACCGCGCTGCCCGAACCGGACCGGTACGGCGAAACCACCACATTCGGATCGGTGGCCCGGCGACTGTGGAATCCGCTGCTGGCCAACGAATCCCAGGGGCAGCCATGACCGAGGAACTGTTCCCCGTCACCGATCTGCGCACCCCGGAAGCGGCGGCGCACACCACCACCCGGCGCCGACACACTCGCGCCCTGAACGAAACAGTCGACGCCGGAGAGCTTTTCGCCGTGGAGGAAGTGCCGTCCGGCGCCGGGGAGGAGCATCCCGAACCGTTCGGCCAATTCGATCTGTGCGGTGACTTGCCCACGGGGACAACCGTTCTCGAGGCGAGCGCGGGGACCGGGAAGACCTACGCCATCGTCGGGCTGGCGGTGCGGTTCGTCGCCGAGGGGCTGGTCGATATCTCGCAGCTGCTGCTGGTGACTTTCAGCCGCGCGGCGACCCAGGAGTTGCGGGAACGCACGCGGGAGCGGTTCGTCACGGTCGTGGCGGCCCTCGACGAACCGGAGGCCGCGCGCGCCGGTGCCGACGAGCTGATCGCGCATCTGGCCGATGCCGACCCGGCCGAGGTGGCGCGGCGGCGCCGGCGGCTGGTCGCCGCGCTGTCGGATTTCGATGCCGGCACTATCTCCACCACGCACGGTTTCTGCCAGCGCATGCTCGACGAACTCGGCATCGCGGGGGAACACGATCCGCGGGTGCGGCTGGTCGAGGGCATCGAGGAACTGGTGAGCACGGTCGCCGAGGATCTGTATCTGGCCCGCTATGCCCGGGGTGGCGCACCGATGCCGGTGCGGCAGGCGCTGTCGCTGGCGGCGGCCGCGGTGGCGGACCGGCGCGCGCGGCTGGTTCCGGGGGAGGAGCTCGGCGATCACCCGGCGGCCGAGGCGGCGGTGTTCGCGGCCGCGGTGCGCGCGGAAGTCGATCGGCGCAAACGGCTTTCGGGCATCCGCGACTTCGACGATCAGCTGGTGTTGCTGCACGACGTGCTCGCCGACCCGGTCCACGGCGAGCGTGCCTGCCGCCGCATCCGCGACCGCTTCCGGGTGACGCTGGTCGACGAATTCCAGGACACCGACCCACTGCAGTGGGACATTCTGCGGCGCGTCTTCCACGACCACGCCACCCTGGTGCTGGTCGGCGATCCGAAACAGGCGATCTACGCCTTCCGCGGCGCCGAGGTCCTCAGTTATCTGGACGCGGTCGCCCACGCCGAGACCCGTCGCGAACTGGACACCAACCGCCGCAGCGACGCCGGTCTGCTGGCGGCGCTGCACCACCTGCTGGGCGGCGCGGCCCTGGGACATGCGCAGATCACGGTGCCGCCGGTCACGGCGGTCCGGCCACAGAGCCGGCTCACCGGGCCCGAGGGTGCGGCGGTTCCGTTGCGGCTCAGGTGTTTTCCCCGCCAGGGTGCCGGAGCGTTGAACGGCAGCGGATTCCCGGTGGTGGGCCGCCAGCGCGATCGCGTGGCCACCGACCTCGCCGCCGATATCGTCCGCACCCTCGAATCCGGGGCGCGGATCGGCGACCGCGCACTCGGCCCCGGTGATATCGCCGTGCTGGTCCGCACCCGCGCCCAGATCGACCTGGTGCGCGCGGAACTGGACCGCGCCGGTGTCGCCTCCGTCCTCGCCGGCGGCGCCAGCGTTTTCGCCACCCGCAGCGCCACCGACTGGCTGTGGGTGCTGCGGGCGCTGGAACAACCGCATCGCGGCGACCGGGTGCGGCTGGCGGCGACGACCCCGCTGCTCGGCCTGTCCGCCGCCGAGATCGACGCCGGTGGCGCGGATCTGGTGGGCCGGCTCAGCACCCAGCTGCGCGACGCGGCCCGGCTGTTCGCGCGCTCGGGTTTCGCGGCGGTGTTCGACCGGCTGTCCGCCCAGGCCCAGCCCGCGCCGCGACTGCTGGCCCAGAGCGGTGGCGAACGGCGCCTGACCGATCTGCGGCATATCGCGCAACTGCTCGACGAGGTCGCCGCACGGGAATCGCTCGGGCTCACCGCGCTCACTCGCTGGCTGGCCGACCGGGTGCGCGACCCGGCTTCGGGCGCGGTCGCGGGACGCAGCCGCCGCCTCGACCGCGACGCGGCCGCGGTGCAGATCGCCACGGTGCACGCCAGCAAGGGGCTGGAATTTCCCGTCGTCTATCTGCCTTTCGCGTGGGACGGCGCGAAGAACCCCAATCCGTCGACGCTGCTGTTCCACGACGGCGACGAACGGGTCCTGGACGTCGGCGGCCCCGAAGCGCCCGGTTATGCCGAGCACCGCCGCCGCTGCGAGGCCGAGGAAGCGGGGGAGGAGCTGCGGCTGCTGTATGTCGCGGTGACCCGGGCGCAGTGCCAGGTGGTGGCCTGGTGGGCGCCGGCCTACGGTACGGCCGCCGCACCGCTGCATCGGATGATCCTGGGCCGCGTCCCCGGCAGCGCCGACGTGCCGGCGCGCAGTGAGGTGCCCGCGGATCCGATCGTGCTGCAGCAGTTGCGGGATTGGGCCGCGGCCGCGGGTCCGGGCCTGATCGAGATCGAACCCGTCCGCGCGGCGGTCGAGGCGCAGCTGCGCACCGAACGTGACCATACCGGTGACAAGGCACTCGAGGCGGCGCGATTCACCCGCTCCGTCGATCACGAATGGCGCCGTACCTCGTACTCGGCGCTCACCGCGTCGGCGCATGAAACAGTCCATGGCGCAACGGATTTCGTGGCTACGGAGGCAGCCGAGGGCGGCGCAGACGAGCCGCTGACGCCCGCGCCGGAACTCGGTCCCGGCCTCGGGTTCGAGGACGAGTTCGTCGGCGCGGCACCGTCGTTGATGAACGATCTGCCCTACGGCGCCGAATTCGGCACCCTTGTGCACGGTGTGCTCGAGCTGGTCGACACGGATGCGCCGGATCTGGGCGCCGAGGTCCGGCTGCGCTGCGAACAGGCCGTCGAGCAACTCATGGCCGACATCGATCCCGGCGCACTCGCCCACGCGCTCGTCGCGGTGCTGCGCACCCCGTGCGATCCGGTCGCGCTGGCCGATATCCGCTCCCGGGATCGGTTGAACGAACTGGAATTCGAACTGCCGCTCGCAGGTGGTGACGACCCGGTGGCGCAGCGGGTGACCGTCCGTCGCATCGGCGCCTTGCTGCGGGAACATCTGCGGTCCGACGATCCGTTCGCCACCTACGCCGATGCCCTCGACCTGCTCGACGACGTTCCGCTGCGCGGGTATCTGACCGGAAGTATCGACGCGGTGCTGCGGACCGACGGCCCCCGCTTCCTCGTCGTCGACTACAAGACCAACCGGCTCGGCACCGGTGAACTGACCGTCGCGCACTATCGGCGCGACCGGATGGCCGAAGAGATGATGCGCTCGCACTATCCGCTGCAGGCCCTGCTGTATTCGGCGGCGCTGCACCGCTATCTGCGCTGGCGGTTGCCCGGCTACGATCCGGCTCGCCACCTCGGAGGAGTGCGCTATCTGTTCGTGCGCGGCATGATCGGCCCGGCGACCCCGCCCGGCCACGGCGTATTCGACTGGGACCCACCGGCGGAGCTGATCGTGGCGCTGTCGGATCTGCTGGCCGGAAAGGACAGCAGGTGACGGCGATCGCTGTGGCGCAGCGTGCCACCGGACTGCTGCGGACCTTCAACACCGCCGGGGTGTTGTCGGCGGCCGATGTGCACGTGGCGCTGCGGCTGGGCCGGCTCGGCGGTGAATCCGGCGAGCAGGTCCTGCTGGCCGCCGCGCTCGCGGTGCGTGCGGTGCGGTCGGGATCGGTGTGCCTGGAATTGCGGCGCATGCACGAAATCGGTGTCGACGGTGAGGGTTTCGATCTCGGCGAGGCGGAACCGGTCGATCCCGCTCTGCTGCCCTGGCCGGACGTCGACAGCCTGTGTGATCAGTTGCGCGCGAGCCCGCTGGTGTGCGGCAGTCCCGCCGGCCCCCTGTGTCCCCTGCGGCTGGTCGAATCCGAGGGCGGGCCGCTGCTCTATCTGGACCGCTACTACCGGCAGGAGCAGATGATCCGCGAGGTACTCGCGGACCGCGCGCACGGACATCCGCTCGTCGACCCGGACACCGTGCGCCGCGAACTGGACCGGCTGTTCCCGGGGACAGGCGGCCCCGGCGCCGCCCCGGACCGCCAGCGCATCGCCGCCGCCGTCGCCGCCACCAGTTGGACCACGGTGGTCGCCGGTGGTCCCGGCACCGGTAAGACCCACACCATCGCCCGCATCCTGGCCCTGCTGGTCGCGCACCAGCGCGCGGTCGCCGACACCGCGCCCCTGCGCATCGCGCTGGCCGCCCCGACCGGCAAAGCCGCTGCGCGCCTGCAGGAATCGGTGCGCGAACAGGCCGGCGACCTCGACCTCCCGGAACTGACCGCGGCGACCGTGCACCGGCTGCTGGGCTGGCAGCGCGGCGGCACCACTCGCTTCCGTCATCACGCCCACAACCGGCTGCCCTACGACGTCATCGTCGTCGACGAAACCTCCATGGTGTCGCTGACCATGATGAGCAGGCTGCTGCCTGCCGTGCGCCCGGACGCCCGGCTGGTGCTCGTCGGCGACCCGGACCAGCTGGCCTCGGTCGACGCCGGTGCCGTCCTTGCCGATCTGGTCGCGGGACCGGTGGCCGGCCCGCCGAATCCGATCCTCGAGCGGATCCTGGACACCGGTTCCGGTCCGGTCGCCGGCGCCGAAGATCTCAGTGAACGGGAACGAAACCGCTTGCGCGGCGGCATGATCCGCCTCACTCGTGGCCGCCGGTTCGGTGGCCGGATCGCCGATCTGGCGGTGGCGGTGCGTGCCGGGGACGCCGAGACGGCGCTGGCGCTGCTGCACGAGGGCGGCGAGGAACTGTCCCTGCACGAACCCGACGACATCGCCGAGGTGCGTGCCGACGTGGTGCGCGCCGCCCGCGAATCCACC
>NZ_BDBF01000082.1 GCF_001612845.1 Nocardia elegans NBRC 108235 | reverse complement strand
GGCCGCCTGGCCGCGGGCGAACCGATCGCCCCGGCCGTAGCCACCCTCGGACCGCGAACCCCGTCCGGCGCTGTCCCCGCGGCCGTAGCTCTCGCCGCCACGGTTGTAGCGGTCGTCTCCGCGCCCGGAGCGATCACCGCCGCGCCCGAAGCGGTCGTCCCTCTCCCCGCCGCGGCCGTAACGATCGTCTCCGCGGCCGGACCGGTCACCACCGCGGCCGTAGCTCTCACCACCGCGGCCGTAACGGTCGTCCCCGCGACCGGGTCGCGACCCACGTGTGTCGCCGCCGCGGCCGTAACTGTCGTCTCGGCGCCCGTAGCGGTCGCCGCGTCTGTCATCGGCGCGGTCGGCGCGTCCGGCCGCCCCTCGTGCCGCGCGTCCGCCGCCACGAGGCGGGTCGCTGTGTCTTTTCCTACGGTCCGGTGTGCCATCTCGGCGAGCGGGTGTATTCACGTGGTCCTCTGATCAGTCGACAGGATCCGCTGCGGATCCGGTCAATCCTCGGTGCCGAGATCGATATCCGATTCGGCGGGTTTCTTCAGCTTGGTGTACCGGGGGTCGGTCTCCAGGCTCTCGTTGATCTCATCGATCAGGTCGACGCCCGGTAGCAGGGGCGCCAGCGACGGAAGTTCCGCCAGCGACGCGAGCCCGATCCGTTCCAGGAACAGTTCGGTGGTGACGTAGAGGGTGCCGTTGGTATCGACGTCGGCGCCCGCCTCGGCGATCAGTCCCCGCGCCACCAGGGTGCGGATCACGCCGTCGACGTTCACCCCGCGCACGGCACTCACTCGTGCTCGCGTAACCGGTTGACGATAGGCGATAACCGCCAAAGTTTCCAAAGCGGCCCTGGTGAGCTTGGACCGCGCCCCGTCCAACAGCATACGTTCGACATAGGGCGCGTACTCGGTCCGGGTGTACAGACGCCACCCGTCGCCCACATAGCGCAGATCGATTCCACTCCCCCGCGCGGTCCACTCCGCCGACATCTCCCGCAACACCCGCTCGATCCGGGTCGGCGCGTCGTCGACCGCCGCCGCGAGCAGTTCCACCGACGCCGGCGCATCCACCACCAGCAGCATCGCCTCGAGCGCCGACCGCAACTCCTGGTCGTCGAGCGGACGAGCAACCTCCTCGTCGTCCGCGTCGTTCTCCGCCCCGGGCCGCACCTCGCGGGGATGCTCGGCATCACCGCTCGGCCCACTCCCTACGGTCTCCGCAACGCCGGACTCGCCAACGATGGTCCGCGGAACACCCGACTCGGTACCGGCATCGTGCGCAGCGTCGACACCAGCGGGCGCGACCTCGTCAGCGGTGGTCTGAGCGGCATCGTCCGCGGCAGGTGCGACCGCCGCATCATCCCCACCACGCCCCGACGAATCGGCCAAGGCGGGCACGACCGCGGAACGGCCGGTCTGTCCGATCGCGGCATCGCCCGCCGAGGCGACGGCGGCCGCTTCGGCTCGGGCATCCGCGTGATCCATGGACTGCTCACCGTGCGACATCATCCGTAGTCCTCATCGATTGTCACGGGCTCGGCGGGCGCGCCCTCGGCGTCATCGCCGATCCAGCGCACCGCCAGCGGGCCGAGCGGGTCGGGTTGATCGAATTCGATCGTCTTGCCCCGGTAGAGCTCGAGCAGCGCGAGAAAGCGCGCGACGATCTGGATCGGCATCTCGCAATCGGCGCACAGCTCGTGGAAGGTCGACCACTCTCCCACCCCGCGCTTCTTCAGCATCTCCAAGACCAGCGCGGCCTGCTCGGCGACGGAGATGGCATGGGCGTGCAGGTGGTCCAGACCGACCGTCGGTCGCGGCCGGGGGCGGAACGCCGCCGCGGCGATATCGGCGAAACCCGCAGCGTCGACGCCGAGACTCACCTCCGGCAGCAGATCCAGGAAGCGTTCCTCGAGCGATACCGCCCGCGGATACCGGCGCAACGCGGCGGCCTCGAGCTCACCGAGCAGTTCGGCGACCTGTTTGAACGCCCGATACTGCAGGAGCCGCGCGAACAGCAGATCGCGCGCCTCGAGCAGTTCCAGGTCGTCGGCATCGGTGACCTCACCGGACGGCAGCAGCCGGGCGGCCTTGAGGTCGAGCAGGGTCGCGGCGACCACCAGGAATTCGGTGGTCTGATCGAGAATCCGATCCGCCCGCAGCGTCGGATCGCGTTCCAGGCTCGCGGTGAGCTCTTTGGTGTAGGCGATGAACTCGTCGGTGACCTTGTGCAACGCCACCTCGGTCACATCGAGCCGCCGCTGGCTGATCAGCTGCAACAACAGGTCGAACGGCCCCTGAAAATTGCTCAGCCGCAGGTGGAACCCGTCGGGCTTGTTTTCCGGTACGACCTCGGCAGCCGGTGGTCCGGCCTCGCTCACCGGCCCGACCGGTGGATGACTTCCCGTGCCATCGCCCGATACGCTTCCGCGCCACCGGATTTCGGCGCCCAGGTGGTGATCGGCTCACCGGCGACACTGGCGTCGGGGAAACGGACGGTCCGGTTGATCACGGTGTCGTACACCAGATCACCGAACACCTCCACCACCCGGGCCATCACCTGCCGGGAGTGCAGCAATCGCGCATCGAACATGGTCACCACGATGCCCGACAGTGCGAGCCGCGGGTTGAGCCGGTCCCGCACCTTCTCCACGGTGTCGGTGAGCAGCGCCAGCCCGCGCAGGGAGAAGTATTCGCATTCCATCGGGATGATCACGCCGTCGGCGCAGGCCAGCGCGTTGACGGTGAGCAGACCCAGCGACGGCTGGCAGTCGATGAGGATGTAGTCGTAGCGGTCGCGCAGCGGTGCCAGCGCGCGGCCGAGGGTCTGTTCCCGGCCGACCTCGTTGACCAGCTGGATTTCCGCCGCCGAGAGGTCGATATTGCTCGGCAGCAGATCCATCCCGTCGACCTTGGTGTTGAGCAGCACGTCGTCGACGCTCGCCCGGCCGCCGACGAGCAGATTGTGCACGGTCAGGTCCAGGTCGTGGTGGGCCACGCCCAGTCCCGCCGACAGGGCTCCCTGCGGGTCGAGATCGACCAGCAACACCCGGCGGCCGTATTCGGCGAGCGCGGCACCGAGGTTGATGGTGGAGGTGGTCTTGCCGACGCCGCCCTTCTGATTGCACATGGCGACGATCAGGGCGTCACCGTTGCGCGACGACGGGGGTGGTTCGGGAATGTCGCGCAGCGGGCGTCCGGTCGGGCCGAGTTCGGTACCGTCCGCCACGATGTCGTTCGCCTCCCAGAGTCTGCGGGCCGCCTGTTCGATTCGGAGGCCGGTTCGGATATTCGAAAGCGGTTCTGCCGCAGCGTTGTTCGGCGGCTCGGCCGGGCCGGCTGTCGTCATGTCCGCTGCTCCTTCAGTTTTCCTGCTCGTTGCCCCGCCGCGCGCTGCGGAACAGCGGGCGATCGCTACACCGGACGCCGATGTACCGGACCACCGCAATAGACGCTACCGCCTCCGAGCGCAAGACCCCCGATCGGACACGCTTGGGGAACGCCCCCGATCGTTGCGCACTTGTGTCATTACCCGTGCCACAACACCGTGTCCTCACGGCACCAACTCCGCATTCTGTCGCCTCGAGGGGGTGTTGGGAAACCCTTTGCGGCAATCCGCACCCGATATCGGGTTGCCGCCGCCGGCGCGTTACCGCGCCCGCGGATGCGCGGTGGCCCACACCTCGTGCAGTGTATTGACCGTCACCAGGGTGTAGATCTGTGTGGTCGTCACCGACGCGTGCCCCAGCAACTCCTGCACGACACGCACGTCGGCCCCCCCGTCGAGCAGGTGGGTGGCGAACGAGTGCCGCAGCGTGTGCGGCGACACCGCGGCGCCGATCCCGGCCCGATCGGCCGCGTCCTGCAATACCTGCCAGGCGCTCTGGCGCGAGAGCCGGCCGCCGCGAGCATTGAGGAACAAGGCGGGGGTGCCCTTGCCGCGAGCGCCGAGCGCCGGCCGGCCCCGAACCAGATAAGCGTCGACCGCCGCCAGCGCCGGCCGCCCGATCGGCACCATGCGCTGTTTACCGCCCTTGCCGTGCAGGACGACCGAGCGCCCGGCGGTGTCGATATCGTCGACGTCGAGTCCGACCACCTCCGAGATCCGGGCGCCGGTGGAGTACAGCAGTTCCAGCATGGCCCGATCCCGCAGTCCGCGCGGCCCGCCCCCGGAACCGGCGTCGTCTCCCCCGCCCGCGGCCTCGAGCAGCCGGGAAATATCTTCGTAGGGAAGCGCTTTCGGCAGTCGCCGCGCCGGGGTCGGCGGCTTCACACCGTGCGCGACATCCCCGGTGGTCAGTCCCTCGGCCGCCGCGAACCGGTGCAGGCCGCGCACCGCCACCAATGCGCGGGCGGCCGAACTGGCGGCCAGCGCCGGATACCCCTCGCCGCCCGCCCGCAGCGAGACGACGAAATCGGCGATCTGGTTCTCGGTCACCCGGTCCAGATCACCGATATCGCGCTGTTTCAGAAACTCCTGATATCGCTGCAGATCACGCCGGTAGGCGCTGAGCGTATTTCTCGCCGCGCCGCGCTCGACCGTCAGATGGTCGAGATAGGCCTGGATCTGCCGCTCCACCACGCGCTCACCCGACCGGTAGCGGCACAACGACCGCCGGGGCGGCGGGAACAGCGACATTCACGGTGTCATCATGACAGCCGCCGGCGACATTCGTTCGCACGAACACAGTTCGCACGTGCCCGAGGGGTACGGCCCGGTGCGGTGAAGCACCCGGCCGGTTGCCCATCAGGCCTGTGCGTGTTCGGCGGCCTTCCGATCGAGCAGCGTCGTCGGCATACCCGGCCAGGGCGCGTCGGCGGGCCGCAGCGTCGTGCCGTTCGCCCGCGCGACCGACGCCGCCAGCACGCCGGCCACCGCGGTCGCGTTCTCGATCCGGCCCGACAGCGCGGCGGTCACCGCGTCCTGCAGCGGCATCCGCACGATCGACAGATCGGCTTCCTCGTGCTCGGGGTCCGGCCGGTCGGTGTCCGACAACCCGGTCGCGAGATAGATGCGCAGTGCCTCGTCGGTGAACCCCGGCGACAGCACCACATCGACCAGAGTGGACCACTCCCGCGCCGCCAGACCGGTCTCCTCGGCGAGTTCGCGGTGCGCGGCCGCCAGCGGATCCTCACCGGCCTGATCGAGCAGGCCGGCGGGCAACTCCAGCAACCGCCGCCCGATCGGATGCCGATACTGGTTGATCAGCACCACCGAGCCGTCGTCGTCGAGGGCGACGATCGCGACCGCGCCGTGATGCTCGACCACCTCCCGCTCGGCGACCCGCCCGCCGGGCATCTCGACCTGATCCCGGCGCAGCGCGACGATCGCCCCGGAATACACGGTTTCGGACCCGACGGTGCGGAAGTCGTGGCTTCCGGATTCGCTCACTGCGCGACCCGCTCGGCCTCGTCGGCCTCCTCGCCGTAGATCTCCACCGGAAGCCGTTCGGCGCCCTTGTATTTCAGCGCCGCGTCGACCAGTCCGGCGAACAGCGGATGCGGCCGGGTCGGCCGGCTCTTGAGCTCCGGATGCGCCTGGGTCGCAACGAAATACGGATGCACATTCGCCGGCAGCTCCACGAACTCGACCAGATGCCCGTCCGGCGAGGTACCGGAGAATCGCAGGCCGCTCTGGGCGATCTTGTCGCGATAGGCGTTGTTGACCTCGTAGCGGTGCCGATGCCGCTCCGACACCTCGGTGGTGCCGTAGGCCTGCGCCACGACCGAGCCCCTCTCCAGCACGGCCGGATAGGCGCCCAGTCGCATGGTGCCGCCGAGGTCGGCCTCACCGGCGACCGCCTGGGCCTGATCGGCCATCGTGGAGATCACCGGATGCGTTGTCTCCGGCTCGAATTCGGCGGAGTTGGCGTCCTCGAGTCCCACCGAACGGGCGGCCTCGATCACCACGCACTGCAGTCCCAGGCACAGGCCCAGCAGTGGAATGGAGCGGGTGCGCGCGAACCGGATCGCGCCGACCTTGCCCTCGATGCCGCGAATGCCGAAGCCGCCGGGGATCAGCACCGCGTCGACGTCGCCGAGGTGATGCTGCGCGCCCTCCGGAGTCTCGCATTCGTCGGACTGCACCCAGCGGATGTTCACCTTGGCCTTGGCCGCGAAACCACCGGCCCGCAGTGCCTCGGTCACCGAGAGATACGCGTCCGGCAGGTCGACGTACTTACCGACCAGCGCGACGGTCACCTCTTCGCGCGGGTTGTGCACCCGGTCCAGCAGATCGCCCCAGACGGTCCAGTCGACATCGCGGAACGGCAGGCCGAGCTTGCGCACCACGTAGGCGTCGAGGCCCTCGCGGTGCAGCACCTTCGGGATGTCGTAGATCGACGGCGCGTCGGGCGTGGAGATGCAGGCGTCGACGTCGACGTCGCACATCAACGCGATCTTGTTCTTCAGCCCCTGCGGCACCTCGCGGTCGCAGCGCAGGATCAGCGCGTCGGGCTGGATACCGATGTTGCGCAGCGCCGCGACGGAGTGCTGCGTGGGTTTGGTCTTCAGCTCGCCGGAGGGCGCCAGATACGGCACCAGCGTCACGTGCAGGAAGAAGCAGTTGTCCCGGCCCACCTCGTGCCGGATCTGGCGCGCGGCCTCCAGGAACGGCTGGGATTCGATATCGCCGACGGTGCCGCCGATTTCGGTGATCACCACGTCCGGGGTCTGGCCCTGCAGATCCGGACCGCTCATCGCGAGGATCCGGTTCTTGATCTCGTCGGTGATGTGCGGGATGACCTGCACGGTGTCGCCGAGGTACTCGCCGCGCCGCTCCTTGGCGATCACGGTGGAGTAGACCTGCCCGGTGGTGACGTTCGCATAGCCCGACAGATCACGGTCGAGGAAGCGCTCGTAGTGGCCGACGTCGAGGTCGGTTTCGGCGCCGTCCTCGGTCACGAACACCTCGCCGTGCTGGAAGGGATTCATGGTGCCGGGGTCGACATTCAGATATGGGTCCAGCTTCTGCATGGTGACCCGCAATCCGCGGGCGGTCAGCAGCTGGCCGAGGCTGGAGGCGGTCAGTCCCTTGCCGAGGGAGGAGGCGACACCGCCACTCACGAAGATGTGTTTGGTGGCCGTCTGATGGGGGGAACGCGCCGGAATCCGCGATTGACTCACGGAACTCCACGCTAACACGAAAAACGGTTGCGAAACGAATGCCACGCGGGGAATGCCGGAGGTTGTCCCACCGGTTTGTCACTTGCGTCTCATTCAGCGCAGCAACCCCATGACGCGGCGCTCCGGACGCACCGATCGCCCGGCACTCGCTCCGACGTGACGGATCATCCGATCGCGGTCGACAACGGCGGCCGCGCTCAGCCGGGAGAAGCGGTCACCGACAGCGAGGTCGCCTCCGGCCCGGTGCCGTAGTGGCCGGTTTTGCCGCCCAGTTGCTCGGCGAGGCCGAGAGCCGTTGTGACCCGGCCCGTTTCGCGGTCCACGTTGTCGACCGTGGACACCGTCGCGTCGAGGCCGTTCTCGCGGCGCACCTCGGCGATCGGGCCCGATCCGTCCGAGGATCCGGCCCGCCCCGCCAGCACCAGCCCGGCCCCGCGTCCGCGCAGCGCCCCGGCGAAATGCGCCGTGATCGATCCCTGGCCGTTGTGGTCGGCCCGCGCGCCGGCCCCGGTCACCACCACGGCCAACTGGGCGGGCGCGAAGTCACCGGCGGCGAGGAAGCCGCCGTTGCGCAGGGTGTCGACGATCAGCCCGCGTTCCTGCGCGGTGGCACGGTCGGCGCCGTCGGCGGGGTCGGTGAGAAACGCCAGGCCGAGGAGATCACCGGCGAGGCTGCCCTGATCCACCGCCTCGGTCTGCAACTGGGCGCCGGCGGGAATCATGTTCGTGACCGCGGTCCGCAGGCGGTCGCCCTGCGACGCGTCGACGAAGGCGTCGGTGAGCGCGACCCGCCCGGTGACCTTCGCCCCGGCAGTGGTCAGGGCTGCCGTCACCGCGTCGACATCGCCGCCGTCGGCATCGGGGGTGGTGAATACGAGCACCGTGTGATCGGCGAGGGTTCCGTTCAGGATGCGGCCCGCCGACCGGGCGATGAAGTCGTCGGCCGCACCGACCTGCCGTTCGAGTTGCCCGTTGGCCGCCGCGAGCGCGTCGTTGCGCTGAGCCAGATCGTCACCGCCACCCGGACCACCCTGACGGACTACGGCGCCGAGCGCCGCACCCACCGCCAATGCCAGAAAGATCGCGGCCAGGGAAACGACGAGCCGACGCATGGAACCCACTGCTTTCTCTACCCCCGACGGTCCGATAGTCGATGCAGCCAGTCCTGCGACTGCCGCCACGCCGAATCCAGCCAATCCAGCACATCGCTGCCCAGATGCGAGGACACGAGCAGTCCGACGATCAGCGCGATCAGCGCGGCCAGCACCACCAGTGCGGTCGCCCAGCCGGAGTTGCCCTGCCGATACAGGGTGGCGACGGCCTTGGCGTCCATCAGTTTCGGCCCCGCCTTGAGCCGGGTCAGGAACATCGCCGGAGCCGATTCACGGCGGCTGCGATCGAAGAAGTCGTCGAGCGAGGCCGGCGCCCCGCAGGTGATGATCAGCGCGGCCCCATGATGGTCGGCCAGCAGCAGCGCCAGATCGGCCGCCGATCCCGAGGACGGGAAGGTGGTGGCGCCGATACCCAGGTCCTGAATTCGCTCCAGCCCCTTGGCATGCCCGTCGGTATCGGCCGGAAGTATCAGCTCGGCACCGCATTTCAGCGAGCTCGCGGTGATTTCCTCCGGGTCGCCGACGATCAGATCGGGACGATATCCGGCCTTGGTCAGGATGTCGGCGCCACGCCCGACACCGACCAGAATCGGCGCGTATTCCTTGACGAACGGCTTGATCGCCTTGAGGTCGTCACGACTGTCCACGCCGTCGGCCACCACCACGACATGGCGGCCGCGCATCGACAGATCCAGGGCCGGAACCCCGAGACCGTCGATCAGCATCGCACTTTCGGTCCGGATGTATTCGGTCGTATTGCCGGCGAAGGCTTCCAGATGGTCGGCCAGCCCGTTGCGCGCCGCGATCATCCGCTCGGCGATGACCTGATCGGTGAGCTCGATGGCCTCGACCAGAACCTCCGGTTCCTTCTTGGTCAACTTGTCAGCATACACCACGCCGGCATCGATGCGGACCTTGTTGCCGTCCTTGATCTTGCCGAACACGTCGGCGGAGACAGCATCCAGCAACACGATTCCGTTGGCGGCCAGCACTTCCGGGCCGAGGTTCGGATAGCGGCCCGAAATCGAGGGCGAGGCATTGATCACCGCCGCCACGCCCGCCTGGACGAGCCGGTCAGCGGTGAGGCGATCGATGTCCATCTCGTCGAGGACCACCACATCGCCCGCCCCGACCCGCTTGAGCAGACGCCGGGTATTGCGGTCCACCCGGGCCATCCCGGTGAGGCCGGGAAGCGTTTCGGTGTTGCGCGACAACAGCGCCAGCATCTTCATGGCATCCGATAATGGACGCCGACTCTCAACCTGTGGTGGAGGCGCGCCGACGTCCTATCACATCCCCTGGCATGAGGCCAGCAAACGCCCGCCTCCGCGACGTCGACTGGCGTGCCGGGTGGTACCGCTGGTACCGATATGCTTCGGCTCACTGCATCCGAAGGAGAACGCCATGGCCAGTACCACCGTCGACACGGTCATTCCCGCACCGCGCGACGTCGTCTACAAGCTGTTCGCCGAGCGCGACAGTCTCAACGGCTATCTGCCCGTGCGCATTACGCTGCGTCAGCCCGGCGCGCCCGAGGCCTCCGGCGTCGGTGCACGCTACCTGGTGGGCGTGGGCGGCATCGGTGTGACCGAGGAGACCACCGAACTGGTTCCCGGTGAGCGCATGGAATACCGGATCATCGCCGGTGCGCCGGTGAAGCGGCACGTCGGCACCATCACCTTCGCCGACGCCCCGGGCGGCACCCTGGTGTCGTACCGGATGGAATCCGAGCCCAAACTGCCGGTGCCGGACAAGGCGACGGAACTGTTTCTGCGCGGCCTGATCGCGCCGTTCCTCAAGGCCGCCAAGAAGGCCGTCGCCAAGTAGACGCTTCGCAGCTCGTCAGCCCGCCGCCGAGGCGGTGTCGGCCTTCTCCGCCCGCGCGGTGGCCAGCAACTCCTCGGCGTGGGCGCGGCCGGTCTCGGTGTCGTCGAGACCGGCCAGCATGCGGGCAAGTTCGACGACCCGCTCGTCGGTGGTCAGCGCCCGCACCCCGCTGTTGACGCCCTTGCCGTCGTCGACCTTGTCCACCACGAGGTGGGTGTCGGCGAAGGCGGCCACCTGCGGCAGATGAGTCACCACGATAACCTGATGGGTGCGGGCCAGCCGCGCCAGCCGTCGCCCGATCTCTACCGCCGCCCGGCCGCCGACACCGGCGTCGACCTCGTCGAACACCATGGTCGAGCCGTATTCGGAGGCCGCGAGCACCACCTCCAGCGCCAGCATCACGCGCGAGAGCTCACCACCGGACGCACTGCGGCTCAACGGCAGCGACTGCGCGCCGGAGTGGGCGGACAGCCGGAATTCCACCTCGTCCACACCGGACGCGCCCGCATGCAGTTCCGCCCCCTCGACGGTGATGGGCGCACTGTCCTGCGCGGCCGCCGCCAGTGGCCGCACCTCCACCTCGAGTTTGGCGCGGCCCATCGCCAGGCCGCTCAATTCGGCGCTCACCGCGGTCGCGAGTTTGCGAGCGGCCTTGCGCCGGGCGGCGGTCAGCTTCTTCGCCGTCTCCCGCACCTGCCCGGCTGCGGTCTCCACCTCGGCGGCCAGCGCCGCCAGCGCCTCCTCCGACACGTCGAGCGAGGCCAGGCGCATGCGCGCCTCGTCGGCCCAGGCGATCACCGCGTCGACATCGGGTGCGTATTTGCGGGTCAGCGATTTCAGCTCCGCCTGGCGAGTGAGCAGGCTGTCCAGCGCCGCGGGATCCGAGGGCAGATCCGACAGATACGAGCTCAATTCGGTGGTCACATCGACCACCACCGCGATGGCCTCCCCCAGCCGCGGCGCCAACGCGGTCAGCGCCGGATCGTCACTGGATTCCAGCCGGGCGCGCGCACCACCGAGCGCGTCCAGCGCACCGGCGCCCTCACCGTCGCCGGAACCCGCGAGGGCCGCATGGGCGGCGCCGGCCGCCTCCCGCAGCGAATCCAGATCGCCGAGGCGCAGCACCTCGGCGACAATGCGCTCGTCCTCACCGGGTTCCGGTGCGACCGTATCGATTTCGTTCAGCGAATGCTGCAGCCGATCGGCCTCGAGGGCGAGTTCACGGCTGCGCGCCGTGCGTTCCAGCAGCTCGGCGCGAGCCTGCAGCCAGGTGCGGCGGGCCAGCTGATATTTGCGCAGCAACCCGGCCACCGCATCGCCGGCGAACCGGTCCAGGGCCTGCAGTTGCTGATCGGGACGCTGCAGTCGCAGCTGGTCGTTCTGCCCGTGCACGGTCAGCAGCGGCGCCGTGAAATCCGACAGCACCGCGGCCGGCACACTGCGGCCACCGAGATGGGCACGGGAACGCCCGTCGCTGCCGACGGTGCGCACCGCGATGACACTGTCGTCGTCGTCGCGTTGCGCGCCGGAGGATTCCAGCACCTTCTCGACCTCGTCGCGGGCGCTGTCGTGCACGTCCTCGACGGTGAACCGGCCCTCGACCACGGCCCGCTGCGCGCCCTGACGCACCCGTCCGGCGTCCGCGCGGGCGCCACCGAGCAGATGCAGTCCGGTGACCACCATCGTCTTGCCGGCACCGGTCTCACCGGTCACACAGGTCAGTCCCTCGTGGAACTGCGCGGTGGCGGTGGATATGACGCCGAGGCCGTCAATCCTGATCTCTGTCAGCACGTGTGCTCTCCGTTCGGCGGTGTTCGCTATCGCCTGAGCCGGGTTGCTCGGTGGGGGTGCGGGCCGGCTCCGGCGCGCACGGCCGTTCCGGCCGCCGGCCCCGCCAGCCTGTCACGGGTAAGCGGAATTTGCGCACCATCCGGTCGGCGAAGGGGGCGGAATCCAGCCGCACCCAGCGCACCGGTTCGGCGCCGCGCACCGCTTCGAATCGCCCACCTCGCGGCAATGCCAGCGTACGCCGGCCGTCCAGGAAGACGATCGCATCATGGCCTGTCGCAACGGTTTCCACCGCGATCCGCGACTCCGGGCTGGTCACCAGCGGCCGCGCGAACAGTGCGTGCGCATTGCTGGGAATCACCAGCAGCGCCTCGAGTTCGGGCCACACCACGGGACCACCCGCGGAGAAGGCATAGGCGGTGGAGCCGGTGGGTGTCGCGATCAGCACGCCGTCACAACCGAACTGCGACACCGGGCGGCCGTCGACCTCGAGGACGACCTCCAGCACGCCCATCCGGGCGGCATTCTCGATACTGGCCTCGTTGAGGGCCCATCCGCGTTCCACGACAACATCATCGACGCGGACACTGACATCCACGGTCATCCGCTGCTCGATGCGGTAATCGCCGCGCACCACCTGGGCCAGCGCGTCGTCGAGATGTTCGGCCTCGGCCTCGGTGAGAAAACCGATGCGCCCGAGGTTGATTCCCAGTACCGGGACCCGGGCCGGGTGTGCCATCTCCGCCCCGCGCAGGAAGGTGCCGTCGCCACCGAGCGCGAGCACCATCTCGCAGCCGACCGCGGCCTCGGGACCGTGCGGCACCACCCGCACCGGATAGCCGTCGGGTTCGCCGGTGTCGTCGAAATCCAGCTTGGTGCTGTAGGCCTCGTCCTCGAGGACGCGCAACCCGATTCCGGCGTCGGCGAAGATCTTCGCGACCCGATGCGCGGTCTCGAGCAGTTCGGAACGGCCCGGATGGGCGACGAGCAGGATCTCCCGCTTCACTGTGGCCCCTCCTCGACCGCACGCTGCACCAATTCGCTGATATCGGGCTCCGATTCGGTCTCGGCCGAATCCGTGTCCGGTGTGTCCTTGCGCAGCCACAGGAAATACTCGACGTTGCCCGACGGGCCGGGCAACGGGCTGGCGACCACACCGCGGGTACGCAGGCCCAGCTCGGCGGCCGCGGCGGCCACCTCGGTCACCGCCTCGGCGCGCAGAGCCGGGTCACGCACCACACCGCCGGAGCCTACTCGCTGTTTACCGACCTCGAACTGCGGTTTCACCATGGGCAGCAGATCCGCACCCGGTGTGCAGCAGGCGGCCAGCGCGGGCAGCACCAGCGCCAGCGAGATGAACGACAGATCCGCGACCACCAGCTCGACCGGTCCGTCGATCGCCTCGGGCGTCAGCGCGCGCACATTGGTGCGGTCGAACACGCGGACCCGCTCGTCGTTGCGCAGCCGCCACACCAGCTGGCCGTAGCCCACATCGACGGCGACCACCTCTCGGGCGCCGCGGGCGAGCAGCACATCGGTGAATCCGCCGGTCGACGCACCGGCGTCCAGGCAGCGCTTCCCGGCCACGCTCACCCCGAGCGGCTCGAACGCCTCCAGCGCGCCCAGCACCTTGTGCGCACCACGCGAGGCCCACTGGACCTCGTCGGGTCCCTCACGAACCAGCAGCGGGGTATTCGGCTCGACCGCGGTCGCCGGTTTCGACGCGACCGCACCGTTGATCAGGACGCGGCCCGCGCCGATCAGTTCGACCGCGTGCTCTCGCGATCGCGCCAATCCGCGGCGAACCAGTTCGGCGTCCACTCGCGCGCGCCTGGCCACCTCAGATCTTGTCCACCGTCGCCAGGGCGCCGACGAGCACCTCGTGGGCCTGTTCGAGAATGCGCGCACGGCGGGTGATATCGGTTCCCGCGCGGTCCACCCCGTCGGCTTCGTCGCTGCTCACGCGCCGCGCTCCCGGCAACTCCGCCAGCAGCGCCGCCACCTCGGCCCGCACCTGCTCCGGATCGGCGAACTCCGCCGTCCCTCCCGCGAGATGCTGCCCGGGCAGCGGAACTCCCGGGCGAGGACCGGAGGAACCGGACGGATGCGGACGCGGAATGGGCGTAGTCATGGTGCCGACAACGCTACCGGAGTTCCACGACGGACAGGCAAGCGGCGGCACGGGTGAAACGGAGGTCACGGTGGCGTCCAGCGGCCGGACGCCGGCCGCTCGGCGTCGACAGCTGCAGCCCCAGGACCGGTGGGGTGTGGCGAGTATTGGCACAATGGCGGCGTGGGAGGTAAGCGACGACAGGGATCTGTCCGGTTCGTCGCACTCGCGGCGGCATCGGCGGCGGCCGCAGTGGTCGCCGCCGAATACGCCCACTGGCGCGCATCTCGGCAATTGCTCGGACCGCGGCGGGAACCACGAGCCGGCGGTGTGGACGCGGTGGTGGTGCTGGGCTACCCGGCCACCGCCGGCGGCCGGACGCGCGCGCTGCAGCGCTGGCGATGCCGCATCGGCGCCCGCTCGCTCCCGCGCGACCGCGACGGGTTCCTGATCTTCACCGGCGGCGCCGTGCACGGCCCCTGGGTCGAAGCGACGGTGATGGCCGAATACACCCGTGCTCACCTCGGTGTTCCGCCCGAGCGAATCCGCACCGAGACATCGGCCGAAACCACGTGGCAGAACATCGAATTCACCATTCCCGCCATGGAACACGCCGATCGCATCATGATCGCCTCCGACCCCATGCACGCCGCCCGCGCCCGCCGTTACCTGTGGGCGCAGCGGCCGGACCTCGCCGAACGCCTCGCCCCCGCCGCCGACTACCGGCCGCTGGAACGCTGGTGGCTCAAAATCCCCACTGCCGCACACGAATCGGCGGCGATCACCCGGCGCCGCGCCGGAGCTGCCGCCACTCCACTACTACGGCGCCTGGGCATCCTCCCCGAGACCGCGGCAGCGTTCACAGCTGCCGAGGATCGCCGCGATTGACCGACGATCCCGGCGTGGATCGGGCAGTTCCGAATCAGGTGCCGAATCGCTCTCGCTCGCGCCTCCACGTGGCGCGGCCACCCTGCGGAGACGACGCCACTGAGCGTGCAGGGAAACGCCTACACCCGCGGGCGAATCACCATGACCAGGCTCACCTCGGGCGGCAAGACGTTTCCGGAGACCGAACGCAGCCCGGCGGGAATCGACAATGCGGCGACCGTCGACTCGGCCGTGGTGAACGCCGTGAGCCGAACAGTTACCGAACCAATTCGATTGCGCGACCGGGGTTTTCGTCCAACAGCCTGACCAGTTGGTCGACCGTGTCACCCTCGGGAGAATCGTGCCGGATCACCGGGTGATTCAGCGCGTCGAGAGTTCGGGAGATGTAGGTGGGCCGGTGGTCGGCGGGGCGAGCTCGCAGATCATCGAGGGTGCTGACGCCGGTGAGGACCATCAACGACGGCAGGCCGACGCACCGGGCGCCGTCGATATCGGTGTCGAGACGGTCCCCCACCACGAGCGCGTCGCGAGTCTCCGCGCGGACCAGCGCATCCTCGAGCAGCGGCGCACAGGGTTTACCGGCTACCACCGGTTCCTGGTCGGTCGCGGCTCGCAATGCCGCGACCATCGCGCCGTTGCCCGGCGCCAGGCCGCGCTCGTTCGGCAGGGTGGCATCCGCGTTCGCGGCCACCCACAGGGCCCCGGCCCGCACGGCGTAGGCCGCCTCGGCGAGGTCCGGCCATCCGGTCTGCGGGGAATGCCCCTGCACGACCGCGGCGGGAGCCACCCCGTTGAAACGTCGAATCGGTTGCAGGCCGACCTGTTCGATTTCCGCCGCGAGGTCGTCGGTGCCGACGATCAGCACGGTGGATCCGGCGGCCAGCCGGGAGGCGAGCACATGCGCCGCCGCCTGTGCGCTGGTAACGACCTCGGATTCACTTGCACCGAAACCCAATTCGCGCAGATGCGCGGCCACCACACCGGCCGACCGGCTGGCGTTGTTGGTGACGAACATCAGCTTCTGCGCGCCACCGCCGGCGTCGAGAGCGGCGGGTGCGCCGGTGATCACCTGCGCACCCCGATACAGCGTGCCGTCCAGATCCAGCAGGAGGGCCTCGAAGCTCTCCCGAAGCGATGCTGCCACTAGTTACTCCACGTCGTCGTCGACCTGTGCGCCCGCGAGTTCGTCGGCACGCTCCTCGGCGTCGGTATCACCGTCGACATCGGCCGCGGCCGTATTGAGGAACCACTGCAGTGCCTCGTCGGACCGGCCGGCGGCGAGCAGCGCCTCCGCATAGGCGTAGAACAACCGTGCCGAGGCGGAACCGGAGCGCGAGGGATCCAGTTCCGGCGTCTGCAGGGTGACCACGGCCTGATCGTATTGGCCCAAATCCATTCGCGCACCGGCGACAACGATCCGCAGCTCGGTCGCCTCGTCGCCCGACAGTGCCCGCGCCTCGTCACTGCGACCGAGTTCGATCGCGCGTTCGGGCCGTCCCAGCCCACGTTCGCAATCGGCCATGACCGCCAGCAGTCCCGAGCCGCCGGACATCCGGCGCGCGGTACGCAGCTCGGACAGGGCTTCGGCCCATTCACCCGCGTGATAGGCGGTGACACCGGCGGTTTCGCGGACCACCGCGATGCGTCCGGCGCGACGCCGTGCCGCGCGGGCATGTTCGAGTGCCTGCTCCGGGTCCTCGTCGAGGAGCCGGGCGGCCATCACCAGGTGCCGGGCGACCGCCTCGGCGTTGTTCTTGTCGAGGCTCAGCAGATCGCGGCGCACCGCGCCGTCCAGATCGCTCGCCTGCACATCGTCCGGCAACGCGGGCTCATCGGGCCGCCCCGCCCGGCTCTCACCGCCGACGCGCGCCCCTTCACCGCCCCGTCGCCGCGGCTCCCGGTCCTCGAAGTTCGCGCCGGCCTCCGCCGATTCTCCCGTGTGCGCGGTGGTGTCGGCCTCGTCCGCCGATCCGAATCGACGCTCGGCATCCGCGCCACCGCGCCGGAACCCGCCGCGCCGATCACCCTCGCCCCGGCCGTAACCACCCGGACGATCCTCACGGCCGCTCGGACCTCCCGGTCGCCGGCCACCTTCGTCGCGCCGGAATCCGCCGCGGCGATCATCCGAGCCGCGCCCGTAACCGCCGGACCGCCGATCGCCCTCGTCACGCCGGAACCCACCCGAGCGGCGATCGTCCCCACCGCGGCCGTATCCACCGGAGCGACGATCGTCGCCGCCGCGCTCGAAACCACCGGAACGGCGATCGTCCCCACCACGGTTGTAACCACCCGAGCGGCGATCGTCCCCGCCACGGCCGTATCCACCGGAGCGACGATCGTCGCCGCCGCGTTCGAAACCACCGGAACGGCGATCATCACCACGCGGGTGTCCACCCGAGCGGCGATCGTCCTCGCCGCGGCCGTAACCACCCGAGCGGCGATCGTCGCCCCCACGGCTGTAACCACCCGACCGCCGGTCGTCGCCACCACGGTTGTAGCCACCGGAACGGCGATCGTCGTTGTCGCGCCGGAAGCCACCGGAGCGACGGTCGTCTCCGCCACGTTCATAGCCGCCCGAGCGACGGTCGTCTCCACCGCGCCCGTGACCACCGGAGCGGCGGTCGTCGTCGCCGCGCCCATATCCACCGGAACGACGATCATCGTCGCCGCGCCGGAAGCCTCCGGAGCGCCGGTCGTCTCCACCGCGGCCGTAACCGCCGGTGCCGCGCTCGGATCCGCGGCGGTCGTCGCTGCGCCCGCTACCGCCGCGCCGATCGTCGTCACGGGCGCCATATCCGCCCGAGCGGCGGGTGTCGTCGCCGCGCCGGAAACCTCCGGAGCGACGCTCCCCTTCTCCGCGGTCGTGGGCAGGTGTGCCGGAGCCGGCCGAGTCCGGACCGGTACTGCCACGGCGGAAGGGTCTCCTACCGTCGTCATGCTCCGACACAGCGTTACCTTTCTCTGATCCGGCACGAGCAGCCGGTGACGACACGCAGACCGTGCGCCGTGCGCCGACACCCATCTGCAACCACCATAAATTCAATCACGCGACACGAACGCTTCCCCACTTGCCCGGCCTGCGCGCGCATCGCGAGCGGCCGGCGGCGACGAGTCGCGGATCCGGACGGAAATCCGGTGTGGCGGCGGCGTCGAACATAAAGGGGCGTAT
>NZ_BDBF01000081.1 GCF_001612845.1 Nocardia elegans NBRC 108235 | reverse complement strand
GGCGCACAAACAGTCTGGCCGGTTAACCGACCTTCTTGAGAGGCAACTTTTCCAGCCTAACCACTGAAGCTCGCGAAGTCAACTCACGATCTCTGGGTCCTACTGGCTGTCAGGCGCTCCTCGTCCGACCTCGTTGTCCCGGGCCTCTCGGCTCCGGGTCGGTGTCCGTGTCGCTCTGACTTGGAATAAGTTACGTGGCGGAGAACAGAACGTCAAATCGCCACGTCGGCTCGCATGTGCGCAGGTCACCGGCCCTGCCCCGGGCCGGTGACCGACCCGAATCACACGGATGTGACTCAGGTCATGGCCAGATCAGCTCCCGGCCCGGCGGGCGCCGGCGAAGTTCTTCTTGCCGCGCCGCAAAACCAGCCAGCGTCCGTGCAGGTAGTCGGTGTCGGCGGGCATCCACTCCGGATCGGAGATGCGGACGTTGTTCACCGAGGCGCCACCGTCGGCGACCGCCCGGCGAGCTGCGCCACGACTGTCGGACAGTCCGGAGGCGACCAGCAGATCCACGATCGTCGATTCGGAGCCGGCCTCCGCCACAGTGCCCTCACCCGCGGCTTCGGCCAGCGCGGAACCGAGTGTCGCTTCGTCCAGATCGTGCAGATCGCCGCGGCCGAACAGCGCCTGGCTGGCCAGCTGCACCGCACGGGTGTGCGCCTCGCCGTGCACGAGCGTGGTCATTTCGGCGGCCAGGCGGCGCTGCGCTTCCCGGGCATGCGGACGTTCGGCGGTCGCGGTCTCGAGTTCGGCCAGTTCCTCCCGGTCGAGGAAGGTGAACCAGCGCAGGTAGCGGATCACGTCGGCGTCGCCGGTGTTCACGAAGTACTGGTACCAGGCGTACGGGCTGGTCATCTCGGGATCGAGCCAGAGACTGCCGCCGCCGGTCGACTTGCCGAATTTCTTACCGTCGGCGGAGGTGACCAGCGGGGTGGTCAGGGCGTGGACCTGTTCGCTGTCGAGGCGGCGGTTGAGTTCGACGCCGGCGATGATGTTGCCCCACTGATCTGAGCCGCCGACCTGCAGGCGGCAGCCGTGGGCGCGGCGCAGCTGCACGAAGTCGTTGGCCTGCAACAGCATGTAGCTGAATTCGGTGTAGGAGATGCCGTCGCCGTCGAGGCGGCGCTTGACGGTATCCCGCGCCAGCATCACGTTCACCGAGAAGTGCTTGCCGATATCGCGGAGGAAGTCGACGGCGCTGAGGTTGCCCGTCCAGTCCATATTGTTGGCGATGATCGCGCCGGTCGGCGAATCGTCGAAGTCGACGAAACGTTGCAGCTGGCCACGGATCCGGTCGGCCCACTCGGCGACGGTATCGGTCGAGTTCATCACGCGCTCCCCCACGTCGCGGGGGTCACCGATCAGACCGGTGGCGCCGCCGGCCAGGACGATCGGGCGGTGTCCGGCCTGCTGGAAGCGTTTGAGCGTGAGCAGCGGAACGAGATGGCCCGCGTGCAGACTCGCCGCGGTGGGGTCGAAACCCGCATACAGGGTGATGGGGCCCTTCGCCGTTTCGGCCCGCAGGGCGTCCAGATCCGTGGACTGTGCGATCAGCCCACGCCAGGTCAGTTCGTCGATGATGTCGGCGCTCACGCCCTCCCATCTTTCCGCACCGAGCCCGCTCGGCTGCGCTGGGTCGGCGATGTCCGGGCCGGGCGGGCCGTTCCGTCAGGAATGAACCGCGCCGATGCGTCGGGGGCCCGGCCGATGCTCGACGATCGTCGGCTGGGCAGTCCGCGAGCGGAGCGTGGACGCGTGCGTATGTGTGCGAGCGTCCGGGCCATGGCCGATCACCTCGGATCCGGATGTACTCGATACATGACAGAGAACACCATGATCGACAACGAAACCCCCGGCACCACAACGGTTTCCGCCGACGCCGGTACCGACCGCACGTCCACCCCGAAGACCGGCCCCGACCACACGGCCGTGGGCCCTGTCGTCGTCTTGGGTGGCGTCGGGAAGACCGGTCGGCGGGTCGTGGCGCGTCTGGCCGAGCGCGGCATCGAGGTGCGCCCGGCCTCCCGTTCGACAGCGATCCCGTTCGACTGGGAGGACCAAACGACCTGGGCGGCCGCCCTGGACGGCGCTCGATCCATCTACCTGGCCTACCAGCCGGATCTTGCCGCCCCGGGCGCCGACGAGGCGGTGAGCGCACTGACCGCGGTGGCACGGCGGGCCGGGGTGCGGCGGATGGTTCTGCTGTCCGGCCGGGGCGAGCCGGAAGCGCAGCGTTGTGAGGAGATCGCCCTGCGCAGCGGCCTGGCCACGACCGTGGTGCGGTGCAGCTGGTTCGCGCAGAATTTCAGCGAGGATTTTCTCGCCGAGGAGATCGCCGCCGGACAGGTGACACTGCCCGCCGATACTGTCGCCGAGCCGTTCGTCGACGCCGAGGACATCGCCGACGTCGCCGTCGCCGCACTCACCGAGGACGGGCATACCGGTGAGATCTACGAACTGACCGGGCCGCAGGCACTGACCTTCGCCGAGGCGGTGGCCACGATCGCCGCCGCTACCGGTCGCGCGATCGGGTATCGGCCGGTGAGCCTGGACGAATACGCCGCCGCGATGTCGGAGATGGGACTGCCTCGGGAAGTGGTCGACTCGCTGACCTATCTGTTCGGCACGGTTCTCGACGGCCGCAACACCGCCGTCACCGACGGTGTCGAGCGGGCATTGGGGCGGGCGCCGCGATCGTTCGCCGACTATGCCCGCCGGATCGCGGCCGAGGGCGGGTGGCCGGTGATCGATGGTGGCGAGCCGGCCGGTATGCCGCGCGGGTGATCGGCGATGCCGGTGATCGTGCGTGATTTCCCGGGGTTCCGTCGTCCCGCCGGTGCTGGGAAGCCGGTTGCCGCACCGGCCGCCATGCGCGATCGTCGTGGCATGGATGCCCTCGCCGACCTGCTCGACGGCCCGCGCGCTCGCGGTGCGTTCGTGATGCGCTCGCTGCTGGACCCGCCGTGGTCGCTGCGGATCCAGGACCGGGCGCCGCTCACGGTGGTGGTGGTGACCCGTGGATACGCCTATCTCGTACCGGACGGCGACGATCCGATCCGGCTCGAGGAAGGCGCGGTCGCGATTCTGCGCGGTCCGGATCCGTACACGGTGGCCGACGAACCGTCGACCCCGCCGCAGGCGATCGTTCACCCCGGGCAGACCACGACCACTCCCGACGGTGAACTGCTCTGTGAGACATGGGATCTCGGGGTTCGCAGCTGGGGGACGAATGCTGCCGGAACCACCGCGCTGCTGACCGGAACCTACGAGGTGGCCGGCACGGTCAGCGACCGTCTGCTGCGCGCACTGCCGCCGCGGGCCGTCCTCGACGGTCACGAGGTCGACGAACGTCTGCTCGGCCTGCTGGTCGACGAAGCCGGCCGCGACATCCCCGGGCAGGCATCCGTGCTCGACCGGCTGCTGGATCTGCTGACCATCGCCGCACTGCGCACCTGGTTCGCGCGGGCGGAGGCGCCGCAGTGGTACAGCGCCTACGCCGATCCCGTGGTGGGCCAGGCGTTGCGGCTGCTCGAGCACAATCCCGCCCACGATTGGACGGTCGCCGAGTTGGCGGCGACCGTCGGCGCGTCCCGGGCGGCGCTCGCGCGCCGGTTCACCGAACTCGTCGGGGATCCGCCGATCGCCTACCTCACCGAATGGCGGCTGGCGCGAGCCGCGGACCTGCTGCGCGGGACCGACGCCACCATCGAGTCGATCGCGCGGCAGGTCGGTTACGGGACGGCGTTCAGTCTGAGTGCCGCGTTCAAGCGGCGTTACGGGGTCAGCCCCGGTATGCATCGGCGCACCGAAACCCTTGCGGCGGAACCGGAACGTGACGCCGGAGCAGGCGGCTGACGAGCCTTCAGCCGACATGTCGATGGGCCCGCGCCGGGTGTTTTCCGGAGCGGGCCCATCGGGCGGGTGCGAGTTCAGTGTGCGGGGCGGCGTTCGTAGGCGATCCAGGCGAAGACCGCCATCAGGACCAGCGGGAAGATCGCGCCCGCCGGGGCGTCCATGACGAAGGCCTGGGTAGCAGCCGCGCAGACCATGGTGATCGACAGTCCGGCGGCGGCGAGCCAGGACAGGCGCGGCACCAGCAGGCCGATACCGCCCGAAATCTCCACCAGGCCGGTGAAATAGCGGAACCAGTCGCCCCAGCCGATGTCGTGGAAGATGCGGACGGCGTCGGATTGGCCGACCACCTTCGGCAGTCCCGAGGCGATGACGAAGAACAGGCCCAGCACGATCTGCAGGGTCCACAGCACGCGCGTGCGGATCTTGCCGGGACGAGTGGCGATGGACGGGGCGGAGGCGGTGATGGCGGTCATGATTCGATGTCCTTCCGGATGCTCGGTGTCGGTTCGAGCGCGCTCACCACAGAAGACGGGCCACCCCGGAAGAAATCATCGGTCAGGAGAAAGCGGATCTCAGGGCGCTCAGGTGCACCCGGCTGGCCGTGGCCGCCGTCTCGGCCGACCGATCGCGAATCGCCTCGAACAGCACCTCGTGAGCGTGATGGTCCGCGGCGGGATCGGCCATCGGCCGCATGCGCAGCATCTGCGTCATCGCGCGGTGCACGCGCGGGACGAAGGCGTCGAACAACTGCAACAGCACCTCGTTGTGCGCCGCCGCGATCACCGTGCGGTGAAAGGCGGTATCGGCGTCGACGAGATGGTCGACCGAATCGTCGGATCCGGCACGCACCGCCAGCGCCTTCCGCATGAGCCGCAGGTCGGCGGGAGTGCGCCGCTGCGCCGCCAGAGCCGCGGCTTCGGCCTCGATGGCGATGCGGGCCTCGATGACGGCGGCGATGTCGGCACGGCGCAGCACCTCGTCCCAGTCTTCGGCCACCTCCAGCGCGGTCACGAAAACGCCTGCCCCCTGGCGGCTTTCGAGCACGCCCTGACCGGACAGTTCCCGGATCGCCTCGCGCAGCGTGGAGCGTCCCACGCCCAGCTGGGCCGCGAGGGTCGTCTCGCCCGGCAGTTTGTGTCCGAGTGGCCATTCACCCGAGCGGATCCGGTCGAGCAGGAGCTGAGCGGCCTGGGCCGCCAGCGGTTGCCTCTGCACGGTCGCCATCGGCCCTCACCTCTCTACTTGTCTGAGGAGTTGTCACTCGCTATGGTAGCCGACATGGGACAGGGACTGCTTCTCCTCGGCCGCCGCGGCGGGGTCTGAACGACCGGCACCCTGCCCGCGGGTTGCTGGGCTGCGCCGGTCGACACCTCCGACGCAGAAGGCCGATCCCGTGCCCGACCACACTCCCCGCTGGAATCGCCAGCGCCCCTCCGCCATGCCCTCGCATCGCTATCACGATGTGTATCACCGAGTTTCGGTGCCGCTGACCGAGCGCGACTGGCCCTCGAAACGCCTCGAATCCGCCCCGCTGTGGGTGCCGGTCGACCTGCGCGACGGCAATCAGGCCCTCGCCGAACCGATGGATCCGGTGCGGAAGCGCCGATTCTTCGAGATGCTGGTCGCGATCGGCTACAAGGAGATCGAGGTCGGCTACCCGAGTGCCTCGCAGACCGATTTCGACTTCGTCCGCCTGATCCGCGACGCCGAGCTCGCGCCCGCCGACGTCACCTTGGTCGTCTTCACCCCGGCCCGTGCCGATCTCATCGCGCGGACGTTGGAGTCCGTGGAAGGGATCACCAACGACGTGGTGATCCACATGTACACCGCGACCGCGCCGCTGTGGCGCGATGTCGTGCTCGGACGGTCCCGGGCCGAGGTGGCGGAGATGATCCTCGCGGGCGGCCGCGAGATCGCGCGGCCGGCCGGCGACCGGCCGAATCTGCGATTCCAGTTCTCCCCCGAGGTTTTCATGCTCACCGAACCGGATTTCGTGCTGGAGGTGTGCGATGCGATGACGCAGTTGTGGGACGCGAGCCCGCAGCGCCCGGTGGTGCTGAATCTGCCGGCGACGGTCGAGGTGGCCACGCCCAATGTCTACGCCGACCAGATCGAATACATGGATCGCAATCTGAGCCGCCGCGACGGTGTGATCCTGTCGGTGCATCCGCACAACGACCGCGGCACCGGCATCGCCTGCGCGGAATTGGCGATGCTGGCCGGAGCCCAGCGCGTGGAGGGCTGCGTCTTCGGCAACGGTGAGCGCACCGGAAACGTCGACATCGCGACGCTGGCCTTGAATCTGCACGCCCAGGGTGTGGACCCGATGATCGATTTCTCCGATATCGACGGCATTCGCCGCACCGTCGAGTACTGCACGCGGATGCCGATCCCGGAGCGACACCCCTACGTCGGCGATCTGGTCTATACCGCGTTCTCCGGGACGCACCAGGATGCGATCAAGAAGGGGTTCGCCGACCATCGCCGGCGGGCCGAGCTGGCCGGGGTGCCGGAATCCGAGATCGACTGGCAGGTGCCGTATCTGCCCATCGACCCAGCGGATGTCGGACGCAGCTACGAGGCCGTGATCCGGGTGAATTCACAGTCCGGAAAGGGCGGTATCGCGTATCTGCTGCAGACCGGATACGGACTGGAGCTGCCGCGACGGTTGCAGATCGACTTCGCGCGGCACGTGCAACGCCATACCGACGACACCGGCGCCGAGGTGAGTGCGCGCTGGTTGTGGGAGCTGCTGCAGCAGGTGTACGGCCCGACCGGCGACGGTATCGACTGTGCCGGAGGCCGGATCCACTGGCGATTCGGCGAATCCGGCGACGTCGTGATCACCGCGCCGAATGCCGGGGCCGAGGTCGAGACGACCTGCACGGCCGCCGATGCCGCGAATCGGCTCACGGAAATAGTTGCCACACACGGCATCTCGGTCGAATCGCTGCAGTCTACCCACCATTGGCTGCCCGCCGGCGCTGGTGCGGAATACGTGGTCTACGGCGAGTTCCGGGTCGGCGGTGACATTCGATGGACGCTCGGCATCGCCGATACGGTCGCGGCGGCCGAATTGGCGGCGACGATCGCGGCCGCGCAGCGCGGGCGGATCCGCGCCGAGATGACGAGCTGACCGCTCAGGCCGACCGCCCGACCTCCGGGGCGCGCGGACTGCGGCGGTAGGCCGAGACCGCCGGGGAGTCACGCAACCACAGCCGCCACGGGCGGTCGGCGGCCAGGCTCACGCCGACGCGGGGGCCCACCCCGATCGCGGCGGAGTCGGTGATCTCGGGGCCCAATTCCAATCTGATCGGCGCCGCGGGGTCGAACAGGGCGGTGCCGTAGTCGGAGAGCGTAATTCCCAGGGCGCTGCCGAAGTTGCCGGGCCCGCGCGCCAGATCGGTATCGGCGCGGGCCGCGGGGCGCCGGGAGCGCGCGACCTCGTGGCCCTCGATCACCTCGCCGGCCCGCAGCAGCACGGCACTGGCGACGCCGTCGGGGCCGCTGGTGACGTTCACGCAGGTGTGCATGCCGTAACTGAAGTAGACGTAGAGCACGCCGGGCGGACCGAACATCACCGCGTTGCGTGGGGTGCGCCCGCGGCCGGAGTGGGCCGCCGGATCGTGCCACGGTCCGGCCGGGTCGCCGCCGTACGCCTCGACCTCGACGATGCGCACGGCGACCGGGCCGGACCGCATCGTCGCGCCCAGTACGCGGCGAGCGGCGGCCAGCGGTTCCACGGCGAGTTCCTCGGCAGACACGGGTTCTCATTCTTACTCGAGCACCCGTGGTGACCGACGCCACGCCCGCCGTGGACCGGGCTCGGTCAGAGCCAGCGCTCGACACCGCCGTGATGGGAGCAGGTTCCGCTGCGGTGGCGACTGTAGCTGTAGGTGCCGTCGCCGCACTGCGCGGTCGCGCCGTCGGGATCCGAGCCGGGACGCGGGACGCAGGCGTGGTCGACGTTCTCGTAATCGCCTGCGGGGCAGGGGATGAAGGCTGGTGCGGCGGTCGCGGTCGCTGTGGGCGCGAAGACGGCGGCAAAGCCGAGACCGGCGGCAAGCAGCCAGCCGGTCAGGGTGGTGCGGCGGGTGCGGCTCGCTACGCTGTGCACTTGTGAAACTCCTACCATTCTAATTTCGGCCGGAACTGTCCCGGCGGATGACAAAAATAGCGCATCCCGTAGCCGCACAGGACATTTCGGGCGAATCAGTGGTACCGGCTCTACTGCGGCGGGCGCAGCCCGGCGAGTTTGTCGGGGTTCACCTGAAAGCGCAGGTTCTGCACCCGACCGTCGAGGATGTCGAAGGTGAGCGCGCCGACCGGGAATCCACCGATCTCGCCGACCACGCTCAGTTCGCCGTTCAGCACCGCGGCCCGCATTCGGATTCCGGTCAGGATGGGTTTGGCCAGCACACCGAGCAGCCAGCGGGCGACGTGGTCGGGGCCGTGCAACGGGCGGCGGGCCGCGGTGACCTTGCCCCCGCCGTCGTTCCAGAGGGTGACGTCGGGGGCCAGCAGCTGCATCAGCGCGTTGACGTCGCCGCCGTTGGCGGCCGCCAGGAACCGCTCGGTGATCTCCTGCCGCGCAACGGGATCGGTGTCGTAGCGGGGCCGGCGCGCCTGCACATGATTGCGGGCGCGATGCGAGATCTGCCGGACGGTCGGCTCGGGGCGATCGAGAAAACCGGCGATTTCGGCGGGTGAGAATCCGAAGACGTCGCGCAGCACGAACACCGCCCGTTCGACCGGGCCCAGTGTCTCCAGCACGACCAGCATGGCCGTGGACACCGTGTCGACGATTTCGACGCGCTCGGTGGCATCGGGTTCGCTGAGCAGCGGTTCGGGCAGCCACGGGCCGACATAGGTTTCGCGTACCGCGCGGGCGCTGGTGAGCCGGTTCAACGACAGGTTGGTCACCGTCCGCACCAGGTAGGCCTTGGGGTGGCGGACCCGCTCCCGGTCGACCTCGTGCCATTTCAGCCAGGCGTCCTGCAGCACGTCCTCGGCGTCGGCCACACTGCCGAGCAGTTGATACGCGGTGGCGAACAACAGCCGGCGATGCGTGTCGAACGCATCGCCGGGGTCCGCCGGTGGGTCCGCGGGCCGCGCGGTCACCGCACCGGCGTCCTCGGCGTCACCGTCCATGCGCTCATCCTCTCCCGATCGATCGAGGGCCCGCAATATCGGGGCAGGTCCCTCACGCCGCGATCCGGCCGGCCGCGCGCGTCGCGCGTCCCCCTCGCGACAGCGTCACCGACACATTGGCGCGACGGCTCAAGCGGAATGTGGGGACTGGGCTGCTGCTCACGAACTCCTTGTAGCGCACCGCGGCGCGGCCCTTCAGGTAGGCGCGGCGGGGGCTGTCGTCGGCGTGCGTGAATCCGATGACCGCATCGCGGCGGCCGAGGCTGACCGGCTGATGGAAGTATCCGAACCGGAACGGCCGCACCGACTTTCCGCGCAGCCGCCGCGCGATGGCGTCCGCGGCGTAGGCCGCGGTCGGCATACCGCTCTGACAGGTGCCGTGCATACGCCCCCACGGCTGGGTGATGGCGGCGGCATCGCCGATGGCGTAGATGTCCGGATGCGAGATCGACCGCAATGTCGGGTCGGTGACGACGGCCCCCGCCGCATCCGTGGTGATGCCGGCCGCGGCGGCCAGGGCGGCTACGCGCACTCCCGCGGTCCACAGCGTCAGCCCGGCGGGCACCATCACGCCGCTGTCCAGGCGCACCGCGTCGGGTAGCACCTTCGTGACGCGAGTTCCGCTGCGGCGCACGATGTTCAGGCGGTCCAGGGCACGCTCGACGTAGGCGCGCGGGCGCTCGCCCAGCATGGCGGCGGGTTCACCGGTGCTGATCAGGGTGACGGTGAGGCCGGGGTGGGATTCGGCGATCTCGGTGGCGGCTTCGACGCCGGTGAGACCACCGCCGCAAACCGCGACCGCTCCCCCGCCGGCCTCGAGTTCGGCGAGACGCTGCGACATCCGATGCGCCGTGCGCGGATCGTCGAGGGTCCACGCGTGCTCGGCCACACCAGGCACGGTGGTGGTGTCGGCGCGGCTGCCGAGGGCGTAGACCAAGGTGTCGTAGCCGAGTTCGTAGCCGTCGTCGCAGATCACGCGATGGGCGACCGGGTCGATCGCGGTGGCGGCGGCGCGGCGGAAGGCCACACCGGTTCCGGCCAGCAGGTCCGGGATCCGGTAATCGGCGAGTTCGGCGCCGGCCGCGACCTGATGCATACGCAGCCGTTCGGTGAACCGGTCCGACGGGTTGACCAGCGTGATGTGCACTGCCTGCTTGCGAGTACGACGAGCGAGCCGGATCGCCGCCAGCATTCCGGTGTAACCGGCGCCGAGGACGACGATCTCGTGCGGACGCCCGGCGTCCGACTCGAACCGAGTCTCGTGGTTGCTGCGCTGGGTCTTCCGATCACTGCGCTGGGTGTCGCTCATGGTCCTGTCCTTTCGCGGCGGGTCGACTGTGCGATTCGGTGATGGGACAAGTCGGCCGCGGCTTTCGTGACACACCCCGATGTGATGCCGATCACATCGTCGGGAACAGGCCGGATACCCGCCCGGTTGAGATGTCAGGACTTCCGGAAGACGCGAATGAGGTGACCATGGCCGTGCAGGTCGAGATTTGGACCGATATCAACTGCCCGTTCTGCTACCTGGGCAAGCGGCGCTTCGAGCAGGCACTGGCCGGCTTCGACCACCGTGACCAGGTGCGGGTCGTGCATCGATCCTTCGAGCTGGATCCGACACTGCCGGCCGGACACAGCGGCCCCGTGGTCGCCCATATCGCCGAGAAGTACGGCATCAGTGAGGCTCAGGCCGCCGCCAACGAACGCGGCATCGCGGCCCAGGCGCAGGCCGTCGGCCTGCCCTATCGCACCGAGGGACGCGACTTCGGCAACAGCTTCGACATGCATCGGCTGCTGCACTTCGCACTGGAGCGCGGGCGGCAGGAGGAACTGCTCGACGCGCTGTACGAGGGCAATTTCGCCGACGAGCGGCCGGTATTCGGGGACCGGGAACGGTTGATCGAACTGGCCTCGCGAGCCGGGCTGGACGCGGCCGAGGTGCGCGCGACCCTCGACGACCCGCAGGCCTACGCCGAGGCGGTGCGCGCCGATGAACAGACCGCCGCCGAACTCGGTGCGACCGGCGTGCCGTTCTTCGTCTTCGACCGCACCTACGGCGTATCGGGAGCGCAGCCGCCGGAGGTGTTCGCGCAGGCCCTGGAGCGGGCATGGGCAGATCAGGCCCCCGCGCTGCAGGTGCTCGGCGACGGCGAGACCTGCGGTCCGGACGGCTGCGTGGTCGAGCCGGGCGAGACCGCCGCAGCGCCACCGCGCGATCACCACTGATCCCTCTTGCGTCGCGACCGGACCGCGGGCAGAATTCAACACACAATGAATTCAACGCTCGGTGAATAATCTCGCCGGTCGTGTGACGTGAGAGGTGGACCGTGGCGAACCCCGATTCGTCCCCGGCGATCACCGTTGAGCACCTGCGGGTGCGTCGCGGGGGACATGAAGTGCTGCACGATATTTCGCTGACCGTTCCGGCGGGCAGCATCACCGGCCTGCTCGGGCCCTCCGGCTGCGGTAAGACCACCTTGATGCGCAGCATCGTCGGCACCCAGCTGATCGAGGCCGGCAGTGTGCGGGTGCTCGGCGAGGAGGCCGGCACCCGCGGACTGCGTGCGCGCGTCGGCTACGTCACCCAGGCGCCGAGTATCTACGACGATCTCAGCGTGCTGGACAACGTCTCCTACTTCGCCGCGCTGTACGGCCGCGACTCCGAAGCGGTGCACGCGGCGATCGAACAGGTCGGCCTGAGCCCGCATATCCGGCATCGGGGCAATCAACTCTCCGGCGGGCAACGCACCCGGGCATCGCTGGCGTGTGCGCTGGTCGCCGATCCGGAACTGCTGGTCCTCGACGAGCCGACGGTCGGACTGGATCCGGTGCTGCGGGTCGAGTTGTGGAAGCAGTTCCACGAACTCGCCGCTCAGGGCCGCACACTCGTGGTGTCGAGTCATGTCATGGACGAGGCCGAGCATTGCGACCAGCTACTGCTCATGCGCGACGGCCATCTCCTGGCCCAGCTCACTCCCGACCAACTGCGCGCCGACACCGGCGAAACCAGTTTGGAGAACGCATTTCTCGCCCTCATCACGATGGGACAGCCGCGATGACAACGACATTCGCCCCGCCGTCACGCCCGCCGCTGCGCTGCTACACCGCGACCTCGGCGCGCATCCTGCGTCAGTTGCGCGCGGACCGGCGCACCGTCGCCATGCTGCTGCTGGTGCCGACGCTACTCATGGCACTGCTGTATTTCGTCTATCACGAGACGCCGACGATGCCGGGAGCGCCGTCGCTGTTCGACCGCGTCGGCATCAGCATGCTGGGCATCCTGCCTTTCATCGTGATGTTCCTGATCACCGCGATCGCCATGCAGCGCGAGCGGACCTCGGGCACGTTGGAGCGGCTGATGACCACACCGCTGTCGAAGCTGGATCTGCTGGGCGGATACGGCACGGCGTTCTCCATCGCCGCGGCGGCGCAGGCGGGCCTGGCGTGTCTGGTCTCCTTCTGGTTGCTCGGATTGCATGCCGCGGGCAGCGCATGGCTCGTGCTGCTGATCGCCGTGGTCGACGCGGTGCTGGGCGTGGCACTGGGACTGTTGGCGAGCGCCTTCGCGCGCACCGAATTTCAGGCCGTGCAGTTCATGCCGCTGGTGGTGGGCCCGCAGTTCTTCCTCTGCGGGCTGCTGGTGCCGCGCGATCAGCTGCCGCGCTGGCTGGAGATCATCAGCGATGTGCTGCCGCTGAGCTATGCGGTCGACGCGCTGCAGGAGGTCTCCCGGCATCCGGGCGCGACCGCCGCGATGTGGCGCGATCTCGGCATCGTCGCCGCATTCGCCGCTGTCGCACTGACTTTGGGCGCCGCCACCCTACGCAGGCGAACAGCATGAGCGATGTGACCGAGGGTGTGGGCGCCCGCAGTGGGCGGCGGGCCGGTGAATCGGGTACCCGGGAAACGATTCTGGACGCGGCACGCACCCGTTTCGCCGAGGTCGGATTCGACAAGGCGTCGATCCGCTCGATCGCGGGCGCGGCGGGGGTCGATCCCGCACTGGTGCATCACTACTTCGGCACCAAACAGCAATTGTTCACCGCCGCACTGAATCTGCCGATCGATCCGGAGTTGATCCGCGCGCCGATCCGGGCCGCCGAACCCGACCGGCTCGGCGAGACCGTGGTCCGGACCGTGGTCGGCGCGTGGGATTCCTCGGTCGGCGTGCACGCGGTCGCGGCCTTTCGCGGCATCCTTGCCGGCGGCGATGCCGCGCTCGCCCGCAGCTTCCTGCTGGAGGTCGCGCTGAAAGATGTTCGGGAGAAGGTGGATTCGCCACCGGGCAGCGGGACCACGCGAGTGGTGCTGGCCGTGTCGCAGATGATCGGCCTGCTGGTTGCGCGCAAGATTCTGCAGGTCGAACCCGTGGCGTCGATGCCGCTGGACGAACTGGCCGCGGCGGTCGGGCCGACCATCCAGCGCTATCTGACGGGCGATCTGCCCGTCGCCGGCGGCTGGGCGGACTTACCGCCGTCCGGGATCAGCCCTGGGCAATGAAGGCCTCGTGCTCGGCGTCGCCGACCGCACGGGCCTCGTCCACGAGCAGCACCGGAATGCCGTTGTCGACCGGGTAGGCGCGACGCAGGCGCGGGTTGTAGAGCACGCTGTTGCCCTCCGCGTCGCGCACCAGCGACAACGGCCCCTTGTCCTCCGGACAGGCCAGCAGGCTCAACAACGTCGGGTCCAGGGTTTGCTCCGCCATATCCGACAACCTACCCGCCCGTCGAATCCGCGGGCCGGGCCGCCCGCCGGAACGAGATGTGCCGATGCCCGAAGAAGCTGAGCACCGCCACCGCGCCCATCACGACCACCGTGGCGGGGGTCTCCGGCAGGTCGAACACCCCGACCGCGAGCTGCACGCCCGCCATGTTCAAGATCAGCCCGCCCGAGTTGACCGCGACGAATCGCAGGAAGTCGGCGATCAGGTGACCGCGCACTCGAAAGACCAGGGTGCGATGGGCGAAGAAGGCGAACACGATGCTGATCGCGTAGGCCAGTGCCACCGCCACCGCGGGCGGCCAGCCGCCGGGCAGCACCTTCAGCCACATCACCGTCAGCACCATGCCCAACAGCGTGTTGGCCGCCCCGACCGCGGCGAACGCGATCTCCTGGCGGCGAATCAGTCGCAGCAGCAGACCCGGGGGCGGGGCGTCCGGCTCCCCCGCCGCCCGCGCCGCGGCCGTTCCGTCCGCGCCGACGCTCACGAAACCACTTCCGCTGCTTCCTGTTTCACCGGATCGCCGGATTCGCTCGCGCGCCGGCGGGAACGCAGGTACAGCCACTGCATCACCGCCAGCAGCACCAGGCCGCCGACCGCGCTGGCGACACCGATGCGCCAGCCCGGCGGCTCCCAGGAGACCTCCAGCGTGGCGTCCCGGGTGCCGGCCGGGATATCCATGGCGATGATCGATTTCGCGATCTCGCGGATCGGAAGTTCATGGCCGTCGAGAGTGGCGCGATAACCGGGCCAGTTCAGCCGCGCGAGTACCACGCGACCGCCGTCGGCCGAGCTCACGCGCACCCGGCTGGTGCGGTCCGATTCCGACAGTGAGGTCGCCTGTACGTCGTGCGCGTCGGAGATGCGGCCGTTCGTCGTCGAGACCGGACCCTGCTCCCGCTCGAGCACCCAGATGTAGCGTTCGTGGCCCGGATAGCCGACCCACTTCCAGCCGGGCGGCGCGGGCTGGTTCCCGAGGTCGGGGAACATCGCCCGCTGCAGGACGACCCGGTCGAGTTTCATCAGGTCCACCGGGGCGCGACCGGTGATCGGCTCGGGGGTGAACAGCCGCCGGAACGAGTCCGGACAGACGCTGGAATCCCAGCGCATGCACAGCATTTCACCGAACCAGTAGTGCCCGTTGGGTGTGTAGCCGTTGACGTAGTTGCGATGCACGTCCTTGGCGAAGTTGCCGAACACCAGCGATCCGTAGGCGCCCTGCAGACTCTTGTCCGCCGGCTGTAGCAGGCCGCGGTCGCCGAGCTGAATGGTGACACCGTCGAAGGCCGGGAACGCCGCCTCCGCCTCGGAGCGGTGCACGGGCAGATTCCAGCCCATCGGCGTCGGCTGGACCAGACTCACCTGCAGATAGGCGATCGGGAGCATGGCGACGGCGGTCGCCAGCGCGGCCGCCCCACTTCCGCGCCGCGCCCACAGCCACACCACGCCGGCGCCCAGTGCCGCGACCGCGAGCGCGGAGAGCACATGCCACCAGATGTGGTGCGGGTCGGCGGAAAACGTTCGCACCCAGAGCAATCCGATCAGCACCGCCGCCGCCACCGCGCGCGGGCGCCAGTCCCGCACCGTGCCGAATCTGCCCAGCAGCACGCAGACCAGGATCAGCAGGCCGACCGCCACCATCGGCAGCACCCGCGCCGGCCAGCGCAGCGGGCCGACCGTTCCGGGTCCAGCCGTCCACATCAGGAACATGATCGCGAACAGCGCCACCGAGATCAGTTCCCGCCAGACCCGGCGCGCGCGATTCCAGTCGACGAATGCCAGCGCCGGAATGAGGAACCACGCGATATAGGTGACCGGCAGCGGCTGCACATACCCCCACCAGGAGGTGAACGCCGGCATCGCCGAGGGCAGGCTGGCATTCAGCGATTCCGACCACGGCACCGTGAGGAAACGGTCGTTGTTGATCTGCGAGTTGCCGCGCCAGCTCACCGTCGCGGACAGCATGCTCGGCAGATACGTCATCAAACCGGCCATACCGGCCGCGCCCGCGACCACGGCCACCCGCAGCACCGGGCGCCAGGCGCGTTGGACGACGAGTTCTCCCACCGCCACGGCCACCAGCATCAGCGCCGCCTCGACGGCCGGAAAGACGTATTCGACCGAAATCGCCAGATACAGGTAGACGAACAACGGAATCGGCCCGTAACCGCGGGTGCCGCCGTAGCGCGACCGATCGCCTGCCGGGCCGCGGGCGTAGCGGACGGCACTGGCCCAGGCGTGCAGCATCCACGCGGTGCCGGTCAGCGAGGTGACCCAGCTGGCCTCGTCGAAGAACAGGAACCAGCCCGAGAGCGGAAAGGCGATGCCCGCCACGGCGGCCCAGGACGCGCGACTGCCGTAGACCAGGCAGACCCGGTACACGCCGAGTGCGGCGATGATCGAGAAGATCAGTTTGACGACCGTCGCCAGCAGCGCGAGGTTGTCCACCGACGGTGCGATCAGATCGATCAGCAGTTGCGGCGGGTTGAACAGGCCCGCCTCTTCCATGGTGTAGTTCCCGGTCATCCACTGCTCGGGCACCATCAGCGGCAGATGGCCCTCGCGCAGGTGCCGGCCGAGCATCACCCACAGCGGGGTGTATTGGGATTCGGTGTCGTCGGTGTAGAAATGCCGCGCGTTGGCGAGCAGCACCGCGACATATCCGGCAATGACCCCGATCGCGGTGACCGCTCCCCATCGGAATACGGTCCGCCGCGGATGCCCCGCGGCGCTCGACTCGGGCCGGGGAGCGGCGGGCCGCCCATTCTCGACGGCGACATCGCGCCGATCCTTCCCGGGCTCCGCGAGCGCCGTCGTCGACACTGCACTTTCCACCACGATTGACAGACCCTACCCGCCCGCGCGCTCGCGGGCATCGCCCCCGGAACCGCCGCCCTTCTCGCGGAGCCGAAGCCGGTGACCAGCAGCGTGTTAGAGTTCACCCCGATTCGGGCTCTGGATACAGGCGAGGAGTTCCGGTGCGCACCGTCATCGAAAGTCGAACCAGCTGATGCCGATTCCGTCCGCAACCGCACATCCCCCTGCCGCCGGGCAGGCTTCGACACCGGATGTTCATCCGCCGGTCACCGGCGGCGGCGAGCGAGTGCATGCGGTCTCGGTGGTGATCCCGGTGTATCGCGGCGAGCAGACCATCGCCGGACTGGTCGCCGAACTGCACGGATTGGCGGAGTCCTCGCGCACACCGGACGGCAACAGTTTCGCGGTCGAGGAGATCGTGCTGGTCCACGATCACGGCCCCGACCGCTCCGACGTCGTGCTGCAGCGGCTCGCCGCCGAGTACCCGCAGGTGCGGGTGATCTGGCTGAGCCGCAACTTCGGCCAGGACGCGGCCACCATCGCCGGTATGGCCGCCGCGCGCGGCGAATGGATCGTCACGATGGACGAGGACGGCCAACACGATCCGGGATTCATCGGCGCCTTCCTCGACACCGCGCTCGCGCAGCGCGCGGATCTGGTCTATTCGAAGCCGACCAACACCCGCCCGCACGGCGTGCTGCGCAACCTCACCTCACGCGGCGCCAAGGTGGTGCTGGCGACGGTCTTCGCTTTCCCCGATTCCACCCGCTTCGAAAGCTACCGGCTGATCCGCGGCGATATCGGCCGTCAGCTCGCCGAGGTCGCCTCCAACGGGGTGTATCTGGATGTGGCGCTGACCTGGGTGGTGGACAACACCGCGCAGGCGCCGGTGGTCCTGCGCGCGGAGGGCCGCGAAGAGTCCGGTTACAACTACCGCCGGCTGTTCTCGCTGTTCTGGAAGATGGTGCTGTGCAGCGGAACCCGCGGCCTGCGCCTGGTGAGCCTGCTGGGCGTGACCCTGGCCGCCGGTGGTGCGGTGATGGCCGCCGTGGTGATCTGGAATGCCCTGTTCGGCAACGGTCACGACCCCGAGGGCTGGGCCTCGATCATCGTGGTGCTGCTGCTGGTGTCGGGCGCGATCCTGTTCTCGCTCGGCCTGATCGCGGAGTATCTGGGTGTGGCGTTGCACGTGCTGGTGGGCAAACCGCTGTATCTGACGGTAGATTCCCCGACACCGCGTCCGCATGCCGAGGCGCGGGTTCCGACCACGGCCGCAGCAATCGGGGGACACAATCCGGGTGAGCACTGACCGCATCCTCTTCAGCCGTCCCTACCGCGCCCAGGCCGAGCTGACGAATCTGGCCGCCGTCCTGGCCTCCGACCACAGTCACGGCGACGGGCCGTTCACCGCGGCGGCGACGGCGAAATTGCGCGCCATCACCGGCGCCCCGCACACCCTGCTGACCACCTCGTGCACCCATGCGCTGGAGATGGCCGGGCTGCTGCTCGAACTGGGGCCCGACGACGAGGTGATCGTGCCCAGTTTCGCCTTCACCTCCACCGCCACGGCGGTCGCGATGCGCGGGGCCACCTGCGTCTTCGCCGATATCGACGAGCGCGGCAACCTCGATCCGGAGTCGGTGGCCGCGGCGGTCACCGAACGCACCAAGGCGATCGTGGTCATCCACTACGGCGGAGTGGGCGCCGATATGGACCGGCTGCTCGAGATTTCCGAAGCCCACGGCCTGGCCATCGTCGAGGACACCGCGCACGGCCTCGGCGGGCGGTGGCGCGGACGGCCGCTGGGCACGATCGGCACCGTGGGCGCGCTCAGCTTCCACGACACCAAGAACGTGCACTGCGGTGAGGGCGGGGCCATCCTGCTCACCGACGAGATCCTGATGGGGCGCGCCGAGATCATCCGCGAGAAGGGCACCGACCGGGCCCGGTTCCTGCGTGGGGCGGTCGACAAGTACTCCTGGCAGGACATCGGATCGAGTTATCTTCCCAGTGAGTTGAATGCCGCGGTGCTCGATGCGCAACTGGCCGAATTCGACCGGATCCAGGCTGGGCGGATGCGGGTGTGGAACGCCTACGCCGCCGCACTGCCGCAGTGGGCAGCGCGCAACGACGTGCGGCTGATGCAGGTACCGGACGATCGCGAGCACACCGCGCATCTGTACTACCTGCGCACCCCCACCGAGGACACCCGCGACGCGTTGATCGGATACCTTCGCGAACAAGGCATTTCGGCCCCGTTCCACTACGTGCCGCTGCATTCGAGCCCGGCCGGGCAGAAACTCGGCCGCACCACGGTTCCTTGTCCGCGCACCGACGAGTTCTCGGCGACTCTGCTGCGCCTGCCGCTGTGGCCGGATCTGAGCGATCAGCAGGTCGCGCGCGTCATCGAGACGGTCACCGCGTTCACGGTGTGAGCGCGGGAGACCTCGTGGCACCTATCCCAGCAGTGCGGCCGCGACCTCCGGGGTGAGCACTTCGTAGCTCTCCGATTCCCGGTTGTAGTACCAGGTGTTCTCGTTCGGTTCCAGCCGAAGGGCCGATCGCACCGCGTGGGTGGCGGGACGGAAGCTCGAGCTGCGCGGAATTTCGTCGACCACCTGCACGATGTCGGGACGCTGGGCGGGGTCGAGGGGGCGCAGGCCCTCGGTGACGTCGGCGGGTTCGAGACGGTGGCCCGCGCGCACGCTCACCACGGCGACCGCGAGTGTGGTGCTCGGGGTGCGGCGGCCGAAGGCGACCTCCATATCGACGGCCGTGATGTCGTTGAGCGCGTCCACGATCGGCTGGGAGTAGACCGGCCCGCGGGCGGTCGCGATGACGGTGTCGCGGCGGTCCATCAGCCAGTAGTCGCCGTCGCCGTCGCGGCGGAACAGATTTTCCGTCGGCATCCAGGCATCACCGGCGGTGAAGACCCCGCGCAGGCCGCCGCGGGAGATGTCGACGGTGTCGGCGGCCCGCCCGATCAGCAGGCCCACCTCGTTGTCGGCGGCACGGCGCGCGAAACCTCGGGTGTCGGTGACGATCTGTTCGGCGATCGGATCGTAGGAGATCAGTTCCACCTTCGCCGTGCCCGGCACCGGCCGGCCCTTGCAGCCGATCTTCACGCCCGCCACATTGGCGAGCACGACGTCACCCTCGATGGAGGCGTAGAACTCCAGCACCCGCGCGGGCGCGAACCGCTCCGTGGTGCGCCGCCACAGACCGGCCGGCATGCCGGAGCCGATGAACAGCCGGATCGGATGCGAATGGCCGGCGGGGAAGGTCTCCACGTCGAGAATGTCGCGCAGCATGGTCCAGGTGTAGGTGACCACGGTGACCCCGTAGCGGTGCACCTCCGCGGCGAAGCTGGGCGGATCCAGCGATCGGGCCAGCGCGATCCGGCTGCCACCGGCCACCGCACCGCCCAGACTCACCAGCAGGCCCGACGAATGATGCAGCGGCGCAAGGCAATACACCGTATCCCGACGGTCCAGGTCGGCCGCCGACGCGGTGCCGAAGGCCGACAGCGCCCACCGGTGGTTGGTGATGTACTTCAGGTCGAGTTTGTCGCCGGTACCGGTGACCAGGATGAACGCCAGCTCGCGCGCCAATCCGGGATCGGGCCGGAACCAGCCCGGCAGGTCTACCGCCGCCGGGTCGACCTGCTCCAGGTCGACGACATCCGCGCCGTCCGGGATGTCGAGCGTGCGGGCATTGCCGCCGCCGAGAACCAGGACCCGGGTTCCGGCGGCGGCCGCGGCCCGCAGGTTCTCCGGATCGGCCACGATCACCGTGGTCCCGGTCGATTCGACCGCCCGCGCGGTCTCGCCGCCGGGCGCCAGTAGCACCGCCACCGCCCCGATCCGCGAGAGTGCCGC
>NZ_BDBF01000080.1 GCF_001612845.1 Nocardia elegans NBRC 108235 | reverse complement strand
GCGTGCGCGGGTGAGGCCGGCGGCGGCGCCGGTGCCGGGCTCGCGGGGTATTCGGCGGTGCTGCGCCGCCGACGTGGGGATGCCATGGCCTTGCGAACGGCATTGCTGGCCTTGGGCATCCAGCTGCGCGGCCTCGGCATTGAAGGCTGCGACCGCGGCCTGGTCATTCGGATGGGGCGGGTTCGCGTTGTGGACCGCCGCCGCGTGCTGATGGCTGAATTGGGCGGGCCAGGCGGGTCGGGGTGAGCCGGCCTCGCAGCGTCACCGATTCGCCGAGCTGCCAGTGTTCGGCTTCGGTGGGGGCGGACGCGACGACCGTCTTATCCGAGGTGAGGAGCAGGGAGTCGCGTTTCGCCAGTTCACAGAGCCGGGCGGCTTCGTTGACAGCGTCGCCGATCACTGTGAATTCGTAGCGTTGTCGGGCGCCGACATTGCCTGCGACGACACGGCCCTCGGCGATGCCGATCGCGGCGACGAAATCCGCGGCGTCGGTATCGAGCCGGGCGTGGATCGCGCGACCGCATGCCAATGCGGCGCCCGCTGCGTCGGGAAGTGTTGCGGGCGTGCCGAATACGGCCAGCGCCGCGTCGCCTTCGAATTTGTTGAGCAAACCGCCGTGGCGCTCGACCTCGTCCACCACCACACCGAAGAAGCGATTGAGAATCGCGACCATCTCGGGTGCGGGCAGGGACGCGGCCATTGTGGTGGATCCGACGATGTCGATGAACAGTGCGGCCGCCTCCACTTCGACACCGCCGAGCTCCGCGTTTCCTGTCAGTGCGGCGTTGGCTACCTCGCGCCCTACGTGCCTGCCGAACAGGTCCCGGATCTGCTCGCGTTCGCGCAAACCACCGACCATATTGTTGAAACCGCTCTGCAGTTCACCGAGTTCGGTGCCGTCGTAGACCGCGAGTTCCAGATCTAATTCGCCCTTCTCTACCTCGCGCATCGCTCGGCGCACGCCACTGATCGGGGCGACGGTCGCGGCCAGCGTCTGTGTCATCAGCAGCAGGCCGATCAGCAGGGTCGCACCGCCCAGCGAAAGCACGCACACTGCCAACCGGGCCGTGCTCACATCGTCGGTGCACAGAGCGAGTACCGCCAGCACCATCAGGCCCGCCACCGGCAGACCCGAACCGACCAGCCACATCAGCAACGATCGCCCGAAGACGCCGATTCCGCTGCGGGAGCGTGACTTCCGTGCCGAGAGCACCCGCGAGGTGACCGGCCTCAACGCGAATTCGATGATCAGATAGGTACTCGCGCACACCACCACCGCGCTGAACGTGATCCCGAACGCGACCTTGGCGATCAGCCCGGGGTCTGCGAATCCGGCGAGCAGCGTGAGCACGACCACTCCGCCGAACCACAGCACCGCCTGGATCCGCACCAGTCGCCGCGGCACCGCTGTGGCGGCGGCCTGTTGCCGCTCGGTGGGCACCACATCCGGGTCGAGGGCCCAGCCCAGCGCGCCCAAACCGCGCACAGTGCCCCACCACACGCCGATCAACATGGCGACCACGGCATATACCGGGGCAGCGACGGCATCGACCAAGATCATCTTCTCAGCGAAGACAGAAGGTCCCGGGAGGACGAAACCGATCAACGTGATCGACACGAAGACACCGGCCAGGTTGGCCAGCACGATCGGTACCGTCAACAGCAATTGCACGCGAAGCCGCCGAGTTCCCGCGGCTTCGTCCTCGCGTCCCAGCAGCCGCGACCCCCATGGCGCCGCCGCGAGTGGGGTATTGCTGCGCGGCATACTCGGCCCGCCCTTTCTGGATCTAGTTCGTATCGAGGGCTGGGGCGCCCGAAACAGACACATTATGTCTCCGGTTCGCCTTCTCGCGCTTTGCGGAGCGGGCCAGGCCGGGCCACAGCACGACACATCCGCGTGAACGAGAAAATCCGAAGGGTGCGGCAAATGGAGAGTCACGCGCAGGTCGCTACCCAGTGGCGCCCAGGTGTCCGGGTGTGGGCGGACAGGCGGAGTGATATGTGGCGGTCATATCGACGGAAATCTAGGCGGCGGACCGGTTTCCCGACGGGGGAGAGAGTCGACACAGCCTACGTGGCAATGAATTCGGGTGACGAGCGATCCGCTCTCGGTGGCGACGCCGCGCGTTACGGCCGCGTTGAGGCGAGCACGGAACTGGAGATCATCTGATTCACCAACTCTCTATCAGGGCACCACCGGCGCTTCGGAGCGGACCATGGCACGTGGGGCACGATAGCGAGACTCGCCCATATTGGACCGGAGTTGTCGTCGTCGCCAGTGGACCCGCGTTTGACGGGAGGTGGTTCTGGGATAGGGCATTGGTTAAGCGCGCTGCTGTGACCGTTCATGGAGGTGGCGGGCGTTGGTTGCGTGGCCCGGTACGACGCTGCAGGGCTCGCCTCCGGCAATGAACTGGACAGACGACCAACTTCTGTGTGGAGAGAGCGAGGCCTTGGTGGCCAGTGCGGCCGGCGTATTCACTACGGTGCCCAGTCCGCTGCAGCCACACCATCACCCCGTGGCCTGCGGAGTCAACTGAAACTGATCGACACCGGACTCAACAGCCGAGCGGTTGCGCAATCGGGCGACCGGCCAATACAGCCCAACGGCCAGGATGGCGGTCGCGATCACCCGCCCCGGGAGCTTGAACGATGTTGTGCACCAGTTGGATGGGGACTCCCGGTTCAGGGCATAGTGCCCTGAGGTCGCCGGAGATGACGATGACGATGGGCATCGGGTTGGCGGATCGGGCGGGGTAGTCGATAGAAGCGGAAGGTGAACCGCTGCTGTTCCGGCCACCGGGCGACGGTGTCGGATCAGATCCCAGCCGGGGTATCCGGTGCCGCCCATGATGAGAACATCATCGCAGTGTCTCCTCGAGCCTGCCCGGCTACTTCGTAACGATATCGGCTGCGACACCGCAACTGCGGAGCTGGGCGGTGAGGCTGGATCCCGGGTCGGAGTGGACCGAGGAGCGGTAATGGCGAGTAGCGTGCAGGCCCGATGAGGGCGGGCGGCCCCGGTCCCGTGACAGCGTTGGGATTCTGCGGCGTGATCGTTGGTGAACCGGAGTGGAGTTGCCCGGCCTGAGCCCGTTCGCTGACGGCAGCCGTCCGGAGCAGTGGGACGACACTTTGCGCAACGTGCCGAAGGACTGGTGGGGTGGCCAGGGCCTGATCTACATCTGCTGCCGACGCACGGCATCGTCGTCACCGGTATGCTCGACAACACTGCCAGCGCCGGGAGCGTGAGCCGATGAGCAGCCGTCCGTCTTTTGCCGCGCGATGTCCATTTCCCGATGCCGACCAGCATCGGAACTGGAGTCGAGGAGGCGATCACGCGGATCCTGACACACCGAGAACAGTTCGACCACGCGCACGGCGGCGGCGCATTCTCACTGTCGTCGCGAGCGCCCTGGCCTTGGTGGGCCTTGCCGCTCCGGCCGCCGCGCACACCCCGGTCCTGCTCGGCTCGGACGACACCGTCGACGCCCTCGACACGAGTCCACTCGCCCCTATCGGAACCGTCTCGTTCGCCTTCTACGGCCGAACCAGCGCGGTCGGCGACACACGCGCGGTCCGCATCCAACTCTCCGGAGGCGAGCCCTTCCATGCCCAGCTCCTCATTCCCGATCTGGCCCCCGAGAACGAGGTACCCGTCCCGCAATTGCCCCGACTGTCGATCCTCGGCCCCGACGGAGCCGTGACCACTCTCGATAACACCTCGCGCGCCCCCTTCTTCGAACCGTTCACCCAGACCTCGTACCTAACCCTCGCCGACACCGCCTCGGCCGCGCAGGCCGGCACCTACACCCTCGTTGCCACCGGCTCCGCGCCGGCCCGGTTCGTGATTGCCACCGGCGACACCGAACAATTCGGCGCACCACTGGTCAACGCGACCGCCGCCACCCCCGCCGACGTTCAAACCTGGTACCGCACACCTCCCATCTCCGGCACCGGCTGATCTCCACCGTCCGTAACGCGTTCCCTGGGGTGCGACCGATCCGGTCAGCAGAATGCGGTGCCGAAAACGAAGTGCCCTCCCCGGACTGCGCGCCTGGCCGATAGATCACCTCCGCAGGTAGACCCGTGTGTTCAACGGATGTGTCTCCCTCCGGACACGTTTTTATCGGGTATGTGTGCCCTCGATGCCGTGTCCAGGCACTGCCTGGACACGGTTCTTTCACTTCCGGGATAGATTGGATCAACGGCATCAGCCGCTCCGCGCTGACCGATCGGCCACCTATCCGGCAAAGGAGTGTCAAATGACAGTGCCGGCCGGCCGCGCCGACCTGACCACTCGTGAGGACATCGATGCGCTGCTGCGTGACTTCTACGGCCGGGCACTGACCGATGAGCTGCTCGCGGAACCGTTCACCGAACTCCGCGAGGCCGGTCTGGAATCGCACCTGCCCGTGATGTGCGACTTCTGGGAGACGGTGCTGTTCGGTACCAAGTCTTACCGCCGCAGCGCCCTCGCCGTCCACCTCCGCCTGCACGAGCATCATCCGCTCACGGCCGCTCACTTCCAGCGCTGGCTGGCGCTGTGGATCGAGACCGTCGAGCAACGGCATTCCGGCCCGTTTGCGGCGCGGGCGGTGTTGCAGGCCGGACGGATGGCGCGGGCGATGAACCGCCGCATCACCGGAGACCGGAGCTGGGGCTCGGGCGAGCCCGTGCTCACGCCAGTTCGAACGCGCGATCGACCAGCGCCCGATTAGAGCCCGACAGCCGCCGGGACATGCCCCCTGGCGGCGCCGCGACGTGAGAGTACTGTCACGAGCAGACACCCTCGGCCAGAGCAGCACCGACATCTCCACCGCGAGGAGAGACCGATCTCATGACCGACATCGATACCAGATCCGAAGCAGTGAACGACGCCGGGGATGGCCGCCGTGCCCACTGACAGCGCCACCGAAACCGTGCGCCTGCACGCGCCGGTGGCGCGGGTGCTCGAGACCATCCGCGACCTGCAGAATCAGCCGGAGTGGATTCCAGAGATCCTCGAAGCCGACGTGCTCGAGGTGGACGAGCAGACCGGGCTGCCGGTGACCGCCCGGTTCAAGGCGTCGGCGACGGTCGGCACCGACACCTACACCTTGACCTACCGGCATCGTGACGACGGCATGAGCTGGTCGATGGTGGAAGGCCGATTGCAGACCGGTCAGGAAGGCCGGTACCAGCTCGAAGATGCCGGCCCGGAAACCACATCGGTCACCTACCAGTTGACCATCCACCACAACTTGCCGCTACCCGGCTTCATCCGCAAGCGGGTGATCAAAGGGCTGGTGAACAGCACGCTCAACGGTTTACGGAAGCGAGTCGAAGCGTGAATCGGCGGACTGCCCAATAGCCGCCGAGTTGCCGGAAGTTATCGGTTTCCCGGCCTCCTATCCGCGGGTTCCCGCCTGGGCTGGCGTCAATGTTGCGCTACGAATATATGCGCATCTAAACATTGGTTGTCACCGGCAGGAGAGCGGACTCGGCGAAAAGATCGGGCAAGCTCTCGCGGCGGCAGTGCGGTCGTGATCGCTGTGCTGCCGCCGGAGAGCCGACTGGGTGTCGAGCAGGTATTGGCCTCGTCCCCGATGAAGTCGGTTGTGCAGCTGGACAAGTCGACGCTGGGCGGGCTGGAGGCTGCCCTGGGCGAGGCGATGGGCAAGTTCAACCCGGACCGCACTCGGCTACCGCTGCCCGACCGGTCGTTCGGGGGCGTGTGGTCGGTCAGGTCGCCGGGAAAATAGTGCGGCTTGCCGCCGGAGCCCACGCGCCGATCGCGTTCTCCTCCTACGCGGGCATGGATATCGGCCGCGACAACGGCCTCGTCGTGGACCGCGCTTACGAGGACAAGGCGCCATATGCGTTCACCGGCACGGTCGAAGAAGTGGTGTTCGACCTCAAGCCCGTCCACGTGGACGACGAAAAGGCGTTGCACCACCACGCGGCGGCCCAGGCAGTCGGCCAAGGCGCAGCCGGTTGAGGGGACTGAGTCCCCCGGTGAGTCCGGGGACTTCATCTCGGCGGTGATCGAGCGCTCCACCAAACCACCGAGACATTCCCGGGTGTGCTCATCGACGATCGGCACAATCTCGACCGGCCGTCCGTCTTCGGTGGCATCGAACTGGAAGTCCAACGCCCACAACCGATTCGGCGCAACCGCGGTCACTGTGGTCACCGTGGAGGCGCCGACACGTTTGCGGCGCCGCCTCTGCGGCACCCGCAATCCATCCTCACGCCACAAGCGCTGAATCCTCTTGTGATTCAGGATCCAACCTTCGCCCCGGGCATCGTGATAGGCGCGGCGGAATCCTTGCCGTGGATGGGTTTTCGCCCACTGGCGCACGCGGGACCGAATCACGGGGTCCCGTCACTGGGTGCCAGTGACGAATCGCCCGCTCTCGCTCACCAGGTACAAGATGGCGCGTGAGATATCCTCCGGGCGCGACCCGTGGTCCTCAACGCCCACGACCCGGCGGGCCGCTTGTCCCGACTGGAGGCTTCGGCACCGCATTCTCCACCGCGCGGTGCCGCAGGCCGCCCGATCTCGCGCGCCTCCACAGCCTCTTCGCGCCGCGCGCGCCCAGCGTTCATGCGGAGCAGCCGCCCGGTGCTGGGCTTTCGGTTGTCATGGGCGCTTCATCGCGTCTGTGAGGTGGCTCGTTCAACTGATCGGCACCTTGTGCGCCGACGCGCACGAGGGTGTCGATGAATTCCTCTCGATCCATGTGTAGGTCGCCGCGAAGCCAGAGGGCGATGACATGGGTCGAGCCGGAGATCAGCAGATGTGCTGTCAGCCGTGCCTGTGGTTCTGTTGCCCGCGAGTCGCCGACGATGTGCTGCAGCAGCTGGTCGACGGTGGCCTCGACCGTTGCGTCGCGAGCCGCGGCGGCGGCAGGGACTGCGGGCGACTCCAGGTACAGGCGGGCGGCGCGCGGATCGTCCATGGCTCGCAGCAGACCGCTCACGGCGGCCCGCACCATGTCCTCGACGGAGGTGTCGGCCGTGACGTTCACGGGGTCCACGGCATCGAGCACGCATTCGAGGCTGCGTTCGAGCGCAGCGGCGACGAGTTCGTCGGTCGTGGTGAAGCTCTCGTAGAAGTATCGTTTCGACAGGCCGGCGCGTGCGCAGACCGCGCCCACGGTGAGGCTCGCGACGCCGCCGGCGCCCACGAGGTCGAGCGTCGCCTCCAGCAGCCGCTCGCGGCGTTGCTGTCGTCGGGCCTCCGGCGGCATGCCCGCGTATTGACGCTCGCTGCCGCCGTCGTCTTCGGCAACGCGATCGGAGTCGCCGACGACGCGTCGCGAGCGAGCGGGGGCGGGCGGGGGCACAGACTCGATGTTGACAGGACGACCTGCCCTTTGCCAAGTTATCAGGAACTGAGACGTTCTAGTTCCCGATGAGGAGATCGCCGATGATGTGTTGCGTCGCCGCCCTGGCTGTGATGGCACTGCTGGTACACGTAGGCCATGCCGTGGTGGCATGGATGCGGCCACACCAGGACGACAGCCGCTTCGCACCGTCCGCGCGCTACCAGCTGGCCGGCGACCAGGTCGGGCACGTCGAGGTCGGGGTGGGTCGGTGACCGGGACCTTGAAGGCCTACGAGGTGGGGGAGCCGGCCGCGACACGACCTGCCGCCGTGCCGCCGCTGGACGAAGAGGCTCCGCTCATCGCACCCGTCGCGCGTCGAACGATGCTGCGCGTCGCCGGTATCTGCGCGGCGACGTGGTCGGTGGGTGGTCTGCTCATGCTGAGTGGCAGTGGGCGCCTTGCCGTGCTCGGCGCTGCTCTCATGTTCCCCGGTGGTGGGCACTTCGCCGCCGGCCATGTCGTCCACGGCATGCTTGCTGTGAGCGCGCTGCTGGTCGGCGTGCTGATGTGGTGGATGATCGGCGCCTTCCTCGCTCCCATCACTGTGTGGGTACTCGACCTGGCTTTTGTGCTGGCTGCCGGGCATCATCATCCGACCGGCCAGGGTCTTCTCGCGGTCGCGTCTGCCGGGCCGATGCTCGGCGGTCTGTGTCTCACCGGTCATGCGCTGAGGCATCGCCGCCGCCGCGACGTCGCGGCACGGCTGAACGCGGAACTCTGCTCCGTCGAGTTGCGAGCTTCGGTGGTGCCGTCCCGTTCCGTTCTGCCCGTCGGGGAGGCCACGCCGGCCGACCTGGAGCACCTGCGGTTCGCCCTGGACCTCGCGCTACAACCGTTGTCCTCCTTCGACGGCTTCGACCGACGTGACCAGTTCAGGGAAGCGGCGCTGCGCTACCAGCTGTGCATCCTCGGCTACGCGCTGTCCACTTACCGCTACAACTACGCTCCCGCACTAGCGGGTTACCTGACCGAGGCGCAGTCACGAGCGATCCTCAAGATGGGCGATCGCCGAGTGTGGGGTTACTGGGCACTCGAGAATGCATGGGGTCGTCTCTCCCTGCGACGTGACCCCGTCGACAACGGCGACAACGTCATGCTCACAGGCTGGCAAGGAGTCGCCGTGGGCATGTTCGAGACCCTCGCAGACTCACGGTTCTCCGCCGCAGGCGCGCTGACGTACCGCTGGAGCGAGAACGAGCAGTACGCCTACGACTTCCCGTCACTGGTCGCCTCCATCGAGCGCAACATCGAGCGCTCCCGCTTCACCTTCTTCTCCTGCGAGCCGAGGTGGATCTACCCGGTGTGCAACAGCTTCGCCGTCAACACCCTCCTCATGGACCGCAGGCTGTCCGGCGGCACCGGCTTCGACCGCTTGGAGGAGCAGCTGCGGCGCACCTTTGTGGAGGAATTCCACCGACCCGACGGCAGAGTCATCGGCGTGCGGTCGGAGACCCTCGGGCTGTCGTGGAGCCCGTGGGCCGGCGACGGCGTCTGGCTACCCACCACCTACTGGACCCACGCAGCATTTCCCGACCTCGCTCACCGATCGTGGTGGCTGCTCAAGGAGAAAGTGCTGCAGCGCCGCGACGACCACTTCACATTGCCGCCGACATTGGCCAACCGATGCGACTCCGGTTCCTACGTCTTCGGCAAGGAGACCTTCGGACAGCTTCTCCTCGCGATGGCGGCACGCGAGATGGGAGACGAGGAGGTCGCCGCCGGCGTGCTGCGCCACGTGGACCAGACCGAGGAGGTCGAGCGGCGCGACGGTGCGGCCCGGTACGCGGGCCTGTCCACGCAGGGCAACCTCTACGGCCTGATGGCCCGCTTCGGACGCAGTTCCGGCTTGCGCGACCTCATCGGCTTCGGCGTGCCCGACGCGTGGCGCGATGGCCCCCGTCTCGCCGAGGCCGCCTACCCCGAGGTGCTGGTAGCACGAGCGGTCACCGACGGAGCCGCACTCAGCTGTGTGCTCTATCCCGGCACGGGGGCCACGCGCACTCGCCTCGCCATCGACCAACTGCGTCCGCGGCATACCTACAACGTGCATGGCGCTGCAGAGTCCGAGGTCGTCGCCGACGATCAGGGACGGGCCACGCTCACAGTGGATCTGGAGGCTCGTCTCTCGGTGGATGTGGAGCCGGCGTCATGACCCGTGTCACCGGTGCGGACGTGCACCGCACGATCGCCTCACTCGACCCGGCGCGTGACGGCTACGAGATCAGCCGTCTCTCGCTCGTCACCCTCCACGGCCACCCGCCTCTGGTCTATGCCCTGTTCACCGTGGCCTTCCTCAAGCAGGTGGCAGTGCCGACCATGGCGCGTACGCTCTACCGTCGCGGGACTGGGGACATCGTCCGATCCACCATCGAGCGCAACGACGACACCATCGTCTTCTTCGGCCAGCTCCTCGATCACGGGCCGGACTCGGAGACCGGACGGGCCTGGATCGACCGACTCAACCAAATCCACGCGCACTTCCCGCTGCGCAACCAAGACTCCCTCTACACCCTCGCCACCCTTGCACTCGACCCACACGAAATCACCGCGTCCCTCGGCGCATCGCCCTTTACCAGCCGGGAACGCGAAGCGCACTGGATGTTCTGGCGTGCGGTCGCGGTCCGCCAGCACATCGAGGACGTGCCGGCGACTGCTGCGGAGCTGCGGGAATGGTCTCGCCGTTACGAGCTGCTCGAATACGAGCCTTCGCGCGAGGGCCGCGCCATCGCCGCAGCCCTGATCGAAGCGTTCGGCGAGCGATGCCTGCCTCGGCCGTTGCGCCCGCAAGCAGCGCGGATCATCTCGGCTTTCTGCCCGCCCGCCCTGCGGGAAGTACACGCCCTCCCGGAACCAGGGCCCGTCATAACCCTCGCGATTCGCGCTGCCTTCCACATCTACGTCCGCACGCTCCGACACCGTCGACTCGATGCGAGCCGTTCGCTGGTGCAGGAGTTCGGAGACCGCCGCTACGGTCCACGTCGGCCGGAGGAGGTCGGCTACCACCGGCACCAACGACCGGACAAGCAGAAAGAGTAGAACTCCGCGCGCGACGCGGCAGCGGAAACGGACGCCAAACCGACATCGGAGGTTCGTCCCGACGACACCGGCAGCCCGCGCATGGCTGCAGAACATTTTCTCGCCGGGCACACTGCGCTCGCCGCGAGCATGGCTGATGACTGTTTCAGCCAAGGGCCCCTGGGAGCGCGTTCGGCGGACGGTTGAAGTTGGGCCGTAGGTCCCTGGCAGCGGGCGCAGTGGACGACGACAGTGTAGGCAGCGGCTCCTACATGTGAGGAAGTGACGAGAAGTGAGTATCGCTCGACGTATTGCCTTGTTGTTCCGGGTCAAGACGAACAAGCTGCTCGACCGCACCGAGGACCCCCGTGAGGTTCTCGACTACTCGTATCAGCGTCAGTTGGAGATGCTGGCTCAGGTGCGGCGCGGCTTGGCCGATGTCGCGACCAGCCGCAAACGCATCGAGCTGCAGGAAAACCAGCTCCATCAGGCCGCTGACCGCCTGCAGAGCCAGGCCCAGCAGGCGGTCGCCCAGGGTCGCGACGACCTGGCTCGGGAGGCGCTGACGCGGCGCGCGGCGTCCCTTGCCCAGATCGAGCAGTTACGGCCGCAATACGACGACTTGGCCGCCCAGGAGGCCAAGCTCACCACCGCCTCGCAACGGTTGCAGGCCAAGGTGGAGGCGTTCCGGACTCGCAAGGAGACCATCAAGGCCACCTATACCGCCGCCGAGGCGCAAACCAAGATCAGCGAGGCCGTCACCGGCATCTCGGAGGAGATGGGCGATGTCGGGCTGGCGATCCAGCGGGCCGAGGACAAGACCGCGCAGATGAGTTCGCGCTCGCAAGCGCTGGACGAGCTGATCGCCTCGGGCGCCTTGGAGGATGCCACCGCCCCGGTCGGCCAGCGTGACGACATCCAGGCCGCACTCGACGCCGGCCGTGGCAACGATGTCGATGCCGAACTGGCGCAACTGAAGAGCACAGTCGCGCCGGCGATCGAGGCGCATGCGCAGGAAAGGCCGCAACCATGATCGTTCGTATTCTCGGCGAAGGCCAGTACACCCTCGACGACGCCCGTCTCAGCGACCTCAACGAACTCGACGACGAGTTGCTGCAGGCCGCCGACGCGGGAGACGACACGGGGTTCTCGCTCGTCCTGCGCCGCATGCTGGCCACTGTCCGCGATCTTGCTACCCCGGTAGCGGACGATGCGCTGGTCGCCTCGGATTTGGTCCTTCCCAGTGCGGACATGCCGCTGTCCGAGGTTCGCGCGATGCTGCGCGACGACGGACTGATTCCGGGATAACGCGGGCATGCGTACTCGTTTCCGGCCGGATCATCGGCTCACGGCCCGCATGGGATTGACCATGTTCTTGCTCGGCTTGGTCTATGTCGTGTTCATTGCGGCGCTGGTGGTGTTGATCAAGTCGGTCGTGGTGATCGTGTTGATCGTGGGTGGGCTGCTGTTCGCGCAGTTCTGGTTCTCCGACCGGATCGCTCTGTATGCGATGCGTGCTCGCGTCGTCACCGCGGAGGAGGCGCCGCAGTTGCACGGCATCATCGACCGGCTCTGCGCGACCGCGAACATGCCCAAACCGCAGGTCGCTATCGCGGACCTCGATATGCCCAACGCGTTCGCCACCGGTCGTAGCCCTCGTCGCGCGGTCATCGCCGTCACCACCGGCCTGCTACAGCGCCTCGATGCCGATGAGCTCGACGGTGTTCTGTCGCATGAGCTTTCGCACATCGCGCACCGGGATGTGGTGGTGATGACCACGGCATCGTTCATGGGCGTGCTTGCGGGGCTTATCGCACGATTCACGCTGTACTCCGCAATGTTCGGGGGTGGCGGCCGGGACCGCCGTGACGGCGACAACTTGTTTCTCGTCGTCTTGGCCGTGATGGCGGTGTCCGCGGCCGTCTACGCGATCAGCTTCGTGCTGATCCGCGCCCTGTCACGGTATCGTGAGCTGGCCGCCGACCGAGCCGGCGCGATCCTCACCGGCCGCCCGTCGGAGCTGGCCTCGGCGCTGACCAAGATCAGCGGGGATATCGGCCGCATTCCCAGCCGTGACCTGCGCACCGAGCAGCCGTTCAATGCGTTCTTCTTTGCCCCCGCGCTGGGCGCCGGCGCCACCTGGTCGACGCTACTGTCCACTCACCCGAGCCTCCAGCAGCGACTGGACCAACTCGCCGCATTGGCTACCGAACTCGGGCAGGAGAGCTGAAACCGAGATGGGATTCCTCAGCGCGCTGCTGGGCCGCACCAAGCCGGTGCAGCCGAACCTCGATGTACTGTTCGCCGTTCCACCCGCTGCCTACACACTGCAGGCCGCACTCGATGTGCACCCAACCGGTGCTGGGGCCGTGTGCTTCAAACAGGCCGAGGGCGCCGGCGCAAGACAGTCCGAGGCGGAGGTCCTCGATCTGCTGCACCTCGAGCCGACCATCGCGGTGGCCGTGACGATTGACGAATTCGGCTACAGCTGGATCACCTGTCGGCAAGACATTGCCGATCTGTCCGCGTTGGTGACCGCGCTGCACGCGATCAATTCCACTCTGTCCGACAACGGGTTCGGCCCGAACCTGCTGTGTACCGTCATCGGTTTCGCCACCGCCGACGTCCCGCCCCACCGGTTAGGGTTGGTCTACCTGTTCAAACGCGGCACCATCTACCCGTTCGCACCATCAGGGGCGCAACGCCGCGACAACACCCTCGAACTGCAGGTCCGCGCGGCAGTCGCCGGCGAACTGCCCATCGAAGCCGAACTCGAGCGCTGGTTCCCACTGTGGGATGCGCCCGTGCCGTGAGGTCGCCTGCGTGAGTGGTGCGCCGCATCGGCGCGGGAGATCGATCGGCGCCGCGACCCCCCGGCGCGCGCCGCAAGCGCGGGCCGGCGGCGGTGATTGTGGTGGCAAGGTGATCGCGCTGGCGGCGCAGGATTTCACGTCGAGTTACCCGTTGTCACGGCGGTGCACACTTCCAGGTGGAGAACGTCGCCCGTCTGCTGTCAATTGCGAGCTGAACCGGATGTCGACCCGCTGCGGATGCCGCTCGCCGATCCGGAGGGGAGACGTAGGTTGGCGTCTGGGATGACGACGCCGTCGGGTGTTGTCACCGAGCCACGATCGGCGTACGGGCTTTGTCCGGGTGGCGACTGGACCGTCAACTGGTACTTCCATAGACCGTCGGCGAGGGCGATCGCGCCTCCGATCAGCGTTCCGGCGAGCCTTCCGGTAGTAATCGCCCGCTTTCGCGAGAGTGGCCTGGTCTGGTCCGCGGACCGGCTGCTGGCGCCGGCGGTCCGTGCGTTCGGTGACTATGCCGAGAGCGCGGCCGTGGGTGCCTGATCGGTGCGGGCAGGCCGCGGCCCGATCGTCCTCACCGCGTGACGGGCTTCGGGCCCGGTTGCGGGCCGGTGTTCAGTTGTTCGGGTAACACGGTGAAGTGGCGGACGAAACCGGACAGGACGGGCAGGTCCTTCGGTGTGGTCCACTCGCCGAGCAGGTCGCCGGTGACGGTGTCGCTGTAGAGATAGTGACCGTGCGTGGGTTCGTCGAGGTCATAGGCATCCAGGTAGATCCGCCATCGGCCGTCGGGGAGCGGGATCACGCACTGTCCCTCGCGCGGTTGTCCCGGGCCCGGTCCGCCCCAGCGCGCCCAGTTCCCGGTTCGCGCGAACGTGTACGGGCCGACCAGGCGGTCGGCCACCGCGACCTCGACGTTCTTGGTCGATTCGTTCTTGACGAACGCGTAGTAGCGTCCCTGCGACAACGTGACCGTGGTGTCGATGTAGCCGAGGCCGCCCGGTGCGGGAATGACGCCTGCCAGCGGTATGGGCGTGGTCCAATGCAGCCGGCTCAGCGATGAGGTGGTCGCGGTCATGACGCAGGGCCGGAAGACCGTACCGTCGTTGATGTTCACCAGGACGCTGACCGTGCCGTCACGGTCGACGAACCATTCCGGCGCCCAGGTATGGGTGACACCGTCGAACGGAATCGTGTACTCGTACAGGAACTCCCAGTGGATCCGGTCGCGGCTGCGAGCGAACCCGATGGTGTTGCCGTCCCATGCGGTCGTGTACGTCACGTAGTACTGGCCGTCGATGTGACGAAAGACGCTGGGGTCGCGGCACAAGCCCTTCGTGGTCGTGGCCGCCGCTGGCGGGGTGTCGGCGGGGTCGGCGTCCGGCGGACGGTAGGCGTCGGCCTGGACGAGCCGGAAATTCGTTGCGTCGGTGGATTCGTAGACCCACATATCGGTCTGGCTGGCGTTGGTGAACGCCGTCATCGTGTATCGGATCGGCGGGGCGGCGGCCACTGCGCGTCGGGATGCCACAACGCTCAACGGTACGCTCGCTGCCAGGGCGAGCATCGCTCTGCGGGACAACCCGATCGACGTCATATGCAAATTATTCAGCCCGTGAACGCTGAATGATTGCTGACACACCGTGCGTGGTGAGTAGGTCGATATGCTGCTGTTGTGGTGGCAGCACCGGCGCCGACGCTGGCCGTCCCGGGCGGGCACCGGACTGTGCTGCGTGGGCCGTGGAGATGAAATGGCATGCGCGCCATCTGGTCTGCGAGCCGGGGAGAGGCCGTCTCTACAGGGGTCAGGTAGTAATCGCGCGAAAGACAACGACAACGGCTTGACAAGCAACGATGTGCCGTATCGGCTCGGCCTGCGGACGTGCTCGGTTGGTACTTGCCTTGGCTGCCGAGAGGTCAATCGGTTGCTGGAAGTCAGGGGAAGCATCAAACGCGGACCACGCGTACCAACACGGTGATCGCGGCCGCGGCCACGATCGCGCCGGCCGCGACGAGAGCCGTTGCCGCCCAGCTGCTGAACGGGTCGTACTGCTGATATGTGGTCGATGTAGTAGAGGGCCAACGTCCACGAAGTCGACTCTGTCAGAACGTCGAACACCCACCGACCGAGCTGTTCATCGGATGTCGAGGGCCCGCCGTCGACCAGGATGTCCCACTCGTAAGCCGCGTCGGGCGAGCTTGGGTCCTACGGATCCCAGCCTTCGCCCTCGATGACCAACCACGCGGCCTGCCCCAGACCGAATTCCAGATCCACGCCGTGGGAGGCTGATCCAGATCATCGTTCGGCCAGTGTCTGCAGGAGCGGTCTTGTCGCGTTGTTCGATTCGGTCGAGGCGAAACCCGGCGCGCCTGCGGTGGTGTGACTCCGGGCGTCAGCGCCGCAGAGCGTTGGGCGGGCATTGCGGAACGATGGCTGCGAATACGGGCAGGATGCAAGGCAATATCTCTTTTACGAGGCGGTGCGCACCTGGATATTGCGGCGGAGACCTGCGACTATCCGCTGACGCCGCCTGGAGCGCATGTATCGATGCGGGCGGGGCCGTGCTCACCACGCAAGTGGTTGTCGGTGGAATCAGCCCGCGCTGCGGTGGTGAAGGCGGTGGCTCGTTCGCGTAGGAGCGCGGAGAGTTCGGGGGAGTCGATCACCTCGAATCGCCAGCGCACCCACAGCAGGGCGCCGGCGAGGACTTCGAGGCGGGTGTCGGCGATATGCCAGTGCGTGGCGGGCCGGCCCGAGGGGAGCGTGGTGGGGGCGAAGTCGGTGGCGAATCCGCCCATGTAGGCCTGGACCTGGTCGATGGGAGCGTGGATCAGGATTGTTGCGGCGTATCGAGTGGGTGGCGCGCCGAGTTGGGTGGCGAGGAACGCCGCCGGATCGCCACCGGGTACCGCCCGTGGGGGGAATCGCTGTCCGGTCGGCTCGACGCGGGTGATCCGGTCGACTCGCAGTGCGCGCCAGCCGCGGTCGAGGTCGCGGCAGATCAGATACCACCGGCTCTCCCTCGGTACCAGCGCCGCCGGCTCGACGCGGCGGACGGCCTCGGTGCCGGCGTTGGTTCCGGCGGTGTTCATGTAGCGCAGCCGGACTCGTTCGGAGTCACGGCAGGCCAGTGCGAGGGTGCCGAGGATGCCGGCATCCAGCGGTGCCGGGTATGCCCCCGGTGCGAACCCGCCGCCGCCGAGCGACATCGACGAGCGCAGCGCGCGCACGCGGCGCCGCACCGTGCTGGGGAGCACCTGCTCGATTTTGGCCAGCGCGGTGAGCGTGAGCTCACCGGCGCCGGCCGACCCGTTGGCCGCGGACGAGGCGAGGGCGGCCGCGATCGCCACCGCCTCGTCGGCGGTGAAGACCAGCGGTGGCAGGTCGCTGCCGGTGGTGAGCTGGTAGCCGCCGACCGGTCCGCGGCGCGCTTGGATCCGGTAACCCAGCGCGCGTAGCCGCTCGATGTCGCGGCGTAGGGTCCGGGCCTCGACGCCGAGCCGTTCGGCGAGCTCACCGCCCGGCCACGAGCGGCGGGTTTGCAGGAGCTCGAGCAGCCGTAACGCCCGCCCGGTGGCCGAAGTATCCATCGCACAAACCTTTCTGAAATTGTGGACAGATTATGACCTAATGGGCCTTCAGGATGAAGACATCACACAGAGCACGAGCAAAGGAACACCACGATGACCATCCTCGTCACCGGCGCCACCGGCGCCGTCGGCCGCCACCTCGTCGCCACTCTCATCGCCCGCGGCGCCTCGGTCCGCGCCCTGACCCGCAAGCCCGACGACGCGAACCTGCCCGAGGGCGTCGAGGTGGTCGCGGGTGATCTCGCCGACGCCTCGACCTTCGGCGCGCACCTGTTCGAGGGGGTCGATCGCGTCTTCGTGTTCCCGGCGCGAGGCGTTGAAACGTTCCTCGACGCGGCCATCGTCGCCGACATCCACCGCTTCACCGTGCTTTCCTCGCTGGCCGCGGCGATCGAGTTCCCCCGCGATCGAGGCTCGGCCAGCCAGGTGCACCACAGCGCGGTCGAGGCCGCTGTCACCGAGCGCACGGACGCGTGGACGATCCTGCGTCCCGGCACCTTCGCCAACAACCTGCTCACCTGGGCATGGCAAATCCGCTCGGGCGCACCGATCCGGGCGCCGTACCTGGCGTCGGCGCAGGCGCCGGTCCACGAATACGACATTGCCGAGGCCGCCGCCCAGACACTGCTGACCGACGACCACATCGGTGCGACGATCCCGATCACCGGCCCGCAGGCGCTCACACGCGCCGAACAGGTCGCCGCGATCGGCGCCGCGATCGGCCGCGAGATCCCGCTGGTCGAGATCACACCCGAGCAGTTCCGCGCCGAAACTGCCCAGTTCATCCCCGAGCCGATCATGAAGATGCTGCTCGACTACTGGTCCGACACGCTCACCGTGCCGGACCAGGTGCGACCCGTAACCTCAGTGACCGGCAGGCCGGGGCGCACCCTCACCGAGTGGGCCACCGACCATCGGGCCGACTTCGGCGGCTGACGCACCGGACACCGCCCAACACCCGCGGGGACAGCACAGCCTGTGACTCGCGGCGGTAGATGGCGGTGTTCTCGCATCGTCAGGTGGCGCCGACGATCAACCGGCGCTGCACTCGTTCGTTCGAGGGCTGCGCCGCGACCAGGACGCGGTCACCGCCGGCCTGACAATGCCGTGGAGCAGCGGAACGGTCGAGGGGCGCGTCAACCGCATCAAGATGCTCAACGACAGATGTTCGGCCGCACGAAGACCGACCTCTTGCGGAAGCGAATCCTGTTGAGCGAGTGAACAACCGGAATCCGCTATCACTAAATTTGTGCCGGATCCAGTCTTCAGGCGGAAGTGACAAGCGGACCAGAATCGGCGATCGAGCGTTGTTCGGGGATGGCAATCGGTTTGTGTCGGTCGTTGCCGGCGAGCACTTCCGGCGGAAGTGGTCGTTGAGCGGGTCGTGAACAGTCTTGGCCGCGCGGGGCCCGTTGCTATCGACCGTCCCGATGCGGCCACGCGGTCGTGCAAGTGGGCAGCGGGTGCCGTGGACTGTCAGGCAGGTGCGTTGTGATTCGTGTCGATGGTGTCGATGAACCGCTCGACGCTGTCGAGGGCGCTGCGAGCTTCCGACATTCGCGGATATCCCATCTGGAATACGTGGAACATGCCGGAATAGATCTCGACTTCGCATCGTCCGCCTGCCGAGTTCAGTGCTGCGGCATAGTGTTCGGAGTCCGAGCCGAGCGCTTCGCTCCCACCCGCTTGCAGCAGCATCGGGGGCAGCTCGGGCCCGGCCCCGGCCAGCACATCCAGGCGGGGATCGGTGTAATCCACTCCGACCAGGTAGGTCTGCATGATTCGCGGACCGGTCCGGGCGGAGATGAACTGATCCCGCACACCCTTGTTTGCCGCCGCCAGTTGCCATGTCGGATCGACGACGCTGGAGAATCCGACCACCGCGGCGGGCTGTTCGACGCCGAGTTCGCGCAGTTGCACACAGAGTCCCAATGCCAGATGACCGCCGGCCGAATCGCCCATCACGATGATGTCGCTCGCGCGGTGTCCCTGTTCGAGAAGCCACAGGTAACCGTTGAGGACGTCGTCGTGGGCGGCGGGAAACCGGTACTTCGGGGCTCGCCGATATCGCACCGAGAACACCGGGCGGTGCAGGCGGCGCGACAGTTCCGAGACCAGTCCGCGGTGAGTCGCCGGACTGCAACTGATGTATCCGCTGCCGTGGATGTAATAGATCAACCGGCTTCCGGGCTCGGCTCGGCCGCCCACCCACTCGCCGACGGTCCTGCCGCGAGGGCCCGCGACATCGACTGTCGTGTACGGGAGCCTCGGACCGAACCACATCCCGCATGCCACGACCTGGGTGAATCGATAGCCGAGAACCCCGGCCGGCGAGTGCAGCGGCAGTAACCACAGGGTGGGCCGAACGAAGATCCGCGACGCCCAGATGGTCACAAATGCAGCGAACGAGCGTTTCGTCGCAATCACGTGATCATCGACCGCGTGGTTTGCCGCCCGATGCGGGGCGTGGGGTTCGGTCGGCCGAGCCGGTGCGCCGATCGGATCGGGTGTGCTCATGGGATTCCTCGAAATCGGGATGTAGGCGGGGATCGCACCCGTGGGCACGTGCGAGCAGAAGACCGGTTGCCGGTGGACCGGGCTACCTGTCGGGGACGGTGATGGTGCCGTAGTCGAGGCCGCCGTGGCTGAATGTCGGTACGACCGGCCACTGTCGCTTCCAGTTCGCGCATTCCGAGGACGGAATGATCTGCCGCCATTGGGGATTGCGCGGAGACGGGCTGGCGAGGGTCTTCTCCTTGACCATGGAGTCGTATTGGTCGAGGGAGTCTTCGAGCGTGTTGGCGTTGAGCACGACCTCGCGGCCGTAGAACTCGGCGGTGCGGCGTACGCCGGGGATTTTCGACAGTTCGGGTTGCCAGCTGTCTGCGGCCATGCCGTTCTCCGAGGACACCCACACGCCGTCGGGAGTGTTGACCACCAGAGAGTGGTTGCCGTCGGTGTGGCCGGGAGTCCAGAGCAGGCTGACTCCGATACCGAGTTCGACGTCACCGTCGAAGATGTCGAGTTTGTCTTCGGGAACTCCATTCATGCCGCCGTCGACATACCAAGCCCACTGCATCGGGTGCATGGACTCGAAGGTGCCCAGCTCTCTGCGGTGCACGAGTAGTTTCGCATTGGGGAACAACGGCTTTCGCGGCGTGGTCTCGCCCTCGATCGTCTCGGTGCTGCCCAGGATCATGCGCGGATCCTGCACGTGTAGGTGATCGAAGCTGAGGTAGTCCACGTCGTCATTGCTCAACCCCACTCGCGGCAGCACCTGGTCGGGGTCGTTGTAGTAGTCGACGAACCAGGAGTCGAGGCGGAGCTTGCGTGCGAAGCGCTGCAACTTGCCGTAGAACGGGGCTTCGGCCGACCCCGCGGCGACGGTGGGTTCCCAGACCAGGGTTTTCAGTCTCCCGTCGAAGCCCTCGAATTGGATCACGAACATGCGGTTGATGATCGAGATGAAGGGATTGACGTTGACCGAGTAGTTCTGGAACGCGTACTGCGCCGGATACGGCGCGGCGGCGATGTCGAAGCTCTTGACCGCTTTGACCTGTCCCTGGGTGAGGAACCGTTCCCGGTAGTTCTGTGCTGCTTCGCGGATGGCGTCGAGGCGTTTGCCACGCGGCCAGATGTCATGGACGCCGTCGAATTCCGGGATCGGACGCAGCGTGGCGGGTTCGGTGGCGGTCATCGGTTCCTCCTCGGATCGGTGTCGGTCAGGGCGTGGTGTTCGTAGCTGTCGCGGGCTTTCGATCGGCGTGCGGCCTCGACCTGGTTGGGGACCGTGCGGCGCAATACTCGATCGCGCAGTGCCTGTGGGAGCAGGGCGGTGGCGCGGACCAGCAGTCCGATGGAGGCGGGGATGGTGACCTCGAAGCGCGGGCGAGCGAGCACCTTCACGACGGCAGCGGCGACATCGTCGGGTTCCAGCCGGGCGATCGTGCCGCTGTCGGTACCGATCGCCAGTTCGGTATCGACCACACCGGGCATGATCACCGAGATGTGCACGCCGCTGCCGCGCAGTTCTTCGCGTACTCCGGTGAGATAGCCGAGGGCGCCGTGTTTGGTTGCGGCGTAGGTCGATTCGCCGGGAGGGGCGAGTTTGGATGCCGCCGAGGCGACCGTGACGATGTGGCCGCTGCCACGAACTCGCATTGCCGGCGCGGCGAGTCGGACGCCGCGGATGACGCCGTGCAGGTTCACCGCGAGCATGCGCTCGGTCGCCGCCTCCGGTTCGGTGTCGAAAGCGCCGACCCACATCACCCCGGCATTGTTGACCAGCACGTCGAACGATCCCCACAGGTCGGTGACCTCGGCGAGGAACCCCCTGAACGACGCGGTGTCGGTCACATCGAGGTGAAATGCGTGCACCTGCCCCGGGAGCTCTGCAGCGGTCATACAGGCCGCTTCGACATCACGATCGCCGATCGCGACCCGGGCGCCCGCTGCGGCGAGTTGCCGTGCGATCTCCCGGCCGATGCCTTGGGCACCGCCGGTGACTGCCACGATCCGCCCGGCCAGTGTTGTCGTCATGGCGTGCCGCCTTCCTCCACGGGGTGGTGCTGGGTGCTGACCTTGGCCGTGAGCATTGGACAATTGAGATTGTCAGAATTGGCCTCGCTAGTATTACACCTCGTCGGCAGAAAGGGAAAGGCTCATGACACTGTCCGGTCCGGGTGCATCCGGTCCGAAGCTCGCCGGCCGTAAGTACTCCGGTATCGCGCCTGAGGAACGCGTGCGCCAGCGACGCGCGGCGATCCTGGAGTCCGCGTTGGAGCAGTTCGGCACCTCCGGCTACGCGTTCGCGTCGATCAAACAGATCTGCCGCGGCGCGGGAGTCACCGAGCGGTACTTCTACGAGTCCTTCCCCAACAAGGAGGTTTGCCTCGCCGCGCTCTACGACACCCTGTCCGAGGCGATGCGTGCTGCGACGGCCGCCGCGCTCTCGCAGGCGGGCCCCGACCTCGACGCGCTCACCGCGGCCGGGCTCAGGGCCTTCATCCGATATCTGACCGACGATCCACGCCGCGCGCGGGTGGTGCTCATCGAAGTCGTAGGAGTCTCACCGGACATGGAACAGCGCCGCCACCGGGTGTTGCGCGACTTCGTGGACACCGTGCTGGCCACCTGGGCCGCCAAGAGCACGCGCGCCTTGGCGCGAAGCGAGCGGCTGACCGCGACAGCACTGGTCGGTGGCGTCAACCACTTGCTGGTCGACTGGTTGATGGACGGCCGCCGCGACGACCCCGCGGACCTCGTGGCGGTATGCGTGGACCTCTTCGCCGCCACCCGAGCCCAATGGGACACCGCAGCCGCATCCTCGCCATACCCATCTGACTGACTGTTTCGATCCGACTGCCAACCGACCGTTCTCATGTGCGAGAGCCGCGCCGTTGTACTCGAACCGGCGACGGCGAGAGTGTGGCACGCAGTATCGCTCGCTCGATCGAGATGGGTGTGCCGTTCTCGAGCAGGAACCGGT
>NZ_BDBF01000079.1 GCF_001612845.1 Nocardia elegans NBRC 108235 | reverse complement strand
GTTCGGGCGCCGCACCGGGATGGCCGAGGCCAGCGCCGCGGCCACCAGCGCGACTCCGCAGCCGATGAACAGGCCGGTGCGGAAACCCCCCTCGGTCGGCACGCTGTGACCGTGGAAGTCCATGCTCATCTGGGCCAGCACCACACCGATCACCGCCGCCGACACCGACGTGCCGATCGACCGCATGAGCGTGTTGAAACTGTTGGCGGACGCGGTTTCCGACAGCGGCACCGACGACATGATCAGCGCGGGCATCGCACCGTAGGCCAGCCCGACGCCGCCGTTGATCACGCAGATCGCCACCAGCAATCCCCAGGTCGACCCCATCAGCGCCGTGGTGAGACCGTAGCCGGCCGCGATCACCAGCGCGCCGGCGGTGAGCGTGACCTTGGGCCCGCGGACCGCCGAGAGCCGGGCGCCCAGCGGCGAGATCGCCATCATCATCAGGCCCGAGGGCGCCATCCACAGACCCATCGCCATCATGGACTGGCCGAGACCGTAACCGGTTTCGGTCGGCAGCTGCAGCAGCTGCGGCACGATCAGCGAGGACGAGTACATCGCGATGCCGATCACCACCGAGGCGGCGTTGGTGAGCAGCACCGGGGGCCGGGCCGTGACGCGCAGATCGACCAGCGGATCGCTGATCCGCAGCTCCCACCAACCCCAGATCAGCAACACCACGGCCGCGGCCGCGAACAGTCCGATGGTGGTGGCGCTACCCCAGCCCCAGGTGCCCCCCTTGGACACCGCGAGCAGCAACGCCACCAGACCGGCGCCGAGCCCGACCGCTCCGGCGTAGTCGAATCCACCGCTGCCGCGCACCGCCGACTCCGGCACCGCCAGCCACACCGCCACGGCGATCAGCGCGCTCAGCACCGCGGCGCCCCAGAACAGCACCCGCCAGTCCGAATGTTCGGCGACCGCCGCTGACAACGGAAGGCCCAGTGCGCCACCGATTCCCAGCGAGGCGCTCAGCAACGCGACCGCCGATCCCAGCTTCTCGGCGGGCAGGACGTCGCGCATGACGCTGATTCCCAGCGGGATGATGCCGACGCCCATCCCCTGCAGGCCGCGCCCGATGATCATCGGCAGCACCGAGGCCGACAGCGCGCACACGATCGAACCGGCGATCAGCGGAATCGTGGACAGCAGCAGGATGCGGCGCTTGCCGTAGAGATCGCCGAGGCGTCCGGCCACCGGCGTGGTGACCGCCGCGACCAGCAGCGTCGAGGTCACGATCCATGAGGCATTCGACGGTGTCGTATGCAGCAACTGCGGGAACTGCGCGATCAGCGGAATCACGAGGGTCTGCATGACCGAGGCGATGATTCCGGCGAATGCCAGCACCCCGACGATCGCGCTCGACCGGTCGGCGTCCGGCTTGGTCATGTCCACATCTCCCTCTTTAATATGTATTATGCACATGCAATGTATCATGCACATTCGGGAGCCGGTTACCCGCGCGAGCTGTGATACCCGTCTCGGTCGCGCACGAGAGGAGGGCGCTGTGGAACGACCCATCGCGGCGGTCGAATTCGAGACCATGCTGCTCAGCCGCTATCAAATGAGCCGGCGCGATCGGTGCGGACTCGAGCGCAGCGCCTATGTCCTGCTGAGCCGGCTGACGATGCAGGGGCCGATGTCGATCGGTCAGCTCAGCGCCGCCTTCGGTCTCGACACCTCCACGCTCAACCGGCAGACGGCGGCATTGATGCGCGCCGGATTGGTGGACCGCATCGCCGATCCGGACGGCGGCCTGGCCCGCAAGTTCCGGGTCACCGAGGCGGGTGCCCGCCGGCTGGAGCAGACCGTGGCCGCCACGGTCGCGAGCCTGGACCGCGTGCTGCACACCTGGCCCGCCGCCGATGTCGCCGACTTCGCGACCTATCTGCGCCGGCTCAACACCGATATCGAGCGCCTCGACGGCCGGCCGTGGCCGCGCCCGGACTGATCCGTCATGTGTCGCAGGCCTGCCTGATCCGCCGGACCAGATCGGCCACCTCGTCGGCCGGCATATCGCGGGGCGGTGCGAACGAAAGCCGGGTGAGCAGGCCACCGAATCGGGCCGCCAGCCGCTCCGGCAGGTCCTGCACCGCGGCCACGACGGCGAAAGCCTCGACCATGTCGTCGGTGATCGACTCCGCCATCCGATCCCAGCGCCCGGCTTTCGACAGCGCGGTCAGTTCGGCATTCACCCCGCCCCAGCCGTGCAGGTCGAACAGCGGACGATAGGCGGGTGTGGAGGCGTAGAAGGCCAGCCGGCGCCGCAGCGTCGCGACACCGCGATCGATCTGCTCACCGGTGCCCGTGACGACGAAAGGCGTTGCGACGAGTTCGAAGTCGTCGCGCACCGCGGCAGCGCCGAGCGCGGGCAGGGTGCGTTCGCGGATCCAGCGGGCGGTGGTGAAGCCGTGGCAGATGAAGCCGTCGGCGACCTCGGCCGCGACGCGAGTCATGGCCGGCCCGACGCCCGCGAGCAGAATCGGCGGCGCGCCGAAATCGTGTGCGGGCGGGACGAAGTCGCGCGGCATCAGGGTGTGCCGAGTGAATTCGCCCTCGAACACCAGCGGCGCGCCCTCGTGCCAGTGCGCCCAGACGGCCCGTAATGCCAGGACGTATTCGCGCATCCGCGCGGCCGGGCGGTCGGCCGGCATCGCGAAGCGCCGTTCGATATGCGCGCGCACCTGCGAGCCGAGGCCCAGGCGCAGCCGGCCGCCGGAGAAGCGCTGCAGATCGTCGGCGGCGTAGGCCACGGTCATCGGCGAGCGGGCGAGCGCCACGGCGACGGAGGTGCCCAGGCCGATACGGTCGCTGCACTGCGCCGCGACGGCGAGGGACAGGAACGGGTCGCCGTTCATCTCACCCGCCCAGATCCCGTCGAAGCCGAGCCCTTCGAGTGCGCGAACTCGCGCCGCGGCGTCGTCCAGCGCGCCGATCGTGGTATCGATTCGCACGGGGCACCTCCCATTTCACGATGAGAACATTATTCTCATATACAAAATGGACGTTCTGATTCGAATGGAGAGGCGCATGACCGAGCCCTTGGTCGTCGTCGAGCGCGCGGGCGGCATCACGACCGTGACGCTAAACCGTCCGGCGGTCCGCAATGCGCTCGACCGCGCGCTGATGGACGCGGTGTGGGATGCGGTCGCCGACGCCGGCGCGGATCCCGATGTGGGCGCCGTCGTGGTCACCGGAGCCGATCCGGCCTTCTGCGCGGGTATCGATATCGGCGCCGCCTCCGCGCACACGCCCGGCCGACCCGCCCGCTCCCCGGGCTCGGGCCCGGGCCGCGGAGCCGACGGCCTGTTCCGATTCCTGCCGGTGATCGACAAACCGGTCATCGGCGCGATCAACGGCGCATGCGTCGCGGGCGGGCTGGAATTGGCCCTGCAGTGCACCCTTCTCATCGCCTCCGAGCGAGCGCGGTTCGCCGACACCCACGCCCGGATGGGCATGATGCCCGGCGGCGGGGTCACCGTCGGACTCACCCGGACGGTCGGCCGGCGCAGGGCCGTCGAACTGTCGCTGACGGGAAATTTCCTCGCCGCCACCGACGCACTAGCCTATGGGCTCGTCAATCATGTTGTGCCCCATGCGCAATTGCTGCCGTTCACACACTCCCTCGCCGCCGAGATGCTGGCCGCTGACCGCGAGGCCGTCACCCGACTACTGCGGCACTACCGCGCCCTGGCCGACGACGACGGGAGCCGCGCGCAGCTGCTCGAGGGCGTCATGGCCGAAACCTGGTCGCCCGGCACCGCCCGCATGGCCGAATACGGGGCGCGGGTGATCGAGCGAGGGCGCGAGCAACTCAAATGATCCGGCTCTCATGACCGTCCCAATAGTGTTGCCGCAGTAGTCGTTTGTACAGTTTGCCGTTCGGGTCGCGGGGCAGCTCGGCGGCGAAGTCCACGGTGCGCGGGCATTTGTACCCGGCGAGTTCGGCACGGCACAGGGCTATCAGTTCGGCGGCCAGTGCGGGGCCCGCGGACGCCGAATCCACCGGCTGCACCACCGCTTTCACCGCCTCCCCCATCTCGGGGTCGGGTACGCCGATCACCGCGACGTCGAGGACCGCGGGATGGGCGGCGAGCACATTCTCGGCCTCCTGCGGATAGATGTTCACACCGCCGGACACGATTGTGTGCGACAGCCGGTCGGTCAGATACAGGAAACCGTCCTCGTCGAGGCGGCCGATATCGCCGAGGGTGCGCCATCCGTGCGGTCCGGCCGCGGCGGCCGTGCGCTCGGGATCGTTGTGGTAGTCGAACGGCCGCCCGCCCTCGAAGTACACGACCCCCGTATCACCCACCGGCACCTCCCGCCCGTCCGCGCCCACGATATGACAGGGCTGCGCCGGGCGGCCGACCGAACCCGGATGGGTCAGCCAGTCCCGCGCGCCGATGTAGGTGTTGCCGATATCCTCGGTGCCCGAGTAGTACTCGTTGACGATCGTTCCCAGCCAGTCGATCATCTGCCGCTTGACCGGCACCGGGCACGGCGCCGCAGAATGCACCACATCGACCAGGCTCGACACGTCGTACCGGCGGCGCTCGGCGTCGGGCAGCCGCAACATGCGCACGAACATCGTCGGCACCATCTGGGTGTGCGTGACCCGGTGGCGCTCGATCAGTTCCAGGCAGCGGCGCGGATCGAACCGTTCCATCACGATTACGGTGGCGCCGAGGCGCTGCCACGACATGGCGAAGACCAGCGGCGCGGCGTGATACAGCGGAGCCGGTGACAGGTAGACCGCGTCCTCGCGCGCCCCCGCGGCGAGCAGACCGCGCGCGATCTGCACCGGCGGCGCCTGCGGATCCCCGAGTGCGGTGGCCGGCAGCGGTTTACGCACCCCTTTCGGACGCCCGGTGGTGCCGCCGGAGTACAGCATCTCCCGGCCCTCACATTCGTCCGGCAGCCGGTCGCCGGATTCGGCGGCGCGCAGGTCGTCGTACCGTTCGAAACCGTCGAGATCGCCTGCGGCACAGATCTTCACCGCGATTCGGCGCAGATCCAGCCCGGTCACCACCTCGGCCTGCGCCGCCGTGGTGACCAGCGCGGTCGCACCGCAGTCGTCGAGGATGTACTGCACCTCGCCCGCGCGCAGATGCCGGTTGATCGCCGTGTAGTACAGACCGCACCGCTGTGCGGCCCAGGCGATTTCGAGAAACGACCGTGTGTTCTCGGCCAGGATCGCGAGATGGCCGCCGACCGCGAGACCGCGGCGGCGCAGGGCCCGCGCACCGGCGCGCGACCGCTGTTCCAGTTGCGCGTAGGTCACCGTCTCCCCGCTCGCGCCCATCACGATCGCGGGCCGATCGGGACAGCGTTCGGCATACCGGCCCGGAGTCATCGGCGCGGCGCCCATCGGCAGTCCTCCCGTCCGCGCGGCGGAGAATATAATTACACATTCGAGAGAATGATACTCTCGATGTGTGAGCCTGCGTTTCATCTTTCACTATCCGGAGACCGGGGGACCCCACAGCGATGTTCTCGACGCCGGACCACTGCGCGAGGTCGCGATCACGGCCGAGCGGTGCGGATTTCACGGCCTGTCGCTGAGCGAGCACCCGATCCCCGGGGCACGCTGGCTGGACAACGGCGGGCACCAGACCCTGGATTCACTGGTCGCGCTCGGTTATGTGGCGGCCGCGACCGAACGGCTGCGGCTGCTCACCTATCTCGCGGTCGCGCCCTACCGCAATCCGTTCCTGCTGGCGAAGGCCGCCGCGACGGTCGACAAACTCTCCGGCGGCCGGCTGATCCTGGGCGTGGGTGCGGGCTATCAGAAGAGCGAATTCCACGCGCTGGGAGTCGATTTCGAGGAACGCAACATCCTGTTGGACGAGGCGCTCGAGGTGCTGCCGCTGCATTGGCGCGGCGAGCCGTTCAGTTATCGCGGGCGGCATTTCGATGCCCGGGAGGTGATCGCCCGGCCGCGGCCGGTGCAGGATCCCATTCCGATCTGGATCGGCGGCAACTCCGCCGCCAGCCGCCGGCGCGCCGCGACCCGCGCCCAGGGCTGGATGCCGATGTCCGGCGGCGCCACGCTCAGCGCCACCGCCCGCACCCCTGCGCTCGGATCACACGCCCAGCTCGCCGCACAGATCGCCGAGGTGCGGGCGCGCGCCGAATCCGCCGGGCGCAGTGGCGATCTCGACGTGCTGTACTCCTACCACGACCCGGATCTGCCCGACCCGGCAGCGGCCGATCGCCACCTCGAGGCCTTCGCCGAACTGGAGAAGGCGGGCGTCACCTGGCTCGTGGTGTCCAGCCGCACCGCCGACCACGCGGCGACCACCGACTTCCTCGACGCCTTCGGCGCCACCTACCTGCGATGACCACGGGCTGGTTCGAACAGCGCGCGGGACTGGCCGGCACGGTCGCCGTGATCACCGGCGGCGCAGGCGGCCTCGGTCACGCGATCGCCACCGATCTGGCCGCCAACGGGGTGCGCCCGGCGATCATCGACATCGATGCCGACGCCGTGGAGCGGATGCGTGCGGCACTGGACGCGCGGGGATGCGATGCCGTCGTCGTCCACGGCGACGTTCGCGATCCCGACCGGCTGGCCGCGGTGTTCGACGCGGCCGAGGCTCGGTGGGGCCGGCTCGACATCCTGGTCAACGTCGTCGGCGGCACCTTCCGCGCTCCGTTCACCGACACCCGCCCCAAGGGCTGGGAGGCGCTGCTGCGCAGCAATCTCACCCACGTGCTGCACGCCTGCGCGCTGGCCGTACCGCGGATCCGGGCGGGCGGTCGCGGCGGCAGCATCGTCAACATCACCACGATCGAGGCACACCGGGCCGCACCGGGTTTCGCCGTGTATTCGGCGGCGAAGGCCGCGGTCGAACAGTTCGCCCGCACGCTCGCGGTCGAACTCGCACCCGACGGCATCCGCGTCAACAATGTGGCGCCGGATTACGTGCCGACCCCGAATCTGCGCCGGATGCCGCACGGGGATGCGGCGATGACCGACCCGCTCGGCGTGCGGGTCGCCATACCACTGGGCCGGCCCGGGGAGGTCGGCGACGTCTCGGGCTGCGTGGTGTTCCTCGCCTCGGCGTTGTCGGCCTATCTGACGGGAACGACCCTGCATCCCGACGGCGGTACCGGCGCCTCGGCGGGCTGGTTCAACTGGCCGGAGACCGGCTGGGCGAACTACGCGCCGATGCGCTATCTGGCCGCCGATGCGAAGAATCAGTAGGCGAGGAAGAGGATTTCGTCGCGCGAGTAGTCGTGGCCGGGGTGGTTCTCGGCCAGATGTTTCTGCGTCTTCTCGACGAGGTCGTCTTCGTCGGTGCCGACGATCTGTTCACCGCAGGGGCAGCCCAGTCTGGTCTTCAACGTCGTTCTCCATCGGTCGGGCTGGACGTGTCGTTCCTCGTCACCTTATGCACATCGTGTGCCGTCCGTCACCCCGGGTCACCGGCCCGCTCGCGCTCCGCAACCGTCCGCCCGGCGCTCACGGTGGTCCTGAGCTCGGCGAATACCTCGGCTATAACGTGTGACAATTCGCGCGTGGAGGAACCGTCGACCCACCGATCGAAGGCGATCCCGAAGACGGTCACCGCGACCCGGGCGCAGAGGGTCGCGTCGGCCTCCGCGACGCCCGCGGTCCGCAGCGCGTCGGCCAGTTCGCCGCCCAGGACGGCCATTTTCCTGAATTCCCGCTCCTGCAGGGCGGGGTTGGCCGCGATCACCGCCCGCCGCCGCAGTTGCCACGCCGCCAGATCGGGAATCTGCGCACCGGCCGCCTGGATCGCGGCGACCGCCGTCGCCATCGGGTCCGCACCCGCGGGCGCGGTGGTCACCGCTTCCGCGATCGCGCTGCTCAGCAGGTCCTGACCGCCGAAGAGCACCTCCCGCTTATCGGCGAAATGCCGGAAGAAGGTGCGTTCGGTGAGGCCTGCCCGCTCCGCGATCTCGGCCACCGTCGTTTCGTCGAACCCGCGCTCGGAATACAGCTCGAGGGCCGCTCGGGCGAGGCGACCGCGCGCATTGGGTTCCCATCGACTCATGATCCGATCCTAGGTGACGACAGTTGCTGACATTCGATCCGCCGGGGGCGGCACTGGAACCGGTGAGCAGCCTCCGGATTCGGTCCTATAACGTGTTCTAATTCGAGTGGGCCGGGAACGGAAGGGCCGAGGCGATGATGGCATTCTTCAGCCGCGACGAACGGGGATTCGTCGCGGGCGACTTCGCGGTGAGCAAATGGTCGCCCGATCACGTGGCCGGGCCCGCGATCTGCGGGCTGCTGGCGCGGGAATTGGAAACCCACTGCCCGGGCGCCGGTTTCGTTCCCGCGCGGCTCACCGCCGATCTGTTCCGCCCGGTGCGGAACGAGCCGATCACGGTGCACAGTGCGGTGGTGCGCTCCGGCGCCCGGGTGCGCGTCGCCGACGCGTGGATCACCCAGCAGGACGAGGTGCGGGTGCGAGCGTCGGTGATGTATCTGGCTGTCGCACAGCAACCTCCGGGCCGAATCTGGCAGGCCGAACAGCCCCTGCCGGTGCCCGACCGGCGCCTGGACGCGCCGACCGGCCAGCCACCGCTGTTCAAATGCGGCGACGGCGAATGGTCCGGCGACTTCGCCGCCGCGCAGAACGGGGAGCGCAAATCGGTCTGGCAGAATCTGCCGCCGCTGGTCGAGGGCGAGGCGATCACTCCGTTCCAGCGCGCGGCGTTCCTGGCCGACACCACCAATCTGGTCTGCAACTGGGGCACCGAGGGCGTCGGCTACATCAACAGCGACGTCACCCTCACCCTGACCCGGCTGCCGGAGGGGCGGGAGCTGGGATTGCATGCGCAGGACCATATGTCGGCCGACGGCATCGCGGTCGGCACCGCCACCCTCTACGACCGGGCCGGACGGATCGGCACCTGTGTCGTCACCGCGCTGGCGAACGCCGCCCGCCAAGTGGATATGGCCGAGACCAGGGTCTGAGCGCACCCTCCGGTCGCGGCCGTGCGGCTCGCACCACAACGGCCGCTCACCGCACTCGCGCCCCTCAGTGGGCCGGGCGCGCCGCGCGCAGACAGAAGTCGGTGACGCGTTCCACGTCCCCCGCGGTCGGTTCGACTCGCCGCCACAGCAGTTCGGCGAGGCGGCCGACCACCGCGTGCGCTGCGAGCGCGGCATCGATATCCGGGTGCTCGCAACCCACTGCGGCGAACGGCGCCCGCAACAACTCGGCGAGCCGGGAACTGGCCTCCGGCGGTCCGGTCACCAGCCCCTGCGCCAGACCGCCGGCATTCCACATCACCGCCCGGGTGGTCGCGGCGACCTCGCCGACCCCCTGGGACAGCACGCCGTCCACCCATTCGCGCACCGCCTCCTCGGGGGTGGGCCGCTTGCGCATCCGATGGTCCAGATAGTTCAGCAGCCGGGCGGTTCCGTCTTCGAGGAGGGCGGCGACGAGCGCGTCCTTGGAGGCGAAATGCCGGTAGAAGGCATCGTTGGACAAGCCGGCGACGGCGACGATATCGGCGACCCGCGGCCGCGACTCGGTGCCGCAGCGCCGCATCACCGCCAGCCCGGCATCCAGCAGCCGCCGCACCTCGGCGGTGTAGGCGGCGCCACGTTCGGCCAGTGCCCGCTGGGCGATCCTGGCCGCGACGTCGTCGTTCACCGCCGCGCGTCCGGCCCGGCCCGCAGCGCCGCCGTCACGCCGCCGTCGACAACCAGGTCGGTGCCGTTGAGGAAACTCGCCGCGTCGGAGAGCGCGAAGGCCACCACGGCCGCCACCTCTTCGGGACGCCCTTCGCGGCGCAGCGGCGTGCGCTCGACCAACTGTCGCATGGTGGCGTGTTCGGCTGCTTCCTGGCGGCCCTGCGGGGTGTCGATGATGCCGGGCGAGACCGAGCAGATCCGCCCTCCGGCGGGGCCCAGCCGCACCGCCTCCCGCCAGACCAGCCGCTGCACACCGCGTTTGGCCCACCCGTAGGCGATGCCCGGATGCTCCACCGCCGGGCCCACGGCCTCGCGGATCCGGTCGAGGAAATGCTCGTGCAGCGGATCGTCGAGCACGGCGAGGGCGGCGGGATCCGGTGGGTTCGGATCCAGCAGCGGCGCCATCGAGGCGAACACCACCGTCGCCGCGCCCGGACCGACCAGGGGCCGCAACGCGTCCAGCAGGTGGACGGTGCCGATCAGGTCCACGGTGAAGATGCGGCGCCAGTCCGCCATCGTGGGCGAGATCCCCGCCGCATGCGCGACGGCACGCAATTGCCCTCGGCCGCCGACATATTCCGCCAGTTCCGAGACCCGCTCGCGATCGGCGACGTCGACCACGAACGCCTCGGCCCGGGTATGCCCGGACGTCAGCTGCTGCGCGGCCGCGGCCGCACCCGCCTCGTCCCGATCGGCCAGTACCAGCACATCCACCCGTTGCGCCAGCGCGCGGGCACATTCCAGGCCCATCCCGCGTCCCGCGCCGGTCACCAGCCCTACCGCTGTCATCCTCGATCACCTTCGTTCTGTCGTTCGCCACCCGGCGCCGCCCAGCAGCGGGCCAGGCCGGATTCGGCGGCGCGCGTGAGCAATTCGACGCGGAAGCCGTTCGGGCCGTTCAGGAAGGCGAACAGCGGCGCACCGCCGGGACCCGGCCGCATCGCCTCCACCGTGTATCCGGTTCGCTCCAGTTTCGCGATATCAGCGGCCACGTCGTCGGACCAGTAGCCGACGTGGTGAATGCCGCTGCCGGACACCGGTTCCCACAGGGTGCCCGCCACCGCCCGGATCACCTCCACGCGCGGCACGGTCGTGGAGTACACGCAGCGGATGTCGACGGCCTGTTCACCGGAGGACGACACCACCGTGAGCGGTCCGCCCGTCTCGACACCCCACTCGTAGCCCAGCACCTGCGACAGTGCCGCGGTCGTGGCCGCCACGTCCGCGGCGACGATGCCGATGTGGAACTGGTCGGCGGCCCTCATCCGTTCCCTCTCGCCGAAATGACAGTCGCCGTGTCAAGAATGCTATTCTTCATCACGAGAATCATATTTCCACCGAATGGGAGGAGGCGCAATGGCGTGGGACTTCGAGACCGATCCGCAGTTCCAGCGGAAGCTGGACTGGGCCGATGCGTTCGTCCGCGAGGAGGTCGAACCGCTCGACCTGATCTGGCCGCACGAGCAGTTCGTGCCGCCGGACCCGACCCGCCGCGCCGTGCTCGATCCGCTCAAACAGCAGGTGCGCGACCAGGGGCTGTGGGCCACGCATCTGGGCCCCGATCTCGGCGGGCAGGGCTACGGGCAGCTGAAACTGGCGCTGCTGAACGAGATTCTGGGGCGGTCGTCGTGGGCGCCGGTGATCTTCGGATGCCAGGCGCCCGATACCGGCAACGCCGAGATCATCGCGCATTTCGGCACCGAGGAGCAGAAGCGGCGCTACCTGCGGCCGCTGCTCGCGGGTGAACTGTTCTCCAGCTATTCGATGACCGAACCGCAGGCCGGCGCCGACCCGACCCGGTTCACCACCTCCGCCGCGCGCGACGGCGACGACTGGATCATCAACGGCTGGAAGTTCTTCTCCTCCAACGCGGCCACCGCGGCCTTTCTCATCGTCATGGTGGTGACCGACCCGAATGTCAGTGCCTACCAGGGCATGTCGATGTTCCTGGTTCCGACCGACACTCCCGGTGTTCGCATCGAACGCAATGTCGGGCTCTACGGCGAGCCGCTCGACGGCGGCGCGCACGCGCTGATCCACTACGACAATGTGCGCGTGCCGGATTCGGCACTGCTCGGCGGCGCCGGACAGGCGTTCGCCATCGCGCAGACCCGGCTCGGCGGTGGCCGCATCCATCACGCCATGCGCACCATCGGACTGGCCCGCAGCGCCCTGGACATGATGTGCGAGCGGGCACTGAGCCGCGAAACGGCGGGCAGCCGGTTGTCGGACAAACAGTTCGTGCAGGGCTATATCGCCGATTCCTACGCTCAGCTGCAACAGTTCCGGCTGTTCGTGCTCTACACCGCGTGGGAGATCGACAAATACAACGACTACCGCAAAGTACGCAAGGACATCGCCGCGGTGAAGGTCGTGATGCCGACCGTGCTGCACGACATCGCCTGGCGCGCGATGCAGGTGCACGGTGCGCTCGGGGTCACCAACGAGATGCCGTTCTTCACCATGATCCACGGCGCCGGGGTGATGGGGCTGGCCGACGGGCCCACCGAGGTGCACAAGGGCACCGTCGCCAAACAGGTACTGCGCGAGTACCGCCCGAGCGAGGATCTGTGGCCCAGCCAATGGATTCCGAAGAAGCTCGACGCCGCGCGCGCGAAATTCGCCGACTATCTCGAACACGAAGTAGGTAACCAGTGATCGACACCGCCCGCCTCGCCGAGTGGATGGACGCCCGCGACCTGCCCGGCCGCGGCGAACCGGCGCAGGTCCGGTTCCTCTCCGGCGGCACCCAGAACGAGATCTATCTGATCGATCGCGGCGACCATCGCTGCGTCCTGCGCATCCCGCCCACCGGCGCACCACCCGAACGCGACGCCGGGATCGAGCGGGAGTGGCGGATCACCGCGGCCCTGGAGGGCACCGACGTGCCGCATACGCCCGCCGTCGCGGTCTGCACCGACCATTCCGTGCTGGGCCGCACCTTCTACCTGATGGGCTATGTGGACGGCTGGTCGCCGATGGACAGCAAACGCTGGCCGGCGCCGTTCGACACCGACCTCGGCGCCCGGGCCGGCCTGGCGTACCAGCTCGCCGAAGGTATCGCCCTGCTGTCGCGAGTCGACTGGCGCGCCAAAGGATTACAGGATCTCGGCCGCCCCGACGGCTTCCACGAACGGCAGGTCCAGCGTTGGACCGACTTCTTCGCCCGCCACCGCGGCCGCGACCTCGACGGGATGGCCGAGGCCACCGCATGGCTGCGCGCGCACCGGCCTCTCGACTACATCCCGGGCCTCATGCACGGTGACTACCAGTTCGCCAACGTCATGTTCGAACACGGCGCCCCCGCCCGGCTGGCGGCGCTGGTCGACTGGGAGATGGGAACGGTGGGCGATCCGAAACTCGATCTCGCCTGGATGGTGCAGAGTTGGCCGGAGGACACCTCCGCACCGGAGGCCGCGGGGGTGAGTTATGTGGATCTGCGCGGTATGCCGTCGCGCGACCAGCTGGTCGCGCACTACGCGGACGTGTCCGGCCGCCAGGTCGACGACCTCGACTACTACCTGATCCTGGCGAAATGGAAGCTGGCGATCGTGCTGGAACGCGGTTTCCAGCGCGCCGGAGACGATGTCAAATTGCAGTCCTTCGGCCCGATCGTGCCGAAGCTGATGCGCGAGGCCGCCGACCTCGCCGAGAGTACGGAGTACCGATGAGCCCCGCCGAATCCACCGACCAGGTCGTCGTCGAGCGCCGCGATGCGGTGCTGATCGCCCGGATCAACCGTCCCGATGCGCGAAACGCACTCAACGGCACCGTGTTACGCGGTCTCGGCGCGGCGGTGCTGACCGCCGAAACCGATCCGGAGATCCGAGCACTGGTGCTCACCGGCACCGGCGACCGCGCGTTCTGTGCCGGGATGGATCTGCGCGAATTCTCCGACGGCTCTGGGAAACACGCGGAGTCACCCGAGGAACGCAGCGCTCTCGAGGCCTACGCCCGCATGGCCTCGGGCCGCACGCCGGTTCCGGTCATCGGCGCCGCCAATTCCACCGCGGTGGGCGGTGGCCTGGAACTGCTCATGGGCTGCGATGTGATCGTGGCCTCCGCGGCGGCGAAGTTCGGGCTACCCGAGGTGAAGCGCGGACTTTTCGCCGCGGGCGGTGGCACCGGTATCGGCACGCGCATTCCCCTCGGCATCGCTCTCGAATTGCTGCTGACCGGACAGCTCATCGATGCCGAGCGCGCCGAACGGATCGGTCTGGTGAACGCGGTAGCCGCACCGGCGGACGTTCTCGACACCGCGGTTGCCCTCTCGACCACTGTCGCCGCCAACGCACCGCTCGGCTTGGCGGCCTCCAAGGAACTCGCCCGCCTGGCGGTCACCGACGACGCCGCGGCCACCGAACGCCTGAAGCATTGGCAGACCGCGGTTTTCGCCAGCGCCGACGCCGCCGAGGGCGCCCGCGCGTTCCTGGAACGCCGCACTCCCCGCTGGCAGGGCAAGTGAGCCGGATGCGGGCGGCGGTGTGCCCGGAGTACGGGCCACCGGAGGTGGTACGCATCGAGGAGCGGCCGGTTCCCGAACCGGGCACCGGTGAGGTCCGGGTGCGGGTGCGCGCCGCCGCGGTCAACTTTCCCGATGTCCTGCTCGTGGCGAACGAGTATCAGATCAGCGTGCCCCCACCGTTCGTCCCGGGCAGCGAATTCGCCGGCGAGGTCGTCGCGCTCGGTCCCGGCTGCGGGCCGATCGCGATCGGCGATCGCGTGTGCGGCACCGGCCTGCACGGCGCGTTCGCCGAACAGATCGCGGTCCCGGCCGGCAAGCTGACCCGCGTTCCGGAGGGCGTCGATTTCGCCGACGCGGCCGCCTTCGGTGTCACGTATCGCACTGCGTACCACTGCATTCGGTCGGTGGCGCGGGTGTCGGCGGGTGCGGAGCTGATCGTGCTCGGCGCCGGGGGCGGCGTCGGGTCGGCGGCGGTCGCGCTCGGTGCCCGGCTCGGGCTGTCGGTGACCGCGGTGGCCTCCTCCCCCGCCAAACTCGAGGTGGCGAGATCTCTGGGGGCCGCGCATCTGATCGACCACCGCGGTGGGAATCTGCGCGACGGCTTACGTGCCGCGCTGCCGGGGGGCGCCGATGCCGTCATCGATCCGGTCGGCGGCGAGCTCAGCGAACCGGCGCTGCGGTCGTTGCGCCGCGGCGGGCGTTTCGTCACCGTCGGCTATGCTTCGGGCACGGTTCCCCGGATTCCGCTGAACCTGGTGCTGGTCAAGGGCATTCACGTGCTCGGCTTCCAGTTCCAGGATATCGATCGGGCCGAATTCGACCGCAACGAGCGCGAACTCGGCCGGCTGCTGGCGGACGGCCTGCGCCCGCATATCGGCGCCCACTTCGCGCTGTCCGACTCCGCCGCGGCCCTCCGGCTGGTCGCCGACGGGCACGCGGTCGGAAAGGTCGTCATCGACATCGACGAGGACGGCGACAGGGCGCGCGGTTAACCCGCCACCGGCACCAGATCCACCGGCGGCGCCCACACCGGTGCTCCGCTGCGGAAGGTCTCCAGCGGAGCCACCGAGGTGGCCGGTATCCCCGCGGCGGCGAGGGCCTGCCGCTTGAAAGCCCGTGCGGCGACACTCAATCGGTGCTGCACGGTATCGACCCGGCAGTCGAGTTCGTCGGGACAGAACTCGCCGAGCAGCGTGACCTCGGACAGTCCGCGGTCGAGTGTGTCGAGGACGCCGCAGCGAATCCGGTGATCGGTTTCGAACAGCTCGCCGGCCAGCGCCACCGCGTGTGGGTGCGGGCCGTGGACGGGCGAGGACAGCGAATCCTCCATATCGAGTACCACGGCGCCGAGAATCTCGAGCGCGCGGGCGTGGGTGGGATCGCCGACGATGACGGTGACCTCCCAGCCCGCCATCCCGCGATCGAACAGCCAGCCGCCGGCGCAGCGCACCACCTCGGTCACCGTCGGCGCCACCACACCCAGCCGGTACCTCAATGGACGTCGCTGCGCGTCAGCTCGCGTTCGAGCGACCGAGCGTACTCCTGGAACACCTTGGTCAGTGGAATCGAGGGATCGAGCAGCCATGACGTTTCCATTCCATTGAGAAAAGCGACTATCTCCACAGCCTTGACGGCAGGGTCCACATCGGCGCTGTAGCGCCCGCAGCGCTGTCCGCGCCGGATACTGTCGGCAACCTGATCGGTCGCCGCACGGTAGCGATCGAGCAGGCGATCGTGCAGCGGCGCATCGGGTTCCAGATTCTCGATCAGCAGCACGGCGTACATGCCGATCAGATCGGGTGCGCGGCGGAAGCGATCGGCGACACCGGCGATCTGTTCGGGCAGTTCGCCTTCCAGATCCGCGTGCAGTTCGTCGTCGGTGTCGCGGGCCTCCAGGACCGCGTGCAGCAGTTGATCCTTCGATTCGAAGTGGTGCAGCAGCCCGGCCGGGGTGACTCCGGCCTCCCGGGCGATCTGCGCGAGCGTGGTCGACCGCCACCCGTTGCGGGCGAGCATCCGCTGCGCCACGGCGAGGATGCGCAGCTTGCGCTCCTCCCCCTTGGCGAGCAGCGTGTCGTAGGCCCGAACGTTGGCTGGCCGTCGCTGACCGGACACCGAACTCCTTTGGTCGAAGCAACCTACTGAACACACAGTAGGTCGGTTTGGTCTGTGTGACAAGGGTCTCATTTGTGTCGACTTTTGCCGCAGGTCACATCCGACGCGGCAGGCGCATGACACACTCCGCCCGGCATCGGTCAACGCCCCTTCCACACCGGTGCCCGGCGCGCGGCGAAGGCCGCCGGCCCCTCCTGCGCATCCTCGCTGTGATAGCAGCGTTCACTGGCCGCGCGGGCCGCCCGCAGGGCCGCCGAACGGCCCATCTCGGTGGCGAGCATCACCGTCTCGCGGGCGGCGCGGACCGAAAGCGGTGCGCCGCTGAGGATTTCGCGAGCCAGCTCGATCGCGGTGTCCAGCAGTCGTTCGGGTTCGGCGAGGCGATTGACCAGGCCGATCTCGTAGGCACGCCGCGCGTCGATGGGGGCGCCGGTCAAGAGCAGCTCCATCATGATGCGCTGCGGGATCATGTGGATCAGCGGCGCCGCCCACGGGGAACTGCGGCCGACCTTCACCTCGGTGACCGCGAAACGCGCGGTCGTCGCCGCGACGCACAGATCGCAGGCCTGCGCGATCATCCATCCGCCGGCGAACGCGGCGCCGTTCACCGCGGCGATGGTCGGTTTCGACAACTCGACGGTGTCGTACGGCAGCGGATACATGTCACGCGGCGGCACCTGCATACCGGTGGCGACCATCTCCTTCAGATCACCGCCGGCGCAGAAGGCCTTGTCCCCCGCGCCGGTGAGGATCGCGATCCGCAGCGCCGCGTCGTGTTCGAAACGGTCCCAGGCGGCGAACAGCCCCGCACGGATGTCGGCGTCCAGGCAATTGCGGGTGGCGGGACGGTTCAGGGTGATGACGGCGATGCCGTCGGCGCGGGCGTCGAACAGCACCGCCTCGCCGCCGGGCGCATCGGTCGCGGGTGTGCCGGCCATTCAGAATCCTCGCTTCGTGATCTCGGCCGCGGCCCGTTCCAGGTCTTCGCGGAAATCGGGATGGGCGATCGCGGTCAACCGGCGCGCCCGCTCGGCGAGCGTGCGCCCCGCGAGCTCGGCCGCGCCGAATTCGGTGACGACGATGTCGGTTTCGCTGCGTGCGGTGGTAACCGGACCCGAGAGAGTGGCGCTGATCCGGCTCACCGTGCCGTCCTTCGCGGTGGCGGGCAGCGCGATGATGGCGTGCCCACCGCGGGCGCGGGCCGCGCCGCGCACGAAATCGACCTGTCCGCCGGTGCCGCCGAGATATGCGGTTCCGTGCTGTTCGGCGTTGACCTGTCCGGTGAGGTCGACCTCCACCGCGGAATTGATCGACACCAGATCGTCGAGCCGGGCCAGCACCGCGGCATCGTGGGTATAGGTGGCCGGGCACATGCGGATCGACGGGTTGCGATCGGCGAAATCGTAGAGCCGGCGGGTACCGATGAGCGCACCCGTCACCGAGACGCCGGTGTCGATGGGCTTGCGCGCGTTGGTGATCGCGCCCGCCTCGACCAGATCGACCAGGCCGTCGCCGACCATCCCGGAATGGACGCCGAGATCCACCCGGTCGCTGAGCATCCGGAACAGCGCGTCGGGCACCGCGCCGATCCCGGTCTGCACCACGGCGCCGTCGCCGATGTAGGCGGCCGCATGCCGGGCGATCGCCTCGTCGACGGGCCCGATCCGCGGCGCGGCGACGGTGACCGGTGATCGCGAGACCTCGACGGCGTAGTCGATCGCGCTGCCGGGAATCGAGTCGCCGTAGGTCCACGGCACCTGTTCGTTGATCTCGGCGACCACCACCCGCGCGGCGCGCACCGCCGCGGCGACATGGTCGCTCACCAGCCCGAGGCTGTGGTCGCCGTGCCGGTCGGCGGGCGCGACCTGAACGAAGGCGCAATCGCAGCGCAGCGCACCGGATTCGAGCATCGGCCCGATCTGCCCCACATGGCAGGCGATCACCTCCAGCGCATGCGCGGCGGTCAGGCCGCGCAGCGCGCCGATCGCGCCCATACTGCACATTCGCAGGCCCGCGGTGGCGGCCGGGGTGAACGATCCGGAGAAGCTGGTGGCGATGAAGGCGGTCAGCCCGCCGATGCCCGCGGCCTGCCGCAACAGCACTTCGACCAGCGTCGGCGGTTCGCCGCAGGCCTGCCCGATCACGAGATGATCGCCGGGCCGGAGGAATTCGCTCAGATCCAGATCCGCGGGATCGCACACGACCGTCATGCGGCGCCCCCGCTTTCACCGGCGCGCGCGAAACCGCTGTCCCGATCGCCGACGAGTTCGGCGGTGTGCGCACCCAGCCGCGGCGCCGGCCCGGCCACGCGACCCGGAGTGCGGGAGAACCACGCGGGTGGCCCCGGGAACCGCACCGGACCGTTCGGCGTGTCGACGGTTTCGAAGAAGCCCACCGCCTCGAGATGCGGATTGTGGAACAGCGCCTCCAGCGAATTCACCGGCGCGGCGGGGATGTCGAGCGCACCGAGCAGCGCCAGCCACTGCTGTGTCGTGCGTTCCCGGAACGTGTCGGCCAGCAGGGCGTAGACCTCGTCGATCCGCGCCGCGCGCTGCGCCAGGGTGGCGAATTCGGATGTGGCCCAGGGCGGGCGCACCGCGTCCACGAACGCGTTCCACTGTTTGTCGTTGTAGACCAGCGCCGCGAGATATCCGTCGGCGGTGCGGTAGGGCTTGCGGTCGGGCGTCAGCGCGCGGGGATATCCCGGCGGCGCGAGCGCCGGTTCGAACAGCGCGCCCGCGGCGTGCTCCACGAGCATGAACGCCGCCATCGTCTCGAACATGGCGACCTCGACCTCTTGGCCCTCGCCGGTGCGTTCCCGGTGGAACAGCGCCATGACCGTCGCGTACAGGGCGGTCAGGCCGGCCACCTTGTCGGCCATGATGGTGCCGACGTACGCGGTGTTGCCGGTCAGGCGCTGTTGCACGTAGGGCAGTCCGCATTCGGCCTGGACGGTGTCGTCGTAGGCGGTGCGATCCGCGTCCGGGCCGCGGCGGCCGTAGCCGTAGCAGTTGGTGTAGACGATCGCCGGGTTCAGTGCCGCCACCGCGGGATAGTCGAAGCCCAGCGCCGCGATCGCCCGCCCGCGCATCGAATGGATGAAGACATCGCCACCGCGGATCAGGTCGCGCAGCGCCGCCTTGCCGGACTCGGTGCGCAGATCCAGCACCACGCTGCGCTTACCGCGGTTGACGTTGACGAACACCCCGCCCATGCCGGGTTCCGGGCCGGCGGAGATGTAGCGGGTGTTGTCCCCGGCGGGCGGTTCGACCTTGATCACCTCCGCGCCCATATCGGCCATGATCTGAGTGCAGTACGGGCCCATGACCATGGCGGTCAGGTCGATGACCCGCACTCCCGCCAGCGGACCGGCGGCGGTGCTCGACGGCTGCATGATCGGTGCCTCCTCGCTCGACACTCCCCGCACGACGACCGGCTCCGGACGGGTGCGACGACGGCGTCCGGGCACGCGGAATCGAAGCCCACCGGCCGCGAGTCGCGAACGGGCCTCTGGGGCAACATCTTCAGGCTATCTGATGAATCTTTACAAGGATAGTGATATCAAGGTTCGGTGGGCAGTGACAACAACGGCGTGCGGATTCCCGCATCGGTGGCCACGATCCTCGATCCGGTGCTGGCTACCCGCCCCGACGCCACCGCGATCGAAGCGGCATCGGGCGCGTGGACGTATGCCGAACTCGACGCCGCGGCGGCGCGTGCGGCCGGTGCGCTGTGGCACCTGGGGGTGCGCCCGGGCGATCGGGTCGCGGCGTGTCTGCCCAACGACCTGCCCATCGTGGCCGCCTTTCACGGGACGCAGCGGATCGGCGCGGTATGGGCGGGAATCGGCGAGGCGTCCGCGGCATCCGAACAGCAACTGCTGTGCGATCTGGTGGAGCCGTCGGTCGTCCTGGCGGGGCCGCGATTCGACGCGCGGGTCGCGCGGGCGGTCGATCCCGACCGGTGGGCCGGGCTGCTCAGCGTGGCGGATCCGGCGCCACGGGTCGAAACCGATCCCGACGCGCCGGCCGGGATCGCCTTCACCAGCGGCACCTCGGGCGTTCCCAAAGCGGTCGTGCATTCCCAGCGCGGGATGCTGCTGCCGGGTGCGGTCACGGTCGCGACCCGCGGCTGGGGTCCGGATCTGCGCCGCGGTGACAGTTTCGCCCTGACCATTCTCAACATGATGATCCTGTCCACTCTCACCACCGCGCAGGCGGGCGGGACCGCGGTGATCATGAATCGCCGCGACGCCGAGGGCGTGGCGGAATGGATTGCCGCGCATCGGGTTACGGTATGGAACGGAGCGCCCGCCCAGCTCTACGACCTGGCCCGGCGCAGCGCCGATCTGAGCTCGCTGCGTGAGGTGTGGAGCGGCGGCAGCGACACCTCCGACGCCGTGCGCGACGCCTTCGCCGAGGCGCACGGTCTGATTCCACGTGTCACCTACGGGCTCACCGAGGCGCCGACCGTGGTGTCGATCGACCCGCCCGGATCGGCGTGGCGGCCGGGTACGAGCGGCAGGGTGACACCGCAATTCGACGTCGCCGCCTACGACGACGAGGGCCGCCGCCTGCCCACCGGTGAACCGGGTGAACTGCGGCTGGCCCCCGCACCGGCCGGGCCGTGGGCGGGCCGATGGACTCCGATGCTGGGCTATTGGTCCGACGGCCGGGTACGTCCGGGCGAACCGCCGCCGCTGCCGACCGGCGATATCGGAACCGTGGACGAGCAGGGCTGGCTGCGGGTGATCGACCGCAAGAAGCTGGTGATCATCCGGGGCGGCGCGAACGTCTATCCGCTCGAGGTGGAACGCGTCATCACCGGACATCCGGGAGTGGCCGCGGCCGCGGTCTGCGGGATACCCGACGAACGGCTCGGCCAGCGCGTCGCTGCTGTCGTCGAAAGTTCCGGCCCGGCACTGGATTTCGATGCGCTCACGGCCTGGTGCCGGCGCGAACTCGCGAGCTACAAGGTGCCCGAGCGCTGGGTTCGGGTGCCGGCGCTGCCGGTGAATGCGATGGGCAAGATCCAGCGCACCGAACTCGCGGCGCTGGTGACCGCAGGGCTCGGGGACCCGTCGTGACCGATCGGCGCACCCTCATGAAACCTGCTGCGGCGAAAGGAAGTACGCGGTGACCGGACAGCACAGCTCCGGCGGGGCGGACGTCTTCGACCTGAAGGGCCGGGTCGCGATCGTGACCGGTGCGTCGTCGGGCCTGGGGGCAGCCGTGGCCCGCACCCTCGCCGGATTCGGCGCGCGGGTAGCGGTGGTGGCGCGCCGGCGTGATCGGCTGCAGGAACTGGCCGAGGAGATCGACGGCCTCGCCGTCACCGCCGACCTGTCGGAGCTGGAACGGGTCGGCGCCATCGCCGAGGCCGCGGCCGCCGGGCTCGGTCCACCGGAGATACTGGTCAACGCGGCGGGCACCATGTTCACCGAGGAACGCGCGGAAGCCGAACCGCTGCCCGCCATCCGGTCCACCCTGGAGCTGAATCTGGCCGCACCGCTGCTGCTGTCGCAGGCGGTGTTCGAGCATATGCGCGCGGTCGGCCGCGGCAGTATCGTCAACATCTCCTCGATCAGCGGCCGGGTGGGCATCCCCGGCATCCCGCAGGCGTCCTACGCCGCCAGCAAGGCCGGACTGTCCGGTCTGACAGCCGAATTGGCGGTCCAGTGGGCCCGCCACTCCATCCGGGTGAACACGGTCGCGCCGGGCTTCTTCCGCAGCGAGATCACCGCCCCGCTCTACGACAACGAGCGTCCCCGCGAATACCTCCGCCGCAACACTCCCCTGCCGCGCCACGGCACACCGGAGGACGTGGTGGGCGCGGTCGCCTGGCTGGCCGGTGACGCCGCGGGGTACGTGACGGGCCAGACCATCGTCGTCGACGGTGGGTGGACCGCCCGCTGACCCGCAGTCACTGCTCAGGGTGTGAAGCCCGGATCCCGGTAGCGGCGGGCGAGGTGCGCCCGATGGTCGGCCGGAGATCCGAACAGCGCGCGGTTGAGGGTGGCGCGTTCCAGGTAGCGATGGACGCCGCTCTCCCAGGTGTAGCCCATTCCGCCGTGCAGTTGCATGGCCTTTCCGGCGATGTCGACGGCGGCGGCACAGGCGTGGGATTTGGCTCGGGCGATCGCGATCCACGCATCCGCGGCGCCGAGGGCGTGTGCGGCCACGGCGTCGTCGACGAGTCGGCCGGCGATGCGCAGGGCGACGAGCATATCGGCGCACGCGTGTTTCACCGCCTGGAACGAGCCGACGGGGCGGCCGAATTGTTCGCGGGTGCGCACATGGGTGACGGTGGCGTCCAGCGCCGCCTCGGCGAGTCCGACGCTGTCGATGGCGGTGGCCAGCGCGGCCCGCTCGAACAGCGCTCGGAGCGGGTCGGCATCGGCCCAGCGCCACACCGATTCCGCCTCGATGGGGGCGTCCTCGGCGCGCACCGCACCGACGGTGCGGGTCCCGTCGAGAATCGGCTGCTCGGCGACCGCGATACCGGGTGCGCCGGGTGATACCGCCACCAGAACCGTCGATCCGTCCGGTTCCGCCGCCGGAATCAACAAGGTGGTCGCTGCGGTGATGTCGGCGACGAATTCTGTTGCACCGCAGATATACATCGCGTCGTCGCGCCGCTCCATCCGGAACGGCACGAACCCGCCGGACCTGCCCCACGGCGGCCCGGCTTCCCCGCCCGCGACCACGATCGGCAC
>NZ_BDBF01000078.1 GCF_001612845.1 Nocardia elegans NBRC 108235 | reverse complement strand
CGCCGAGAGTGCGAGGCGCGCGATCCGGTTCGCCGCAACGGTGGCCACCAGCAGGCCGAGGGCAGCGCCCCAGAGCGCGGCAGCGGCACCCGCCCCGATGGCCAGCGCGATCAGCGCCGGAGCTACCCGGGCGATCGCCGAACCACCGAGAACGGTTGCGAGCGAACGGAATCGGTTCGTTCCCTGCAGAATGCCCTGCTCCCCGGAGAGCAGTACCAGCACCGGCGCCGCGATCAGCGCTCCGCCCGCGGCGGGTGCCGGCACATGCAGCAGCACCGCGACGAGGGGTATGAGCGCGAGTGCGACAACCGCCACGATCAGCGCGCAGCGCCGGGTCAAACCGCGCACCGTCGCCACCGCGGCGCCGCGCACCAGCTCCCGTGCGACCACATTCTGCAGCGCCAACGCCGGCACCGCGGCCAGCAACTGCACGGCCAGCAGGCTCGCGAAGGCGCTGTAGCCGGCCACGCCCAGCCAGCGCCCGGCCAGCAGTTGCAGCAGGTAGCCGGCGATATTCGCGGTCATGGCCCCAGCGGTCACCAGGGTCATATCCGCGACCACGGGTAGACGGCGCAGGGCAGGCATCCCGCCATGCTCCCACCTCGCCCCCGCCCGGAACAGCCGAGGCCCGCCGGTACGCCGTCGAGTGGCTGTTTTCAGTCCTCGTCCGCCAGTTGGCGCCGCACGTCGAGCAGATGGTGGCGGACCTCGTGGACGGTGTGGACCGCCACCCAGCGCAGTTCGCGCTCGACGCGATCGGGGTAGTTGTACAGAACGCGGCGGTCCCAGTCGTCCCCGGCGAGGCGGTCGAGCACATTCGCGAGCAGTCGCGCCGACACGAGCAGTTCCTGTGCGACATCGGCGGGGTCCTGGTCGGCGTAGCCGTCGTGATCGGCACGTTCGTCGCGGCCCATGGTGAGCAGGGCCGGGCGGTCGGTGCGGCGCGCCAGCAGGATGCGTTCTCGCTGCACGAGCAGGACGTCGCGGACGTGACAGCCGTACTCCAGCGGCGACCACAGCTGCGGAAGGCGGCGACGCTCCGCGTCAGCGCAGTCGTTCAGCGTCGCCGCCAGCTCGGTGACGCCCGCGACGATCGCGCCCGCGGCCTGCGGCGACTCGGCCGGCCGGTACTCGAAACCGCATTCGGCGCATCGATCCATGACCAACCCCTCATCTCGCCGCGTTGACACCATCTCACTGAGACCATATCTTTAGTATCAACGATACGGTCTCAATGCGAGGGTTTGATATGTCGATCGAAGCGAACAAGGACGTCATTCGCCGATTCATGAAGGTCGGCGACGCCGCGACCAGGGATCTGGCGGCAATCTGGGACAGCTTCACGCCGGATTGCGCCTTCCCGACCCTCGCCGCCCGCACCGGTCGCGCCGATTTCACCGTGCAGGACTACCGCACGTTCCTGCTCGACTACTTCCGCGCGCTTCCCGACGCCACTTTCACCGTGGACGAACTGATCGCGGAGGACGACCGGGTCTGGGCCCACATCACGATCCGCGGCACCCATTCCGCGGAATTGCGCGGCGTCCCCGCGACCCACCGGCCGGTGGAGTACACCCAGCTCGGCCTGTACACGATCCGCGGGGGGAAGATCGCTCGAGCTCGTGCGGTATTCGACGACGTGACGTTGCTGCGCCAGATCGGCGTGCGAGTTCAGTAGCACCGGACGGGCGACCGCCGCCGGCATTGCGGCCGACGTAGGGTGACTCAGCGTGACCGGGGCTCGAGAACACGGCGACGACACCAGAAGCTCGCAGCTGCCTTCGGCCGCCGCGCCGAGGTGGGCCCGGATCGTACCCGTGGCCTACAGCCTGGCGCTCGCCCTGATCGTGGTCGGGCCGCTGCTGGGGCCGGGTTATCTGCTGCTGCGCGACGGCGTGAGCACGCCCCGGTCGTATCCCACCGATGCGGCACTGGGCCTGGGTGACGCGGCGCCGCGGGCCGTGCCACAGGACGGATTGCTCGCCGCACTGTCGGTGGTGGTGGACGGCGGGATCGTCGTCAAGGCCATCCTGGTGCTGGCACTCACGGCCGCCGGATGGGGTGCGGCCCGGCTCGCGCACACCCTGCTGGGGGTCTCCCTGGCTCCCCGGCTCGTCGCCGCGACGGCCGCGATCTGGAATCCCTATGTCGCCGAACGGCTGCTGCAGGGACATTGGAGCTTGCTCGCCGGATATGCGGCACTGCCCTGGACCGTCGTCCTCGGACAACGGATACGGACCGGCGGCGCCCGGGAGCCGGCCGGTGAGGGAACGGAGCGGTCGACCGACGATCACCGGCCGCGTCGGGGGCTACCGGTCGCCGCCGCGCCGTGGTCGATGCTGGGCGGCGTTCTCGCCGCGGCGGGTTTGACCCCGACCGGTTCGCTGCTGGCGGGCCTGCTGGCGATTCTCACGGTGGGCCGACGCAATGTCGTCGGCGCGGTGGCGCTGTGGCTGGTGAGCGCCAGTCCGTGGCTGGTGGCCACCGCACTGTCCGGTAGCGGGGCCGAACCGTCCGATCCGGCGGGCGTGGCGGCCTTCGCCGCGCGGGCCGAACCGGGGCTCGGCACCCTGGGGAGCCTGGCCGGACTGGGTGGGATCTGGAACGGTGCGGCGGTACCCGGCTCTCGGACAACACTTTTCGCGGTGCTGTCGACCCTCGTCCTGCTGGCGATCGTCGTCTCGGGCGTGCGCGCGGTGGCAGCCCGGGGTGAACGAGCCACGCGTTATCCCCGGCGGATGTTGCTGGTACTGGCCGCCGTCTGCATCCTGCTGCCGGCCCTGGGGGCGACGGGGTGGGGGCTCGCCATCGGCGAATCCCTGATCGCGCGCATCCCCGGCGCCGGACTGCTGCGCGACACCCAGAAATACGTCGCCCTTGCCATGCCCGCGTACGCCCTGTGCGCGGCGGCGGGCTGTCGCGCGCTCGCCGCACTCGGCCGCCGACACACGAGGGAGATCGCGAAACAGACTGCGCCACAAGCGGACCCGACGAATGCGAGCAGCCCGTCGGCAGCGCCGTCACCACGAGCGGCGGATGCGGACCAACCGTCGAACGCCGGTGGCGAGGTGGTGCAGGCCGAACCTGGTGCCGCGCAACCTCTTACCGCCCTCCTGTTCATCGCCGCGCTGATCCTCACGCTGCCCGACCTCGCCTGGGGTGTGGGTGGAGCCCTGCGACCGGTGCACTACCCTCCGGCGTGGCAGCGGGTGGCCGCGGTGGTCGAGGGCCCCGGCGACGTCGCGGTGCTCCCGGCCGGGATGTTTCGCGTATTCCCCTACAGCGGAAGGGTTCCCGTACTGGATCCGGCGCCTCGCATGCTGCGGTCGGACGTCTTGCAGACGGGGGTGCTGCCCGTCCGGGGGCGAGTGGTCGCGGGTGAGGGAGCACGCGCCCAGCAGGTGGAGAACCTCCTGCTCCGGGGAGCGGCCCCCGCCGACCTCGCCGCTCAGGGCGTCGGCTGGATTCTCGTCGAACACCGCACGCCGGGAACGGTCGGCGAGGCGAGCACCACGCTGAGCCGGCTACAGCCGGTGTACTCCGACGCCGATCTGACGCTCTACCGCGTACCGGGCGCACGAGACGTGGCGAAAGCCACCGTCGCTGACCGCACCGTAGCCCTCGCCGCACACGCGCTGTGGGCGGCGCAACTTCTCCTCGGCCTCCTCGCGATACCGGTGCTCGCGGGACCGGTGCGGCGTTTCGGCTACCGGCAACGACGGTGACAGTGGACCATTCACGTCGGTGCCGGCGGTGCGCCCGCCACAGCGATACGGCCGGCTGCGGCCGGGTTGGAACCTCATCAGCGCTCCAGCAGCCCCGTGATGGTACGGCCGAGCTCGGCACACGGGGCGATGACGAAGTCTCCGTAGCGCCGCGCGTAGGTGTAGCGACCGTCACCCTCGACGTCGAACCAGCTGACATAGCGGGGCGGAAACGGACGTGTGCTGCGCCGATCGACGCGAATCTCTATGTGGCCGTGCCCTGTTCGCGGCGCCGAGAGGAGGTTGCGTATCCGGTGTGCGGCGGAGGGCTCATCGCGGACGAGCGTGGTGACGTCCCCGGGATCCTGCACTCGCTCCCAGGTTTCCACCAGTGAGCCCACCATGCCCGCGGGTTGCTGTCCGGCGACGGCGGCGAAGACGCGAGCCACGAGGTCGGGGGTTCCTACTTCGACCACGATATTGCCGCCGGTTTCCGGGTCGGGGCCGGGCCGCTGGACAACGCTGACACCGATATTCGCGATGATGCCACCATAGGCGCGCAACGGCTTCCTGCGGAATCCCACCATCACGAACGAGGTGTCCGGGTCGGCCGCGGTTCGTAGCACGGGAAGGAGGTCGGGGTCTTCCAGCACCGGAAAGCGCTGACGCAGTTGGTGTTCGAGTGCCTCCCACTCGAGCTGGGAACCGACGTCCGGACGCACGGTCAGCGGCGCCGGAAACCGGTCGAGACCGAGTCGATCCCAGGCGTACATGAACTCCGCCTGGGTGAACTCCCATTTCATCTGCTACCAGTCGCTCTCCGGGCGCTGACGCCGCTCGGGCTCGGGCCCGTGGGCGTCGGCCCCGAAAACCGGCGGCACCGCCGGAGTCGGCTCGCCGATGAGGTCGAACTTGTTGCGCTCGTGCACGAGTAGGTCGGGATTTCCCTTGCGTTCCTTGTCTTCTTCGCCCTTGCCCTTCGCTCCGGGCATCCCCATCCCCGGCATCCCCGGCAGCCCTGCCGCCGCAGCCGGACGACCGAGCCCGCCTGGCTGACCGAGCGGACTTCCGGTACCGGGCGCACCGGGAACGCTGCGCCCCGGGCCGCCGGAGGCCGACGGGCCGCCGCCACCGCGACTTCCCACCCCACCGAATCCAGAGTGGCCGCCGAGGCCACCGCTCGCGCCCGGCCCGCCGGCCCCGCCGAGACCAGCGGGAGTCGTAGCGGTGGAATCCACTCCGGCCGGGGTCGTGGGGCTCGGATTCTGCGCACCACCCGCCGCGGCCGATGGTCCATTCGATGCCGCGGCGGTCGCATCGGAGCCCGGCTGCTGGTCGGTACCGCCGCTACCGTCGCCGGTGCCGGATCGGCTGTCGCCGCCGGGGCTCTGGTGGCCGTCATTTCCGCCGGTATCGCCGCCGGGCGGCCGCCCACTCACTCCCGGCGGATTCACGCCCCCACCCTCGTCGGGCCCCTTCGGCGGTACGAACATCGGAACCTGCTGTCCCGCAGGCTGGTACGTGGGCACGTAATGGTTCACCATCGCCCACTGCGCCGCCTGTTCCTCCGACGAACCGGCGACCACGGCGCCGACGGCATCCTTCGGGCTCTCGGCGCCCGCCACCGTCGGTATGGGTTTCGGCGGTGGTAGCGGCGGCACCTGCGCCTTCACCACATCCGCACCGTAGGCGGCAGCCTCGATACGCGACATCACGCTCTGGGCGACGTTGTGCATCTCCGACATCTCATCGGTGAATCGCCGTGTCGCAGCGGTGAGCGCATCGGCCGCCCGCCCCTCCCATCCGGCGGCAACACTCTTGTGCACCTTGGCATTCAACGCCAGGTTGTTGAACAAGGTGGCGTCGGCGATCTTCTTCCACCCCTGGGCGAACTGGTGCATCACACCCGGCTTCATCTGCTCCACCCCGGCAAGGATCGCCTGATGCGACAGGGAGCGAAAAGGCTCCATCACAGCCGCCGGAATATAGTCCGGATCGTGATCGACATTCCCTGACGCCGCGGCAGCATCGGCAGCGGAGCGTCGATAAAACTGCGCCGCATTGCTCTTCGGGACCAGTTTCGGGTCCAATGTGGGATCGCCGGAGTTGACCGCGTCGAGGATGCCGATGATGGGTGGGGTGGTGCCCGGCTCGTCGTCGGCCACGATCAGTTGTCCTTACCGATGTAGGGCTCGAGGGTTGTCGCCATCTCCGTCGCCCGGTCGCAGGGGCTGATTCCGGTGCCGATTCCGTGGGTGCTCAGGATATCGGTGAGCCCGAAGTAGCCGGCTTTCGTCTCGATATCGACGGAACACTCGTTGTCGCCGGTCTTTTCGGGTGTGAGAACTGCTTTGCGTCCGTTTACTGTTATTTCGTGGGTCCGCCCTGCATATTTTTGGCGAACCTCATCGAGGGTGATGTTACCTGAGTCCATCTGAAGTGACTCGTCACTATTCTTGACGTCACAGGTCAGGAAGGTGTACTCGGCGACGATATCCGAACCACGCTCCCGCGTCGTCGGGGTGAGACCTAACTTCTCGAACGGCGCGTCAGGAATCCACGTACACGGATCGAACACGACCCTCGGCTTACCGGACGACTTCGTGTATTCGGTATCTTGCGACGGGGGCTGCAGTTTGGACGCAGTCAAGGTCGGCTTCGCCAACGCGGTGGTACTCATGGGCGCCGCGCTGACTTTCGAGTCGCCAGCCTCTTCGGTGGCACTGCAAGCCGCGACCGCCGCCGCCGAGGCGATACACGCGACAAGAGATGAGACCCCAGTCACCCGCGCGACACTTCTCATTCCATGCTCCTGTTCGCCGCTTTGATCGCGGCTGCGTTCGACGCGTCCGCCTCGCTCATCAGACCCGCAGATCTATATATCGCTGCCGCCATGCGACGGGCGGATTCTTCAGCAACTCTGTACGCGTCGAATGCTTGATGTGCCTTGCCTTCGAACCCTTGCTGCAAACGCTGCGCCGACTCGAAACCGCCGAAGCCGTCGAGGCGCTGAAGACGTCTCAGCTCCTCCTGCCGCGATCCCATCTCCCCCGCGAACCACTCGTAATGCCCCGCGACCTCTCTCGCCGCCTCGGGCGTCAACCTGAACTGCCCTGACGACACGGCTTGCGACAATTCCGCCGCCGCGTCCTTCCCCAGCGCCATCTCGACCTCCCACCCCGAACCGCCGTCGTGCGCCCATACAGTTCGACGCATCAGACTACTCGACGGTTCCGATGGGTTGCCCCGGCGCGGTCGGTGACAAGATCGTCATTCGCCGGCCGCGATCACGTATCGAGCCACTGTTCGATCCGGTCGAGGTCGGTGGTCGAGAAGATGTTCTCGCGGTATTCGCCGTCCAGCAGGGTCCATTCGTATCGCGGGGCGGCGCTGCGGACGAGTGTGTAGCCGGCGCTCTCGGCTCGGGCGGTCAGCGCGCGAACGCGCTCGGACATCGCCTTTGCTTGCGCGGCAACGTTATTCGGATTGTCGTCGGTCATCTCTCACGCTCCAGAGGTTGTTCCTGCGGGTGGAGTCGGGGCGGATCCGTCTGGCCGCGACGAGGGCGGCGAAGGCGGCCCGCTTCCGTGGACAGTCGTGGTCGCGATGCAGTTGCATCCAGGTATGCGCGTCGGCGACGGTGAAAGGGTGTTCCGGCCGAGCACACATCGATCGGGTAGGCCCGCCGGGGCGCGACCGGCCGACGACCGGGCGTCGCCGACGCGTGGGAGGCGCCTTGTCGTCGTTCGGCCACAGGCACCCGAGGGCGAGCAGCACCACGCCGCACCCCGAAAGCACAGTGACGATGCTGGACAGCGCATTCCACGTCCCCATGGATCTCACTCGCCGGGGCCGTGATCGGGGTACCGGCCGTTGGCGAGTTCGTTCAGCCCGTCGAGCACCTGCTGAAAGATCTCGGTGGGAGCTCCGCCGTACGGATGCGGGTGGTACTCGGCGCTGGTGCACGGGAATTCGATGCCGCGCCGGTGCGCCCGCTCACGCGGGCTCAACGCGGGCGGTCGGATCCGCTGGAAGTGAACCAGGGTACGGTAGGCCACCTGTTTCCACGCGCAGTGATCGATGCGACAGCTCCGATGCCGCTGCATCGAACTGTGGGCCATCTCGATCCGCGCGAGATCGCAGATGCCCGGTAGCGAAACGACAACATCGTCGGTAGGCGAAAAGTACATGGTTTCGCTCTCCTTTGTTACGTATGAGCGCGACAATCGTTGTGGGCGAATGGATATCGTTGTGCTCGACCGGCCGCTCCCGCAGGCGGCACACCTGCGGTTGCGCGTTTCTCGCCGGTCCGGCGCAGCCCAGGACACATGGTCGACCCCTCGGGGGCAAGCGGTTGTGGAGCAACCGAAAAAATCCGCCCGAAACCTCAGCACCGCGACCATGGCATGCGAAACAATCGACCAGGGAGGGGATTTCGACTCTCACCGGCACCTTTCGTCAAGCCCAGCCGCAGCAGACCTGAAACCCATAGAGGTGGACAGATGCCCAAGCTCGAATCGACCGTGCCCCGGCGACAACTCGGCCGCTATCTCCGCGAGCTTCGGTTCGCGTCGGGTATGACGATCGCCGAGGCCGCGGTGTTGGTGGAGCGCGGATCGAGCACCCTGCAGCGACTGGAAAAAGGTGTCGCGGAACGCATCCGGGTTCTCGACGTGGAAGCACTGTGCCGGATCTACGATGCCGACGAGACCACGTCGGCCGCCTTGATCGGCCTGGCGCAGCAGGCCAAGGTGAAGTCCTGGTACCACGAATACGGCGATTTGATTCCCGAGAACTTCGATGTGTACATGGGGCTCGAGGTCGCCGCCCGGAGTCTGAAGACCTACCAGATCGAACTGATTCCGGGGCTGCTCCAGACCGCCGATTACGCGCGCGCCGTCATCGAATCGGGTCTGCCGGACGAGTCCCGGGTCGACATCGACCGCCGGGTGAGGCTGCGTATGCAACGCCAGGTCCTGATCCGGCGCACGTCTCGCCCGGCCACGCTGGACGTCGTCCTGCACGAGGCGGTGCTGCACCGCGTGATCGGCGGACAGCGGATCATGGAAGCCCAGCGCCGACACCTGGCCGATATCAGCACTCGGCCGAACGTCACGTTGCGCGTGCTGCCCTTTACCGCAGGGCTGCCACGCTGTGCCGTTACCGGCGCTTTCACAATTCTCGACTTCGGTAAGAACCCCAAAGGCGCCCCGATCGAACCGCCGGTGATCTACGTCCCCAACTTCGCAGGGGAGATTTACCTGGAGAAAGAAGTCGACATCCATCGGTACGATCGTGCTTACAAGGCGATTCAGGCTGCCGCGCTGGACGCCGACAGCAGTAGGGACCTAATTCGCGGCAGGCGGTAAGGGAGTTGCGGACGTGAACGTCGACCTATCCGGAGCCAAATGGTTCAAGAGCACCAGAAGTGACGCAACAAGGGACTGCGTCGAGGTCGCGTTCCTCGACCGCGGCCTGATCGGTGTCCGCGATTCCAAGCACCCGAGCGGCCCCGCGCTCGTCTTCACCCCCGGTGAGTGGGACGCCTTCACCGCAGGCGTGCAGGCCGGCGAGTTCACGCGACCACTGACATAACCGGAGTCCCGGTTCCACCACCGATTGGTAAGCGCCGCAGTATTTTCCGGCGTAGCGTCGTCGGGCCGCGACGGCGGATAGCGCCCGCTGATCAGCGGAGACTCGGGACCACGCGATCGTCTCGCACCGGGGCCCGGGGCGCTTCCGCGACCGTCGCACGCCCGGTGACCAGCCCCGAGACGAATTGCCCGCGAGCGGCAGCGGCCAGGACTTCGCCCACACCGTTACCCGTCTGCTCCCAGGAGAACTCGCGAGCTCGCGTACGAGCCTTCTCCCCCATGACAATTCGCGCCTCGGAGTCGGTGAGCAGCTCACCCACGGTTTCGGTGAGCTGGGTGGAGTCGTCCACCAGCACCCCCGTCACGCCGTCGACGATGGAGTCGGTGAGCCCCCGTGAACTGCGGTAGCCGATGGTCGGGACGCCGTGCTGCGCGGCCTCGATCACCGCGAGACCCCACCCTTCCTTGCGGGAGGGCAGCACCTGAACCCACGCGCGGGAGAGCAATTCGTGCTTGCGCGCTTCGTCGACGAAGCCGTGGAAATCCACCGCGTCGGCGATACCCGAGCGATGCGCGCGGTCTTTCAGATTGTCGGCCCACCAGCCGTCGCCGATCACGTCGAGGCGCAGACCGGGCAGGCGGTCACGCAGACCCGCCACGACGTCGAGCGCGTCCTCGATCTGCTTGTGCGGCACCAGCCTCGACAGCACGACGATGCTCGGATACGGGGTGCGGGTCGATTCGCCACCGGTCGGCGCTTGCGCGGGTACGGGTTCGGCACCGTTGCGCACCACCGCGATTCGCGTCGCATCGACCCCGAGCGAGGCGAGCTCCTCCGCGGAGGGCAGCGATACGGTCAGATATTGGTCGCGCCGATGGACCCGCGGCGACAGTCGCGATTCGATCCACCAGCCGATCCGCCCGACCACACGACCCGCCACCGGCCACTGCTCCCGATGGCCGTGGTGCACCAGGACCACCGAGGGCGCTCCGGAGACCGTCCGGGCGAAGAACGGAATGCCGTTCTGGGTGTCGATCACCGCGTCCGGCCGCACTCCGCGCAGCGGGCCGAAGCCCAGCCGCCCGGCCGCGATGGCGGCCAGCGCGCGCGGATAGACGGTGAAGCGCCCGCCGGCCCGGCTGATCTCGATGCCGTCGATGCGCTCCCGGCGCGGCGCGCCCGGATAGTGCGCGGTCCGCAGCGTCACCTTCACCCCGCGCGCCGCCAGCTGCGCACCGACCTGCTCGAGATACCGCTCGCTCCCGCCGCCCTGCGGATGTCCGGTATCGCGCCAGCACAGCAGCAGGACTTCCCGCACGTCAGCACTCGGGTGTGCCTCGTTCTCGCCGCCGCCGGGCCCACAGAGCCGCGCCACGGCAGCGCGCTCGCGAGGGCCGATTTCGGACACGGCGGTTCTCCAGATCGTTCACGTCGGACGACAGTGGGGTCCACCATAGCCGCCGACGGCCGTTCCGGGTCGCTGCGGTGGCCGCATAGACTGGCGCGGCCATGCTTCGATCCGACGCAACCGGACCGCGTCCCCGCTTCGCGCGCCGGGCCACCCTTCGCCGTTCACTGCGCCTGTTGAGCAGTTTCCGCTTCGAACAAACCGATCCGGCGCGGTTCTACGGCGGGATCGCCGCCGATACCGCCGACCTGATCGCCGATTTCTATCGCGATCTGACCGGCCGGGACCTCAGCGGCACCGTGATCGTCGACGTGGGCGGGGGCCCCGGATACTTCGCGGACGAATTCGCGGCGGCGGGCGCGCGCTATCTGCCGATCGAACCCGATCCGACCGAAATGCACGCCGCCGGGCTCACCGTCGCCGGCGCGGTCCGCGGATCCGGAATGGCGCTGCCCATCCGCGACGACGCCGTCGACATCTGTCTTTCCTCGAATGTCGCCGAACATGTGCCGCAGCCGTGGGTGATGGCCGACGAGATGCTGCGTATCACCAAACCCGGCGGTCTGATGGTGCTGTCCTACACGGTGTGGCTCGGACCGTTCGGCGGGCACGAGACCGGCCCGTGGCACTACCTCGGCGGTGAGTTCGCGGCCCGGCGCTACACCCGCCGCACCGGAAAGCAGCCCAAGAACCGCTTCGGCAGCTCCCTGTTCGCCGTCAGCGCCGCCGACGGGCTGCGATGGGCGCGCGAAACCGGCGGCCGGGCCCGGATCCTCGCCACCTTCCCCCGCTACCACCCGCGCTGGGCGTGGTGGGTGACGCGCATACCGGGCGTGCGGGAACTACTGGTCAGCAATCTGGTCGTCGTCGCGGCCAAACCCCTCCGCTGAGCCGCGTCCGGCATCTACTCCGGCCGATCTATTCCAGCCATCCCCGCCGACGGGTGCGCCGCGCCGGTTCGCTCCACGGCGGCTCCTGCATGGCCAGGCCGACGGTTTCCAGCGGGGTCAGGCCGACGCGGTCGGCGAGTGAGCGGACCGCCGCCACCGCCTCGGCCGCCTGCAACGCCGCCGTCGCCTGTTCGAGCGTCAAGGTCCGGCCGGGCAGAAAGGACACCACCCAGCCCCCGGTACCGACGAACCTTGCCTGATGTGGGGTCTGATCACTGGTCATCAGCGATCGGCCGACCACGTGCACCGCCATGATTCGGACTCCCCTGCGATTGCATTTGTAAAATCGTCCGACAATGTTGCTCTAAGCATGCTCTGCAATCACAGGAAACGCAATAGTGCGTTTTGCGAAAAGCGAACCGCGAGGTAGGATTTCGCGCCTCCCGGCTGGGCGATCGGTCCGGGATGTCCGCTGCGCGCAGTACGTGACGCCAGGGACTGTGCCCCGAATCAATTCTCGGACAAGCGAACTCGCAGCACCGGCTGCGGATTTTCGTGCGGGCGCGGCGCGGCGAGGTCGATGTCGACCTGCCACCCAGGGGGGAGTACGGCCTGCAAGCGGGCCGCGGCACGCTGCAGCGGCGTACTCGCCGCCGTCGGCGTGAAGTCCACTTCCGGATCGGACCACCGTGCGCCGGCTAATCCCGAGACAGCATCGAACCCGAGTTCGGTCATGCCTACACCCACCTCCCACATACCCCGACCGGTCGGCCAGACAACGGAATCCACGAGCACCTGCAAGCAGTCAGTTCAGCCGAGTAGTTAATTCCCCGCAACCACGGGGAGTATTCGTGAGATGCAGAACACAATCAGAATAGGACAAGCGCGCCATTCCGCACGCGGAACCGCGGAAATGACGAGCCGCCCGCCCCGTCGCAAAGACGGTGCGGGCGGCTCGCTTTCGTCGTTCGGTGAACGGCGTCGTCCGACTAGCCCAGGCGCTGCTTGAGCGCCTCGAATTCGTCACGCACGCCCGAGGGCAGCTTGTCGCCGACGAATTCGAACCACTCCTCGATCAGCGGGATCTCCTTGCGCCACTCGTCGAGGTCGACCTTCAGCGAGGCGTCGACGTCGGCGGGGTCCACGTCCAGACCCTCGAGGTCCAGGTCGCCGGCGGTGGGCACATTGCCGATCGCGGTGGCCTCGGCCTCGGCCTTGCCCTCGATCCGGTTGACGATCCACTCCAGCACGCGGGAGTTCTCGCCGAAGCCCGGCCACAGGAAGCGGCCGTCGTCGCCGCGGCGGAACCAGTTGACGTAGAAGATCTTCGGCAACTTGGTGGCGTCGGCGTTCTTGCCCAGGTTGATCCAGTGGTTCATGTAGTCACCGACGTGGTAGCCCATGAACGGCAGCATGGCCATCGGATCGCGGCGCACGTTGCCGACCTTGCCCTCGGCGGCGGCGGTCTGCTCGGAAGACATTGTGGCGCCCATGAATACGCCGTGCTGCCAGTCGAAGGACTCGGTCACCAGCGGGATCGTGGTCTTGCGGCGGCCGCCGAACAGGATCGCCGAAATCGGCACGCCCTGCGGGTCGTCCCACTCCGGGGCGAGGGTCGGGCACTGCGACATCGGCGTGCAGTAGCGCGAGTTCGGATGCGCGGCAAGCGTTTCGGTCTCGCGCAGGTACCAGTCGTTACCCTTCCAGTCGATCAGGTGGTCGGGCTCGCCCTCGAGTCCCTCCCACCAGACGTCGCGGTCGTCGGTCAGCGCGACGTTGGTGTAGACGGTGTTGCCGGCCTCGAGCGTGGCCATCGCATTCGGGTTCGACTTGTGGTTGGTGCCGGGGGCGACGCCGAAGAAGCCGAACTCCGGGTTCACCGCGTACAGGCGGCCGTCCTCACCGAAGCGCATCCACGCGATGTCGTCGCCCAGGGTCTCCGCGCGCCAGCCCGGAACGGTCGGCTGCAGCATCGCCAGGTTCGTCTTACCGCAGGCGCTCGGGAACGCGGCGGCGACGTAGTAGTTCTTGTTCTCCGGGGAGATGAGCTTGAGGATCAGCATGTGCTCGGCCAGCCAGCCCTCGTCGTGCGCCATCGCCGAGGCGATGCGCAGCGAGTAGCACTTCTTGCCCAGCAGCGCGTTGCCGCCGTAGCCCGAACCGTAGGACCAGATCTCGCGGTCCTCGGGGAAGTGGGTGATGTACTTGGTGTCGTTGCACGGCCAGGGGACATCTGCCACGTCGCCCGTCAAAGGCGCACCGACCGAGTGCAGCGCCTTCACGAACGGGCGATCGGTGCCCAGCTTCTCCAGCGCGGCCTTGCCCATGCGGGTCATCACGCGCATCGACACCACGACGTACTCGGAGTCGGTGAGCTCGACGCCGAGCTTCGGGTCCGCGGCGCCCAGCGGGCCCATGCAGAAGGGCACCACGTACATGGTGCGGCCCTTCATGCTGCCGCGGTACAGCTCGGTCATGGTGGCGCGCATCTCGTTCGGGTCGACCCAGTTGTTGGTCGGGCCGGCGTCGGCCTCCGTGCGCGAACAGATGAAGGTGCGCGACTCGACGCGGGCGACGTCGGAGGGGTCCGACAGCGCGAGGAAGGAATTCGGCTTCTTGTGCTCGTTGAGCTTCTGGAAGGTGCCGGCCGCGACCAGTCGGTCGGTCAGCCGGTCCCATTCCTCATCGGAACCGTCGGCCCAGACGACCTGCTCCGGCTGGGTGAGCTCTGCGACCTCCTGCACCCAGGCGAGCAGTCCGGCATGCTTGGTCGGCGCGGTGCCATCGGATCCGTGAAGACCAGGAATGGTCGCTGAGGTCATGAAAACTCTCCTGAGATGAGCGGCGGGCCAGAGAGCTGCCGAAACAGCTTTCAACACCAGGAAGGCCGCCGTTGGCTGTGGACATCCGCCCGGCTCGCCGAACAGCACGCCCCGGCTGGGCGGCGTACGAGAACGAGACGGACACCCGGATTCCTTAAGTAAAGAGGTTAACGCGATGTGACGGTCGGTACGGAATGGGGTTGCTCACTCGGGACCCGGTCGAAACCTTCCCACCTCACCAGGACCGCAGCTGTGCGGAACCGGCAAACCGCGACCGGGCCGGATCACCCGGCGACCGCGGCCCGCAGGATCGCCAGATCGCGTTCACATGCGGCCACTCGAGCAGGCTGTTCGGCGGCCGTGCGGCGCAGTTGCCCCTCCAGCTCCGCGACCCGGCGATCGGCCTCGACCATGCGGGCGGTGCTCGCGCGCACCACCTGTTCGGTCAGCTCGGACTCGGCCTCCACCAGGGCCGTCGCCACCCGCTGCTCCAGCTGGGCCTTCACGTTGACCAGCACATCGGTCACCCATTGCCGCAGATGTGCCCGATCGGCCAGATGTCCCCGGGCCCGCACCACCCACCACGCCACGCCCGCGCCGAGGGCCAGGGTGACCGGCACGGTGGCGTAATCCAACGTCGGCACCAGCGACAACGGCGCAACGATCAGCCGGCCGAGGCCGAAACCCGCCGATGCGCCCAGGGCGATCATCAGCCGATCCTCGACGCCGCGGTGGCGGCGCTCCGGATCGGACCCGACCCGGGGTGCGGGATCGGTCGGTGGAGCCGGCGGTGAGGCGAGTGTGGGCTGTGGTTCCGATCCCGCCACGGCCTCGATCTGGCGGGCGAGTTCGGCCAGGCGGTGACGGACCACGCCGTCGAGTTCGGCGGTGGCCTGATTCACCGCCGCCTGCAACAGATCGGGATAGCCGCGCACCGAGCGGCGGTCGAGGCGGTCCAGATCGGCACGGGCGGTGGCGTTCACGGTGCGGACGCGGGCGCCGACCTCGTGCGTCAGATCGACCCGGGCCAACTGCAGCCGATTGCGCAGGGCGGCCAGGGCCTGGGCGCGGCCACCGTCGCGCCAGGCCAGCGCGGCGGTACGTTCGGCGCGCAGGGCGGCGACCGCGCTGCCCGAGCGCAGCGCCTCGATCTGGCTCAACACCCGGGCGCGGGTGTCGGCGAGCACCCGAGCGGTGACTTCGGCCAGTTGCTCGGGGCCGACCCGGGCCCCGACGGCGGCGCTGAGCTGGGCGTGCAGGGCGGCCAGGCCGGAGCGGTCCAGCAGCGCGGCGTCGCCGTGGCCGCGCGCGGCCACGGCCAGGCGCGCCGAGACCGGAAGAATCTCGGGCTCGGCGCCGAGCACCTGGGCCAGCATGGCGGTATCGCGATCCAGTATCGAGCGCCAGTCGGGATGGGCGTGAATGCCGTTCATGGCGAACAGCATTCGCGTTCCCACCGCCTGCAGGCGGGCGACCGGATCGAGCAGTGCGGCGCCGACGGCGGCGCCGGGGTCCACCAGCACGAGCGCCACCGGCGGTCCGCTGCCGGGGCCGAAATCGGTGGCGGCGACCAGGGTTGCCGGGTCGGTGACCGGATCGGTGAGCGCTACGCGCGGTTCGAAGCGGGACAGTTCCGTACGCAGCAGGGTGGTGTTGGCGTCGTCGGGACCGATGACTGTCACCGAAACCGGTTGTGTCGCAATGGTTTCCGCATGTATCGCCGCGACTCCGTTCGGCGCGACGGGATTCGGGCCCGGTTCGGCGGGAACCGCGCGCAGCAGCGCGCCGCCCTGCGGATTCCATCGCTCGACGACGGCCAGCACCTCGGGATCCACCCCGCCCGCCCGCCGACTGTTCAGCTCGGCCGACGCTCCGGGTACCTCACAGTCCGGCACTACTCATCCGCTCCCACATCCGCATATATCCGTTGTGCAGCCGGATCGCGGCGCGGCGGGCGGCGGCCGGCATATCGCTGGCGGCCACCGCGCGCCAGCGTTGCGCGCGAACCAGCGCATCGTCGGCGTCCGCCGGCGTCGCCGACGGATATCCGGTCGCGAGATGACGGACCTCCGGGCGAGCCAGTCCGGCCTGCAGCGCGGTCCACAGCGCCTCGTCACCGGCCAGGTAATCCTCGATCAGGTCGCGGGCGCGCCCACCGTCACCCTGCGGGATCGCGCGCGCAGCGATGCGAGCCAGATCGTCGAGCAGATCACCGCCGCGCAAGGCCGCGATCTGCTCGTAGCGCTGGTGCAGGCGCGCGTGCACGGGATCGATCCCACTCACGGCATGCAGCAGCTGCAGCAACTGCTGCGGTCCCAACTCCGGTTCGTGACGCAGTGCGGTCAGGGCGCAGCTCACCCCGTGCAGGCCCCAGCGCTCCAGCAGCGCCCGGCGATCGGCCACATCCGGCCCGGCCGATTGGTCGACGAACAGTTCCGGGGAGAGCGTGAGCGCCGCGCCGCCACCGGCCGCGTGGCGGCGCAGCGTGCGCAGATCGTCGTCGCTCGGTGTGCCGGCGCGGGTGCGCACGGCCAGTTCGGCGACCATCGGCGTCACCGGAACACCCAGCACATGCGCCGCCTGATCGGCGGCCACCACCGCATCACCCCAGCGCGAGCCCACGGCATCGGCCTTGTTGAGTACGACCATCGTGGTTTCGGGCCGCAGGGATTCGAGGACGCGACGATCGGCGGCCTGCAGCGAACCCGCCAGCACGTAGACGACGAGATCGGCGTCGAGCACCGGATCCGGCACGCCCGGCTGATCCACCGGCGCGGTCTCCTCCGCCGACATCAGGGCCAACGCCCGCAACAACGTCGATTTCCCGGCGCCGGCCCGGCCGGTCACCTGAATCCGCAGCGGCCGCCGGAAGGCCACGGCCGCGCTCGCCAGCTGATCGGCGACGCCCGGGGCGGATCCGGCGCCGACGCGCACCGTGGCGATGAGTTGCTCGAGTTCCGGTGCGGGCCCGCCGTGGTCGTTCACGAAGCCCGGCGAAGCGCTGGTTGCAGTGGCTCTCGACACGGGTGATACCCCCTTCCGGCGGCAAATTCTGTCAGAAGACGCGGCGGTTGTCGGCACCGACCGGATTTTCACCGGCGCGCCCGATCGTCGTTGCGACACACAGCGATGTGTAATCGATCACACGAAACCGCTTGCCCGAGCTCGCGACCGGCGACGATGGCCTGCGGCTCGACCATCACCGCAGGTGAGCGGTAATTGGCGCGGAATTGGGAATCTCTCCGGTGAAACGGTGGTTGTGCCTGTGTCACAGCATAATTCGACAGTGGTGAACTATCGGGTCACGGATTCGATCACCTACGCTGAAGCCGCCGGCGGCACCGCCGGTGCGCGGCCTCGGCGGTGTGGACCCCGGTCGGCCGTGCGCCCGTGCGCCGGCCCCGTGGATCCGAAGGAGGTTGCGATGAGCGTCAACGTCGACGTCATCGGTAACGACGGCGCCGCCGTCGCGACGAAGAACGAACGGCCGCTGCCGCCGTCGCAGGACCCCTTCTATCGCGCACCCGCCGACGCGGCCGCGCACGCACCCGGAACCGTTCTGCGTAGCCGGCCCGTGCAGATCGCGCTGCTGGGCCTGATTCCGCAGCGTGTGACAGCGTGGCAGCTGCTGTACCGCAGCAACGATCTGCACGGTGACGCCGAGGTCGCGGTGACCACGGTGCTGCTGCCCGCCGATGCCGATCCGGCCGAACGCCGCCCGCTGCTGGCCTTCGAATCGGCGATCGACGCCGTCACCGAGCGTTGCGCTCCCTCCTATGTTCTCCGCCGCGGCGCCGTCGTCCCCGGCTCGATCACCCAGCTCGAACTGCTGCTCGTCGCCAACGCACTGCGGCGCGGCTGGGCGGTGAGCATCGCCGATCACGAAGGACCGGACGGCCGTTTCGGCGCGCCCCGGGAACCGGGCTACCGCTCGCTCGACGGCATCCGCGCCGCGATGCACTTCCGTCCACTGGGGCTCGGTACCGACACCCCCGTGGTGGTCTGGGGCTACTCCGGTGGCGGGATGGCCGGCTCCTGGCTGGTCGAGATGGCTCCCACCTATGCGCCCGAGCTCACCATCGCCGGTGCGGTACTGGGCGCGCCGGTCGGCGATCCGGGTGAGGTGTTCATCCGGCTGAACGGTGGCCGGTACGCCGGTTTTCCCGCCATCGTGATCTCGGCGCTACGCCAGGTGTATCCGGCGCTCGAGGATGTGCTCGACAAGCACATCACCAGCTCCGGGGAACGTCTGCTGGAACGCGCGGCTCAGCTGCCACCGATCGTCGCGCTCGCTCGGCTCGCCGGCCACGACGTCAGCAAACACCTCGATCACCCACTGGAAGAGGTATTGAGCACCCCCGCGATGTGCGACATGTTCGACGATATGCGGCTCGGGAAGCACACCCCGCACTGCCCGATCCTGGTGATCCAGCCGCTGCACGATCGCATCATCCACGCCTCGTGTATCGATGCGCAGGTCGAGCGCTATCGGGCGGGCGGTGCCACCGTCGGCTACCTGCGCGACCGGCTGAGCGACCACTTCACGTTGTTACCGCTGGCCACGCCGCTGAGCCTGGACTGGCTGGCCGACCGCATCGCCGGCCGCCCGGTCACCGACGCCGACACCGAGACCCGGACCGTCTGGTCGGTGATGGCGTCCCCGTCGCGCTGGCGCGGACTGTTCGAGCTGGCCGGCACCGCGGGCCGGATGATCCTGGGCCTGCCGCTGGGCAGGCAGAGCGAACCGGAACTGCCGCAGACGCAGCCGCTCGCCGCCTGACGCCGGGCTCCGCGCCCTCTCGGCAACACTTCTGACCCGGGATTTCCCTCCTCGACGCGGTCGATTGCGGCCCTGATCATCGAATACTGGACAATGGACGCCGTGAACGACGCCGCGAACGACACCGCTGGTAGCGACGGGGCCGGAGGCGGCAGCTTGCGTAACCACGCCGGCCCCCGCGAACAGCGCGAAGATGCAGCTGGTAGCGACGGGGCCGGAGGCGGCAGCTTGCGTAACCATGAAGGCCCCTCCCCCGAGCGTGAGCCCTCCCGCCTCTACCCGCGGGTAACCAGCTTCCGCTCGCGTCGTGGCGCGTTGACCGCGACCCAACAGCAATCCTGGGAGCGGATGTGGCCGCGCATCGGCCGCGAGGTGAGCGACGAGCCGCTCGACGCCGCCGCCTGGTTCGGCCGGACCGCCCCGCTGATCATCGAGATCGGTTGTGGCACGGGGACCGCGACCGCGGCGATGGCCAAGGCCGAGCCGCAGTTCGACCTGATCGGCATCGAGGTGTACAAGCCGGGTCTCGCCCAGCTCGTACAGCGGATCGAGCGAGAAGGCATCGAGAACATCCGGCTGCTGCGCGGCGATGCCGTCGACGTCCTCGAGCACATGATTGCCAAGGATTCGCTAGCGGGCGTGCGTGTCTTCTTCCCGGATCCCTGGCCGAAGGCTCGCCACCACAAGCGCCGGCTGCTGCAGCCCGCGACGATGACCCTGATCGCCAGCCGGCTGCAGCGTGGCGGCATTTTGCACGTAGCCACCGACCACGCGGGCTACGCCGAACATATCGCCGAGGTGGCCGCGGGAGAACCGCAGCTCGTAGGCCTGAACGAGGCTACCGGCGGCGATGCGGAACACCCCGGAACCGATACGGTGATCGGCCTCGAACGCCCGGTGACGAAGTTCGAGAGCAAGGCGCATCGAGCCGGAAGCGCCATCACCGAGTTCATTTGGGGGAAGATCTAGATATGAGTCTCAGGGAGATGGCCCAGCCGGCCGACGAGGTTGCCGGAACAGTGCGCGGTGACGAATCGGACGTCGTCGCCGGCGCGGCGGCCCCCGCGACGCCGGTCGCCGAGCCCGCCGGTGTGCGGCGGGTGCTGCTGGTGTGGGACGCACCGAACCTGGATATGGGCCTGGGCGCCATCCTCGGCGGCCGTCCCACCGCGGCCTACCGGCCGCGCTTCGACGCACTGGGCCGCTGGCTGCTGGCCCGCACCGCCGAGTTGTCCGCCGGGAGTGCGCAGCGCATCGAACCCGAGGCCACCGTCTTCACCAATATCGCCCCCGGAACCGCCGATGTGGTGCGTCCGTGGGTCGAGGCGCTGCGCAACGTGGGCTACGCGGTCTTCGCCAAACCGAAGATCGACGAGGATTCCGACGTCGACAGCGACATGCTGGCACATATCCAGTTACGCCGCGGCGGAGCCGGTCTCGCGGGGATCATGGTGGCCTCCGCGGACGGTCAGGCCTTCCGCGAACCGCTCGAGGAGGTCGCGGCCACCGGGGTTCCGGTCCAGGTGCTCGGATTCCGCGAGCACGCGAGTTGGGCTGTCACGTCCGATATCCTCGATTTCGTCGATCTCGAGGACATCCCGGGTGTGTTCCGTGAACCGCTGCCCCGGGTCAGCCTCGACTCGCTGCCCGACGAGGGAGCCTGGCTGCAGCCCTTCCGGCCGCTGTCCGCACTGCTCACCTCCCGCCCCGCTCAAGGAGTCGCTTAGTGTTCACCCGCTGGGGCGAGCTGGTCCACAGGTTCCGCTACACCGTGCTGGGTGTAGCGGTGGCCGCGCTTCTCGCCCTGGGGGCGTACGGGTTCGGTCTGGAAAACCATCTGAGCTCCAGCGGCTGGTTCGACCCCGGTGCGGAGTCCTCGCAGGCCGCGGTGCTCAAGGACCAGGTCTACGGCCGCGATCACATGTCCGATGTGATCGTGCTCTACACCGCGCCCGACGGTAAGACCATCGACGATCCGGAGTTCGGGCGGAAGATCACCGACAATCTCAACAGCCTGCCCAGGGACCATCCGGACCAGATCAGCAAGGTCAACGTCGCCTACTGGAAGACCGAGACCGGCGACTGGAGCGCCTCGGCCACCGGTAGTAAGGACAAGAAGTACGCGTTCGCGTCGGTCGCCATCAAGGGTGACGACGACACGACCACGATGAACAACTACCGCGCGGTCAAGAACGCCTTCTACATCCCGGGCGTGGATGTCCAGCTGGCGGGCATGCAGCCGGTCGCGGGAGAGCTGAACGACACCATCGCCTCCGACCAGAAGCGCATGGAGATGCTGGCCATTCCGGCCGTCGCGATCCTGCTGTTCTTCATCTTCGGCGGTATCGTCGCCGCGGCCCTGCCGCTGATCATCGGCGGTCTCACCGTCCTGGGCGCCAACGGCATCGTCATGGCGATCACCCATGTCACCGAGGTGAATTCGTTCGTCGGGGCCGTGGTGTCGATGATCGGCCTGGGCTTGGCGATCGACTACGGCTTGTTCATAGTCAGCCGGTTCCGCGAGGAGCTCGCCGAGGGCTACACCACCCGCCAGGCCGTACGCCGATCGGTGATGACGGCCGGACGCACGGTCACCTTCTCGGCGACCATGATCATCGCCGCCAGCGCCGGCATGCTGCTGTTCCCGCAGGGCTTCCTGAAATCGGTCGCCTACGGCACCATCGCGACCGTGCTGCTGGCCGCGCTGGCCTCGCTCACCATCCTGCCCGCGCTGCTGTCGATCCTCGGACCGCGCGTCGACGCGCTGGGATTCAAGCGGTTCCGCAAGACCAAGACCGCCGAAGAGGTCGAGAACGGTTTCTGGGGCCGCACCACGCAGTGGGTGATGAAGCATCCGCTGAAGGTGGCGGTGCCGCTGTGCATCATCCTGCTGCTGCTGATCATCCCGGTGAAGAACCTGAAGTTCGGCGGTATCAGCGAAACCTATCTGCCGCCGGACAATCCGACCCGCATGGCGCAGGAGAAGTTCGACGAGATCTTCCCGCTGCGCCAGACCGACCCGATCCAGCTGGTCATCACCACGCAGAACACCGGCGAGATCAAGGCCATCCTCGACGAGGCCAGTGGCGCACCCGGACTCACCGATCCGTTCGGCACGCCGGGCATTCCGCCGAACGGCTCCGATGTCTGGGTGTCCGAGGCGACGATGGCGCCGGACGCGAACATCGAGGACACGATCGCCTATCTGCGCTCGATCAGCGTGCCCGACGATGTGGATCTGATGGTCGGCGGCCAGCCGGTGCTGATGCAGGACAGTATCGATTCGCTGCTGGATCGCATGCCGCTGATGATCGTGCTGGTCGTCTTCGTGACCACGCTGCTGATGTTCCTGACCTTCGGCTCGCTGGTGCTGCCGATCAAGGCGGCGTTGATGAGCGCGCTGGGCCTCGGCTCCACGCTCGGCATTCTGACCTGGATCTTCGTCGACGGCCACGGCGCCGGACTGCTCAATTTCACGCCGCAGCCGATCATGTCGCCGGTGCTGGTGTTGATCATGGCGGTGATCTACGGCCTGTCCACCGACTACGAGGTCTTCCTGCTCTCCCGCATGGTGGAGTCGCGCGCCCAGGGCGCGAGTACCACCGAGTCCGTGCGCAGCGGAACCGCGCAGACCGGTCGCATCATCACCGCGGCGGCGCTGATCCTGCTCGTGGTGGTCGGCGCGTTCGCCTTCTCCGATCTGGTGATGATGCAGTACATCGCCTACGGCATGATGGCCGCGCTGTTCATCGACGCCACCGTGCTGCGCATGCTGCTCGTTCCCGCGACCATGAAACTGCTGGGTGACGACTGCTGGTGGGCCCCGGCCTGGATGAAGCGCATTCAGCAGCGCATCGGCCTGGGCGAACCCATCCTCGACGACGAGCGTCCCGGCACCGGCGAGGTCGTCGACCTGGTCAAGACGACGCCGGTCACCGATCCGGTGACCATGCAGCTGCCGCAGCTGCCCGACGGGACGCCGAAGGGCCCGCGCAAGCCGCGGCGGTTGAAGTTCCTGCGGGTCGACCCGGAGGCGCCGACCGAGCAGTTGGATCGCATCGATCCGGCCGCGGCCGGCACGTCCACGCGCGCGACTCGCGCCAAGAGCCCCGAGGCGCCTCGGCCCGAAGGCTCCGAGTCGTCGGCATCGCGGACCGCGCGGTCCAAGGCGGGCGCCGGAGAGTCGACGGAATCGCGAGCGAAAGCCGTTGCTCCCTCGGAGGCCGCGGCGGCGGAAGCCGATTCGTCGGCGTCGGAGAAGCCGGTTAAGGCCGAGAAGTCGGAAAAGTCCCCGAAGCGCAAGCGTTTCGGCCGCCGCCGGTCGGACTCCGGCGCAGATGCGCCGTCGGCCGATTCGGGCAATGCCTCGTCCGGCGACAGCGATGCCGACGCCTCGGACGGCACCGGGAATCAGGCAACACCCGCCGGCTCGGCCTCTGCCGACGCAGCCCCGGTCCGCACGCCGTCCGGTCCGGAGGCCGGGCGCCCGACAACCCCGCCGCAAACGCCCGGCATCCGATCCTCCCGCGTGTTGCCTCCCTCCGGCCGCCCGCAGCCGGCTCGGACCTCCAGCGGTCCCGGTGTCATCGGCGAATCCGGTGTCATCGGCGGTTCCTCCGCCGCGGACGAGGCGGTCCGGGGCGCGGGAACGCCGGAACCGGCCCGCTCGGCCGATGCCGGCAGCACTCCCGGCGTGCTCGGCGCGGCCCCGGTGCCGGGGCCGCCGAAGCCGGGACAGGCCCCGTCGCGCACTCCCGAACCCCAAGCGCCGCAAGCACCTTCGGCACCGCCCTCGGTCTCGCTGCCCGGTTCGGATACCGCCCCGAACCGTGGCGTGGTACGGCCGCCGCAGGTCGTCCGCCCCGGTATGCCGCCCCGGACGGTGCCCGCGCCGGACACCGCTCCCGACGCCACCGACTCCGTGCCGCCGACCGCTCCGGTCGGCACCACGCCGCGGGTGCTGCCGCCGAAACCGGCGAAGGTGCCGCCGCATCCGTCGGTCCGCGCCCAGCTCTATCGTCCGGACGCCCCGCCGTACCACCCGGGACAGCCTCCCACCCAAGGTGCCGGTCCGGCGCAGGACG
>NZ_BDBF01000077.1 GCF_001612845.1 Nocardia elegans NBRC 108235 | reverse complement strand
GGCCGACCGGCGATCGCCGCGGCGACCCGCGCCTCCCGGTCCGCGCCGACGGCGGCGACGATCGCCTCTTCCCGGCTGGAGAAATAGTTGTTGTACGTCCGCGGCGATACCCCGGCGGCCTCGGCGATGTCCTCGACCCGCACGTTGTCCGGCCCGCGCTCGAGGGCCAGCCGCATCGCCGCCTCGCGCAGCGCCACCCGGGTGGCCTGCTTCTTGCGCTCCCGCAAGCCCGTCGGTTTCGTCGTCACGGGTCTCGTCGTCACGGGTCGATCATGCCATATCTGCGTCCACGCAAAATTGCGTGCACGCACTTTTTGCGCTTAGCTTGGTGGCGGATTCACTCGCGCCAGACAGAAGGGCCCATCCATGCGAGGCAAAGGAATGACCTACGACACCGGGTTCGTCCGCAACGGCAGTACATCCCGGCCGGAGTTCGACCCAGCGGTGGTCCGCCGGGAACTGTCCGTCATTCGGGACGATCTGCACTGCACGGCCGTCCAGATCACCGGCGGCGACCCGGAGCGGTTGGAACTCGCCGCCGGCTACGCCGCGGAGCTGGGCCTCGAGGTCTGGTTCTCGCCGTACCCACTGGAGCTGACGACCGACGAGATCCTCGCGCTGTTCAGCGAGTGCGCGCAGCGCGCCGAGCGCATTCGCCGCACCGGCGCGGAGGTCGTCTTCGTCACCGGCGTCGAACTGACATTGATGAACCGCGGCTTCCTACCGGGCGAGACCGCGATGGATCGCGTCGGTCACCTGTTCTCCGAGCCCGGCGAGCGTGGTGACCGGATAGCCGAGGTGAGCGCCCGCCTCGACGACTTCCTGCGCGACGCGGTGGCCGCGGTGCGGCGCCACTTCCTCGGCAAACTCACCTACTGCGCGATCCCGTACGAGCAGATCGACTGGGCGCCTTTCGATTTCGTTTCCGTCGAGCTGATTCGCTCGGCCGAGGTCGCCGACCGGTTTCGCGACGGCGTGCGCGCCCTGGTCGCTCAGGGAAAACCGTTGGCGATCACCGGATTCGGCACCGCGACCTGGCGCGGTTCGGCCGATGTGGCGCCGCGCAGTATGGAGATCGTCGAATACGACCCCGTCACGGGTGCGGCGGTCCGGCTGGACGGCGACTATGTGCGCGACGAGGCCGGGCAGGCCGCCTATCTCAGCGACCTGCTCGAGATCTTCGACAGTGAGGGGGTGGATTCCGCTTTCGTGTTCCTGTTCGCGCTCCACAGCCATCCCCACCGACCCGACGGCGACCCGCGCGACGACCTCGACCTCGCCGGGCTGGGCATCGTGAAAGTATTCGAAGACCGCCACGGCACCACCTACCCGGATATGACCTGGGAACCCAAAGCCGCATTCGCCGCCGTCGCCGAGTTCTACGGCAGCGACACGTAATTCCCTACCCCGCGGCGAACGCACCCGCCTGCGCCGCCAGCACCGCCGCGGTGGCGGCCCGCCGCGGCCCCTCGGGGTCGGCCGGGGTCCGCAACAACACCAGCTGGTGATACAGCGGTGCGGTCGCAGCGACAAGCACTGCGCGCGTATCGGTTTCGGCGGGAATCTCACCGCGGGCGATCGCCCGCTCGACGACGATCTCGCATTGCGCGTAGCGGTCCTCCCACAGCTGCCGCAGCGCCCGGGCCGCATCCTCGGAGCGGAACGACACGGCGATCAACGCCGACGCGATCGACGACTCCTCGGTGAGCGAATCCTGGATCTCCCGGTTGAGCTCGGTGAGATCGCCGGTCAGCGAACCGGTATCGCGCGGCTGCCAGTCCAGATCGCTCGCCGCCGCGAAGACGTCGGCGATCAGCCCGCCGACATCGCGCCAGCGCCGGTACACCGTGGTGCGGTGCACGCCCGCCCGCGCGGCCACCGTATCCACGGTCAGCGCGTCGTATCCGTGTTCGGTCAGCTCCGCTTGCACCGCGGCCAGCACGTGATCGCGGATGCGAGCGGTGCGTCCACCCGGTCGCGACGCGGGCTGCCGGGCGGCCGCGGGCTCGTTCGCTGCAGATTTCATCGTCGTTCATCCGGTTGCTCGGCGGGAGGGAGTATGCCATCATCCTAAAGCAACATTCGTCGCATTAAAGCAGTGGTCGCGGTTTTCGCACTTTCCGATCAGCCACGGACAGAAGGGATTCCGCATGCCCGAACAACTTCCCGTCACGGCCCCCACCACCCTGCATCCGATGCCCGGGCAGCCGCGAGTCGTCCTGCTGAAACCCCTCGTCACCTCGCCGCTGATCGAGGTCGGCGAATACTCCTACTACGACGACCCGGACGATCCCACCGCGTTCGAAACCCGCAATGTCCGCTACCACTACGGTCCGGAAAAGCTCGTCATCGGCAGGTTCTGCGCCCTCGCCACCGGCGTGCGATTCATCATGAACGGCGCCAACCACCGCATGGACGGGCCCTCGACCTTCCCGTTCCCGACCATGGGTGGCGCATGGTCCCGGCACGTCGACCTCCTCATGGAGCTGCCCAATCGCGGCGACACCGTGGTCGGCAACGACGTCTGGATCGGTTACGGCGCAACGGTGCTGCCCGGAGTGCGCATCGGTCACGGCGCCATCGTCGGCGCCGGTTCCGTGGTGACCTCCGACGTCCCGGACTACGGCATCGTCGGCGGCAATCCCGCCCGGCTCATCCGCCACCGCTACAGCGCGCCCGACATCGACCGCCTGCTGGCCCTCGCCTGGTGGGACTGGCCCCTCGCGCACATCGACGAGCACGTCCGCACGATCATGTCCGGCACCGTCGACGACATGGAGAAAGCGGCACCCGCACAGCCCTCCCGAACCGAGTAACCGCATGTCCGAATCACCCACCCCCGTCTCTCGGACAGCGGAACGCACTGAGACTCAGCGGCATTCGGCCGAGCTCACCGACGCAGCGATGCCAATCAGAAACATTGGGCGTGGAGTATTACGGTCGTGGAATCGCTCCCACCCAAACACCTCCTGCTCGAGGCCTGCCGGGGTCTGACCTACGACGGTCACCCCGTACTGAAATGCGCGTGCCGCCTCAGCGAATTGCACGAGCAGAGACTGTCCGCCGCGCCCGGGCCGACCCTGGACATCGATCGCGATCGAGCCCAACTGGTTTCCGATATCGATCGCTGGGTCGCCACCGAATTACCCCGGGCACACGGCGGCGCACGCATGCACACCGAAACGGTCGGCACCGTGATCGACCGGCTCGCCCAGTTCTCCGCACTGGCCTATCTGACGCTGACGCACGAACCGGAATACGTCATGCACGACGCCTGGCGGCGGCTGTCGGAATTGGCGGTGGCCTACGACCATCTGGCCGGGGAGGTGACCGCCGGCCTGTGCCGGTTGCCGGATCTCAGCGGTCACCGCGACGAGGAATGAGCCACCGGCCGAACGGCGGCGCGGGCGAGGGAACCGACGCCGCCGATTGGCTCGGATGAGCGGATCAGGGCAGTCGATCCGCATCGGGGCGACCCGACACACCGATCCTGCGCCGACATCCTCGAGATTGCCCCGGATGTTCCTGTGAAACGGCTGGCAAGCGGACGCCTCCGTCAGGCCGTCGCCCCCACCTCCGGTCCGGCGGGCATCAACGCGCGCACGGCGTCGATCGTGTCGGCCTGCGCGGGCTCCTTGTCCGGCCGATACCGCACCACCCGCGCGAACCGCAGTGCCACGCCGCCGGGATAGCGCGTGCTGGTCTGCACCCCGTCGAGGGCGATCTCGACGACCAACTCCGGCCACAGATAGACGGTGTGGCCGTCGCGGGCGCGCTCATGGCGCGGAAATTCCGCGGTCTGCCACTGCAGCAGCGCGTCGGTGAGCCCCTTGAAGGTCTTGCCGACCATGATCGGATCGCCCCCGTGCGGATCGCGCGCGCCCAGGTGCAGATTCGACAGGTAGCCGGTGCGGCGGCCGTATCCCCATTCGGCGCCGAGCACCACCAGATCGAGGGTGTGCGCCGGTTTGATCTTCTGCCACGCCCGGCCGCGGCGTCCGGCCGCATACGGTGCGGACAGCGATTTGATCATGATGCCCTCGTGCCCCGCGGCGAGCGCACCATCGAAGTATTCGGCGACGGCCTCGGGCTCCGGATCGATCAGCGCCGGAATCATCTGCGCGCCCGCCACTTTCGCCAACGCCACGCGCCGCTCACGCAGCGGGGCATCGAGCAGATCCCGGCCGTCCAGGTGCAGGCAGTCGAAGAAGTACGGATGCAACAGCAGTTCCCTGGTCGAGTTCACCGTCAGCCGCGGCTCCTCCGAGGCCGGGTCGGCGGCGAACCGGCTCATCGTCTCCTGAAACGGACGAGGCCGGCCGGAGTCCGTGAGCGCCAGCGTCTCGCCATCGAGAACCACACTGTCACAGGGCAATTCGGAGACCAGTTGCACCAGCTCCGGCACCCCGGAGGTGATGTCGCGCAGCGTGCGCGTGAACACCCAGACCTGAGAGCCCTTGCGATGCACCTGAATCCGCGCACCGTCGAGTTTGTGCTCCACGCTCACGTCACCCTCGAATTCACCGAGCACATCGTCGAGTGTGGCGCCGGGCGAGGCCAGCATCGGCTGGATCGGACGGCCGACCTCGAGCCGGAATTCCGACAGCGCCTCCGCGCCGCCCGCGATGGCCGCGGCGGCGGTCACCGGCAGGCGGCCGGAGAGCATATAGGCCCGGCGCACCAGCTCGGCCGGCACATCGGCCGCCTGGGCCACCGCCTCGGCGACGATCGCGGTCAGCGCGCCCTGGCGCAGCTCACCGGTCAGCAGGCGAATCAAGAAAGCGCGTTCGTCGTCGGTCGCCCGAGCGAGCAGGGCGGTGAGCAGTTCCCGCCGCCGCGCGACCGATCCGGATCCGGCCACGGCCGCCAATTCCGTCAGCGCCTGATCGACCGCGGCGACGGTCAGCGTCGATTCGGGCGCGGACTCCACCTCGATGCCGGCGACCGTACGCCAGCCCGCGCCCAGCCTGCCCTGCGGTAGCTCACCGGAAATCCACGCGACGACCGGCATCAATTCGTCCGATTCGGCCCGGCCCAGCAGTTCGGCCAGACCCGCGATCTTGACCTTGCGCGACGCCGATGCCCGCACCGATTCCGACGCCGCGACCACATCCGAAAGCAGCACGGACTCGACGGTAGCCGCTCGGTGTGACATATAGCTCGAGTCCACTGCTAATTCTCCATTGGCAGCTTTGCGAAAGGTCCATAGTCTGGGCATATGGCCAAGACTTACGTCGGGGCGCGACTGCGACAGCTGCGCACCGAACGGGGGCTGAGCCAGATCTCACTCGCCAAGAAGCTGGAGATCTCGGCGAGCTACCTCAACCAGATCGAACACGACGTGCGTCCGCTCACGGTACCGGTACTGCTGCGGATCAGTGAGGTGTTCGGCGTAGACACCAGTTTTTTCGCCTCCCAGGACGACACTCGCCTGATCGCCGAGCTGCAAGAGGTGGTGATGGACACCGAACTCGGCATCGAGGCCGATGCGCAGGAGATCGCCGATATGGTCTCGGCCCATCCCAGCCTGGCCCGGGCGCTGGTGAATATGCACCGCCGTTACCGCAACACGACCGCGCAGCTGGCCGCGGCCACCGAGGACCGCTTCTCCGACGGCAGCGGCTCGGGCGCCATCTCCCGTCCGCACGAGGAGGTGCGCGACTTCTTCTATCAGCGCCAGAACTACATCCACGAATTGGATACCGCCGCAGAGGAATTGGCGACCCGCATGCGCTTGCACGGCGGTGATCTGCGGCGCGAGCTCACCCGCCGGCTCACCACCGGATACGGCGTGCAGATCGTGGAGCGGATCGACCTGGGCGAGGGTGTGCTGCACCGCTACGATCCCGAGGCCCGCAAGCTCGAGATCGCCCCGCATCTGTCGGGCGGTCAGCGCGTGTTCAAACTGGCCACGGAACTGGCATATCTGGAATGCGGTGACCTGATCGACAAATTGGTCGAAGAGGGCAATTTCGCCTCCGAGGACACCCGTACGCTCGCGAAACTCGGCCTCGCCAACTATTTCGCCGCGGCCACGGTGCTGCCGTACTCGCATTTCCACGAGGTCGCCGAGGATTTCCGCTACGACATCGAGCGGCTGTCGGCGTTCTTCGCGCAGAGTTACGAAACGATCTGCCACCGGCTCTCCACCCTGCAACGGCCCAAACTGCGCGGGGTGCCCTTCTCCTTCGTCCGCGTGGATCGCGCGGGGAACATGTCGAAACGCCAGTCCGCCACCGGATTCCACTTCTCCTCCGCGGGCGGGACCTGCCCGTTGTGGAATGTGTACGAGACCTTCGCCTATCCCGGCCGGATCATGACCCAGATCGCCCAGATGCCCGACGGCCGCAAATATCTGTGGATCGCGCGCACGGTCGAGCGGCGCGCCACCCGCTACGGGCAGCCCAGCAAGACCTTCGCCATCGGCCTGGGCTGCGAATTGCGCCACGCCGGACGCGTGGTCTACGCCGACGGCCTGGACCTCAACGATCCCCAGGCCACCCCGATCGGCGCCGGCTGCCGTGTCTGCGAACGCGCCAACTGTCCGCAGCGCGCATTCCCGCCGCTCGGCAAGTCCCTGGATATCAGCGAGCACCGCAGCTCGATCTCGCCGTACGTCCTGCGCTGAGCGGACGGCCACCGAACTCCGGCATATTTCGCGCGGGTCGGGCGATGTCCCGATTCAGTGGATACCTGGCCCACAGCGAGGGGCGAGGCCACGGCGAGTGATCGAAACTCGAGGAGCCGCGATCCGATCCTCCAGAGGAGCACGTCCATGACCACGAAGCCGACCATCGTCCTCGTCCACGGCGCTTTCGCCGATTCCTCGAGTTGGAACGGCGTCATCGCACGCCTGCGCGCCGAGGGCTACGCCGTGCTGGCCACCGCCAACCCCTTGCGCGGCCTCGACACCGATGCCGCCTACGTGGGTTCGGTCCTCGACACCGTCGAGGGCCCGATCGTTCTCGCCGGTCATTCGTACGGCGGCAGCGTCATCACCGTCGCCGCGCACGGCAAGCCCGCGGTCGCGGCCCTGGTCTACATCGCGGCCTTCATTCCCGCGGAGGGCGAGAACGCCCTGGAACTGACCGGCAAGTTCCCCGGTTCCACGCTCGCACCCACCACCGTCGCCCATCCGCTTCCCGGGGCGGCGGGTACCGAACTGCACATCCGCCAGGACGAATTCCCCGCCCAGTTCGCCGCCGACGTGCCGGCCGACGTCGCCGCGACGATGGCGATCACCCAGCGCCCGGTCGCGCTCGCCGCGCTCGAGCAGCCGGCCTCGGCAGCGGCATGGCGCGCCGTCCCGGCCTATTCCCTGGTCACCACCGAGGACAAGAACATCCCCGTGGAGTCGCAGCGGTTCATGTCCGAACGGGCGGGCGCGCACACCGTCGAAGTCCAGGCGTCGCACGCGGTTTCCGTGTCCAACCCCAGCGCTGTGGCCGACCTGATCCTCCTGGCCGCTCAGCGGTGATATGCCCCGGGCCGACAGCCGGAATCTGTCGGCCCGGGCCTGCGGAGCTCGCCGAGACCGCAGGTACGCGCGACGGTCCAGCGAGGCAGCCACCGGTGCGCGCCATTTTTGTTAGCGTGGGGCATGGTGTCGACGGAGCCACGGATCGCACCCGGTCGCCTACGCGAACTGGGCCCGGTGAATTGGGTTGTCTGGCAGGTGCTTTCCCGCGCGGCGGGTACCGACGACGCCCACCTGTTCAGCACGCTCGGCCGCACCGGTGGCCTGTTCCGCGGCTGGCTGCACTTCTCCGGCCGGTTGATGCCCGGCGGCAAACTGTCGCGCTACGAGACCGAACTGGTGATCCTGCGCGTCGCACATCTGCGGAACTGCGAATACGAGACCGACCACCACATCCGCCTGGGCAAACGCGCCGGTGTCACCAAGGACATCCTGGCGCGCCTGCGCACCGGGCCCGAAGCCGAGGGCTGGTCGGACAAGGAACGCGCGCTGCTCACCGCGGTGGACCAACTGGTCACTACCCGCGACGTCGACGATGCCACCTGGTCGGCCCTGGCGCAGCACTACGACGAGAAGCGCCTCATCGAAATCGTCCTGCTGGCAAACCAATACGAAGGTCTGGCCAGCACCATCACCACCCTTCGGATCCAGACCGACCACTGAGCCGGACGGACTCGGCGGCTCAGTCGGACGCCTCGGACCGTTCGATGAGGACGGCCAGGCCGTCCAGGACGCGCGCCAGACCGAAATTCCAGGCGTGCTCGGCGCTGTAGGCGCTGTCGTGAGCCTGTCCGGCTGCCGAGCCGACCCGCGCGGCCAGCGGATAACGCTGCGGATCGAAGACCTGTTCCAGGACCGGGGCCGTGCGTTCCCACCATTCGCGATCCGACAGCCCGCTGTCGGCGGCCGCCCGATCGGTATCGATCGCGATGCGCGCCACCGCGGTGACGAACCCGAGCAGATAGGTCAACGCCGCGTCCATCTCGACATCGCTCAGTCCGAGTCCGTCGAATGCGCTCAGTTCGTGGTCGTATTTCGCGGCGAGGCCCGGACCCAGCGGTGGCCGGGTGGTCGGCACCGCGGCCACCCAACGGTGGCGGGCGAGCATCGAGCGATTGTCCTGCGCGACGGCGCACACGCGTTCCCGCCAGGACTTTCCGGTCAGGTCCGTGCGCGGCATCCGGCCGTAGACCGCATCGAGCATGAGGTCGAGCAGCTCGGCCTTACCGGGCACATAGGTGTAGGTGGCCATCGGAGTCAGCCCGAGTTTCGCGGCGACCGCCCGCATGGTCAGCGCCTCCAGCCCCTCGGCATCGGCGATATCCACCGCCGCCGCCACGACCTCGTCGACACTGCTGCGCTGTCTGGGGCCGCGCCCGGACGCGCGGCCCGCCTGCCGCCAGAGCAACTCCAGCGTGCGAGCGGGATCGCCGGCGCTGGATCGCTCACCGGCGGCGCGCGCCCGGCGGGGCCGCTCCTCGGCCGAATTCTCTGGCACCCGATCTCCCGGTCTCGCCTGCCGTGCCGCCGCGGTTCGGCGTCGTGCGCATCGTATCGAGTCGCGCGCGCCGTCCAGCGGGCGGAATAACTCTCTACTATGTACAGTCTACTTAGTAGAGAGTTATCGGATCGCGCGGCACCATGCCGCGCGCCCGCCCCGAGGAGGACCGTGAACATCACCGCATCCGCCGTCTCGCTCAACGTTGCCGACCCGGACGCGTCGGCGAAATTCCTCGGCACCCATTTCGGATTCACCGTCGATATGTCGGCCGACGGATTCGTCTCGATGACCCGCCCCGACGCCGGATTCCACGTGATCTTCCTGCGCACCGGGCTGGAGACGTTCAAACCTGCCCGCGTCGCGGGTGCGGCCGGCCAGGGGGTGCTGATCGTCTTCACCGTCGACGAGATCGACGCCGAATACGAGCGCGTGCGAGCCGAAGGGGTCGAGATCGTGACACCGATCGAAACCGAGCCGTGGGGCGAGCGCTATTTCCAGGCGGTCGACCCCAACGGCATCATCATCCAACTCGTCCAGTGGGTCGGCGATCCGAGCACCTACGCCGCGGGCGCGACCGAATCCTGACCTGGTCAGCGGCCGAGCGCGCCACCCAGCACCTCGGCCGCGGACGTCGACGGCCGGCCGATCAGTTTCTGCAGATCGCCGCTGGTCACATCCAGCCATCCCGCACGCAGTCCGGCATCGGAATCGGCCAGCACCCGCGCGAAATCACCGGGCACGCCGGCCTTTTCCAATCCCGCCACATACTCGTCCTGTGGCAGATCCTGATACCGCACCGGCTTGCCGGACGCCGCGGAGATCACCCGCGCCACATCGGCGAGCGACAGATGCTCGTCGCCACCGAGTTCGTAGACCTGTCCCGCATGACCGTCGGTGGTCAGAACCACCGCGGCAGCCTCGGCGTAGTCGGCTCGTGCGGCGGCGGAGACCAGTCCGGCCCCGGCCGAGCCGTACAGCACGCCCGATTCCAGAGTCGCGTCGAGACCGTTCAGATAGTTCTCCCAGTACCAGCTGTTACGCAGGAAAGTATGCGGCACAGCGGATTTCGCGATCACCTCTTCGGTGCCGCGATGCTCCTGCGCGAGAATCATCGGATTCCGCTCGGCGCGCGGAATGCTGGTGTAGGCCAGCAGCTGCACCCCGGCCCGCTCGGCGGCGCGCACGACAGTGGTGTGCTGGTCGACCCGCGCACCGAATTCGTTGCCGGACACCAGCAGTAGCCGATCCACACCCGCGAGGGCGCGGTCCAGCGCTTCCGGATCGTCATAGGCGGCCTGCCGCACCCGCACACCGCGCTCGGCCAGGTCGGCGACCTTGGCCGGGTCCCGGACGACCGCGACGACGGGCCCCGCATTCCTGTTCGACAGCGCCTCGACGACGAGACGGCCCAGCTGCCCACTTGCCCCGGTGACGGCGACGGTCATAACCCAACCTCCAGATCTGGTGTAAGAACATTTGTACTAACTATTAGTTAGTACTTGATATTCCCGCACTACAGATGAAAAGTTCACTACCGCAGCGATAGGTAGCATCGAGAGCATGACGAGCCGGCAACTGCGATCGGCGGACGACGCCGATCCGACCCTGGAAGCCGACGTCTTCGCGCGCAACTGCCGCTCCCGGCCGGTGCTGCAGAATGTCGCGAGCCGCTGGGGCGCACTGGCCCTCGTCGCGCTGCGTGAAGGTCCCTACCGTTTCAGCGCGCTGCGGCGCCGGGTCGACGGCATCAGCGAACGCATGCTGTCGCAAACCCTGCAGGCCCTCGAACGCGACGGCATGATTCACCGCGAGGTCCAGCAGACCATCCCCCCGCGCGTCGAATACACCCTCACCGAACTGGGCGAACAGGTCGCCGATCAGCTGTACGGCCTGATCGCGATCCTCGAGGACAACATCGACGTCATCTCGGCGGCGCAGGACATCTACCACCGCGACTGATCGCCCGGACACGAAAACGGCCCGGTACCAGGCGTATTCGCCGATACCGGGCCGTCAGCGCGGAGATCAGAAGTTGATCATGTGACCCGCGAGACCGTGGAACGCCTCCTGCAGCGCCTCGCTCAGCGTCGGGTGGGTGTGCACGTTGCGCGCGAGTTCGTTGACGGTGAGGTCCCACTTCTGGGCCAGCGTCAGCTCGGGCAGCAGCTCCGACACATCCGGGCCGATCAGGTGGCCACCGAGCAGCTCACCGTACTTCGCGTCGGCGACCAGCTTCACGAAACCGGTCGGATCACCCAGGCCGTGCGCCTTGCCGTTGGCGGTGAACGGGAAGGTCGCGACCTTCACGTCGTAACCCTCGTCGCGCGCCTGCTGTTCGGTGAGGCCGAAGCTGGCGACCTGCGGCTGGCAGAACGTCGCGCGCGGCATCATCCGATAGTCGCCCAGCGGCAGCGTCTCGGCGCCCCCGATGGTCTCGGCCGCGACCACACCCATCGCCTCGGCCACGTGCGCCAGCTGCAGCTTCGCGGTGACATCGCCGATGGCGTAGATGTGCGGCACGTTGGTGCGCATGTAGTCGTCGATCGCGATGGCGCCGCGCTCGGTCAGCTGCACGCCGGTGTTCTCCAGGCCGAAGCCTTTCACCCGCGGCGCGAAACCGACGGCCTGCAGCACCTTGTCGACGGTGACGGTCTCGACCGAACCGGACTTGTTGTCCTTGATCGAGACGGTGACCTTGGAACCGTTGTCCTCGATGGATTGCACCGAGGCACCGGTGGTGATGGTGATGCCGAGCTTCTTGTACGCCTTGGTGATCTCCTTGGAGACATCGGCGTCCTCGTTCGGCAGCGCGCGGTCGAGGAACTCCACGATCCGCACGTCCACGCCGTAGTTCTTGAGGACGTACCCGAACTCCATACCGATCGCGCCCGCGCCGACGATCAGGATCGACCCCGGCAGATCCCGGGTCAGGATCTGCTCCTCGTAGGTCACCACGTTCTGCGACAGCGAGGTGCCCGGCAGCAGCTTGGTCTCGGTGCCGGTGGCGATGATGACGTTGTCGAAGGTGACGGTTTCGGTGCCGCCGCTGCTCAGTTCGACCGAGAGGGTGTTCGCGTCGGTGAAGGTGCCCTTCCCGTCGAACTCGTCGATCTTGTTCTTCTTCATCAGGAAGTGGACGCCCTTGACCCGGCCGTCCGCGACCTTACGACTTCGGTCGAAGGCGGCACCGAAGTCGAAGCTCGCCTGTCCGGAGATACCGAACGTCTTCGCTTCCTTGGTGAAGATATGGGCCAGCTCCGCATTGCGCAGCAGTGCCTTGGACGGAATGCACCCGACGTTCAGGCACACGCCACCCCAGTATTTCTGCTCGACGATCGCTGTTCGCAGGCCGAGTTGAGCGGCGCGGATCGCGGCGACGTAACCGCCGGGACCAGCGCCGAGAACGACGACATCGTAGTGGGAAGTCACGGGAACGAGCCTAGCGCTGTTGCCGGAAGCTCACTCATCCATCCCCCGCAGGGGTGAGAGGCCGGCCACAGCGTGCGCCTACCTCCAGACCTCCCGCGCCGCGCGGGCGAAGTTGCCGTGGAAGATCGCCGCGCGTTCGGAGTCGATGAAACCCCTGCGGGCCAGGACTTCGTCCAGTCCGGCAACGCGGGGCCGGGCGTGCGGGTTGTCCACATCCGTCCCCGGATGTGGCGGCAGTCCGAGCAGATCCTCGGGCGGCACCCATTGCAGCGGCCCCCATCGCGTGTAGTCCTCGGAGAAGTTCTCCGGCGCGGCCGCGATCTCCGCGTTGAACTGGTCCCCGTCGAACGAGAAGTCCGAACCGATCCCGATGTGCTCGACGCCGACCAGATCGGCACCGTAGGCGATGTGGTCGGCCATCGCCTCGATGCGCGCGGCCCGTCCCTCGACGCGGTTGCGGCCCAGAAAGATTCCGACGCCGTTGATCCCGATCACCCCACCGGTCGCAGCGCAGGCGCGCGCCTGGTCGTCGCCGATATTGCGCGGATGCGGCCACAGCGCCGCGAAATTGGAGTGGCTGTAGATCATCGGCCCACCCGCGACATCGGCGATATCCAGTCCGGTCCGGCGCGAACAATGCGACCCATCGGCGAACATCCCGACCTCACCGAGCGTGCGGATGATCGTGCGGCCGTAGGGAGTCAGGCCGCGATCGTCGGGGTCCAGGCAGCCGCCGCCGGCCGCGTTGGCGTGGTTGTAGGTCGGCAGCAGCGAACGCACGCCGAGCGAATGGAACAGCGCGATGTTGTCCGGATCGCCGTCGAGCGGCCGCGAATCCTCCAGATCGAAGGCGAGCGCGATGCGGCCCTGGGGGCCGGATGCCACCTCGGTGTCGCCGACGGACTCGACGAGCCGGAAACGCCCGTCCGCCAGAGCCTTCCGGCGCAGCAGGTGGATCATGGCCAGCGCATCCTCGATCGAATGCAGTGAGTACCCCACATTCACCGACAGGTACGAGCCGGCCGGATAGCGCGTCAGTTCGGTGACATCGGCGGACGGGAGGATCGGCAGGCAGCAGTGCTGCTCCCAGAGCGGATGTGCCACCGCGGTCCTCCTTCCGGCGTCGCCGAGGCGTCCCGCAACTGTACGGAGTCGTGACCGCACGCGGCGACCGGACACGGCGGCGCGACGCACCCGCCGCACCTCTCGCCCGTCGGCGGACCGACCGGTAGGCCACAATGTGACCCATGAGCGGCGCCGAGCAAACGACCGACCCGTACCTGTGGCTCGAGGATGTCACCGGCGAACGTGCCCTGTCCTGGGCGCGGGCACACAACGAGGTGGTGATCGAACGCTTCGCCACCTCCGACCGGTTCGACGCCCTCGACCATCGCATCCTCGCCATGCTCGACACCGACACCCGCATCCCGTACCCGACGCGACGCGGACCCTGGCTCTACAACTTCTGGCGCGACGCCGAACACCCCCGCGGGCTGTGGCGGCGCACCACCTTCGACGAATATCGCGGTAACGATCCGGCCTGGGATGTGCTCATCGACCTGGACGCCCTGGCCACGGCCGAGGACGAGAACTGGGTCTGGGGCGGGGCGGCGGTGCTGCGCCCGGACCAGAAACTGGCCTTGATCAGCCTGTCCCGCGGCGGGGCCGACGCCAAGGTGGTGCGCGAATTCGATCTGACCACACGGCAATTCCGCCCGGCGGCAGCGGGCGGCTTCCATCTGCCCGAGGCCAAGTCACAGGTGCGCTGGATCGATGCCGACACCGTCTACGTGGGAACGGATTTCGGCCCCGGCACGCTCACCGACTCGGGATATCCGCGGCTGGCCAAGCGCTGGCGCCGCGGCACCCCGCTGTCGGAGGCGGAAACCGTCTTCGAGGGCGAGCCGGGTGATGTGATGGTCTCGGCCGGCTACGACCGCACGCCCGGATACGAGCGCCACTACGTCGCCCGCGCCACCGACTTCTTCAACGAATCGGTTTATCTGCTGGACCCCGACGGCACGCTGCGGCATATCGACGTACCCACCGACGCCTCCGAGTCCTGGTACAAGGATTGGCTGCTGGTGCAGTTGAAATCGCCGTGGGAGGTGGGCGGGCGCAGCTACCCCGCCGGCGCCCTGCTGGCCATCGACATCGACGACTTCTTCGGCGGCGCACGCGATTTCGAGGTGGTCTTCGAACCCGACGCGCACACCTCACTGCACGGCTACGGCTGGACCGAGAACCACCTGCTGCTGATCACGCTGGAGGACGTGCAGACCAAGCTGTACGTCCTGACCCCCGGCACGGCGACGGCCCCGGGCGCGGGCTGGACCCGCGAACCGCTCGCCGACACCCCGCCGATGGCGACCACCAACGTCATGAATCTGGATCCCCTGGAGAGCGGTGACGAATTCATGCTCACCACAAGCGGTTTCACCACTCCGGCGACGCTGCTGGCCGGTTCGGTGGGCAGCCCGGCGGTAGCCCTCAAGCGGGAACCGGCGTATTTCGACGCCGAGGGCATCGACACCGAGCAGTTCTTCGCGCGCTCCGACGACGGAACCATGGTGCCGTACTTCGTGATTCGCCACCGCGACCACAAGGGCCGGCCCGGCCCGACCGTCGTCTCGGGCTACGGCGGCTTCGAGGTCTCCCGCACCCCCGGCTACAGCGGCGCCTCGGGAATGGGCTGGCTCGAACGCGGCGGCGCCTGGGTGATGGCCAACATCCGCGGCGGCGGCGAGTACGGGCCCGAATGGCACACCCAGGTGCAGAAGGCCAACCGCTACAAGGTCTACGAGGACTTCTCCTCGGTCGCGAAAGACCTCGTCGCGCGGGATATCACGACCGCGGAACAACTCGGTGCGGTCGGCGGCAGCAACGGCGGCCTGCTGATGGGCGTGATGCTGACCCGCTATCCGGAACTGTTCGGCGCCATCGTCTGCCAGGTGCCGCTGCTGGATATGAAGCGCTACCACCTGCTGCTGGCCGGCGCGTCCTGGATCGCCGAATACGGCGACCCGGACAAGCCCGAGGAGTGGCAGTACATCAGCGAGTATTCGCCCTATCAGCGCGCGATGGCGGCCGATCCGGCACGCCCGTACCCGCCGATCCTGCTCACCACCTCCACCCGCGACGACCGGGTCCACCCCGGCCACGCCCGGAAGATGGCGGCACTGCTGGAATCTCAGGGCCGGACCGTCTGGTACCACGAGAACATCGAGGGCGGTCACGGCGGCGCGGCCGACAACAAGCAGATGGCCTTCCAATCCGCGCTGATCTACGAGTTCTTCACCCAGATGCTGATCGAGCGCCGGAACACCGCCTGACCGACGCGTCCCGCTCTCGAAACAGATGACCAAAGGCCCGCGGTGACCAGGGCCTTTGGGCTCTGGAGCGTGATCTATCGCACTGCCATTCTCGGTTCGAGGACCGAGAACGACAGGATTCGCAATGCGCACACCGACAGCGGTCGGGCGCCACACCGGGCCATCGAGATCGCTGTCGCGAGCGCCCTCCGAGACCTGCGCGGATCACCGGTCCCGGCCCTACCGGAACTCGTCGAACGGCTTGCCCGTCAGCGACTCACCGATTCGGCCATCTCGCCGACCACCGCGGTTCGGTAGCGGGTTCTCGAGAGGAGCACACACATCATGGATACGTTCTGGGACTACCTCTGGTACACGATTCTGGTGTTCGCCTTCGTGGCCTACCTGATCATCCTGTTCCAGATCCTGACCGATCTGTTCCGCGATCATACGGTCTCCGGCATCGCCAAGGCCGCATGGGTGATCTGCCTGGTGATATTCCCCTACATCACGGCTCTGGTCTATCTGGTCGCGCGCGGAAAGGGCATGGCCGAGCGGGCCCAGCACGCTCACGTGGAAGCCAAGCAGGCGGCCGACGACTACATCCGTCAGGTGGCGGGCAAGTCGCCCGCCGAGCAGATCGCCGACGCCAAGGCCCTGCTGGACTCCGGCACGATCGACGCGACCGAGTTCGCCCAGCTGAAGGCCCGCGCACTCGGTCACAACGGCTCCGGCACAGGCAATGCCGGACCCGGCAGCCCCCAAAGCAATGTCGACCAGGGCAGTGTCGACCCGGGCAATCTGGCAGCCAGGTAGCGCTACCCGGCTCCGGTCCGCTCGCCGGCCGCGGTGTCGGTGTCCGGATCGGAGCCGACGGCACGCCGCGGTAGCCGGCCGGTGAAGAACAACGCGATGACGGCCAGCATCGCCGTCACCGCGAAGGCCACCTGCAACGCCAGCAGGCGGGCATCGGAATTGACCGCGACGACCGCGTCGGCTGTCGACTGATCGACTCCGGCGGCGGTGAGCGACTGTCGCAGTTGGGTATTCGACAGGAACGGCACGCCATCGGCCAGTTCGGTGTCGGCGCGCTGCGCGACCGAGGGCGGGACCGCGGGGTTGTTCTCGATCCCGCTGATCACCGAGGAGGTCAGCGTGGCGATGAGAATGGAGCCGATCAGCGCGGTGCCGAGCGAGGCGCCGAGATTCGTCGCGGTGTTCTGCAGCCCGCCGACCTCCGCGCTCTGCGAATCCGGCACCGCCGATACCGTGATCGCGCCCAGCTGCGAGGAGAGCGCCCCCAGCCCCAGGCCCATGAACAACATCGGCACCGACACCACCGCGGCATTCGCTCCGGGATCCATGCCTCCGGCCAGCAACAGGATTCCGATGATCATCGACCCGAGGCCGAGGCGCACCACCCGCCGTGGATTCGCCCGCGGCGCTACTTTGGGAATTCCCGCGGCGGCGGCGACGAGCGCGATCGACAGCGGAAGGATGCGCACGCCGGTCTCGAGCGCACTCAATTCCAGCACCACCGACAGGAACAGCGGTACCGAGAAGAACACTCCGGCCTGAACCGCGAACTGCGCGAAGAACATCGCCAACCCGCCCCCGAGCCGGCGATTGCCGAACAACCGGGGGTCGACCAGCGGCTCCCGGCCGGAACTCACCAGCCGGTTCTGCCACCGCAGGAAGGCATACAGCACCAGCAGGCCCGCCAGGATCAACCAGATCACCGGCGACAAACCCGCGATCTCGGTACCGCCGGGGTGTGGGCGAATCCATCCCCATTCGCTGGACCGCAGTACCCCGAATACCACGGACCCCAGCCCGACGACCGACAACACCGAACCCAGAAGGTCCAAGTGCACCCGCTGGGCCGGTACGTCTGCCACGCGGCGCAGCACCAGCAGAATCGCGACCACGACCACGACCTCGCCGAAGAACACGTACCGCCAGGACGCGAAGGTCGTCACCGCCCCGCCCACGAGCGGGCCCACGGCCACGGCCATCGCACCGGCCGCGGCCACGAGTCCGTATGCGGCGGCGCGGCGTTCGCGGGCGAAGTTCGCCGCCACCAGCGACACGATCGCCGGCATGATCAGCGCCGCCCCGATGCCTTCCAGCAGCGACCAGCCCAGCAGCAGCACACCCAGATTCGGCGCCAACCCGGTGACCAGCGAGCCCGCGCCGTAGATGACCAATCCGACGCCGAATGCCCGCCGCCGCCCGAGAATCGTCCCGACCTTGCCACCGGTGACCATCAGCGATGCCATTACCAGCGTGTACAGCGTGATGGCGGTTTGGATTCCGGTGATCGTCGTGCCGACATCGTGGGCGACCGTCGCCATCGAGACGTTCATGACGGAACTGTCGAGGGTCATCAGGAATTGACCGGAACCCAGCACCGCCAAGACGAGTGTGGATCCGGAGGCGGCGCCCGGCCGCGCCGTCATTCCCGCCGCGCTCGTGGTCGAGCCGACGCGAGACGACGGCCGGAGCACCGGTTACGGCGGGCGACCCACCTGCGCATTCGTCTATTGAAGCACCCGCGGCCCCGGAATCGGCGGTGTTCGGCTACAGGTCGCGCACCCACTTCTCGATGCGGTCGACGGTCGTTTCCGGATCGGTGATCCAGCCGTTGTGTCCCAACGGTTTCGGCTCGTGCCAGGTGCTCACGCGCGCCTTGGGAAGCTTCTCCAGCAGATGTGCGGCCGCACTGCGCGGGGTGAGATCGTCGCCGGTGACGGTGATCGAGAGGACCGGCAGCGTGAGCCGCGCGATGCGCTCGTCGTAATCGATATCGGCGCCGACCGGCACGAATCGGCCGGTGCGGGCCAGCCGGGCCCAATCGGAGATCAGTACCTTGGACTGCCGCCCGAATCCGCCGGCGGTGATTCGATCGCCCGGCCAGAAACCGGCGAGGTTCGCGGTCAGCGAGATGGCGGCCGGTCCGACCAGCATTGCGGAGCGGGCGATTCCGCCGTATCCCCGGTAGTAGGGCGTGCCGGAGGCGACGAGAATCAGCCCGCCCAGCCGGCCCCGGATCCGCGCGGCGTACATGACCCCGAGCTGGCCACCCATGCTGTGCCCGAGCAGCATCGGCGTACTGTCCGGGAAACGGGTGCGCACGGCCTCGAAGATCGCCGGAAAATCGATCGACACCAGCTCGTGGTAGCCGTAGGTACTGGACGAACTCGGCTTCGGCCGGCTGTCACCGTTACCCCGCAACTCCCCGATCGCCGCATCGAATCCGCGCCGCGCCAGCTCCCGCGCGAAATCCCCGTAGTACTCGCCCGGCACACCCAGGCCCGGAATGATCACGATGACCGGGCGCGGGGCGTCCGCGGTGATGGCATGCCGGTGCGGACCGGTCGCGGCGACGAACCGCACCGGCACCGTCGACCCGTCCGGCATCTGGATCGGAATCGTCTCCATACGCGCACGCTACCGCGAGCCACACCCCGGCCGCCGACGCCCGGCCCGCTTCTTCACCAGCTCACAAGGCCGCCCGGTGCACGAGCCGCAGGAGCCCACCGCCTCACGAGCTCACCGCATCAGGAACCCACCGCATCCGGCTCGGCCGACCCGTCGGCGGATCGCTGCCCGGTCTCCCGATCCACCGCGTCCTCCGCGACATCGCCCTGCGTACCGGCGAGCCCCTCGGCCTTCGCGTCGGCGACAGACCGGCCCGCCACCTCCGCAACCATTCCCCCCTCGGCGACCGATCCTCTCGCCGCGTCGGCTACCACTTCCTCCACCGCGTCCGCGACCAACGCTTCCGCCGCCACGATGGCCTCGCGCGCGGTGTCGTTCACCGCGGGTGCGCAACTGCGCTCCAGCAGTTCCTCGAGCCCCAGCCGGGTCGCCACCACCACCAGCTGGTTGCCCGCGGCGAGCACCCTCTGCGCCGCGGGCTGCCATTCGAGCGCGTCGCCGACCGCCGGCTGCACCGCGATGACCCGGGTGTGCTCCGTCGATCCGAGGTCGGCGATCCGCAGCCCGATCAGCGCCGATCCCGGCTCCACCGGAACCTCGGCGACCAGCAGGGTGGCCTGGTTGATCGTCAGGGTCGCGATCACCCGCCGCTCCACCACCGCCGCGGCGAATCCGTCGGCGGCCAATTGGAAGACGCTGCGTACCACCGCCTTCCCGAGGCTGCGCTGTACCCGGTCGGCCAGGTCGTCGTCGGAGACGCGCAGCACCACCCGCAGATCGTCACGGTAGGACTGGCCGAGCATCGCGGCCTCCAGATTCACCGCGTCACTGGAGGTCAGCAGGACCAGCGCACGCGCCTTCGGCACACCCACCGCACGCAGTGTGTCCTCCCAGGTGGCCTGCCCGATCACCACCGGCACCCCCAGGCTGCGAGCCAGCGCGATGCCGCGCGCGTTCTCGTCGTAGTCCAGCCCGACCACCGGTACGCCGAGGTCGCGCAACTGTTCCACCACGCGCATCCCGACATTGCCCAATCCCGCGACCACCACGTGGTTTTCCATTCGCGAGGGGTCGATCGAATATTCCGAGAGCTGCGCCCGCAGGACTCCGCCCACCACCAGCGCGGTGACCACCGGCGTCATCGCCAGCCCGGTGAAGACCACCCCCAGTTGCAGGATCTTGAACAGCGGTTCGCGCCCCGGCTCCGGCTGCGCCGCACCCGCCGAATCCAGCAGTGTTTCGTATACCGCTGTGCCCCAGCTGTTTCCGATCAATACCATCATGACGCACACGGCCGCGATGATGATCAGCATCACCAGCAGCAGCCGGATCAGATCGTGGCGGACCAGATAGCGCAGCTGATTCAGCCAGCGCCGCCGCGCCCCGGGGGAGTACGGCACCCGCCCGGCCAGCGCCAGCACCCGGTCCGCCGGTGCGTGCGGCGAGCGCAACGCGATTGTGCCGGGCCCGCCGGCCAGTCCGGACACCACCCGGTCCGGCGGCGCATCACCGACTGCCGCGACATACAGCGTGCGTTCCCCCAGCCGCAGATAACCCTGCGCCTTCTCGCCGAGGGCCGCGGCGATGAACGACGGCGCGGCCATCTCCGAGATCGAGAGAACCACACAGTCGGAGAACAACCGGCGGATGCGAAAACCCAAGCCGGTGTTGAACATTCGAATGACCAGCCGGATCCGAGGGTTGAGTTCGTGCGCGCGCAGCGCGGCGTGGAAGTTCTCCACATCCGCCTGATCAACCAGGGCCAGGGCCGGCGCCCGCTCCACCCCGGCCGCGCGCAGAACGGTTTCGTCCAGGCGCTCGGCGCACAGAATCCGGACCCGGTCCAGCTTCTCCAGCTGCGGTACGTAGCTACCGTTGCGATTCGGCAGCACCGCGGTCACGCTGGCGTCGGGGAACCGGGTGGTCAACTGCAGTGCCAGCTGATGGACGAGCGGGTTGTCGCCACAGACGACGAATGTCGGGGACTGCCCGCCCCCCGGCGAAACATGCACGTATCGATGCTAGAGCGAATCCCGTTCGGCGGCACGATGCTTCGTCGATCAGGCGCTGACCGCACCCATGATGACCCGGCGCAACACCCTGATCACCTCGTCGAGAGGCCGGCGTGGCTCCGAACCGCTCCACTCGTCGACCACGTAATTCACCGCACCGATGATGGCGAGCATGCGCGTCTCGTAGTCGCCGCTGGGAATCTCGCCCTGCAGCGCCGCATCCTCGGCGGCTCCGGCCAGCAGCGCACCCCATGCGCGCCGCAGCTCCAACCGGAACTTCTCCACCTTCGGCCCGGCGCCCACCACCTCGACGAGAGCGACGCGGGCCTTGCGCGGATCGCGCCCGATGGACTCGATATAGGCGCGCACTCCGGCGTCGATGATCTCGATGGCACTGGCATCGGCATGCGCGTCCAGCGCGGCGACCACCGCGTCCCGGGATTCCCGGTCGATCTGTTCGTAGAGTTCCAGCAGCAGCGATTCGCGCCCGGTGAACTCCTCGTAGAACTGACGCGAGGAAAGTCCGGCGTCTTTGCAAATGGCTCCGACCGAGCTATTGGCATACCCGTCTCTGGCGAACACAGTCAGTCCGGATTCCAGAAAACGCGCACGTCGCTGCCGCTGCCGGTCTTCTACGGGCTGCCCGGCGTACATCCTACCCGCGTTCGTTTCCTGTGACATTGCGCCAGACAATACCGAAGGGCCCGATTCCCTCGTCATGGATCGGGCCCTTCGCTTACACCTCCGACTGACCGCGCGTTAGCCGGAAGTTGTCTCTATGATCGGAGCGCCGATGCAATGACTGCGCTCTTCATGTCGCGGATGGTTTGCCAAGACGGAGGATAGTCGATAACACCTATACAACGGAAGAGTTTGAAGGAATTTTCTAGGTTTTATTTCCGCAACGATTCCATCAGGAAATAGTCGCGCCACGCGGCGGCAGCGCGAGCGGAAGGCCGAAGCGCGGGAAGTTCTCGGCGGGCGGGAAATGCGTGAGCGCCGAAATGCCGTCCGGACCGCACGTCGTCACCAGAAGTCCGGTCGCCCGAAACGTCCCGTCCACCCGTCGGGAATAGCAGCCGAATGCCGGCTGCCCATTGGCGCGCACCGATTGCAGCCGGATCTGTGCCCCGTCCCGAAATGCCGGAATACCGCGGAGGAATTCGCCGATCGCCGCGCGGCCGCGGTACTCGTGGGGCCACGGCGGCATGGTCAGCCAGGCTTCGTCGGTGAGCAGCGCGACCACGGCGCCCACATCGGCGGCCTCGAAGGCGCGCGCGAAGCGCTCGCCGAGCCTGCGTTCCGCGGGCGACTCCGGCGCCGGCCCCGGCTGCCCGCCCGCGTCGCGAGACAGCCGTTCCCGAGCGCGCTGCAGCGCGGCCTTCACGGCGATGGGAGTGAGCCCGAGCAGGTCGGCCACCTCCGCCGCACTGAATTCGAGCACGTCCCGCAGGACGAGGACGGCGGCCTGACGCGGCGGAAGTTGTTGCAGCAGTGCGATGAACGCCAACTCGACCGAGGCCCGCGCGGTCAGCACCTGCTGCGGGTCCAGCAACGCATCCGGACACGGCTGCAACCAGCTCACCTCGCCGTGACGCGTCGGCTCCGGAGCGTCGAAGGGCAGCGGCGCGACCGGCCGGCGCAGTGCGGCCCGGCGGAAATTCAGGCACCGGTTGGTCGCGATCCGATAGAGCCAGGTGCGCACCGACGACCGCTGCTGGAATTCGCCCATCCCGCGCCACGCCGCGAGCAGCGTCTCCTGCAACGCGTCCTCGGCGTCGTACATCGACCCCAGCATCCGGTAGCAGTGCGTGCGCAACTCGGCACGGTAGGGCTCGGTGAGCTCACGAAAGGTCCGCTCATCCACACCGCGCGCGGTCGACGAGTCCGTCATCGTCCTTTCCTCACAGCCCCATCCTCACATCGGGCACCGACAACCGGTCCGTTCCCGGTCCGGCCGGTGTCTGTATCAGGGAACGATTCCATCGACCCGAGAAGAGGACGACATGATCGCCGACGACAGCCCCGCGGCCCGAGTGGCTCTCGCCTATTTCGAAGCCTGGACCGGAAGGGACATCGATCGCGCAATGACCTACATCGCCGACGACATCGTCTGCGACGCACCCCCGGGACGCCTCGAGGGCGCGGCGGCCTACCGCGAATTCATGGAACCCTTCACCCGAATCCTCACCAGCGCAACGATGTTCGCCGCCTTCGGGAACGAGACCACCGCGCTCGTCTGCTACGACACCGCGACCCTCCCGGTACCGAGCGCCCCCGCGGCGGAACTGGTCACCGTCGCCGACGGCCGAATCACCACCAGCCGCTTCATCTTCGACCGGCTGCCGTTCGAAGCAGCCCGCGCGCACGACCACAGTTAAGTAACTACTTGACTATCGGGGCGAGGCTCCTACACTTAAGTGGGTGCTTAACCAATCCGAGCGGCTGGACCTGATCTTCCGGGCGCTCACCGACCCCACCCGCAGATATCTGCTCGAGCGGCTCGGCCGGGGACCGGCGGCAGTCAGTGCCCTGGCCGAGCCGCTGGAGATGAGCCTGGCGGCCGTTGTGCAGCATCTGCAGGTACTGCAGGACGCCGGCCTGGTGCGGTCGGAGAAGGTCGGCCGGGTGCGCACCTGCCACCTGGTACCCGATGCGCTGCGGCCCGCCGAGGATTGGTTACGCGCGCGGCAGACCCCCTGGGAACGCCGCCTCGACGCGCTCGGCGCCACCCTCGCCGAGCGGACCAACCCCGACCCCGAGGAGTCGTCATGACGCCCACGCATTCCCTGGTCCATTCCACCTTCACCCTCGAACGCGACTACCCCGTCACTCCCGCAACGGTTTTCGGCGCATGGGCTGAACCGGAACGGAAGGCCGAGTGGTTCAGCGCACCCGGCACCGAGCACGAACTCGACTTCCGAGTCGGAGGTCGCGAGATCGCCGCCGGTGTGCACGACGGCAAGCGAATGACCTTCACGACGACCTACCAGGAGATCGTCCCCGGCGAGCGCATCGTCTACACCTCCACCATGGGTGTGGACGACGCCGTCGTGACGGTCTCGCTCACCACTGTCGAATTCGCCGAAACCGCGGCCGGCACCCGCCTGACCCTCACCGAACACGGGGCCTATCTCGACGACCACGAAAAGCCGGAATGGCGCGAGCACGGGACGAGCGAGCAACTCGCCACCCTCGATGAACGCCTCCGGGAAATGTCGAACCGATAGAAATAGGGCTCGAAA
>NZ_BDBF01000076.1 GCF_001612845.1 Nocardia elegans NBRC 108235 | reverse complement strand
CTGTACGGTTCGTTCGCCCGGGGCGTGGACATCGCACCGGACGGGGCGCGCCGAGCGCTGGTGGACGCGATCTCCGCGCACTGGGGGTTGGGTTCCCGATTGCTGGCCGATGTGTTCGTGCCCGGCGCCGACAGCGCCGAACGCGAACGGTTCGCCCGATTCCAGCGGCTGTCCGCGACGGCGGAACAGGCCGCCCGATCCTTGGCCGCCACATACGAACTCGACGCCACCGAGTACCTGGCGGCCGTCACCGTCCCGACCACCGTGCTGCATCGCAGGGACGATCGCGCGGTGCCTTTCGCGCTCGGCCTCGACGTCGCCCGCCGGGTGCCCCGCGCGACCTTCGTGGAACTGTACGGCGAGGACCATTTCCCGTGGCGCGGTGATGCGACCTCGGTCGCCGACGCGATTCTGCGCGGGCTGGGATATCCGGTGCGGGCCGAGCCGGCACCGCCGGGGCCCGAGGCGGTGACCGAGCGCGAGCGCGAAATTCTGCGCCTGGTCGCCGAGGGGCTCACCGACGCGCAGATCGGCGAGCGGCTGACCCTCAGTCCGCACACCGTGCACCGGCACATCGCGAACGCGCGCACCAAACTCGGCGTCCGTTCCCGCGCCGCCGCGTCGGCCGCCATCCGAACGGATCGCCCGGACCGCACATCCTGATCCCGCTTCCCCGCCCAGGTTCATCGCGGCGACACCGGGTAGCCCCGACAGTGCCGGCCGATCGGACGGCACCGAACGAAGTTGGTCATGCAGAATCTGATCCTCGGTATCGCCGTGGCCGTGATCGGCCTGGTGATCACCGCGATGCCGACGCACGGCTGTGGGCTGAGCTGGGTCCTGATCCCGATCGGCGTCTGGCAGATCATCAGCCCCTGGGGCGTGGGTGAGCGGCCCCACGGGCGTGCTCTGGACCAATGTGGTGATGGGGGCGATCGTCACCGTTCTGGGTCTGGGGGCAGCGGGGTTGCTGGTGACCTCGGCCGTCAGCGTGCGGCGACCGCGCCCATTCGGCACGACGTCCGTATGGAGATCGGCGAGCGGGGTAGTCGCCGTCACGACGGCAACTACCTCGCTCCCTCCCGGAATGGAGTTGATATGCCCTTCGACCCGATGCGTGCGGCGGCGCGCGTACTGATGGGCTCCACCTACGCGGTACTCGGCGCGGACGCGTTGCGCGAGCCCGGCGCCCGGCCGGAGGCGGCGGCGCCGACCCTCGCGGCGGTGCGTACGGTCGTACCGCTGCCCGAGGACGACAAGCTGCTGGTGCAGGTCAACGCGGGCGTCCAGGTGGCCGCCGGCGTATTGCTGGCGCTGGGCAGATTACCGCGGCTGTCGGCGCTGGCGCTGGTCGCCTCGATGGTGCCGACAACCATAGCGGGACACGCGTTCTGGGCGCTCGACGACCCCGCGGCGCGCAAGCCGCAACAGGTGCAGTTCCACAAGAATATGGCGATGATCGGCGGGCTGTTGTTCGTCGCCTCGGAGAAGCGCGGCGGATAGCCGGCACCGGCCGATTCGCCGCGCTACGGCTGTGCGACCGCGTCCTCGGGTGTGCGCCACACCCCGTCGCGCAGCGTGTCCAGAATGCGGGTCAGCAGTCGTGACACGTGCATCTGTGACACCCCGAAATGCTCGGCGATCTCCGATTGCGTTTTCGATTCGAAGAATCGCAGGACGAGGATGTCGCGGTCGCGCTGGGGCAGATCGGCGATGAGCGGCCGGACCGCGGCGGCCTGTTCGAGCAGCTCGTAGCAGGGCTCGTCTACACCGAGCGCGACGGCCGCCGTAGACGGCGTGTCGTCGCGTTCGGTGCGCGCGGCGTCGAGGGAATCGCACTGGTAGACGTTGGCGGCGACCAGCGCCTGGGTGATGTCGATGATGTCGACATCCAGCTCGGCGGCCAGCTCCCGGGCGTTGGGCGCCCGGCCCAGGCGCTGCGTGAGAGGATCGCCGGCCTTGACGATCCGGTGGCGCAGTTCCTTGTAGCGGCGGGGTACGCGGGCCGCCCAGGTGTGGTCGCGGAAGTGTTTGCGCACCTCGCCCATGATCGTGGGAACGGCGAAGCCGAGGAACGGCGCGCCACGGCCCGGGTCGAAGCGGTCCACCGCGAGTACCAGGCCCATGCGGGCGGTCTGCAGCAGATCGTCGTAGGCCTCGCCGCGGTTGAGGTAGCGGCGTGCGATGTGCTCGGCCAGGGGCAAACACAATTCGATGATGTGTTCGCGCAGCGCCCGCCGGTGCGGGTCGGTGGCGTCGAGGTCGGCGAGTTTGTCGAACCACGGTTCGATGTTGTCGTAGCTGTCGCTACGCGACCGGGCGCCTCCGGTCCGGTGGGTTCGTGCGGGATGTGTCATTCGGGCCACTCCGTTTCCGTCGTATGCGACGACATGGAGCGAGCACCTCGATCACGCAAGCTCATCGGTGCTGTGCCTGCGCACGGATGTTCGCATTCGGCTATCGTTCGCCTCGGCCTGCGCCGGAGTTTCGAAACAGGTTGGCGCGCAACGCATCTACGTGGTGCACAATCGAACGCTGGGGGGCGGGCGGATGCGCGCCGTTCGCGTACCGAACCGATCCTACGGACCCTCCGGTTTCATCGGTCGAGAACCGGAAAGGATCCGGTATCGGTTGGGCTACGGATCGGATGCCGCCGCGCATCGCCTCGGCACGGCCGCCCCGTCGGCGCCGTCGGCGGAGCATCGGCGCAGGTGAGAGGTCCTGCCGAGCGGGGGAGTAGGCTGCGACCATGGTTGGCGGCGGGCAGGATGACGGCGTCGAGCGGGTGGTGGGCGCCGGTGATCCGCAAGGCGTCGGCCGGTTCCGATTCTGGTTCGCCGAACAACGGTGGGAGTGGTCGGACGAGGTGGCCCGCATGCACGGTTACGCCCCGGGGCAGGTCGAGCCGACCACCGAGCTGCTGCTCGCGCACAAGCATCCCGACGACCGAGACCGGGTCGAGGCCACCATCGTTACCTCGGTGGAGGACCACGCACCGTTCTCCAGCAGGCACCGCATCGTCGACACCGGCGGCACGGTCCGCGACGTGCTGGTGGTGTCGGAGCCGACGCTCGATGCGTCGGGTCAGGCGATCGGCACGCAGGGCTATTACGTCGACCTCACCGAATCGGTCGACCGGGAGCGCCGGCTACTGCTCGAGGAGGAGTTGCCCGCCGTGATCGAGCGCCGGGCGGCGATCGAACAGGCCAAGGGAATACTGATGTTCGTCTACCGGATCTCGGCGGAGCAGGCGTTCCGGGTGCTGGCATGGCGATCCCAGGAAACCAACATCAAATTGCAGGAATTGGCCGCGCACCTCGTCGACGATCTGGACAGCATGCCCCCGGTGCCCGCGCCGACGCGGACCCGTCTCGATCATCTCCTGCTGACGCTCCACCGTCGGGACGAGCAGTAGCCCGTGCGCTATCGGCCGCGTCTACAGCAGCGCGCACTCGAGCAGCAGGAACAGCGGACGAGTGAAATGTTCGTCCCACCAAGGGTTTTCGCGCCGCTGCCGATCGGAGGGCCGGGGTTCGCGCAGGGTGGTGATCGCGAATCCGGCGGTGGTGAGCATTCCGATCGTCGCTTCCAGTGAGTACAGCGCTTGAACCGATGCTGCGGGGGAGTTGGTCCCCGCGACGTCGAACCGCTGTCGCACCGTGCGCCCGCCGAAATAGTCGTCGACCGTGAAACCTGTTCCGGCGCTTGTGCGTTCGCCGCGCGCGACATAGAAGCAGGGATGCATCATCAGCATCACCAGCCGTCCCGACGGACGCAGGACCCGGGCGAATTCGGTGAAGCGCCGCCCCGGCTCGAACAGTCCGTGCGGGAGGCGGTTGACCACCACCAGGTCGACACTGTCGTCGGCCAGCGGCAGTGCGGCCACGTCGGCAAGCCGGAATCGCGCGCGCGACGGATCGTGCGCCGGATGGCTCGCGGCGGCCGCGACGAATTCCGCGCAGGTGTCGACGCCGTGTACGAAACCCGCACCGCGCGTGATCAATTCGCGGGTCAGATACCCTTCACCGCATCCGGCGTCCAGGATGTGCAGGCCGGTGCACTCGCCGACGAGCGCGAGCAGCGCCGGGTCGGTGAGGCCGCTGCGGTACGGGTCGAGGTCTTCGCGCACGATGCGAATCCAGAACTCGGCGTTGGCCGCGTACGCGGCCGAGACGGGCTCGTCTCCCAGCACGTTCGCTCCCACTGCGATCGGGTCGGAATTCGGACCGAATTGTAGACGGCGGCGGCATGATCCGCACGGAACACCGTCGCGAAACAATGATGGTTTTGATAGCATTTTCCGAAGCCGGTATTCGCCGGTGGAATGCGGATTCAGGGCGGCCAGGTGCGGCCCGAATATTCATGGCCGGGTCGTATGCGCGCCGGCCGGAAGGAGTCGGTCGTGGCTCGCATATCGCCCGCGGAAAAGTCGGAGTGGTCGCCGGAACTGGTCGGCTTCATCGGAGAATTTCGTTCCTCCGTGCTCGGTGACACCCCGGCCGACACCCACCCCGCCGGCGCCAACCTGCTCGGTACGCTCGCGCGATATCCCGCGCTGGCCAAGGCATTCCTGAGCTTCAACGGCCACCTGCTGTACGGATCCACACTCGACGACCGGCAGCGCGAACTGCTGATCCTGCGCGTCGCCGCCGTCCGGAATTGTGATTACGAATGGGCCCAGCATGCGATTCTCGCCGAAATAGCGGGAATGCCGAAAGCGGAAATAGAAAGGGTCGCGGCTGGGGAGCCGGACGATGAATGGGCGACGGCCGAGAAGGCGTTGCTCGTCGCCACCGACGAATTACTGTCCGACGGTGTGGTCGGCGCCGCGACGTGGGAGATTCTGGCCGCCGAATTCGAGCCGAATCAACTCATGGATATCGTTTTCACCGTCGGCACCTACGATATGCTCGCCATGGCCTTGCGGTCCTTCGGCGTCGAACCCGAGGACGATCTGAAGCCCTATCTGCCGCGGCATCGGTAACCCGGCGTCCTGCCGGAGGCGGGGCCGGTCCCGGTGGTGAGGCCGGACGGCAGACCCGGCCCCGCCGCGACCCGCCTCAGGTGTTGCGTCCGCCGTTCACGCCGATCACCTGGCCGGTGATGTAGCCGGCCTCCTCGCTCACCAGGAATGCGCAGGCGGCCGCGATATCCTCCGGCAGCCCGATCCGCCCGACGGGAGTCGCGTCGATCTGCTTCCCGACATCGATGAAGCCGCGCTCGGCGGTGGCTCGCATCATCGGCGTATCGATGAACCCGGGCGGAATCGTGTTGACAGTGATGCCTTTTCGCGCGAACTCCAGCGCGAGCACCTTCGTCAACCCCAGCACGCCGGACTTCGAGGACACATACGCGGCCATCCCCGCCGCGCCGCTGTGCACACTCGACGAGGAGATGTTGACGATGCGTCCCCAGCCCTGCTCGACCATATCGGGCAGCACGGCCTGGCAGCAGTCGAACGTGCCGGTGAGGTTGACCGCCAGCACCCGCGCCCACTGCTGTGCGGTGATGTCGAGAAACGGCCCGGACGTGGTGATTCCGGCACTGTTGACCAGAATCGAGGGCCGTCCCAGCTCGGCCCGCACCCGCTGCACTCCGATGTCGATGGCGGCGCGGTCGGATACGTCCACGGCCACCCCGATCGCCTTACCGCCGGCCTCGCCGATCTCCCGCGCCGCGAGATCGGCCGCCGCGCCGTCCACGTCGAACACCGCCACCGGCGAGCCGTCGGCGGCCAACCGGCGCGCGATCGCGCCGCCGATTCCGGATGCGCCGCCCGTCACGATCGCTGTGCGGCCGCTCATTTGATCGACTCCTGCCCGACCAGGGTGGAGCGGTGCATGCGTCGCGGCTGCGATCGATCGAACGGGCAGGCCCGATGCACCAGACCGGTGTTGTCCCAGATCACCATGTCACCCACCGACCACCGATGGGTCAGCACCCGGTCCGGGGCGGTCGCGCGCGCCAGCAGATCGTCGAGCAGAACGCGGCCCTCGTCCTGGTCCATGCCGACCACATGATCCGCCGAGGCGCCGAAAACCAGTGAGCGGCGGCCGGATTCGTGCGTCCACACCAGCGGATGTTCCCGTCCGCCGCGACGCGCCCACTCCTCGAGCTGTTCCGGTGTCGGGTCCGCATACGTCAGCCGCTGAATGGCCTCGAAGCTGTGCCACACCCGCAACCCTTCGAACCGCCGCTTCTCCTCCTCGGACAATTGGTCGTAGGCGACGTACGTGCTCGCGAACGCGGTTTCACCTCCCGTCTCGGTCACCACGTGAGCGCTCATGATGGATGCCTTCGCCGGCACCTCGTCCATGAAACCGTCCAGATGCCAGTAGTCGTTGCTGGCGAAGTACTCCACGTTGGGGTTGTCCGGATCGAAGCTGATCTCCATCACATCCGGATTCGGGTACAGCGGAAACTGCACCAGCTCACCGAGTTTGCGGCAGAACGCGGCCTGCGTCTCGTCGTCGGCGTGCAACCGCGGGAACAGCAGCACGCCGTGTTCCTCGAGCGCGGCCAGGCACGCCTGTGGCAGGTCGTCGTCGCTGCGCAGCCGGTCGAGGTCGACATCGTCGACCCGCACGCCGACCGTTTCGCTGAGTTTGGTGGTGGTGATCGCCGGCATCCGATGCTCCTGTCTGTCGATGCTGCGCGGCTGGGGTCAGCCGGGAATGCTGCGGCGCCGCTTGTTGATCAGCGGCCGCTGGTACGAGGGATCCGTGGTGCTGCGCGACGGCACGCCGTTGAGGTGGACGCCGGGGACGTCGGCGAACGGAATCGGCATGGTCGGGACCAGGCCGGACCATTCGATGACGTTGGTGCGCAGCGTGATTCGCCATTGCCCGGCGCGCCGCTCGAGACGGTCCAGATAGCGTCCGCCGGCCAGCCAGTTGCTGTCGTCACGATTGCGGGCGGCGAACAGGTAATAGGTTTCGGTGTGCGCGGTATCGGCCTCGAGATCGCAGGTGTGATTGAGCAGATTGTGCTGGGTGGCCGACTGTCCCTGCTCATGCATGGCGCGCGCCCAGTCGTAGAGTTCGGCGGGGCCACCCACGAAATCACCGGCCGCGATGGTGGCGTCGTCGTGGAAGGCGGACAGGAACAGCGCGCGGTCGAAGCGGTCCATGCCGCGGCTGAACCGGGTCAGGCAGTCGAGAATGTCCTGCCGGTCGAGCAGGTGGGCGAGGCGATCCTGGCGGTCGGTGGCGGTCATCGTGCGAGTCCTCGGAGGCGAAGCGGTGTCGCGGCGATGCTCATATCGCCGCCCAGATGGGGGCCCCGCGGGTGGTCCGCAGGGATGGGACGGTGGCTCCGCCGACGTCGGTGACGCCGTAGCGTCGCGCCAATTCGGCGGTGATGTATGTGCCGCCGGTCAGCGACAGCAGATCCGGGTCGGTGGCGAGTCGCGCGATGACCCGGCCGGGGAACTCGGGCGTGCACGCATCCTGTGGCCGCGTCGACGGTTGCTCGCTCAGGCCGTCGACAGTGGCCAGATTGCGTTCGGCGCGCTCGGTGAGGGTCAATCCCTGCCAGAGCGAAATCGAGGTGACCCCCACGGGTTTCAACTCGACGGCCATATCGCGAGCCATCCGGTCGACCGCGGATTTGGCGGTGCCGAAGACGACACCGTAGGTGTAGGCGACGCCGGTATATCCGGAGATCGCCACGATCAGCCCCGATTGCTGTGCAGCCATGATCCGGGCGGCGTGATGGGCGGCCACGAAATTCGAGCGCACCCCGACGTCGACCATCTCCCAGTTCGACAGCGGCTTCTCCCAGAACGGCCGCGGATCGGTCAGATCCTCCGGCAGCGAGAAGGCATTGTTGACCAGGATGTCGAGGCGTCCCTGTTCCGTGCGCACCCGCGCGAACAGTGCGGCCACCTGTTCGTCGTCGCCGTGGTCGACGGCGACCGCCACCCCGGTCCCGCCCCGGTCGTCGCACGCCGCGGCGGTCGCGCCGACCGTGCCGGGAAGCGGATGCGATCCAGGGGTGCGGGTTCTGCCGGTCACGTACACCGTGGCGCCCTGTTCGGCGAGCGCGAGCGCGATCCCCTTGCCGATGCCGCGACTGGCGCCGGTGACGACCGCGACGCGGCCCGTCAGGCTACCCATCGCCGTCTTTCCTGTCGCAGACCATCGTTTCCTCCACGCGCCGTTCGAAGAACGCCGTGCTGTGGTCGGATTTCGTCCGGCCGGTGAAATGGCCGGCCGAGAACGGCGCGCCCATCAGTCCCCGCGACCAGTCGGCCGAGACGCCGAGATCCTGCGTCCAGTCGTAGAGCATGACCCGCCGCACGATGCGCCAGTGCGCAGCCCGCCGCTCGAACCGGTCGAGATAGCGGCCGCTCAGCAGCAGATCGCGATGTTCCCCACCGGTGTCGACGCGGTGATACGCGGTGACGTGCGTTTCCGCCCGCGCCACGGTGTCGTCGAGTTCGACCAGAGTTTGTCCCAGCACGTGCTGGGTGAGAACGACCGCCGCCGCGCCCGGGGTCACCCATGCCAGATAGTCGTCGAACGACCCGGCGAATATCCCGAAATCGACCGTCGCATCGGGCCAGAAGGCCGCGCGAATCGACTCGGCGTCGCGCCGGTCCTCACCGCGGGCCACGCGGGTGAGCAGGTCCCGTATGGTTTCGCGAGCGATCCACGCTTCCGGGGCGGCGGGCACGGCGGTCATCGGACCGCCGCCCCGGCGCGCGAAGCGCCGGGTGCGGGGCGCGCGGATCTTCTCACGCCCCCTCCTCCGGTGCGTATCCGAGGATCGCCTTCGTCTCGAGGTACTCCTCGAAACCGTATGCGCCCCATTCCCGTCCGTTGCCGCTCTTGCGGTAGCCGCCGAAGGGGCAGGCGAAGTCGAAGCCGTCGTTGATGGCGACCGATCCGGCGCGGATGCGGCGGGCGACCGCGCGCGCCTGCTCGAGGTCGGCTCCCGCGACGAAGCCGGCCAGACCGTATTCGGTGTCGTTGGCGATCTCGATCGCGTGATCGAGGTCGTCGTAGCCGAGAATGGTCAGGACCGGCCCGAAGATCTCCTCGCGGGCGATCGTCATATCGTTGCCCACATCGGCGAAAACCGTTGGCTTGACAAAGAAGCCGACCTCCAGCCCGTCCGGCCGGCCGGTGCCGCCGGTGACCAGGGTGGCGCCCTCCTCGATGCCCTTGCGGATCAGTGCCTGGATCTTGTCGAACTGGGCGCCGGACACCACCGGGCCCATGGCGACCTCGCCGGTCGGATCGCCGACGGTGATGCCGGCGGCGGCCTCGCGTGCGGCGTCGATCGCCTCGTTCATGCGTGCGGCGGGGACCAGCATCCGCGATCCAGCGCTGCAGGTCTGGCCGGAATTGTTCATCATCGTCACCACGCCCTTGGCGACGTTGGTGGCGAAGTCGGCGTCGTCGAGCACGATATTCGGGCTCTTGCCGCCGAGTTCCTGGGTGACCCGCTTGACGGTGGGCGCGGCGTTGCGGGCGATATCGATACCGGCACGGGTGGAGCCGGTGAACGAGATCATGTCGATACCGGGATGGCCCGACAGCGGCACGCCCACGCCCGGGCCGTCGCCCTGCACCAGATTGAACACCCCGGCGGGCACCCCGGCCGCGTCGAGGATCTCGGCGAAGATCTGCCCGGTGAACGGCGACTGCTCCGACGGTTTCAAGATGACGGTGCACCCGGTGGCCAGCGCCGGAAACACTTTGACCGCGATCTGATTCAGCGGCCAATTCCACGGCGTGATCAGTCCGCACACCCCGATCGGTTCCTTGACCACCAGCGAGGCGCCGTGGCGCTGCTCGAAGCTGTACTCGGCGAGTGCGGCGATCGCGGTATCGAGATGTCCGGCGCCCAGATCGACCTGGAAACCGCCGGCGAGCGCGGCCGGTGCGCCCATCTCCTCGGTGAGCGCCGCCGCCAGATCGTCACGGCGGCGCTGATATTCGGCCGCGACGGCCCGTAACACGGCGAGGCGGTCGGCCACAGTGGTCGCCGACCAGGTCTCGAACGCGGCCCGCGCCGCGGCCACGGCCCGGTCCACGTCCTCGGCCGATCCGGCGGCGACCTTTCCGCAGACCTGTTCGGTCGCCGGGTTGATCACGTCGATGGTCTGCGCGGTCGCCGGTTCGACCCACTGCCCACCGATGTAGAACGTCAGATATTCGCGCATGAGCCGCCTGTCCTTCTCTCCGGATGTGCTGTGGGGCTTGGTTTGTCGAGCACGGGTCTACTGCATCCCTTCGGCGTACCAGGTGCGGAATTCGTCGTAGCTCGGCATCTCCTCGGAATTGGCCTTCGGATCGACGGCGACGTGCACGACCCCCGGTTTGCCGCTGGCGAAGGCGCGTTTGACGGCCGGTGCGATGTCCTCGTCGCGTTCGACGTATTCGCCGTAGCAGCCGAATCCCTCGGCCACCTTGTCCAGCCGGACCGCGGTGCTCCAGTGCACGCCGGTTTCGAGCGACCCGTGGCCGAAGGTGCGTTTGTAGACGCCGACCTCCAGACCCCAGGCGTAGTCGACGCCGACCACACAGACCAGCGGCAGATTCAGGCGTGCGGCGGTTTCCAGTTCGGCGATCTGGAACTGGAAGGAGGAGTCGCCGGTGATCAGCATGACCGGCCGCTTGCCGCCGTCGGCCACCGAGGCGCCGATGGCATACGGCAGCCCGGTGCCCAGATGTCCGAAGTTCTGATTCCACATGACGTCGTGCGGCTTGGCCTGCGAGTACGTCCAGCCGAAAATCGTGGTGGCGCCGCCGTCCCGGGCCATGATGCCGTCGGCGGGAAACGCCTTGGTCGCCTCGACGATCAGGCGTGCGGGATGGACCGGGCTCATCCCGCTGGGCGCGGATTCGGCCAGTTCGGCCAGCCGGGCGGCGTCGCGCTCGATCCAGTCCGCCAGCTCCGGGGACGGAGTGCGGGGCGTGTCGCGCAGTGCGTCGACCAGCTGCGGAACCACCGCCCGCAGGTCGCCGACCAGCGGCACGTCGATGGGACGGTTCACCCCGATGGCGGCCGGATCCTGTTCCACCAGCATCCATGTCCGGTCCGCTTCGCCCGCCTGCCAGTGCCGGCCGCGACCGTAGTGCACGGGTTCGCCGAGTTCGGTGCCGATGGCCAGGCACAGATCGGATTGCACGACCGCTTCCACCGCCGACGGGGAGAAGCCGTAGGGGAAGGTGCGATCCTCGAGGCCGGGAATGTAGGAGGTGCCGCCGGAGGTCTGGATCACCGGGGCGGCCATGAGATCGGCCAGTCGCTTCACCGATTCCGCCGCCCGCGCGGTGTGCACGCCGTGCCCGATCAGCAGAATCGGCTGCTTCGCGGCCCGGATGTGCTCGGCCGCTTCGGCGATGCGGTCCTGGCCCGCGGTCTGTCCGACCAGGCGGTACCGATGCGGTGGCAGCGCCGGCGGCAGATCGAGTTCCTCCTCGATCACATGCGACGGATATTCGATGTACACCGGCCCCGGCGTTCCCGACAGCGCTTTGCGCAGCCCCTCGCGGATGATCTCGTCGGTCTGATCCGCATATTCGATACTGGCGCTGTACTTCACGGAATTCTCGACCAGACCGGCCTGCTGCACGAACTGGATCCGGCCGCGCCGCACCCGCTGCTCGGTGATCCGGGCTCGCTGCCCGCCCAGGAAGATGATCGGCGAATTCTCCACCTTGGCGCACATGATGGCACCGGACAGATTCGCGATACCGGGGCCCAGGGTGCCGATGCACACCGCGGCCTTCCCGGTCATCCGCGAGACGCCCTCGGCCATCATTCCGGCCGATTCCTCGTGATGCGGCGCCACCACCTTCCAGCCGCGCTCCTCGGCGCGGTGGAACAAATGGACGAAGTTGGGATCCGGAATGCCGAAGATGGTGTCGATACCCTCGGCCTCGAAAAGTTCGAGTATCCGTTCGTAAACCTTCACTGCTGCTTCCCTTCGGTCGCCATCGCGAAGCTGCGGCCGATGTGGTCGGCGTGCGCGCTCAGCGGCGGCAGGATCCACGAGTTGTCGGTGTTGCGGATGTCGTCGATGCGTGCGGCGACCTCGTCGACGGTCCAGGACGGCTGATACACCCCCGGCGTCTCGGCGATATAGGCCCGCGCCACCCGGCCCGCGATCGCGACGAGCAATTCACCGGTGAGAGAACATGATTCGTGCGCGAGATACGCGACCGCGGGGGCCACCAGTTCCGGGCGCATATCCGGATAGGCGGAGGTGTCGATGCCGGCGGCCATCCGGGTGAGAGCCGAAGGCACGATGATGTTGCAGCGCACGCCCACCTCGGCGCCCTCGAGGGCGACCACATTCGACAGCCCGATCATGCCCGCCTTGGACACGGCGTAATTGGCGACCGCCCGATTGCCGTAGATGCCGCCGATCGAGGAGGTCAGCACCACCCGCCCGTAACCGGCCTCGCTCATGACCGGAAAGGCCGCGCGCACGGTGTGGAAGGCCCCGCGCAGATGCACATCCACCACGGCCTCGAAATCCTCGTAACTCAGCTCGGTCAGCGATCCGTAGCGCACGGTGCCGGCGTTGTGGATCAGGATGTCGAGGCGCCCGAACCGGTCCAGCGCCGTGTCCACGATCGCCCGGCCGCCCTCCGGGGTGGCGACCGATGCGGTGCACGCCACGGCCGTGCCGCCCGCGGCGCCGATCTCGGCGACCACCTCGGCGGCGACTCCGGCGTCGGCGTCGTCGCCGCGCATACTGGCACCGGAATCGTTCACCACGACCTTCGCGCCGCGTTCGGCCAGCAGCAGGGCATACGCCCGGCCCAGACCGCGTCCGGCGCCGGTGACCACCGCGACGCGGTCGTCGAATCTCAGTTCGGACAACGATATATCCTCTCGCGCAACATCTTCCGGGTCTAGGTGGTCAGCGTGAGGCCGTCCATATCGCCGGCGTCACGCCAGGCCTGCAGCATTTCCTCGAGGACATAGAAACCACCCCAGAACGGGTCGCCGAGGAACGAGCGGCCGTTGGGCTCGCCCTCGCTGTTGTAATAGCCGGGGGTGCATTCCATGACGAAGGCGCTGTTGTCGACGGTGTTGGCTCGAATCGTCTGCACCCACGCCGCTTCGGCCTCCGCCGTCGGCTCCACGCGGGTCGCGCCGCGTGCCTGCGCCTGCGCGATGATGTAGGCGATGTGGTCGGCCTGCTGCTCGTACATCAGCGTGGTGGCCGCGGTGACCCCGCCCTGAATGAAGCCGGTCGCGAAATGGTTCGGGAATCCGTGCGCCATGATTCCGTGCAGCGTGCGAAAACCCTTGCCCCAGTGCTCGTACAGCGACTTCCCGTTACGGCCGGCGAACGGCGCGATGTCGAACTGGCGATCCAGCGCGGTGGTGATTTCGAAGCCGCTGGCGAAGACGATGCAGTCGACCTCGTATTCGACGCCGTGCGCGATGACGCCCTTGGGCGTGATCCGCTCCACGCCCTTGGTGTCGGAGACGTCGACCAGGGTCACATCGGGCCGGTTGAACGTCGGCAGGTATTCGTCGTTGAATACCGGCCGCTTACACATGTTGCGGTAGTACGGCTTCAACTTCTCCGCGGTCTCGGGATCGGTGACGATCTGTTCCACGCGCCGGCGCAATCGCTCCATGGCGCGGTAGTCCTCGATTTCCTTGAGCTCGAGGAACGTCGCCGGATCGGCCAGCGCGGCCCAGCCGTCGGTCTCGTTCAGTTTCGCCGCCAGATTGCGGGCGACCTCGGTCCAGCCGTCGCAGATCAGATCGGGTTCGCCGGGGGAGTAGAAGGCGAACGCGGCATTGTGGAAATTGCGTTGCCGTTCGGTGCGCCAGCCCGGCTGCAGCGAGGCCACCCATTCCGGATCGGTCGGGTGGTTGTCGCGCTCGAAGATATAGGACGGCGTGCGCTGGAAGACCGTGAGATGTTTCGCACCGCGCGCCAGATGCGGAATGACCTGCACCCCGCTGGCGCCGGTGCCGATGACGGCGATCTTCTTGTCGCCGAGGCGATCCAGGTCGCCGTGCAGGTCACCGCCGGTGTAGTCGTAGTCCCACCGCGCGGTGTGGAAGGTGTGGCCCTCGAACTCGGTGATTCCTGGGATGCCGGGCAGTTTCGGCCGGTTGTAGGGTCCCTGGCACATGATCAGGAAGCGGGCGCGGATCTCGTCGCCGCGGTTGGTGCCGATGCGCCAGCGTGCGATCTGCTCGTCCCATTCCAATGCGCGCACCAGCGTATGGAAGATCGCTTTGTCGTAGAGCCCGAAATGTTTACCGATGCGCTGGGCGTGCTCGTAGCATTCGTCGCCGTGGGAGAATTTCTCCTTCGGAATGAATCCGGTTTCCTCGAGCAGGGGCAGATAGCAGTAGGCATCGGAGTCGACCTGGATGCCCGGATACCGATTCCAGTACCAGACACCGCCGAAATCGCCGCCGAGCTCCACGATCCGGAAGTCGGTGACACCGGCCTGCTGCAACCGGTGGGCGGTGATGAGTCCGGCGAATCCACCGCCCAGGATCACGACCTCGATATCAGCGTCGATCGGGGCGCGCGGAACGACCGGCAGGTGTGGGTCGGATTCGTAGAAGTCCGCGAATTCGCCGGCGGCTTCGAGGTACTGCTGCTGGCCCTCCGGGCGTAGCCGCTTGTCGCGTTCGGCCAGATACTTCTGCCGCAGGGCCTCTCTGTCGACCTCGGGAGTCCGGGTGGGGGCGCAGGGTTTCATCGGAAAGTCCTTGTGGGGGTGGGAGTTCGGGTCATTCGAGGTCGGTCGGCGCGCCGGTGCCCATATACCTCGCGAGGTTGTGGTGCAGGTTGACGATCGTGCGCTCGCGGTACGGATTGGGTTTCGGACCGGAGAAGCCGCGGGATTTCATGCCCTGCTGAACGGCGGCCATATTGTCGAAATCCTGTGGCAGCACGGTCCGCCAGCCCGGATCGCCGACCGGGGTGTAGATCCACTCGGTCTCCGGTTCCGCACCGGGCGGGAACAATTCGAAGACCGCGGCCTCGAAGATGCACTTGTCGGGGTCGTAGCCGTAGGGCCGGAATCGGTAGCACAGCATGTTGTTCAGCGCGTGCCCGATCTGGAAATTGGGGAAGATCTGCCAGGCGGTGCCGCTTTTCGCGACGATCTCCGGATCGACGGTCGGCCACACCACGCCGCGTTCGGCATCTTCTTTGCGGCAGGTGTCGAGCCAATAGCGCATCACCTGGTCGGGCGGAGTGTCGGCGGGGAGTTCGTCGGCGAGGCGATTCGCGACCTCCACCATCGTCTCGGTGGTGTTGGTGTTGGCGTTCTCCCAGGTGAAATTCTGCAGCTGCGCGGTCGAGATCCGGGCATCGGGACCGGCGCCGATCCGCAGCTTGCCCTGGTTCTCCTCCATCCCCTTCGGAGCGTCGTAGCCGATATTGCTGTGCCGGCCCTGGGCGCGGCCCCAGCCGAGGAAATTGCCGAAATTCATGAATTCCGGATGGGTGTAGGGGACGTGATAGGTCTCCATGAACGCCTCGAAGGCGACCTTCCAATTGCAGTCGAAGGTCAGCCACCGCCGCCAGCGGTACCGCATGTTCTCCAGGTGGAACGGATCCAGCAGGGAGGCAGCGGGTTCCAGATAGTCGCGCAGCGATTCGCAATCGGGATCGAGATTGATCCAGATCCAGCCGCCCCAGGTGTCGATGCGCACCGGCGCCAAACCGTCGTTGCGTTCGGTCAGTCCGCAGGTCCAGTCGCCGCGTTCGGGCACGAAGGTGTTGCGGCCCTCGAGGTCGTAGCGCCAGCCGTGGAATCCGCAGACGAACTGTTTGCGCCGCCCGTGTGCGTCATGGGCTCCGGGCGGGGTGTCGACCAGGCGGCGGCCGCGGTGCGCGCACACATTGTGGTAGGCGCGCAACGTATCCCGCGCCGTGCGCACGACGATGATCGAGTCGTCGAGGATGTCGTAGGTGAGGAAATCGCCGACGCGGGGCAGTTCCTCGACGCGGCACACCTGCTGCCACACCTTCGCCCACAGCTTGTCGCCCTCGGCGCGGGCGTACTCGGGACCGATGTAGGCCTCGACGCCGATCGTCATGGGTGTCGACAACGGTGGCGTCGCGGTCGTTTCGGTGATGCTGTCGGCAGTATCGGTCATGACTTCTCCTGACGGCGTCTCAGCGTGTGATGGCGGCACGGAACCCGTCGTCCTCGAGGAACAACGAGGTGTTGTCCGCGCCCAGATGGGTCCATTTCAAGTTCAGCCCGCCGTCGACCAGCACCGTCTGCCCGGTGATGTAGCTGGAGAGTTCGGACAGCAGGAACAGGATCGGCCCGGCCTGTTCGTCCGGCCGGGCGCGGCGGCCCATGGCGATGGCACGGCGATCGCGCTCGGGATCGGCGCCCACGTAGGTGCCCGAGGCCGGGGTCGCGGTGACACCCGGGGCGACCGCGTTGACGCGGATTCCGTCGAGTGCCAGTTCGGCGGCCAGGGTCCGGGTCGCGGCCACGAGTGCGGCCTTCGCGGTGCCGTAGGCGATGTGGAAGGGGGCGGCGTTCATCCCGCTGATCGACGACAGCGACACGATGGATCCCGGCAGCCCCCGCGATCTCAGTTCGGCGGCGACCGCCTGGCTGAAGAAGAACATCGTCTCCAGATTCCATTCGAGCAGTGCCCGCCAGTCCGCGCGGGTGACCCGGGTGGCCGGCATCCAGGTCGCGGGTGCGGCGCCACCGGCGATATTGACCAGGCCGTACAGGTCGCCCTCGGCCGCGCGCGCGTGATCGAGCACCGTCGCGATGCCCTCGTCGGTGGCGGCGTCGGCGGCCACCGGCACGATCGGAAGTCCCTGTGCCGCAAGCGGTGCGATATCGGCGTCGAGTTTGTCGCGGGAGCGGCCCACCGCGATCACCCGGGCCCCCGCCTCGGCGATGCGACGGGTGACCGCCGTGCCGATGCCGCCTCCGCTGGCGCCGGAGACGATGACGACCCGGCCGTCGAGTCCGAAGAAGTCGTTGACCGTCATCGTTCTCACCGGCCGTCGCGCCGGATGGCGAGGACGCTGCCCTCGGCATCACCGGAGAGGTAGAGCGTGCCGTCGGGCCCGGCGGCGATACCGCTGAACGGTCCCTGCGGTCCGGAGAACGGCAGCAGGCCCTTCAACGGTTTGGGTGTCACCCCGGGCGGGGCGCCCACCGGCAGATTCCGCGCGATCACCTGGCGCGCTTCGGTTGTCGGATCCAGGCCGATCAATTCCTTGGCCTCGACGTCCACGATGTACACGACACCGGCGTGGACCGCCAGCCCGTGCGGCCGGCCGAGCCCGTCGGCCACCGTATCCACCGTCGAACCGTCGATCGCCGCCACCCGGCCCGCGCCTGCCTCGGCGACCAGGCAGATGCCGGAGGCGGTGAATGCCACGCCCATCGGATCGTGCAGTCCGCTCGCCAGCAGTTCGGTGCGCCCATCGCGTACCGCGTGCACGGTGCCGGTGCCCCGGTCGGCGACCGCGACGGTGCCGTCGGGTGCGACCGCCACACCGTAGAGCTGGTCGAGCCCGTCGACGAGCACCTCGCTCTCGTTGGCGGCCGGGCGATAGCGCGAGACCGACCCGTTGCCCGTGACGATGAGCTCACCGCCGCCCGTCGCGGTGAGTCCGCGGATATAGCCCGGGTAGCCTGGGCTGAAAAGCATTCCGGCGGTGTACAACTCGCCGCCCGGCGGGACGGCGAGCAGGAAGGTGCCGTCCGCGATGAAGAGGGTGCCGTCCGGGCCGACAGTCAGGTCCAGCGGCCAGGTCAGTCCGTCGGCGAGGGCGGTGCGGGTGGCGCCGCCGGCGAGGATTTCGGTGATCTTGCCGGTGAAACTGGAGACGAACAGCCGCTCGCCGACGAAGGTCAGATTGTCCAGGCCCGGCCCGACGGTCGCCAGGACGGTTCGCTCGCCGTTGCGCGGATCGATCCGGAGTACCTCACCGGTGGCGACCTGGGTGGAGACGATGCAGCCGGTGGCGTCGAATTTGACCGCGTCCGGTCCGCCCAGGTCGGCCGCGACCCGCTCGGGTTCGCCGCCGTCGGGATCGATGCGCCAGATCTCGTTGCTGCCCAGCAGCGGATAGTAGAGCTTGCCGTCGGGCCCGACCTCGAGGGCGTTCGGCATCGGCAGGCCGTCCAGCAGCACCCGCGGCGCGCCGCCGGCCAGGTCCACTTCCATCAGCCGCCCGCCCGGGCGGCATTCGTCGACGAACAGCCGGCCCCGGTGAAAGGTGATGCCGTTGGCGCCGGGGAGATCGTCACGCAGCACCCGGGTTTCGCCCTTGCCGTCGCGAATGCTGACGCGGCCGTCGTAGTACTCGGTGATGTAGAGCTCACCGTCGGGTGCGAAGGCGATGTCGTCGGGCGCGACGATATCGCTGCCCATCGCGCTGATGGTCTCCAGATCGCCGGAATTCGGGTCCAGGGCGCTGATCTGGCTGCCCGCCACCTGCGCGACGTAGATCCGCCCGTCGGCGCCGGTGCGAATGCCGTTGGCGCCGAACAACCTGCTCGGTGCGGTGATGCGGTCGAGGGTCCACCCGTCGGCGACGCTCGCCGCGGTCGAGGTGAGGTAGCGCGCCGGTGTAGTCACCGCGAAGCCTCCGTAGTGCTCTGGGAAGTTCTGGGACGAGGAATCACTCGATTCGGTGTCGGCACCGGGTCTCGCCGCGAGACGATAGTGATGTATGACACCTTCTCGTTTGTGGAGAGCGTAGTTCTCCACTTCCTATCATTCAAGTGTTGTTATCATTGACAGGATTGACGTAGCATGCGCTAGCTACCGATCGTCACCTGCGGCGATGCCGGCAGGGCGCGATCGCGTTTCTGCACTACGGGACCGCTGTGGGTGTGGTGTATTTCGCGGTCGGCCCGTTGCCGGCGGCGATGTTTCCCGATGTCGGGTGGAATCTCGGCAGGGTTTCGGCGGCGCTGCTCGTGCGCGGACTGCTCGCGGCCGGGAGGGGCCCCTTGACAGGCCGGCTGGTCTCACGCTTCGGCGTGCGGACGACCGTGCGGGCCGGTGGCGTGACCAACTCCGGGTACAGGGCTACACACCGGCCGGCGCCCGGCCGTCGCGGCTGCGGCCGGCGCCGACCAGGGAGTGATCAGACCGGATGACCGGATTCGGGTGGGCGCGAGGCGTTTTCGGGTTCGCGCGGCCCCTGGTCCAGCCGGAACGGCGGGTACTCGTCACGCATCAGCGACACGTAGGCCCGGACTCGCAGCGTCCACCGATTCATGCCGAGTACGAAGGCGAACAGGCCGTTCGGATAGCGGCCGGTGAACAGCAGCGCGATCGCCGCGATCAGCACGAGGATGCCGAGCAGCGGAATCCAGATGACGGCGGTCCCCTCGTCGTCACTGCCCCAGTACCGTGAGCTGCCGACGAAGGCCCAGACGATCAGATACTGGGGGATCGCCAGCAACCACCATTTGATCAGGACCAGACCCCGGTGCAGCCGCTCGGGATAGTCGACCTCGAGGTCGGCCGGATAGTTCTCGTCCGGCCGCAGACTGAACGGCGGGTACCGGTCGGTGCCGAGTGCCGAGAGCGCGTAGAACCGCACGCGCCACGACCAGCGCAGGACACCGACGGTGAAATCGAACAGTCCGCGTGGATAGCGGCCGGTGATCAGGATGGCGAAGAACGCGATGACCGTCACCACCGCATAGGCGATATGCAGGAAGAACAGCACGATGTAGTGCGGGATGGCCAGAATCCACTTGACGATCCACTGCCAGCGCGACAGCGCGGGATCCAGATCGCCGCGCACGCGGACCGGGTAGGGAGATGCCTCGGGTTGCATGTCACGCTCCTCTCGGCGGTCGCGGCCCAGCCGAGCCGCGTCGGATATGCACGATTGTTTCGCATTCACGCTGCGCGCAGGGGCAATTCGGGCCGGTGCGCGTCGCCGGGCCGGAACGCGCGGCCGTGCCGGGGAATACCCGGCGGCGAGGGTGAGGTTCGGCCACGTATGAAGATCGGAGTCAACACCTTCCTGACCGATGAGGGCATCGGTCCCCGGGTGCTCGGGCCGGCGCTCGAGGAGCGCGGATTCGAATCGCTGTTCCTCGCCGAACATTCCCACATTCCGGCGAGCCGGGAAACGCCGTACCCGGGCGGCGGCGAGCTCCCGCGTGTCTACTACCGCACCTTCGATCCGTTCGTGGCGCTCGCCGCGGTGGCGGTCGTGACCGAGCGCCTGGTGCTCGGCACCGGGGTCACCCTGCTGATCCAGCGCGATCCGATTCACACCGCCAAGGAGGTGGCCACCCTCGACCACCTCTCCGGTGGGCGGGTGGTCTTCGGCGTCGGCGTCGGCTGGAATCGTGAGGAGATGGCCGACCACGGCACCGACCCGCGCACGCGCGGAGCCCTGCTCGACGAGCAGCTGGCCGCGATCCGGGCGATCTGGACCCAGGATCTGGCCGAATACCACGGCCGCTTCGTCGATTTCGATCCGATCTTCGCCTGGCCGAAGCCGGTGCAGCGTCCGCATCCGCCGATCTTCGTCGGTGGCGGGGAGGTCGCGGCCCGGCGTGCGGTGCGCCTCGGTATCGGCTGGGTGCCCAACGGCGTTTCCGACCCGGCGCAGGTGCCGGACCAACTGGCCGCCGTCGGCGACAGCGACATCCCGATCGCGATCACGCCGGTCGCGCCCGATCCCGCATTGCTGGATGCCTATGCCGAGGCCGGTGTGCAGCGGGTGACCCTGGCACTGCCGACCCTGCCGGAATCGGAATCGCTGCGCGCCCTCGACGAATTCGCGGCGGTCGCGCAGCGCTACCGCGACTGAATTCGCGATGTGCTGTGCCGCAGCACTTTCGCTTGCGTTACAGCCGGGCGCGGGGACCCGCGGCGATCGCCTGGCGTGCCATGTCCGAGGACGCGTTCACCACGCCGGAGTCGTAGCGCTCCAGCACGACGGACTGGGTTGCCCGCAGGTGAGCGCGGGCCAGGCGTTCGGCCTCGGCGTCGTCGCCGTCGGCGATCGCGGTGACCAGGCGGGCGTGCACCCGGGCGGCGTCGTGGGCCTGCGGTTTCGACGGGTACTCACCGCGCCGGGTGAGCGTCTCGGCCCAGGCCTGCTCCTGTGCCGACCACAGGGTGACCAGGCTCGACACCACGCAGCGCACGGTCGCGTTCGGGGTGAAAGCGACCACCAGATCGTGGAATTCGCGGGCGGTGCGGGTGAAGGCGACGCCGTCGCCGACCACTTCTTCGCAGGCGTGGATATTGGCCTCGAGCGCTGGAACCACCACTTCGGCGCGATCGGGGCGGCGAGCGCATTCGGCGGCGCACAGCGGTTCGAGCATCTGCAAGGCGGCCGCCAGATCGCCGAGGGTGACCCGCGCTCCCTGTAGCGCCAGACCCAGGTGATAGGCCGCGGAGGATTCGTCGGGCCGGTGGACCTCCGCGCCGCCGACATTGCCGCGCCGCACGGTGACCAGTCCCTCGGTCTCGAGGATGCGCAGCGATTCCCGGATCGAGGGATAGCTGACGCCGAATTCCTTCACCAGTTGGTCCTGGGTGGGCAGGCGATAGTCGTCGTCGCCGGACAGGATGCGGGTGCGCAGCTCGGAGGCGACCGTTTCGGCGATGCGGCGCTGCGGAATCCGCCCGCGACGCGCGGTGGTCACGCGGGCTGCCTTTGGTCCATGCACGGATTCTAACCAGCTGGTGCTGACCATTCAAATATTGCTATCCTTATGAGGATTGACGTACCGTCGGGTGATGGACTTCACGATGGGGGAGGCCGCCGGCGCGCTGCGAGATGAATTGCGGCGCTTGGTGTCCCAGCACGTCCCCGCCGATTTCCTGGGCGCCTTCACCGACGACCCGGCAGATCTCGCGGTCGCGCAGCGTTTCTGCGGAGTTCTGGCCGAGCGCGGGCTCCTGTGCGCGGCGTGGCCCCGGGAATTCGGCGGGCGCGGCGGATCGGTGTGGGAGCAGACGGTGGTCCGCGAGGAGATGTGGGCCCATCACGAGCCGCGCGGCGCCCAGTACATGGGGGTCAACTGGGTGGGGCCGGCGCTGATGCGGCACGGCACTCCGCAGCAGCAGCGCACCCACCTGCCGCCCATAGCGCGCGGCGAGGTGATCTGGTGTCAGGGATTCAGCGAACCCGAGGCAGGGTCGGATCTGGCCTCGCTGCGCACCACCGCCCGCCGCGACGGCGACGGCTGGCTGATCAGCGGCCAGAAGATCTGGACCTCCTACGCCACCATGGCGCAGTGGTGTTTCCTGTTGGCGCGCACGGCCACCGGTGAACGCAAACAGCAGGGGCTGACTATCTTCCTGGTGCCGATGACCGCGCCGGGGGTCCAGGTCCGGCCGATCCGGGCCATGGTGGGGCCGCATCATCTGAACGAGGTCTTCTTCGACGAGTTGCGGGTCACCGAGGCCGATGTGCTCGGCACGGTCGGCGACGGCTGGAAGGTCGTGCAGGAGGTGCTGGCCTTCGAACGCGTCGGCATCGCCCGCTATGCCCGGTGTGAGCGACTGCTGCGTGCGGCCCCGGAAGTGCTGGGCGATCGCTGGGCGGAGGTGCCGGCCGAATTGCGTGGGCGCTGGGCGCGCATGCTGGTGCACTGCCGCCGCGCGCGGTTGCTGGCCTACCGGGTGGTCGCCATGCAGCACGAGGACCGAGTGGCGCCCGGCGACGCCGCCGCCTATCGGATCGCGGTCACGCGGCTCGACCAGGACAGTGCCGAAGTCCTCACCGAATTGGCCGATCAGCTCGACACCGCACCGGATGCGCAGCGCGAGAGCTGGTTTCGCCGTGCCGTCGCCGATCATTGGCGGTATTCGCAGGCCGCGACCATCGCCTCGGGAAGTATCGAAATGCAGCGGCTGTTGTTGTCGCGGGCACTGCTGGGGGCGTCGTGAACATCGATCTGAGCCGGGAGGCCGCCGACTACGGCAGGGAGGCGAGCCGGGCCTTCGAGGCCGCGGGCGGGGATCGGCTGATCCAGGACGCCGAGGCCCATCCGTTCCGTCGTGCGCAGCTCGTCGCGCCCGTGCTGGCCGGACTCGGTGCGTGGGAGCTGGATCCGCGTCGCGACCGCGACGATCTGGAGGCCGCCGGGGCGCTGTGCCGCAGTGCCGGCTACTGGGCGCTGCCGTATCCGCTGGCCGAACGGCTGGCACGGCCGCTCGACGCCGACGCCGACGGTCTGGTGGTGGTCACCGAATCGCGCCCTCGGGGCGCGGTCGCCGAGCTGGAGGTGCGGTGGGCGGCAGTCACGTTGGAGGGCAAGCTCTTCCAGGCGCGGGCGCTGCCCGACGGTGCGTCGCCACGCACCTCCGCCTTCGTGACACCCTTGGCGCTGACCTCGGTCGGGGCGGTCGGCAGCGCGGATGCGGCCCTCGCGCTGACACTGAGCTGCTGGACGCTGCTGGGCATGCTGGACCGCGCCCTCGATCTCACCCGCTCCCACGTCCTGATGCGCACCCAGTTCGGACAGCCACTCGCGAAATTCCAGGGCGTGCAGTTTCAGCTCACCGACGCCGAGGTCGAACGCAGCGGGGTGGACGTCCTCGCGAAATACGCCTTGTGGAGCGTCCAGTGCGGCGGGGAGGATGCTCTCGGCGACGCGCTCGCGGCGCGGGTGGCCGCGCTCGATGCCGCGGAAACCGTCTTCCGGGTCGCCCACCAGCTGCACGGGGCCGTCGGCTTCTGCGACGAATCGCCGCTGTCGTGGTTGTCGCGCTACAGCCTGCCGTTGCGCCGGCTGCCGTGGGCGAGTTCCGGCACACGCGATCGACTGACCCGCCATCTCGGCACGCGGGGGCTGCCCGGGCCGTTCGACGGCGAGGAGGCAGTCGATGCGACATGGCAGTGAGTGCAACAGTGCGTCGAATGCGAAAGTGCGGTAAGTGCCTGTGACGGAAGATATTCCGAACCGCGATATCGCGAACTACGACCTGCCCGACGTGCTGACCGTGACGGGCGGCGGGCCGGTCCGGACGGTGACCATCAACCGTCCCGGCGAGTTGAACGCCGTGAACGAACCGCTGCACTGGGCACTGGCCAATGTCTGGCGACAGCTGGCGGCCGACACCGCGGCGAAGGTCGTCGTCGTCACCGGCGCCGGGCGGGCCTTCAGCGCGGGCGGCGATCTGGACTGGATCACCTCCTTCCTCGACGATCCGGTGGCGCGGGAGGAAAGCCTGCGCGAAGGTGCGCAGATCATCGAGGAGATATTGCGGTTCCCGCTGCCGGTGATCGCCGCGGTCAACGGTCCAGCCATGGGACTGGGCGCGAGCGTGGCCGTCCTGTCGGATGTGGTGTTGATGTCGCGCAGCGCGTATCTGGCCGATCCGCATGTGAGCGTGGGGCTGGTCGCCGGTGACGGGGGCGCGGCCTTCTGGCCGCTGCTCACCCCGCTGCTGCGCTCGCGCGTCTACCTCTACACCGGCGACCGCATCGACGCCCCGACCGCCGTCGACCTGGGACTGGCCACCTCGGTCTCCGAACCGGAGAACCTGCTCGACGACGCGTCGCGGCTGGCACAGCGGCTCGCCGCGCAACCGGCGCCGGCGCTGCGAGCCACCAAGCGCGTGGCGAATATGTATCTGTCGCAGGCGCTCTCCGGTGCGATGCAGGCCGGATTCGCCGCCGAATCGGTCACCATGTGCTCACCCGAACATCGTGAACGGCTGCTGGCGCTGCGGCGCGCGGCGGCCCGGAGGTAGCCGATGGATGTACCGGCCGAATTCCGGGAGCAGGTGCGGCGCTGGTGTGCGGCGAATATCCCGCCCGACTGGCGGGCGCGCCAGACCGGTGCCACCGACGCGGAATTCGTCGAATTTCAGCAGGAGTGGTTCCAGCGCCTGCGCGCCGCGGGCTTCGCGGTGCCGCACTGGCCGAGTGAGTGGGGCGGCGGCATGCCGGTCGCACAGCAGGCGGTGCTGTACTCCGAACTCGCCGCGCACGACGCGCCGCGGCTGGTGCTGGCGTTCGTCTCGATCCATCATGCGGCCGCGACGCTGCTGGCCGCGGGTACCGCCGCGCAACGCGAGCGGCATCTGCCGGCGATTCTGGACGGGGAGATCTGGTGTCAGGGCTTCTCCGAACCGGACGCCGGATCGGATATGGCGGCCTTGCGCACCTCCGCCCGCCGCCGCGGCGACAGCTACGTGGTCAACGGCCGCAAACTCTGGGCCAGCGGCGCGGCGTTCGCCGACTGGTGCCTGCTACTGGCACGCACCGACCCGAAAGCTTCGCAGCGGCACGGTATTTCGTACTTCCTGCTCGATATGCGCTCGCCCGGGGTGGACGTGCGGCCGATCCGGCAGGCCACCGGGGAGTGGCATTTCTGCGAGATCGTCCTCGACGACGTCGAGATTCCGGCGGCGAATCTCATCGGTCCCGAGCATGGGGGCTGGCAGGTGGCGCAGCGAACACTGGGCGCCGAACGCGGGTTGACGATGCTCGAGCTGGCGGAACGGCTGGCGCACGGCGGTTTCCGGCGACTGGTCGAACTGTGCGCGCGACCGCGCCCCGGCGGCGGGTGTGCGCTGGACGATCCAGCGGTCGCCGACCGGGTGGCGCAGCTGGAGACCGAACTGAACGGCCTGCGGGGAGTGTGCGCGGATCTGGTCGCGGCCGAGCGGACCGGCCCGGCCGACGCCTCGATCGTGAAGTTGTACTACAGCGAACTGCTGCAGCGGATGACGGACTTCGGGACGGAGGTGGCCGGCGTGAGCGCCCATACCGTGCTGCGCAAACCGCGATCCAGCGGGTGGGAGTCGGGGGCCTGGATGCTCGATTTCCTCGGCTCGTGGGAGTGGACCATTCCCGGCGGCACCAGCGAGATCCAGCGCACCATCATCGGGGAGCGCGGACTCGGCCTGCCCCGGGAACCGGCGGTGCCGCGATGACCGGACAGCTGTCGGAGCCGGTGACCGGCTTCGCGGAATTGCACGACGACCTGCGCGCGGTGGCACGGCGCGTACTCGGCGCGACCGCACCGGGCGAGCCGCAGGACTGGACGCCGATCGCGGCCTCGGGGTGGCCGGGGCTCGAGGTGGCCGCCGAATTCGACGGTGCCGCCGCGACATTCGCCGAAGTGGCGGTGGTGCTGCGGGAAATGGGCCGCGCCCTCACCCGCAGCCCCTACGCCTCGATGGCGGTGCTGGCACTGCCCGCGCTCGCCGCGGTGGCGCCGGGCGCCGCACGCGACCGGCTGTTGCGCGCGGCGGCCGACGGCGCGGCCGTGCCGATCGTGGTC
>NZ_BDBF01000075.1 GCF_001612845.1 Nocardia elegans NBRC 108235 | reverse complement strand
GCTGCGGCAACGCCGGCGCTGAGGTCCGCGACGACCGCACGGAACCGTTCGGCATCGACCGAACCGGGTGGACGGCCGCGGACGGCCCGGGGCGGCACCCGGTGGCTGCTCGCGGTGCTCGGGGTCGTGCTGCTCGCCGGAGTCACCACCGCGTGCGGGGGCAGCAGCGGCGCCTCGGGCGAGCAGGGCGCGACCACAGCGACGCTGGCGAATCCGGATCCGACGCCGATCGGCCCCGAGCCGGTGCCCGCGCTGCCGGTCACCGTGCACTCGTTCGACGGCGCCGAGGTCACCGTCACCTCCGCGGACCGGATCGTGGCCGTGGACCGCTACGGCACCCTGGCCCAGACCGTATGGGCGCTGGGCCTGGGCTCCAAACTGGTGGGCCGCTCGACCTCGGCGGCCTTCCCCGCGGTGCGCGACGTGCCCAACGTGGCCGGCGGCAACGGCAGCATCAACATCGAAGCCGTTGCCGCGCAACGGCCCACGGTCTTTCTCACCGACACCACCAGCGCCACCCCCACCATGCGTGATCAGCTGCGCGCGCTGGGCATCACGGTCGTGTACTTCGACCCGCAGCGCACCATCGACGGTGTCGGCCCGCAGATCCGGTCGGTCGCCGACGCGCTGGGCGTCCACGACCGAGGGGTGAGGCTGGCCGACCGCACGCACGCCGAGATCGCCGCGGCCACCGCCGCGATGCCGAAACGTCAGCCGCCGTTGAAGATCGGATTCGTCTACCTGCGCAGCACCGCGATCACCATGCTCGCCGGGCCCGGCTCGGGCGCCGATTCGCTGGTGACCGCACTGGGCGGCGTGGACGCCGGAACCGCGGCGGGACTGACCGAACCGTTCACCACCATCACCAGCGAGGCGATGATCAGCGCCGCACCGGACGTGCTGCTGGTGATGTCGGACGGGCTGAAATCGGTCGGCGGCGTCGACGGCCTGGAGAAGGTGCCCGGGGTCGCCCAGACGCCGGCCGGGCGCGATCACCGCGTCGTCGACATGTCCGATGCGGTACTGCTCAGCTTCGGACCCGAAACCGGGCATGTGCTCGAAGCCCTGTCGAAGGCCGTCTACGGCACCCAGCCCGCATGAGCCCCGGCGATTCGCCCGGTGAGGACTCGGCCGCCGATCCCGGTCTGCGACCGTCCGGACCGAATCCGGAACCGTCTGGGGGATCCGTTGCGGCGCAACATATCTCAAGGCTGCCGGTTGCCGAGTCGAGCGCGAACGGCGCATCCGAGCCGGAGAACAGTGCGGGCGCACACACTTCCGGGCCCGATGCGCTCAGCGGCCGGAGTGCCGAACGGTCGACGGTCGCACCTTCGGCCGGGACCGGTGGCGGTGCGTCTTCCGACACGCAGCGGGCAGAACCGCATCCGAGGTCGAACTCGGCCCCGTCCGGTCCGGGCGACGCCGTCGTCGGTCCGCGCACACCGCGTCGCTGGTCCCGCATCACCATCGTCTTCGCGGTGTCGATCGCACTGCTGGTGATCCTGGCGCTGATCTCGGCCGCTGTCGGACAGGTCCCCACGACCCCGCTCGAGGTGGCCGGCAGTGTGCTGCACCGGATCGGGCTCGACTGGGGGCCGATGCCACACCACCCCGCCGGTGAGGTCACGCTGTGGGAGGTCCGGTTCCCGCGGGTTGTGCTTGCGATGCTGGTCGGGGCGGCGCTGGCGACCGCCGGTGCGCTGCTGCAGGGTGTGTTCGCCAATCCTCTGGCCGAACCCGGTGTGATCGGTGTGTCCGCGGGCGCGGCCGTCGGCGCCGGCGTGGTGATCGTGGTCGGTGGCGCGTTCGTGGCGGCCTGGTCGGTCGCCGGAGGCGCGTTCGTCGCCGGACTCGGAACCACACTCGCGGTGTATCTGCTGTCGCGTTCGGGCGGGCGCACCGAAACCGTGACGCTGGTGCTGACCGGTGTCGCGGTCAACGCCTTCGCCGGCGGTCTGATGTCGTTTCTGCTGTTCACCGCCTCCCCCGCGGCGCGCGATCAGATCGTGTTCTGGCAGATGGGCAGCCTGAACGGCGCCACCTGGCAGGCGGTGGCCGTGGTGGCGCCGCTGGCCGCGCTGGGTGTGGCGGCGGCGGTCGCGATGGCGCCGCGCCTGGATCTGCTCGCCCTCGGCGAATCGGCGGCGCGGCACCTCGGTGTCGACGTGGAACGCTTGCGGCGCAACGTGATCGTCGTCGTCGCGATCCTCGCCACCGCTGGGGTGGCCTTCACCGGCATCATCCTGTTCGTCGGATTGATCGTCCCGCACGTGGTGCGCATGCTCGTCGGTCCCGCGCACCGAGTGCTGATCCCACTGTCGGCGATCCTCGGCGCGGTGGTGCTGCTGGCCGCCGACATCGGGGCCCGGACCCTGGTCCACAACGCCGATCTCCCCCTGGGCATGCTGACCTCGTTGGTCGGCGGGCCGTTCTTCTTCTGGCTGCTGCGGCGCACTCGCGCCCGATCGGGAGGCTGGGCATGAGCGGCGCCGGAACGGCACGCGTGCGCGCACTGATCCGCACACTTCGCCCTGCCCACGGTCTTCCGCAACCGACACCGCGCGGTGCGGTGACCCTGCGAGCGCGCGGCATCGATATCGCGCGCGGCGGGCGGCCGGTGCTCGAATCGGTCGACATCGACGTCGTCGCCGGGCAGATCCTGGCACTGGTGGGTCCCAACGGGGCGGGCAAGTCGACGCTGCTGGCCGCGCTGTCGGGCGAAATCGAACCGGCAAGCGGCACAGTCGAACTCGACGGCCGGCCGGTCACCGATTGGACTCCCGCCGATATGGCGCGCCGCCGCGCGGTGTTGCCGCAGAACCACACCGTCGGATTCCCGTTCACGGTGCGCGAGGTCGTCGCCATGGGCCGCTCTCCCTGGGCGCGAACCCCGCGCCAGGAATTCGACGACCGGGTGATCGCCGCCGCGCTGGCCGCCACCGATATGGAACATCTCGCCGCACGGCCGTTCCCAGCGCTCTCCGGCGGTGAGCGTGCCCGCGCGGCGCTGGCGCGGGTGCTGGCTCAGGACACCGAGACGTTGCTGCTCGACGAGCCCACCGCCGCACTGGATCTCGGCCATCAGGAACAGGTGCTGCGTCTGGCCGCGGCCCGGGCCGCCGAGGGCGCGGCGGTCGTGGTCGTGCTGCACGATCTGGGTCTGGCCGCCGCCTACGCCGACCGCGTCGCCGTGCTCGACGCGGGCCGCCTCGCCGCTGTCGGCCACCCCCGCGAGATCCTCACCACCGACCTGCTGACCCGCGTCTACCGTCACCCCGTCGAGGTCATCGACCACCCCGTCACCGGTGCCCAGCTGGTCCTGCCCGTGCGACGCTGACCCCCGTTCATCCCGCGAGCACGTCCGGGTGCCCGAACAGTGCGACCAGCGCCGGATCGTGGAACTTCACCACCCGCGATACTCCGCTGGCGGTCGCCGCCAGCACCACGATCCCGTCCGCACGCAGCTGGCCGTCCGCGGCCCGGTGATAGACGACGGCGGCGGGCTGTCCGTTGGCGGTGGTGGCGACCATCCGCCACTGGCCGGGCGCACCCAGCACGTAGGTGTCGAGCATGCGGAGGCAGTGCGCCCGACCGGCCTGCCAGTCGCGGAACGGGGTCGCCTCCAGCGTGGCATCGGTGCGCAACACCTGTTCGAGCAGCGCGGCGTCGGACCGCTCGAAGGCCGCGATGTAGCCGTCGAGCAGCGCCCGTGCGCGCCGGTCGGTGGGTTCCAGTAGTTTCTCGGGTGCCGGGTCGAGTTCGTCGAGGCGGGCGCGGGCGCGTTGCAGTCCGCTTTTCACCGCCGCCGTCGTGGTCCCGAGAATTTCCGCGGTCTCGGCCGCGGTAAACGCCAGCACCTCGCGCAGCAGGAGGATCGCGCGCTGGCGCGCGGGCAGGTGCTGCAGACTCGCGACCAGCGCCAGCCGCAGCGATTCGCGCGCGACTACCACCGCTTCCGGATCGTCGGCAGTCGCGATCCAGCCGTCCGGAAGCGGTTCCAGCCATGAAACCTCGCCTGCCGCGACATATCTCGGCGGGCTGCCCGACTCGTTGTCCGGACCGCCGAGTCCCGAGGGCAGTACCCGCGGGTGACGCGAGGTCCTCGCGGTGAGGCAGACATTGGTAGCGATCGTGTACAGCCACGACCGCACGGACGCCCGGCCCTCGAACCCGGCGTAGGAACGCCAGGCCCGAAGGTACGTCTCCTGCACCAGATCCTCGGCATCCTGTGCCGAACCGGCCATGCGATAGCAGTGCGCCAGCAACTCCCGGCGGTAGCGCTCGGAGTCGGCGGCGAACCGGTCCCGGTCGGCCGTGCGCGCATGCGCGGTCATATCGCCGAGTGTAGGAGCCGTGATCACGGCCGCAGCGCCAGTTTGCCGACGGTCGCGCGAGCCTCCAGTTCGGCCAGCACCTTCGGGCCCTCGGCCAAGTCGTAGACCGTGGGCCGGGCCGGTTCGACCACGCCGGCCGCGACGAGGGCGAACAACTCCGCCATGACCGCCCCGAAGATTTCGGGCGCCGCCTGGATCAGCACGCCGATGTTGAGGCCGATGAGCTGAATCTGGTGTTCGTAGATCAGCTGCCGATTGCTTATCGTGGCGTCGCCACCCGCCGCGCCGAAGACGACCACCCGGCCGGTGACTCGTTTGGTCGCGGCGAGAGTGTCCGCGAAACCCGAACCGCCCGCGGATTCGAGCACGAGGTCGGCGCCGGCGCCGCCGGTCAGCTCCCGCACCTCGGCGGCCAGGCTCTCACCGCGCGAGTCCAGAACGTGGTCGGCGCCCAGCCCGCGCACGATGTCGTGTTTGCCGGGCGCCGCGGCGGCGATGACCGTCGCCCCGAAGTGTTTGGCGAGAGTCACCGCGGCCTGTCCGGTCGCGCCCGCCGCGGCCTGGATCAGCACCGTCTCACCGGCCGCGAGGCGGCCCAGCGGTTTCAGCGCGGCGAGCGCGGTAGGGAGGTTGACGGTCAGGCCCAGGGCCTGTTCGGCGGTCCAGCCCTCCGGCACCGGCACGGCCGCCGCGGCCGGGAGGACCAGGTATTCGGCGAACGCGCCTTCCCCCACGCCGACCACGCGCGTTCCCGGCCGCGGTTCGGTCACGCCCTCGCCCGTTGCCACGACCTCGCCCGCGGCTTCGAAACCGGCCGGGTACGGCGGCTGCGGGCCGCCGAGGAACGTCCCCCGGCTTTTCGAGATGTCGGCGAAGTTGACCCCGGCCGCGGTCACCCGGATCAGGATCTCGCCGCGGCCCGGGTGCGGCACCGGCGCGTCGGTGATCAGGCACGTGTCCTGCGGGCCCCGCAGGGACGTCTGGTGCAGGGCTCGCATGGTCGCGGGAACGCTCACGGCACTCAACTCTCTTTCTCGGCTCGTCGCGGCCCACCGGTTCGGCGCCGCCGACCATGTAGACCTCGGGCGCCGCGAAAAGGAATCGGTGGGCCGGCGCGAGTTCGCGGAGCGAACGACCTTGACGAGCCCGGCCGGGCGCGTTACCCGCCCTGGATTCGTCGTTCCTGTGGGGTGTGGCCTCTTCCGGATTCCAGAGCGAAGGCTCTGCCTCGGAAAGCAATTGGTCGGTGACCGCACCCGCCCGACCGTCCCGGGCGGCACCGATCTCGTGAAATCGGTTGGTGCCGAGCAATTTCGGCTTACAGTGGTCGACGGAGGCGGGGGGTCGTAGGCCGACTTCGGGAGTCGTCTCCGAGAGGGGAGATGTGCGATGACGACGCCGAAGACGCCTCAGAAGTCCTCCGGTTCCAGATCCTGGCTGCGGCGGCATTGGCCCGGGTGGACGAAGGTGGCGGCCATGGTAACAGCCGCCGGCACGCTCGGCGCCACACTCACCGCTGCCGTCGCCCTGTGGTTCACCGCGCAATCGCTGCGCGCGACGAACAATCAGTACGCACTGTCCGAGCAGGTGGCGGTGACCGACCGTTTCCGGCTGGCCGCAGAACAATTGGCATCCGACAGGATCAACGTCCGGATCTCCGGTATCTATCTGATGGAACGGCTCGCGAAGGACTCGACGGCAGATCACGCGACCGTGTTCTCCGTGCTCGAGGCGTTCGTGCGGACCCAGACGGGCGCAGCCGGGTGTGACGACTCCGAGGCGCGGCCCGACTCCGCCGTCGAGCCGCCCGCCGACATCCAGACCGCGCTCACGGTCATCGGCCGCCGTGACGCCGCTCGGGACGGCGACCATCGAGTCGATCTCAGCCGGACCTGCCTGAACGGCGCGACCCTCACCGGTGCACGACTGGCGGGCGCGGATCTGACCGGCGTGCGCCTGATCGGCGCGACCCTCGGCCATGTGGACCTCACCGGCGCGAAGCTCAGCGGCACACGTTTCGCCTTCGCCGATCTCACCGAGGCGAATTTCGGCAACGACGATCTCACCGGCACAGACCTGCACCGGGCGACCCTCACCGGCGCGCGACTGGCCGGCGCGAATTTGACCGGCGTCCATCTGACCAGCACGAAGCTCAACGACGCCGACCTCGTGGGCGCGAAACTGACCGGCGCACTGCTCACCGGCGCCGACCTGACGGATGTGAAATACGACGACGGCACCGAATGGCCGGACGGGTTCGCTCCCCCGCCCCGGTGACCCGCCGCTACCGGGTCAGCGCCGCCCGCGGAAGGTGCGGCGCAGGTCGTCGATCCACAGGTCCGGGATCTCCCACGGGATGAAGTGGCCGCCGCGGTCGTGGACGGTGAGATCGACGTGGTTGTACCACTGGGCGCGGTCGCCGGTGCGGAAGTTCTCGACGCGGCCTTCGGTGTCGACGCCGGGCGGGTTCTCGTAGCCGACGAAGGTGATGCCGGTGGGTGCCTGCACGACCGGGAGCCGGTCGTGTGAAGGCGTCCAGGGATAGCGATTGTTGTTGGCGTAGAGGCGGATCGAGGTGCCGATGGTGTTGGTGGCCCAATAGATCGTGGCGTGGGTGAGCAGATCGTCTCTGCTGAACACGGTTTCGACATCACCGCCGTTGTCGCTCCACTTGCTCCACCGCTCCAGAATCCACGCCAGCATGCCCGCCGGAGAATCCGACAGGGCGTGGGCGAGGGTGCTGGGGGCGAGCAGGTGCGCGGCCAGGTGGACGGCGAAACGTCTGTCCAGCTCCACGAATCGTGCGTGCACCGCCGCGGGCAGGTCGTCGGGAATCGGCCGTCCACCGCTGAAGTCCCAGGCTCGATCGCCGTTGAACAGGGTCAGTTTCAGCCCGGATCCGATGTGGATGGCATACAACTCCTCGGCGTACTTGTGGCCGAGCTGCGCGGTGACCAGCGCGCCGACGTCGCAACCCGCGGCGGCGTATTTCTCGTACCCCAGCACCTCGGTCATCAGCGTGTGCCAGAGGTCGGCGACCTTCCAGAAGTTCAGATCGGGGCGGTCGAGCAGCGGACTGGAGAATCCGAAGCCCGGAAACGACGGCACGATCACGTCGAAGGCCTCGGCCGGGTCGCCGCCGTGCGCGCCCGGGTCGGCCAAGGGCCCGGCGACCTTGGACCAGTGCCAGAACGTCCAGGGCCAGCCGTGCGTCAGAATCAGCGGCGTCGGATTCGGGCCGACTCCGGGCTTGCGCATGATATGGATCGGCACCCCGTCGATGTCGGCCTTGTAATGCTGATAGGTGTTGATCTCGGCTTCGGCTGCGCGCCAGTCGTATCCGCTGCGCCAGTAGTCGACGAGCTCCCGCAGATAACCGGCGGGCACGCCGTAATACCCGTCGTCGTTGCCGACGTCGTCGGGCAGGCGGGTCCGTTCCAGGCGCTGCCGCAGGTCGGCGAGCACACTGTCGGGGACGTGAATCGTCGTGGGAGTCAAGGGAAACGGTCGGGCATTGTCGGTGGTGTCGTTCATATGTCCTCCTGCGCCGTGTGAACGCCACAATTACATAAGCAACTTATTTAAGCAACTTGTATAAGTGCCGGATATAGTTGCCCGTGTGGACGACATCGATGATTTCGACGTGGACGGGTTCGCCGCGGTGATCGAGGACTTCAACCGCGTCTATATCCGCATACCGGTCCGGGAGAAGCTGCCGTTCACCACGCTGTCGGTGCTCGACACCCTGGCACAGCGGGGCCCGATGCGACTGACGGAGCTGACCGATACCGAACAGATGACCCAGCCGGGCATCACGCAACTCGTCGCGCGCCTGGAGCGCGACGGCCTGGTGCTGCGCCGCCGCGATCCCGGTGACGGTCGGGCTGTGCTCGTGCACCTCACCGAGGCCGGCCGGCAGATCCGGCGCAGCCGCCACGACGACCGGGTGCGCTATCTGGTTCCGTTGATCGGTGAACTGAGCCCCGCGCAGCGCCGGGCCTTGGCGGCCGCCCTACCCGCGCTCACCCGGCTGGCGCAGCTGGAACGGGAGCGCTGACACCGCGCATCCGTCCCGGCCCGCTGTTGCCTGCGGAAGGCTCACCGCCACACCAATTTCAGCACCGCCGGGGTCAGCAGCATGCGGATCACCGTGGCATCCAGGATCAGGGCCGCGATCATGCCGTAGGCGATGTATTTCATCAGCACCAGATCGGAGAATCCGAACGCACCGGTCACGACGATGAGAATCGCCGCCGCCGAGGTGATCACCCCGCCGGTGTGGGCGATGCCGTAGCGGATCGCCTCCGCCGGCGGCGCCCCGCCCGCCCGCGCCTCGGCCATGCGCGATTGCAGGAACACCTCGTAGTCGGTGGACAATCCGAACAGCACCGTCACGATCAGCACCAGCACCGCGAACATCAGCGGCCCCGGGGTGAAACCGAGCAGGCCGGCGCCGTGCCCTTCGACGAACAACCACGTCAGAATGCCCAGTGCGGCACCGAGACTCAGCGCGCTCATCAGCACGGCCTTCAACGCCAGCACGATCGAGCGGAAGGCGACGTACATCAGCACCAGGGCCGCGGTCGCCAGAATCGTTGCCAGCAAGGGTAATCCGTCGATGAGGCCGTGAATGGCGTCGCGTTCCAGGGCCGGCACCCCGGCCACCATCACCTGCACCCCGGGCGGATGCGGAATCGCACGCAGCGCCGCGATGGCGGCGTCGGCGTCGGTCTTGTGCACCAGACCGGTGGACAGCACATTGATCCCGTTGGTCGTCGGCGCCGCCGCCTCGAACGGACCCGTCAGCCCCGGTGCGAAATTGGCTTGGAACCGGATATCGGACAACTGCTGCGGATCCGCCCCCACGACCACCAATTTCAATGGCTCCGTGCGGAATTCGGGAAACAGCGTGTCGAATTTCTCCTGTGCCACGCGGGCCGGGTTGTCCGCCGCCAGGTATCGCTCCGACAGACCGCCGAATTCGATATTGCGGAACGGGATCAGCAGGAAGAGCAGTCCGGCCACCACCGGCACGATCACCCGCGCGGGATGGCGCATCGCGAACAGAGCCAGCTTGGAGAAGAACCCGTTGTCGATCTCCTGGGCGCTGCGGATCCCGGCGAACCGGTGCCAGCCCCACAGATCGATGCGCCGCCCGACGATACTCAGCGCCGCCGGCAGCGCGGTCACCGACAGCAGCGCCGCCAGCAGTACCGAACTGATGCCGCCGTAGGGCACCGAGCGCAGCACCCCGTTCGGGTAGATGAACAGCGCCGCCAGGCTCACCGCGATGATCGCGGCGGAGAACAGCACCGTGCGCCCGGCTGTGGCGACCGTGCGCGCGGTCGCCTCCTCCACACTGCGCCCGGCCGCCAGCTCCTCCCGGAACCGGGTCACCGCGAACAGGCCGTAGTCGATCGCCAGCCCCAGGCTCACCAGGGTGACCACGGCGCTGGCGAAGACGTTGACGTCGATGTGGTCGGTGAGCAGTCGCATCATGCCCTGACTGCCCAGGATCGTCATCCCGCCGATGAGCACCGGCAGCAGCGCGCCGACCACGCCGCCGAACACGAAATACAGCAGCACGGCCACCACCGGCAGCGCGATCAGCTCGGCGCGGTGGATATCGTCCTGCATCCCGATGTTGATGCCCTCGACCACCGGTTGCAGACCCGCCGGCTGTACCGTCGTGCCGCCCGGTCCGCGCCCGGAACCGCCTGCGCCCAAATCCTTTCGGATGGCGAGGTAGTTGTCGACGGTGGCGGTGTCGGAGCCGTGCAGGCCGATGCTGGCGAAGGCGTGGGTGCGGGAGGCGTCGGCGAACTGCCCCATCATCGAGCCGTCGAAGTAGCTGTCGATCTTTTTGATCCGGTCCGGATACCGGTCGTGCAGATCCTTCAGCGCCGAGGCGATCGCTGTGCGGATCGGCGGATCGTCGACGGTGTGGCCGGGTGGTGCGGTGTAGAGCACGATCACGTCGGCATCGGTGTCGCGGCCGAAGGTCTGGTCGGCGAGTTTGGAGGCGACCACCGATTCGCTGTGTTCGTCGAACCATCCGCCCTGGGTCAGCCGGGAGCCCAGATCACGGCCGTAGAACCCCGAGACGGCCACGATCAGCACGAAGATCGCGAACACCAGGTAGCGATGGCGATGAACGAATCGACCCCAACGCAGGAGAAACCCCTCGAGCATGCCGGGGGTCAGCCGCAGGCCGCGGTGCGGTAGTCGGCCGAACGCAGGATCCCGCACAGATCGTTGCGCGAGATCTTCCACTTCCCGTCGATATCGACGAAATGCACGATGGTGGTGCGCACGTTCTCGCCGCTGCCGTCCTTGTCCAGCCGCATAGTGGCGGTGAGGGTGCCGTCGTGGTTGTCGAATACCGGATCGACCACGCCGTAGACGGCGCGCGGATTGTCGTGCAGCGCCTTGTACATGTCGGGAATGGCGTCCTTGAACGCGGCGCCGTCCTCGATCAGGTCGGTGCGTTCACTGTCGGGCAGCGAGGGATCCAGTGCGCGTTTGATCTGTGAATCCAGCTGTGCGGCGGTCGGTAACGGCGGCCGGTTGGCGCTGCTGACGGCGGCCGCCTCCGAGGAGGAGGTGAGCGCGGCGTAGGCCGACGAGCGCGCCGCCGCCACCGAAGCCTCGTCGGGACCGCTGTCGCAGGCGGCGATCACCAGCGCGAGCATCGTGATTCCGAATGCGCCGTGGACCGTGCGTCGCAATGCCATTACGTCCTCGAATGTGTCGAAAGTAACCGGTGGTTCCTACAGTCTGGCACGTGTGATCAGCGGCCCTCGATGACCGCGCTCAACCGGTTCAGCAACGCGCGCACCGTCGTGGTCGCCCCGCGCTGCGCCGAGACCGGCACAGCGGTCGGCACCAGATCACGCACCAGGGCACGCACACTGCGGGCGTCGTCGAGGTCGATATCGGTGACGGCGGCCTCGACCACGGCCACCACATCCTCGGGGCCGGGCACGTCGGTGGGGGTGTCGGCGCGGTAGATCTCGAGGGTGAGGGTGGAACGCACCGTGCGGAAGGCGAACGGCTGCCCCTCGGCCGTCCGGCCGAACCCGTGCGCGAACGGACCAACGGTTAAATCTTCAAGTGTGAATTCAGACGTGCGGTCTGTTTCCAACCGAGACTCCCCTGGTTCGACGTCCGATATGAGGTATCCACGGTAACGGGTGAGGCGCGTGCCACGCCGGAACCACCCCGGTGACCGGGCCGCGTGTCCGATCATGGTCAGATGAAACAGTACGCATGAGTCACACGAAGGAGTTCGGAGCATGCGGGGTTACCGGTCGGCACTGGGTGCCGTCCTCGCGGCCGCCGGCGCCGTCGTGCTCGTCGCGGGCTGTTCCTCCCACAGCGACGACACCACTGCCCCCGCGGCCGGTGCTCCCGGACGCGCCGCCGCCGCGCCGGCGGCGACCGCCACGCCCGCCGGCGCCGTCACCGCCTTCGGGCCGGTCGGGACACTGCTCGCCGAACCCGCCACCGGCCGGGTGGTCACCCTCGACCCCAACGGCCTCGGGTTACGCCTGGTCGACCCCGCGAATCCCGCGGCCGCGCGGGCGATCACCCTGCCCGCGCAGGCCACCGGCCTCGCCCTCGGCGCCCCGGGCGAGGTGCTCGTCGCGGGCGGGCGGGAGGTGTTGCGCGTCGATATCGCGACCGCCGCGATCCGCCCGGTGCCCGTCGACGGCGACGTGCGCGCGATCGCGCGGCGCGGGGACGGCAGTCTGGTGGCCGGACTCGACGGTGGCCGCGTGCAGATCCTCGACGCGGACGGACATCCGAACAAGACCGTCAGCGGCCTGAGCGCCGTCGACGCGGTGGCCGCCACGGCGAACGCTGTCGCCACGCTGGATCTGGACCAGACCACTCTCACCGAACTCGACCTCGATCACGACCGCCCGGGCCTGGCCCTGCGCGCGGGCCTGGGCGCCACCCATGTGATCAGCGACCACTACGGCCGCCTGCTGGCCACCGACACCTCCGGCGGCGCCCTGCTGGTCTACACGACCGATCCGCTGCTGCTGCGCCAGCGCTTCCCGGTCGGGCCCGCCCCCTACGCACTGGCCTACGATGAGCGGTCCGACACCGTGTGGCTCACGCTCAGCGGAAGCAACGAGGTGGTCGGTTTCGATCTGTCGACCGGTATACCGGAAGAAGTGGGTCGCTTCGCAACGGTGCGCCAGCCCAATTCGCTGACGATCGACAGCCGCACCGGCGACATGTTCGTCGGGTCGGCAACCGGAGACGGTCTGCAACGCATCGGCGCGGACCAGAGGAAGAGAGGTCAGTGATGGCTCGAGCGCCTCGATACGAGTCGGCGTCCGGCGCCGCACACCACGACCGGCGCAGACGGTCGATTCCCGTGGGATGGGAGGAGACCAGCGAAGAAGGAGAATACGAGTACGTGCCGCTACGACTACCCCCGGACGTGAATCGGGTCACCGCGTCCATGCGCCTGGCCATCCAAGCCGAATTCGGCGGCTGGGAGCTCTCGCGAGTGCGCGCCTACACCGACGGCAGCCGGCGAGTGTTGTTGCGGCGGCGCAAAACCAGCTTCCCCGTGACCGAAACGGGGATGTGAGGGATGTATTCCTTATTCCTGCGGTTGCTGTTCCTGGTGCCGCCCGAGCGTATCCATCACCTCGTGTTCACCGTCATCCGGCTCACGACCGCTTTCCCGCCCACACGATGGCTGGCCCGTAAACTCACCGCGGCCGGCGATCCGATCCTCTCCACCACCGTCTTCGGCGTCCACTTCCCGGCGCCGCTCGGGTTGGCGGCCGGGTTCGACAAGAACGCCGCCGGTGTGAACGCTTGGGGCGCACTGGGTTTCGGGTTCGCCGAGATCGGCACCGTCACCGCGCAGGCGCAGCCGGGCAATCCGGCGCCGCGACTGTTCCGGTTGCCGGCCGACCACGCGCTGATCAACCGGATGGGCTTCAACAACCACGGGGCCGCCGCCGCCGCGGGACGGCTGGCCGCACGCCGGAGCGGTGGCGTGCCGATCGGCGCCAACATCGGCAAGACCAAGGTCGTGGAGCCCGAACACGCCGCCGAGGACTACGCGCTCAGCGCGCGGCTGCTGGGCCCGCTCGCGGACTTCGTCGTGGTCAACGTCAGCTCACCCAACACCCCGGGGCTGCGCGATCTGCAGGCCGTGGAATCGCTGCGCCCGCTGCTGCGCGCGGTGCTCGACAGCGTCGCGGCCGGCGCCGAACCCAAACCGGTCCTGGTCAAGATCGCCCCCGACCTGTCCGACGAGGACATCGACGCGGTCGCCGACCTGGCCGTCGAACTCGGGCTCGCCGGAATCGTGGCCACCAACACCACCATTCGCCGCGACGGACTGGCCACCCCGGCCGCCGAGGTCGCCGCGATGGGCGCGGGCGGGCTGTCCGGCCCGCCGGTCGCCGACCGCTCGCTCGAGGTGCTGCGCCGCCTCTACGCCCGCGTCGGAGACCGGCTGGTGCTGATCTCGGTCGGCGGCATCGAGAACGCCGATCAGGCCTACGAGCGCATTCTCGCGGGAGCCTCGCTGCTGCAGGGCTACACCGGGTTCATCTACGGCGGGCCGTTCTGGACGCGCTCGGTGCACCGCGGCATCGCCGCCCGCCTGCGCGCGGACGGATACCGCAGCCTCGCCGAGGCCGTGGGCGCCGCCCACACCGCCCGCGCCTGAGCGCGGCGCACCCCACCCGCTCGCCGATCACTCTGCTGCGGCCGGTTTCCGGTGCGCCGAGCCGGTTGCTACCGGCCGGAACAGCCCCCCGAATGTCCGATTTCACGTTTAGGATGGGTGATCCGCATCACGTCCCAGACGTGATGTTCGTGCACTGACCGGGAACAAGGGATATGACCACAGCAGAGATCGGCTACACCCACCACACCGGCGCCACGGTCCGCACCGTGCCCGAGGCCTTCCAGCAGACAGCGACACTACGCCCGAATCAGGTCGCGTTGCGGACCGTCGGCGGTACCCAGCAGATCACCTGGGCCGACTACGCGCGCCGCGTGCGCGCGATCGCGGCCGGGCTGGCGAAACTCGGTGTCGCGCACGGTGACACGGTCGGGATCATGCTCACCAACCGGCCGGAGTTCAATCTGGTCGACACCGCGATCCTGCATCTGGGCGCCACCCCGTTCTCGGTGTACAACACCAGCTCTCCCGAACAGATCGCGCACGTGTTCGGCAACGCCGAGAACGGCGTGGTCGTCACCGAACAGGCGTTCCTGGCGCCGATCACCGCCTCCGGGGTGAAACTCGAGCACGTGATCGTCGTCGACGGCGCCGCACCCGAGGGCGGGCTGACCCTCGATCAGGTCGAGAACGATCCCGCCGAGGATTTCGATTTCGACGCCGCCTGGCAGGCGGTGCGGCCCGACGATCTGGCCACCCTGATCTACACCTCCGGCACCACCGGGCCGTCGAAGGGCGTGGAGATCACCCACGCCAATGTCGTCGCCCAGATCGTCGCGCTCACCAACGGCGCCCTCGTCGCCGATATCGAAGCCCGGGCGGTGTCGTACCTGCCGGCCGCCCATGTCGCCGACCGCATCTCCGGGCACTGCCTGAACCTGTTCACCGGCGTCACCATCACCTGCGTGCCGGATCCGCGCGAGATCGCCGCCGCCCTGCCCGATGCCCGGCCGACCTTCTTCTTCGGCGTGCCGCGGGTGTGGCAGAAGATCAAGGCCGGTGTCGACGCGGCGATCGCCACCGAATCCAGCGCGGTCAAGAAGGCGCTGGCGCAGTGGGCGATCGGCGTCGGCGTGGCCACCGCCCGGGCGCGACTGGCCGGCGGCAACGGCGGCCCGCTGCTGGCCGTCCAGCACAAACTCGCCGATGCGCTGGTGTTGTCGAAGCTGCGCGCCACCCTCGGCCTGGACGAGTTGAAGGTCGCCTCCTCGGGCGCGGCCGCGATCCCGCCCGAGACGCTGGAATTCCTGCTCGGGCTGGGCTTCACGGTCAGCGAGGTGTGGGGCATGTCGGAGACCACCGGCGTCGGCACCTTCACCGAACTCGAGAAGCCGCGCCCCGGATCGGTGGGCCGGGCCGTCGACGGGGTGGAGATCCGCCTCGACAGCGACGGCGAACTGCTCATCCGCGGCGGCATCGTCAGCCACGGCTACCGCAAGATGCCCGAGAAGACCAGTGAGGCCATCGACTCCGACGGCTGGCTGCACACCGGCGATATCGCGACCATCGACGGCGACGGCTATGTCACCATCGTGGACCGCAAGAAGGAATTGATCATCACAGAGGCGGGAAAGAACATCTCCCCCACCAACATCGAGAATTCGGTGAAGGCCGCCTCGTCGCTGATCGGCCAGATCGTCGCCATCGGCGACTCCCGCCCGTACATCGCCGCGCTGGTCGTGCTCGACCCCGACACCGCCGCCGTGCGCGCGAAGGCGCTGGGCATCCCCGACGCCGATCTCGACGCCCTCGCCGCCCATCCGCAGATCCTCGAGGAGGTGCGCGCCGCGATCGTCGCCGGTAACGCCAAACTGTCGCGGGTGGAGCAGATCAAGCGTTTCCGCATCCTGGCGCGGGCCTGGGAGCCCGGCGGCGTGGAACTCACTCCCACGCTGAAGTTGAAGCGCTCGCCGATCGCCGCCGAGTACGCGGCCGACATCGCCGAGCTCTACACCGATCCGGTCCCTGAGGGAGTGCACAACCTCTAGTCGAATCGGTTCGGACACAGTCTGTTTCGTGTCGGCGGGGTCTTCGGCAGTTACCGAAGACCCCGCCGACACGTCGGGACTACTTCTGTTCGTAGGTGCCGACGAGCGTCGCGCGCGCGATGGCGTGGGAGAACAGGTTGAAACCCAGATACGCCGGGGTCGCGTCGGCGCCGACGCCCAGCGATTCGACGTCCACGGCGTGCACCACGATGAAGTAGCGGTGGTAGCCGTGTCCGGGCGGCGGACCGGCGCCGACGAATCCGGCGAAGCCGCCGTCGTTGCGCAACTGGATCGCCCCGCTCGGCAGGGCGCCGCCCTCGCTGCCCTCTCCGGCACTGCCCGCACCCGATTCCAGCGAGGTCACCGACGCCGGGATGTCGGCGACGGCCCAGTGCCAGAAGCCGGAGCCGGTCGGTGCGTCCGGGTCGTACACGGTGACCGCGAAACTCTTGGTCTCGGTCGGGAATCCGCTCCACGACAACTGCGGGGAGATATCTCGGCCGCCCGCCCCGAACACCCCGCTGACCTGTTCGTTACCCAGCGGCTGTCCGTCGGTGACATCGGTGGAGGTGAGCGTGAACTCGGGCAGCTGCGGCAACGCCGCATAGGGATTGTAGGAATAGTCGGGCACGAGGACCGTCCTTTCTGCTGGTCGAGCGGATCGTCAGCTGTGCAACAGGAAATGCTCCATGACGCGAGCGCCGAATTCCAGCGCCGACACCGGCACCCGCTCGTCCACGCCATGGAACAGTGCGGAGAAATCCAGTTCCGGCGGCAATTGCAGCGGCGCGAAGCCGAAACACCGGATTCCCAAGCGCGCGAACGCTTTCGCGTCCGTGCCGCCGGACAGCATGTAGGGCACGGTGCGGCCGTTCGGGTCGTGGGCCAGGATCGCGTCGTTCATCGCGTCGACCAGATGCCCGTCGAACGTTGTCTCATAGGAGTCGAGTTTGGTGATCCACTCGCGTTCCACGTCCGGGCCGATCAGCTCGTCGACCTCTCGTTCGAAGGCCGCCTGCCGGCCCGGCACCACCCGGCAGTCCACCGTCGCCTCGGCGGTCTGCGGAATCACATTCGCCTTGTACCCGGCGCGCAGCATGGTCGGGTTGGCGGTATCGCGCAAGGTCGCGCCGATGATGCGCGAGATGGTGCCCAGTTTCGCGAGCTGACCTTCGAGATCCGGGCTGTCCGGATCGAAGTCGATGCCGGTCTCCTCGCTGACCGCGGCCAGGAATTCGGCCACCGAATCCGACAGCACCAGCGGGAACGTGTGCTTACCCAGCCGCGCCACCGCCTCGGCCAGAATCGTGACCGCGTTGTCGTCGTGCAGGAACGAACCGTGGCCCGCGCGGGCCTTGGCGCGCAATCGCATCCAGCCCAGGCCCTTTTCGGCGGTCTCCACCAGATACAGCCGCCGCTCGGTGCCGTCACGGCGCGGCACGGTCAGCGAGAAGCCGCCGACCTCGCCGACCGCCTCGGTGACCCCCTCGAACAGATCCGGCCGGTTGTCGGCCAGCCATTGCGAACCCCACTTGCCGCCGTTCTCCTCGTCGGCGAGGAACGCGAACACCAGATCGCGCGGTGGCACCGTGCCTTCGATCTTGAACTGGCGGGCCACCGCCAGCATCATGCCGACCATATCCTTCATATCGATCGCGCCGCGGCCCCATACGTAGCCGTCGCGGATCGCACCCGAGAACGGATGCACACTCCAGTCCGCGGCCTCGGCCGGCACCACGTCCAGATGGCCGTGGATCATCAGCGCGCCACGACCGGGATCGGCTCCGGGCAAGCGCGCGAACACATTTCCGCGTCCCGGCGCTCCCGACTCCACGTATTCGGTGGTGTAACCGGCCTGCTGCAACTGGTCGGCCACCCACTGCGCACATTCGCGTTCACCCTTGGTGGTTTCCAGCACCCCGGTATTGGAGGTGTCGAAGCGAATCAGCGTGCTGACCAATTCGACCACTTCGGCTTCCGCCCGGGAGCGGGACTCGCGCTGTACACCTGTCACGCCCCTTTCCTACCACGCGCCGCGCCGGGGCGAATGACGCCCGACCCGGCCGGGCCCGCGGAACCCCGCATCGACGTGCGCCTCGGCACGCTCACATCGCAGCGGGGTCCCGGCGCCTGCTCGGGCAACGTCGACCGCCTTGTGATCTCGCTGATCGAATTGTCCGGCCGGGGCGTCGCCGGAGATCGGCGGCGTGCCCCCGACGGTGCCGTCGGCTCGGCGAGATTCTTCACATATCGGGCGCGCGGATTCCGGTAGTGACACTTATCATTCCGGCATGCGCCGTCGTAGGTGGCTTCGGGCCGCGGTGTGCTCGATCGTGTTGATCGCCTGTGGCTGCGTCGGCGCGGTGGAACGCGACGCCTTCGAGCAGCAGATCCGCGCTCGCGGGGGTGGCCTGGTGGACGGCCTGCCCGCCGCGGCATTCGAGGCGGTGCGAAACCGGCTGGGCACCGGTGACATTCAGGCCGGCGTCGTGATGTTCGTCGCTCCAGAGTCGACGCAGTTCCGCCTGGTCCTGGCCGATCAGCCCGAGCAGGTGACCCGATTCCTGGCCGACCACGACGATCTGAGCACCCGCGAACCGGTCGTCCACCTGCGCGTCCGAAGTCCGCAGCGCCCACGCGAACTCGACGACTACTCCTATCGCCTCGGGGCCGTGAGCGCACCGCGGCCGGTGCGCGTCTCGGCCTTCGACGACCTGGACGGCGAATGCTTCTCCCTCCGCGACGTACCCGGCCTCACCCGGCTCGAGTCGATCGTCGACACCGCCCGCGCCCGCAGTGGCCTCGCCGACGGTGTCGTTCCGGTGATCGTCGTGAGCCGATTCGGGCGCGACATCCGCATCGTTGCCGACGTGACCTCCGCGCGGTCGGACATGATCGCCGAATTCGATTCCGCCGGTTCGTTTCTCCGTATCCGGCAGGTGTGAACAGTGGCCAGAGCGATCGTTTCCGCACTCGGCGCCGGCGTCAGCGCCGGAAGTATCGTCAGCTTCGTCCTGCCACTGGCGATCTGGCCCGGGGAGGCCCGGCTCACCGCGCCGCTGTTCTGCCGGGCCCCCTACCCGGATCCGATGGTGGTGTCGGACACCTTCCACGATTCCGAGGGCACGTCGGTGAACTACACGCTCTACTGCGTGAGCGAACGCGGCGCCCTGACCGACGAAGGGTTCGTGTTGCCGTTCCTGACGCTGTTCGCGGCGCATATCGTCCTGATCACCGCCGTCGTCCTGGTGGCGGTGCTGTGGACGCGCAAGCCGTCGGCGGACACGCCGGCCGCGACCGGCGCCGTGGAGCTGTGACGCCCCAGCGGCGCGGTCCACGCCGACGCGCTAACCCGTCGTAACGGCGGCGCCGGCCGGTTCGGGCAGCTGTCCGACCGGTGTCCCCGTCGCGTTCTCCCGCCAGCCCGGCGGGCCGAAGACATAGCCCAGTCGCCCCCGCCAGGTGCGGGCGTGGCGCACGTCGCGCACGAGCGCCGCGAATTCGTGGTAATTGACCTTCAGCGGATTCCCGGTGCCGATGTCATGGGTGAGCCCGTAGCGGATGGGTTCGGATTCGGCGGCGAAACTGCCGAACATGCGATCCCACACGATGAACACACCGCTGTAGTTGGTATCGAGGTAGGGCTGGTTGGAACCGTGGTGCACGCGGTGATGGGCCGGGGTGTTGAAGACGAATTCGACCGGCCGCCACAGGGTTCGGACGCGCTGGGTGTGGATCGGGAATTGATAGAGCAGCCCGAGGGTGTTGAGCAGGAAGATCATCCACGCGGGGAAGCCCAGCAGTGCGGCCGGCACCCACGCCAGGCTGCGCGTCATCGAGGCGATCGGGTTGAGCCAGGGCAACCGGATCGCGGTCGTGAGATTGAAGTGGGTGCTGGAGTGGTGCACCGAATGAGCCGTCCACAGCAACCGGATTCGATGATCGGCCCGATGCGCCCAGTAGTAGCAGAAGTCGGTGACCACCAGTCCCAGCAGCCACACCCACCAGTCGCGCGGTGACAGGTGCAGGGGTGTCCACGAGGCCGCCAGCACGATGGTGGAGAACGGCAGCACGTATTGCAGCAGCGGCTTGGTGAGCTGGCCGATCGCATAGGTGGCCCAGTTGGTGGCCGCCTCACGTCCGTATCGCCCGCTGGGTGCGCGGTCGGGATCGCGGCGCGCGTCCCACCACTCCACGACCATCATGGCGATGAAGGCCGGCACCGCGTACAGCGCCAGGTCCGCATTGTTCATCCGAACTCCTGTCCGATCCGTGATCCGGCCGCCCGCGGGAACCGAGGTGTCCCCGCGCGCGGCGTGCCACAGCGACGGTAATGTCGCCGACCAGCCGGAACATCGGGCCCGAGAGGGATTGCCGATCCCCCGGCCGAGGGACTCGCCGTCCCGGTCCGCGCCGGTATCGTCGCGGTGTGTTGTGGGAGCGAGCGGTGTCGCCGAGCCCGTGGGCGCTGCTGCGGCGCACTCCACGGCGGCCGGGTACAGAGAGCGCGGCTGAGTCGCCTGGCGGTGAACTGCGTGCGGTTCGCCGGTCGCTGACCAGGCAGTCGGTGGCGGTCGCAGTGGTCGCGGCCGTGGTGGACGCGGTCGTCTTCACACTCTCCGGCATCTTCGCCATTGCACCCGGCCCGGCCGCCGCGGTCCTGGTGGCCATCGTGGCGGCCGATCTGGCCTTCGCGGCGCCACCGGCGACGGCGGCGGTCGTCGCGGTCGTCCAGGTCGGGATCCGGCTGGCGGTCACCGTGTTGCTGCACCGGCACGGGCTGCCCGTGCGGGTGGCCGACGTCGGCTTCCTCGTGGCCGGCTATCGGGCGGGTGCCTGGTTGTCGGGCCGGGCCTCACTGGTCACAGTGCCCGTCCTGGTGCTGGGGGCGTGCGGTGCGCCGCTGATCGCGGGCGGGGTGCCTGCGGCGGACTGGCGACTGCTGCTCACATCGTCGATCTCCGGTGGCGTCGTGCCGTGGCTGGTCGGCCGCTACACCGCAGGTCGCGGCGCCTATATCGCGGAACTGGAGCAGCGCGAACGGCTCGCCCGCCAGCAGCAGCGGACCGCGCTGGAACGGGCGCTGACCGACGAACGCGAAGCGATCGCCCGCGACCTGCACGACGTCATCTCCCATCACGTGAGCGCGATCGGCATCCATGCGGGCGCGGCGCGTCTGGCGCTGCACGGAAGCGGCGCCGCCACCGCTGCGGCGACGCGCTCGCTGTCGGCGGTGGAATCGGAGAGCCGCGCCGCGATGGTGGATCTGCGCCGTCAGCTGGATCTGCTGCACGGCCGCGAGGACGCCGCCCGCCAGCCCGGTATGGCCGATATCGACGATCTGGTCGACCGCGTGCGCGGCGCCGGCCTGGATCTGACCGTCGCCACCACCGGCGCCGAACTACCCCGTTCGCTCGACATCACCGTCTACCGGATCGTCCAGGAGCTGCTCACCAACGCCCTGCGCCACGGCGCCGGCAGCGCGCGGCTGACGGTCCGCAACGACGGTACCGGGGTTGAGATCGAACAGTCCAATCCGCTTGCCGGCGAAGAGGATTCGAACGTATCCGTACCTTGCGCACCGGCGGGACCACTCGGTTCGGCAGCGACTCCGCACGGGCCAGATGCGGTCCGCTTCCCGGCGGCTGAGCGTGCGACCGTCCGCGCCACCGCGCCGGCCGGGGCCAGGTTCCGTTCCGGCCGGCGAACGCCGTCGCGAGAACGCGCGACCGTCGCCCGGCCGGGTGGTGCCGCGCCGGAAGCGACCACAGGCGTGCACCGGGGACTCGACGGCATCCGCCGGCGCGCGGAGCTGTTCGGCGGCAGCGTGGACCACGACGTCGCCGACGGTCACTGGCGGGTTCTCGTCCGGCTCCCGGGCGGGCGGTCGTGACGGGCACGGTCCGGGTCCTCATCGCCGACGACCACGCGATGTTCCGATCCGGACTGCGGGCCGTCCTCGATGCGGCCGCGGACCTCGAATGCGTCGGCGAGGCGGGCGACGGTCGCACCGCCATCGCCGATACCGCACGGCTGCGACCCGATGTGGCGATCCTCGACATCCGGATGCCGAAACTCGACGGTCTGGCAGCCACGGAGGCCATCGTGGCCGCCGGTGGTACCCGGGTGCTGGTCCTGACCACCTACGACAGCGAGGCGAGCCTCGCGCGCGCCCTGCAGGCCGGTGCCAGCGGCTTCCTGCTCAAGACGCTGCCACCGGAGGAGCTGATCGCGGCGATCCGCGTGGCGGTGCGCGGTGACGCGATCATCGACCCGTCGATGACCCGCCGGCTGGCCGCTCGGCTGGCCGATACGCTGGCCCCGGCGCCACCGCCCGATCACGCCCTGACCGCCCGGGAACAGCAGGTTCTCCTCCTGCTCGCCGACGCCCGCAGCAACAGCGAAATCGCCGCCGCTCTGGGGGTCGGCGAGGAGACCGTGAAGACCCACGTTTCCCGGATTCTGGCGAAACTTCAAGTGCGCGACCGCATTCAGGCCGTCGTGTACGCCTACCGGCACGGCCTGGTGCGATCGCCCGGCCGCTAGCCGTCCGCCGGGCACCCCGACGACGTGGGCGAATCGTGGCAAATTTCCCGCATCTCGGGTATCCGAACCCCCGCCACCACCGCCGAACCGGGATTATCCTCGCGGTGTGTCGACCCATCACCGGGCTGCCGGTGATGTTCAATCGGTGCCGTTGAGGTTCCAGCGAACGAGTGAAAGGTTAGAGACATGGCACTTCCCACCATGACCGCCGAGCAACGCTCCGAAGCGCTGGCCAAGGCGGCCGCGGTCCGTAAGGCGCGGTCGGAACTGATCGAGCAGATTCGCAAGGGCTCGGTCTCGTTGGCCCAGGTGCTCGAGCGTGCCGACAAAGAGGACCTGGTCAAGAAGACAAAGGTCGCCGCGGTCATCAAGGCTCTGCCCGGCATCGGGCCGGTCAAGGCGGCAAAGCTGATGGACGAAGCCGATATTCCGGTCGACCGCCGTATCGGCGGCCTGGGGTCCCGTCAGCGTGCCGCACTGCTCGAGGCGTTGACGAACTAGCCCTCCCGAAGGCGGCGCTCAGCAGTCACCCGCGAGTCCGGGACCTGCACGGACACCCGTGATTTGGACCTCGCGGAGAGATCCGTTAACCTTGCTGAGCACCACCGGTCCGGGTGGCGGAATGGCAGACGCGCTAGCTTGAGGTGCTAGTGCCCTATTAACGGGCGTGGGGGTTCAAGTCCCCCTCCGGACACTGTGTGTAACTCGAAGTTACAGATAACCCCCGGCTTCGGCCGGGGGTTATCTGTTTCCCGAATTCTATCGCGTCGGCTCGGTGCCGTCGGAGCGTTCGCTCACATCGGGCAGATCCGCGACCGCCGCTGTCACGGTCGGGTACAGCCCGACCGGCGTCGCGCCTGCTTCGGCGGTGCCCAACGCGTCACCGAACTGGCCGATCGAGCGGGCGATCCGGAAATCGATGTGGCGCCGCGGGCGGCCTTGCCGTAGATTCCGCCCAGCCGCCGCGTCCACACCCGATACAGTCGCCGCAGCGCCGCGAAGTCGACCAACTCGATCACCGCCGCGATCACCACACCCGCCAGCGTCGCCTCGGGCAGGTTCTCGAACAGGCCGGTGAGGAACAGCAGGGTCAGCACCGTCAGCGCCGCCACCACCAATCCGCTGCCCTGTGATTTGGCCCCTGCCGAGCCGTTCACGGCGGTTTTGGACAGACTTCCGTTCACGACCATGCCCGACGCCAGCCCGGCGCCCAGATTCGCCGCTCCCAGGCCGGGCAGTTCGCGGTGGGCGTCGATCTGGTAACCCGCTTTGGCCGCATAGGTTTTCGCCGCACCGAGGCCCTCGGCGAAGCCGATCAGCAGGACGCCGACCGCGGGGCCCAGCAGATCGATGTAGTCGCTGACATCGAGGCCGTCCGGAAGTCCCAGCGCCGGCAGACCGGAATCGATGTGGCCGACGATGGCGACTCCGCGCTCGTCCAGGTCGAACACCGCGACCGCGCCGATCCCGGCCAGCACGGCCAGCAACGAACCGGGTACCAGCGGCAGCCATCGCTTCACCACCAGCACGATCGCCGGACTCGCGAAACCGACCACCACGGTCCGCCACTGCGCATCGCCGAGATGGCGCAGCACTCCCCACGCCTGTTCGAAGAAATTGCCCGCGTGCTTGGGGATGCCGAGCGGTTTCGGCACCTGTCCTCCACCCGTCCGCAGGACCGGTCTCTCGATCACCGACCGTCGTTGCCGCTCGGCAGCGACGCTGACGGCGGTGGCGGCGGGTGCGCGTCACATGTCGCGGGTGAGTTCGTGGTCGGCGCTCACACCTTCTTGCCGACCGCGCCGTAGAGCGAGACCTTCTTGTCGTGGTCGGCGGGATGTTCGATGCCCTCCTGCCGCCACCGGTGAATGACCTCCACACCCGGCTCGACGAGTTCGAGGCCGTCGAAGAAGCGGGCGACCTCGTCACGGCTGCGCGGGCGCACCGGAATGCCCTGATCCGAATACACCTGCAGCAGGCGGCCCATTCCGTCGGGATCGTTGGCGCCGTTGTCGAAATCCGTGGTGACATGGCTCATCGCGAGATACGAACCGGGGGCCAGCGCATCCATCAGCGTGTTCACCATGGCGTAGACGTCACCGGGCACGAAGTGGACCACCGCCATCAGCGAAATCGCCACCGGCTGCGACAGATCCAGCGTGTCGCGCAGTTCGCGGGAGCCGAGGATCGCCTCGGGATCCGCGGCGTCGGCCTGCACATAGGTGGTGCGGCCTTCGGGTGCGCTCACCAGCAACGCCCGTGCGTGCGCGAGCACGATCGGATCGTTGTCGACGTACACCACCCTCGACTCGCACGCGTGTTCCTGCGCGACCTGATGCAGATTGGGTTCGGTCGGAATCCCGGTGCCGATGTCCAGGAACTGGCGCACGCCTTGCTCGGCGAGATAGCGCGTCGCCGTGCGCATGAATTCGCGGTTGGTGCGCGCGGTCAGACGGACCGCCGGAAAGTTCGCGAGAGCGGTCTCGGCGGCGCGGCGGTCGGCCTCGTAATGGTCCTTGCCGCCGAGAAAGTAGTCGTACATGCGGGCTGGGTGTGCCACATCGGTGCGCAGGTCGACCGGATGATCGGACACGGAAGGCTCCTCGCGGGTTGGGAACGTATCGCCGATATATGGCGCATACGTTCCAATTCGGCAGGGGGCGGCGCAATTCGCGCCGCGATCAGGCCGGGGCGGAGTCGTCGGGCGGCAGCCGGGGCGACCGGGGATCGGGCGCGGCGTCGTGCGCGGGGCCGATACGCGGATCGGCGAAGATCTCGGCCGCATCCGAGACCGCCGCTGCCCGCGTCGCGGCCGCATCGCTCACCCGCAGGGCATACAGGTGTTGGTCCGGGTCCACCGCGACGAGGCCGTAATCGAGGTCGACCTCGGCCTCGGTGAGGTGCAATTCGCGCAGCGCCGCCGCCAGGGTGGCGTCGCTGGAGAGCCGGACGGTGAGCAGCGGCATGGTTCCACGCTACGCGCGGATCTCGGTGTTCTTCAGCTCCGCCAGCAGCGCGGCGGCGTTCACCACACCGAATCCGTAGTCGTAGTCGAACCCGCCGGGCTGCGCGGTTGCGGTGCGCCGCAACAGGTCTCGCAACTGGGCCGGTGCCAGTTTGCTCGCCGGATAGACCGTGCGGATCGCCGCGACCAGTCCGGCGGCGGCCGGGCAGGCCGCCGACGTTCCCGTATCGGGCTCTTTCGCGCCGAATACCGTCGACCCGAGGAAGTGGGTGTAGCTGCAGATGTCGGGTTTGCGGTCGGACAACCGGCCCGGCCCCTGCGAGGAGTAGCCGACGCGCTGTCCCTTGGTGTCGACTCCGCCGATGCTCAGCACGCTCGGATGCGAATTGGCGCCGCCGATCGGCCGATCCTGGTACGCGCACCGCGAATCGGGACAGTCACGACCGCAATTGCCCGCGGCGAACAGAATGTCGGCGCCGGCCGCTTCCAGCGAACCGACGATCACGTTGAATGGATGCGACGGGTTGTCGGAGTAGTTGCCCGGCTGCCCCACCGGGAAGTCCCAGTCCGGTGAGAACGCGCCCCAGCTGTTGCTGATCACCAGTGTGCGGGTGGCCTCCGGCTGGTCGGTGAGCACGGTGCGCAGATGGGCGTAGGCGGCCAGCGCATCCGACAGCAGCCCGTCCATCGTGGAGCCGCCGCGAGTCTTGCTCTGCAGCACCGGAATATCGAGCAGCGTGGCGTTCGGCGCGCCGATCAGAGTGTCGAACGCGCACATCGATCCGTGGTCGACCGGGAACTGTCCGGCCGTGCCGCTCACCCCCGGCGGATTCCAGCTGCGCGCGGCGTCGACGGTCACCGGGCCGCCGCGGGCCTGCTCGACGCGGGCGGCGTTGATTCCGGTGTCGACGATCGCGACCGCGACCGATTTCCCGTCCATTCCCCCGGCGGCCAGATCGCCGGTGTGCAACAGGGTTTGCACGTCGTGCCAGGTGCCGACCGCCGGATCGCCGCCGCAGGTGAGGTTCGTCTCGATTCTCGGGTCGGCGAAAACGCCTGCCACGCCGCGGGTTCCGGTCAGTCGTGCCACCGTGGCGTCGAGGTCGCTGTCGGGGATCTGGCCGCGCACCACCACGGAACCCGCGCCGGCTCGGTCGGCGGCGACGGTATCCGGGACGGACAGCGGGGCGAAGTCGTGGTCGAGGTCGAACCCGGGCAAATCGCCGGCGACATCGGCCGGGGCGACCGAGACGGCCGGATCGGCAACTGCGGCAATCAGATCGGCGGAGGGACGGAGTTGGATGAGTGCGCGCATATCTGCCATCCTGCCGCCAATTGCCGCGAATTTCCCCCTATTGCGCGAACGGAGTGCTCACCCGGTCAGTGCGCGGCCCACACCACGTCCACGAGGGCCTGGACGGCCCGCCGGCAGTCGTCGCGGCTGTAGCCCAGCAGACGCACCTCGTCGGGATCCGGTTCGTAGGCCAGGGTGTTGCCGCGGCCCTGGATGATCGAGGCATCCGGCTGCAATCGGTGCTGCTCGTCGCGCTCGGTGATGGTCCGCCCGCCGCCCGCGGCGTCGACGAGCATCTGGAAGAACTCCCGATACGACAGGTTCTGGTCGCCGACGAGGTAGGCCGCACCGGGCTCACCCCGCACCAGTGCGCCCCGAATCGCCTGTGCGAGTGAGGCAGCGGACATGTAGTTGGTGCCGCCGGCGGGTGCGAAGTCGGGGATGTCGGGTTCGTTCCCCGCCGCCCAGGAGATCATCCGCCGATAGCGGCGAGCCGACGTTCCCGGCACCGCACCGATGATCGACGGTGGATTGAGGGTGCACGCGGCGAACGAGTCGTCGGCGAGCGCGCGGGCGCCCTCGTCGGCGGCTTTGCGGGCCGCGATATAGGGGTTGCGCTCGGCGAGGTCGGGGCGCAGCTGGTGGTAGTAGCTGCCGACCTGCACGAAGCGCGGCACGCCGGCGTGTTTGGCCAGGGCCGCGAAACGGGGTACGCCGACGCTCTGGGTTGTCTCCCAGAATCGCCGGGTGTCGTCCTCGGGAGTCATGTGCCGCACGTCCTGCCCTGCGGCGAACACGATGCCGTCGAAGCGTTCCAGTTGTGCCGGGGTGAAGGTGGGCACCGTGTAATCGCCCAGCAGCAGCGGAAAATCGGCGACCGGTGAATCGGCCGATATCGGGCCGCGGCCCGCGACGGTGACGTCGTCACCGTGCTCGCGCAGGTGCCGCGCGGCGTGCACGCCGACCATGCCGGTGCCACCGACGATCAAGTATCTTCACTTGCGGACATCTCTCGCTGAGTGGGAACAGGGGCGTGGCCGGTCGGTTCCGGTCGCTCGTCAGCGCGGCCGGGGAACCCGTTTGTCGATGAACAGACCCTCCACCGACACGCAGAGGGTGCCGTCGGTGGTGTGGATCGCGCCGACCGAGTTGATCTTGCGGCCGTCCTCCGACACCATCCGGCCGCTGACCGTGAGCGGCTCGAACAAGGGGGTCGGACGGTGATACCGCACGTTCAGTTGCGCCGTCGCGCCGCTGCGGCCCGACCAGGCGTTCGCCACCCCGAGCGTGTGGTCGAGCAGCAGCGCGGCCACTCCCCCGTGCACATGTCCCGGCGGTCCCTGATACGGAAGCGTCAGGTTCACGACACCGTCCACCGACCCGTCCGCACGGCCGGTCAGTGCGAGGGGCGCTGCGATCGCGTTCTCCGGACCGGTGACCGGATCGTGCCGGGTCACACCCTCCCCGCGCCACATGTCGATCAGCCGTTCAGCGACCACCGGGGCATGCTGCTCGAGGTGGTCGGCGATGTTGTCGAGCTCCTCGGCCACCCGGTCCAGATTCGCGTTGGTCCGGTCGGTGCGCAGCAGGGCGTCGATCACCCGCCGCGCGGCGGCTGTCGCGCGGTCGACCGGGACGTCCCGCAGTTTCGAGGTCAGGACGATGTCGGCAGGTGAATTGTTCACTGTGGGAACGCTTTCCGGTTCCGGATCGGCCGACGTCATCGCATCCATCGTGGTTTCTCCTCTGCCGTTCGCGGTTGTCGCGATACGTCGTTCGCACGTTAGCGGTGTCGACCGGTCGGATGTCCGGCGAGGTCCCACCCACCGGAAAGCTCTGTTCCCGCGTCGGGTCGAGCGGCGAGGATGGGGGTGTGGAATCCGCGGACCGACTTGCCATCACCACACTCCCGGCGAGATATGCGCGCGCCGCCGACCGCCGGGACAGTGCGGCGCTCACAGCGCTGTTCACTCCGGATGCGGTCCTCGTGTTACCACCCGTGCTGAACGGGACGGAGCAAGCCGTGGAGCTGGTGGGCAGGCAGCGCGTGGTGGCCTCGGTGGTGGACGCGGTGTCACGTTTCGTGCTCACCCGCCACGTCGTGGAACAGCATGTGCTCGAGCCGGTTTCGCGCGACCGTGTGCACGGTGAGGTCTACTGCACGGCACACCACATCTCGCGGCGCGCGGACGGCTACCGGGACCGGCGGGTCGCCATCCGCTATCAGGACACCTTCGTCCGCATCGGCGAGAACTGGTTGTTCTCCCGTCGGGAACTGGTGGTCGACTTCATCGAGGACGTCGCGGTTCGCGTTCCGGGCGTCTCCGGCGCCGAGAACGCGGGTCCGGCCTAGGGCTTGTATCGAAGTGAAGTGAGGGGTGGTGCCGCGTAGCGGCACCACCCCTCACTTGGTTAGCAGCGGAACATGTTGGCCGCGTTGGCATATGGGCGAGGTCTCCAGTAGATCGGTTTAACGACCAAGAAAAACCGGAGACCGACCGGAGACCTCGTGAATCTCCTATGTCAAGCGGCCGCCGTTTGGCAAGTCGAGGGTGAGGGGTGTTGTCGAAGTCGGTGGTAGACGACGTCCGCGAGGTGGCGTTTGAGGACCCTGAGTGCTTCGCT
>NZ_BDBF01000074.1 GCF_001612845.1 Nocardia elegans NBRC 108235 | reverse complement strand
TCGACGTCGACGCGCCCGGCTTCCGCGGCGCCTCCCTGGTCGGCGCCATCGTGGCGGCCGCGATTTTCGTGGTGCTGCTCGCGCTACTGCTACGCAAACAATGGCGAGCACGCTCGGCCCGCCGCGCCGAAGCCGGCGTGGTCACCGCGCCGGACACTGCTAACGACACGCGTCCACCAGGCGATATCAAAGAGTGAACCGACAGCGTCGCGATCGCGCCCCGGCGTGATAGCTGTCACGTCATCGGCAAGCGGGCTGACCAGCGAGCGAAGTCGTGGCAAACTTGTTGGTCGCGAGTGACGGTGAACCGAGATTTGCGTCACTGGGCTGCAAGAGAGGGCGCGAAGTGACGGAATGGCTCAATCCCACCGAACGGCGAGCGTGGCGGACTCTGGTCGCGCTGACGACGCGATTACCGGCGGCAATGGACACCCAGTTGCAACGTGAAGCCGGTATGACGCATTTCGAGTATTTCCTCATGGCACTGCTGTCCGAGGAGCCCGGACATCGCCTGCAACTCAGCGAACTGGCCAGTAGGGCAAATGCTTCGCTATCGCGGCTGTCACATGTGGTGACGAAGCTGGAACGGCTGGGCTGGGCGCGCCGAGACGTGGTGCGCGGCCGCCGCGGCGCCTATGCGGTGCTCACCGACGAGGGTTTCGAACAGGTGCAGAAGGCCACCCCCGCCTACCTGGAAGGCGTACGGGGGCTGGTGTTCGACGGCATCGACGACGAGCAGGTCGAACAGCTGCTCACTCTCGGTGATGCGCTGGTAGCGCAGCTCGACGCGGGGCTGTCCCGGGGCATCGGTCGCGCCGACGGACTCCCTGACCCGCCGGCCACCGAGGCGACGGCCGGCGCCTCCCACTGACCGGTTCAGCTCGCGTCGGCGAGCAGCAGATCCCCGTCCCAGCAGGTGTGGGTGCCGGTGTGGCAGGCCGCGCCCTGCTGGTCGACGATCAGCAGCACGGCATCGCCGTCACAGTCCAGCCGCACCTCGTGCACGTATTGCGTATGTCCCGAGGTCTCGCCCTTGACCCAGTACTGCTGCCGCGAGCGCGAATAGTAGGTGGCCTTGCGGGTGGCGAGGGTGCGGGCCAGGGCCTCGTCGTCCATCCACGCCATCATCAGCACATCGCCGGTGCCGCGTTCCTGCGCGATCGCCGCGACCAGGCCCGCCTCGTTGCGCTTGAGCCGGGCGGCGACGGCGGGATCCAAACTCATAGCCATCGTTATACCTGTCCTGTCGGAACTGAGCGTGCTGGGCGGAGGATGCCGTCCGGCCTCAACGGACGGTGATGCCCTCGGCCCGCATCGCGGATTTGACCTGGGGAATCGTCAGATCGCCGAAGTGGAAGACGCTCGCGGCCAGTACCGCGTCGGCGCCCGTCCGCACCGCGGGCGCGAAATGGTCGACCTCGCCGGCGCCGCCGCTGGCGATGATCGGCACCGAGACCGCGGCGCGCACCGCGCTGATCATCGGCAGGTCGAAACCGCCCTTGGTGCCGTCGGCGTCCATCGAGTTGAGCAGGATCTCGCCGACACCGAGTTCGGCCCCGCGCACCGCCCACTCGACCGCATCGATGCCGGTGCCGCGTTTACCGCCGTGAGTGGTCACCTCCCAGCCGGACGGGGTGGGCGAGCCGGTGTCGGGCACGCGGCGCGCGTCGACCGACAGGACGATGCACTGCGAACCGAAGCGCTGCGACATCTCGCGCAGGATCTCCGGGTTCGCGATCGCCGCGGTGTTCACCGACACCTTGTCCGCGCCCGCGCGCAGCAGCCGGTCCACATCCTCGACGGTGCGCACGCCACCGCCCACGGTGAGCGGGATGAAGATCTGCTCGGCGGTGCGGGTCACCACGTCGATCATGGTGCCGCGATCACCGCTCGAGGCCGTGACGTCGAGGAAGGTCAGCTCGTCGGCGCCCTGGGCGTCGTAGGCGGCGGCCAGTTCCACCGGGTCGCCCGCATCGCGCAGGTTCTCGAAGTTCACGCCCTTGACCACCCGGCCGGCGTCGACGTCCAGGCACGGAATCACGCGTACCGCCAGTGTCATTGCGTCCCTTCCGAATTCTCGTTGCGCTCGTAGGCGCGGTCGACGGCGCTGTCGATCATGTCCAGTAGCTCTTCGTGCACCCCGGGCGCGGCGGCCAGCACCGACCGCGAGGTGATCGACCATTCGTCGCCGCGCAGATCGGTCACCACACCGCCCGCGGCGCGTACCAGCGCCACTCCGGCGGCGTTGTCCCACGGATGGTGACCGAAGACGACCGCGCCGCCGAGCACCCCGGACGCGGTGTAGGCCAGGTCGATGCCGGTGGATCCGTGCATGCGCACCCGGCTCGACAGCCGGCTCAGCGCGCCCAGCAGGTCGAAGCGGAACCGGCCCGGGATCCGGCCGTGGGCATCGATGTTGAACGCGCCGAAGCCGATCATCGCCTCCGCGAGACGGCCGGGTTCCAAGGGCGGCAACGGTTTCCCGTTGAGCAGCAGCGGCCCGCCGGCCGCCGCGGCGTACCGGCGGTCCAGCAGCGGCAGCCAGGTCAGACCGAGAACGGGCTGCCCGTCGGCCACCAGCGCCAACAGCATCGCCGACAGCGGATGGCCCGCAGAGTAGTTGAAGGTGCCGTCGATGGGATCGAGCACCCAGGCGGTACCCGAGCTCAGTTCCGGCCCACCGAATTCCTCGCCGTGCACCGGGATTCCGGTGCGGTCGGCAAGTTGCTGCGACAGGGTGCGCTCGAGCTCCAGATCCAGAGCGGTGGCGAAGTCGCCGCGGCCCTTCTGGACCGCGCTCGGCGCCCCCAACCCTTCGACGAAACGCGGTGCCGCACCGTCCAATATCTCGCTCGCCGTCGCGAGCAGCGCGGCCGGGTCGGAGACGGCGGAGGTCACGTCAGCGAACCGCGTCCAGCGCCTCGGGCAGCGTGAAACGCCCGGCGTACAAGGCTTTTCCGACGATCGCGCCTTCCACCCCGTCGGACACCAGCCCGGAGATGGCACGCAGATCGTCGAGAGTGGAGACACCGCCGGAGGCGATCACCGGCGCCTCGGTGGCCGCGCACACCTGCCGGAGGATGTCGAGGTTGGGCCCCTGCAGCGTGCCGTCCTTGCTCACGTCGGTGACCACGTAGCGGGCGCAGCCGTCGCGCTCCAGGCGCTCGAGCACCTCCCACAGGTCACCGCCGTCGCTGACCCAGCCACGGCCCCGCAACCGGTAGTCGCCGTCGATGATCCGCACGTCCAGCCCGACCGCGACCCGATCGCCGTATTCGGCGATGGCGCGGGCACACCACTGCGGATCCTCGAGTGCCGCGGTACCCAGGTTGACCCGGGCGCAGCCGGTGGCCATCGCGGCCTTCAGCGAGTCGTCGTCGCGGATGCCGCCGGACAGCTCGACCTTCACATCCAGCTCACCGACGACCTCGGCGAGCAGTTCGCGGTTGGAGCCGCGCCCGAAGGCCGCGTCCAGATCCACCAGATGCACCCATTCGGCGCCCGCCTCCTGCCAGGCCAGCGCGGCATCGCGGGGCGCGCCGTAGCTGGTTTCGCTGCCGGCCTCCCCCTGAACCAGGCGCACGGCCTCACCATTGGCGACATCGACGGCGGGTAGCAGCACAAGACTCACGTGTGCAGCCTACTGGCTACCGGTTGGCGTCGCGGTGCCGGGATGGCGCAAATGGGACGCCGGTCACTGCCTGCGGGGAGGCGCATCACACGTTTGAACTGGACAACGCCGGGCAATCCGAAGACTGCGTGTGTCACTGTGCGCAGGAGGTCCGGACCGACGGTCTCCGCGTACGTACCCTGGGTCGGGGGCACGTACTGCCATCGTTGTCGACGAAGAGGATCTTCACCCATGTCGCGGATCACGTTGCGGCCCATCATGTTCGCGTTGTCGTGCGGGGCCGCAGGCGCCGCGATGCTCGTGCCCCCGACGGCAGTGGCCGCCCCCACCGACCCGATTCAGTTGGCGGCCTGCGATTTCGGGCGTCAGTTCACCACCTACGACTGGGCGGGCTACGACGACTACGACCGCCGCGTGCTGGAGCTGTCCACCGGCGCGTTCCACGACCAGTTCGCCGCGTCGGCGCCCGATCGGCACGCGCACGTGAACTCGGTGCACGTCCGCTCCGAGGCCAACTCGGTGGAATGCCGCACCGATGTGGCCGAGCCCGAACATTCGCAGGTCGTGGTGACCGTGGATCGATCCGAACGCAGCGATGCCACGCTGGGCCTGCCCCGCCCCGAACGGTCCCAGCTGCGGGTGTTCCTGGACAACGTCGACGGCCGCTGGCTCGCCGGGCGGGTCGACACCCTGCCGCCGCAGACGTAGCTCCACAGCCCCTACAGCGAGCCGACCCAGTTGCGCAGCAGCTGCGCACCCGCGTCGCCGGACTTCTCCGGGTGGAACTGGGTGGCGCACAACGGCCCGTTCTCCACCGCGGCGAGGAACGGCCCGCCGTGTTCGGCCCAGATCAGCTTCGCCGGGGCGATGGTGCCGTTGTCGTCCCATTCCCACTTCTGCGCCGCGTAGGAGTGCACGAAGTAGAAGCGCGTCTCGGGATCCATCCCGGCGAACAGCACGCTGTCGGCGGGCGCCTGCACGGTGTTCCAGCCCATATGCGGAAGTACCTGCGCCGGAAGCCGTTCCACCGTGCCCGGCCACTGCCCGCAGCCCTCGGACTCGACCCCGAATTCGACGCCGCGCTCGAACATGATCTGCATGCCCACACAGATGCCGAGCACCGGACGGCCGCCGGCGAGACGGGTACCGATGATCCGCTCCCCGCGCACCTGCGTCAGTCCGGCCATACACGCGGCGAAGGCACCGACACCGGGCACGACCAGGCCGTCGGCGTCGAGCGCGGCCTGGGGATCGGCGGTGACGGTGACCTCCGCGCCGGTGCGGGCCAGCGCGCGCGCCGCGGAATGCAGATTGCCGGAGCCGTAGTCCAGCAGCACAACCGATTTCACAGCGTTCCCTTCGTGGACGGCACACCGGTGACCCGGGGGTCCGGTTCGACGGCGGCGCGCAAAGCCCGTGCGACTGCCTTGAATTCGGCCTCGGTGATGTGGTGCTGGTCGCGGCCGTACAGCACGCGCACGTGCAGCGCGATCCGGGCATTGAGGGCGATCGATTCGAAGACGTGCCGGTTCAGCACCGTGGAATACGAGGCACCGGGACCGGCGCTGGGAATCACGGTGTGCAGCAGCCGTTCCGGCTCGCCGTCGTGAACGCAGTACGGGCGGCCGGACACGTCGACGACGGCGTGGGCGAGGGTTTCGTCCATCGGGATGTAGCAGTCGCCGAAGCGGCGGATGCCCTTCTTGTCGCCCAGCGCCTCACCGAGCGCCTGCCCGATGACGATGGCGGTGTCCTCGACCGTGTGATGGGCCTCGATCTCGATATCACCCTTGGCCTGCACGGTCAGATCGAAGCTGCCGTGCTGGCCGAAGGCGGTGAGCATGTGGTCGTAGAACGGGACGCCGGTGGAGATGTCGGTCCGGCCCGTGCCGTCGAGATTCAACTCGACCACGATGCTGGATTCGCGGGTGGTGCGTTCCACCCGGGCGGTTCGATTCATACTCGCTTCCGTACTCATCGGGAGATCACCTCGGTGGCCACCAGCATCTCGCTCACGCGCAGGAATTCGTCGTTCTCGGCGGCCAGTCCGATGGTGGTGCGCAGATAGCCGGGAATGCCGACGTCGCGGATCAGCACGCCCTCGTTCAGATAGCGCTGCCAGGTGCGGGGTGCGTCGGCGAAGTAGCCGAACAGCAGGAAGTTCGCATCCGAGGTCACCACCTCGAACCCCATCTCGCGCAACGCCGTCGCCACCCGTTCCCGCTGCGCGGCGAGTTCGGCGACACTGGCCAGGGTTTCGTCGGCGTGGCGCAGCGCGGCGCGGGCGGCGGCCTGGGTGACCACCGAAAGGTGGTACGGCAGTCGAACGAGCAGCATCGCCTCGATCACCGCGGGCGCGGCGACCAGATAGCCGAGCCGCCCACCGGCGAAGGCGAAGGCCTTGCTCATGGTGCGGCTGACCACCAGCTTCGCCGGATATCGGTCGATGAGCGCGAGCGCGCTGGGCGCGGCGGAGAACTCGCCGTACGCCTCGTCGACCACCACGATGCCCGGCGCCGCCTCGAGCAGACGCTCCAGATCGGCGAGGGCGATCGAATGCCCGGTCGGGTTGTTCGGGCTGGTCACGAACACCACATCGGGGCGGCGGTCGGCGATCACCGCGGCCGCGTAGTCGATGTCGAGGGAGAAGTCGCTGTTGCGCTTGGCCTCGATCCACTCGGTGTCGATGCCCTCGGAGATGATCGGATGCATCGAATACGAGGGCACGAAGCCGAGTGCGCTGCGGCCGGGACCGCCGAAGGCCTGCAGCAGCTGCTGCAGAATCTCGTTGGATCCGTTGGCCGCCCATACGTTCGCCGTCTGCACGGCGACGCCGGTCTGACGTGTCAGGTACGCGGCCAGGTCGGTGCGCAGCGCGATCGCGTCGCGATCGGGGTAGCGGTGCAGGTCGGCGGCGGCGGCGCGAATGGATTCGGCCACGTCGTCGATCAGCGCGCGGCTCGGCGGATGCGGATTCTCGTTGGTGTTCAGCTGAACCGGCACCGCCAGTTGCGGTGCGCCGTACGGGCTCTTGCCGCGCAGGTTCTCGCGCAGCGGCAGATCGTCGAGGGTCGCCGCGGCGCCCGGGATATCGGCGGTGGCGGTCATGACAGGGCCTCGAAACGCACCTGCACGGCTTGACCGTGCGCCGGCAGATCCTCGGCGTTGGCCAGGGAGACCACGTGTCCGGCAACGTCTTTCAACGCGGCTTCGCTGTATTCGACGACATGGATACCGCGCAGGAAGGTCTGCACGCTCAGCCCCGAGGAGTGGCGCGCGCACCCGGCGGTGGGCAGCACGTGATTCGATCCGGCGCAGTAGTCGCCGAGGCTCACCGGCGACCACGCGCCGACGAAGACCGCACCCGCGCTGCGGACCCGTCCGGCGACGGCGGCCGCGTCGGCGGTCTGGATCTCGAGGTGTTCGGCGGCGTAGGCGTTGACCACCCGCAGTCCCTGCTCGACATCGTCGACGAGCACGACGCCGGACTGCTTGCCGGACAGCGCCTCCGACACCCGCTGCCGGTGTTTGACCACCTCGAGCTGGGTCGTGATCGCGGCGTCGACCGCATCGGCCAGCGCCGCGCTGTCGGTGACGAGCACGCTGGCGGCGAGCACATCGTGTTCGGCCTGGGAGATCAGATCGGCGGCCACGTGCGCCGGGTCGGCGGTGGCGTCGGCGAGGATCGCGATCTCGGTGGGGCCGGCTTCGGCGTCGATGCCGACGAGGCCGCGGCACAGCCGCTTGGCGGCGGTGACGTAGATGTTGCCCGGGCCGGTGATCATGTCGACGGGCGCGAGCTGCGCGCCGTCGGTGTCGGTGCCGCCGTAGGACAGCAACGCGACCGCCTGGGCGCCGCCGACGGCCCACACCTCCTCGACGCCGAGAAGTTTCGCGGCGGCGAGAATCGTCGGATGCGGCAGTCCGCCGAACTGCGCCTGCGGCGGCGAGGCCACCACCAGCGAGTCCACGCCCGCGGCCTGCGCGGGGACGACGTTCATGACGACACTGGACGGGTAGACGGCATTGCCGCCGGGCACGTAGAGACCGACGCGCTCGACCGGCACCCAGCGTTCGGTGACGGTACCGCCGGGCACCACCTCGGTGGTGGTGTCGGTGCGGCGCTGATCGGCATGCACCTTGCGGGTGCGTTCGATGGCCACCTCGAGCGCCGCGCGCACGGCCGGATCCAGCTCGGCGAGGGCCGTGTCGAGTTCGGCGGCCGGGACGCGCACGCTCGCCGGGGCGACGCCGTCGAATTTCGCGCTGAATTCCTGCGCCGCCTCGACCCCGCGATCACGGATCGCCTCCACCACCGGCCGCACATGATGCAGCACCGAGTCCACGTCCACTCCCCCGCGCGGCAGGGCCGCGCGCAGTTCGGCAGCGGAGGGCGTACGTCCGCGCAGATCCACGCGGGCGAGCTCGATGCGGCTAGTCATAGCGGTGTGAAATCCTTGTCTGTCCGGCCGGTCTGTGCTGGTCATCACATCGAAGCGAAAGCTCCGGACCGCCTACCAGCCTATCGGGTCGGCGCCAGTGGATATCCGCCGCCCGAGCCGGACGCGGCGGCACGCCCCCGCCTCCGGCCCCGGCCGCGGTGACTCGATCCGGCACCAGGCGGTACAGCGGCACCGGCCCGGATCACCTCCGGGACCTCGGTGATATGACGGAAGTGCGGGGTCGCGAAACGGGCTTCGGGGGCGTCGTACCCATGCCGGCGCTCCCCCACCACCATGCGGGCCGGCCGCGCAACACGTACGGCCCGGTCTTCGCCGACTGCTCGACGACCCCGATCAGGCATCGCTTACACGGTCGAGCCCGACTCGCCGGGCGCGACCGCTCTGCGCCTCCTCGCCGACTGGCCGACCGAGACCGAAACCGCTGCGCGATAGCGGCATTCGCGGCCGGCGGTCGCTGCGGCGGATCACACGCCGTGACGGCGGCGCAGCGTCGCCACTCCCTCACCGGTGAGGTCTTCCAGGGCGGCGGGGCGGCCCACCGCGGCCAGCGCCAGCGCCTCACCCGGCCCGCGGACTTCCGGGCCGGTGCCGGCGGACCACTCCACGTCGGTGGCGACGAACCGCAGGCCGCGGGTATATCTGCGCGGGCCGGCGAACGGGTCGGGATGGCGCAGCACCGCGACCAGGCGGTCGGCCGGGATGGTACGGGGGCGGCCGAGCGGACGGCGAATGTCCTGCTGATGCACCAGGATGTCGGCCAGGCCCAGGCTCGGCCACTTGCCGGTGATGCGCTGTCCGGAGTTCTCGAATCGCTCGATGAGCTGCGCCGGGGTGAGGTCGCGCACCCGGTCGACGAGACCGTTGTTGACCCGGTCGGTGTTCATCCGATGAGCGAGGGCGAAGCGGGTGTAGCCCAGCAGGGAGATCTCGTCGTAGAGCAGGTGCCCCACCACATCACGCACCCGCCACCCCGCGCACAGGGAGGGCGCCTCCCATTCGTCGTCGCTCAGATCACGCAGCAGCGTAATCAGTTCGGCCCGTTCGTCGTTCAGCAGCTGCCGAGTGCTCACGCCTCGACCCTACCGGGGCCACACCGGACGTGACAGCTACCGCGGACGGATCGACGCCTCCGCCCGTGGGCGGAGGCACCGCGCGCGGCGGAATCAGTGGGTGTCGCTGTCGATCAGCAGCTTCCCGCTGCTGCCCACCACGACGCGGAGTTCGATCGACTTGGACTGACCGCCGTAGGTGATGCTGGCGACCGACATATCCACCGAGCCGTCGGAATTGGCGCTGCTGCCGCCGCCGCGTGCGCCTTCGATGGTGTTGTACGCCGTGATCTGGTTCTGCTTCCAGTAGGTCGCGAACGCCTGCTGGCTGCCGTACACCTGCTGCGCCGCGGGAGTGAGCAGATTCCACGCGGTGCCGGTGTTCTGGTCGACGAGGGCGTCGTAGAAGTTCTGGATGACACCGGCCGCCGAGCCGACATCGGTCTTCCCGGCGCTCTTGGTCTGGCCCACGGCCGCGACGCTCTGCGTCGAGGTACCCGCCTGCGCGGTGGCGGTCGACGACGGCGAATGCGCCTGCGAGCCCGGCGATTCCGTCTTGGCGCCGCCGAACATCAGATACAGCGCCGCGGCGACGATCACCAGACCGGCGGCGAAACCACCGGCGAACACCCACGGTTTCGCATTGCGTGGGGGTGCCGGCGCGGCGGCGGGCACGGGATGGGAGCGGGTGGGATGCGCGGCGGCCGCGGCGGGCCGCACTGGCTGCATCTCCGGTTCGGACAATACCGCCGCGGTGGCCATCATCTCCGCGGTGGAGATATCCGCCTGTGCCGCACGGCGATCCAGGGTGCGCGTGGCCTGGCGGCGAGCGCCCCCGCGGTGGGTGGCCAGCATCCGGGTCGATTCGGCATCGGCGGCCTGATCCGCGAAATCGGCCAGCTGATCGCGCACGTCGGTCATGCTCGGCCGGTCCTCCGGCTCGAAGCTCAGCAGATCCAGCAGCAGATCGGTGAGCGGGCCGGCGTTGCGCGGCTGGCTCAGCTGACCATTGGCCGCGGCGTACAGCAGCGCCAGCGGATTCGGATTGGTGCCGTAGGGCGGTTCTCCCTCGAGGGCATGGAAAAGCGTTGCGCCCAGGGCGAATACGTCGGCGGCCGGGCTGGGTTCCGCACCGCGCGCGACTTCGGGAGCCAGATAGGCGGCGGTGCCGGAGATCAGGCCGGTGGCAGTGAGGTTGACGTCACCCTTGGCCTTCGAGATACCGAAGTCGGTGATCTTCACGGTGCCGTTGTCGCCGAGCAACACGTTGCCGGGCTTGATGTCTCGGTGCACGATGCCGGCGCGATGGGCGGCCACCAGCGCCGAGGCGATCTGCTCGCCGATGCGCGCCACCTGCAGCAGCGGCAGCGTCCCCTGCGAGGACAGCACCACGGCCAGGCTCTGCGACGGCAGATATTCCATGATCAGGCAGGGATCGCCGTCGTGGTCGGTGATATCGAAGACCACGATCGCGTTGGGGTGCTGGAAGCGAGCCGCGTTGCGGGCCTCCCTAGACGCGCGCTGACGCACGATCTCTTTCTCACCCGGCGGCAGGCTGGGCTGGGTGAGGATCTGCTTGATCGCGACCGACCGTTCGAGTCGTTCGTCGACGGCACGCCAGACGACGCCTGTGCCGCCGCTACCAATCCGCTCGACCAGGCGGTAATGCCCTGCGATCACTTGGCCGGTTTCGATGGCACTACTCCGAGTTTCTCCGCGATCCGTGACTTACCGCGCGCGGGGTCAGGTCCCGCGCGTGTTCCCGGACGAGTGTAGCGGGCGTGACGGGCCGCTTTGACGCCGGAACGAGATCTGTGTCGAATATGTGTGACCACCATGCGATGCGGTCGAGATCAATCCGCTATACAGCGAGAGTATGTGTGATGAACTTCACTCGATCTCAGGGCGTGCTACTACTGATTCCGCAGGAAACGTCCGGCCGCCTCGACCGCCGGCGTCGAGCTGCCGGCATCGGCGACGAACACCGCCAGTGCCAGATCGCCGTCGATGCCGACGAACCAGCCGTGCGCGTGGGTGTCGTCGATGTATTCGGCCGTACCCGTCTTGCCGAGCATGCCGGGAATGTCGGCGAGACTGGTGGCCGTGCCGTTCGTAATCGTCTCGCGCATCATGGATTTCACCTGATCGAGCACCGGTGCGGGCACCGGCTCCGGCGTCCGGTCCGCGGTCCCGGGCGATCCCGCCACGATGGTGGGCGCCGGCACCGAACCGTGGGCGACGGTCGCGGCGACCAACGCCATGCCGAACGGCGACGCCGTCACCCGGCCCTGGCCGATGCCCTCCTCGACCCGCAGCGCGGAAGTGTCTGCGGTGGGCACCTTTCCGGTCACCGTGGTCATGCCGGGGGCGGTGAAATCCACACCGAGGCCGAGTTGCGCGGCCGCGCGGGTCAGCCCATCGGGCGGCAGGTTCACCGCCAGCCGTCCCATGGTGGTGTTGCAGGACCGCGCGAAAGCGGTGTGCAAGGGGACGGTGCCGAGGTCGAAGTTGTTGTCGTTGGGGATCTGCCGGCCCTCGATGTTCTCGGTGCCGGGGCAGGCGAGCATCGTGTCGGCGGTGACCTGCCCGGCCTGCAACGCGGCCGACACGGTGACCGTCTTGAAGGTCGAACCCGGTGGGTACAGCCCGGTGAGCGCGATCGGCCCCTGCGCGTCGGCGGGCGCGTTCTGCCCCACGGCGAGAACGTCACCCGTGGACGGTCGCAGCGCCACCATCGCGGCCGGAGTGGGGATCGGCGCGAGCGCGGCCTCGGCGCGGCGCAGCATTCCGGTGTCGAGAGTGGTCCTGATGTCGGCGACGGGTTTCGGGTCCTGTCCGCCCACCGTGTGGACGCCGTCGGCGGCCTGCGCGCGCACGGCCCAGCCGGCCGCGGCGTCGGTACTGTGCTGCCAGAGGTCGCTCACGCCGGACAGGGCCGGTGAGGTCAGCGTCTTGTCGACGGTGAGCAGCCGGGTCTGCGGTGCCGGCGTGACGTTCGGCAGCGCGGCGAGCCGATCCTGCACCGGGGCGAGATCATCGGCCCGCAACGCGATCGCGGTGACGGACTTGCCCTGCGCCTTGTCCATGTCCTGGCGCAGGCTCGCCGCGGTGATACTCGGATCGATCGGTCCCAGGACGGCCGCAACGGTATTCGGGTCGGCGCCGGGCGCCAGCTGCACCAGGGTGACGACCTGCTGGGTCATCAATTCCGCGCCGTCGCGGTCGAGCACGCGCGCGGCCGGTTGCGGGGCCACGGTGTCGTAGGACAGCGGCCCGGTCTCGAGGCCGGGCGCCACGGTGGCCGGATTCCACCGAACCTTCCACTGGTCGCCGGATTCGTCGGCGGTGCCGGTGGTGGTGTAGGTCCACTGATTTCCGGCCGTGCCGAAGGTCCAGGTGGTGGCGAGGCCGAACGTCGCGTGGTGGTCGGACCGGTCCGCCGAGCGCACGTCGACGCGCACCTTCTTGCCGAGGCTGTCGAAGAGGGCGCCGAGGGTGGTCGTGGCCTGCGCCGGATCGCTGGTCACGGCGGCCGCGGCGGCGGGATCACCGTGACTCAACGCCTCGGCGAAGGTGTGCACGCTGCGGTCGAGCCGGTCGGCGGAACTGTCTCCGGAACAGGCGGCGGCAGCGAGAATCGGGGCGGCGAGCAGGGCGAACAACTTCGATCCGGTGCGCACGCGGCCGACACTACCGCCGCGCGCCGCCGCGGTGCGGTAATCGCCCGCCCCGCGCGGGCCGCCGGTCAGCGGCGCAGCCACTCCCCTGCCGCCAGTGTCGCCGCGTCCGCGTCGTCGAGTTCGATATCGAATTCGGCCGCCAGAATCTTCGGCAGATCGGCCGGCGGCAGATCGCGGCTGTGCGAGGCGCCGTCCGGATATTCGGTGATCCAGGTGGTGTTGTCGATGACGTCGTGCCGGTCCGGCCGGAATCGCTGCACGTACGGCCGGGTCACGAACGGCGAGCGCGGGGACGTGGAGACGAAGTGATTGCCCACCGCGTAGTCGATGCGGTACTGCGGATTCATGGTGAAGCTGTAGCGGTCGATCCAGCCGTCGCGGGCGAAGTGATGCAGCACCCACAGCTGCGAATCGAGTTCACCGCGCGTGCGTTCCAGCCGGAATCGCCAGTCGCCGGCGCGCACCTCCCCCGCATCGGGATTCAGCTCGAGCGGGGCCAGCGGCCCGGAACCGAAACCGACATCGCACAGCCACACCCGCTCGTCGTCGGCGGTGGTCACACGCAGCAGGGCGTGCGTCGCCGGGCGGATCTCACGGCCCGCACCCATACTCACGCGCCCGTGTAAACCGGTGACACCGAAGCCGATCCGTTCCAGCGCGGCGGCGAACAGGCCCACATTCTCGTAGCAGTAGCCGCCGCGGCGGGATCGGACGATCTTGTCCTGCAACGACGGAAGATCCAGCAGCACCGGACGTTTCAGCACCGGTTCGATGTTCTCGAACGGGATGGTGGTGGTGTGCGCGTACTGCAGCGCGCGCAGGGTGTCGAGGGTCGGCGCCGGCGTTCCGGTGAAGCCGATGCGGGCGAAATACGCCGGCAGATCCAGTGCCGCACCGTCCCAGTTCGAGACCGGGGCCGGGTTTTCCGTCATGAGTTCTCCTGTGTGGTCTCGCGTCCGGAGGGCGCGCAGCCGCCCGCGTGCAGGTGCGGTCTCGATGACCGTCGTTCGCCTCATGATCAACGACAACGTGTCCCACATCCTTCCCACTACTGCGGGTGCGGATGTCGTCCTCGACGCGGACCGAGCAGGCTAGGATTCGCCCATGCGTTCGATTACGGTCGCTCAGCGACGCGCGCGGCTGGCGCGGCGGCATCGGCTCGCTGTCGAATCCCGAGGTACCGATCCCGCGGATATCGCCGATTCGATGGTCGCCCTGCACGCCACCGATCCCGCGACGGTGTACCTCGCGGTGTGTGCCCGCACGCGGGGCCTGGCTCCGGCGGACGTGGAGCGCGCCCTCTACGAGGATCGGTCGCTGCTGCGGCTGCTGGCGATGCGCCGGACCATGTTCGTCGTGCCGGTCGGCCTGGTTCCCGTCCTGCAGGCCGCGGTGGCCGACGCGCTCGCGATCAAGCAGCGCCGCGCCTACGGGAAGTATCTGACCCAGGCCGTCGAGGGCGATATCGATGCCTGGCTGGCCGACGTGGCCGACGAGACCCATCGTGAACTGCTGGCCCGAGGCAGTGCGACCGGCGCGCAACTGTCGGCCGCCGTGCCCCGGCTGCGCACCCAGGTCGACACCGCACCCGGCAAGCCGTATTCGAAACCCACCAACATCACCACCTGGGTGCTGCTCATCCTCGGGTGCGACGGGCTGATCGTGCGCGGCCGCCCCAACGGCGGCTGGACCAGCAGCCAGTACACCTGGGCGCCGCGCGAGACATGGCTACCCGCCGACGCCGCGCCGATCGCACTCGACGCGGCGCGCGCCGAACTGGCCCGCCGCTGGCTGCGCAGCTTCGGACCGGCTCCCGTCGAGGATCTGACCTGGTGGACCGGGTGGACGAAAACGGATGTGCGCAAGACGCTTTCGAGTCTCGACCTCACCGAAGTCGACCTCGACGGCCGGCCCGGAGTGATGCTGTCCGACGATACGGATCCCGAACCCGAGACCGAACCGTGGGCGGCGCTCCTGCCGGCCCTGGATCCGACTCCGATGGGCTGGCAGTCGCGCGACTGGTTCCTCGGCCCGCACGCGCCGGCCCTGTTCGACACCAACGGCAATATCGGCCCGAGCATCTGGGTGGACGGCCGCATCGTCGGCGGCTGGGCTCAGCGCGCCGACGGCGAGATCGCCTGGCGGCTGATGGAGGACGTCGGCGCCGATGCGAAAGCGCTGATCGACGCCGAGGTCGAGCGCACCGCCGCCTGGTACGGCGACGTGCGCGCCATCCCCCGCTTCCGCACCCCGCTGGAGCGCGAACTCACCAGCTGATCCCCCTCACATGTCCAGGCCGAGATCCAGCACCCGCACCGAATGAGTGAGGGCGCCGACCGCCAGATAGTCGACGCCGGTGCGCGCGTAGTCGGCGGCGGACTCGAGGGAGAGCCCGCCGGAGGATTCGAGTTTCGTGCGCGGCGAGCGGCTGTTGCGACGCTGGACGGCGGCCTGGGTGGCCCACAGCGGGAAGTTGTCCAGCAGCACCAGTTCCACATCCTCGGCGAGGACGGCGTCGAGCTGATCGAGGCTGTCGACCTCGACCTCACATTCGATATCGGGATCCAGTTCGCGCACCGCACGCAGCGCGGCGACCACCGATCCGGCGGCCACGACGTGGTTGTCCTTGATCAGGGCGGCGTCGCCGAGGCCCATCCGATGGTTGACGCCACCACCGACGCGCACCGCATACTTCTGCAGCGCACGCAGCCCCGGCAGGGTTTTGCGGCTGTCGCGGATGCGGCACTCGGTGCCCTCGACCGCATCCACCCAGGCGGCGGTGGCGGTGGCGATTCCGGACATGTGGGTGACCAGGTTGAGCATGGTGCGCTCGGCGGTCAGCAGCTGCCGGGTCGGCGCGACGACCGTCAGCACCGCGTCGCCGGGGCCGACGCGGGTGCCGTCGGCGACGCGATCGGTCACCTCGTAGTTCCCGGCGCCGATCACCTCGTCGAGTACCAGCAGCCCGACATCGATGCCGGCCACCGTGCCCGGCTGGCGTGAGACCATCGCGGCCTTGACGGTCGCCTCGGCGGGAACCGTTGCGGCCGAGGTGATATCGGGCCCGTAGCGCAGATCCTCATCGAGGGCGGTGCGGATCAGGGTGCGCAGTTCCCCGGGGTCGAGTTGCGGGTCCAGTGCCATCATCTACTCCTCAGCAGGTGGTGCGTGGCGGCGGTCATCGAGTGCTCACCGCCGGCAGCGGGTCCGCGGCGGGGAGCGGATCGGCGACGACCTGCGGGCGGCCGTCGTCACCGAGCCGGATCGCGACGCTGCGCCGCAACTCCTCGCGCGGATCGGGGTAATCGGATCGGGTATGGCAGCCGCGGCTTTCGGCGCGGGCGGTGGCCGCGAGGAGCAGGGTGCGCGCGGTCAGGGTCAGGGCGGCGTCCTCCACCGCGGCCAGCACGCCGGCCTGTTCGCCGTGGAGCCGCGAAACCGCGTGCGGCGCGGCCGTTTCCGGCGCAGCGGTCGCGCGGCCGCTTCCGTCGTCCGCGGGACCGGACGGCTCCGCGCCGGGAACCCCTTGTGCCGCAGCGCCTTCCGTAGCATCCGCGGCCTCGGATTTCCCGGATCCGCCACCGCGCAGATGCAGGACGCGCAGCATCGCCCCGCGCAGCCCGTCACCGTCGCGCACCACGCCGGCGTGTGCCGACATCAACTGTTGCAGGGCGGTGCGGTCGATGCGCGGCAACGACAGCTCCGGCACCGCGGTCACCTCCGATGCGGAGGCGGTCCGCTCGGCCGCCGCGGCACCCACTCGCTCGCCGACGACCAGGCCCTCGAGCAGGCTGTTCGATGCCAGCCGGTTCGCGCCGTGCAGACCGGTGCGCGCCACCTCGCCGGCCGCGTACAGGCCGGCGACGGCGGTGCGCCCGTGCGTATCGGTGACGACCCCGCCGCACTGGAAATGCGCGGCCGGCGCGACCGGGATCAGGTCGGCACGCGGATCGAGGCCCGCGGCGCGGCACGAGGTGGTGATCGTCGGAAACCGTTGTGCGAAACCGTCGATCGCGCGGGCGTCGAGATACACGTGATCGGTGCCGAGCTGTCGCATCCGGGCGGCGATGGCCTTGGAGACGATATCGCGCGGTGCCAGATCGCCCCGCGGATCGACACCGGCGGTCACCGAATCACCGTTCGAATCGACCAGCACCGCGCCCTCGCCGCGCACCGCCTCGCTGATCAGCGGCCGCCGGCCCAGCCCGCCGGGACTGAACAGCACGGTGGGGTGGAACTGCACGAATTCCAGATCGGCGACCAGCGCACCGGCCCGCAGCGCCAGCGCGATGCCGTCGGCCGTGGCGCCGGGCGGATTGGTACTGCAGGCGTAGAGCTGGCCGAGACCGCCGGTGGCCAGCAGGACGGCCGGTGTGTGCACGATGCCGAAACCCTGGTCCGACACCACGATCACACCGCGCACACCGTCGGGCCCGGTGACGATGTCGAGGGCAGCGGTGCCGAACAGCACCGGCAGGCCGGCGGCGTTGAGCGCGCGCTGCACCTCGGCGCCGGTGGCGTCACCACCGGCGTGAATGATGCGGCGAGTGCTGTGCCCACCCTCGCGGGTGCGCGATACCTGGCCGTCGCGGCCGAGATCGAAGACCGCGCCCAGGTCGGTCAGCGCCGCGACGGCATCCCGGCCGCCCGCCACGATGGAGCGCACCGCCTGCGCGTCGCACAGTCCCGCCCCGGCGTCGACGGTGTCGGCGACATGGGAGTCGACGGTGTCGCCGTCCGGCGCGACGACCGCGATACCACCCTGTGCGTATTGCGTGGACGTATCCGTCGGGCCGCCCTTGCTCAGGGTCAGGACCCGCAACCCCCGCAGCGAGGCGGTGCGGGCCGCGGTCAAACCCGCGACACCGCCACCGATCACCACCAGATCAGCTTCGGCTTCCCAGCCGATCGAAGGCGTCATCATCATCGATCGAACCTTTCCGGCCCGCCCGGAGGCGGGTGCCGGTGCTATTCGCCGCCGCCGGGATTGCCGATGGCGATCATGCGCTGCACCGAATTACGTGCCAGCGCTGCGGTTTCCGGATCGACGTGCACCTCGTCGACGTTGTCGGTCAGGCATCGCAACAGCGCCGCCGGGGTGATCATCTTCATGTACTTACAGGCGGCGCGATCGTTGACCGCCTGGAAGTCGATGTCCGGCGCGGCCTTGCGCAGCTGATGCAGCATGCCGACCTCGGTCGCGACCAGCACCTGCTTCGATTGCGCGTTCTTGGCGGCGTCGATCATGCCGCCGGTGGACAGGATGTGCACCCGGTCGGCCGGGAAGGCACCCTCGCCGGCGAGGTAGAGAGCCGACGTGGCACACCCGCACTCGGGGTGCACGAACAGTTCCGCATCGGGATGAGTGCGGGCCTGTTCGGTGAGCTCGTCGCCGTTGATCCCCGCGTGCACGTGGCATTCACCGGCCCAGATGTGCATGTTCTCGCGACCGGTGACGCGCTTGACGTGCGCGCCGAGGAACTGGTCGGGCAGGAACAGCACCTCGCGGCCGGGGTCGATCGACGCGACCACGTCGACGGCGTTGGACGAGGTGCAGCAGATGTCGGTGAGGGCTTTCACCGCGGCGGTGGTGTTCACGTACGACACCACCACGGCGCCGGGATGCTCGGCCTTCCACTCGCGCAGTTCGTCGGCGGTGATGGAGTCGGCCAGTGAACATCCGGCGCGTTGATCCGGAATCAGCACGGTCTTGTCCGGGCTCAGGATCTTCGCGGTCTCGGCCATGAAGTGCACACCGCAGAACACGATGGTGTCCTCGGGGACATCGGCGGCGATCCGCGACAGTGCGAGGGAATCGCCGACGTGATCGGCGATGTCCTGGATCTCGGGTAGTTCGTAGTTGTGCGCCAGGATGGTGGCGTTGCGCTCGCGCGCGAGTCGCTTGATCTCGGCCGCCCACTCCGGTGTGGCCTCGACTCCGCCGTAACCGGCCGGACCGTCGACGACCTGCGCTGCGAATGCCTGCGTCGGTGACGCCATGGCATGCTCCTTCCTCATGCGCCCGGCACCCTCACCGGTCGCATCACCCCGGGCCGATTAGCTTCAACCCGGTTTTCGACTTACAATCGAAAACGTGGCCCATAGTAGCACCATTCACGAATCGCTCACCGCGGTGTTCCAGGTTCGTCGCTTCATGGACACCGTCACCGCAGGTCCGGAGGGTGATCGCTCGGTAATTGCGAGCGAACCGGTGGATCCACAGAGTCCGCGCGGCAATCATGGGCGACGCACCGAACTCGGGGTGCTGCTGTGGCAGCGGGCGATGGAACCGCAGACCGGTACCTGGTCGCTGCCCGGCGGCCGGCTGCGCGACGACGAGGATCTCGACACCTCCGCCCGCCGTCAGCTGGCCGAGAAGGTCGACGTGCGGGAGCTGTGGCATATCGAGCAGCTGTCTGTCTTCAGTGATCCGCATCGCGTGCCCGGGGTGCGCCGTATCGCCTCGGCCTACCTGGGTCTGGTGCCGCTGACCGCGGACCCGCAACTGCCCGCCGACACCCGCTGGCATCCGGTTTCCGCGCTGCCGAACATGTCGTTCGACCACGGCACCGTCGTCCACCACGCCCGCACCCGGCTGGCGGCGAAGCTGTCGTACACCAATATCGCCTTCGCCCTGGCGCCTTCGACGTTCACCATGTCGACCTTGCGCGAAATCTATTGCACCGCTCTGGGTTACGAGGTCGACACCACGAATCTGCAGCGCGTGCTGAGCCGCCGCAAAGTGATCACGCCGACCGGGGAGACCGCCGCGCCGGGTAAGTCGGGCGGGCGGCCGGCGGCGGTCTATCGGTTCACCGACGACGAGATTCGGGTCACCGACGAATTCGCGGCGTTGCGGCCGCCGGGGTGAGCGGTCTCCGCGCTGTGTGAGCGGACCGCCTGCGGGCAGCGGGGTCACTGCGAACGATGCGCGCCGACCGCCGCCGACGCCTGTGGTCCGCGCACGGTAGCGTCGGCGGAATGGAATCGCTGATGCACCGGATTCTCGATATCGCGCCGGTGTGGATCTACCTGACGGTGGGCCTGCTCGTCTTCGCCGAGGACGCGATCTTCGTCGGCTTCGTGATTCCGGGCGAGACGGCGGCCGTCCTCGGCGGTGTCGCGGCCAGCCAGGGGCATGTCCTGCTGTGGGCGATGATTCTGCTGGTGGTGGCCGCGGCGATCATCGGCGACTCGGTGGGCTACGAGGTGGGCAAACATTTCGGCAGCCGCCTGCTCGCCGCCTCGTACCTGGACAAGCACCGCGGTCGCCTGGACAACGCTCAGGAGTTCCTCGCCCGCCGCGGCGGCTGGGCGGTCTTCCTCGGCCGCTTCACCGCCTTCTTCCGCGCGGTGATGCCGGCCCTGGTGGGCGCCTCCCGCATGCCCTATCCGAGGTTCCTCTCGTTCAACGCCTTCGGCGGCATCGTCTGGGGAACGACCTTCGTGGTCCTCGGCTACATCGCCGGCAATTCCTACGAGAAGGTGGCGAAGACCGTCGGCCGCGATATGGCGATCGCGGTCGTGGTGATCGTCGTCGTGGCACTGATCGTGTGGAAGCTGCGGGAACGACGCCAGGAGAAGAAGATCGAATCCGAATACCACGCCACCCACGACGGACGGTGAATCCCCTACCGCCGGCTCACCACTGCCGATCCCGATGCTTGACCGTGCGCCGATAGGTGCGCTTGTTCGCCACCGGCTGCGCCGCAGCGGACCGGCGAAGTTCGTGCCGACGCCGCCACGCGGTGAGATCGGGACGTTCGAGCTGTTCGGTTGCCGCGCAATCACTTCCGATTCGCGCGTTCGTTCCTGCCATTCGTATACACCTCCCCTCCTGGCTGATCCGGCGCAACGGTAACCACCGCGAGCCCGGATCGCCATCGAATAACCGGCGATCCGGGCCGCCGGCAGCGGTCAGCCATGCCGCGCACGACAGCATTCACCCAGTGGCGCAACGTGGTCGGCGCGATTCAGCGCTGCGAATCGGCGTTCTGATAGGACCCGGGCCGATGGTAGGGCCCGTAGGTCACCTCGGAGAGTGGCGTGCGGGGTGCGGGTTCCGCCGTGTCGCCACGGCCGCTCCCGAGGTCCTCGGAGGTGCTCAGCGCCGACAGCAGGAGGATGACCAGTCCGGCGATCAGCGGTTGCAGCAGGAGGGCGGTCCAGCCTTCGACAGTGGGCGCGAGCTCCACGACCGTGTGCACGGGCGGGTTGTGTGAGCGGGGGTGGATCCAGCGCGCGACCTGTTCGCCGAACCACGACATCAGCCAGGCCCCGGCCAGCGAGCCGATCAGCAGACTCACCAGCATGATCGGCCCGCGCATCACGCGCCGGCGCCACACGGCGGCGGCGGTGAGCAAGCCGGCCACGAAGCCGACGCAGCCGAAGATCGCGACCGCGTCGAAGCGGTGCGCGCTTTCACCGGTGAGCGCCATACCGCTACCGGGTTCGACGACGAAGACCTTCTCGGTCGGGGCGAGCATGGCCCACACTCCGCCGCCGATGATGCTGACCACCAGCACCGCCGCGACGATTCCCAGCGCCGCGCGCAGCTCGCGCGGTGCGGGAGAGGCTGCGGCGGCGCCGCGGGAGGTCATCAGCGATGGTCCAGGCTGTGGGAATCGATCACCCCGTGCCGGGAGCATTTCGCCCACCAGCCATCCGGACTCACCTGCACGATCATCCGGCGGCCGCAGTGCTCGCAGTAACGCGGCGGTTCCAGGCCCAGGGCCGCGGCCGCCGGCACCGGATCGTCGAGACCCACGACGATCCGCTTCCCCGTGTACGGGTTGTAGCGCTCTTGCATATCAGGCTGTGGCATCTGGACCACCATTCGCGAAACCCCTTATGAAGTGCAGCTCTCCAGCTGCTCGACAATACCCGAACCGCCGCGGCCGCGGGCGCTCAGAGGGTCTCGTTGAGCGCCTTGATCGGCATCTTCAGATCGGTGAGCAGGTCCAGGTCCGCCTCGGCGGGACGACCGAGCGTGGTCAGGTAGTTGCCGACGATGACGGCGTTGATCCCGCCCAGGATGCCCTGCTTGGCGCCGAGGTCGCCCAGGGTGATCTCGCGGCCGCCGGCGAAGCGCAGGATGGTGCGCGGCAGCGCGAGCCGGAACGCGGCGACGGCGCGCAGCGCGTCGGCCGCGGGCAGCACCTCGAGGTCACCGAAGGGGGTGCCCGGGCGCGGGTTGAGGAAGTTCAACGGAACCTCGTCGGGCTCCAATTCCGCCAGATTGGCGGCGAATTCGGCCCGCTGCTCCAGGGTTTCGCCCATACCGAGGATGCCGCCGCAGCACACCTCCATACCGGCCTCACGCACCATGCGCAGGGTGTCCCAGCGCTCCTCCCAGGTGTGGGTGGTGACCACGTTCGGGAAGTGCGAGCGGGAGGTCTCGAGGTTGTGGTTGTACCGGTGCACGCCCATGGCGGCGAGCTGATCGACCTGTTCCTGGTTGAGCATGCCCAGCGAGCAGGCGACCTGGATGTCGACCTCGTTGCGAATGGCCTCGACGCCGGCGGCGACCTGCGCCATCAGCCGCTCGTCCGGACCGCGCACGGCGGCGACGATGCAGAATTCGGTCGCGCCGGTCTTGGCGGTCTGCTTCGCGGCCTCGACCAGGCTCGGGATGTCGAGCCAGGCGGCGCGCACCGGCGACTGGAACAGACCCGACTGCGAGCAGAAGTGGCAGTCCTCGGGGCAGCCGCCGGTCTTGAGCGAGATGATGCCCTCGACCTCGACCTCGGGGCCGCACCACTTCATCCGCACCTCGTGCGCGAGCTCCAGCAGCGCCTCGAGCTGGTCGTCGCCCAGACGCAGCACCTCGAGGGTCTGCTCCTGGGTCAGCCCGACGCCACGTTCGAGCACCTGCTCACGCGCGGTGGCCAGAATGTCGGTCTTCACGGGTGCCTGCGTCACAGCACGAATCCCTTCTCCCGGCCGGTGCGGCCGTGCAACTTGAACGGTGTTCAGGCTAGGGTAGCGGGGTCAGTGAGTCAAAACATGCGAGGGGTAGAAGTGCAGCTACATCGGGCGGATGTGATCGACGGCGCCATCGCCATCCTCGATCAGTACGGGCTCGCCGATCTGACCATGCGCCGCCTCGCCACCGCTCTGCACGTGCAGCCGGGGGCGCTGTACTGGCATTTCCCGAACAAGCAGGCGCTGCTCGGCGCGGTCGCCGACCGCATCCTCACCCCGATGGACGAGCCCGTCGCCGCCGAGGACTGGCCGGGCCAGATCAGCGAACTGGCGCATCGGCTGCGTTCGTGCCTGCTGGCGTATCGCGACGGCGCGGAGGTGGTCTCGGCCACCTACGCTTCCCGGCTGACCACCAGCAAGGGCCGGGAACGCTTGGCCAGTGCGATGATTCGCGGCGGCATGACGCGCGAGGAGGCCGATCTGGCCGCCTACACGCTGCTGTACTACGTACTCGGCGAGACGGTGGACGAGCAGTCGCGGATGCAGATGGATTCCGCGGGCGCACTGGCGGAGGAGGATTCCCCGCTCTACGAGAACACCTCGGCCACCGAGCGGTTCGACTTCGGATTGCAGTTGTTCGTGGGCGGGGTGCTGCATCTGCTCGGGAGCCGGGTGCGCTAGCCGGACATTTCGGACGGTAGTATTCGGGACCGTCATCCCCGGCGGCGCGGGAATCCGGTGGGAATCCGGGACGGTCGCGCCACTGTGACCGCGGCGGCCGCTGATGCGGACCGGTGCGGGAGTCAGACCTCGGTCGCCGGGCACTGCTCTGAAAAGGTCGCGTGATGCCTGTGGAGTTCCGGCGATGAACCGCGTCCGGACAACGATCGTCGTTCCCCTGACGCTGGCGTCGCTGCTCGTCGCGATGGTCGCGGCGACCGCGTGCGGCGCCGAACCGCTGCCGATTCGAGCGGTGGTCGAGGTGCTGGGCGGACATCTGGGCGGCGGCGGTGCGGTCGATTCCGCCTTCGACACCATCGTGTGGCAGTTGCGGGTGCCGCGCACGATACTGGCCGCCGTGGTCGGCGCGGGACTGGCGCTCGCCGGTGCCGCCATGCAGACCTTGGTGCGCAATCCCCTGGCCGATCCCTATCTGCTGGGTGTGTCCTCGGGCGCGGGGGTGGGCGCCGCGGCCGTGATCACGTCGGGCCTGTTCGCGGGGGCGGGAATCTGGGCGCTGTCGGGCGGCGCGCTCGTCGGCGCCTTGGTCGCGGCGGCAACGGTTTTCGCGATCGCGATGGCGCAGGGCGGATTGACGCCGCTGCGTCTCGTGTTGACCGGAACGGTGCTGGGATCGGCGTTTTCGGCACTGAGCAGCTATCTCATCTTCCGCAGCGCCGATCCGAAGGCCGCGCAGTCGGTGCTGTTCTGGCTGCTCGGCAGCCTGGCCGGGGCGGATTGGACCCGAATCGCGATGCCCGCCACCGTGGTCGCGGTCGCGGGCGCGGCGCTGTTCGCCGTACACGGCTGGCTCGACGCGCTGAGCGTGGGCGCCGATACCGCCGCATCGGTGGGAGTGCCGGTGCGGGCCGTGCGCTACGGGCTGTTCACCGGGCTGGCGATTCTGGTCGGCGTCCTGGTGGCGGTGTCCGGCGGGATCGGTTTCGTGGGTTTGGTGGTACCGCATGCGGCGCGGATGCTGGTGGGCTCCACCCATCGGCGATTACTACCGGTCGCCGCGCTGTGCGGTGCGCTGTTCCTGGTCGTGGCCGACGCGGCGGCCCGGGTCCTGGTGCGGCCCATCGAAATTCCGGTCGGTGTGCTCACCGGGCTGATCGGCGCACCGGTGTTCCTGCTGCTGATGGGTCGGCGGCACTACCGGTTCGGTGCGGCATGATCCGCCGTCTCCGGACCCGCGAGCCCGAACCCGTGGCCTGTGTGCGGCTGCCCGCTGCGAAGGCGGCGGAGCCCGCGCCCGCTGTTCTCCGGGTCCGGCAGTTGGCATGCGGGCCCCGCCACCGGGACGTGCTGACAGGCATCGATTTCGGCGTCGAGCCCGGTGAAGTGGTCGGCATCGTCGGGCCGAACGGCGCCGGGAAATCCACGCTGCTGCGCACACTGGGCGGACTGCTGCGCCCACGGCAGGGCCGGGTCCTGGTGAACGGCGAAGCGCTGCACGCGATGTCGCCGCGACGGCGCGCGCGTCTGGTCGCCATGGTGGGACAGGACGACCAGCCGCCGGCGGATCTGTGCGCCGGTGAGGTGGTCGCCTTGGGGCGCACGCCGTATCTGCCGCCGTGGGGCGCCGGTAGTCCGGCCGAACGCCGCGCGGTCGGCGAGGCCTTGGCGGCGGTCGATCTCGACGGCTTCGCCGAGCGCCCGGTGCGGCGGATGTCCGGCGGTGAGCGGCAGCGGGTCCTGCTGGCCCGGGCGCTGGCGCAGGCGAGTCCGCTGCTGTTGCTGGACGAGCCGACCAATCACCTGGACATCACCCACCGGCTCGCGCTGCTGGATCTGGTTCGGGGACTGGACCGCACGGTCGTGGTCGCCCTGCACGATCTGACCTTGGCCGACCGATACTGCGATCGGGTGCTGGTCGTGCACGACGGATCCGCATCGGATCCGCGTCCGCCCCGGGAGGCGTTGAGTTCCGAGGTTCTCGCCACGGTCTTCGGTGTGCGCGCGGCGCGCGTGCGGCATCCGGAGACCGGTGCGACACATCTACTGCTGGAACCGAATTCCGAGGCTGCGGGATGAGGTACCGGCACCGCTGCGGTGACCCGAACCGACCGCACCGACCGACGCCGGCCGGGGCCCACCCGCCGCTCGCGGACGTCGGTCATCGTGATCCCGGCACCACACGGGTCACCGCTGTCGAGAAACGGCGGCGCATATGCCGGCCGTCCACCGTGCACGAACCTCGTCGGCGCCGCGAACCCGGCAGCTGTAGTCCCGAAAACCGTTGAAGGTGGACGATATGCGAATTCTGCGTTGGCTCGCCGTCGGGTCGACCGTCGCGTCCTTGGTGGCGTGCGGCCCCGCGCAGCCCTCGGACGGCAACCTGACCCTGACCAATTGCGGTGAACAGGCACGCTTTCCGGCGCCGGCACAGCGCATGTTCGTCAACGACACCAATATGGTCGCGATGACGCTGGCGTTGGGCGCACAGGATTCGGTGGCCGCCGTGGCCGGTCTGCAACAGGACGTCGCGACCCTGCGGCGGCACTACGGTGACGTGGTCGATCGCCTGAACAATGTCGCGCCGACCTCGCCGTCGCGGGAGACGGTGCTCGCCCAGCGCCCCGATGTGATGGTGGCCGGCTGGAACTACGGCTACAGCGAGGCCACCGACCTCACCCCGGATACGCTGCGCGCCCACGGTATCGCCCCCTACATCCTCACCGAGAGCTGCCGCCCGCACGCCGGTCTGCGGCAGCGCGGCACCGTCGAGCCGTGGGCGGCGCTGCGCGCGGATCTGTCGAACCTGGGTGCGATCACCGGCCGTCCCGATCGGGCCACCGCACTCGTCGCCGACATCGATACCCGCCTCGAGCGACTGCGCGCGGCACCGCGGGCCCCGACGCCACCGACCCTCTTCGTCTTCGACAGCGCGAGCGACACCATCTTCTCCAGCGGCAGATTCGGCGGACCCCAGGCCGTACTCGAGGCCGCGGGCGCCCGCAACGCACTCGACGATGTGGCCGACACGTGGACGACGGTGTCGTGGGAACGCCTGGCCGCCGCCGACCCGGACGCCATCGTCTTCGTCGACTATCCGGGGCAGAGCTTCGCCCAGAAGGTGGAAGCGCTGCGCGCCAAACCCGGAATCAACCGGCTGCGCGCGGTCACGCACCAGCGGTTTCTCGATCTGCCCTATGTGCTGTGGACGTCGAGCCCACTCAATATCGATGCCGCCGAGCAGGTGCGGGCCCACCTCGAGCGGTGGAACATGGTGCCGCCCTCGGGAATTCGCCCGGCCTTCGACGACGCCGTGCGCTGAACCGGCGGGTCAGGGCATGCCCATGGACTGCTCGGAGTGCACCAGCCCGATGAACGGCACGATCTGCTGCGCGATCACCGTGTTGTATTCCCGGGGATGTTGGCGCGGATCGGCGTGGCCCGTGCTGCGGGTCAGTACCACCAGGAGTGTGCCGTCGACACCGCCGACGGTGTCGATCAGTGCGCGATGGGTGTATTCGTCGTCCACGACGGAATCCCGGTACGGATTGTGCGGGCGGATGAACGCGACGGCCGGGCGGGGTTTGCCGGCCGCCGGTTTCGCCAGCGCGCGCAGGTCGTCGATCGCGCCGCTGGCGACGATGGCCTTGAACTGATCTTCGATGAGGCCGTTGCTGGCGGCGTCGGTGTTGAAGATCTTCTGCCGCAGCACATCGGTGACGGTGCGGCGCAGCGACGCCATCCGGATGCCGGGCGGACTGGAACCATAGTCGACGAATTGGTCACGCCGGGAATAGGTTTCCGCCAGCAGTCGCAGCCCCCGGCTCTCCCGCGCGCCCGGGAACCAACCGAACCAGCGCAGCAGATCCTCGCCCTGGTCGCGGCTTTCCGGCCGCACCGCGGCCAGGTTGACCGGCGTGCAATCCAGGATCACCCCCGACAGGGTGCGCGTGCTGTGGGTGTGGATGTGTTTGGCGATCTCGAGGGCGATCACCCCGCCCATGCTGTGGCCGACCAGCATCACCTTGTGGATGCGGGCGGCCTCGGTGACGCGGATGATCAGATCGCTGATGACCTTGGTGTCGATACCGGTGTTGTCGTATCGCACCGCCCACACCGAACCCAGTTGCCGCAGTGAAGGCAGGGCGCGCGCGGTATCGGAGGCATCGAGCGAACCCAGGCCTACGAGGTCGAACACCGCGGTGTCGCGGTCGCTCGCCGCGGCCGGGCCGGAGACGGGCAGCACCGCAGGATCGGTGCGCGCCAGCCGTGCCTGCTCGGGGGAAACGTCGTAATGCCAATATTGCGCGAACACGACCAGTACGACGATCGGGACCAGCGCCGCCCGCAGCAGCACGCGCCGCGTCCGCCCCAGCGTCCGCGAGCGGTGCCCCACACGGGTTTCGGCCAGCCGGGCCCGCCGTCGCGCATCGTCGTAATCCGCGACCGTGGAAGGGTGCCGATCTCGCATGGACATCCCCACCCACTGTAAGGGTGTTCGCGACCGGCGCATCCCTTCCGTGCCGCGCCGCGGTGATACCCGATATCGATTACCGCTGGTCGTCGAGGAGGTTGCGGGGTGCGGCCTGGCGCCACGAATCGAGGATGATCGCCTCCAGTTCGGCCCGGTCGTCCAGGGCGGCCAGCCGGGCACGCACCCACGCGTTACCGGCCTCGTGCGCGGCGATCCAGAATTTTCCGGGCTCGGCCACGACCAGTTCGTCGCGGTCGACGATCGGGCAGCGCACCGCCATCGAGGTCTCTGCCTCGGGCAGCGTCAGAAACAGCTTGCCCGCGACCCGGAAAGTGGGCATCCCCCACGCGAATTGCTCCGACGTCTCCGGCAGCGACAGGGCATAGTCGCGGGCATCCTCCCCGGTTGCGCTCATGCCCGCATCCTGCCAGGCCCCACCGACACGAACCTGGGCGTCGCCGCCACGGGCGGCTCAGCCGAGGTATCGCCGCATCCAGTCCGCGTGGAACCAGCCGGAGGCGGTATCGGCGAATCGCTCGGGCAGCCACTGTCCGGCGCCCTCGGGAATCACCCCGACGACCTCGACACCGGTGACCTCGGGCAGGTCGGTGCGGTTGCATTCGGAGGCGAGATCCGGTGCGCTCGGCCAGGATCCGATGACCAGTCCCGCGCAGCGCACACCGGCGGCGGTGAGGGCTCGGGTGGTGAGTTCGCTGTGGTTGAGGGTGCCCAAGCCCGCGGCCGCCACCACCAGTACCGGTGCGTCCAGTTTCTGTGCCAGTTCGAGCAGCGTGAACTCCCCGACGCGAACCAGCAGTCCGCCCGCGCCCTCGATCAGCGTGAGGTCGGCATCGGCCAGCGAGTCGATTCCGGCCACCGTCTCACCGAGGGTGAGCAACGGTTGCCCGCAGCGGCGGGCGGCGGTGTCGGGGGCCAGCGGTTCGGGATAGCGGGCCAGTTCCAGCGTGCGGGTCACGCCCGACAGCCGCTCGATCACCGCGAGGTCGCCGGGTTCGCCCGGAGCCACGCCGGTCTGTGCGGGTTTGCATACCGCGACCGTGCGCCCGGCCGACCGCGCCGCCGCGGCCAGCGCGGCCGTGACGACGGTCTTCCCGACATCGGTCGAGGTTCCCGTGACGATCAACCTGCTCATAGCGCCTCGCTCCTGTCGTTGCTCGCATCACTCAGGCGGCCTGCGGATCCCGCGCCGCGGTCAGCACCTCGTCCAGCACCGTGGCGATGGTCTCCATCTCGGCATCGGTGAGATCGGCACGCGCGGTCAGCCGCAGCCGCGAGGTGCCTTCCGGCACCGACGGCGGCCGGAAGCAACCTACGCTCAGACCGCGCTCCCGGCACTGCTGCGCGGCGTCGTAGGCGACCTGCGCCTGTCCCAGCACCACCGAGACGACCGCCGAATCCGGTTGCGGCACATCGGCGATGCGCGCGATATCGGCGGCCCGGGTGAGCACTCGCCCGCCCAGCTCCGGTTCCTTGCGCAGCAGCCGCAGGGCCGCATGTGCGGCGCCCACCGCGGCGGGCGCCAATCCGGTGTCGAAGATGAACGTGCGCGCGGTATCGATGAGGTGGGCGCGTACCCGCTCGTCGCACAGCACGATTCCGCCCTGCGCGGCAAGGGCTTTGGACAAGGTGGCGGTCACGATCAGGTCCGGCTGCCCGGCCAGGCCGAGTTCCTGCACCAGGCCGCGGCCACCGTCGCCACGCACGCCGATGCCGTGCGCCTCGTCGACGATCAGCACCGCACCGTTCGCGCGGACCACCCGATGCAGATCGGCCAGCGGCGCGAGGTCGCCGTCGGCGCTGAACACCGAGTCGGTGAGCACCAGCGCGCGGTCCTCCGTGCGCTGCGACAGCAACCGGTCGACCGCCTCGACATCGCGATGCGGCGCGATCTCCACCCGCGCCCGCGAGAGCCGGCAGGCGTCGACCAGCGAGGCGTGGCTGCCGGCATCGGAGACCACCAGCGCGCCGCGCCCGGCCAAGGCGGTGACGATGCCGAGGTTGGCGGCATAGCCGGAGGCGAAGACCAGGCCCGCCTGCGCCCCGACGAAGTCGGCCAGGTCGGCCTCGAATTCCTCGTGCGCGACCGTGGTGCCGGTGACCAGCCGCGATCCGGTCGCACCGGCGCCCCAGGTCCGGACCGCCTCGACCGCGCCCGCGATCACCTCGGGGTGCCGGGACAGGCCCAGGTAGTCGTTGGAGGCGAGGTCGATGAGATCGCTGTGCGCCGGTCGCGCCCGCAGCTGCCGCCGCAATCCGGCGCGCACCCGGTCACCCGCACGCTCGTCCAACCAGCTCAACGGATCCTCGTTCACAGCTCGGAAGCATACTTGAACGCCGTTCAGGACGATGACGGCGGGGGCTGTCGGCCGGACCCGCACAGGTCAGCGCGGCGGGTTCCAGTCGAGGGCCCGATCGAAGGCACGCAGCATGGCCCAGCCGGGCATCAGCCGCAGCGCGGTGTCGCGAGCCCGCACGGCGGGCGCCCAGGACCACTGCGCGACCGTCCCGAT
>NZ_BDBF01000073.1 GCF_001612845.1 Nocardia elegans NBRC 108235 | reverse complement strand
CGGGCCGGTCGGCGCGGGCGCACACCCGGCCGCCGCGGCGGTGTGGGGATCGGTGCGCAGCGCGCAGTCCGAGCATCCGGATCGGTTCGCGCTGATCGACGAGGACCCCGCCGAGCCGCTGTCTGCCGACCGCATCGCCGCGGTCCTGCGTACGGGGGAGCCTCAGGTCGCGGTGCGCGACGGGCAGATCCTGGTGCCCCGGCTCACACGAGTGCCCACGTCGCCGGCTGCCCCGCCGACGCCGCTGGCGGACGCGACGGTGCTGATCACCGGCGGCACCGGTGGTCTCGGCGCCGTGTTCGCCCGCCACCTCGTCGCCGCACACGGTGTGCGACGGCTGGTGCTGACCTCGCGGCGCGGTCACGAAGCGCCGGGTGCGGCCGAATTGGTGCGCGAGTTGACGCAGGCCGGCGCCGATGCCCGGGTGGTCGCCTGCGATGTCGCCGACCGCGACGCGGTACGAGACCTGCTGGGCACCATCGCATCCGACGACCGGTTGGCCGTCATCCACACGGCCGGGGTCTTGGACGACGGCACCGTGGAGTCGCTGACCGACGAGCAGGTGGATCGAGTGCTGGCGCCGAAGGTGGACGGCGCGTGGCATCTGCACGAGCTGACCCGGGACCGCGATGTCTCGGCGTTCGTGCTGTTCTCGTCGATCGCCGGGGCGCTCGGCTCGGCTGGGCAGAGCAACTACGCGGCGGCGAACGGCTACCTGGATGCGCTGGCGCAGCAGCGGCGGGAAGCGGGCCTGACGGCGACAGCGCTGGCCTGGGGGCCGTGGCAACAGGACAGCGGCATGACCGGTGACCTCGACCGCGCGGACGTGGCGCGCTGGCAGCGAATGGGTTTCGGTCAGCTCGGCGAGGCCGAGGGCGTGCGGCTGTTCGACCAGGCCCTCACCCACCCCGAGGCGCAGCCGGCGCCGATCCGGTTCGATGCGACGGCAGTGCGCCGCCAGACCGATGTCGCCGCGGTTCCCGCGGTCCTGCGCGGCTTCGCGCGGCGCGCATCCGCGCCGGTGGCCCGGACGGCCGGCGCGCTCGGCGCCCGCTTGGCCGCGGCGCCCGATGCCCGGCGCGCAGAGCTGGTACTCGACCTCGTGCGAGAGCACGCGTCCGCGGTGCTGGGCTACACCTCGCCCGGCGAGGTCGATGTCGAAAAGCCGTTCAGCGCCATGGGTTTGGACTCGCTGGGCGGTGTGGAGTTCCGTAACCGGCTCGGCAAGGCGACGGGCGTGCGGCTGCCGTCGACCCTGGTATTCGACCACCCCACCCCCGCGGCGGTGGCGACATTCGTGCGGTCGCTCGTGGAACAGAAGGACGGATCCGCCGCCTCCGTGGATCGCGGCGCGACACCGATCCGCGCGGACGAACCGATCGCCATCGTCGGGATGGCGTGCCGGTATCCGGGTGGCGTCGGATCGCCGGACCAGCTGTGGGATCTGCTGGTGTCGGAAACCGACGCGATCGGCGAGTTTCCCGCGGATCGCGGGTGGGATCTCGAGCGGCTGTTCGATCCCGATCCGGAGCATTCCGGAACGTCCTACATCCGGGAGGGTGGATTCCTCACCGGCGCAGGCGATTTCGACGCCGGATTCTTCGGGATCGGGCCTCGGGAGGCGTCGGCGATGGATCCCCAGCAGCGGCTGCTGCTCGAGGTGGCGTGGGAAGCACTGGAAGACGCGGGAATCGACCCGGCGTCCTTGCGGGGCAGCGATACCGGTGTCTACACGGGCGTGATGTACCAGGACTACGCGGAGGTGACGCGCAAGGCCGGGGCCGAGGTCGAGGGCTATGCCGTCACCGGTGTCATGGGAAGCGTGGCCTCGGGGCGGGTGTCGTACGCGCTGGGTTTGGAGGGACCGGCGCTGACCGTCGACACCGCGTGCTCGTCCTCGTTGGTGGCGTTGCACACCGCGTGCCGCGCGCTGCGCCAGGGAGAGAGCTCACTGGCCCTGGTGGGTGGCGCGACGGTGATGGCGACACCGATGGTGTTCGTGGAGTTCTCGCGGCAGCGCGGGTTGGCCCGGGATGCCCGGTGCAAGTCGTTCTCGGCGGCCGCGGACGGGATCACCTGGTCGGAGGGGGCGGCCATGCTGGTGGTCGAGCGGCTGTCCGATGCGCGGCGGCTGGGTCACGACGTTCTTGCGGTCGTGCGCGGGTCGGCGGTGAATCAGGACGGCGCGAGCAACGGTCTGACCGCGCCGAACGGTCCGTCACAGGAGCGAGTGATCATGGCGGCGTTAGCCGATGCCGGCCTGACACCGTCGGATGTGGACGCGGTGGAAGCGCACGGGACCGGCACACCACTGGGCGATCCGATCGAGGCGAACGCACTGCTCGCCACCTACGGACAGCGCCGGTCGGAGCCGCTGCTGCTCGGGTCGTTGAAGTCGAATATCGGCCATGCGCAGGCCGCCGCCGGGGTGGGCGGCGTGATCAAGATGGTGCAGGCGCTGCGGCATCGGATGTTGCCCCGCACTCTGCACGTGGACGAGCCCAGCCCGCACGTGGATTGGTCGGCCGGGGCGGTCGAGTTGCTGACCCACGCTTGGCCCTGGCAGGACAGCGGGCGCGTCCGGCGTGCCGGGGTGTCGTCGTTCGGGATCAGCGGCACCAACGCGCATGTGATTCTCGAGGAAGCGCCCGCGCCGACCGGCGCATCGGACTCCCCGACCGGGCCGGACGACACGCGACCGGTCGACGTCGGCCGCACCTTCACCTGGGTGGTGTCCGCGCAGAGCCGGGAAGCGTTGCGGGAGCAGGCTGTTCGCCTCGCGCGGTGGTTGGGGTCGCATCCGGATGCGAAAGCGGGCGATATCGCGCATTCACTGTTGCGGCACCGCTCCCAGCTGGAGTGGCGCGCCGCGGTGGTGGGACGGGAATCGGCGGACCTGGCGGCCGGTGTGGCGCGGCTGGCCGAATCGGTTGCCGGCGACGGCGTCGTGTCCGGGCGTGCCGTCTCGCGTCGGGTGGCCTTCGTATTTCCGGGGCAGGGCAGCCAGTGGGTGGGTATGGCCGCCGAATTGCTCGCCGCGGGTGGGGTATTCGCGGAGGCGATCGCCGAATGTGAGGCCGCGCTGGCACCGTTCGTCGATTGGTCGTTGACCGCGGTGCTGCGCGGGGAACCGGGCGCGGCCGCACTGGAGCGGGTGGATGTGGTCCAACCGGTGCTGTTCGCGGTGATGGTGTCGCTGGCGCGGCTGTGGCGGGCGAACGGGGTGGAACCCGTTGCGGTGCTGGGGCATTCGCAGGGCGAGATCGCCGCTGCCGTGGTCGCCGGCGGGTTGTCGACGGCCGACGGCGCTAGGGTGGTCGCCCTGCGTTCCCGGATCGTCGCCGAGGAGCTCGCAGGCCACGGCGGTATGGCCTCGGTGCGCGCGACCACCGAGGTGGTGAAGCAGCGTGCGGCCGGTTTCGGCGACCGGATTTCGGTGGCGGCGGAAAACGGTCCGGGCGAAACCGTGGTCTCCGGTGAGGCATCCGCATTGGACGATTTCGTCGCCGCCTGTGCGGCCGACGGCGTGTGGGTGCGGCGGATTCCGGTCGACTACGCATCGCATTCCGCGGCGGTGGAAGCGATTCGGGATCGAGTGACAGCGGAGCTGGCCGCCGTCGAGCCGGGACCGGGTTCGCTGCCGTTCTTCTCGACGGTGACCGCGGATTATGTGGATACCGAACTGCTGGACGCCGGCTACTGGTACCGGGGGTTGCGCGCACCGGTGCGATTCGCGGAATCGGTGGCGGCATTGGCGCGGAGCGGAGTGAACGCATTCATCGAGGTCAGTCCGCATCCGGTCTTGACGGTCGGGATGGCCTCGACGGTGGAATCGCTCGGTATGGCCGATCGGGTGGCGGTATTCGGGACGTTGCAGCGTGATCGGGGCGGTCCGGAGCAGGTCGCCGTGGCTTTGGCGCAGGCACACTGCGCAGGCGTGGCGGTGGCGCCCGGCGCGCTGGCGGCCCCGGCCGATCGGGTTTCGCTGCCGACCTACGCGTTCGAACACCGGCGGTACTGGCTGCGGCCCGGCGCCGCGCCCGACGTACGGCAGTCGGGTCTGGCCGAAGCCGGACATCCACTGCTGGGCGCGATGCTGCGACTGCCGGATTCACCGGACGTGGTCTTCACCGCCAGGCTTTCGACGGCCGATCAGCCGTGGCTGGCCGATCACGCCGTCGCGGGCGTCGCCCTGCTTCCGGGCGCCGCGCTCGTGGAGCTGGCGTTGCACGTCGGGACACTGCTGGGAGCTCCGCGAGTGGCGGAGCTGGTGCTCGAGGCGCCGCTGCCGGTGCCTACCACCGGGGCGGTCGAATTGCGGGTCATGGCGGGTGGTCCGGACGAGACCGGGGCACGGCCGGTGTCGGTGTACTCCCGTGCGCACGACGCCGGCGAATCCGAGGAATGGACCCGGCACGCGGCAGGATCGATCACCACGCAGACGGAGGCACCGCCGGTCGGCTCGGCGACGGACACCTGGCCGCCCACGGGTGCGACGGCGTTGCCGGTCGAGGACGCGTATGCGGTTCTGGCCGAGCGGGGATACGAATACGGGCCGGTCTTCCAAGGACTTACCGCGTTGTGGCGGCGCGACGACGAGGTGTTCGCCGAAGTCGCACTGCCGGAATCGGCGCGGCCGCACGGCGGCGAGTTCGGGCTTCATCCCGCCCTGCTGGACGCCGCGCTGCACGCGATCCTGTTGAGCGACTTGCTCTCCGACGCCGGCGCCGACACGGTGATCGTTCCCTTCTCCTGGGAGAACGTCGAGCTGTACGCGACCGGGGCGGCGTCGTTGCGGGTACGAGCGGCACGCGCCGGCACCGATCGGATCGCGGTGAGCGTGACCGATGCCGCGGGTGCGGTGGTGGCCGAGGTGGCGGCGCTGACGCTGCGGCAACTCTCGACCGACACATTCCTGGCCGCTGCCCGCCGCCGCAGTGACGGTGTCGGTTACCGGGTGGAATGGGTAGCGGTGTCGCCGGACGAACCGGGTGACGTCGAATCCCGGAGTCCCGGGCAGGACGAGGAAGTCGTGACGGTGGCGGGCCGGCGGGTGGCGGTCGTGCGGTTCGACCCCGCTCACCCGGCGAGCGGTGGCGCCGTCGGCGATCTCCCTGCGGTCGTGCGGGATTCGGTTACCGAGCTGACGGTGCGAATGCAGCGGCTGCTGGCGCGCGACGAACCGATCGTGGTGGTGACCCACCACGCGGTGGCCACGCATCCGGGCGAATCGGTGGATCTGTCCGCCGCCGCGGCGTGGGGTCTGTTGCGCACGGCGCAGAGTGAGCACACGGATCGAATCCTGGTCGTCGATGTCGACGACCGCGACGATTACCGGCGTGCGGTAGCCGTGGCCGTGGCGATCGGTGACGAGCCCCAGCTGGCCCTCCGGCGCGGGGCGGTATATGCCCCCCGGCTCGGCCGAGGTCCGGGCGATCTCGTCGGCGCGAGCGAGCTGATTCGCTCGCGGGCATGGCGGTTGGCCCATTCCGGTAAGGGCACATTGACCGGTGACAACCTCGCCCTGGTAGAGGCGCCGGAGGAGTTGCGGGAACTGGCGCCCGGTCAGGTGCGGATCGCGCTGCGCGCGGCCGGCGTGAACTTCCGCGATGTGCTCATCACCCTGGGCATGGTGTCGGATGCGACTGCCGGATCCCAGTCGATCAGCGCGACCATCTGTGTCGAGGGCGCCGGCGTGGTGCTGGAGGTGGCGCCGGACGTCACCGAATTCGCCCCGGGCGACCGGGTTTTCGGATTCACGTCGGGGGCGGGCGCGGTGACGGTCACCGATCGGCGACTGCTCGCCCGGATGCCGCGCGGCTGGTCCTTCGCCCATGCCGCCGCGGTTCCGGTGGTGTACGCCACCGCCTATTACGGCCTCGTCGACCTGGCCGGGGCGCAACCGGGCCGGACGCTGCTGCTGCACGCGGCCACCGGCGGCGTCGGCCTGGCGGCGATCCAGTTGGCTCGGCATCTGGGGTTGCGGGTGTTGCCGACGACGAGCCGGCCCAAATGGGAGGTGTTGCGCCGGCTCGGATTCGACGATTCCGAGATCGGTGATTCGCGCACCGTGGAGTTCGAGCAGAAGTTCTTCGACGCCACCGCCGGCCGCGGCGTGGACATCGTCTTGAATTCGCTGACGCTCGAATTCGTGGACGCGTCGTTGCGGTTGATGCCGCGCGGCGGCAAGTTCATCGAGATGGGCCACCTCGACGAGCGTGACCCCGCGCAGGTGGCCGCCGATCACCCCGGCGTGGACTACCACCACTTCATGCTCCTGGACGTGCCGCCGGATCGGTTGGGGCAGATCTTGACCACCGTCGTCGGGCTCTTCGACACCGGTGCGCTGACGCCCTCGCAGATCACCGCGTGGGATCTACGCCAGGCGCCGGAAGCGTTCCGCCAGATGAGTCAGGCTCGGCATATCGGCAAGAACGTGCTCACCGTGCCGGCCCCGCTGCGGCCCGAGGGCACCGTGCTGATCACCGGTGGTACGGGCGGCTTGGGCGCCGTGGTCGCGCGGCAGCTGATCACCGGATACGGGGTGCGCCGACTGGTGCTCGCCGGCCGGCGCGGCCCGGCGGCGCCCGGCGCGGCCGAGTTGCGGGACGAGCTCGCCGCGCTGGGTGCGCACGTCGAGGTGGTGGCGTGTGACGCCGCCGATCGCGCCGCCCTGGACCGTGCGCTGGCGGCCGTACCGGCGGACCACCCGTTGACAGGTGTGGTCCACGCCGCAGGTGTGTTGTCGGACGGTCTCCTGGCCATGATGACGCCGGAGCGGATCGCGGAGGTCCTGCGTCCGAAGGTCGACGCGGCGTGGAATCTGCACGAGGCGACGAAGGACCTCGATCTGTCGATGTTCGTCCTGTATTCGTCGATCGCGGGCGTGATCGGCAATCCGGGCCAGTCGAACTACGCCGCCGCCAATGTCTTTCTCGACGCGCTGGCGCAGTATCGGCACGTCCACGGGCTGCCCGCGACGTCACTGGCGTGGGGATTGTGGGCGGAGAGCACCGGGATGACCGGCGCCCTCGGCGCCGCCGATATCGCCCGGCTGCGCCGGGACGGATTCCCGCCGTTGGACATCGACGACGGTATGGCGCTGTTCGACGCGGCCGTCGCCAGTGGCCGTGCGGACGTGGCCGCGGTCCGGATCGACCGTTCGGCGCTCGCCGCGGATGGTCGCTCGATCATGCGTGGGCTGGTGCGGCCGGCTCGTCGTCGCGTGACCGCTGCGGCGGCGAGCGAGTCGTCGACGTTGGCGGCGCTGGTGGCGGGTCGCACGCCGGCCGAGCAGGAACGTGTCGTGCTCGACGTGATCCGGACGCAGGCCGCGGCGGTACTGGGCCACGACGATGTGGGGGCGATCGCACCGGATATGCCGTTCAAGGACATCGGTTTCGATTCGCTCAGCGTCATGGAGTTCCGCAACCAGTTGGTCCGGGCGACCGGTCTGCAGTTGCCCGCGACGCTGGTCTTCGACTATCCGACCGCGGAGGAGCTGGCCGGCTTCGTGTACCGGCAGATCGCTCCGGCGCAGGATTCCGCGGAACGGATCGCGGCCGAGATCGACGCGCTGACGCGCAGCTGCGCCGCCGCCGAGTTGTCGCCGGAGGACCGGTCGCACGTGGCGCGCAGGCTGACCGCACTCCTGCGCCAACTCGAGGACGGCGCCGACGACAGCGGCCCCGATCGCGCCGTCGACCGCCTCGACACCGCGGACGACCGCGAGCTTTTCGACTTCATCGACAACCTCGGCTGAGCCGACGTTCTTAGGAGCTCCCCACCGATGGCCGACAACGACGAGCTGCGGCAATACCTCAAGAAGACCGCGAAAGAGCTGTACGAGACCAAACAACAACTCCGCGAGCTCACCGACCGGTCGACCGAACCCATTGCCATCGTCGGCATGTCCTGCCGGTATCCCGGCGGTGTGCGCTCGCCCGAGGACCTGTGGCGCCTGACCGCCGACGGTGTGGACGCGGTCGGCGGCTTCCCCACCGACCGCGGCTGGGATCTGCAGCGGCTCTACGACCCGGATCCGGATGTGCCGGGCACGGTGTACACCCGCGAAGGCGGATATCTCGATGCCGTCGGCGACTTCGATGCGGCCTTCTTCGGAATCAGCCCCCGTGAGGCCGCGGCGATGGATCCGCAGCAGCGCCTGATGCTCGAGGTGTCCTGGGAGGCCCTGGAGCACGCCGGCATCGATCCGATGTCGTTGCGCGGCAGCGGAACCGGCGTCTTCGCCGGAGTCATCCACCAGAACTACGGTCCGCGCATCGGCACGTCGGCGACCACCGGTGAAACCGAAGGCCACGCCTACTTCGGCGTCGCGAACAGCGTGCTGTCCGGCCGGATCGCCTACACCCTGGGCTTCAAGGGCCCGGCGATTTCCGTCGACACCGCGTGCTCGTCGTCCCTCGTGGCCATTCACCTCGCATGTCAGGCGTTGCGCAGCGGGGACGCCACCCTTGCGCTGGCCGGTGGCGTCACGGTGATGTCCGATCCGTCCCTGCTGATCTCGTTCGCGCGCCAGCGGGGGCTTTCCCCCGATGCCCGCTGTAAGGCGTTCGCGGCGGCCGCCGACGGCACCGGCTTTTCCGAAGGCGTCGGCATGCTGGTGCTGGAGCGGCTGTCCGAGGCCCGCCGGCTCGGCCACACCGTGCTGGCGGTGGTGCGTGGGAGCGCGGTGAATCAGGACGGCGCGAGCAACGGCCTGACCGCTCCGAACGGACTGTCCCAGGAACGAGTCGTCGCGCAGGCGTTGGCGAACGCGGGTCTGGGCGCCTCGGATGTCGACGTGGTGGAGGCGCACGGCACCGGGACCAAGCTGGGCGATCCGATCGAGGCGACGGCACTGATCGGCGTCTACGGGAAGGGGCGCGCACACGGACCGCTGCGTTTGGGCTCGCTGAAGTCGAATATCGGGCACACGCAGGCCGCCGCGGGGGTGGCCGGCGTGATCAAGATGGTGCAGGCGATGCGGCACGAGATGTTGCCGCAGACATTGCATGTGGATGCGCCGTCGCCGCATGTGGATTGGTCGGCGGGAACGGTGCGACTGCTGCGCAGCAGCGAACCGTGGCCGGCGGGGGAGCGCGTGCGCCGGGCGGGGGTCTCCTCGTTCGGGGCCAGTGGTACCAATGCCCATCTGATCGTGGAGGAAGCGCCCGCCGAGCCGGTCACGGCCCCGGCGAGTGCGGATGTGCCGGATCTCGATCCCATCGCGTCCGATGTGGTCCCGCTGGTGATGTCGGCCAAGTCCCGCGACGCGCTGCGGGCGCAGGCGGATCGCTTGCGGCAGTGGCTGCTCGGCGATCCCGATGCCGATCCGTGGGACGTCGCCCATTCGCTGACAACCTCGCGGGCGCTGTTGGATCACCGCGGTGTGGTCCTCGGACGCGAACGCGGCGAACTCCTCGCGGGTCTGGCCGATCTGGCGACGGGTGCGCCGAACACGATCGAGTCGAAAGTGCTTGCGGGACAGACCGCCTTCCTGTTCACCGGGCAGGGCGCCCAGCGGGCCGGGATGGGCGCCGGCTTGTACCGGGCGTTTCCGGTGTTCGCGGCGGCGCTGGACGAGGTGTGCGCGGAGTTCGATCCGCTGCTCGGCCGTTCGCTGCAGGAGGTGATGTTCGCCGGTCCGGATGCGGTGCTGGATCGGACGGAGTTCACGCAGCCCGCGCTGTTCGCGTTCGAAGTGGCGTTGTTCCGGCTGGTCGAATCCTTCGGTGTGACACCGGATGTGGTGATCGGGCATTCGATCGGAGAGTTGGCGGCCGCGTACGTGGCCGGGGTGTGGTCGCTCTCGGATGCGTGCGCGCTGGTGGCTGCGCGCGGCCGGTTGATGGGCGCGCTTCCCGCGGGCGGCGCGATGCTCGCCGTGGCGGTCGAGGAGGCGCGGGCGGTCGAGATCGCCGCCGATTTCGGTGGCGCGGTGGAGGTCGCGGCGGTGAACGGCCCGTCCTCGACGGTGCTGTCCGGAGATGTCGACGCCATCGCGGAGATCGAGCGGCGACTCGGCGGTCTCGGTGTCGAGACCAACCGGTTGCGGGTCACGCAGGCCTTCCATTCGGCGCGTATGGATCCGATGCTGGCCGAGTTCCGGTCCGTCGCCGAGAGCGTCACGTACCGCCCGCCGAGCCTGCCGGTGGTGTCGAACGAATTGGGCGATGTCGCTGGGGACGCGGTGACACACCCGGAGTACTGGGTGCGCCAGGTACGCGGCTGCGTGCGGTTCGCGCCGGGGGTTGCGGCGCTGGTGGCGGCGGGAGTGCGCCGTTTTGTCGAGGTCGGCCCGAATGCGGTGCTGGCGGCGATGACTCGCGAATGTCTGGCCGAGCTTCCGGAGGTCGAGCCGGCCGCTTCGGTGGTGGCGACAGCGCGGCGCTCGGTCGACGAGGTGGTGCGGTTCGCCACGGCGTTGGCGGAGCTTCAGGTGGCGGGTGCGGCGGTGGATTGGGCCCCGTGGTTCGTGGGCCGGAACGTGCGGCGAGTTCCGTTGCCCACCTACGCATTTCAGCACCGTCGGTACTGGCTGCAGCCCGCCGGCGAGGTGTCGCCGGCGTCGGATCATCCGATTCTGACCGGCGTGGTCGGGCTGGCGGGCAGCGACGAGTGGCTGTTCACCGGGCGGCTGTCGTTGCGCACTCACCCGTGGATCGCCGACCACACGACCTACGGTGTCGTGGTCGTGCCGAGCGCGGCCTTGATCGAGTTCCTGCTCGTCGCCGGCGGCCGGATCGGCTGCGGTGTGGTTGACGACCTCACTTTGCAGGCGCCGATTCTGCCGACCGCGGACGACGAGATCGAGCTGCAGGTCCTGGTGCAAGCGCCCGACGGGGCCGGGCGTCGCCGGTTCGAGTTCTATTTCCGGACCTCGGCGGACGACGACTGGGTACACAACGCGACCGGCGCGCTGGCGGCGCATCGGGACGACGACTCGGAGTTGTCGGCGCGGTTGCGGGCGGAGCCGTGGCCGCCGGCCGACGCGGAACGAGTCGATACCGCGGGACTGGCCGAGCGGATCTACCGGGACGCCGGGCTCGAATACGGTCCGGCGTTCATCGGGGTGCGCGCCGCATGGCAGCGCGGCGACGCGGTCTTCTCCGAGGTCGTCCTCGATACCGCTGCCGCGCCGGAGGCCGCTCGCCACGATCTGCATCCGGCCCTGCTGGATCTGGTGCTCCACGCGGGCTTTTCGCGGCTGATGTGGCGGGACGCGGACTTCCCTCCCGATACGGGCCGGTTGTTGTTCCGGTGGGGTGGTGCGCGATTCCACCGGCAGGCGGGTGAACGCCGGGCCGAGGTGACCTCGCTGCGGGTCGTCGCGATCGCGAGCGGGACCGAAACCATCTCCGTCGCGGCGGTCGATCGGAACGGCGACCCGATCGTCTCGGTCGACGCGGTGGTGATGCGCCCGTACGACCTCGGCGAGTTCCGGCGGACCCTGGCGCGCGACGACGTCGGCCTCTACGAGGTGCGGTGGGAGTCCGCGCCGGCGAGCCCGGCCGCGTCGCAGGCCCCGTCGATGGCGGTGCTCGGGCGCGCGCCGCTACCGGGGATCGCCGCCTGCTACGGTTCCGTCGCCGAAGTTGTTGCGGCCGAACGAGTTCCGGATGTGGTGGTGTGGCGAGCCGCAGCGCAGACCACTGTCGACGCCACCGATGTCGCGGGGGCGGTGCGGGCGCACGTGCAGGGCACGCTGGCGGTACTGAAGTCCTGGCTCGCGCGGCGATCTCTCTCCGACGCCAGGCTGGTCGTGGTGACGGCGGGCGGTGCCGGATCGCCCGAGGCGCAATCGGATCCGGCCGCCGCCGCGGTGTCGGGACTGGTGCGCAGTGCGCAGTCGGAGAATCCGGGGCGGTTCGTTCTACTCGACACCGACCCTGCCGTGTCGTTGGACGGTGATCTGATCGCGGCGGTGGTGCGCTCGGGTGAACCGCAGGTCGCCGTGCGCGGTCGGCAGCTGCTGATTCCTCGGTTGACGCGCGCCTCGGCAGCGGACGAGACCGGTGTCGCGGCGTCGCCGTGGGATGCGACGGTGGTGATCACCGGTGGCACCGGTGGCCTGGGCGCTCTGTTCGCCCGCCATCTGGTCGCCGAACACGGTGTGCGCAGACTGGTGCTGATCTCGCGCCGCGGCCCCGCGGCCCCCGGTGCCGACGCCCTGGCTGCCGACCTGACGCGGGCCGGAGCCGACGTCCGGATGATCGCCTGCGACATCGCGGATCGCGAGGCGGTGGCACAGCTGGTGGACACCCTGGATCCCGCCGCCGGGCCGATCGCGATCGTGCATACCGCCGGGGTGCTCGACGACGGCACCGTCGAGTCGTCGACTCCCGAGCAGGTGGATCGTGTGCTGGCGCCGAAGGTCGACGGGGCATGGCATCTGCACGAGCTCACCCGCGACCGCGACGTGTCGGCGTTCGTGCTGTTCTCCTCCGTCGCCGCAGTGCTCGGATCGCCCGGGCAGGGCAATTACGCGGCGGCGAACGGATTCCTGGACGCCCTCGCCCGATCGCGGCGAGCGGCGGGGATGGCCGCGACCTCGGTGGCGTGGGGGCCCTGGCATCAGGGCAGCGGCATGACCGGCGAGGTGGACGATGCGGCGCTGCGCCGCTGGGCGCGCCTGGGCCTGGGGCAGCTCGCCGACGCCGACGGTCTGCGCCTGTTCGATGCGGCGCTCGCGCACGTTCGACCGATACCCCTGCGATTCGACGCGACCGTCCTGCGCCGCGCATCCGACGCCGTCGCGGTTCCCGCCGTGCTGCGTGGATTCCTGCCCCGCTCGGCGCGACCGACGCGCACCGAATCGGCCGCGGCGTTGTCGCTGGGCGCGAGGTTGGCCGAGGTGCCCGAGGCACAACGCCGTGATGTCGTGCTGGAGGTGGTGCGCGAGCAGGTGGCCGCCGTGCTGGGGCACGACTCGGGCAACGATATCGGGCCCGACCAGCCCTTCGACGAGATCGGTTTCGATTCCCTCGCCGCGGTGGAGTTCCGCAACCGCCTGGCCGAGGCCACCGGCGTGCAGCTGGTGTCGACCCTCGTATTCGACCACCCGACCCCGTCGGCGGTGGCGAAACTCGTGCACTCCCGCATCGCGCCGGTCGCGGCCGGCGGACCCGCCGTCGAGCCCGTGCGCCGGGTGCGGACCGACGAACCGATCGCGATCGTGGGGATGGCGTGCCGCTTCCCGGGGGGCGTGCAATCACCGGACCACCTGTGGGACCTCGTCGCCTCCGGAACCGACGCGACCGGCGAGTTCCCGTCGGATCGCGGCTGGGAGCTCGAGCGACTGTTCGACCGGGACCCGGACAAACCCGGTACCGTCTACACCACCCGCGGTGGATTTCTCTATGACGCGGCGGATTTCGATCCGGGCTTCTTCGGGATCAGCCCCCGCGAAGCCGTCGCGATGGATCCGCAGCAGCGATTGCTGCTGGAAGTGTCGTGGGAGGCGCTGGAGCAGGCGGGTATCGACCCGGTATCCCTGCGCGGCAGCGATACCGGAGTGTTCACCGGCGCCGGCGCCTCGGGCTATGTCGACCGCGTCGAGGGCGAACTCGAGGGCTATCGGCTCACCGGTAACACCAGCAGCGTGATATCCGGGCGGGTGGCCTATGTGCTCGGGCTGGAGGGGCCGGCGGTGACCGTGGACACCGCATGCTCGTCGTCGCTGGTGTCGCTGCATCTGGCCTGCCAAGCGCTGCGCCAGGGTGACAGCTCGCTGGTGCTGGCCGGTGGTGTCACCGTCGCGGCCAGCCCCTATCTGTACGTGGATTTCGCGCGGCAGCGCGGTCTTTCGCCCGACGGCCGGTGCAAGGCCTTCTCCGCCGACGCCGACGGCGTCGCCTTCGCCGAAGGTGCCGGTGTGCTGGTGCTCGAGCGGCTCTCCGATGCCCGGCGCCGGGGGCACGCCGTGCTCGCCCTGGTGCGCGGGACGGCGGTGAACCAGGACGGCGCGAGCAACGGATTGACCGCGCCGAACGGTCCATCGCAAGAACGAGTGATCGCGCAGGCACTCGCCAATGCCGGGCTCGCACCCGCCGACGTGGACGCGGTGGAGGCGCACGGGACCGGCACTCCGCTCGGTGATCCGATCGAGGCCAACGCGTTGATCGCCGCGTACGGGCAGGACCGCGGCGACCGGGAGCCGCTGCGGATCGGCTCGATCAAATCGAATATCGGTCACACCGTCGCCGCGGCCGGTGTCGGTGGCGTGATCAAGATGGTGCAGGCGCTGCGACACGAAACCCTGCCCCGGACCCTGTACGCGGATGCGCCGTCCCCGCATGTGGATTGGTCCGCGGGCGCGGTGCGGCTGCTGACCCGGCCGGAACCGTGGCCCGCGGGGGAGAAGGTGCGCCGGGCCGGTGTGTCGTCGTTCGGTGTCAGCGGCACCAACGCCCACGCGATCCTCGAGGAGGCGCCCGCTACCCCGTCGGACGTCTCGGCGCCGGCCGCCGCCGGCCCCCGACCGGCAATGCCGTGGCTGGTGTCGGCCAAGAACGAGACCGCCCTGCGGGCGCAGGCGGTCAAGCTGCGGAACTGGCTGCTCGACCACCCGGATGCCGATCCGGCGGATGTGGCGTATTCCCTGGCGACCGCACGCACGCAGCACGAGTGCCGGGCGGTGGTGCTCGGTGGTGATCGCGAGCAGATGTCGGCGCGACTCGCGGCGCTCGCGTCCGGAACACCCTCGCCCGCAGTGATTTCCGGGACGGTGCGCACGGGCAGGACGGCCTTCCTGTTCACCGGCCAGGGTGCGCACCGCGTCGGAATGGGCGCGGAGCTGGCAGCGGCGTTCCCGGTATTCTCCGGAGCGCTGGACGAGGTGTGCGCCCGGTTCGATCCCCTGGTGGGATGTTCGTTGCGGCAGGCGATGTTCACCGGGCGCGGAAGCGACGCGGCCGCCGCGGAGACCGGGATGCTGGATCGGACCCGGTTGACCCAGCCCGCCCTGTTCGCCTTCGAAGTGGCGATGTGCCGGCTCATGGAGTCGTTCGGTCTGAGTCCCGACCTGGTGATCGGCCATTCGATCGGCGAGCTGGCCGCGGCGTATGTGGCCGGCGTGTGGTCGCTCGACGATGCCTGCGCACTGGTCGCGGCCCGCGGACGGTTGATGGCGGAGCTGCCCGAGGGCGGCGCGATGCTCGCGATCGCCGCATCGGAAGCCGAAGTTGCTTCGGCGACAGTCGAATTCGGGAATCGTATCGCCATCGCGGCGGTGAACGCGCCGGCGGCCGTGGTGGTCTCGGGTGACGAAGACGCCGTCGACGAGGTCGAGCGGCAGTTCACCGAGCGGGGCCGCCGGACGAGTCGATTGCGGGTCTCTCACGCGTTCCATTCCGCGCGGATGGAGCCGATGCTGGCCGAGTTCGAGCAGGCCGCGGCCGGCGTCTCCTTCGGCGACCCCCGCATTCCGCTGGTGTCGAACGTCTCGGGCCGCATTGCCGGCGAGGAGATCTCGGAGCCGGGGTACTGGGTGTCGCAGGTGCGTGCCGCGGTGCGTTTCGCGCCGGGTGTCGAGACTCTGGTGGCGGCGGGCGTGCGCCGCTTCCTGGAAGTCGGGCCCGACGCGGTGCTGGCGGCGATGACGCAGCAGACCCTTCCCGCGGAGATCGAGGAGCGCTCCGCGGTCGCCGCGGCGGCCCGCCGGGAGCACGACGAGGTCGAGCAGTTCCTGACACTGCTCGGCCGAGCGCATACCGCCGGACTGCCGGTCGACTGGACTCGCCTGTTCGCCGACCGCCGCAATACCCGGGTCGCTCTGCCCACCTACGCCTTCGAACATCGCCGGTACTGGCTCGACCCCGCCGCCGGGGACGCCCGGAATACTTCGGAGCATCCGCTGCTCACCGACGTGGTGCGCGTGGGCGATCGCGACGAGTGGCTGTTCACCGGGCGGCTGTCGCTGCGCACCCAGCCCTGGATCGCCGACCACACCAGCTACGGAGTGGTGCTCGTCCCGAGCGCCGCGCTGATGGAGATGCTGGTGGTCGCCGGTCGGCGGATCGGATGCGGCACCGTGGACGAGCTCACGCTCGAGGCGCCGATCCTCCCGCCGGCGCAGGGCGATGTCGAGCTGCAAGTGCTCGTGCGGGAACCGGATCCGACGGGCCGGCGACCGTTCACCTTCCACTACCGGCTGCCCGGCCGGGACCTGGAATGGGCGCGCAATGCCAGTGGTGTGCTGAGCGGCGAGCAACCGTCCGGCCCCGAACTCACCGACATCCTGCGCACCGAGGCGTGGCCACCGGCCGACGCCGAGCCGGTCGATCCCGCATGGATCCCTGCTCAGGTCGCCCGGGTCGCCGGCCTGGAATACGGGAGCTCGTTCATCGGCATCGACGCCGCATGGCGCCGGGGTGACACGATCTTCTCCGAGGTCACCTTGAACCGCGAGGTCTGGCCCGATCGGTTCCAGTTGCATCCAGCCCTGTTCGATATGGCGCTCCATGCCGGACTCGTCTGTTTGATCTGGTCCGACGACCCTGGTGACCGTAGCGAGGGCAAGCTCCTGTTCCGCTGGGGCGCAACGCGATTCCATACCACCGCACGGGTGACCACCCTGCGGGTGATGGCCGTCCGGCGCGGTAGCGAGACGACCAGCGTCGTGGCCGTCGATCAGGACGGAAATCCGGTGTTCTCCGTCGACGAGGTGGTGATGCGTTCCTACGATGCCTCGCAGTTGCGCGCCACGCTGCCGGGTGCGCGTGCGGGCCGATACGGGTTGCGCTGGGCGGTCGTCGAGCCTGGCGAACCGCTTCCGGGCCGTATCGCCCTGCTCGGGACCGCGCGGGTGCGCGGAATCGAGGAGCGGTATCCGGATCTCGCCGCCCTCACATCGGCGCCGGCCGTCCCGGATGTCGTCGTGTGGCCCGAATTCTCGGGAACGCAGAGCGATTCGCCGTTGTCGGCGAACGACCGCGTGAGAACGGCCCTGCGCACGGTGCGCGACTGGCTGGCGGAGGCTCGCTTCGCGCGGTCGCGGCTGGTGGTGCTGACCGACCGTGCGGCGGCGCTGCCCGGCGAAGCTCCGGATACCGGATCGGCGGCGATCTGGGGACTGATCCGCAGCGCCCAGACCGAATATCCGGAACGGTTCGTCCTCCTCGACGTCGCCGAGGGCGCGGACCACATCTCGGCCGAGCGGATCGCCGCCGCGATCGCGACCGGTGAACCACAGATGGCGCTGCGCGCCGGCCGCCTCCTGACGCCGCGCCTCGAGCCGGTGACATCCGTTGCGGCCGAGCCGGTTTCGTTCGGGACCGGAACCGTCCTGATCACCGGCGGCACCGGTGGGCTGGGCGCGTTGCTGGCACGACATCTGGTCACCGCGCACGACGTGCGACGACTGCTGCTGGTATCGCGCCGCGGCGAACGTGCCACCGGCGCAACCGAACTCGCCGAGGATCTGGCGCGTCTCGGTGCCGACGTGCGGATCGCCGCCTGCGATGTCGCCGACCGCGATGCGTTGCGGGAGGTGCTGGCCGGCATTCCCGCCCAGCACCCGCTCACCGGGATCGTGCACGCGGCGGGCGTCCTCGACGACGGCACCGTCCACACGCTCACCGGTGCACAGGTGGATCGGGTGTTCGCGCCCAAGGCGGCCGCCGCCGAGTACCTCCACGAACTCACCCACGCGATGAATCTCGAGGCGTTCGTGATGTTCTCCTCGATCGCCGGAATCATCGGATCGGCGGGGCAGGCGAATTACGCCGCCGCGAACGCCTTCCTGGACGCGCTCGCCGCGCGACGCCGCGCCGAAGGGCTACCGGCCGTCGCACTCGCCTGGGGTCCGTGGCAGCCGGACATCGGCATGACGGGTGGTCTGGATCGCACCGCTCTCGGCCGATTGGAGCGCCTGGGTCTGGCGCCGCTGAACCGCACCGAGGGCCTGCGGTTGTTCGACGAAGCCCTCGCCGCGGGCGAATCGTTCTCGGCGCTGATGCATCTGGATACCGGGAAGTTGCGGTTGGAGGCGTACGACGGCCTGGTACCGCCGGTATTGCGCGGTTTCGTTCGCGCCCGCGGCCGTTCGGTCACCGCGGTCGCCGCCGAACCGGCACTGGGGGAGCGGCTGCACGGCGTAGCCGAGGCGAAGCGCCCCGCCATCGTCCTGGACGTGGTGCGCGAACAGGTGGCCGCCGTGCTGGGCTACGACTCGCCCGACGACGTGGGGCCCGATCGCGGGTTCGACGAACTCGGCTTCGATTCCCTCGGTGGTGTGGAGTTCCGGAACCGGCTGTCGAAGACGACCGGACTGTCGCTGTCCTCGACCCTGGTGTTCGACTATCCGACCGCGCGCGAGGTCGCCGACTACGTGCTGGCACAGATCGCGGCCGCCGCGCCTGCCCCGGCGGCGCCCGCGGCGTCGGGCGATATCGCCCGGCTCGAGGCACTGCTCGAGCGGATCATCGCCGCCGGCACCGGTAACGACGAGATCCTCGCCGGATTGCGGGGAGTCGACGAGCGCCTGCGCACCTTCCTCGGTGCCGAGACGACCGTGCACGAGTACGACGACCTCGAATTTTCCTCCGACAGTGAGCTCTTGGATTTGATCGACAAGGAGTTCGGCCCGGCATGAGCAACCCCGAGACCAGCAACGAGGAACGGCTCAGCCGGTATCTGCGGAAGGTCACCGCGGACCTGCGCGCCGCCAGGAAACATATTCAGCACCTGGAAGACCGGGCCGGCGAACCGATCGCGATCGTCGGGATGAGTTGCCGATATCCGGGTGGAGCCGACACTCCGGCGCGGTTGTGGGAGTTGGTCGCCGCCGGCACCGACGCCGTCGGTCCGTTCCCGGCCGATCGTGGCTGGGATCTCGAGCGTCTGTTCGACCCCGACCCCGGTACGCCGGGAACGGTCTACACGCGCGAAGGTGGATTCCTCGATGCCGCGGGCGATTTCGATGCGGGATTCTTCGGCATAGGCCCGCGCGAGGCCGCGGCCATGGACCCGCAGCAGCGGTTGTTCCTGGAAGCGGCCTGGGAGGCGCTGGAGGACGCCGGGATCGATCCGATCGCGTTGCGCGGTGGCGACACCGGGGTGTACGCGGGTGTGATCCATCAGGACTACGGGCCCCGCGTCGGTTCGCCGGGCCTGACCGCGGAGTCGGAAGGCCATGCCTATCCGGGTGTTTCGTCCGCGGTCCTGTCCGGTCGGGTCGCCTTCACCTTCGGATTCAAGGGCCCCGCGCTTTCGGTGGACACCGCGTGTTCGTCGTCGCTGGTCGCGCTGCACCTCGCCTGTCAGGCACTGCGTCAGGGCGACACCTCGCTCGCCCTGGTCGGCGGAGTCACCGTGATGTCGGATCCCACCCTGCTGATCGCCTTCGGCCGGCAGCGTGCGCTGTCCCCGGACGGACGGTGCCGGGCATTCGCGGCGGGAGCGAACGGGACCGGATTCTCCGAAGGGCTCGGCATGCTCGTCGTGGAGCGCTTGTCGGACGCGCGCCGCAACGGTCATCAGGTCCTGGCGCTCATTCGAGGCAGCGCGGTCAACCAGGACGGCGCGAGTGCCGGACTGACCGCGCCGAACGGGCCGTCGCAGGAGAAGGTGATCACCGATGCGCTCGCCAACGCCGGTCTGGCGCCCGCCGACATCGACGTGGTCGAAGCGCATGGCACCGGCACGACGCTCGGCGACCCGATCGAGGCGCAGGCGTTGATCGCCACCTACGGCCGCGAACGCGTCGCGGGTCCGCTCCGGCTCGGCTCGCTGAAGTCGAACATCGGGCACACCTCCGCCGCGGCCGGGGTCGGCGGGGTGATCAAGATGGTGCAGGCATTGCGGCACGATTTGCTGCCCGCCACTTTGCACGTCGACGCTCCGTCCCCGCATGTGGACTGGTCGGGCGGCGGGGTACGACTTCTCACCACGGCGGAACCGTGGCCGGCGGGCGAACGCGTGCGTCGCGCGGCGGTGTCCTCCTTCGGCGCCAGCGGTACCAATGCGCATCTGATTCTGGAGGAGGCTCCTGTTCCGGAGGCGGCACCCGCCGGCCCGGTGGACGACGGCGATCGTGTGCGGGCCGTGGGATCCGCTGTCTCGCCGTGGCTGATCTCGGCGAAGACCGAGGCGGGCCTGCGGGCGCAGGCGGGCGCGTTACTGAATTGGGTGACCGAACATCCGGACCTGGAAGTCGACGACATCGGCTGGTCGTTGGTGACGACCCGTGCTCAGCTGGAGTACCGCGGTTCGGTCGTGGCCGCCGACCGGGAGACGATGCTCGCCGGTCTGGCAGCACTCGCCGAACACGGTACGGCGACCACAGCGGGCGGCGTGGTGACGGGGCAGGCGGTCCCCCGGAAGGCGGCCTTCCTGTGTACCGGTCAGGGCGCGCAGCGGATCGGGATGGGGCGGGAACTGTACGCGGCGTTCCCGGTGTTCGCTGCCGCGGTGGACGAGATCTGCGGGCAGTTGGATCCGCTGCTGGGCGGCTCGCTCGCCGAGCTGATGTTCACCGGACGGTGGTCGGGCGGCGGTCTCGACGAGGCCGACGGCAATGTGCTCGATCGGACCGAATTCACCCAGCCCGCGCTGTTCGCGTACGAGGTCGCGCTGGGCCGGCTCCTGATCTCCTACGGCATGACACCCGATGTGCTGATCGGACATTCGATCGGCGAGGTGGCGGCCGCCTGTCTCGCCGGCGTGTGGTCGCTGCCCGACGCCTGCCGATTGGTGGCGGCCCGCGGGCGGCTGATGGGGCGGTTGCCGCGGGGCGGTGCCATGCTCGCTGTCGCGGCGAGCGAAGCCGAGGTGTCGGAGGTGCTGGCGGCGGTGGCCGGCGATAGCCGCCGGGTGTCCATCGCGGCAGTGAATTCCCCTGTCTCCGTTGTTGTTTCGGGCGACGATGATGCCGTCTCGGCAGTCGGCCGATGGTTCGCCGACCGTGGGCGCAAGACATCGCGCCTGGCGGTATCCCATGCGTTCCATTCGCACCGCATGGAACCCATGCTGGCCGAATTCGAGGCGGTCGCAAGGGATCTGACCTATCACCGTGCACAGATTCCGCTGGTGTCCACCGTGTCGGGCCGGATCGTCGGCGACGAAATACTGGAACCCCGGTACTGGGTCGAACAGGTGCGGGCGGCCGTGCGGTTCGCTCCGGGCGTGGACGCCCTCGTGGCAGCGGGTGTCCGCCGGTTCCTGGAAGTCGGCCCGGATGCCGTCCTGACGGCGATGGTCCGGGAATGCCTGCCGGAGAATATCGAATCGCAGTCGTCGGTCGTCGCGGGCGCGCGGCGGGGGCGGCCGGAGGTCGAGCAGCTCGTCAGCTGCCTGGCCCACGCGCACGTGGTGGGCTTCGATGTCGATTGGCCCGCGTTCTTCGCCGGACGATCGGTCTCGCGAGTGTCGTTGCCCACCTACGCTTTTCAGCGTCACCGCTACTGGCTCACGTCCGGCTCCCACATCGCCGACGTCGAGGCGGCCGGTCTCGGTGCGGTCGACCATGCGCTACTGGGCGCGGTGATCTCGGTCCCCGAATCCGATGGCCTGCTGTTGACGGGCCGGCTGTCGGTGGCAACACAGCCGTGGCTGGCCGACCACACGATCGCGGGGCTGGTGGTGTTCCCCGCCACCGGCTTCGTCGAGCTCGCGCTGCACTCCGGGATGCGGATCGGCTGTTCGACGCTGACCGAACTGGGGTTGCGGGCGCCGCTGGTGTTGCCGGAGTCCGGCGGCGTCGCCCTCCGGGTCGTGGTCGGCGGCCGGGACGAGGAGGGCGGCCGGACGGTGCGGGTGTTCTCCTGCCCCGACGGTGATTTCGAGGCGAATCCGTCCTGGACATTGCATGCCGAGGGTGTTCTCGCCGAGGGCCGGGACGCCGGCTTCGACCTGATGTCGTGGCCGCCGGTGGGCGCCGCCGCTGTCGACGTCGACGGTATGTACGACGAATTGCTCGATGCCGGATACGGATACGGCCCGGGGTTCCAGGGGGTGCGTGCGGCCTGGCGGCGTGGAGACGAGTTGTTCGCCGAGGTCGCGTTACCCGACTCGGTCGTAGCCGAGGGTTTCGGCATTCATCCGGCGCTGTTCGACGCGGCGCTGCAGCCGGGGATGGTCCGCGGCGCGGACGCAGCGTCCCCGGCGTTGCCGTCCGCATGGACCGGGGTGACCCGGTATTCGGTAGGGGCCGCGGTGGTGCGGGTGCGGATCGTCGTCGACGGCGACGAGTTCGGGGTGCGGATCGCCGACGATCGGGGGCGGCCGGTGTTGTCGGCGGCTGCCGTGGTTCCCCGGCCGATTTCGGCCGAGGAGCTGGGTGCGCGCCTGGCTGATCGGAATCTGTTCGATGTGGAGTGGGTCGCCGCCGCGCGGTCCTCGGTGGCGACCGTTGTGCCCGAACGTGTGGCGGTAATAGGTTCGCCGGCCGGCCATCCCGACCTCGAGACTCTGATCGACACTCTGGCCGCGTCCGAGGATTCGGTTGTTCCGGAGATCGTTCTGTGGGAGTGCCCCGAGTTCGAGGGGGCGCCGCCGGAGGCGGCCCGGCGCGTGGTCACCGGTGTTCTCGGCACGCTCCAGCGCTGGTTGAGCGATTCTCGTTTCGAGCGGTCCCGTCTGGTTGTGGTGACCCGATTCGCCGTGGCCGTCGATAGGTCCGACCCGGTGAGTCTGAGCCACGCCCCGGTGTGGGGTTTGTTGCGCGCCGCACAGGCGGAACATCCGGACCGATTCCAGGTGCTCGACCTGGACCGGGCGGGTTCGGAGCGGGACCCGAGCACTGCGGCGGCGTTGTCCGCCGCGGTTGCGGACGAGCCCGAAGTCGCGGTGCGCGGCGCGGAGGTGCTGGTTCCGCGGTTGCGTCGCCGCGAGTCCGGCGCACTCGTTCGGCCCGTGGAGCGGGGCACGGTGCTGGTTACCGGTGGGACGGGAGGGCTCGGTGCGTTGATCGCCCGGCACCTCGTCACGAATCACGGTGTGCGGCAACTGCTTCTGATCTCACGTCGCGGAACGGCGGCCCCCGGCGCGATGCGGTTGCGCGACGAACTGGTCGAACTCGGTGCGCAGGTGACTCTCGCCGCGTGTGACGTATCCGATCGGGCCGCCCTGGCCGCGGTGATCGACGGCATTCCCGGCGAACATCCCCTCGCGGGAGTGGTTCACGCGGCCGGAACGGTCGACAACGGTGTGATCGAATCGATGACCGGGGAACGGATCGACTCGGTTTTCGCTCCGAAGCTCGATGCGGCGTGGCACCTCCACGAGCTCACGCGCGATCGTTCGCTGTCGCTGTTCGTGTTGTTCTCCTCGGCGGGCGGGCTCGTACTGGCGGCCGGGCAAGCGAATTACGCCGCGGCGAACGTGTTCCTGGATGCGCTGGCGGCGCATCGCCGCCGTGCGGGATTGCCCGCGACATCGGTGGATTTCGGTCTGTGGGCGCGGTCGAGCGGGCTCGGCGTCGACTTGTCCGAGGCCGATTTCGAACGGATGCGCCGGCAAGGGTTCCCGCCTCTGACCGAATCGCAGGGTGTGGCGCTGTTCGATTCGGCGTTGGCCGCCGATACGGCTCAGTTGGTGGCGTTGCGGATCGATCCGGCGATGCTGCGCACCCGCGGTGCTGGGATTCCGGCGCTGGTCCGCTCGGTCGTTGCGGTCACCCCACGCCGGCAGTCGACACCCGCGGCGGGACCGGCATTCCTGCGGCTGCCGGCTGGTTCGTCGGACTCCGATCGTGCGGCAGCGGTGCTCGACCTTGTTCGATCGGTGGCTGCCGGTGTTCTCGGGCATCCGTCCGCGGATGCGGTCGAACCGCGGCGAGCGTTTCGGGAGCTGGGTTTCGATTCCCTCGGTGCGGTCGAGTTCCGGAACCGGCTCGACGCCGCGAGCGGTCTGAAACTACCGGCGACGCTCATCTACGACTATCCGACTCCTGAGGCCGTCGCGCTTTTCGTCCGTTCGGAACTCGAGGGCGTGCACACCGCCGATACCGTTGTGCCCGAGGGCGTTCGGACCGACGACGACCCGGTCGCGATCGTCGCGATGAGTTGCCGATACCCCGGCGGGGTTGCCTCACCGGCAGACCTGTGGCGCGTGGTCGCGGCGGGCACCGATACCACCGGGGTGCTGCCGGCGGATCGAGGCTGGGATATCGACGCCCTCTACGATCCGGAACCGGGAAAGGCTGGTCGTACCTACACCCGCAACGGCGGATTCCTCTATACCGCAGCGGATTTCGATGCCGACTTCTTCGGAATCAGTCCCAACGAGGCCACCATCATGGATCCGCAGCAGCGGCTGCTGCTGGAGACGTCGTGGGAGGCCTTGGAACGCTCCGGCGTCGACGCTAACGCGTTGCGCGGCAGTGCGACCGGGGTCTTCGCCGGGGTGTCGTTCCACGACTATCCCGCCAGCGCGAATACGGGATCCATCGTGTCCGGACGGGTTTCGTATGCCTTCGGCTTCGAGGGCCCGGCGGTAACGGTGGATACCGCGTGTTCGTCGTCGCTGGTGGCGATGCATCTGGCCGCGCAGTCGCTGCGGTCGGGGGAATGCGATCTGGCGCTGGCCGGTGGCGTGACGGTGATGGCGACACCGGATGTCTTCGTAGAGTTCAGCCGTCAGCGTGGCCTGTCTCCCGACGGCCGGTGCAAGTCGTTCGCCGAGGGGGCGGACGGAGTGGGTTGGTCCGAGGGCGTCGGTGTGCTGGTGCTGGAGCGGTTGTCGGATGCGCGTCGCAATGGTCACGAGGTTCTTGCGGTGCTGGC
>NZ_BDBF01000072.1 GCF_001612845.1 Nocardia elegans NBRC 108235 | reverse complement strand
GGGTGATCCGATCGAGGCCCAAGCGTTGCTTGCCACGTATGGGCAGGATCGTGCTGCGGATCGTCCGTTGTGGCTGGGGTCGTTGAAGTCGAATATCGGTCACGCTCAGGCCGCTGCGGGTGTGGGTGGTGTGATCAAGATGGTCATGGCGATGCGCCATGGGGAACTGCCGCGAACGTTGCATGTCGATCGGCCGAGTACGAAAGTCGATTGGTCCGAGGGCAATATCCGGTTGCTCACCGAGCCGGTGGCGTGGCCGGAGGTGGATCGTCCGCGCCGTGCGGGTGTGTCCTCGTTCGGTATCAGTGGCACCAACGCGCACGTCATCCTCGAACAGGCCCCGGAGACCGACTCGCGACCGGCAACCACGACGGCGCCGGCCGGTGGCGTGCTGCCGTGGGTGGTATCGGCGCGCACGGGTGCGGCGCTCGCCGACCAGGCCCGGCGGCTGGCATCCCATCTCGCCGACCATGAATACGAGTCGGCCGATATCGGCTTCTCCCTCGCGACGAGGATGGCGTTCGACCACCGTGCGGTGGTGTTGTCGTCCGAGCGCGAGGGCCTGCGGGCCGGAATCCGAGCGCTCGGCCGCGGCGAGCCGGTGCCCGGTGTGGTGTCGGGCCGGGTGGTGCCGGGTTCGACGGGTGTGGTGTTCTCGGGGCAGGGGGCGCAGTGGGCCGGTATGGCTGGTGAGCTGTACGGTGCCTACCCAGTGTTCGCCGAGCACTTCGACGCGATCGTGCGCGAGCTGGATCCCGCTCTGGGACAGACCGTTTCGCTGTCGGCGGCGTTGGCGGACGAGGCGTTGGTCGATCGGACGGTGTTCGCGCAGGCGGGTTTGTTCGCGTTCGAGGTGGCGTTGTACAGGCTGCTGGAGTCGTGGGGGGTGCGGGCGGATGTGGTGGCGGGTCATTCGATCGGTGAGGTCGCTGCTGCGCATGTGGCGGGTGTGTTGTCGCTCGGGGATGCGTGTGTGTTGGTGGCGGCGCGTGGTCGTTTGATGCAGGCGTTGCCTGCGGGTGGGGCGATGGTCGCGGTGGGTGCGTCCGAAGCGGATGTGCTCCCGCTGCTGACCGCAGATGTCTCGATCGCGGCGGTGAACGGTCCGTCCTCGGTGGTCCTGTCCGGCGCCGAATCCGCCGTCACCACCGTGGTCGAGGCGAGTGCCGAGCGTGGATGGCGGACGAGGCGCTTGCGCGTCTCCCATGCCTTCCACTCGCCACTGATGGAACCCATGCTCAACGAATTCGCCACGGCGATAGCGGGTTTGACGTTCACACGCCCGACCGTCGCGCTGGTGTCGACTGTGACCGGTATGCAGGTCGTCGACGAGATGTGTGATCCGTCGTACTGGGTGGGACAGATTCGCGACACGGTGCGCTTCGCGGACGCGGTCACCGCGATGGCGGATATGGGAGTGTCCCGCTTCGCCGAGGTCGGACCGGACGCCGTCCTGTACCCGATGGTCGATCAGACCCTGGACGGGCGCACTCCGCCCGTGGGCCGCGCTGCGGCCGTGGTTGCGTTGGCTCACCGGAGCCGGGCCGATGCCGCGAGCCTGATCGCCGCCGTGGCCGCGCTGTTCGTCGCCGGTGCCGAGGTGAACTGGGCCGGTCTCTACGCCGGTACCGGAAGCCGTCGAGTCGATCTGCCCACCTACGCTTTTCAGCATCGGCGGTATTGGGCGAATGTCGCGCCCGCGGCCGCCGACGGTGGCGCTCGGGCACTGGGATTCGTCGATACCGGGCATTCGCTGATCTCGGCGATGGTGTCGCATCCCGACTCCGGCGCCGTCACCCTCAGCGGTCGTCTCTCGGTCCGCACCCATCCGTGGCTGGCCGATCACCGGGTGATGGATACGGTGCTGTTTCCCGGGACCGGGTTCGTCGAGCTCGTGATGCACGCCGGGGACCAGGTCGGCTGCCCGGCCCTCGAGGAACTGGTGCTGCGCGCGCCCTTGGCGCTCCCGGAAACCGGTGGGGTCGCGATCCGGGTGGTGGTCGATGAACCGGACGACACCGGACGCCGCGCCGTCCGGGTCTTCTCGTGTCCCGACGGTGAGGTCGATTCCATGCCGTCCTGGACGTTGCACGCCGAAGGCGTTGTCGCACAGGACGATACGGTGCCCGATTTCGACCTGGTGTCGTGGCCCCCGGCGGGCGCCAGTGCTGTCGACATCGACGGTGTGTACGACGCACTCGATGCTCAGGGTTACCGGTACGGGCCCGTATTCCAGGCATTGACCTCGGTCTGGCGCGGGCCCGGCGGCATCTACGCCGAGGTGGCGGTACCCGAACACGTGCGCGCTGACGCGGCCGGATTCGGGCTGCATCCGGCCCTGCTCGACGCGGCCTTGCACGCCGTGCGCTCGGCATCGGAGACAGCCACGACGGAGGCGCCCACGACCGGCATCGCCCTGCCGTTCGAATGGTCGGGCGTCACCGTGTACGCGGGCGGCGCCGACTCGCTGCGGGTTCGGCTCACTCCGCAGGGCGAGCACGGCGTGGCTCTGGATCTCGCCGATTCGACGGGTATGCCCGTGGCGGCCGTGCGGCACCTCGCGTCTCGGCCGATCGATCCCGCACAACTCACCACCGGGGCGGCCGCCGGACGGAATGCGTTGTTCCAGGTCGGCTGGACACCGATATCGATCCCCGATGCCGAGGCGACGACGGTCCGATGGGCAGAGCCGGCTGACGAGGTCCCCGGCCTCGTGGTGTGGGACTGCCCGGCCGGTGACGATCCCGCCGCCGTCCGTGCCGCGACTCACGCAGTGCTGCACACCCTTCAGGAGTGGACGACCACCTCCCGCTTCGCCGATTCGGTGCTGGTGGTCCGGACCGAGGGCGCGGTATCCGTTGCGGGCGAGGAGATCACGAACCTCGCGGGCGCGGCGGTGTGCGGACTCGTTCGTTCCGCGCAGACCGAACATCCGGGGCGGATCGTCCTGCTCGATACCGACTCCGGCGTGCCGGCCGGACTGGCGGCCGCGGACGAACCGCAGATCGCTGTCCGCGCCGGACAGGCATACGCCACCCGTCTGACCCGCGTCACCCCCGCGGCGGCTCCGGCGCCGGACGATTCCTTCACCGCCGACGACACCGTCCTGATCACCGGTGCGAGCGGATATCTCGGCGGGCTGCTCGCCCGGCACCTGGTCACCGCGCGCGGTGTGCGCCGGCTGCTGCTGGTGAGTCGTCGCGGTGAATCCGCCGACGGCGCAGCACAATTGCGCGCCGAGGTGGAACAGCTCGGCGCTCGGGTCGACTTCGTCTCCTGCGATGTCGCCGACCGCCAGGCATTGGCCGTGGCGTTGTCCACCGTCCCGGCGGAGCATCCGGTGACCGGTGTCTTCCATCTGGCCGGTGCGCTCGACGACGGCGCGATCGGTTCGCTCACTCCCGACCGGTTGGACACGGTGCTGCGTCCGAAGGTCGATGCCGCCCTGCATTTGCACGACCTGACCCGGGACCTCCCGCTGAAGGCATTCGTGCTGTTCGGTTCGGTGGCCGGCACCTTCGGCAATGCCGGGCAGGGAAACTACGCGGCGGCCAACGCGTGTCTGGATGCGCTGGCCGCGCATCGCCGGGCCGCCGGCCGGCCCGGGCAATCCCTGGCGTGGGGTCTGTGGGAGGCGCAGGGTGGAATGGCCGCCGAACTCGATGCCGCCGCGCGGCAGCGGATAGCTCGTTCCGGTGTGCTGCCGTTGACGGCGGAACAGGGTCTCGCCCTGTTCGACGCCGGGACGCGGATCGACGCCGCGACGCTGGTCCTGGCCCGATTGGATCCGACTGCGGTGCGCGCCGCCGGAATGGTTTCGCGCCTGCTCACCGACGTGGTCCCGCAGCGTCGCACCGCGGCGTCGGGCGCGGCCGCGTCGTTGCGCGCCCGGCTGGCCGACACCCCCGACCACGAGCGTCTCGCGGTACTGGTGGAGATCGTGCGCGGCCAGGTCGCAACGATTCTGGGCCACGACCACGCGCATGCCGTGGACGTGGACAAGGCGTTCAACGAGCTGGGTTTCGACTCGGTCACCGCCGTGGAGTTCCGCAACGTTCTGAAAACCGTTACGGGTCTGCCGCTGCCCGCGACCCTGGTATTCGACTATCCGACGCCACAGGCACTCGCCGACCGTCTCGTCGAGATGCTCACCGAGAACGACTCCGGTGAGTCGGAAGCGTTGCCGGAGGACGAGATTCGCCAGGCCCTGCGGACGATCCCGCTCTCGCGGCTCCGGGAGGCGGGGCTGCTGGATGCGTTGATGGAACTCGCGCAGGACGGGCGGACATCGCGCGGTGAAACAGACGGCACCGATCGCAGCGTCGCGGACGAGTCCATCGACGACCTGGACATCGACGACCTGATCGACCTGGCCTACAACGGCTCATCAGAGGACTGAGAATGACGAACGCCGATGACAAGACGCAGAAGCTGGCGCAGGCGCTGCGTGTCTCGCTCAAGGAGACCGAGCGACTGCGGGCGCGCAATCGCAAGCTCGACGCGGCCCTTCGGGAGCCGATCGCGATCGTCGGTATGGCGTGCCGGTATCCGGGCGGGGTGGAATCGCCGGAGGATCTGTGGCGGTTGGTGGCCGAGGGCGGCGACGCGACCTCGGAATTTCCGGTGAACCGCGGGTGGGACGTCGAGCGACTCTACGATCCGACCGGGGAAACGCCGGGCAGCACCTACAGCCGCGAGGGTGGTTTCCTGCATTCGGCGGGTGAATTCGACCCCGCGTTCTTCGGCATCAGCCCCAACGAGGCCGCGACGATGGACCCGCAGCAGTTCTTGCTGTTGGAGACCTCGTGGGAGGCATTGGAACGCTCCGGCATTGACGCGAGGTCGTTGCGGAGCAGCGCGACCGGCGTCTTCACCGGCCTGATGTATCACGACTATCCGGCCAACGCGAATGCCGGATCCATTGCCTCCGGACGGGTTTCGTATGTGCTCGGCTTCGAGGGCCCGTCCGTCACGGTGGATACGGCGTGTTCGTCGTCGCTGGTAGCGATGCACCTGGCCGCGGGGTCGCTGCGGTCGGGGGAGTGCGATCTGGCGCTGGCCGGTGGTGTGACGGTGATGTCGACACCGGAGACCTTCGTCGAGTTCAGCCGCCAGCGCGGCTTGGCCCCGGATGGCCGGTGCAAGTCGTTCGCGGACGCCGCCGACGGTGTGGGGTGGTCCGAGGGCGTCGGAGTGCTTGTGCTGGAACGGCTTTCCGACGCACAGCGCAACGGTCATCGGATTCTGGCGGTCCTTGCGGGTTCGGCGGTGAACCAGGACGGTGCGTCGAATGGTTTGACCGCGCCGAACGGTCCGTCGCAGCGGCGGGTGATCCGGCAGGCGCTGGCCAATGCCGGTCTCTCGGCGGCCGACGTGGACGCGGTCGAGGCGCACGGTACGGGAACGACGCTGGGTGATCCGATCGAGGCTCAGGCTCTGCTCGCTACCTATGGCCGGGACAGGGACGCCGACAGTCCGTTGTGGCTGGGGTCGTTGAAGTCGAATATCGGTCACGCCCAGGCCGCGGCGGGCGTCGGTGGCGTGATCAAGATGGTGATGGCGATGCGGCACGGCGTATTGCCGCGGACATTGCATGTCGATCGGCCGAGTACGAAAGTCGACTGGACCGAGGGCAATATCCGGTTGTTGACCGAGCCGGTCGAGTGGCCGGAGGGGGACCGTCCGCGCCGTGCCGGGGTGTCCTCGTTCGGCATCAGCGGCACCAACGCGCACGTGATCGTCGAACAAGCACCGGCGACCGAGGCGGTGGCGAACCCGGTGGTGCGAAGCGCGCCCGCGGGCGGCGTGCTGCCGTGGGTGGTCTCCGCGCGCAGCGGTCCCGCACTCGCGGATCAGGCCGCTCGCTTGGCGGGGTACATCGCACAGGCGTCTGCGGACGAATCGGATCCGCTCGATATCGGTCTGTCGCTGGCCTCCACGCGGTCGGCGTTCGAGCATCGTGCCGTCGTGCTGGCCGGTGACCGTGACGGCCTGCTCACGGGTGTGCGGGCGCTGGCCGCGGGTGAGTCCGTGCCCGGTGTGGTGTCGGGCCGGGTGGTGCCGGGTTCGACGGGTCTGGTGTTTTCCGGACAGGGTGCGCAGTGGGCCGGTATGGCGGCCGAGCTGCGTGTTTTTCCGGTGTTCGCCGGGCATTTCGACGCGGTCGTCGCGCGGCTGGAACCTGCGC
>NZ_BDBF01000071.1 GCF_001612845.1 Nocardia elegans NBRC 108235 | reverse complement strand
CACCTGCGGGCCGATGCGCGAACCGCAGCACGCGGTGCTCGACATCGGGACCGACGCCCATCCCGGCGGCGATATCGACACGCCGCAGGATCCGGGCGCCGCCCGCTTCCGCCGCACGCTGCGCGCTCCGGTCGACGCGCGCGGATTCATCACCGTCACCGTGGCACCCGACAATCCCATGTCGCCGCCGACGCGGCATCGCACCTGGCTCGACGTCACCGGCGACGGACGTTATCTGCTCACCACGGCCGCCGAGCTGGTGCTGACCCCGGTCGACGACGCCGAATTCGCCGCACACTTGACGAGACTGGCCGGAATCGGCTGACTCACGGCATGATCACCACCCGGCTGCCATAGCCGCCGACCATACTCGACGGTTATGGTGAAATCTCCGTGGACCGAACCGGCCACCACCGCGTTGCGAGCCGCCGGGGTCCGGCTCGATTCCTACGACCTTTCCGCGACGCCCGGATTCACCGGCGACAAGAAACTCGGTGAGCAATTGCTGCCCGAACGCGGCCAGGTGCTGTCGGAGCTGCAGGAGATGCTGTTCGCGAACGGCCGCTCGGGTGACCACCGCAACCTGCTGCTCATCCTGCAGGGGATGGACACCGCGGGGAAGGGCGGCGTGGTGCGCCACGTGATCGGCATGGTCGACCCGCAGGGGGTGCGGCATGCCGCCTTCGGCGTTCCCACCGAGGAGGAACGCCGGCACCATTATCTGTGGCGAATCCGCCACCGGCTGCCGGCCGGCGGTCAGATCGGTGTCTTCGACCGGTCCCATTACGAGGACGTCCTCGTGGTGCGGGTGCAGAACCTGGTGCCGCGCGAGGAATGGGAGCCCCGCTACGACGAGATCAATCGGTTCGAACGGGAAATCACCGAGGCGGGCACGACGATCGTCAAGGTCGCGATGTTCGTCTCGCTGGAGGAACAGAAGCGTCGCCTCGGCGAACGGCTGGAACGCTCGGACAAGTACTGGAAGTACGACCCGAGCGATATCGACGACCGCGCGCTCTGGCCCGACTATCAGCAGGCCTATCAGGACGTACTGGACCGCACCGATACCGACCACGCGCCGTGGTACGTCGTTCCGGCCGACCGGAAGTGGTTCGCCCGCCTGGCGGTCACCGAACTGCTCATCGATGCGCTGGGTGGTCTGAAGCTGAGCTGGCCCGCGCCGCAGTTCGACATCGACGCCGAGAAGGCGCGGCTCGCCGCGAGCTGATCGGCACGGAGACGCCGGTCACCACCGCGGATATTTCGGCCCGAATCTCGGGGATCTCTCAGGTTGACCGGGAATCATGTGGTGCCGAGTGTGCCTCGTGCGGCCGCCCGCCCGCGATGCGGCACCGCGACGGCGTGGCGGACGGCCCGTACGATCGCAGGCGGCGCCCGGCCGCACAACACCGATGTCGCACACCGACACGTAACACAGGAAAGGCGTGGTGAACTCCGAGGTGAGCAAGAATCCGCGTGGGAAGAACTCGCTGACGGCGGTGCGAGGCGGAGATCGCACGCGCACGATCCTGATTCAGGTGGGTGTCGCGGCCGTGCTGATCGCGCTCATTGCGGCCATCGGCATCAGCATCGCCGTCAAACAGTCCAACAAGAACGACACCGGGCCGGTGCCCTCGGTCGCCGCGCAGCCGGCCTCGCCCGACGCGGTCACCGGCTCGATCACCGACCAGGGCGAGATCAAGATCGGCAAGCCCGGCGCCAAGGTCGACATCCGGGTCGTCGCCGACCTGCAGTGCCCGGCCTGCAAGATGTTCGAGACCGCCAACGCCAAGGCCATCGAGGACGCGGTGAACGCCGGCACGGCCAGCGTGCGCTACAACATCATCGCGTTCCTGGATCAGTCCTCGGGCGGCACCCGCTACTCCTCGCGCGCGGCCAACGCCGCCTACTGCGTCGCCGGCTCCGACCCGACCAAGTTCCTGCCGTGGCTGACCACCATGTACGAGCAGCAGCCCCCGGAGGGCGGCACCGGCCTGCCCGACGAGAAGCTGGTGCAGATCGCCCAGGCCGCCGGCTACACCGATCCGGCCGTGGCCGAGTGCATCACGTCGGACAAGTACGACAAGTACGTGCAGAAGACCACCAAGGACGTGCTCAACAGCGGCATCAAGTCCACGCCGACGGTGTACGTGAACGGTAAGCAGATCACCAGCTCGCAGCAGCTGATGCAGCCCGACGGTCTGCGCCCGGTGATCGAGGCCGCGGCCAAGTGATCACCGTCCGGCCCCGCCCCGCGTGGCTACTCCTGCTCGGCACCCTGCTGGGCTGGCTGGCCGCGGTGACGTTGACGATCGAAGACTTCAAACTGCTGAAGGATCCGTCCTATCGGCCGTCGTGCAGCATCAATCCGATTCTGTCCTGCGGTTCGGTGATGGCGACCCATCAGGCGTCGGTGTTCGGATTCCCGAATCCGATCATCGGCGTCACGGGATTCTCGGTGGCGGTCACCATCGCGGTGCTCGCGGTGGCCGGTGTCGGCCTGCCGCGCTGGTTCTGGGGCGGGCTGTGGATCGGCCTGGTCGCCGGGATGGGCTTCATCTTCTGGCTGATCTTCCAGAGCCTCTACCGCATCGGCGCGCTGTGCCCGTACTGCATGGTGGTGTGGACGTTCACGCCGGTCTGCCTGGCGGTCGTCACCGATCAGCTGTGGGGTGGGGCCCGCGGGATCATGGGCATCGTCGCGCAGTGGCGGTGGACGATCGTGGTGGTCTACTACGCGATCGTGCTGCTGCTGGTCTTCCTGCGCTTCCAGGACTACTGGCTCTCGCTGTTCTGATCAGTTGGGCGGGCCGGCGGCCAGCGTCACCGCGAGCGTGCGGTGCGTGCCCTCCGGCTCGACCAGATCCAGCCGGATCACCTCGTCCGGCCGGCGCACGTTGAGCGCTGCCTTGAGCGTCTGCGCCGAGGTGACCGGTGTGTCGTCGACCGCGACGATCACCTCGCCGGAATTCAGCCCGGCCGTGAAGGCCGGCAGCCCGTAGATCGCCACGTCCACCCGGGCGCCGGTGGGTTTGGCATCGGAGGTCAGGACGCCGAGTGTCGCGGTTGGGCCGACGTGGACCGTATCGGTCGGAATGCCGGTGCGGATCTGGCGCACCACACTCAACGCCCGATCGATCGGCACCGCGTAGCCGCTGGCCTGCCCCTGCTGCCGGGACAGTTCTCCCGAGGCGGCGGTCACCACGCCGATCACCGCGCCGGTCCGGTCGACCAGTGCGCCGCCGGACTGTCCGGAGACCACCGGCGCGGCCACCTCGATCATGCCGATCAACGCCTTGCGCGACAGATCGGCGGTATCGCGCGCCACGATCGAGGCGTCCAGCGCCGTGACCGTGCCCGGTGTCGCGGTCGGGGAACCGGTTCCGCCCGCATTGCCGATCGCCAGCGCCTGATCGCCCACCCGGACCCCGGCCGAGCTGCCGATGCGGGCCACCGACAGCGCCGCCGCCCCGCTCAGCGACAGCAGGGCGATATCGGCGTCGGAGTCGTAGCCGAGCACCGTCGCCGGATAGTGCCCGCCGTTGCCGAGATCGCCGACGGTGATGGTCTCCGCGCCCTTCACCACGTGGTGGCTGGTCAGGATCTCACCGTCGGGACTGAGCACGATGCCCGATCCGGCCGCGCCCATCCCGCTGGGCCGGATCGATACGTTGATGTTCACCAGTTCGGGTTCGACGGCCGAGGCCACCGCCGCGGGATCCATCGGCGGCACGGGCGGCCCGAACAGCACCGAGGTGGAGTGGCCCGCGGGCACCGCCCACCGTGGCAGATCCCCGCGATAGCCCAGAAATGCCGCGCCGACCAGGGCCATGACGAGCACGAAGACGACCGTCGAAAGCCACCCGCCGCGAGCCGGACGCGATTGCCGGCCCGAATGCTGCTCGTCCATCGCCGCTCCCGATTCTGCATGCCCGGGGTGGGCTGGCGGAGTTTGTGCTTTTATGTGTACCAAATCGGCGGGGTGCCCGGTATCAGTCCTGCAATGCCGCCACCGCGAACATCAACGCGGCGCCCGCGATCGTGCAGAACAGCACGGTGCGCGACGGGCGGCCCGAATGTGCTTCCGGCAGAATGTCACTCGTTGCCAGATACAGCAGGAATCCGGCGAAATATCCCAGATACAGGCCCGCGACGTCGGGAGGCACCCGGATCACCGTGCCGATGATCGCGCCCGCCACCGGCGCCAGCGCATCCAGGACCAGCAGGGTCAGCGCCCGCCGCCGGGCATTGCCGTACAGCGTGGGAATGGTGAAGGCGTTGAATCCGTCGGCGAAGTCGTGCGAGATCACCGCGATCGCGACCGAGATGCCCAGCGCCGCGCCGGCCTGAAATCCGACGCCGATGCTCAGACCGTCGAGCATGCTGTGGAAGATCAATCCCCCGGTGGCGACCAGCCCGACCGACGGGAAGTCGTGGGTGTGGCGGCCGAAATCCTGCTCGTGCCCGATGTGGATCGCCATCTCGCGTTCGATGATGTGAATGGTGAAGAAGCCGATCACGGCCGCCACGAGCACGCCGGGCACACCCGAGACGACCCGGTCGGATTCGGCCAGGGCATCGGGGATCAGGTCGAAGGCGACCACCCCGAGCATGATTCCGGCGGCCAGGCCGAGGATCAGCCGCTTGCGCTCCCCGATGCGCGCGGCCACCAACCCGCCTGCCAGCGTCGAACACATCGATATCAACGCCAGCACGATCGCCACCGGATCAGCATCCGATATCGGCGCGAGCCCGCCGAGCACATCCGACCGGCGGGTCGCCGGTCGTGGGTATGGCCCCTTCCCCGGTCGCGTCGCTGCGGGCGGGTGGTTTGCGTAGGCATCCATGCGGGGGTAGGCATGAACGCATGACGACAGCTGCCGCGTATTCCGTTTCCGCGCCCGACGGCCGGTTCACCAAGACCACCATCGAACGCCGCGCACTCGGCCCGCACGACGTGCTGATCGACATCAAGTACGCCGGCATCTGCCACTCCGACATCCACACCGCCCGCAACGAGTGGCACGGCACCAAGTACCCCTGCGTCCCGGGCCACGAGATCGCCGGTCTGGTCGCCGCGGTCGGCCCGGAGGTCACCAAGTTCTCGGTCGGCGACCGGGTGGGCGTGGGCTGCATGGTCGATTCGTGCGGACAGTGCGAGCCGTGCCTGGCCGGTGAGCAGCAGTACTGCGTGCGCGGCGCCACCATGACCTACAACGGCGCCGTCCCGGAGGAGATCCAGGCCGGCGGCTACACCCTCGGCGGCTATTCCAGCCAGGTAGTCGTGACCGACGGCTTCGTGGTGAGCATTCCGGAGGGCATCGGGCTCGACGAGGCCGCGCCGCTGCTGTGCGCGGGCATCACCCTGTATTCACCGCTGCGGCACTGGAACGCGGGCCCGGGCAAGCAGGTGGCGATCATCGGCATGGGTGGGCTGGGCCATGTCGGGGTGAAGATCGCCGCCGCGATGGGCGCCGAGGTGACGGTGCTGAGCCATTCGCTGAGCAAAGAGGACGACGGCCGGCGGTTCGGCGCGCACCACTACTACGCCACCACCGACCGCCAAATCTTCCGCGATCTGCGCAACCGGTTCGACCTGATCATCAACACCGTGTCGGCCGATCTGCCGATCGACACCTATATGCGTCTGCTGAACCTCGACGGCACCATGGTGATCCTCGGCTTGCCCGAACAGCCGCTAGCGGTGCGCCCCTTCACCCTCACCGGCAACCGCCGGTCGCTGGCCGGGTCGAATATCGGCGGCATCCCGCAAACCCAGGAGATGCTGAACTTCTGCGCCGAACACGGCATCGGCGCGGAAATCGAGGTCATCTCCGCCGACCGCATCGACGAGGCCTACGAGCGCGTGGTCGCCAGCGACGTGCGGTACCGGTTCGTCATCGACGCCGCCACCATGTGAATTTCGAGGCGACGCCGGCGTCCGCGCGATCGGCGCCGCCGCCGGAGGGCGAAACCGAGTCGTCCGCGGATGCCGGAACAGAGCGGTCGGCTGATGGCGCTCCCGCTCGGCCGACGGACGCCGTACCCGCTCGGCCGACGGACGACGCTGCCGCGCGGTCGGCGGACAACGTTCCCGCGCGGTCGCCGGACAACGCTCCCCCGCGGCCGGCGGTGCGGTGCAACAACTCCGCGAGATTGCGGCGCACCCGGCCCATCTGGGCGCGGCTGTGATCGTTGGTGTCGTATTCCACCTGCACCGTCAGCCGCTCTCCCAGGGTGAACGCGGTCAGCTTGGGCGGCATCCCCGGGCCCATGGCGAGCAGGTTGTCGCGCACCAGCCGCACTCCCTCGGGGACGATATGGTCCGGCACCCGCCCGATGTTCGACAGCGCGATACTGGGCTGTTCCGCGAGTATCCGCGCGGTGGCCTCGTCGCGAATGTATCGGCCCGCCAACGCCAGACGCGCGGGGTCGCGACGCTCCAGGGCCGCACGGACGTCGGCGTGCACCACCCTGCCCAGTTCGAACGGATCGGCGGATTCGGCCACCGCCAGTAGCGTGCCCCAGCCGGAGGCGCAGTTCAGGACCGTCTCGTCGGGCAGCCACGGATCCACCGCGGCCCGCATATCGGCCGCATAGCCGCAGACCATCGGCAGTGTGCCCACGCCGCCCAGTTCGGCCCGGACCGCGGCCAGCGCACACCCGCTCAGCAAGGCGTTCACCCCGATCCCGGCCGAGCGCGCCGCGGCGGCGAAGGCCGCGGTCACCTCCGGTTCCAGCTCGATCCGCTCGGCGACGAACAGACCGCGCCCCGACCCCGCCGTGCCGTCGCGCGGCAATCGCGCGGGCGGCTCACCGATGATCGTGCGCATCGCCGCGAGCAGTTCGTCGACCTCCGCCCCGGAGACGACCGCGGCGAGGCGCTCGTCGACCGCCTGCGGCAGTTCGTGATTCGCACGCACCGGCATCGGCGCCCCGCGGCGATGCGCGGTATAGCGCCGCCACATCTCGTCCAGCAGTGCGAAAGACGAACGGCCGTCGGTGATTCCGTGATGGACGACGAGCACGATGCGGGTCCGGTCGTCCTCGCGGAACACCCGCGCGAAGAACAAGCCCTCGTCCCACGGTTGCGGCTGGTTGACGAAGTCGACGTATTCGATGTCGCCACCGGCACTTTCGATGACCGTGGGGCGATAGCCCTCGACATGGCGAAGTACCGGCACCCCGGCGTCGTCGAATCGGCGACAGCTGAGCAGCGGATGCTCGGCGGCCAGTTCGGCCAGCACCGTGCGCAGCAGTTCGGTCTCGAATTCCCCTTCCACGGTCGACCCGATGAACAGAGCCATCCCGCCGACCGGCACGGAACCGAAGGTGGCGTGTTCCTGGAAGTAACCCGACTCGAAGGGCGATATCGGACGTTGCGTGACCATACGGAGAACAATACATCCGTTTCAAACACTTGTCACAAACATTTGTTTGAAACATTCGTCAGCGGGCGCTTGCTACCCTGCCGACGTGGGAACACGTGAGGATCTGCTCTCAGCGGCCAAACACTGCCTGGCCGAACGCGGCTACGCCCGGACCACGGTGCGCGATATCGTCGCCGCCTCGGGCAGCAATCTGGCCGCGATCAACTACCACTTCGGAACCCGCGACAACCTGCTCACGCAGGCCATGATCGAATCGTCCGCCGAGGCCGTACAGCAGATCCTCGAGGCGCTCGCCGAGAGCAGCGAACCGCAACCGGCGCAGCGGCTGCTCACCTTCCTGGGGCGTCTCACCGCCACCTTCACCGAGCAGCGTGCGCTGTGGGCGGCCAATATCGAGAGTCTCGCGCAGGCGTTGCATTCCGGTGAGGTGAAGGCCGACATCACGACCAAACAGCGCGAGGGCAAAGTGGCACTGACCCGAATGTTGTTGCCCGACAGGGATATCGACGACGATGGCGGCCCGATCGGCGTGCTGCTCTGGACGCTACTCGACGGCCTGCTCGTCCAGTGGCTGCTGGACCCGAAGTCCGCCCCCTCGGCCGAGCAGCTCGTCGCCGGTCTGCGCACCCTCGCCCCGATGCTGTAGCCGCCGGTCCGGGCGCGGCCGCATCCGGTCATCGGCGCACGGGCACCGACGAACGTCACGCGCCGAGAACCACCCGAAGCACAGTCCCCGTTCCCATGGTGACCAGCAGTGCGCGATCGTCAGTGGGAACCTTCGCGACCGAAGTAGCCGGCACGCCGAGGTCGGCGACCGTGCAGACCCCGCCGGTAGCCGGGTCGACGCGGACCAGACGACCGGTCGTGGTCGCGACGTACAGCATGCCGTCCGGACCCACGGTGAGATCGTCGGGCAGGGCGGTCAGCGGGAGCGCCCCGACGGTGACCGAAGCGACGGTCGTCTGCGCCTGCGGAGCATCGACGGGGAGGCGGACGATGCGACCGTCGAGGCTCTGATAGAGCGTCGCGTAGAGCGAATCACCTTGCAGCACAATGCCGTTCACCCCGGATTCCGCGGCACGGGCGGTCCAGTCGGCGTCGACGGAACCGCCGGGCCGCACCTTCACCACTCCGTGTGCCGTATCGGCGACGTACAGATTGCCCGCGCCGTCGAAGGCCGCACCGTTGGCCATGCCGAGACCGGAGACGTAGACCTGCGGCGCCGGATGGTCGGCGCCGGGATCGAACCGCACGACGCCGGAGGAATGCGCGCCGGGCAGCAGTCCGGCCGACGAGTCACCGAAGACCACGTACAGCGCACCGTCGGGGCCGAGCCGGACCGCACCGGGCGCATCCACGGGCACCTCGGCGGTCACGTGCCCACCGGAGTCGTAGCGCTGCACCACATTTCGGAAGACACGCGAGACCCAGAGGTTACCTTGTGCGTCGTAGCCGAGGTTCTCCGCGAAATCGAGCAGCGGGGCCTGGGCGGGCAGCAGTTGTTCCACCGACGAGGCCGGGCAGCCGGGCGCCTCGGCGTGAACCGGAGCGAGCGCGGACGGAAGAACGGCCGCAGCGCTGATCCACACTGTCGCGAGGACGCCCGCACCCGCGACATGTCCGACGGGCCCGTGCGCACCGCCCCGGCCGCGCCGAGAGTTCCGTCGCCGGCCACGGCGCGCACCCCATGGGAACGAACCACCCATCACGGTCCTCCTGCCGTTCGCCGCCATACCCGCGCGACCGTCTTCGCGCCGGGCATCGACGCCATCCGGGCCGGTTCGCGGGTCCGGCCGAATCCTACGTGCCGTGATCCGGACACGCCCAGGCTCACGAATACCGAGCACCCCGCTCAGGAGCCGGCCGCATCACAGCAGAGAGCAGGTGGCGAGCGACCGCCACGCGGTCGTCAGGTGCGGAGCTATCTGTAATCGCCTGTGTACCTTCATATTCGGCGGAGGCACTGCACTACGTGTCCGCACCGCCCGGACCCGCCGGCCCCGGCCCCGATTCGCTACCTCCGAACTCCGCTCCCGACCGCCGCACACAGCGTAAGGTCGACCCTGGAACCGGGTCCGGGACGGTCTCTGCCGCTATAACCGCAGGTCGGCCCCGTCCGGATCCGTGTCGGTGTTCGGCAACCGTGCTGGAGGTCCTCGCGTGCCCGACCGTGAATCGTTCGACTACATCATCATCGGAGCGGGGAGCGCGGGCTGCGTCCTCGCCCATCGCCTCACCGAGGACCCCCAGGTCTCGGTGCTGCTGCTGGAGGCCGGTCCCGACGACCGGGCCGACGAGATCAAGATACCGGCGGCGTGGGGGAAATTGATTCGCACCCAATGGGATTGGCGCTACGAGACCACACCGCAGAAACATCTCGGCGGCCAGCGCGCGTACTGGCCGCGGATGAAGGCGCTGGGTGGATGCTCGTCGATGAACGCGATGATCTTCATCCGCGGCAACCGCGCCGACTACGACGGCTGGCGGCGCGACTTCGGCGCGGTCGGCTGGAGCTACGAGGACGTCCTGCCCTATTTCCTCCGGTCGGAGACAAATACCGGCCTGCGTTCGCCGTATCACGGCACCGACGGCCCGTTGCACGTCGAGAACCGCCGCTACACCCACGAACTGACCGATGCCTGGATAGCCGCGGCCGCGGCCGCGGGGATTCCCCGCACCGACGATTTCAACGGCGCGACGCAGGAGGGTGTGGGCCGCTACCAGGTCACCCATCGCAACGGTCGCCGCTGGTCCACCGCCGACGGCTATCTGCGCCCGGCGCTGGACCGGCCGAACCTGACCGTGCGGACGGAGGCGCACGCCACCGCGCTGGTGCTCGACGGGACCCGCGCGGTCGGCGTGACCTATCGCCGCCACGGCAGCGAGCACACCGTGCATGCCGAGGCCGAGGTGCTGCTCTCCGGCGGTGCGGTCAATTCGCCGCAGTTGCTCATGCTCTCCGGTATCGGGCCCGCGGCGCATCTGCGCGAACTGGGCATCGATGTGGTGGTCGACCTGCCCGGCGTCGGCGAGAATCTGCACGACCACCCGGTGACCCCGATCCTGTGGCGCACCCGCGGCGTCTCCGATCTCGCCGATTTCGAGACCCCGTTCCGGCTCGCGCAGTGGCAGGCGCTCGGCCGCGGGCCACTGACCTCCAATGTCGGCGAGGGCGGCGGATTCGTGCGCACCCGCGAGGGACTCGAAGGTCCGGACATCCAATACCACGTCGCGCCGACGGCGTTCTACGACAACGGCTTTCACGAGAACATCGCTCCGATGTTCACCGCCGGGCCGACGCTGGTCGAGGTGCACAGCCGCGGCCGGTTGCGGTTGCGGTCGGCCGATCCGCTGTGGAAGCCGGAGATCGATCCGGCCTACTTCTCCGACCCGCGCGATGCGGACGCCCTGCTCGCGGGCTGCCGGCAACTGCTCGAGATCGCGCGGCAGCAGCCGCTGGCCGCCCACCTCGACAGCTCCTACCTGCCCGAACGCGCCGACCGGATCGACGAGGACGGCTGGCGGGCGCACCTCGCGCGCTGGACCCAGACGCTGTTCCACCCGGTCGGCACGTGCGCCATGGGCAGCGGCGAGACCGCGGTGGTCGACCCCGAACTGCGCGTCCACGGCGTCAGCGGACTGCGCGTGGTCGACGCCTCGGTGATGCCCCGCATCGTCCGCGGCAACACCAATGCGCCGACCGTCATGATCGGCGAGAAGGCGGCCGACCTGATCCGCGGCCGCGCCCCGTCGTCCAGCACCGGCACCGCTACGAAGGAGGCCACCCGATGACGACCGTGAACGAGATCGGTGAGATCGATACGCACGCCACCTTCGATGTGCACGATCCCGGTACCGGCGAGGTGGTGGGCACCTACCCCATCCACACCGAGGCCGATATCGAGGCGGCGGTGGCCCGCGCCCGCACGGCATACGAGTGGTGGTCGGGCCTCGACTACGCCGAGCGGGCCCGGCGCCTGGCCGGATTCGCGGGACTGCTGGCCCGCCGGATGCGGCAGCTGGCCGCGGTGATGCACGACGAGACGGGCAAGCCGTATTCCGATGCCGCGCTCGAGGTGGCGCTGAGCCTCGACCATCTGAAGTGGGCGGGCCGCAACGCTCCGAAGGTGCTGGGCCGCAAGAGCGCTCGGGTGGGGCTGCTCACGATCAATCAGGCGGCGTCGGTGGAGTACAAGCCGCTCGGCGTCATCGGCGTGATCGGCCCCTGGAACTATCCGGTGTTCACGCCGCTGGGTTCGATCGTGTACGCGCTGGCGGCGGGTAATGCCGTGGTGTTCAAACCCAGCGAATACTCCCCCGGCGTCGGCCGCTGGCTGGTCGACATGTTCGCCGAGGTCGTGCCGGAACAGCCGGTGCTGCAATTGATCACGGGCGAGGGGGCGACCGGTGCGGCGCTGTGCCGAGCGGGCGTGGACAAGATCGCCTTCACCGGCTCCACGGCGACGGCCAAGAAGGTGATGGCCACCTGCGCCGAGAGCCTCACGCCGCTGGTCGCCGAATGCGGCGGCAAGGATGTGCTGCTCGTCGACGCCGACGCTGATCTGGACGCCGCGGCCGACGCCGCGCTGTGGGCCGGAATGGCCAATGCCGGCCAGTCCTGTATCGGCACCGAACGGGTCTACGTCCACGAGCGCGTCTACGACACCTTCCTCGATACCTTGGTGACGAAGGCGAAACAGCAACGCGCGGGCAATGATCCGGGCGCCAAGATCGGCCCCATCACGATGCCGAAGCAGCTCGACGTGATCCGCCGCCACATCGAGGACGCCGTCGCGCGCGGCGGCCGGGCACTGACCGGCGGCGCCGACACCATCGTCGGACAGGTGGTGCAGCCGACCGTGCTGGTCGACGTGCCCGAGGACGCCCCGGCCGTGACCGAGGAAACCTTCGGGCCTACCCTCACCGTCGCGAAGGTGCCCGATATGGACACCGCGATCGCCCGCGCCAACGACAGCCGCTACGGCCTGTCCGCGGCGGTGTTCTCGAAGGCGCGCGGGCGGGAACTGGCCGACCGGCTGCGTACCGGAATGGTCAGCGTCAACGCGGTTTTCACGTTCCCGCAGATTCCGTCGCTGCCCTTCGGCGGTGTGGGCGACTCCGGCTTCGGCCGCATCCACGGCCCTGACGGACTGCGTGAATTCACCTACGCCCACGCCGTCGCGCGGCAGCGCTTCCCCTCGCTGCTCACCCTGACGACCTTCGACCGCACGCAGAAGGCCGACGACACCATGGCGACTCTGATGGCGCTGCTGTTCGGCCGGCACTGATTCGCACAGCACGAAGGCCACGTCCGGCGCGAAGCCGGGCGTGGCCTTCGCCCGTGTACCACCTGTGCGTGGTCTACTTCTCGGTCTGCTCGTGCAGCGCCTTCTTCGCGGCCTGCTGCGCGGCGTCGACTTGCTTTTCGAACTTGCCGCCGGTCTGCTTGTCGACCAGATCGCCGACCTTGTCGATCACCGGGTCGAGTTTGTCGGCATTCTTGGCCGCCAGGTCGGCCGCCTTGCCGGCGGCATCCTTGAGCTGGTCGAACATACCCATGAGCGGTTCTCCTGATCTCGAAACAGTAGTCGTAGGCTAACGCACTCGGGGCGAGCGAATCTTCGGCAACAGCTGTGAGTTTCGCCCGGGTGGCGAACCACCCGGGCGATGCGGATTGCGCAGCGGCAGGACCTATTCGGCCGCTTCGGCGCGACGCCGCACCCGGCGGGCGGCGGCGACCATATTGCGCAGCGAAGGATCCAGCTGCCAGTAGTGGCGGGTCTTCAAACCGCCGTCCGGATTCGCCCACAGCCGCTGCGGTGTCACGGCTTCGGCTGCGGCGGTGAGCAATTCGTCGATCTCGTCGATATCCGGAATCCGCGCCGAACGGCTCTCGTACACACCCGGGCCCACGCCGTGGCTCAGGCCGTGCCCTTCCTCGACATCCTCGGTCAGCGCCTTGAGCACCCATTCCAGCGAGCGGGTCGCGACGATGGCGGTGACGTCGGCGTCGAGTTCCTCGATGGCACGCACGATTTCGGAGCGGGCCGAATAGGCGATGTGGGTGTGGATCTGAGTGTCGGGCCGCACCCCGGAGGTCGCCAGCCGGAACGCGTTGACCGCCCAGCGCAGATATTCGGTGCGCCCGTCCGGACGCAGCGGCAGCAGTTCCCGGATCGCCGGTTCGTCGACCTGGATGATCGCCACGCCGGCCTTCTCGAGATCGGCCAGTTCGTCGCGGATCGCGAGCGCCACCTGGTCGGCGGTCTCGTACAGCGGCTGGTCCTGGCGCACGAACGAGCGAGCCACCATCGTCACCGGACCGGTCACGATGCCCTTCACCGGTTTGTCGGTGAGCGACTGCGCGTAGGTGATCCACTCCACCGACATCGGCTTCGGCCGCGACACGTCGCCGTAGATGATCGGCGGCCGCACACACCGCGAGCCGTAGACCTGCACCCAGCCGAAGTGCGTGGTCGCGAAACCGTCGAGCAGTTCGGCGAAGTACTGGATCATGTCGTTGCGTTCGTGCTCACCGTGCACGAACACGTCGAGGCCGATGTCCTCCTGCAGGCGAATGGTCGACTCGATCTCGGCCTCGATCCGCTTGCGGTACTCCTCGTAGGACAGCCGGCCTTCGCCCAGGTCGTAGCGGGCTTGGCGCACCGCGTCGGTCTGCGGAAAGGAGCCGAGCGTGGTCGCCGGAACCAGGGGCAGATTCAGCCGCTCCCGTTGCGCCTTCGCGCGCACCTCGTACGGTTCGCGCTCGCGCATCTGCGGCGTGACGGCGTAAACCCGTTGCCGCACAGCGTGTTTCTGCTTGAAATGCACCGACGTCGGGCGCTTCGCCCACTTCGCCGCGGTCTCGCCCCCTTCCCCGCCCCGATGCACTTCGGTCAGTGCCTTCGCCAGCGAAACAACCTCGAGCACTTTCTGTTTCGCGAATGCGAGGCGGTCGGCGACATTGCCCTCGATGTCGTATTCGACCAGCAGGTCGTAGGGCACGTGCAGCAGCGTGGTCCCGGTGGACACGACGAGGTCCGGGCACACCTTCGACAGCGCGTTGAGGTATTCGAGGGTGACCAGCCGGTCGGCACGCCAGACGTTGGTGCCACTGATCACGCCGGCGTAGAGCCGCTTGCGCCGGATTCCGGGAATCTCGGCGAGTTCCTCGGGCCGGGTGCGGTGGCTGGCCAGGTCGAGCCCGATCGCCTCCACCGCGGTACCCGCCAGAATCCGCACGGCCTCACCGAAATCGCCGTACTGGCCGGTGACGAGGATGCGCGGACGCAGCGCGGCCGTCGACAGTCGCTGGTAGGCACGCTCGAACGCGGCCAATTCCTCCGGCGTGCGTTCACTGGTGAAGCACGGCTCGTCGAACTGCACACAGGTGGAACCGCGCTTGGCCAGGATCTCGAGCAGTTGCTCGTAGACCGGCAGCAGCTTGTCCAGCAGGGTCAGCTTGTCGAATTCGGTCTCGCCCGGCACCTGCCCGGCCTTCGAGAGCAACAGCAGCGACAGCGGGCCCAGCACCACCGGCCGCAGTTCGATACCGCGGTTCATCGCCCGGTCCCACTCCTCCAGCAAAGCCTCGGGATGCAGCGAGAATCCGGTATCGGCGTCGAGTTCGGGCTGACGGTAGTGGTAGTTGGTGCCGAACAGGCGGACCAGCTCCAACGGCGGCAGATCCGGCCGGCCGCGCGCCATCAGGAAGTAGAAGTCGAGCGGGTGCAACTCCTCGCGATACGGCTCGAACCGCTTCGGCACCGCGCCGAACAGCAGCGCGTTGTCGAGGATGTGGTCGTAGAAGGAGAAAGTGTTACCGGGTACCTGCGTCAGTCCGGTCGCGGCCAGCTCGGAGAACTGGGTGTCCTGGATATCGCGCCCCACCGCGAGCAACTCCTCGCGCGAGAGGGTGCCGTGCCAATAGGACTCCAGGGCACGCTTGAGCTCCCGGTGCGGACCGATCCGCGGGTAACCCAGGATGCTCGATCCGAAACCGTCGGTGACGTTGACCATGAGCGGGACTCCCTTTCGAGCTGCGGTCGAGGACCTTCTCCGCAGCCTATGCCCGGTAACGTGAATACCCGCCGAACAGGCGGTGGGTACTTCTTGTGGATGAAGTTGTGAACAGGTCCGGTCCACGCATCCCGCACGGAGCGAGTCCTACGAGTGACCGGTTCGCGGCGGCTCGCCGCCCGGGTGCCGCTGCGCAAGCCACGAAGGAGCGAGCAGCAGCGCCCGAACGGCGAGCCCTACCGTCTCTGCGCTTACCCCCGGTTGTACTGGTAGAAGCCCGCTCCCGTCTTCTTACCGAGCAGCCCGGCCTCCACCATGCGCATCAGCAGCGGCGGCGCCGAGTAGAGCGGCTCCTTGAATTCGGCGTACATGGAGTCCGCGATCGACTTCACGGTGTCGAGGCCCACCAGGTCGGTCAGGGCGAGCGGGCCCATGGGGTGGGCACAGCCGAGCACCATCGCCTTGTCGACGTCTTCCTTGGTGGCGAAGCCGGATTCGACCATGCGGATGGCCGAGAGCAGGTACGGCACGAGCAGCGCGTTGACGACGAAGCCGGAGCGGTCGGCGGAGCGCACGACCTGCTTGCCGAGGACCTCACCCGCGAAGGCTTCGGCGCGCGCGGAAACGGCTTCGCTGGTCTTGAGGGTGGTCACGAGCTCGACGAGCGGCAGCACCGGCACCGGGTTGAAGAAGTGCATGCCCACGACCCGCTCGGGGTTGTTGGTGGCGACGGCGATCTTCATGATCGGAATCGAGGAGGTGTTGGAGGCCAGCACGGCGTCGGGGTCGGTGACGACCTTGTCGAGTTCGCTGAAGATCGCGGTCTTGACGTCTTCGCTCTCCACGACGGCCTCGACGACCAACTGCCGGTCGGCGAAGTCACCGAGGTCGGAGGTGAACCGCAGCCGCCAGGCGGCCTGTTCGCGCTCGCGCTCGGTGATCTTGCCGCTGCTCACACCGCGATCCAGCGATCGCAGGATGCGGGCGCGGCCGGCGGCGGCCAGTTCCCGGGTCTGTTCGAACACGAGCACATCGACATGCGCCCGGGCGCAGACCTCGGCGATTCCGGCGCCCATCTGTCCAGCGCCGATGACTCCGACGCGTTGAATCTTCTCGCTGCTCACGTCCCGCTCCTGCTGGTTGTGTGGCGGTGGCTTGGTTAATTGTGATGTTAAGAAAAAGCCCTCCCCGCCGGGGCTGTTCGACGGGAAGGGCTGCGGGCGCTCGTTGCAGGAGTGCCCATATCTGGTGGTGACGTGAACCGGCGACAGCTGCCGCCGGTTCCGGTCACCGCCGCCCGGAACGGGCGACCGGGTTCAGCTCAGTGGAACTGGCCCTCTTCGGTGGAGCCCTTCAGGGCCGCCGTCGAGGTGTTCGGGTCCACGGTGGTGGCGATGGTGTCGAAGTAGCCGGCACCGACCTCACGCTGGTGCTTGATGGCGGTGAAGCCACGCTCGGCGGCAGCCTTGAACTCGCGCTCCTGCAGGTCGACGAAGGCGGTCATGCCCTCGCGGGCGTAACCGTAGGCCAGGTCGAAGGCCGCGTAGTTGAGCGAGTGGAAGCCCGCCAGGGTGATGAACTGGAACTTGAAGCCCATCGCCGCCAGCTCGCGCTGGAACTTCGCGATGGTGGCGTCGTCCAGGTGCGCCTTCCAGTTGAAGGACGGCGAGCAGTTGTAGGCCAGCAGCTGGTCCGGGAACTCGGACTTGACGCCCTCGGCGAACTTGCGGGCGACCTCCAGGTCCGGAATACCGGTCTCCATCCAGATCAGGTCGGAGTAGGGGGCGTAGGCCTTGGCACGCGCGATGCAGGGCTCGATGCCGTTCTTGACGTGGTAGAAGCCCTCGGCGGTGCGCTCACCGGTGATGAACGGACGGTCGCGCTCGTCGACGTCGGAGGTGATCAGGGTGGCGGCCTCGGCATCGGTGCGGGCGATGACGACGGTCGGGGTGTCGGCGACGTCGGCGGCCAGGCGAGCCGAGGTCAGGGTGCGGATGTGCTGCTGGGTGGGGATCAGCACCTTGCCACCGAGGTGGCCGCACTTCTTCTCCGACGCCAGCTGGTCCTCCCAGTGGGTACCGGCGGCACCCGCGGCGATCATGGCCTTCTGCAGCTCGTAGACGTTCAGCGCGCCACCGAAGCCGGCCTCACCGTCGGCGACGATCGGCACGACCCAGTTGTCGACCGAGGTGTCGCCCTCGACCTTGGCGATCTCGTCGGCGCGCAGCAGCGCGTTGTTGATGCGGCGCACGACCGACGGCACCGAGTTGGCCGGGTACAGCGACTGGTCGGGGTAGGTGTGGCCGGAGAGGTTCGCGTCACCGGCGACCTGCCAACCGGACAGGTAGATGGCCTTCAGGCCGGCACGCACGGCCTGCACGGCCTGGTTGCCGGTCAGAGCGCCGAGCGAGTGGATGTACTCGCCCTCGGCGTTGACGCCCTCCCACAGCAGCTCCGCACCCCGGCGGGCAAGCGTGTGCTCCTCGACGACATTGCCCTGCAGCTGCACGACCTGCTCGGCCGTGTACTCGCGGGTGATGCCCTTCCAGCGCGGGTTGGTGTCCCAGTCCTTCTGGATCTCCGCAGCGGTCTTCGGGGTGCCGACGTTCGACATCTGGTGACTCCACTTCTTCGTTCGGTCTCGGTTGCCCCGCTCGCCGAACATCCGCGCCGACTACGGGTCGCGATGTCCGAACTCTGCTGGAGCGGCAATTTGCAGGGTTGCTATGCCCATCGGGTGTACTTCCACACGATGGCACAACTAAAAATTGCCGTCTACCTGTTGCAAGTGTGAATCTCGGCTAGCTTTGCAGGGGTCTTTGCTAAGTCTGCAAAATTTGCCTGTTAATTGCACGTCCCACTTCTACTGGCGAGTAGGCCTGACATGCGGTTTTACGTAACGCCCGTACTGTTTCAGTGAGCCTTACCACCGCGGCGATTCGGGAGCACGCATTGCCGACTGTGAGGACCTTCACAAGCGCGGGCGGCTGCCCTCGGTGTGTGCCGCGCCACTCCCGGCTCCGTACGATTCGGACACACCTCGGCGGCTCGGCCGAGCGGCTGCGACACTGATCGTCGTGCCCCGGGGTCGGCACCGGAACCCGGAAAGGAACACGATGCGCACACTGTGGACCGCGATCGCGGGCGTCGCCTGCTCCCTGGCACTAGCCGCGTCGGCCGCCGTGATCGAGGCGCCCGGCGCCGCGGCAGACACGCCGGCGGTGCAATCGGTGGAGCCACTGTCCGCGGCGGCGACGCTGCCCGGCTCCGTGGATTCCCAGCGCATTCTCTATACGACGAGCACGGTCGGGAACCAGCCGACGGTCGCGAGCGCCGCCGTGTACTTTCCGCCGGGCCCGGCCCCGGCCGGCGGCTGGCCGGTCGTCGCGTGGGCACACGGCACGGTCGGCCTCGGCGACAGTTGCGCCTACAGCATCGCCGGCCCCGGCGACGTGGCTCGGGACTGGGCATATCTGGGCACCTGGCTGAAGCAGGGCTACGCGATCGTGGCCGCCGATTACGCCGGCCTCGGCACCCCCGGTGATCACCCGTATCTCAACGGCGTCGTCGAGGCGCACAACGTGGTCGACGCCGTGCGGGCGGCCGTCGGCCACTACTCGCGGCTGTCGCGCGAATGGGTCGTGGTCGGCCAGTCGCAGGGTGGCGGCGCGGCGATGTTCACCGCGCGCTACGCGACCGAGTTCGGCGGCTCGGACCTCGATTACCGGGGTGGCGTCGGCACCGGCGTACCGGCCTATATCGAGGACATCCTGATGCCGCTGGGCCCGGGCATCCCGCCGGTGAAGTTGAGCCCGCACACCACCGGATACGTTCTCTACATTCTGAACGGCCTGCGCACCACGTTCCCGGAACTCGGCATCGAGTCCTTCCTGACCGACTCCGGCCGGAACTGGCTCGATCGCGCGAAGGACGAATGTCTCACACCCCTCGGGGACGATCTGGCCGCCGCGGGCGTGGTGATCGGCGATCTGTTCACCCGCCCGTTGTCGCAGATTCCGAATCTGCACGGTTTGCTGGCCGGCTACCTCGGTTTGCCCGAAACCGGTTACGACAGGCCGATTTTCATGGGCCAGGGCCTGCGCGACACCGATGTGATCACCCCGGAGACACTGCGCTACGCGGGGGTTCTGACCGCCCACCGGCAGCCGCTGACCTTCCGGATCTATCCCACCGATCACAGCGGCACGGTGAACGCCTCACTGGTCGATTCGTTGCCGTTCGTTCGCGGCCTGTTCGCCTGAAAGTACAACCCGGTCGGTTATTCGGTTGTGCTATGTCACAGCCGGATTCCCACGCCGATCGGTGCCCGTCGGGGAATTCCCATCGCCGACACGACGCCGCGCACGGGAGCGGTTATCGTGGCCCTCACGTGTGACGATCTGGCGACGGGACGCGACGACCGGCGGGCCCGCCCACTCGCGCACGCTGATCGGGAGCATGTGATGCGTGACATCGTCGAGGACCTGCTACGGGTCTGGCACAGCGGCCGCACGGGCGGCCTGGCAACCCTGGTCCGCACCTTCGGAAGCTCCCCCTTACCGGTGGGCTCGGCGATGCTCGTCGACCCCGACGGCGGTGTGCACGGATCGGTCTCCGACGGCTGCTACGAGGCCGCCGTCTACGAGGCCGCGGTGGAGGCCGCGCGCACCGGCCACCGAGAGCTGCGGCGCTTCGACGCGACCTCCGGATTCGACGTGAGCGCGGAATGCGGAACCATCGACGTGTTCGTAGAACCGTTCTCTCGCAACGACTTTCCGGAATTCGCGGCGGTGGCCGGGGATATCGCGCGGCACAAACCCGTCACGGTGTTCACCGTCGTGTGGCACAACGACCCGGAGGTGATCGGCCAGCATCTGGTCACCGACCGCCGGCACAACACCGAGCTGGTGTCGCTGCCGGAATCGGATGTGTTCGTCTCGTCCCACACCGCGCCGCCGCGACTGATCATCTTCGGCGCCAATACCTTCGCCGCCGCCTTGACGACCCAGGGCCGGCTGCTCGGCTACCGCGTGACCATCTGCGATCCGCGCGAGGCCTTCGCCGTGCCCGCCTCGTTCCCGGGCGCGGAAGTGGTGGTGGACTGGCCGCACCGCTATCTCAACGCCCAGGCGGGCATCGGGGCCATCGACCGCACCACCGCGATCGTCGCCGCGACCCAGGACCCGAAATTCGAGATCCCCCTGCTCACCGTCGCGCTGCGCCTACCCGAGCTGGGTTATCTGGGCGCGCTCGGCTCGCATTCGGCGCACGACCATCGGCTCGAGGCATTGCAGGCCGGCGGATTCGGCGCCGACACGCTGGCCCGGTTGCACGCGCCGGCGGGCTTCGAGGTCGGTGCCCGCACCCCGATGGAACATGCCGTGGCGATCGCCGCCGAACTGCTCGCGGTGCGGTCCGCGGGTTCGAGGCGGACCCCGGCACACGCCACCGCCGCCGCCTCCTGATCGTCCGGGCCGACCCTAGGGTTCGAACCAGTCTCGGGCCGAACGCCGCAGCAGCAACCCCGCGACCAGCACGGAGACCACGGGCCCGAGCCAGCCGGGCGGGCGGCCCACGACGATCGAGGGCACCGTCCACAGTGCGTTGAGCACCGCGAGCAGAACCGCGCTGATCCGGATGCTCGCGCCGACGGCGCCGAAGGCCAGGGCGACCGTGCCCAATATCCAGCTGGCGACGAACGACAGCCCGGTGATCACCGCGACATGCGACCCGGACACCCAGCCCGCGGTGACGGTGCAGCCGACGCCGACCACGGCCAGACCGAGCGCGAGGACCTGCGCCGCGCGAACCGTGAAAGGCATCCGAGGGATCGGTACGTCGTCGGCAGTGGTTGTGGCGCCGGGCTCCGAGACGGAGTCGGACTCACGGGCGGGATCGGACTCACGGACGGCGTCGGACTCACGAACGGCGTCGGGCTTACGGGCTAGGTCGGGCTCGAGCGCCGGGTCCGTGGCAGGCGCGAGGTCGCGGCCGGTGACCGGCTTGGGAGCGGCAGCGGGGTCTGGTGCGGGGTCGGGCATCAGCTCACCTCTTCCGGAAACTCCGGTTCGACGATCCTCTGGTTCGGCGATCCGAGGCGCCGAGCATCGGCCCACGGCACGCGGACAACGACAAGCCCGTTCGCAATGTACCGCCCGCCACCGCCGCGGTCACCGCACGGACGCGGCGCGGCGCGATCCCCCTCGGCACGAGCCGCCCCGGGGGCCCGAGGCAACGCCGCACGGGAAGGGTCAGCGGTCGCCGACCGGATCGGCCAGCTTCTCGACGACGACCTCCGCGAGCACCCGCTGCCGCAGCGACAGGTCGATCTCGCCGGCCACGGCCATCACCACCGCCGCGGCCGAGGTGGCAACCGCATCGGCGAGGATCGCGGGCCACTCCGGCCGGTCGGGTCCGGCCAGCGCGGCGATCACCGCGGCGGCCGCGGCATCACCGGCCCCGGTCGGATTGCCGCACAACGGCTCGGGCAGAACGGCCGACCACGCGCCGTCCGGTGTCACCGCGACCATGCCGTCGGAGCCCCGCGTCGCGATCACCGCTCCCGCGCCGGCGCCCACCAGCGCGGCGGCCGCCGCGGCCACCTCCTCGGTCGTGGCCGGGCGTGCCCCGGTCAGTCCCGCGAATTCGTCGAGATCCGGCATGAGGATCACTCCCGGCACCCGGGCGGCGGCTTCGAGGGCGAGACCGTCCACATCGCAGATCACCGGAACCCCGGCGTCGAGTCCGATGCGGGCCAGGTCGGCGGGTAGCGACACGCGCACGCCGCCGGGCAGCGATCCGGAGACGACGATGCCACCGGCCTCACCGGCCAGCCCCCGCAATCGCACCAGCAGTTGATCCACCGCATCGGGATTGGTGAGTCGCGCCCCCGGCTCCCACAGCGAGGTCGCCGAGCCGTCGTGACTGTCGCTGATCACGACGGTGCGCCGCACCCACGGCAGTGCGTGCACGAAGTCCACCGGCAGTTCTCGTTCGGCGGCGGCGGAAAACGTATGATCGGCGAAACCCGTTGCGCGCGAATATTTCCCGATTTGATTGAGCACCCGGCTGACATTGATGCCCTTACCGCCGACACGCTGCTCGACCGACGAAACCCGATGCGCCCGTCCGGGTTCGAAGTTCTCGACCCGATAGGTCATATCGTAGGCCGGGTTCAGCGTCACGGTGAGGATCACCTCAACCACTGTCCTCGTCGCAGCACCGCGCGCAACTCCAGATCCGAATCGACCATTAGCACGTCGGCGAACATCCCCGGCCGCAGATCGCCGACGGCCGTCGCGCCGATCGCGGCCGCCGGCGTCGTCGCCGCCGCGCGCACCGCGTCGATCAGATCCACACCGCATTCGTGCACCGCCCAGCGCAGGCACTGCAATTGCGTCGCGGTTCCGCCGGCCAGGGCGCCGCTCGGCACCCGCGCCACCCCCGCTTCCACATGGACGGCCTGCGGGCCGAGACGGTAGTCACCGTCGGGCAGACCGGCCGCCTGCATGGCATCGGTCACCAGCGCCACGCGGTGCCGCGCCGTCGCGAAAACCAGCGCCCCGAAACCGGATTCGATGTGCACGCCGTCTCCGATCAATTCGACCACCACATCACCGGCGGCCGCACCCACCAGTGCGGCGGCGACCGCGCCGGGCGCGCGATGGTGCAGCGGCGCCATCGTATTGGCGAGATGCGTGACAAGAGTACCGGATCCGTTGGGCGCCAACGCTTCTGAGAACTGTTCGTAACCGGCGTCGGTATGGCCGAGCGCCACCACCACGCCGTGTTCGCCGAGTTGCGCCGCGGCGGCGGCGAATCCCGGGCGTTCGGGCGCGAGCGTCATCACGCGCAGATGTCCGTCCGTGGCCTCGAGCAGCCGCCGGATCAGTTCGGGATCGGGATCGCGGAGATAGCGGGGATCCTGCGCACCACAGCGCATTTCGGAAAGGAACGGACCTTCGACGTGAATTCCGGCGATCTCACCATCGGCGGCCACCTCGCGCAGGGCCGCGACCTGGGCCACCATCGTGTCGGGTGCGGCGGTCACGATGCTCGCCAGCACGGTCGTGGCCCCCTGCCGATGGTGATAGCGCGCCGCCGCGCGCGCCTGTTCCGGATCGGTGGTGTCGAATCGGTGGCCGTATCCGCCGTGGTTGTGGATGTCGACCAGGCCGGGCAGCAAGGTCCCGAGATGCGGCGGCGGTTCGGCGCCCCGGTTGCCGAACGTCCATTGCGCGAGGGGCCGCACCGCCTCGATGCGACCGTCCAGCACCTCGAGCACCGCATCGTCGACGACCCCGGCCGAGGTGACCACGCGGCCGCGAAGCACCGGCTGTCCATCGTTCATTCGAGGACCTCCAGCCGGGCATACCGGGCCGCGCCCACCAATCCGGCCCGCGCACCGAACGCACCCGTGACGACCTGTGGTACCGGCGCGACTCGCGCCAGCCGCTCCAGACACGCGCGCAGTCCCTCGCTCAGCACCGGCCCGGCGCCCGCCAGCCCGCCACCGAGCACGATGCGCTGCGGGCAGACCGCGTGCACGACCCCCAGCAGTCCGTCGGCCAGCGCGTCGATCGCGTCGTCGATCACGGCCCGGGCGTGCGCATCGTCGGGCAGAGCCGCGAAAACCGCTTCGGCGCCGTCGATGTCGCGGCCGGTGCGCTCGCGGTAGGCCCGCATGATGGACGGACCGGAGGCCACGGTTTCCACGCACCCGATATTTCCGCAGGAGCAGCGTCGCCCGTCGTGCCGCACCGGAATATGCCCGTATTCACCGGCCTGCCCGGCGCCACCGCGCACGAGCCGCCCTCCGACGGCCAGTGCCCCGCTGATTCCGGTGCCGAGATTCACCACCAGCACATCGTCGGCGCCGCGTCCGGCACCCAGGCGCCACTCCGCCCAGCCGGCCAGGATCACATCGTGTTCGATCAGTACCGGAAATCCCCACCGGTCCTGCAATCGACTGCCCACCGACACATCTCGCCAGCCGATATTGCTGCTGAACACCGCCAGCGACCGTGCGGCGTCCACGATGCCCGGCAGTCCGATCGCCCCGCGACGCAGGCCGGCCCGTGTCTCGTCGGAGACTTCGGTCAGCAATCGGTCGCCCAGCGCGGCCATGGCGTCGAGCGCCCGCTCACCGCGCGGGGTGGGCACCGTCGCGGCGGCCTCGACCCGGCCGGCGGAGTCGCTGATCTCCGCCTTGATCGTGGTTCCACCGACATCCATGGCGAGGACCGGATCGAGCTCCCTCGCTTCGGTCATCGCAGGATCACCGATCGCCGCAGCCCGCGCGGATGGTCGGGATCCAGCCCCAGATCCGCGGACCGCAGCAGGCACAGCCGATGCACGCGCACGAGATCGGCCATCGGATCGATATCGCGATATTCGACATGCGCCCCGGTAGCGGCGATGTCCTCGAGCAGCCCGGCGGCGACGGGCCCCAGCGCCCACACCGCACGACCCGGTGCCGCGATACTGATGGGGCCGTGCCGATATTCGGTCGCGAGATACCCTTCCGCCCAGGCCCGGCAGGATTCCCGCAATTTCAACCCCGCCTCCTCGGCCAGCGCCGCGGCGAAACCCATTCCCACGAAAGCGATCTGCTCCGCGTTGCGGACGGCGGCCGGCACACTCGACTCGGCGGCCTCGTCCAGGACCGCGCGAGCCTGTTCGATCGCCGGCGCCAGATCCTCCCCCAGATGCCACCGCAGTATCGCGAGAGCCGTTGTCGCGAAGCGTGTTTGGACCACCGAACGCTCGTCGACCGCGTCGATGAGGATCGGGTCGGCGAGCTCGAGTACCGGCGTCCCCGGACTGGAGCAGATCACGGTGCGCGCCACCGCGGCGGGCATCGCCCGCATCGCGTCGACCACCTCGGTGGTGGTACCGGAACGGCAGATCACCAGATAGCGGTCGTAATCGCGGCCACCGCGCACCGCACTCGCCGGCCATGCGTCGGTGAGACCGTGGCCGGCCGATTCCCGGAGTTCGGCGATCGCGCACGCCATGAAGTAGGAGGTGCCGCAGCCCACGACCGCCACCCGCTCGCCGGGGCTCGGCAGCAGCGTTCGGTGCTCTGCCGCGACCGCCGCGGCCCATGCCCAGTCGTCGGGCTGGGTGGCCACCTCGGCGGCCAGATGGGGCCGGGGCGGATGCGTGCGATCCGAGCTCTCGGTGGAGGGCGGCACGGTCTCAGAATCGGACCGCGATTCGATCATGTCAACTTTCCCGCGAATCGTCCCGCGCGACCACCGCCCCGGTTAGATTCGGACGAGCCGGACCGGTCCCTACCCTCCGGCATCCGCCGATGTCCCGCGAATGCCGCAGGTGACGGTTGTACGAAGGGGAAGGTTGACGCTGGTGTCCGGTCGGCCGCGCGGTGCGTTCGCGATCGCCGCACTTCTCGTCGTGCTGTCGGTGACCGTCGCCGCCTGCGGCTTCCGCGGCCGCAGCACCGACGATTCCGATCCCGGCGCACTGGCACTGCTGGTGCCCGCCTACAGCGACGCGACCCGCGCGGAGTGGGCTGCGATCATCGCGGGCTTCCGCGCACAGAATCCGCAGATCACGATCCATCTTCAGGTCGAATCGTGGGATTCGATCAACGAGGTGGTCCGCACCGATCTGCAGTCGGTGACGACCACACCCGACATTCTCGGCATCGACGCCTACTCCGCCTACGCGACCGACGACATGCTCTATCCGGCCACCGACATCGCCGACCCGGCGGTCCTGCACGACATCGACCCCGGCTTCGCCCGCAACGCCTCCATCGGCGGAACCCAATGGGCGCTACCGCTGTTCGCCTCGACGCGCACGCTGTTCTACAACACGGATCTGTTCGCCCGCGCCGGCATCGCCGCCCCGCCGCGGACCTGGTCCGAGTTGCGCGAGAACGCGCATCGCATCCAGGCCCTAGGCGGCGGCATCTCCGGTTACGGCCTGCCGCTGGGCAGTGAGGAGGCGCAGGGCGAGACGACGATCTGGACGTTCGGCGCCGGCGGCAGCTGGTCCGACGGCGCGACCCTCACCGTCGACACCGCCGCCAACCGCGAAGGGGTGCGGGCGATGTCGGAACTGGCCGCGGCGGGCGACACCCAGCCGAATCCGGGCTCCACCGATCGCAAGGACGTGATCAACGCGTTCGTCCAGGGCCGGATCGGCATGATCGAAGGTCTGCCGCCGGTATTGGGCATGATCGACCGGCAGAATCCGGCGTTGCGTTACGCCACCGCACCCTCACCGACGAAAACCGGCGCGCCCGTCACCCTCGGCGTCGCCGACCACTTGATGGCGTTCCGTAAACACGGCAACAAGCAGGCCGCGATACGGCAGTTCCTGAACTACTTCTATTCGCCCGCGGTCTACTCGGAATTCGTGCGGGCGGAGCACTTCATCCCGATCACCACCTCCGGAGCTCGCGCGCTCGCCCACGATCCGGTGACCGAAACCTTCGCCGCCACCCTGCCGGTCGCCCGCTTCTACCCCTCCGCCGATCCGAAATGGGCCGCGGTTCAGGGCGCGATCCGCCAGCAGATGGGCACCGTGGCACAGGGCGCGGACCCGGCGGAGGTCCTGCGCCGCATCGCGCGGGCGGCGGAATGAGCAGCCCACGCGGCCGCACCGGATCCGCGATCCGCGCCCTGCCGTGGGTCGGCCCGGTGATCATCCTGATCGCCGCGGTGGTCGCCTTTCCCGCCGGATACATGCTCTGGACCAGCACCCGCGATCTCAGCCCCTACGGTCGCGATCGCGGCTTCGCCGGGACGGCCAACTTCCGCCGGCTGTTCGGCATCGAGGAGCTCGGCAGCGTCCTCGCCCACACTGTCGTCTGGGTGGTCGCCGTCGTGCTGATCACCCTGGTGGTCTCGGCGGCACTGGCGCAATTTCTCGCTCTCGACTTTCCCGGCCGTACCCTGATCCGGCTGGCGATCCTGGTGCCGTGGGCGGCCTCGGTGGTCATGACCACGAGTGTGTTCGCCTATCTGCTGGATCCGGAGGTCGGCCTCGCCAATCGCCTCCTGGTCGATATCGGTGTGCTCGATCGGGGTTTCGGGTTCACCAAGGAGCCGGGATCGGCCTTCGCGGTGGCGATCGCGGTCGCGGTCTTCGTGTCGATCCCGTTCACCACCTATACGATTCTGGCCGGGCTGCAGTCGATTCCGGTGGAAGTGGGCGAGGCGGGCCGGGTGGACGGCGCATCGGCGTGGCAACGTTACCGATATCTGACGCTGCCGCAGCTACGTCCGGCGATCGCGGTCGCCACCGTCGTCAACATCATCAACGTCTTCAATTCGCTGCCGATCCTGCAGGTGCTGACGGGCAGTATCGCCGGATTCTCCGCCGACACCACAACCACGTTGACCTACAAGCTGATTCGGCAGAATCAGCAGCTGGCCACCGCCGCCGCGATGAGTGTGCTGAACTTCGCGCTGATCGCCGTGATCATCGCGGTCTACGTGAAACTGGTCCGGCCGACCGCGGAAGCCGGCGCATGACCACCCGCGAACGCGCCGTGCGGAAACCGAAGCGGCGCTGGGGACTGACCGCGGCCGGTGTCGTGATCGCGGCGGTGTTTCTCGTCCCGTATCTCGTGATGGTGCTCGGATCGCTGAAACCCCGGTCGGAGATCCTGCGCATTCCGCCGGCCTATCTGCCGGATCGGTGGCGGCCCGCGAACTACGCCGATATGTGGCATACCCCGGAAACGCCGCTGCCGTTCAATATCGTCAGCACCCTGGCCATCTCGGTGCTCGCGACACTGCTCGTGCTGGCCGTGGCCGTGCCGGCCGCGTATTTCACTGCGCGACGGCACTTTCCGGGACGGGCCGCCTTTCTCGGCGCGGTGCTCGTCACTCAGATGCTGCAGCCGACGGTGCTGGTGACGGGCCTGATCCGGGAGTTCTTCGCCGTCGGCATCAACGACACCTGGTTCGCGATGATTCTGGTGAACGCGGCGTTCAACCTCTCGTTCGCGGTGTGGATCCTGCACAGCTTCTTCGCTTCGATTCCGGTGCAGATCGAGGAAGCCGCGCAACTCGACGGCCTGTCCCGCCCACATATTCTGCTGCGAATCAGCCTGCCGCTGGTATGGCCCGGAATTGTCACCGCGACGATTTTCGTCTTCGTCTCCTGCTGGAACGAATTCGCGGCGAGCCTGGTGGTGCTGACCACTCCGGAAAATCAGCCGCTCGCGGTGGCGTTGACGAAATTCGTCGGCCAATACGACACCGCCTGGCAATTCGTGTTCGCCATCTCCACCGTCGGCATCGTGCCGGTTGTCGTGCTGTTCGCCCTCATCGAGAAGCGGCTGGTCGCGGGCCTGACGGCGGGCAGTGTGAAGTGATCGCCACGACACGCCGGTCCTGGCGACAATCGACTTGACGAATCGCATATACGGCTGCCATTATTGAAGTGGGAAGACACCGATAATGCGGTGTCTTATTCTTGTCGCGCTCTCGACAACCTTCTCTTTGCGGTGTACTTTGGGACCTCCCGCAGCCCGGATGCCCGCCAACTCTCGAAATACGAAAAAGCCGTGGACAGTGATGCAATCTGCGCGTCACCGACCATCGGCTCGGCCGAGGCATGTTCGGACGACATCCGGTGCGGATTTGTGCATACAGCCCCTACAGGACAAGCAGATCTCGTGCCGGTCACCCATGTCGTGACCGCGCGCGGTGCTGGAAGGACGCGCCTTGACAATCCCGAAACGACTCTCGTTCGCGAAACTCACCGAGCCCCTGGAAATTCCGGGGCTGCTCGAGGTTCAGACCGATTCGTTCGCCTGGCTGGTCGGAGCGCCCGAGTGGCAACGGCGCGCGGCCGCGCACGGCAATGACTCGATGGGCGGGCTCGCCGAGGTGCTGGCCGAGGTCAGCCCCATCGAGGACTTCTCCGAAACGATGTCGCTCACACTCTCCGATCCGCGCTTCGAAGAGGTCAAGGCCTCGATCGATGAGTGCAAGGACAAGGACATGACCTACGCGGCGCCGTTGTTCGTCACCGCGGAGTTCATCAACAACAACACCGGTGAGATCAAGTCGCAGACGGTCTTCATGGGTGATTTCCCGATGATGACCGACAAGGGCACCTTCATCGTCAACGGCACCGAGCGCGTGGTCGTGTCGCAGTTGGTGCGTTCGCCGGGTGTGTATTTCGACGAGTCGATCGACAAGGGCACGGAGAAGACGCTGTATTCGGCGCGGGTGATTCCGTCGCGTGGTGCGTGGCTGGAGTTCGATGTCGACAAGCGCGACACCGTGGGTGTGCGGATCGATCGCAAGCGTCGTCAGCCGGTGACCGTGCTGCTCAAGGCCCTGGGCTGGAGCAGCGAACGGATCGCCGAACGCTTCGGATTCTCCGAGATCATGACCACCTCACTGGCCAAGGACAACACCGCCAACACCGACGAGGCGCTGCTCGACATCCACCGCAAGCTGCGCCCGGGCGAGCCGCCGACCAAGGAGTCCGCGCAGAACCTGCTGGAGAACCTGTTCTTCCGGGACAACCGCTACGACCTCGGCGCGGTCGGCCGCTACAAGATCAACAAGAAACTCGGGGTGCACGGCGGCCGCACGGGCGGTCCGCGCGTGCTGACCGAGGACGATATCGTCACCATCATCGAATACCTGTTGCGTTTGCGCGCAGGCGATTCCACGATGACCGCGGCCGGTGGGCCGGAAGTTCCGGTCGAGGTCGACGATATCGATCACTTCGGCAACCGGCGGGTCCGCACGGTCGGCGAGCTGATCCAGAATCAGATCCGCATCGGGCTCTCGCGGATGGAGCGGGTGGTCCGGGAACGGATGACCACGCAGGACGTCGAGGCCATCACTCCGCAGACCCTGATCAACATCCGCCCGATCACGGCGGCGGTCCGCGAGTTCTTCGGTAGTTCACAGCTGTCGCAGTTCCTGGACGAACGCAATCCACTGGCGAGTCTGACCAACAAGCGCCGACTCTCGGCGCTGGGGCCCGGCGGTCTGAGCCGCGAGCGCGCCGGCCTGGAGGTTCGTGATGTGCACTACAGCCACTACGGCCGGATGTGCCCGATCGAGACGCCCGAAGGGCCGAGTATCGGCCTGATCGGCTACCTCTCGGTGTACGCGCGGGTCAATCCGTTCGGTTTCATCGAGACTCCGTACCGCCGGGTGGTCGACGGCGCCGTCACCGACGAGGTCGACTATCTGACCGCCGACGAGGAAGACCGGCACGTCGTCGCCCAGGCCAATGAACCGCTCGATGCCGGAGGCCGCTTCGTCGCCGCACGAATCCCGGTGCGGCGCAGGAATTCCGAGGTCGAGCTCGTCGATTCGAATCTGATCGACTATATGGACGTCTCCCCCCGCCAGATGGTGTCGGTCGCGACCGCGATGATTCCGTTCCTCGAGCACGACGACGCCAACCGCGCCCTGATGGGTGCGAACATGCAGAAGCAGGCGGTTCCGTTGCTGCGCACCGAAGCGCCGCTGGTCGGCACCGGTATGGAGCGCCGGGCCGCCGTCGACGCCGGAGATCTGATCGTGAACGAGAAATCCGGTGTGGTGGAGGAAGTTTCGGCCGACTACATCACCGTCGCGCACGACGACGGGACGCGTCGCAGCTATCGGCTGCGGAAGTACTCGCGCACCAATCAGGGCACCTGCGCCAACCAGCGTCCGATCGTGGACGAAGGGCAGCGGGTGGTCGGCGGGGACGTCCTCGCCGACGGCCCGG
>NZ_BDBF01000070.1 GCF_001612845.1 Nocardia elegans NBRC 108235 | reverse complement strand
CGCCGCGGCAGCGGCCACGCGCAGCCGGCGAGCCGCCCCGCGCGCGAAACCCGCTACCGGACAATCTCTTCCGTAGCGCAGCACAGTCATCGGCCCGATCAGATGTTCCGGGCGGCCGAATAGACGTCCATCAGCCACAGCGACAGCGGCACGATGGCGATGATCAGTAGATACTCGAAGATCTCGATCGCCCGCCGCACCACCGGCGACACGTCCGCGCGAGGTCCGAGCACACCGAAGGCGACCACCGCCGCGGCGACGATCAGCAACAGACCCGCACCGACCGCGCGCCAATCCTCGTTCGCCACAGCGGTTCCGGCGGTGACGGCGAGCGCCACCGCGGTGCCGCCCGCGATCATCGTCGACGCCTGGGTGAGATCGGCGTACGCCCGGCCACGCAGGCACAGCACCACCGCGGTGATCGCCGCCAGCACCAACCCCTGCCAGCGCGCCTCGCCCAGCGGATCGGCCCCCAGGACGGCGCCGAAACCCGCTGCGAGCGTGGCGCCCACCAGGACTCCGGACTGGTACTGATTGGCCGCGTGGGCCCGGCGCTCCAGCCCGGCCGCCGAGGGCAGCGCCGTCGCGCCGATGACGCCGATATCGGCGATGGTCGGGCGCGGTTCGTGATCGGTGGGGTCGATGGCGCCCCCGGCGGTCGGCACCGGAGGAACCGGCAGGCGCGCCGCGGCGACGGCCGCCCGGGGAGCCATCGTGATCAGCACCAGCCCGGCGATCAGCACGCCGACGGCGATCTTCGCGATGTCGAAGTCCCACACCATCCGTACCGCCGCGGCGACCGCGAGCACCGCGGCGCTGGTGACCACCGCGGCCACCACGAGCGACCCGGCGCGGGTCATCGAATACAGCGCCAGCGCCACCACCAGAGCCGCCACCGCCGCGAACAGGACGTGCGGCGATCCCACCCGGCCCGGCGTGAGCAGGCCCGCGCTCGCGCCCAGCAGCGCAATCGCGAACAGCGACAACACGTTCGCGGTCGTGCGCTCCGCCGGATAGCGGCGCGCGACGATCACCGCGGCACCGGCGGCGAGTACGCCCGCGCCGAGCGCGATGAATCCGTTCCAGATACCGGTGCCCTTACCGGACACCAGGACCGCGACCGCGACGAGTACCGCGATCAGCCCGGCGCCCAGCCCCATTCGGCGCGCCTCCGTCGGTGACCAGGCGTTCCCCGATTCGGCGGTGAGCCGCGAGACCGCGTCGATCACATCGTCGAAAAGCGCGGGCGCCTCCTTGGCGGTCACCGAGCGCAACACCAGCAACTCGCCGTCGAAAACCTCTGCGTCGGTGAGTGATTGGTGCGGCGGGATCGGATCGCGGCCGATCCGCGCCAGCGTCCAGTGCTGCGCGCGCACGGGCGCGCCCTCGTCGTGTTCGGTCAGGTCGGGATTGCGGGAATCGATCAGCTCGACCAGGTCGGTGATGTAGGCCGCGACCGGCACGGTCGCGGGCAGGCCCACATCGAGTTGAGTATTTCCGCCGATCACCGACACTCGGCACAATTCCGGGTCAACGGCCCCCACGCCGCTGCTCGACGACTCGGTCACGGATTACAGAACTCCCTACGATTTTCGTCGCTGTATTGCGACGTTCCAAACTTAACCGAGATCGGCTGTCACGGCAGCCGGTATGCTGAGCGAGAATTAGCACATTCACGCGTTTAGGGGACTGTCCGTATGACCGGCAACCGCCAAGCACAACGCGCCTTCGATGCCGGCGTATTGTCATTGGGCATCGCTATCGACGGCCAGGAATCCACGCCCGATCTCGAATATGCGAAGCTCGCATTCCAGCGCGCCACCGAATGGGATCCGGGCATGTGCGACGCCTGGCTGGGCCGGGCCGCGGCCGGGGAGATCACCCCCGAGGTGGTGTTCAACCTCTACAAGACCAGCGGCTCCACCCTCTACCGCGAGCAGCGCCGGCTCGGCCTGGCGCCGCGGCAGCTGGCGGGCCGGTTCGTGGTGGGCCAGTACATCGACTATCCGCTGGCGGGATACACCGAGATCTGGCTGGCGCAGGCGACCCAGCTGATCTCCGCCGGCGATTACGACGAGGCCGAGCAGGTGCTCGACGAGCTGGCCCGGCATCGCGCGGGTCTGCTGTCGCAGCCCGATCAGGATCTCGACGACCGGATCTGCCAGTACGTTCGCGGCCTGCTGCACTACACGACGCAGCGCTGGCCGGATGTGATGACGGTGCTGGCCGGTTCGGCGGACTGGCAGGACTCCTACCTGGCCGCGGGCGCGCACGTGATGGTCGGCACGGCCTGTGCGCAGCTCGGCCTGTTCGGCGAGGCGATCCGCCGGATGGAGGCCGCCGAGAGCGGTCCGATTCCGGCCGCGGCCACCACCGCCCGATTCTGCCGCGGACTGTGCCTGCGCGAGATGGGCCGCGAGGACGAGGCACAGGCCCTGTTCGAGAAGGTGTTCTCCGAGGCGCCGGACTTCGCCGCGAACACCCAGGCCATGCGCGACCGCAAGTACCGCCTCACGGTGACCTCGAAAGAACTGATCGACGCGCGCACCGACCGCTGGGATCCGGCCTCGGCGCCCACCGCCGAGCAGGTCGAGACCGAGGAGCGCGACGATCGGGCCAAGCGCCTGCTCGAGGTCGCCCGCGCGGAGCTGGACGAGCAGATCGGCCTGGCCGCGGTGAAAACTCAGGTGGCGAAACTCCAGGCCACCGCGCAATTGGCGAAGATTCGAGCCGAGAAAGGTATGTCCAGCGCGCCACGCGGACAACACCTTGCGTTCACCGGCCCGCCAGGAACCGGTAAGACGACGATTGCCCGAGTGGTGGCAAAAATTTACTGTGGGTTGGGTTTGTTGAAAACCGATCGACTGGTAGAGGTAAAGCGTTCGGATTTCGTCGGTGAACATTTGGGAAGCACCGCGATAAAAACAAATAAATTGATCGATTCCGCGATGGACGGAGTGCTGTTCGTCGACGAGGCGTACACACTCATTCAGACCGGCCTGTCCGGCGGTGACGCGTTCGGCCGCGAGGCGGTGGACACCCTGCTGGCCCGGATGGAGAACGACCGCGACCGGCTGATCGTCATCATCGCCGGCTACGACGGCGAGATCGACCGGTTCCTGGCCTCCAACGACGGTCTGGCGTCCCGCTTCGCCAAGCGTGTGAAGTTCGAGTCCTACACTCCCGAGGAACTCGGCCGGATCGGTCAGTTCATCGCGAGCAAACGAGATTCGGAGGTCGCCGAGGATGCGCTGGAACTGCTCCAGGCCGCGTGCCGGGAGCTCTACGAGCGCCAGGTGGTGGACCAGAGCGGTGAGCAGCGGCGGGCGGTGGACCTCGCCGGTAACGGCCGGTTCATCCGCAATGTGATCGAAGCCGCCGAGGAGGAGCGCGAATTCCGGCTGGCCACAGACGAATCCATCGACCTGTCGGCGGTGGACGAGACGGTGCTCATGCGGATCGAGGGCGCCGATATGGCCAAGGCGCTGGAAGGTGTGCTCGGCGGATTGCGCTGAGCCGCACCGCGATCGGCGGACCGGTCGCCCTGCCGGGCGGCCGGTGGCGATCAGTTGTTCTTGCCCGGCGGTGGGATCGGCCGGGCGCAGGCAACAGCGCTCGGGCCCGAGTCCGGGCACTGTGGCAGGCTGTCGTGACTCATCAGAGCGTCCTGCCGGGCCAGCGCCGGGCCCGCCGACAAGGCCTCCACGATCGGCTTCGGCGCCGGCTTCGGAGTCTTCGGCATTCCGAGGACCTTGGCGGTGTCGGCATCCGGGATGCCGTACCGAATCCCGTTGTCGCCCACATAGAACAGCGGGCCGTTGCTCACCGCGCCCGGCTCCGCGCCGACCGACCGCACGAACTCCCCCGTGCCCGGGCGCAGATAGACGCCGTCGATCCGATCGCCGGCGCCGTCCGCGGTCGCCGGGACGACCGGCTCCGCCTCCGCGGGCAGGGGCAGCGCGCGGCCGGCGAGCAGGGTAACCGTGGCGCGCGCGTCGTCGGCGGCACGGGTCCACGACAGACAGACCACCGGATCGGCGTCGGGCGCGAGCACGGACGGAACCTGCTGCGGGAAATCGTCGATCGGCAGCCGGTGCAGAACCGGGATACCGACGATGCGGTCCGGCGGCACGGTCGAGATCTCGTTCATCCCTTGCGAATTCGCGTCGCGGATCAGGCCCGCGGCGAACGGCGTGACCCGTTGCACGCCGTCGGCGAGGACCACGTACAACTCGTCGGCGTCCACGCCGTGTACTCGGATCACACCGCCGACCGGCACATCCGACAGCTTGCCCGGACCCGGCGTCCCGTGCCGGTCGATGTCCGGAACCGCCAGCGGCGGAACGGGTTCGGTGGCATCGAGCAGCGCACCGCCGATCGGCCGTGGACGCTGATCCCGCAAACCGAGGGAGCGGACCAGAACGGAGTCGCCGGGATCCATCTCGGCCCGCTTACCGTCGTAGACGAGGAAGGTCTTACCGCCGTGGGTGGCCAGCAGCGCCTGGTCCGCGCGCACCGGCACCGCGCGGGTGCCACCGGCCGGATTGTCCAGCGGCCCGGCGATCACCGTGGTGCGCGGGCCCGTCGCGGCCGCACCACCCGTCGCGGAGGGCAGCAGGTTGTCGCACATCGTCCAGGTGGACCGCCGGGGATCGTCCGATCCGGGCAGGGCACCGGGCGCGCCGGGAATGCCCAGCAGCGGACCGCGCGGCTGGGTCAGTTTGCTGTCCTTGACCGAGGCCGGCGAGGCGTCGGCCCCGGTGACGAGACGCGCTGAGGCCAGATTGAGCACCGGATGCAAGGTTCCGTCCACGAGGACGTAGAGCGCACCGGAATCCTTGCCCATCACGATCTTCGAGTCACCCACGGAGCCCTGCGGGTGCAGAAAGGCCAGGATCGCCGCACCCGCCACGCCCAGCAGTCCCAGTACGGCGCCGATGACGAGCGAACGGAACTGGGTCCGCATGGGGTCGTGCAGCATCCGGACGTCGCGCCGCACGAGCGCGTGCTCGTAACGCTTGAGCAGGAACCGGTAACCGTTGACTTGGGCACGGGTCGTCAACTGCGCCGGCACAACCGCCTCCCGATACCCACTAGCTGATTCCGATGACCCGATTCGAGGGCGCGAACCGAGTCCGGCCGCGCTTCGACAGACTAGCGAAGCCGAACGAGTTCGGTCCATTATGTGCGCATGAACTCCACCGCGCGCGGAGAAAAAGTCACACCGCCTCAGGACGATTCATCCGACGCTTCCGAATCGCGCTCGAACGCACCGCAATTGCGTTCGACGGAATTCTGGCTCTTCCACCTGCTCCCCCTGCGTCTGGTGCTTCCGGTGCTGGTCACGGCGGCCGTGGGCGCCTTCGTGGCCCGGGTTTTCACACCGCTGTGGTGGGTTCCGGTCGTTGTCGCCGCGGTGGTGGTGATCGTCGCGCTGGCGCCGATTCGCGGCACTTCTCTCGCGCAATCCCTGGCGCGCGGAATTACCTTTCGTTGGCAATTGTTTCGTAATCGTTCCACCGCCGTTCAACATTCGCCATTCAATGTTCCACTGGCCGAAGGCGGAAGTTACGGAATGCGCTGGGACGGTGACCGGCTCATCACCATGTTGCGGATCGACGCGCAGCCACGGACGGTCACCCGGCTCAGCCCGAGCGGTCTGCTCGGCGACGATATGCTGCCGCTCGCCGAGATCGCGCGCTGTCTCGATCAGTTCGACATCCGGCTGGCCGCCATCGATGTGATCAGCACCGGATCACGCAGTGCCGGCACCGGTGCGGTGGCGCGCGCCTACGAGAGCATCCTCGGCCCGCTGCCGGCCGTGGCGCATCGGACGGTTTGGGTGGTCCTGCGGCTGGATCCGCTGGCCAACGCCGCCGCCGTGGATCGGCGCGGCGGCGGGGCGGAAGGGACCTTGCGCTCGGCGGTCGTGGCCACGCGGCGGGTGGCCAATCGGCTCGCCGCGCGCGGTCTGTCGGCGGTCGCGCTCTCGGCGACCGAGATGAATCAGGCGGTCGCCCAGCTGACCCTCGGCGCGACGCCGGAGGAATTCGAGGAGACGACGGACAGTCTGATCCACAACGGTTTTCACCACACCACCTACCGGATGACACCCGAGGCCCTGGGCTCTCGCGGCATCGCCGAGGTGTGGTCGACGCCGACGGTGACCTCCACGATCACCGTGCGGCTGCAGCGGGTGCCGGATGCCGGGCCCAGTACGGCCGCGACCACGGAGACTTCGATCGCCGTGACGGCGACCGCACGCTTCGCGACCCGCGACGCGCCGTGCCGGGTGCGCTCCGCCGGACTGATTCCGCTGCCCGGAAAGCAGTGGCGCGCAATGCTTTTCAGCTTGCCGCTGGGCACCGGAGTGCCGGCGCTGCCGCTGGACAGCTACCTCGGACCGCCGGACGCCCTGGATCGGGTGCCGATGCCGATCGCCGGCTGCGGACAGCTCATCGGCGCCGACAACTCGGGCCAGGGCGTGGCGCTGCCGCTGGTGAGCCGGCACGTGCGCCGGGTCGAGGTCATCGGCTCCCCGCTGGTCGCCAAACAGGTGATCCTGCGCGCGATCGCGTTGGGCGCCAGTGTGGTGGTGCACACCAATCGGCACGACGAATGGCGGCCGATGGTCGGTTACGTCGATATGCCGCAGGCGCTCACGCTCGCCACCTGGTCGGCCGGCTCCCAGCAGGCCAGTTCGTATCGGTTCGCGACCATGGTGGTCTTCGACGGCATCGCGCCGAGCGGGCACCACTCCGACGCGACGGTGATGCTGCTGCGCCGCCCCGGGCAGGCAGCGGACGGATTCGAACCCGACGTCACCCTGATCGAGGATCCCGAGACGGCCAACCTGGTCACGGTGCGCACCGAGGCCGGGGAGACCCGCGTGTACATGGTGGCGACACCGGAGGAACTGCGCTACGTCGGCGCACACCCCGCCGTTCCGGCCTGACGCCGGCCGAGCCCGCCTCGGCGGTTCCGGCATGTGAAGCGGCTGCCCGCCGAACCCGGGCGACGACAGCGAAAGGCCCGCCCGATCTGGGACATCGGACGGGCCCTTCGTGGTGAAGACTGCGGTGCGGGACTCAGCCGCCGAAGCCGTTGGCGACGACCTTGTCGGCGGCGGTCGCGTTGTTCATCGCCGCGGCGACGGCCTTGGACAGCGCCGACACCTTGCCCATGGCGGTGCTGGGGTCGCTGTCGCCGTTGATGTCGCCGAACTGCTGGTCCCACTTCTGCTTCGACTGCTGGAACGCCTCGAGACCTGCGTTGCCCTCCCAGGCCTGGGCCAGCTTGGCCGCGCAGTCCTGCAGGTTGCTCGCCTCGGACTGCAGGTCCTTGTGGAAGCCGTTCAGCAGGTCGGAGAGCTCCTGGAGAACTGTTCTTTCGTAAAGCATGTCGCTACCTTTCGTACGTACGTGTGCGGGGGAACGGTTGTGCTGGATTCGCCTCAGACGCCGAGGTTGGTCAGACCGCCGGTCTGCGAGATGAGCTGACGGAACTCGTTCTCGTTCTCGCTCTCCAGGCCGGTGTAGGTCTTGTTACCGTGGCCGACCTCCTCGGTCATCTCGTTGAGGATCTGGTTCAGCTTGGCCGCTTCCTCGTCCCAGTCCTGGGCGGCCTTGTTGCACGCCGAGAACGCGTCGCCCTGCCAGCCGCGCTTGGCGGAGTCGACCGCCTCGGTCACGCGGGCGATGGTGGCGCGGATGCGATCGACCGAGTTGGCCATATCGGTCTGCGCCTGCGAAGTACTCGCTGCATCGTTACTGATTTGCTGTCCGGCCATCGTCAGGCCCCTCTCTGTGTTTTCCGGTAATGCGGGTGGTCGGTACTACAGGTGGTCACTGGCACGGGATTTCGCGAGCTAGGGCATCCACCTTCCCCCGGGTAAGGTGCCGATCAGCGCCGTAATCGCCTGTGCGACGCGGTGATCGGATCCCGGCGTGAAGGTGGTCCACGTCCGCTGGTCGGATGCGGTGCCCGGGCTGGCCGCGATCCGGCCCCGGGCGGTGTCGTACACCGCCGCGGCGCCGGATGATCGGGTGGTGATGCCGTCGGCGTGGAGGTAGGCGACGATCTCGGCGTGGGCGTGGCACTGCGAGAGCGCCATACCGAATTCGATCGCCGCGCGTTCCGCCACGTCCAGTCCGTACAGGGCTTCGGCGAATTCCGTTGCCGCCGTAACATTGTCCAGTCGTTGCGCCAGCTCGTCGGTGGCGGCGCTGAAGCTCGCGATAGCCGCGGGTTCGGCGGGACCGAGTACCTCCAGCACGGGACGGGCCAGCGCCGCACCGTCGTCGTCCGCCCAGATGGTGCGGACGTCGATCTCGTCGCCGGTGCGGACGGCGACCGCGTGCCCGGTGCCGCGCCGCACCACCGACACTCGATGCACCCCGGCCGCGGTGACGATCCGCGCCGCGAGTTCGGACTCGGGCCGGGCCAGAATCGACAGGGCCGCACCGAGTTCCGGCTCGACGTCGTCGTAGCGGTCCACGAGCCCGGCGCCGCGCAGCCCGCGCAGCGCCTCGGCTCGCGCCGCGGTGAAGGCGTCGATCGAGTCCTGTCGTGGTCCGACCTCCAGCACCAGCGGCAACGTCTGCACGCCGAGCAGTTCGGCGACGGCCAGGACGGCGTCGTTGGTCAGGGTCGCCATAACACTCCTTACGCGGGACTCGCGGTTCCGGACGCGGGCGGCGTCTCGACGCCACCGAGAACCGCTGGGGCGGCGGCCAATCCGGCGTCGATCTCGAATTCGCCGACGGCGGGTGCGTCCGCCGCCCCCGCCCGGGCGACGCGTTCCTCCTCGGACTGCACGGCGGCGGGGCCGGCCGCGGCGGGAACCGCTTGGCCGGTGGCCGTCCCGGTCTGCGCGGGCGCGGCCTGCAGCGCGGTGAATTCGGTGGACCGCGCCACCTGGGCGACGGTCTGGACACGGGTGCCGGTGAGGGTGCGCGGCATATCGAAGGCGGCCAGGTTCGGCATGGCGGGCATCCCGGGAATGGCGGGCATCGCGGGTGCCGATTCGGCGGCCACCGCGGCGGCCGCCTGCTCCCCCGCCAGGGCGTCTCCCGTGGCCAGCACCGGCGGCTCGATCTGCTGCCACGGCATCGCGAGCGGTTCGGTGGCGGCCTCATAGGTGCGCATCACCCGGGCCGCGCCGGCCTTGGCCACGTCCTGATCGGCGCTGATGTCGGCGGCGGCGCCGACCAGCGGCGCGCCCATCGCGGCCCCGATGGCCTGCACCGTGTGCATCGCCTGTTCCATCGCCGCGATCTCCGCGATATGCGGCATCGCCAGCCGGGCCACCTCGTACGCCGCGGCCTGTTCGGCGGCGTGGGCGGCGTTGCGCCCGGCGGCCGTCGCGGCGCCGAGCAGCCAATCCCGCATCCGCGCAATGCGTTCCAGCACTTCGTCACTGCGGTCGGACTGCCAGTGGCCGCGGATTTCGGCGACGATCCGGTCGTAATCCACCACGGCGGCGCCGAAGTTCGCGGCCAGCCGCCCCCAGGCCGAAGCGGCCTCGGCCATCGGCACCGATCCCGGGCCGGTCGTCAGTTCGCGCGCCAGCCGCTCGGTCGGCCTGGCTTCCCAGACCACCCCGGTGAAGCCGTCACCCGGCGGTTCGACCATGTCGTCGCGCCCCGATCAGGCCGTGGCGCCGAGGTCGGCGGCGTTGTCGCTGTCCATCCGCGACAGCCCGCGCGACTGCGCCCGCAGGGTGGCGGCCAGTTTGCGCAGCTCCTGCACGCCGAGGTTGCCCGACGAGTCGAACGACGCGCCGACCTCGGTCAGCGTCGTCGCCGCGCGCAGCGACACCTCATCGATACCGGGAGCCGCGACCGACAGCGCCGGGGTGTCGGCCCGCAGGCCCGCCTCCAGACGGTCGGCGAGTGCGTCGAGATCGGCGGCGGTGCGCGCCGCGACTACGGGATCGAATTCCATCGCGAACTCCTAGAGGGTGAGAGCTTTGTCCGGCGGCTCGGTGTCCGGTGTGGTGGTGACCACGTCGGCGGCGCCGACCACGGGGAGGGAGACTCCGGCGATATCGCCCACGACGTCGTTACCGTGCGCGGCCGTGACGAGCTGTCCGCGCACCGCGTCGCTCGCGCTGCTGGAATCCGAAGCGGCGCGGGCCATTCCGGCCGCACCGGCACCCGGCGTCATCGGCATCATGCCCGGGCTACCCGCCGTACCGGACGAGGCGATCGCGGATTCGGTGCTCGCGGTGACGGCCGCCTCCGTCATGATCGACGGGGTGCGCGCGGCCTGCAGGGATGAGGACATCTCGGATGGCCCGGCGGCCGGTGCGCCGATGCCACCGGGTGCGCCGGATCCGGATCCGGATCCGGCCGCCGCCGGAGTTCCACCCGCCGCCGGAACCGGGGCCGCGATCGGTTTCGCGGCGCGGCCGGTGAGGCCCGTGGCCGCCTGGGCGCCCGCACCGCCGACGGCCGACAACGACTGCACCATCTGCAGTGCCTGCGAAACGTATTGCGCCGCATTGCCCGCCGCGCTACTCGAGCTCGACGCGTTGGTCGCGAGCGACATACCGGACGGTGTGGCGCTGAGCCGGGACGTGGTGCCGGCCACGGACTTCAGCGAAGCCTGCGGCACCGCGACTCGCTGCGCGGCGACATTCGACACCCCGTGCGGCACATTGGTGATCTTGACCTTCTGGCCGGTGTGCGCCATCTTCGCGCTGTGCGCGGTCAGCTCGACCCTCGTCTTGGTGACCACGGCGAGCGCCTCGGCCAGTGTCTGCGCCGACATCGCCAGCACGAACACCTGCCCCGGCGGGGTCACGATGAACGGCGCGGCCGCCGCCAGCGAGGTCAAGTACTTCGAGGTGATGCCCGTCATCAGCGCGTTTCCGGTGAATACGCTGCCGGCCGCGGCGGTCGTGCCCAGCGACATCTGCGCACCCTGGCCCGCCACCGCGGTACCGTCGGCGGCCGCCTGGGTCGATTTGGCCGCCGCCGACAGCGCGCCCGCGCCCTGCCACAGCGACATCGCCGTCTGCATCGCCGTGGTGCCCAGTTGCACGACGGTCTGCAGCACGGCCGAGATCTGGGAGAGCACCTGCGTCGGGTCCGCGCCCGGGCCCCCGCCGAGTTTGCCGGTGCCGAAACTCCCGGCCAGATCCGTGATCGGTTTGGTCAGCGCGTGCAGGTCGAGCACCGGCAGCGGCGGCAGCTGCGGCAGCGGTGGCGCCGGGGGCAGCTGCGGCAGGCCCGGCAGCCCCATCTCCCGCAGTACGTCGTTGACCGGCCGGTCCACGATCGACCCCATCGCGCTCTGGCGCAACAGGTCGACGATCGACCGGTCCAGGCCCGGTTCCATCACGCGCGGCCGATTCCGCCGAGCAGGTCGGCGTTGTCCTGGTCGGTCGTCGCGTAGGTGGCGGCACTCTGATGCGCGGTCACCGCGGTACCGGCGTGCACCGTCGCCAGCTCGACCACCGAACTCAAATGATTCGCCTGCGCCAGCGCGTATGTCGCGAGAAAGTCCTGACCGATCAAACCGAAGACCGGAACGGCCGCGGCGATGGCCACCGCCTGGTTCACCGTGCCCGCGGAGAGTGTTTCGGTGGCCATCGCGGCCGCCGTGTCCCCGTAACGACGGATCGCCTCCGGTACTGCTACCAACTCGCCCATCTGAAAGCCCCTGCCCGGTAAGCCGATTCGCGCTCGCGTAACCGGCGGATCGAACATCTACCGAGCAATTGCAACAGGCGTCGACGTAGATTGGCACGCGCGCAGCTTAAGAACGCGTTACGCGTCAGTGAATCTCGCGCGTACCGGCGCCGTTCTCCTCGTTGAATGCGGCGATCAGATCACCGCGTTGCGCGAACGCACGGGCGGCGGCGCTGCGCGCGGTGGACACTACCACCTGCTCGAACTCCGCTGGGGTGAGCCGATTCACCAACGGTGAGAAAACGAGATCGAGTAATGCGCCGTTACCGTCGACCTCCACCGTGACGGCGCCGTCCGGTGAGGTTTCGCGGGCCCGCACCCCTGCCATCCGGTCACCCAGATCGCGCATGCGTTCCAGTTGCCGCTCCGTGCGGGCGACCAGCTCGTCCATCACCGAAACACCGGACAGATCAGGCATATTCGCCATCGGCTCCCCCTCGTTCGCGTCGTCTCCGGCGTCGTGGGCTACCACTCCACCGACCTCAGCCAGCTCTGCGGTTCCGTGTCGTACTCCTGCTCGTCGATCAGTTCCTGCCGTTCGACCTGCTCCGCCGTGGGCAGTCCGGTCAGGGCGAGCAGGTCGCTGCTCAGCCCGGCCTCGGCGAGTTGGCGCCGCCGTGCGAGTCCGGCCCGATCGGCCGCGCGTGAGCACAGCCGGAGCAGTTCGGCGGCCAATTCGGCGGGTTCGCGGCGCAATTCGCTCGCCTCGATCGAAATTCGCAGCGGCAGGCCCTGTTCGGTGGTCTCTACCGCGATCGAACCCGATCGCGTTGTCGCGGTGGACATCATGCTCCTCGTTGTCGGTCGGAATCGGGCACGGTGGCGCCGGCCGGTCAGACGCGCTCGTCCTTGATCGCGCGGACGACGGTGATGATCTCGGCATTGATCGCGGCGATCAGTCCCTGCCGGTCCACTCCGGCGGCGGTGCGCGGTGGGCCCGCCTGGATCACGTAGCGGCCGTCGCCGGACAGGTCGCGCCAGTCCAGATGCCGGACGGTACGACCCCGCGGTCCGAAACGCGATACCCCCTGGGCGATTTCGATGGAGCCGGAACGCTCCGGGACGATATCGAGAAAGCGCTGCCCGGCGGCGTCGTCGGGCTCGTCGTAGCTGTCCCAGAGTTGCGGGGCACCGCCCGCACTGTCGGCCGATACGTAGTGCGCTTCGGTGACGCCTGCCGCCGATTCCGGATCGGGCGGTAACAGAATGTGCCCGGAGCCACCGGCCTCGACCGGCGGCAGCGCATCCGCGACCATATCGGCCAGCCGCAGCGGATCGCACTGCACCATGGTGAATCCACCGGCGTGCAACAGGGTGCGGCCGGGCAGTTGGGTGAGCAGGTAGCCGCGATCCTCTCGCCGGGCGGCCAGCAGCCGGACCGCTCCCTCGCCGCGATGCGGGTCGTGGCCGTCGAATCCCGTGACCAGGACGGCGAGATCGGGCCGGGTGCAGTCGCGCACGGCGTCGAACAGGGTGTGGTCGGGACGTGCCAGCATCCGGTCGCGCAAGCGCGTGCATTCGCGCTGGAAATCGTCCTCCAGCGGAATGTCGGTGGTGTAGACGAACGGACGAGGTGGCCCCTCGTCACCGAAATGCCGCCACATGACGACGAATTCGAGATCGGTGAAGCTCCAGCTGCGGTTCATTTCTCGACGACCGGCTTCACCACCACGGGCGCATCGCCGAGCGCGTCCTCGAGATGCTCGACCGAGTCCAGATAGGCGGGCCGCTTGTGCTCCTTGCCCTGCTGGTTCTGCGCGCCCGCCCCGGCCGCACCCGGTGAGCCGGGAGTGCCCGCCATCGGCGCGGCGCCGGCCCGGCCGGTCGCGGAGTCGACGGTGGTGGCACTCAACGCCGTGCTGAGCGTGCTCGCCCGCGGGAACAACTTGGAGGCCTGCGCCAGATCCCGATTGAGCGCGGGCAATCCCGGCACCCCGGCACCGCCGCCGGGCACACCGCCACCGCCGCCACCCGCACCGCCTCCGGCGCCCGCCAGGGCGGACAGCGGATCCGAGCCGTCCATACCCGGAATACCCAGTCCCGGAATATCGCCCAGACCGGCCTTGCCCAGCGCGTCCTGCTGCTGTTGCTGCGTCAGGGTCTGGGCGACCTGTTGGAACGCCTGCATCAGCTGCTGCGCACCCTGCTGCGCGGCCGACATCAGTTGCTGGACAGCGGACATGACCTGCTGCTGTTCCTGCTGTTGCTGTGCGGCCGCCTGCTGCTGCTCCTGTTGCTTCTGCAGTTGTTCCTGCTGCTTCTGTTGCTGTTGCTGTTCCTTCTGTTGCTGCTGCTGGGCTTCCTTCTGCTGCTTCTCGTACTCCGCGGCCTGTTTCTGCTGCTGCGCCAAGGCCTCGCGCTGCTGCCGGGCCGCGGCCTCCTGCGCGGCCTTGGCCTGTGCGTCGTTGGGTGAGCCGCCCGGAGTCGTACCGCCCGGCGGGGTCGCCCCGCCGGGCGGGGTCGCGCCCCCCGGAGGATTCTGGCTGCCGGGCGGGTTCTGACTTCCGGGCGGATTCTGGCTGCCCGGCGGGTTCTGACTGCCCGGTGGGTGCTGGCCGGTCGGGTCGTACGGATTGGTGGGAATCTGGCCGAATGCCGCCGCGGCCGCGGGCAGTACCGGAACGTGCGACGAGGACTGGTTCATCCCGAAGACATAGGTACGCCGGAAACTCTCACGCACGGTTTGGATCCACTGCTGCTGCGTCTTCGCGTCGGCATCGTTGTTCGGCGGCATGCTGTACTGGGTCTCGTTCAGCCACCCCGAGGTGTAGACGAGCAGATCGCCGGTGCCCCTGATCGCGGTGGAAAGCCCCGGGATGCTCTTGCCGTAGGCCTGCACCGCCGCGACCGCGGTCTCCTTGCCCGGTCCGCTCCACTTGTCGACCGTCACCGAGTCGATCTTGTTCAGTAGATCCGAGTAGACCTTGTTCACCTCGGTCGCCATCCACCACCAGGTGCCCGCGTGGTTGGCGAGGTTCTCGGCCACCTTGTTGACCCGGATGTAGTTGCCGACCTGGAACAGGTCGTACCAGCTCATGTAGTCCGGCGCTTCGGGGCTGATGGTCGAGGACTGGAACGACTGCAGTCCCGCCTTGTTGTCCATCGCGTTGACGGGATTCTTCAGATCGTCGTTGGTGGCCGGCACTTTCGGCGGGTCACCCATCGGGTCCAGGCCGTCGGCGTCCCACATGTAATCCGGTTTGCCGCTGACATTGTCCAGCAGCGCGGAGTTGAAGCCGTCCATCTTCCCGTAGGCCTTGCCGGCCGCGATGAAGGTGTCGATCATCTGGCCGAGGATCGTCTTGTGGTCCTCGAAGACCGTCTTCAGATCGGTGGCCTCGGTACCGAACTTCTTGCCCAGCGCGGTGCCCGACGCGAGATTCGAGACCGGCGAACCGGCGGTGAGGTCGTCGGTGTAGAGCTGCAACGTCTTCAGCGCGGCGATCGTGTTCTCCGCGGCCGCGGCGACCTCCAGGGCCACGTCGGGCTCGAATTTCAGCGCATCGTTGCCGGAGGTGTGGTTCTTCGTATAGTCACTCAACGCCGGCCACGGATTGCCCGTAGCGACGGGCGTAGTCGGATCGGGCGCCATCGATCGTGCTCCTCGAATTCGGTAGCAGCGGAAGCTGCGCGTTCACCCCGTCGGCGATACCGTCCGCAGGCCGTCCCCCGCCCGCGCCGATATGCCGAATAGCAAGTCCCACATCATCTTTCGAACATCCTGCGACCTGCGAGCAACACCGGCGGCAACGGCGGTTGAACGCGGGGTGAAACACCGGCGGCGAGTGTCACCCCGCCCGCAATGCGCCGCGCCGCTCCCGGAACCGCTGTTCGAAACCCTCGACGTACACCGACGGCGGGATCGAGGACGAGGACTGTTCCAGCACACCGTCGTCGGCGACGTAGAACACGGCCCGCCCGATCGCCACCTCGTCGGGTTCGGCGGGCACGTACACCATCCAGCCCACCGAGATCCGGTCCGCGTGCAGTCGATCCAGCGGATATCCGTCGGTATCGATCCCGGCCTCGCCGATGTGACCACGCACCCGCTCGAGCGCCTCGGGCCGCGGCAGCGGCGCCGGGCCCGTCGGCGTCGCACCGGCCAAGGTGAGCTGGTTGAATGCGCCGTCGACATCGAAGCCGCCGTCGTCGCCGAAGACGGCGACCAGGGTTTCGCGGGTGACCACATTGGCCTCGGCCGCGGCGACCAGAGTGTCCACCGCGGAGCGCAATTCGTCGTCGGCCTCGCCGTCGATCAGGCCGCGGATCACCTGCGCGACGGTCGCCGAGGTCCACACCCCCGGCAGCGCGTCGCTGAGATGATCGGCCGAGGGCGACTCACCGTGATACCACCGCCCGTCCTCCCACCAGTAGCAGAACGACAGCAGCCCGTCGCCGAAGCGCGGATTGAGCACCGAATTCGACACCCATTCCGGTGCGCCGGCATACAGCCGCGGCAGCGGTGCACCGCCGTTGTAGGCGGCATCGAGCGCCGGCGCCTCCCACACCCCGCCGGAGAGCACGGCACGGCCGCCGGGCAGGAGATACAGCGTGCTGCCGCCGCGCCGGGCGCCCTCGAACCAGCCCAGCGACGGCAACACGCGCGGGCCCCACTGCGATCCGGCGGCGACGAAAGCCGCCGCCATCACCGCCCACCGGCTCCACAGCGTGGGCAGATCGGGAAAGTCGTCGTCCGACACCACGGGAACCACCCCCTCGGCCCGATCGGCGCGCGCCTGCCGGGCCGCGACGGCCGGTGGGCGGGACTGCCGGTCGCCGTGCCCGATGTAGGCGCCCAGCCAGACCGGCACCCGATCGCGCGGATATGCCCGCAGGTCGGCCAGATACGCCTCCGGCGCCAGCAGTTGATCGTCGGGGAACGGTTCGTCACCGTAGTCGTAGTCGACCTGCAGATGTCCGGCCCGGTCCAATCGGACGAACAGGCGCCACCAGGGACCGCTGTCGAAGGCCGCGGACAGGTCGCGGTGCTCGCGCACCAACTCCAGGACCGACTCGGGCGGATCGGCACGCAGCACGCGGTCCTGGTCGTCGGTGAAGACGACCTCGCCGCCACCGACCACCACCGTGAGGGCGAAGACGGCCGTCAGCTCGTGCCACCCCTCGGGCGCGACCGCCGCCAGTTCGCGCGCGATCCCGTGCGCCAATTCCCTGGCGCGCGCCTCCGGATCGACTGCCGCCGCGATGGATTCGGGCATTCCGCCGCCGAGAGTGAAGCCTACGTCCGGCTCGTCCTCGGCGGCGGAACCCGCGGTGTCGTGCGACGGAAGATCGGCCCGGTCGTGGAGTGCGGGATCCGGCGCGACGGCCGCGGGTGCGCTGTCCGGTCGGGCCGGCACCGGTGTGGTGTCCTGCGGGTCCGGGGTGTGGTCATCGGGGCGGGTCACGTCGCGGTGTTCTCCTCGTTCGCGTCCACCGTCCGGCGCGGCCGGCTGCGGACATCCTCATCGGTGCGATGCTCGGTAACAGTGTGCGATGCTGCGCTTTTCACCGCACACCCCGGACTTCGGCGAAGATCTGCGTTCGGCGGGCGGGATTGTCGAGCACATCGCGGATCCACAAGCCGAGGTCGAGTTCCGGTTTGCGCTGGCGATAGCGCACCGTGCACACCGCCAAACCCGCTCGGGTCACGGTGAAGTCGGTATGCCTGCGGCCCGCACGCTGCCAGTGCACGATCACCGCCAGATCGTCGGCATCGATCAACTGGCCGGCGACGCGCAGGAAAAGCCGGTCGTCGGTGCGGAAGAAGACGAACTCCACGCCGTCGAGATCGCCGTACACCCCGCTGAACGGACCCATCGGCTCTGCGGCCTCGTGCAGCGATCCGGTGAGCGGATCGACCTCCGCGCAACGGTGACCGTTGAACTCCTGCACCAGGATGCGGGGCGCGGCGGGAGTCGGCGAGCCGGTCGGGTGCGCGGGGTGACGCGCCGGAGTGGAGGCGGAGGCCGCGTTCTTGCCGTGCGGCATCGGTGGCGCGAACGGTGGGAAACCGTTCTGCGGGAAGTCGTTCTGCGGTTGGGCCGCCGGAACCGGTTGTACCCCAAGGTGTCCCGTTGCGCCCACTGCCGGATCATCGAGGGAGAACGGGCGATCGACCGAGAATCGCCGGTCGTGGACGTTTCCGTATCCGGCTCCCGGATCGTATCCAGTGCCGTGGCCGTTCCCATTGCCGTACCGGTCGGCACCGCCGGGGCCCTGCCCGACGCCATGATCCGGTGGGACCGCTGCGTGTGAACCGTCGGATGCACGCGGTTCAGGGGCCGGCTGCGGCGGAAGCTGCTGTAGGACAGCAGGTTCAGCCGTATGAGGGATCGCCCCCAGCGGTTCACCGAACGGGTTGAGCCCGGTTGCAGCGGGATTCACATTCCGCTCGATACCCGCGCCCGGCAGCGGGAACGGTTGTGGTGCGACATTGCCCGGGACGCCTGCGTCCGAAAGCCACGGCGGTACCGGGATGCTCGGCTGAGCCTGCGACCCCGGCAGATGGTGGTGGTCGTGATTGTGACGGTGGTGGTCACCATGCTCGTGGCCGCCGTGGTCGTGACCCCCGTGATGGCCGTGGCTACTGTGGTGGTGGTCATGACCGTGGCCACCGTGGTCGTGATCATTTCCGTCGTGACCGTGGTGACCGTGGTGACCGTGATCATGCCCGTGGCCGTGCCCTCGATGATCGCCGTGGTGATCGGTGTCGTGACCGTGATGGTCGTGATGGCCACCGTCTGGGTCGTGATGGCCTACGCCGGGCTGTCCCGGGCCGGGCTTTCGCGGCGGCTGATGCGGCGGCGGCTGATGCGGCGGGGGCTGATGCGGCGGCGGGGTCGGAATCGGGGCGGGCGGGAGGTTGACGTCGATGCGCTTCGGTGTGTAATCCGGCCACTCGAATTCGGCGTTGTGCGGGACGTGCGGGACCGGCGTGATGTACGGCTTGCGTGGATCGCGAGCACGCGGGTTCGCGCCGCCCGCACGATCGGGCTCACCACCGTCCGGCGGCTGCTGCCCCGCCCGCCGGCCGGTACCCGTTCCGTCTCCGGACTCCGAATCCGTTCCGTCTCCGTCCGAGCCGGACGCGCGCCGACCACCCCCGTGCGGTTGCGTGGTCCGCGGTTCCTCGGCCCGGTCCCCTCGGGCTTCTCCCTTCTCTCCGGATTCCCCGGCGTCGGCATCGCCCGACGACCCGCACGCCGTATTCGATTCGCTCCCTTCACCTTCCGACGGGATGCCAGGACGCACCGGTGCCACCGGCCGCTCTCCACCGTCGTCGGCACGCCCCGGCTCGCTCCGACTGCCTTCCGAAGCTTCGCCGGTTCCCGGCTTACCGGCCTCGGTGTCGACCTCATCCTTTTTCGCGGCACCGCCCTGTTCGGCAGCGGCTTCTCCAGGCGGAGGATCGGCGGGTACCTGCTGGTCGCGGTCCGGTCGTTGCGGTGCGGCACCGGTCTCCTCGGGACCGGAGGGAATGCGGTGGGCATTCGATTCCGCGACGGGCGGCGTGGATTCGGAGCCCGGCTGCTGCGGACGTGGGGCCTGGGGCGGCGCTTCCAAGGCGGCGACGAAGGCTCGGCCCTGGGAATCCACGGTCAGGCGGATGTAGCGGATCTCCGCGTCCGGATGGGCCAGAGCCTGTGCCAGTTCCGGATGAGCGTCGACGGCGGCATCGAGTTCGGCACGGTGGGGAGACCCCCCGGAACCGTCGGAGCGCAGGCCGACCACGATCACGATCGGATGGTCGCCCTCGATGATTCCGACCCGGTTCGTCACCGGCCGCGCGCCCTGCGCCGCGAGGAAATCGGGTCCGGCCGCATCGGTGATTCGCTCGGTGAGGGCGAAGACCCGGGTGCGTACCTCCTCGTAGGCTCGTGCGGCGCGCTCCCGCTCGCTGCCGGTGGCGGCGTCCCGTTCGGCGCGCAACCGGCCCAGGTCGTCGGCGAGACGGGCACGTTCGGTCGCCAGCCGCTCGACTTCGGTTCGGCCCGAAGTCGATTCGTGTGGCTCCATCGGCCCGGTCTGTCGCAGCGGGCCGTCGCCGGATGCCGGCCGGCCCTCACCCGGATGCGGCGCCACCGCACCACCGGAATCCGAACCAGGGCGATCCGGGCGATCCGGTTTCGCACCGCTCGTGCCCGTATCCCCCTCGTCCGTGCCACCTTCGTCCGGACCATCGAGAGCGGGCCGGGCCCGATTCGCCTCACCGGCCTGTTCGTCGGGCCCGGCCGCGCCGAGGTCGTCCAGCCGGCGGGTGAGATCGCCGCGCAGCCGCCGCAGGGTATCGGGCAGTTGCCTCGGCTCCACCGCCGCTTCGGGTTCGCCGAGGCGTTCCGCCCAGACGAAGTGCTCACCCGGGTCGGCGTCGGCGAGCTGTTCCACGCGGCCCGCACGCAGCAGCAGATCCAGCAGCGGGTCGCGCGCACCGGCGGCGGGCAGGGCACGCAGCGGCCCCGCCTCGCGTGCCGCCACCTCCTTCAGAGCCTCGACCGGGTTGCGGGGCAGTCCGGGGAAGCGTTGCCGCGCACCGGTTTCGGCGAGGATCTCGGCGGCGCGGCGTTCACGCGGCGAAAGCCACGAGGGGTCGGGCGGGGGCGCGTCGACCGCATACGGAATCCGCGACATCCGCAGGGTCTTGTCACCGTCGTGCTCGGGCGCATCGGGCGGCAATTCGTCCGGATGGACCGGCACCCCGTCACGGATCACGAGATGTCCGCTCAGCCGGCGCCGGTTGGTGTCCCAGTCGTAGCCGTACCGGGCCGCTTCCAGGTCGGCGTCGTGCCAGGTGGCGTCGTCGTGGTCGGCGAGGTACCTGGCTTCGACGTAGGCGTCGTCGAGCAGCAGCAGATCTTCGTTGTACGGCGTGGTCCGGCCGTCGCCGTCGCCCTCGCCGGTGAGCCGCAGCCAGGCGTCGGCCACATGCGGGAGCCGATCGTAGGTCTTCTTGACCATCCTGCCGGTCGGGTCGGCGTGGTCGCGCACCCACATCTCGTTGCGCATGAGGTGGTCCTTGACCAACTGGATGCGCTCGGTCAGTTCCGCGCGGGTGAGCGCAGTGCCGTCCGGATGCCGTGCCAGGTTCAGCGTCTCCAGCCGGGCGCCGCCGGGGTCGGCGGGGTCCAGCAACGGATCGCGGGCCCGGGTCAGCAGGTCGACGATCCGGTGCACATCGGCGTTGCCGGCGTCGTCGGCGAATTCGCCGATCACCCGATCCGCCCAGCGCTGCACCGCATCCCAGCGCGCGATATCACGGTCCTGGCGCGGCGTGGACCACTCCACCCGATCGCGCGGCGGCACGTGATCGGCGGCCGACCAGGGCCGATGCGGCGGCTGCAGATCGATCCGCGGCCCGGCACGCCAGCCCTTCCAGCCACGGAACGAGCGCACCACAGGGATCTTGCGCAGCACCGGATGGTCCGGATCGAACGCGCCGTCGGGCAGCCAGGTGGTGTGCCCGCGCACCCACTCCCCGATCTCCGGCCGGCGCTGCAGCGGACCCAGCACCCACGGGTGCTTGCGCGCCATGTCGTAGAGCTGCACCCACCGCTTTCCGATGGTGTACAGCGCGCCGTCGAGCGGCATGCCGTGATGGGCTTCCTCGTCCCAGCCCGGCGGCGGCTCCGGTTTCGGCCCCGGCCCCTGATGCCACCACAATTCGGCGCGGCCGGCTTCGCTCAGCGTCAGGATCTGCTCGTAGCTCAGCTCCGGCCAGTGATCGGTCAGGAGCCGAAGTACCAACGGCTCCACCATGTTCTGGAACGGTTCGGCGCCCAGGGTGCCGCTGAACCCGTCCGGCATCTTCTCCTCACGCTGCCGATACGGGATGTGGGAGTTGTCCGTACCGCCGAACGCCGCCCACCCCTTGGGCGGCAGCCGCCAGCCGTCGACTTCCTTCTGCCAGTATTTGTCCAGTTTCGTGCCGCGCGGCAGTTCCGGCTGGTAGGCGCGGAAACCGCGGGCCTGGCCCTCCCGGGTGTCGTGCCAGTGTCCGTCCGCGCCGCGCCAGCGCACCATCGTGTCGCCCGCGAACGGCAGCGCGTCTCGGCCCAGGCGGCCGTGCGCGGGCAGCCCCGTGCGCTCGATCTCCGCCGGCGCCATGGTCTCGACCCGCGCACGGATCTGGCCGGCGCCGTCGCGATCGCCGCCGGCCAGCTCACCGGTGACCGTCAGCCGATCGATGGTGGTGGCCGGATCTTTCAGCAGCGCGGCCAGATCGGGATGCTGTGCCAGCGCATCCAGCAGCGGAGCGTCGAATCGGTCGTCGGCCGGCCGTCGCGGTCCGTCCGGATCGTCGGCGCGGACCGGCACGTCCGGATGGTCGAATGCGGCGCGCCCGGCGACGACGATGAAACGGGCCGGGCGGCCGCCGGTTCCGTCCTCGTCGGGCGCGCGACCGTGGTCCACCCACACGTTCTCGCTGATCCGGCGCACCGCCGGCGTCTCGTCCGTACCCACCGCGGCCCGCCAGTGGTCGGCGACGGCATCGGGCCACGCACCCGTGAGAGCGACCCGCTCGTCGTTGAAGCGATCGATCTCGTGTTCGGCGCGCTCCACCGCTTCCTCGGCATCGGCGAGCCGGCGCAGGTTCTCGGGGGTGCGCTGCGCGGGGTCGTCGAGGAGCCGGGACAGCTCATCCCTGATGCGCCGCAACGGTTTCGCCCGCTGGACCGCGGCCCGGTGCTCGTCGGCCACCCGGCCCAGTTCGTCGCGGACCGCTTCGGCCTGCGACGCGTCGTGGCGGGCGCCCTGTTGTTCCAGGTCGTGAATCTCGCGGTCGATGGCGTCGAGCCGGTCCTCGAAATGGAACAGCCGGTCCAGCGCCTCGGCCAGCTTGTCGACGTGGTCGGTCTGCTCCCGCTCCTGCTCCGGATTGAGCTGCTCGTGCCGCGCGACGTCGGGACTGTCCGGGCCCGCGCTGTCGCTGACGTAGCGCCCGGTGTCTCCGCGCAACTGACGCAAGGTCTCCGACCAGCGGTTGCGGCTCAGATCCACATCCCCGAACGGGTCGGCACGATGGTCGACCTTACTGCGCCAGAACTCGAGATCGGCTGCCACATGGGCACGTTCGCGCACCCTCGCGTCGAGTGCCGCCTGCGGATCCGCCGCCGGCTCGGGGTTGTCCGCCGGACGAGGCCCGTCCGCGTGCGGCTCGCCGGATCCCGGCGCGTGCGGCTCGGTTCCGGCTCGACGCGGCTGCTCGAGTTCGGCCGGAGGGTGCGCGGCTCCGTCGAGTTCCGTCGGGGGCCGATGCATATCGCTCAGCCGAACGTGTCCGTCGGCGTCGACACGAACCTGCTGGAACACGAATTCGCCGTCGTCGCCGAGCAACGCCCGGCGGACAGCGGGGTCGAGCACATGATCCGGATTCGCGCCCGGCGCCACCACGACGAGCCGGTCCGGTGCGCCGTCGCGGCCCGGAACCAGCCGCGCCACTTCCGGTTTCGGATCTGCCGGGTCCACGGGGCGACCGTCGGCGCCCAGCGGAAGGCCCTCGTGACCGGCCAGGACATCGCGGGCAGCGAGTAGCGCGGCGTCGGCCGCCACCCGGTCGCGGGCGGCGACCAACGTCTGATCGTGCACCCGCAACAGCCCCAGCAGGGCCTTACCGAGCGATTCGGTCTCCTCGGTGCGCGCCTCCTCGGCGCGGCGGTCCTCGAAGAACTTCTGCAGGTCGGCCCGTGGGATATCCGCGCGATTCCACAGTTCGTCGGCGCGGGCCCGGCGCTGGACGATCAGATCGCGCACCGCTCCGGCCAGCTCGCGCGGCCGCATCCGCCAGGCATCGTCGATACCCAGATGTTCGGCGAGCCGGACGATCTTGGCGAAGTTCTTGTCCACCTGATCGTTGCGGCGATCCAGTTCCGCGCCGAGGTCGCGCAGCTGTCTGCGCAGCGCCCGGGTGCCCGGCTCGTGTTCGTGCTCGTCGCCGCCGGCGATCCAGTCACCGGGGCGACGCACCGAATCCGACCGCGCGGCAACGGGTTCCGTCGATGCCGGATGGTGCTCGCTCACCCAGATGCGGCCGTTGTGGTCCAGTTCGAGCCGGTAGTAGACAGCGTCGAACCCCTCGTTCGCATGCCGGATCCGCTCCCGCGCGGGCAACCGGAGCTCGGGATCACGGCCCGATCCGACCCCGACCCACCGGCCGCGCTCGCCGGGGGCACCGTCCACTCGCATGTGGTTGGGGGCGTCGAACCGGAAGCGGCGGTAGGAGACTCCGGAGATTCGCGGGCCACGATCGTCGAAACCGGCTCGCAACTGCAGCATTTCGCGTTCGGCGGCATGCTGGGCAGCGGCCCGGCGGGCGGATTCGTTCGCCGCCGCCGTGCGGTACCGGTCCACCAGCTCGACGGTCGCGCGCCGCTGCCGCTCGGAGATGGTGTCGCGATGGCCGTTCACCGCATCCCGGACCGCACGTTGCAGTTCCGGCCGCGACAGCCCCTCCGGATCGACGCCGAACTCGCGGGCGAGCCGCTCCAGCCGGGGCAGATCGACGGTGCGGCGATCGCCGAGTTCGATGGACAGTTCGGCACGCCGCTGGGCCGGCGGTGCCAATCGGTCGCGGATCGCGTCGGCGACCTGATGGTCGGACGGCAGCGGCACACCCAGGCGCGCGGCACGGCGGTCCACTTCCAGCCGGGGTGCGCCGCTGTCGAGATCGCCGATCAGATCGCGCAATTCGTTTCGAACCGCCGGCGCGGTGTCGGCGGCATCGGCGGTGCGGGCGATCGTCTCGCGCAGGATCTCGCGCCGTATCTCGTCCGGCCGCAGGCCCAGATCGTGAGCGCGCGCGGTCATTCGCGTCCAGGCGCGGACTCGTGTGGTACCGGCATCCGCCAGGTCCCGCAGCGCCTTTCGCAAGGCACGCGTCACCGGACGGTGCTCCCGCTGTGGGCCGTCCTGATGCCACGTCTCGCGCGCGGACCGTTCACCGCCGGGCGGCTCGGGCGGGCGCGGGAGCGCCACGGCGCTCGAATCCCGTTGTACCGGAAGGTTTTCGGATCCGTCACCCCCTTCCCGCAGCGGGCTGCCGTCGTCCGAACCTCCATTCGTGGGGGGTTTACCGCCGGCGCCACCATCGGTCCCACCACCGGCGGCAGCCGGTGCCGGTTGCGCGCCGGGTTCCGCCTCGGCCCGCGGCGCGGCACCACCGGGCCGGTCACCACCCGGCTTCGCGGGTGACCCGCCCGTGCCGTCGTCCCCACCACCGGAATCGGCACCCGGCTCGTCGCCACCAGGTTCGCCGGCGGAGCCCTCGTCACCGGACGGCAGTTGTTCTGCGGGCTTCGCGGTGGGACGCTCCTCGCCGACCGCCGGCTGCTCACCCGCCTTCGCGACAGAACCGTCCGCACCAGCAGCCGGCTGCTCACCAGGCCCCTCAGACCCGGGACTGTTCCGGTCGCCGCGCTGGGCGGAACCTCGATCACCGCGTGCGGCGGGGGCGGCGGCAGGGCGGCGACCGTCGGCGGACGCCCGTTCGCCGGGAGCTTGCGCCCTCTGGGGATTCGCGGCACGCAGCTGCCGCTCGTCGATCCGGGCGGCCTGGTAATCCCGGGCGGCGCGCATCATCTCGCGGCGCAGGCCGTACAGCTCGTTCAACCGCTGCTGGGCGCGGTCGCGGGCGGCGGCCCACTGGTCCGGGCGCAGATCGTTGCGCGCGATGGTGGCCTGATGTTCGGCCGACTCGTCCTCGATCCGGCGCTGGATCGCGGCCTCCAGATCACGCGCGTCGCCGTGGTCGGGAAGGCCGAGTTCTCCTGCGATCCTGCGCAATTCGGTATGTGCCGCGTCCTGTCGAGCAAGCGCGGCGTCGATCGGATCGGGCTGCGCGCCCTCGACTCTCGACGCCCCCTCCCGCGGTTCTCCGCTCCCCGGCGTCCGCTGCGATTCGGGTGCCGGCCCTGCCGGCTGTTTCGTCTGCCCCGTCCCCGGCGACTGCTCGCGATTCTCGGCCCCGGGCTCTGCGTTCTCCGCCTCGGGTCCGGTGTCCGGCTTCGCTGCCTCAGCACCCGAGCGCGGCTGTCGCAGCGGCTTTTCGACTCCATTCGCCGGATCCGTGGCCGGGTCGCCAGGTGCGCTCTCCTGCCCCGGCTCCGAGGTCCCGGTGACGCCGTCCTGTTTCGGCGTCCCAGCGTCTTCTCCGTTGCGAGCAGACGGGTCGAGCGGTGCAGTATCGGGCCGTTCGACGGACACCGACTGGGGCGCCTCGGCCTCGGGTTTCGGCTCCGCCTCTCGGCTCTGCTCGCCGGTTTCCGGCGTGCGGCCACCGGCATCGGACCGGTGGTCGCCGGCGATCTTCCACAGCCAGTCGGCGTGCTGGGCGGCTTGCCGGGCCTCCCATTCCGCTTGATCGGCGCGCATCCGAGCGGCCCAGGTTGTGGGACCTTCGGGACCGTCCGGATCGCGGGCGACCATCTCGTCGGCGAGTTCGCGCATGCGGATGGCATGCCGGGCCGCCATCCGCGCGTCCCAGCTCGCATTCTCCGCGCGCATCCGCATGCCCCATTCGGTCGGGGACTCGATGCGCGGTGCGGTGGCACCGGAATCGGCTGTGGGGCGGTCGTTGTCGCCCGGACGCGGTGGTTCCGAGGGCGTCGGGGCGGACTCGCCCGCGTCGCGGCCGCCGGGGGCCTGCGGAGAGGTTCCATCGGGGTCTCCGCGTCCAGGCTCCGGCGGTTGCGCACCCTCCCCCGGTGAGCTGGGCGGCTTCGACGGTGGTCCCTGCGGCGGGACGGCCGCCGCACCGTCGTCGCCCTCTTCGCCTTCGGACAACTCCACATCGCGTGCCACGGCCGCGCGCAGTTCGGCGTCCAGATCCGCCACCCGCACGTCGTTGTCGTGGAATCTGCGCGTCGCCTCGAACAGCGCGTCGTGCCGGCGGGTGAATTCCTCGAACCGCCTCCGGTAGTCGGCGAGATTCTCGCCCCGGACGGTGCGCGACCCCAATTCGCCGAACAGATCGTGCAGGGCCGAGCCGTTTTTCAGGTCGTCGGACAGTAACTCCTCCGGCGTGACGCGGAGTTCGTAGGCATGGGCCTCGATATAGCTGCGGGCCCGTTCGCGCTCGGTCCAGGCAGCCGCCCATTCCCGGCTGAGCCGATCGATGGTCGCCTGCCGGTTCTCCGGCAGATCGGCGACCGCCTGGTGATAGCGATCGTTCAGTTCCGCCAGCGCCTTCAGATCGGCGGCCCGCTGTCGCAACTCCTCGCGCAGTTCGCGGTGCACCTGCTCCCGCTGCGCCGGAGTGAGCCGCTCGTGCTTTTCGATCTTGCCGTCCCGATAGGCCTCGTAGGCCCGCAGGTACTGCTCCGGAGTGGCATCGGTGAGGTCGTGGCCGAGCAGCCGGGCCCAATCGCGATTCGGCCGCGATCCGGACGCGACCGGCCGATCCGGGTCGGGCGTGCCGAACAGCCGCTGCCCGTCACCGATGATCTCCCGCAGGTGGGTCAACGCCTCCGGATCGTGCATCGGCACTTCACCGTCGAACACCCGCGGGTCGGTCGCGGGATCGAAACGGAGACCGTTCGTGAACGGATCCGTGTCCGCGAGTGTCCGGATGAAATCGGTCAGCGCCGCACCGGTGCCGGGGTCGCGGAGCCGACCGCGGATCAGCGAGGTCAGCTCGCCGGGATCGATGCCCTGTGGATTGCGCTGATAGTCGAGTTCCTTCGAGTACTTCTTCGGGAATACGTCTTCCGGTTCGCCGCCCAGCGCGCGCATGAGATCGTCGCGGGCCTCGATCAGGTGCGCCGGATCCTCACCCTGCCCCTTCAGGTAGCTCGCCAGCTTGTCGTAGTACTTCACCAGCTGCTCGACCTGCTGTTTGCGCAGCGCGTTGCGGGTGCCGCGATCGGCGATCGACTCGGCGACCCGCTCCGGCGTCGCGTGTTGCGCATCGTCGATGCCGGTCGTCTGCGCGAGCCGGTCGCGCGCATTGGCCAGATCGTGGAAGGACTCGATGGCGTCGCTGGTGCGCGCGTGGTCCAGCAGCGCCTCGATCTGCAGTGCGCGCAGGTCGTTGGCGCGCAGCTCGTGTTCGATGAGTTCGGGTGTGATCTGTTCGGGGTCCAGGCCGAGCTCGCGCGCGAGATCGTCTCGGACGGAACGTATCTGCTCCGGTGTGCGGGCGTGCGGCGCGACCGGGGCCGGCTCGCCGGGCGGCTGGGTGACGTGCCAGCTACCGTCCGCGTCGCGGACCAGCAGTCCGTCCAGATGCCGGCCCTCGATGTCCACCGAGATCGCCCGGCCCTCGATATCGCCGACGTGGCGGACGTGCGCCTGGTTGTTCGTGTCGACGACAACCGTCCACTTCTCCGCCCGCACCTCACCGTTGTTGAGGCGGGCGGCGAGCCCGGGATGGCGATCGAGGGCCCCGGCGAGCGTCTGTTCGTGGTCGCCGTGCACATCCAGGACCACCAGCCGGCCCGGCTCACCCGGACGCTGCGGCGGCAGCTCGCGAATATCGTTGGCGGGGAAGCGTTCCCGGAACTGCGCCACCCGGTCGGCGAATTCGCGGATCTCCCGCGCACGTTCGTGCACTCCGTCACGCAGGTCGTTCAATGCGCGGTCGAGCTGGTCCGGTTCGAGCCGGGACAGTTCGGCGGCGAGCAGATCCGCCCAGGTCGCCCGCTCGTCGCGGATCTGGTCGCGCCGCAGCGCATTCTCGAAATAGGTCCGTAGGCCCTGGTCGCGGCCCGACTCGTCCTCGGGGTCGTATTCGATACGCTCGTCGGGGTTTTCGACGTTCAGCACATCGAAGTCGCGGCCGGATTCGGCGCCGTTGTTCACGCCGCGCCAGTTCAGCAGGCCGGGATCGTCGCCCTGGGCGTTGATCACTTCCTTGAGGAACCGGCCGAGCGGATTGTGGTCGGTGATCGACTGCGGCCGGTACGGGATATCGGCGTGCTCGGCGTTGTAGCGGTGCGCCGCCTCGCGCAGGGCCTCGATGACGGCGGCCCGGCGCAGATTCTGGTATTCGGCGGTATCGAGTGCGCGGCGCAGCGTCTCCGGGCTGATATCGGTCAGGTCGATGCCCAGTCGATCGGCGGCGGCCCGCAACTCGTCGGCCGGATTGTCGTGCGGCGCTTCGGCTTCGCCGTGCTGAGGCGCGGAATGGCCGGGCAGGTCATGGGGCTGTGATTCATCGACCAGGTGGCCCAGCCCGATATCGCGCAGATACTTGTGCATCGCCGCGACCTCGGCCGGGTCCGCGTCCTCGTTCCAGTACGCGTACTCCCGCCCGTCGCGGGTGCGCATCGGAATATGTTCGCCCGCCTGCAGATCCATACGAGCGGTGAGGTGGTTCAGCAGCGGTGCGTGTTCCCGGTTGATCCAGAGCGTGAACGACTCCTTCAGCAACCGCGCGTAATTGATGCTGATGTCGTGGTCACCGAGGGTCTCGAGCGCGTGGATGTCGAACAGATGCCCGAAATCCTCGGTCATCTCGGTCTGATATTTGCCGTCCTGACCACTGCCCGACGGATATTTCGGATAGTGCCCCTCGTACCCGCCGGTGAACCGCTGCCACAGCGAACGCAGCCGCCCCGTCTTCGCCGGTTCGACCTCACCGCCGGGCGTGTGCTCACCTTCGCCGACCGGCTCGACGGATTCGACCCGCCACCGCCCGCCGCCGTCGGCGACCAGCCGCAACCGCACATGCTCACCGTCGACGGCCACGACGACCTCGCCCCGCCGCGGCGGCTCGCCCGGGGCCGCGCCCGGCGTGGGCGGCTCGCCGGGTGGACGACCCGCACCACCGGCACCGTCGGGCAACTCGGGACTGTCCACGTGCGGTGCGCCATCGAACCCTTCGGGGCGCCGGAAAAGGACTGTGACGCCGGTGTTCTCGCCCAGCCGGCCCTCGAGACCGGAATCGCCCGGCAGTTCCGGATCGCCGAAGGTGACCTCGGTATAGCCCAGTTCCTCGGCCAGGGTGCCGGTGAAGGTCCGGCGCGCGGCCTCCTCCGGCGTGAGCCCCTCCTGTACTCCCGCGTTGAAACTGTCCAGATTGTCGGTCAGCGCCCCACCGTCGAACCACTCGGCCTGGATCGCGTCGACGCCGTCGCCGAGCTCGTTCATCAGGTCCCGGAACATCTCTCGTCCGGGCGGCGTATCGGGGCCGACGCGCACCTCGACGTGCAGCACGCCGTGCTCGGTCACCCATCCCTTGATGCCGTAGGTGGTGTCACCGCCGTAGTGGTTGGCGTAGCTCCTTCCGCCCCCGCCGCGTGGCTCGGGCGGACCGGCCGGTGAGCGAGGCTGCTGCCCGTCGCTCGACTCGTCCCGGGGCGGATGCGCGGAATCCCACGCCTCGCCGTAACCGTGCGCGTAACTCGCGCCGCCGTCGGGCGCATGATCACCCATTGCCGGGCGGATGGCGTCGACACCGGCCTGGTTCGCGATCCGGTCCAGTTCGGCGGCCCGCGCCGCCGCATCGCCCGGCAGGTCGTCGCGCGCGGCCGCCCGTTCGCGCGCCGCGGTGAACGCGTCGCGGTAGATCCGCTCCAGCGGACTCGTCGCGATGTCGTGGCCCGCCTCGCGCAACTGTGCGAGCGCGTTGAATTCCATTGCGTGCGCGTCGGTTTCCTCATCCACCATATGGTCGACGTATTCTTCGCGCGACATCCGATCGCGGTCGAGCACACCGTCGGCGGCACTGCGCTCGTGCGCCCGCTCGGCATGGATGGCGGCGTGGACCAGAGCGGCCATCTGCTCGCCGTCGGTGCCGCCGATATCGAGGGTGAGCCGGTTGCGGGCGGGCTCGTACCGATGACCGCCCCCGGAGTCGTGTTCGATGGTCACGCCCCGGGCGTGCAGCGTGTCGACCGCCCAGGCGCCCACCGGCACATCGGCCAGTGTGCGCTCCAACTCGGTGACGATCGCCTCGGAAGCCCGGGCCGCGAGGTCCTGCGGCTCGACGGGTTCGGCCGGTTCTTCCCGGGCGGGCCCCGGTTGGCCGGCCCGCTCGTAGCGGGTCTCGCCGTTGTGGCGGGTGTCGACGGTCAGGTATTCGGGCTCGACACCCGGGCGGGCCACTCGCTCCACGATCTCGGGCGGCGCCGCCCGCATGACCCGCTCGTGATCGCCGGGCCCCGCGGCGACCATGATCCGTTCCGGCTCACCGGGAATCACCGCGAAGTGGTCACCGAACACTTCGGCGCCCGGGGCATCGGCGATCATGTCACCGAGCAGCCGGCGCGCGACGTCCGCGGCGGCGGTAGCCCGCAGCCGGTCGACCTCGGCCAGCGCGTTGTGATGCCGATCGACCAGATCCGACATCCGTCGCAGATCGTGGGCCAGCCGACGCAATTCGGCGCGGCGCTCGGGTGGCAGCCCATCGCGGCCGAGTTCGCGCTCGACAGTGCGCAGCTGATCGGAGATCAAGTGCTGCACCATATCCCGGCGCATCGTCGGGTCGTAGGGGATGCGATCGGCCACCCGGTCGGCGATGTGGGCCAGTTCCCGCGCGTGCTCGTTCAACCGCACGGTGGCGATATGCCGCTCGAGTGCGGCCGAGCGGATGCGGTCGCGGACCAGCGGATCATCGGGCACGTAGCGGATGCTCTGATCGGTCGGAGTGCGGGCGCCGTCGTGCGCGCGATCCCAGATATCGCGGTAATGATCGGCGTAGGTTCGGCCACTGTCGTTCGGTGGGACGTGCTCCAGGTAATTGCGCAGATGGTCGACCGCCACCTCATGTGCGATCTCGTGCGCTCCCGGCCCCTCGAGTCCGCGCAGCGCGCGCTCGTAGGCATGGCGGTAGGCGACCTCGGCGGGGTGTCCGGCGATGTCGTAGCCGAGTTCACGCAACTCCGCCGCCAGCTGGAAGCGGCGTCCGGAGGCCATCGCCTCCTCGTGCACCATCTCGCGCACATAGTCGTCGCGCGACAGCTCGAGGGGACGATCGGCGGGGGATTCGCCGTTGAGATACCGCTCGGCGTGCACGCTCTCGTGCGCGAGGGTGAGCGCCTGAGCGATCTGGCCGCGTCCCTCGGCGTACAGGACCGCCGTGATGTCGCGGCGCCGGAACGACCCGGATCTGCCGTCGCTGTGCGACCCCTGATCGATGTGCTCGCGATAGCGGCGATCGGTGAGTTCGCCGAGAATCCTTCTGCCGGTGGGTGTTCGGAGCAGCAGTTCGTGCACCCGGCCGACATTGTCGTCGAGCGCCTGCCGAATCCGCACGGCGGACGGGTCCTGCTGCCGCGCAAGGGCTTCCCGATGTTCCGGGGTGAGCGGATGGATGGGACGCCCACGGTGGTCGAACAGGATCATGTGGGTGTCGTGCAGGTCCGAAGGCACGCTCGCCGGGTGGTCGGTCACCACCCCCGTACTCGGATCGCGCACCACGATCCGCCCGCCCCCCTCGTGGACCATGACGTAGGCGTGCGCACCGACTACTCGGCGGCCGGGACCGGCGTGATAACCGTCGACTACCAGCGCCGACGCCCCCTTGCGCATCCGCGAGAGCCGCCGGGCGATCGCATCGTGGTCGCCGACCTTCACCATCCGGCCACCGGCGTCCGCCTGGACCTCCGCGGCGGTCATCCCTTCCGGTCCGACCGCGCGCTCGGGCAGCCGGATCGTCTTGCTGCCGGTGAGATCGCGAATCAGCTTCAGCGCCAATTCGGCACAGCGGCCGCGGGTCGACCCCGGCCGCGGAGTCGCCGGTTTCGCCGCCTCCGGAGCACCGGTGTGATCGGGCTGCTCGCTCCGCGCGGAACGCGCCGGCTGATGGTCGCCGATCGGCGCCGGCATGGGCGGGGCGCCCGGCACCAGCTGGTCATCGGGCCGGTCATCGCTCGTCTCGTCGCGGTCGTGCCGGGTGCCGTCCTCGCCCGCCTCATCGTGAACCGGTTTGCGCACCGTACCGTCGTGGTTCGCGTCGGCGGCGGGGCGCCGTCGTGGTCCACCCGGTTCCGCATTCGATTTGTCCTGCGCGGCATCGTGTTCGGATCGAGCCTCGTCCGGATGCGACGGGTCTCGCGCCGGATCGCCGGTGTCGTCGCGCGGCGTACCCGCCGCCGCGGCGTCGTCGGCCGGGTCGTGCCGCACACTCGGCTCGTCCGGGCGGTTCGAGACGCCCGAATCCGCGTCGCGGGGTGCGGCGGCATCGGTGTGAACCGCCGAGTCGGCGTCCCGGGAGGCAACGGACTCGTCGGCCACCGGGGCAGCCCTGTCGGAATCGCGGGTGGGCGCGCGGTTGTCCAGCGGGGGGGCACCGTCCGACTCACGCGGACCGGCATGTTCGGCATCCCTCGGGCCGGCATGCTCACTTACCGGAGGCTCGGTGCTGTCGGAATCGCGCGGGGCGGACGCGTCGGAGTCACGCTGCTCGGGGTCCCGCTGGACCGTCTCGTCCCGATCGCGCGGGGTGGAGGTGTCGGCATCGCGCCGCTCGGACTCCCGTTGCGCGGGCTCGGTCGAATCGCCCGGATCTCGGCCGTCTCTGCGCGCGGGCTCGGCCGACTGCTCCGGCGAATCCTCGGCACGCGCGGGCCGATCTACGTGCGCCGCATCCGGTTCGTTGGACTCCGGTTCGTCGACACGACGCACCCCCGGCTCGTCACCCGCGGTCGCTTCGTCGCGCCTCGCGGTGTCGTCACGAGTCGCAGCAGCGTCACGAGTCGCGGTGTCGTCCCGCGGCCCTGCCTGGTCGCGCGTCGCGGCGTAATCGCGCGTCGCGGCCTGATCGCCGGTTCCGGCCTTGCTACGAGTTCCCGCCTCATCGCTCGTCGCGTCGTCACGCATTCCGGCGCCGTCCAGATCCCTCAGTGGCGCGGACTGACGTTCGGGTGCGCGTACCTCGTCACGGGCCACCGGTCGGTCCGACCGTTGCGCGGTGGGCTGATCGGATTTGCCTGGGGTGCGGTTATTTTCGGGGCGGTCGCTCGCGCGTGTCGGTTCGGAACCGCGTGGCTGCTCCGTGCGCGGACCGGCACCGGCGCGGTCTCGCGGCTGTGCGGTGTCCGCGCGGTCCGGTTTGACGGTG
>NZ_BDBF01000069.1 GCF_001612845.1 Nocardia elegans NBRC 108235 | reverse complement strand
CCGTTGCCGTTGCCGTTGTCGTTGTTGTCGTTGCTGTTGGTGGTGGTGGTGGTGCGGGTTTTGGTGGTGGCGTTGGTGACGACGAGGTCGAAGCCGATTTTGAAGCCTTCGTGGATGGCGTGGTGGATGGTGTCGATGGGGACGCCTTCGCGGGCCCAGGCGGCGGCGGCGTCTTTGAGGCGTTCGGTTTTTTCGGGGATGTCGCGGCCGTCGAGGAGGCTGATGGCGAGTTCGAGGCAGGTGCGGGTGATGGTGGTGATGTCGCCGTGGATGGCGTCGCCGGGCAGGGTGCCGCAGGGGGCGACGTTTTCGACGAAGTGGCCGACCATGTGCCGCGACAGCGACCACACATCCTTCAACGGCGACGACATGGGCCGTCCCGAGAAGGTGAGACTGGACCGGTTGGAGCTGTCGACGGTCATCACTGACTCCTTCTACTCCCGAACTATCTGTTCCGGCGGTTAACGCTAACCGGCGGGCCGGGAACCGAGGGTGCTTCGCGAATCGTCTGTGCGGAAATCGAAGCAGGTCGGCGGGCCGTTGTGATCGCTCACAGTCGCCGGGACGCGGATCGGTTCCTCAATGCCACAATCGACGGCAGGGCAGCGGTCGCAATCCGGGCCGGACCATGCCGTCCACGGTGACCGCCAGTCCGGAATGCACGGCGGCGGCGGCGAACTCCCAGGCCTCGGCGCGGGTGGCGGCGTATTCGAGCATCATGTCGCAGTCGGGGCCGGTGCCACCGAAGTAGACCGTGATCCGGCGAGTGGGGATGTCGGGGGCCGTTTCGAAGATGTCCATAGCCGTGCTCCTTTGCATCGGTGCAGGAACGAAGCTACGTACTCACGGGTAACCCGAACAGGTTTCAGCGCGGAATTCATCGCGTGACACATACCGCCGCGCGGCAAACTTGTGATTTCTCAGGACCTGCGGTGCCGATTTCGGGTTGCCTCGCGCGCGCGATAATCTCTTGGCCCATGGGCCAAACCGCGGTCCGGCGGGCGCTGAGCGTCGCCGCCGGCAGTCTGTTGCTGTTCGCTGCCGCCACGACTTCCGCACCGGCGCAACCGATCTACCCGGCACCGGACCCGGACCCGTTCTACGCCGCGCCGGCCGATATCGCCGAGCACAAGCCGGGCGACGTGCTGGCGACGAAACCGCTACCGCCGCTGGACATCTTCCCCGACACCGACATCACGCTGATCAAGTTCCGCTCGACCAATTCCGAGGGCAAGCCGATCGCGGCGACCACCACCGTCCTGACGCCGCGCAAGCGGGCGGCCGACGGGCCGCTGCTGTCGTATCAGACGATCATCAACGGCCTCGGCGCCGATTGCGGTGTCTCCCATGTGCTCTACACCAAGAACCCGGATCTGATGGTCCGCGAGGCGCCCGCCTACAACGTGGTGTTGCAGCGCGGCTGGAGTATCGCGATGCCCGACCATCTCGGGCCGCAGTTCGCCTACGGCGCAGCGCGTCTGGGCGGCCAGATCACCTTGGACGGCATTCGCGCGGTGCAGCACGCCGCCGATCTGAAACTCGAGCACAGCCCGGTGACGATGGCCGGCTACTCCGGCGGCGGCATGGCCACCGCATGGGCGGCCGCGCTGGCGCCGGTCTACGCGCCGGACCTGCGCATCGCGGGGGCCGCCGCCGGTGGCGTGCCGATGAACATGGTGAAGATGCTGGAGGGCCTGGGGTACGGCTCGCATCCGGCCTTCGGCCTGGCGATGGCGGCCGGACTCGGCCTGGAACGTGAATACCCCGACCGGTTCCCGCTGTCGGACCAGCTCAACGACAAGGGTATGGCGGTGCGGCAGGTGATGGCGAACAGTTGCACCAACGGACTGCTGGCCGCGGGCGCGGGGCACGGGGTGAGCGAGTTCGCGAAAACCACGTCGATGATCGAGGATCCGGTCGCGCGCAAGGTGGTCGAGGACAACAGCCTCGAGCTCTACACCGACAGCGTGCCGAATATGCCGGTCTTCGAATGGCATTCGCCCATCGACGGCCTGATCCCGGTGGATTCGATCGTCAATACCGATCGGCGCTGGTGCCAGGCCGGGGTCACGGTCCAGTCGGAGGCCATTCCGGTACCCGATCACCTCACCGCGGCCGTGCTGGGCCTGCCGCAGGTGCTGAGCTGGCTCGACGGCCGCATGCACGCTCAGCCGGTGCCGAGCAACTGCTGAGCGCGCCGACCCCGCACCGCGGGGGCGTGCCGGATTCGATATCGATGCGGACTCGCGGCGCGCACGATCCGAACACGCCGCCCGGACAGCCGGATTCGCGCCGGTAGTCTCGAAACACCTGGTTCAGCGCGGAACTCGGGTTGGCAGCGCACGGGAACCAGCGGTGAGCTTTAGTGGGGTGCGCCATGCGAATCCGGCATGTACTGGTCACGGCATTGCTGATCGGTTGCGGTCCTGTTGCGGGTACCGCAGCGGCCCAGCCGCCGATTCCCCTGCCGGCCTTGCCGTTACCCGCGATCGCCTTACCCGGGTTGCCGGGGCAACCGCTCGCACCCCAGGAACCGGATCCGGCGCGGTCGAATCCGCCGGCGCCGGGGCTCGCGCAGCTGCAGCAGTGGATCAACATCCTGGTGCCACCGCCACCCATCCCCGTGGCCGATCAGGCGGCCGCCGGAGAGACCGGCGTCACCGCCGACCTGGCCCGGCTGCAGCAGGCCGTCATGCCCTCGCCGGTGGGCGATCCGCTGCTCGACGACTGGCCCGCGGATCTCGCGGGGCTGCGGCCCGGTGATGTGATCGCGACCCGTGACGTGACGGCGACCGCCGCTCCGCTGCTGGTGGTGCCCGTGCGGCAGGCGTTGCAGGTGAAATACCGCACCACCGACGCCCACGACGCCCCCTCGTATGCGACTGCGACACTGGCGATTCCGGCCGCACCGTGGACGGGTCCCGGATCGCGGCCGGTGCTGGTGAACAATCTTCCCATCGACGCGCTGGGCCGGACCTGTACGCCCGGCTACACACTCGCGCACGGTTTCTCCGGGGATACCGGCACCACCGATTTCGTCCCGCCCACCACGCAATTGGCGCTGTTGCGCGGGTACGCGGTGCTGATTCCCGATCACGAGGGTCCGCGGATGGCCTATGCCGAACCCTTCGTGGCCGGCCACGCCGTGCTCGACGCGATCCGGGCGATGCGCACGGAGTTGCCCGCGGAATTCGGCGCCAGCCGCTACGCCATGCACGGATACTCCGGTGGTGCCATCGCCACCCGCGGCGCGGTGGCGCTGATCGATTCCTACGCACCGGAATTGGCGCCGCTGATCGTCGGTGCCGCATTGGGCGGGGTACCGGCCGACTATCAGATCCTGTCGCAGAGCATGAACGCCAACTTCGCCTCGGGTGTGTTCCTGGCAGCCACCTTCGGGGTAGGACGGGAGCGGCCGGAAATCCTGGCGAGAATGAACAATCTGGCCCGGTGGGCGGCCCTCTCGCCGCTCAAGGACACCTGCGCCGGTGTGTTCGCCGTTCCCGGGGTGCTGTCACTGCCGATCGATATCGCCGCCGACACCCCCGATCCGCTGCACAGCGCGCTGGCCGGTGACATCTACCGGGTGACGCGGATGCAGGGCATGAAATCCGCTGTGCCGCTGTATGTCTACAACGGTGAACAGGAATTCTGGATCCCGGCCGCCGGAGCGCGCGAATTCTATCGCGACCAATGCTCACTGGGCGTGGCGGCGGTGTATCGCAGCGTGCCGGGCGAGCACATCATCGCAGCGGGATTGGGGTATCCGGAGGCCATGGGCTGGGTCGATCAGCGATTGCAGGGCGTTTCCGCCCCGAGTGAATGCTGAAACGGCGGCGTCTTTCTCTCGCGCCGGGTCGCGGATGATTTTGTGCCGCGACCCCAGCCGTCCCCGGTGCGATTCATGAATTGTCATCGGATCGCCGGTGTTTCGGGTTCGAGGCGATTCCGTGGCCGTACCGTGATGTGAACGCGGCACCGGTTTTTGCGCGGACGGTGCCGCGTTCGGCAACCGGCGCACCCGCACCTTCCGTAAGGAGAGGAGGTCGGCAGTGCGGACGCCGGACCGGCCACCGGTGAGCGGCTCCCAACTCGAAGCCGCCGCTCACGGCGCACAGCTCGACCCGCGGCACCAGGACTTCCAACCCCTTCCTCGACGCGGTCACTGTGCGTAGCAGTGGAACCGCTCGCCGGGTGCACCCTCACCCCAAGGCATCCGGCGGGCACACTTCGCGCGGGGACAGATTCTGGAGCGACCCGATGACACCATCCGCACCCAGCCTGGCGGCGACTCTGACCCGAAGTGTGCGCACCGACGCGCCGGCGCCGCATTCCGACACCACCGCCGAATTCGGCGCCGGGGTGCGCGAATGTCTCGCCCTGGCCGCCGATATGGTCGCCGAACCCGATCCCGAACCGGCGGATGCCGCGCGACTGGCCGAACTGGTCGGCCGGGCCGGCGCCTGGGCGCGTGAGGGCATCGACCTCGACACCGTGCTGCGCGCCTACCACGAGGCGGTGCGGCGCGTGTTCAGCGATATCGCCGGTGGCCGCGGTGACGGCGAGACGTTGTTCGCCGACGCCGAGCAGGCCCTGCGCCTGCTGGAGACGGTGACGGTCGCCACCTCGGCCGCCTATCTCGACGAACACCGTTCGGCCGCCCGGCATCATCAGACCGCGGCCCAGACCCTGGTCACCGCCCTGCTCAGCGGACACGGCCGCGCCGCACTGGCCCGCCGCACCGGGATCGCGGTCGCGCCCGCCTATCAGGTGGTGGCGCTGTCGATCGCCCCGCATCCCGGCGAATCCGATCCACGTCGCAATGCCGAAACGGTGGCCCGCCGCAAACTGCGCCGACTGCAGAGCGCGCTGGCGCCGGTGCTTGGTTCACGGGCGCTGTCACTGCTCTCCGTCGACGGCGGCACCGTGCTGGTGCCGGTCGACGACCCCGATGCCACCGCCCGCATCGACGCCCCGGTATTGACCGCCGACACCCTGGACGTACTGTCCGCGGCGGCCTCGGTGCCGCTGACCGCGACCGTCGTCGCCGGTCCCACCGCACGCATCCCGGAGCTGGCCGCCCAGGCCCATGAACTGCTGGAACTGGTACGCGCACTGGGCCGCCCGCCGGGTCTGTACGAGATCGCCGACGTCGCGGTGGAGTACCAGCTGACCCGGCCCGGTCCGGCGCGTGCGCATCTGGCCGCAGTGCTCGGTCCGTTGCGGCCGCATCCGGATCTGCTGGAAACCCTGCGCGCCTATGTGGATTCGGGCCTGGACCGCAAATCGACGGCGGAGCGGCTGACGATCCACCCGAACAGCGTCGCGCATCGGGTGCGGCGCATCGAGCGACTGACCGGAATCGAACTGGCCCGCCCGGACGGTCTGGCGCGCGCGAGCCTGGCGTTGCTGGCCTTCGACCTCGCAACCGATTCGCGCACCGAGGAGTATGCGTGAGCCTCGCCGTGACCGATCGCGATCTGCTCCGCGAGTTGGAACCCGTTGCCGAACGCTGCCTCGCGGATCATCTGCGCAAGGCGCGCGCCTGGCATCCGCACGACTACGTGCCCTGGGGTGAGGGCCGCAATTTCGCGGCACTGGGCGGAAACGATTGGGAGCCGCGACAATCGGCGTTGCCGGAGGTGGCGCGGGTGGCGTTGGTCACCAATCTGCTCGCCGAGGACGATCTGCCCTCCTGGCATCGCGCGATCACCGAGATGGTCGGCGGCGACGGCGCCTGGGGAACGTGGGTGGGATGCTGGACCGCGGAGGAGAACCGCCACGCGATTGTGATCCGCGACTACCTGGTGGTGACCCGCGCGGTGGATCCCGTTGCGCTGGAACGCGCCCGGATGACGCGGCTGACCAGCGGCGTCGCCGCGCCGGAGGTCTCGCGGTTGCTGCGCGGGTTGGCCTGTGTGACACTGCAGGAGCTGGCCACCCGGATCAGTCACCGCAACACCGGCATCGCCTGTGGTGAACCGATCGCCGACCGGATGCTGTCGCGCATCGCCACCGACGAGAACCTGCATATGATCTTCTATCGCAATATCTCCCGGGCCGCCCTCGAGCTGGCTCCGGACGCGATGATGCGTGCGATCACCGAGGCGGTCACCGGTTTCCGCCTGCCCGGGTCGGCACGACCCGGCTTCCGGCGGCACGCGCTGCTGCTGGCCGCCCACGGCATCTACGATCCGCCGCAGCATCTGGAGACGGTGCTGCGTCCGGTGCTGCGTAACTGGCATGTGTTCGATCGCACCGATCTGACCGGTACGGGGGAGCGGGCCCGCGACGAACTGGCCGCCTATCTGGCCGCTCTGGAGAAGACGGCCGTCCGCTTCCGGGAACGGCGGGAACGAGCGCGCGCCCGGGAGACGGCGTTCGCGGATGGTCCGGCGGTGGTGCAGCGGTGATCACTCGTGCGGCGCTGAGCGCTGCGTTGGCCGTGGCCGCCGGCGCGATGGCGGCGGCTCCGGTGTGCGCCGATCCGGCCGCGCCCCCGCCACCGGCCCCGCCGGCGATCGATCCCGCCGTGACGCGAACGGAATTGGTGCGCACCGAATCCCGCGGGCCGGCGTGGGATCGGCTGTATATCGCCTCCGCCGCGATGCATCGGGTGGTGCCCATCGATGTGCTGCACGGCGCCGGGAGCGAACCCCGGCCCACCCTCTATCTTCTGGACGGCGTGGAGGGTGCGGCGACCTCGGGCTGGCTCACCGACGGCGACGCCGCGCGCTTCTTCGCCGGCAAACCGGTGGACGTGGTGCTGCCCGGTGACGGCGTGGGCAGTATGTACGCCGATTGGGACCATTACGACCAGAACCTGGGCCTCAACCGCTGGGAGACCTTCCTCGTCGACGAGCTGCCGCCGATCGTGGAGAAATATCTGCATGCCGACGGGCGCCGGGCCATCGCGGGAGTGTCGATGGGAGCGCAGGCGGCGATGATGCTGGCACAGCGCCACCCCGGCTTCTATCGCGCGGTGGCGGGCATCAGCGGCTGTTATTCCACCGCGGACGAGGTCGGCCAGGCCGTCACTCGCATCACCGTGGCCTCGCGCGGCGGCAACCCCGAAAACCTCTGGGGCCCACCGAATTCGCCGGAGTGGGCGGCCCACGACAGTTATCTGGGCGCCGATACCCTGCGCGGCACGCCGATCTATCTGTCGGCGGCCACGGGCCTGCCGAGCCCACCGGATCTGACCGCGATCGCCACCGCGCACGACGTCGCTGGTGCGCTGCGTTCCGCGGGGGGTGGCGTGGCGCTGGAGGCGGGGGCGCGCACGTGTACCGAGCGCTTCGCCGCGCGGCTCGCTCAGCTGAACATCCCGGCCACCGTGCGCTACATCCCCGCGGGGACGCATTCGTGGCCCGATTTCACCGCCGCCTTGCCCTCGGCGTGGGATGCGCTGGCCGTCGGGCTCGGGATAGCGCGGACCTGGGGTCCGCGCTGAGACGACCGGCGACTCCGGTTTCACTGTTGGGGCCCGAACACCTCCAGCACCACCGGCGGCAGATCCTGCGGGCTGACCGTGCCGACCACCGGCACGCCCGCATCGACGAAATCGGCTACGGCGCGGGGCATGTGGTCGGCCGAGGTGACGACCACCGCATCGCCGGCGCCCAGCGCGTGCATCATTTCCGCGGAGTTGGTGGCGTTTTCGACGGTATCGCCGGCACGTGATTCGATGTGGATCCGGTCGGGGGCCGTGCCGTGGGCGACGAGCCAGCGGGCCATGGCGTCGGCTTCGGTGGTGCCGCCCTGCGGATTTCCGCCGGTGACGATGATCGGGGAGGCCGGCGACACCATCGCCTGCACGAGCGCCGCCTGCAGCCGGGCGACGAGTTCGGGGCGCATGCTCCCGTCGGGCATCAGCCCGTAACCGAGCACCACGATCGCGGTGGTCGGCCCGTGCGGGGCGGGCAGCGGCGGCAGCGGATCGCCGACGGCGCGCAGCTGTTCGATGACGCCGGCCGCATCGGTGAGCGGATCGGCCGCGGCGGTGGGAAGCGCGACCGCGGTGAGAGCGCCGAAGGCCAGCGCGGCGGCGGCTAATAATCGAAAACCGTTGGGCCGCAGGGTGATACGAATGCCGGGCATCAGGACTCCAGACGACGTGGGGCCGTGCCACGTACTCACGTGGACCGGACCGGACGGACAACTCCCAGTGAGAATCCGATATCTGTTCGTGATTGCGTCGTAATTGGTTGTATCGCTGGATATTTCACGGCACATTCGGCATTACTGCTGTGACTGCGCCGATTCGGGAAAAGCTCCGGCGTCGCCGGACAATTCGCCCGGCTGTGCAACTTCACTGCGGTCCGTTCGGCGTCTCGTGAGATTCCGAAGAGACTGCCGTTGTCCGTATCGGCGGCTCGTCAGCGACTTTAGCGTCTGAGATCGGTTTCGGCCGCGCGGCTCGCGGTCGCGCATCGCAACAAAGAACGCCGATGTTCTGACGAAAGGTTCACCCATGAGACCAAACACCCGCCGCAGGTCGCTGAGCGCCGCGGTCGTCGTGGGGGTTTCGCTGTTGATGATGGGCTTCGCGGGGATCGGCGCCGACGCCGAGCCGGCGGGGGCGTCGAACGATCAGCAGCAGGAGCAGCAACTGGTCGACTTCATCGACCAGGGACTGAAGAATCCCGCCGCCCACCCGATCGCCGACACCGGCAGCGCCGGTACCGGTTCGGCCTGCACCTCGGGCAGTGGCGCGGGCTCGGGCAACGGCTCCGGTGACTGCTACGGCGGTTCCGGGTCCAGCTCGGGATCATCGGGTGGAACCTCCAGCGACACCATCGGCTACGGCCCGGCGCAGAGCTCGTTCCTGGCCGCTTTCGGCTATGGCCTGCTGTATCCGGATGTGGCCCCGCCGGGAACCAACGACTGGAACTGCAAGCCCACCGCGGCGCATCCGGAACCGGTGGTGCTGGTGCACGGGACGTGGGAGAACGCCTACGACAACTTCTCCTTCGTCAGTCAGCCCATCAAGGACGCGGGCTACTGCGTATTCACGTTCAATTACGGCAAATCCAATCTCATTCAGGGCGGCGGTCTCGGATCGGTGCTGCCGGGCGCCAACGGCACCGGTTTGATTCAGGATTCGTCGAAGCAGTTGGCGCAGTTCGTGGATCGGGTGCTGGCGGCGACCGGGTCGCAGAAGGTGAATCTGGTCGGCCATTCTCAAGGTGGCGCGATGTCGCGGTGGTATCTGAAGTTCGACGGTGGTGCGGCGAAGGTGCATCACATGATGACCTTCGGCGCCACCAACCACGGCACGACCCTCGACGGTATCGGGGCGCTGGGCCGGGCCATCAACAACTTCGGCATCGACGTGCTCGGGCTGGTCGAGATCTTCGTGGGCCACTCCGGTATCCAGCAGACGGTCGGTTCGGATTTCGTCAATCAGCTCAATGCCGGTGGCGACACCATGCCCGGTGTGGACTACACCGTGGTCGGCACCCGCTACGACGAGGTCACCACGCCGTACGACCTGACCTTCCTGCGGTCCGGGCCCGGTGCGACGGTCGAGAACGTCACCCTGCAGGACGGATGCGAGCAGGATCTGTCGGATCACCTGACGATGATGTACTCGCCGCGGGTGTTGTCGATCATCCTGCATGCCCTCGACCCGGCTCAGGCTCCGGTGCTGACCTGCAGTTTCAACCCGTGGCTGCTGGGCGGCGGCGGCAAGCTCTGAGTTGTGGCGACCTGCTCGCCGGAACGCGCAAACCCTGAATTCCCATCGTGTTCCGGCGGGCCGCACGCCGCCGTGGGGTCCGGCGCGGATCGAGGACACGCCGGCCTCGTATCCGCGCTCAGGAGTGCACACACCCACGGTGGTGCGCCCGCCGGGCGATGCCCTCACACCGCATCGCCCGGCGGGCCTTTTCGTCTCGGCCCGTCTGCGGCGATCCGTTAGTTCACGAAGGAGTTCTCATGTTCGGAAAGGTGTTGCGCGGCAGCATCATTCCCGTCGTTCTGGTGCTGGCGGGCGCGGTGCTGGGGGCCGCGCCCGCCGGCGCGCAACCCGAACCGGTCGCCGCGGACGGGTCGGCGGTCACCGGCAGGTGGCGGCTCGATCCGCGCACCGAGCAGTTGCGGGTGCATTCGGCGGCGATGAACACCGACATCATGGTGAAGGTGCAATTGCCCGCCGACGACCAGGCGCCCGCGCCGGTGCTGTATCTGCTCAACGGCGGTGGGGGAGGCCAGGATTCGGCCACGTGGGAGCGCAACACCGATGTCGCGGGCTTCCTGTCCGCGAAGCAGACCTACGTCGTGCAGCCGGTCGGGGGCCGCTGGAGCTATTACACCGATTGGCGCGCGCCGGATCCGAAACTCGGTGTGTACAAATGGAAGACGTTTCTCACCGCCGAACTGCCGCCGCTGATCGACGGGCGCTATCGCACCACCGGCGCCAACGCGCTGGCCGGGTTGTCGACCTCGGGAACCTCGGTGTTGCAGTTGCCGATCGCCGCCCCGGGACTGTATCGGTCGGTGGCCGCGTATTCCGGATGTGCGCAGATCAGTGATCCGATCGGCCGGGAATTCGTCAAGATGGCGGTGCAGACCTGGGGCGGCGGCGATGTGGAGAACATGTACGGCCCCGACGACGATCCGATGTGGGCGGCCAACGACCCGTACGTGCACGCCGATGGGCTGCGGGGACTGAATCTGTTCATCTCCACCGGAACCGGTGTGCCCGGTATGTACGACGTGTACGGCGGCGACCATATGCAGCCCGGTCCGCGCGGATATCTGGATCAGCTCGTGATCGGCGGGGTGATCGAGGCCGCGGTGAACTGGTGTACGCACAATATGTCGACTCGTCTGGGAGAGTTGGGTATTCCGGCGACCTTCGACTTCGAACCCACGGGCACACACTCGTGGGGTTACTGGCAGGACGCGCTGAAACGCTCCTGGCCGGTACTCGCCGCGGGTCTCGGCATCGCGCCGTGAACCGGCCCGTCACGCCGTGACGGTGGCGTCGCTGCGTGCCGGGCGGTTCGGGTGCGGCGGGTCACATCGGCCGGTACGGTGGCCCGGCAGTCGTAGACTGTGCACGAACGATACGACGATGGGACGGTCGCAACGAATGATTCGGGCAGGTGAGCAGGTGACCGGCGGGGTCCTGCGGTGACGGCGGCGGCCACGCAGACCGCCTCCGGACCGGGCGCGGGGGCGACTCCGCCGCAGCCGGTACCGGCGCTGGAGAAATTCGGATTCGCGGAGTTCCGGCGTACCGCCGCGATCGGCACGACGATCGGCAGCCGGGTGACGCGTCGGATCCTGCGTGAGGGTCTGCGCCCGGCCAAGCGCCGACGGGCGATGGCCGACGGCACGGTCGATGGTTTCGAGGCGCTGGGCCCGATGTTCGTCAAACTCGGCCAGCTCATCGCCTCGTCGCCGGCCTCGTTTCCGGACGAACTCGCCGACGCGTGCCTGCGCTGCCTCGACGACGTGCCGCCGTTTCCGGCCACCGACGCCCGCGCGGTGATCGAGGCCGATCTCGGCGCCCCGATCGACCGGCTGTTCCGGCAATTCGACGACGAACCGCTCTCGGCCGCCTCGGTGGCTCAGGTGCACGCCTGTGTGCTCGCCGACGGCCGCCCGGCGGTGCTGAAGGTGCAGCGCCCCGACATCGCCCGCCGCATGATCGTCGATCTGCGCGCCGCGTACCGGCTTGCCGGTGCGCTGACCAAACGCTCGGAGAACGCACGCATCGCCAATGCCGAAGGCGTGGTGCGCGATCTGTACGACACGACCGTCGCCGAGCTGGACTTCCGCAACGAGGCCCGCAATCAGGCGCAGGCGAGGGCCGATCTGGCCGCCTTCGGCGACAACACCGGTGTGGTCGTGCCCGAGGTGTACTGGGAGTACTGCGGCCCGCGCGTGCTGTGCATGGAGCGGATGAGCGGCATGCCGCTCGACCGCTTCGACGACATCCGCGCCGCCCATCCCGACCCCGAGCTGCTGATCCGCCGTCTGGTCAAGGCATGGGTGGAAAGTGTTGTGGTGCACGGCCTTTTCCACGGCGACGTGCACGCCGGAAACCTCTGGCTGCTCGACGACGGCCGCGCCGCCATGCTCGACTTCGGCATCGTCGGCACCATGACGCCGCAGTGGCGCGCCTTCGTGCGCGCGCTGTTCCACGCCAGCGCCATCGACGGTGACTTCCGACCGGTCGCGCGGGCACTGCGGGAACTGGATCTGCTCGACGGCGACGACGGTGACGACGCCACCATCGGCCGGCAGCTGGCGACAGCGCTGGCGCCGGTGCTGTCGGGCAAGCTGGCGAAACTGGATATGGGCAAGGTCGCGGCCCGGCTGGTGGAATTCGGCAAACGCCGGGGCGCCTCGGGCCCGCAGCAGTTGCTGCTGATGGGCAAACAGCTCGGCTACTTCGAACGCTATGCCGTCGCGCTGGCTCCGGGCTGGCGGCTCGGTCAGGATCTGTACCTGTTCCGCAACATCTTCCCCGAGGAGGTGGCCGCCAAGGTCGCCGCCGACGGCATCGAACTGCCCGCCGACTGAGCTCACCGGTCGTTCACGCCCGGCGTTCGCCGAGGAGCAGGGCGACGATGGCCAGCGCGGTGTCGATCCGTGGTCGATCGCCGCCGAGCAGGGGTGCGTAGAGGTGCGCGTCGCAAATGCGGACGATGGCCTCGGCCAGGACGTCGGCGGCCAAGGGCAACGTCAGATTTCCCTGACGCTGTTCGCTGTCGAGCAGTTCGGCGACCATGCGCGCCGACGTCGATTCGATCCTGCCGGGGAGCAGCGCGAGCCGGATGAAGAGCGCCGGTTCGCGACTGGTGAGCGTCCGCAGCGGTTCGGACTCGGCGACCGCGTTCATCACCCGTTCGAGGGTGTCGAGAACGAGTGCCGCACCGGATCCCGTGGCGGTGGTGAAGACCTTGCGGTAGGTGCGTTCGGTGGCTTCGGCCAGCACGGTCGCGATGAGGTCGTCCCGGTTGCCGACGTGCCGGTACAGCGTCGCGCGTCCGATGCCCAGGTCGCGTGCGAGCACCGACATGTCGAGTTGTTCGCCCGCCAGGTACAGCTTCGTCGCCGCGTCGACGGCGCGACGCCCCTCGGAAGTAGCGATCATGTCCACCATCTCCTCATACCGAGGCGCGCCGTGCCTACCCGGCGCACTCGGCGGCGGTATCGGACGGGTTGACGAATCCAGGAAGCTGAGACACACTTGCGCAGTGTCTCACACAGGATGGCGTGGGTCACATTGTTCCGGTGGTCTTCATAGCCGTCCTGCTCGTCGCCGATACCCCGAGGAATTCGATGTCTACCGTTGAAACCGTCCGTGGACCCCTCGACACCGCCGCCCTGGGCAAGGTGCTGATGCACGAGCACGTTTTCGTGCTCGGCGAGGAGATGCGGCAGAACTATCCCGAATATCCGAATCAGTGGGATGAGGACGCGCGGGTCGCGGATGCGGTCGCGAAGTTGCGTGAATGCGCCGCACGCGGCATCGACACGATCGTCGATCCGACGGTGATCGGGCTCGGTCGCTACATTCCGCGGATCCAGCGGATCAATGAGCAGGTCGACATCAATATCGTCGTGGCGACCGGTCTCTACACCTACAACGAGGTGCCGTTCCAGTTCCACTACACCGGCCCGGGCCTGCTGTTCGACGTCGCCGAGCCGTTGGTCGAGCTGTTCGTCAAGGACATCCGCGAAGGGATCGCCGGAACCGGCGTGAAGGCCGCATTCCTGAAGTGCGCGATCGAGGAACAGGGCCTGACGCCCGGAGTCGAGCGGGTGATGCGCGCGGTCGGCCAGGCCCACGTGGAGACCGGGGCGCCGATCACGGTGCACACGAACGTCCACAACCAGTCCGGCCTGATCGCGCAGAAGGTGCTCGCGGAGGAGGGGGTGGATCTCGGCAAGGTCGTCATCGGGCACTCGGGCGACAGCACCGATCTGGACTATCTGTGCGCACTTGCCGACGCCGGCTCCTACCTCGGCATGGACCGATTCGGACTCGACGTCTTGCTGCCGTTCGAGCAGCGAGTCGACACCGTGGTGCGACTGGTCGAGCGAGGGTACGCCGAGAAGATGGTCCTCGCCCACGACGCGGCGTGTTTCATCGACTGGTTCTCCGAGGAGGGCAAGGCCGCCGCCGTGCCGAACTGGAACTTCACCCACATCAGCGACGACGTGCTGCCGGCGCTGCGGGCGCGTGGCGTCACCGACGAGCAGATCGACACCATGCTCGTCCACAACCCGCGCCGCTATTTCGGTGCCTGAGCTTTGCGCGGGCCGTGATGTGTTGCGCGCCCGGCGAAGTGCGAACGCGGCCGATCGAGGAGATGCACTGATGACAACCGAACCCGCGGTGATCGAGATTTCGCGCCGCTACAATCCCTTTCCGCGCACCGGCATCACCGAACGTGACGGTGTCGCGCATTACACCGGCCTCCCGGCGACGCTGCTGGATATGCTGCGCGCCCAGGTGGAGACGCGGCCCGAGAGTGAAGCGGTCGTCGAACTCGGAGCGGATTGCCTGACCTATCGGCAGTTGTGGGAGCGTGCCGCTCGGGTCGCCGGCGGTCTGCGTGCGGCCGGATTGGAACGCGGAGACCGTGTCGCGGTGCGGTATCCGGCCGGCGTCGACTGGGTGCTCGCCTTCTGGGGCACGGTGATGGCGGGCGGAATCGCCGTCGCGGTCAACATCCGCTCGGCCGGGCCGGAGGTCGAGTTCGTGCTGGCGGATTCGGGCGCACGGATCGACCTCGCTCCCGGCGTGCCGCTTCCCGACGGTGAACCGGTTGTGACGCAGGATCTTTCGGCTGCCGATAGCGCGGCGATCTTCTACACCTCGGGCACCACGGGCCATCCCAAGGGTGTGCCCACCACGCACGAGGCGTTCGTGACCAATGCCGAGAATATGGTGCGCTGCATCGGACTGCCCCGCGATATCGGCGAGGGTATGCGGACGCTGATCTCTGTTCCGCTGTTCCACGTGACCGGCTGCAACTCCCAGCTGCTGACCGCCGTCCACCTCGGTGGCACCGCGGTGATCATGCCGGCGCTCGGTGTTCCCGAGCTGATCGCCGCGCTGTCGACGGAGCGGATTTCGTTCCTGGTGACGGTGCCGGCGGTCTATGCGCTGATGTTGCGGCACCCCGACTTCGCCGGCGCGGACACCGCCACGGTGCGCTGGGTCGGCTACGGCGGCGCACCGATCGCGCCGGCGCTGGTGCTGTCGTTGAAAGACGCGTTCCCCAACGCCCAGGTCTTCAACGGATACGGCATGACAGAGACCGCGTCTCTGATGACGGTGTTGCCCGACGGCGACGCCGTCGACCACGCCGATTCGGTCGGCTACGCGGTGCCCTCCGTCCAGCTCGGCATCGCCCCGCTCGGCGAGGAGCCCGGCGTCGGCGAACTGGTCGTGCGCGGGGCGAATGTCACCGGCTGCTATTGGAATCGTCCCGAGGCCGACGCCGCCACGATCATCGACGGCTGGCTGCACACCGGTGACGTGGTCCGCGTCGACGACGCCGGGCGGGTGCACATCGTCGACCGGATCAAGGACATCATCAACCGTGGCGGGGAGAACGTCTCCAGCGTCGAGGTCGAAGCGGTCCTGCTCGCGGCGCCGGGTGTCACCGACGCCGCTGTACTCGCCGTGCCGGACGCGGTCATGGGGGAGAAGGTCGGCGCCGTCGTGGTCTCCGATCCGGGCGGCCTCGACATCCCCACTCTGATCGAGCACTGCCGGGAACGGCTGGCCGACTTCAAAGTGCCGCAGTATGTGACCGTGGTGAGCGAGCCGTTGCCGCGCAACGCGGGCGGCAAACTGCTCAAAGCCGCATTGCGGGAGCGGACGACGTGGGGCGATCCCCTGCGGTGAGAACGGCGACGCTGCCGGGCGGTGCTGGTGGCCGGCGGTTTCGGGCCGGTGTGGCGGGGGTACTGCCGCCTCATGGGTTTCGAATCGGCGAATGTCGTGGACTTTCCGCTGGCCGAGGTCTTCGAATGGTTCACCCGGCCCGGTGCGCTGACCAGGCTGGCGCCGCCGTGGCAACCGGTGCGGGTGGTCCGCGAGGCGGGATCGCTGAAGGACGGGCGCGCCGAACTGGCACTGCCCGGCAACCTGCGCTGGGTGGCCCGCCACGACCCGGTCGCCTACGACCCGCCGCACCGGTTCGCCGACGAACTCGTCGCCGAGGGCCCCGCCTCGGCCTTCGCGCACGTGGTGCAGTGGCGCCACACCCACGGCTTCGAAGCCGTCGACGCGGGGCGCACCCGGATCGTCGACGAGGTGGATACGCCCGTGCCCGCCGCGCTGCTGCGGCCCATGTTCGAATACCGTCACCGGCAGCTGGCCGGTGATCTGGCGGCCCACGCCCGGGCCGCCGAGAACGGCCTGCGATCGTCGACCATCGCGATCACCGGCGCCTCGGGACTGGTCGGGACGGCCCTGACCGCATTTCTGCGAACCGGTGGCCATCGCGTGATCCGGCTGGTGCGCGGGACCGCGCGCGAACGCGACGAGCGGCAGTGGGATACGGCCGCGCCCGCCGCCGATCTGCTGGACGGAGTGGACGCGCTGATCCATCTGGCCGGGGCGCCGATCGCGGGCCGGTTCACCGACGAGCACAAACGCCGCGTGCGCGACAGCCGCGTAGGACCCACGCGCGCGCTCGCGGAGCTGGCCGCGCGAGCCGGATTGCCGACCTTCGTCGGGGCCTCGGCGATCGGCTACTACGGCTACGACCTCGGCGATCGCGTGCTCACCGAGGACAGTCCGGCCGGTGACGGATTTCTGGCCGAGGTGGTCTCGGCCTGGGAGGACGCCGATCGGCCCGCCCGCGAGGCCGGGGTCCGGGTGGTGCGGGTGCGCACCGGTTTGGTGCAGTCGCCGGCCGGCGGGCTGCTGCGCTTGTTGCGTCCGTTGTTCAGTGCCGGATTGGGCGGACCGATCGCCGGTGGGCGGCAGTGGATGTCGTGGATCGGCATCGACGACATGATCGACATCTATCACCGCGCGCTGTGGGATAGCACCCTGTCGGGCCCGGTGAACGCGGTGGCACCGCATCCGGTCCGCAACGCCGAATACACCCGCACGCTGGCCCGCGTCGTCCACCGGCCCGCGATTCTGCCGGTGCCACAGGTCGGTCCGGCGTTGCTGCTGGGCGGGCAGGGCGCGCGGGAGGTGGCCGCGGCCAGCCAGCGGGTGGAGCCGGCCCGGCTGCTGGCCACCGGCCATCACTTCCGCACCGACCGTCTCGAACCGGCGCTGCGGCATGTGCTGGGCCGGCTCGAGACGCCGGGGGAGTAGACCGCCTCACCCCACCCATAGCAGTCCGATGACGGCCGCGCAGCCGAACACCAGCCACGCCGCGTAGTCGCCCAGGTGCCCGCTGTGCAACCGGTGCAGTCCATGCCGCACCGCCATCACCGCCGCGGATGGCCGAGAAGTATTGTCCCTCAACCTGTTTCGCGGATAAATGCCAAGCAGGGCGAGCGTCACCGCGGCCCCGGCGGACACCAGGCCGAGGATCGTCCGGAATGCGGCCGGGCGGGGTGTCGGCATCGGGAGTCTCGTGCGCACCCGGAACGGCGTATACCCGCTCGGCCTGCGGGTACCCGGCGATCTCGGCGTCAATCGCGAACCCCCGCCGACTCGGTTCCCGGCAGACGTTTGGTTCCCCGGATCCCCGGGTATCGGCGACGACGAGCGGAAAATGCGAGACGCGCCTGCGGGGCGGAAGGAGAGGACGTGTCCTTGAGCGAGTGGATTTCGCCGTCGGCGGACCCGACGCCTGCGGGTTCGGCCGTCGGCGTGCGAGTACTCGCGCAAGCGCGCCAGTTGCTCATGCTGCGCGCTCTGGCCGAAACGGTCGCTTTGATGGCCGAATTCGCACTCGACGAGGTGACCGATATCCGGGTGGCGCTGGACGAGATCGCCACCGCGCTGATCGAACGCGCCGTGCCCGGATCGTCGATCGAATGCGATTTCGGCTACGACGGTGACCGGATGTCGGTGGCGGTGACCGCGGTAGCGGTCACGCCGGAGGCGCTGCACCGGGACGGACTGGGCTGGCATGTGCTGACCTCCATCACGGACTCGCTCGAGGCCACGACGGCACCCTTCGATTCGGCGGTGGCCGGTTATCCGGTGACGGTGGAATTCCGGCGGTTGCGCCGGCACGGTAACACCGCCTGAGTATCACCGCACGGGGCACGGCGAGGGTCCGGCAATCGTATTGCCGGACCCTCGAGTGGCGCGCCGACCGTCGAATTTCAGCTCGCCGGAGTCAAATCGCGCAGGGGGGCATCGAGTTCGCTGTGATAGAAGTCGATGAATCCTTCCGGATCGGGTCCGGCGTTCTGCATCACCAGATGATCGAATCCGGCATTCACATATTGCTGCGCGACTTCCAGATAGCGTTTCGGATCGGAACCGCACGCGAATTGTTCGAGAATATCGTCGCGCCGCACGGTGGTGGTCGCCGCGGCGAAATTCACCGGATTCGGCAACTCGCTCATCACCTTCCATCCCGTGAGTGCCCAGCGGGTGGTGTCCAATGCGGCCTGCGCCGCGGTCTGTTCGTCGGGGGCCCAGGCCATTCCGACCTCGGCGTAGCCGCCGCCGCGCCCGCCGGCGCCGCGATAGGTGTCGACGATCTGCGCTTCGGGGTCGGTCGCGAACAGCCCGTCGCCGAGTTCGGCGGCGAGGCGGGCGGCGTCGGGGCCGCCGGCGGCGACGATGATGTCGGGCATCCGCTCGGGCAGATCGAACACCCGCGCATCCGAAATCGACAGGTACTCACCGCGATACGTGTGATACCCGCCGCGCCAGAGCAGCCGGATGATCTCGAGGGCCTCGCGCAACATGCGCTGGCGGATATCGATCGGCGGGAACTCCCGGCCCACCACATGTTCGTTGAGCCGCTCACCGGAGCCGACCCCGAGATCGAAGCGTCCGTCCGACACCAGCGCCAAGGTGGCCGCGGCCTGCGCCACGATCGCCGGGTGATACCGGACGGTGGGGCAGGTGACGCCGGTGACCAGGCGGATGCGTTCGGTGCGTTCGGTGATGGCGCCGAAGACCGTCCAGGTGAAGGGGGAGTGGCCCTGATTGTCGAGCCACGGGTGATAGTGATCGCTCATTTCCACGAAGTCGAATCCGGCCGCCTCGGCACGAATCGCCTGTCGGATCAGTTCGCGCGGCCCATAGGATTCCGATGCCAGTTTGTAACCGATCTGCATTGCGGGGGCTCCTCACATGCGTGGGACAGTCGACTTTCGGCTACCCAGCGTCGCGGTCGGCAACCGTACGCCGACGGGCTATACAGACCGCTTCGTCTTTGTTAGAAAGGTGACAGCGGGATTTGCCTCGAAAAAGCGGGGCACTGCACATGTCGATTTCGCCTGGGAGATCGCACATGAAGACGAACGCCACATTCCGAATCGGTCATCACCGTTCCCTTCCCGTCCCGGGTCGCCCCGAGGCCCGGCTCAGTGCGATCATGCGCACCCACGGTGCCGCGGTCGTCCTGTCGGTGCGCGGCGAGGCCGATGCGTGCACTCTCGATGATTGGCGCCGCCTCGTACACGAGGGTGCGGCGCTCGCGGCAGCCCACGGCGGGCCGCTGGTCGTGGATACCGGCGGGCTCGGCTTCCTGGGTTGGCGCGCACTGGTCGTGTTGGCCGAGGAAGCCGCCGACCAGCGTCGACGTGGTGTCGCGATCTGCCTGGTCAGCCGCATGCCGACGATCGCGCGGATGGCGGCGGTCGACCCGCTGACCGCCGAATTGCCCATCCATTCCACCGTGGTCGGCGCCTTGCACAGCCTGCCCGCCCCGCCTGCCGCCGCGAAGTGAGCCGACACAATCGTTGTCGGACTCGCAAGATCGTCGTAGCGTCGCTGGGGTGAGTGTTCCTCAGCATCTGCCCGCCACCGCGGGCGAACTGCGCGCCGCCGGTTATCAGCCGCGCGGGGTGAAATCCGAAATCCGCGAGAATCTTCTCGCCGCACTGCGATCCGGGACCGATCCGTGGCCCGGCATCGTCGGCTTCGACCGCACCGTCGTCCCGCAACTGGAGCGGGCGCTGCTCGCCGGCCACGACGTGGTCCTGCTCGGCGAGCGCGGCCAGGGCAAGACCCGGCTGCTGCGCACCCTGGTGGGGTTGCTCGACGAATGGACGCCGGTGATCGACGGCGCCGAACTCGGCGAACATCCGCTGGCGCCGATCAGCCCGGCGGGCCGGCGACTCGCGGCCGAACTGGGCGACGACCTGCCGGTGGCGTGGCGTCACCGCAGCGAACGCTACGCCGAGAAGCTCGCAACGCCCGACACCTCGGTCGGCGACCTGATCGGCGATGTCGACCCGGTGAAGGTGGCCGAGGGCCGCAGCCTGGGCGATCCGGAAACCATCCACTTCGGGCTGGTCCCGCGCGCCCACCGCGGCATCGTCGCCATCAACGAATTGCCCGACCTCGCCGAACGGATCCAGGTCGCGCTGCTGAACGTGATGGAGGAGCGCGACATCCAGGTGCGCGGTTACACGCTGCGGCTGCCGCTGGACGTGCTGCTGGTCGCCACCGCCAACCCGGAGGACTACACCAACCGCGGCCGCATCATCACTCCGCTCAAGGACCGGTTCGGCGCCGAGATCCGCACCCACTATCCGCTCGACGTGGAGGCCGAGACCGCGCTGGTGCGCCAGGAGGCCGAGTTGGTCGCCGAGGTCGGCGATCCGCTGCTCGAGGTTCTGGCCCGCTTCGTTCGCCAGCTGCGGGAATCGCCGGCGGTCGATCAGCGCTCCGGTGTCTCGGCGCGCTTCGCGGTGGCAGCTGCCGAAACCGTGGCCGCCGCCGCACTGCGCCGGACCGCGCTGACCGGTGAACATCCCGCCGTCGCCCGGCCGGTGGACCTGGAGTCGGTGCCCGCGGTGCTGCGCGGCAAGGTGGAATTCGAATCCGGCGAGGAGGGCCGCGAAACCGAGCACCTCACCCATCTGCTGCGGCGCGCCTTCGCCGAGACGGCACGCCGGCGGCTGGCCGGGGTGGATCTGCGGCCGCTGGCCGAGGCGGTGAGCACTGGCCATCCGGTCACCACCGGCGAACGGGTGCCGGGCCAGGAGGTGCTCTCGGCGCTGCCCGAGCTGCCGGTGCTGGCGCGGGTGGCCGAGCGGCTCGGCACCCAGTCGACCGATTCGCCGGCGCGTATCGCCGCGGCCGTCGAATTCGCTTTGGAGTCACTGTATTTGAGTCGTCAGCTGGCCAAGGACTCCGACGACGGCACAGCGACCTACGGCTCATGACGACCCCCGACCGCTACTCCTACGGCCCCTATCACGACGGTCCCGACCCGCTGGCGCCGCCGGTCGATCTCCGGGAGGCGCTGGATTCCATCGGCCGCGACGTGATGGACGGCAGCTCCCCGCGCACCGCCCTGGAGGAGCTGCTGCGCCGCGGCACCGGCCGCACGCCCGGGCTGGACGAGCTGACCCGGCGGTTGTGGCAACGCCGTGCCGAGCTCACCCGGCAGCACCGCCTCGACGGCACCTTGCAGCAGGTGCGGGAACTGCTCGACCAGGCATTGGAGGCCGAACGCACCGCGCTGTTCCCCGACCCGGCCGATGATGCCCGCTTCGCCGAGGCGCAACTCGACGCGCTGCCGTCGAGTACCGCCGCCGCGGTGACCGAACTCGCCGACTATCAGTGGCGCTCGGAGACGGGGCGCGCCAACTACGAGCAGATACGGGAACTGCTCGGCCGCGAACTGCTCGACTCCCGCTTCCAGGGAATGAAGCAGGCGCTCGAGCATGCCACGCCCGAGGATGTCGAGCGGGTGCGGCAGATGATGTCGGATCTGAACCAGCTGCTCGCCGCCCACGCCCGCGGCGAGAACACCGAGCGGCAGTTCGCGGAGTTCATGGCCGAACACGGCGAGTTCTTTCCCGAAAACCCCCGCAACACCGAGGAATTGATCGACGCGCTGGCGGCGCGGGCGGCCGCCGCGCAGCGGATGATGAATTCGCTCTCGCCGCAGCAGCAGGCGGAGTTGAGCGAACTGATCGGCCAGGCCTTCGGCGATCCGCGTATCGCCGAACAGGTTTCGGCGCTGGATGCCGCGCTGCGCGCGCTGCGTCCGGGTGAGGACTGGGATTCGGGGCAGCGGTTCCGGGGCCAGGACCCGCTCGGTCTCGGCGAGGGCGCACAGGCGATGCAGGATCTGGCCGAAATGGACGCGTTGGCCGAACAACTCGGCCAGTCCTATCCCGGCGCCCGGCTCGAGGATATCGACCTCGACGCCCTCAGCCGTCAGCTCGGTGCCGACGCCGCCGTCGACGCCGCGCGGCTGGCCGAGCTGGAACGCGAACTGCGCCGCCAGGGGCTGTTCGAACGCGCCCCCGACGGGTCGCTTCGCTTGACGCCCAAGGCATTACGCCGTCTCGGTGAGGTGGCGCTGCGCGATGTGATCGGGCGGTTGCGCGCTCAGCGAGGACAGCGGGAGACGGTGACGGCCGGGGCGGCCGGCGAACCCACGGGCGCGACGCGGCCGTGGCGCTTCGGCGACACCGAACCGTGGGATGTGTCGAAGACCGTCCGCAACGCGGTTCTTCGGTCGGCGTCGACGGGTAGCCGCCGGGTGTCGCTGTCGGTCTCGGATGTCGAGATCACCGAAACCGATCAGCGCTCTCGCGCGGCGGTGGCCCTGTGCGTCGACACGTCGTGGTCGATGGTGCAGGACGGACGCTGGCTGCCGATGAAGCGGACCGCCCTGGCGCTGCATCAGCTGATCAGTACCCGATTCCGTTCCGACGCACTGGAAGTCGTGACCTTCGGCCGCCACGCCACCACGGTCGACATCGCGGAACTGACCGGACTGGAAGCGGTCTGGGAACAGGGCACCAACCTGCACCACGCCCTGTTGCTCGCCGCCCGCCACCTGCGCCGCCACCCCGACGCGGTGCCGGTGGTTCTGGTGGTCACCGACGGCGAGCCCACCGCCCACCTGGAACCCGACGGCAGCTCGTATTTCAACTGGCCGCCCGACTCGCGGACCCTCGCGGTGACCATGGCCCAGGTCGACGTCCTCGCGAAGCTCGGTGCGTCGGTCTCGGTGTTCATCCTCGGCGAAAACCCCAGGCTCGCCGCGTTCGTCGACCTGATGGCACGCCGCAGCGGCGGCCGCGTCATCGCCCCGGATCTCGACGGCCTGGGTGCGGCAGTGGTGTCGGACTACCTGAGTGGGCGGCGCCGATAGCGTCGACAGGGCGAATGCTGCGGTTCGCGATGGCGCCGCTCGCGTCGCCGCCGTGAGCCCAGCGACGTGCGGGTTTCCCATCACGGGCAGGAGTCCGGTCGGCGATGCGGGGCAGGATGTCGGCATGAGATCTTCGGTGGACGACGCGTCGGTGATCTCGGAGCTGATCACCGAGTTCTGGGTGGCGACCGAGCGCGGGATTCCTCGCGAGATGGCGGCGTTGATGTGCGCCGAAGAAGCCGAACAATTCCTGGACGACGTGTCCGATCCGGACTACGCCGGGCCGCCGGTCGATCCGATCGGTGCGCCCGCTTTCGAGGTGTCGGGTATCCGCGTCTACGGCGATGTGGCCCTCGCGCGCATCACCCACGCACCGGACAACGTCGCCGTCCTGTTCTTCCGGCACGAAGCCGGGAGGTGGACAGTGTGCGCGGATGCCGACGAGGACCTGTCGGTGGAACAGTTCGAAGACGACGTGTGGCCGGCCTTGCCGGCGGATGCGACCGCCCTGATGCGCACCGTCGACGAACTGCGGCGCAAGCCGATCGGCGATCTGACCGTCGAGGATATGCGCTGCCTTCTGCGGCAACGCGGAGGTGTCGGCGTACTGCTGCCGCGCGTGCTGGCCCGGCTGAACTGGGATCCGCTGCTCGCGGGCGATCTGTTTCCGGGTGACCTGCTGGTCGCAACCCTGCGAGTCGACCGGGAACACTGGGCGCAGGATCCCGTCGCGCTGATTCGTATACGACACATCGTCGACACTGTGCGAGACCTGGGCGATCTGACCCAGCACGGCGCACCACACGAGGAAATATGGAGCGCTGTAACGGATTTCCTCGCCGACCTGCCCGGTGAAGACTGAACGGATCGCCCGATGAACAGGCCGGCCCGTGAGTAGTCCGACGGGCGTCGCGGGTCCGGTACGGTCTGGCGGCTCGCATGCCGCGGCCGTAGAAATGGGCGTCGCGCACGAGCTCACCCGCAACGGGTGAAGCGTCGCACGGGGTCCGAGGCGTGAACTGGTCGGCGTACCGCGGTGGTTGCCGCCCCAGTGGAAGCACGGTCGCGGGAAGCCGTTCGGAGGAAGCCGGACGCTGTCATCGAGGAGACGTCATGCCCGTGTGGGATGTGTTCTGGCTGATCATCATGAGTTTCGCGTTCGCCGCGTATCTGATGCTGCTGTTCTGGATCTTCACCGATCTGTTCCGGGATCGCGGCACGTCGGGCTGGGTGAAGGCGGTGTGGGTGGTGTTCATGTTCGTGCTGCCGCTGCTCACCTCGCTCGTCTATCTGATCGTGCGTGGCGGCGGTATGGCGCAGCGTTCGGCCCGGGCGGCGAAGGAGACCGAGGAGGCGCAGAACGCCTACATCAAGGAGGTGGCCGGAACCAATACAGCCACGCAGATCGCCGATGCCAAACGGCTCCTCGACGAGGGCACGATCACCGCGCAGGAGTTCGAGCAGCTGAAGAGCCGCGCCCTGGCCTGAGCCGCGGCGACGACGGGGTGCCTGCGCCCACCGCACGGCACAGGGGATCGAGAGGCGGTGCGGTGCGCTACGAATTCATCGTCGCCGGGGAGCTGTCCGGCGACATCTGCGCCGAATTTCCCGAACTGGCCCGCAGTAGCGTGGCAGCGCCCGGCACCACCGCGCTGTTCGGCCCGCTCGAGGACTACACCGCGATGCGCAGCGTGCTGGCCCGCATCGATGCCCTGGGACTGACGTTGATCGAGATGCGCCGCCTGCCGGATTGAGGCCACGGGGGCGACGGCTCTCGGCCGAAGTCAGCGCTCAGGAGTGGCCGTGTCCCACCTGCGGGCTGATCCGCCGCCATTCGCGTTCCCATTCGGCGGCCCGGCGCCGATCCAGCGCGTAACCGGCACACCGGGCCAGTCCGTAGGCCAGCGCCCAGCATGCGAGCAGAGCGGCCGTGCCGGTGGCGATGCCCTTGGCGACCGCGGCGTCGTCGGCGACCGGCGGTGTGGTCGGATCACCTTGTGCCGTGAGCCACAACAGAATTCGGTCGCCGCGATGCGTCGTGCCGTCGACATCGACCATCCCCTGGCCCGGATGACCGTCCCGGGTCCACTGCGCCTCGGCGCGTAGCTGGTCGGCGAACATGCCGCTGGGTGCCGGCATCCGGATCGGATCGCTCGTAACCTCCGCTGTGACAGCGGATTTCGTGGCGTTGTCGGCGTGGATGGAGGCGAGTTCGGTCCGATACTGGGCGGTGCCGGCGGCGGCGGCCAGCAGGACGGCGGCGAGCGCGCCCAGCAGCAGGGCGAGGCGCAGCGCCTGCTCGAAGCGATCGTCGCGGCGCATCAACGGCGAGCGGGTCCAGGGCGCGAGTCGCCCGGCCCGTAGTACCGCGAAGGTAGTACACACCATCTTCACTCTCCCACCACGACCGGCAGAGGCACGCTCGCAGGATAGCCGTTCGCGACCCGGGTAAACGGCGTTCGAGGTGGATCTTCGCCACGTCCGGCGGCAGGTTTGACTCGAACCTGCGTGGCTATCGCATCGATGCGACCCGCAATCGTGCGGGTGGTCCGGCAACTCGGAAGGAGCACGGTATGAGTGCCGTCGATAAGGCCAAGAACAAGCTCGAGAACGCCGCCGGGCAGGCGAAGGAGAAACTGGGCGCCGCCACCGGTGATCCGGACAAGAAGAACGAGGGCAAGGCCGATCAGACCAAGTCGAACCTGAAGGACGCGGGCGAGAAGGTCAAGGACGCTTTCGACCACTGATCTCGTCCGGTCATCTCGTCCCGGGGCACGGACCGGTGCAGCGAATGCACCCGGTCCGGGCCCCGTCTCGTTCTCGAGGTTCTCGCTGCGCACCCGCTCGAGCTGCGGTTTCGCCGTTTCGGCTGTACAGACTGCTCCGTCTCTGTTATGAAGGAAAGCGCGGGTCGGTCTTCATGTGGTAGGACGCCCGCAGCGGGCTTGCGCCCGTTGCCCTCGGCTCCGGTTGGAGACCTGAATGAGCTCGAGCGCCGAATTACGTCCAGTAGCCCCTGCCGGCGAACCCGGCACCTCGCAGGTTGCCGAGGCGCGCCTCACCGCTGTCGTGCGCACCCGCGGCCCCGCGCTGGTGCTGTCGTTTCGCGGCGAGGCCGACAGCTACACCATGCCCGGGTGGAGTGAACGCATACGTTCCGCTGCCGAAAGCGGCGTGCGCATCGTCGTGATAGACACCAGTTGCCTGGGCTTCCTGTCCTGGCGCGCCCTGCTGGCGCTGGCGCGGGAGGCCGAGCATTATCGCGCCGCTGGGGTACATCTCTGTCTGGTCACCCAGTCATCGACGATCATGCGGATTGCCGCGCTGGATTCCCTGACCCGGCAACTGCCGATCCATTCGACCGTCGTGAGCGCGGTCAGCCGCGCCATGTACGACGCGGCCGGGTCCACGATCGCCGCCACCCCGGGGTGAGCCGTTACTCGTCGGGCAGCGGGAAGTAGGAGTCGTCGGTGCCGGATTCGCGCCGCACGATCTCCGCTACGGCCTCGGTGTCACTGGCGCCCCCGGGTGATCCGGTGCGGATCGAATCCAGGCCTTCGGTCGCACCGGATTCCGGAAGCGCCGGCTCGGCCGGCGGACTCGTCCCCACATCGGGTTCCTCTTCGGCAAGACGTTGGGAGAGTGGCCGTTCCGTGCGCTGCTCACCGGCCGTCATGCCGTAGCTGTCGACGCCCGACCAGTCGTCGGGCGGTTCCACGATCTCGTCGCCGTCGTCGTTGCCCACATCGTCGGAATCCAATCCCTCGGTCGAGGTGAGCAGGTCTTCGTCGGATTCGTTTCCAGCCATGTGCTTCGCGTGCCCCCGATCGCCTGCCGCAAACCGTCGGCGGCGCGCCCGTTCGTTTGGTCATCCGGGCGGCGGGTAGGCCGACGGTGGCCGTATCCAGCACACATGCAGATCGAGGTGACACGATGAAAGCAGTGACGTGGCAGGGTCGCCGCAAGATTTCGGTGGACGAGGTGCCCGACCCGCGGATCGAGGAACCGACCGATGCCATCATCGCCGTGACCTCCTCGGGTGTGTGCGGGTCCGATCTGCACCTCTACGAGGTGCTCGGCCCGTATATGAGTGCCGGTGATGTGCTCGGCCACGAGCCGATCGGGGTGGTGGTCGACGTCGGCTCGGAAGTGCGGTCGCTGTCGGTGGGTGACCGGGTAGTGGTGCCGTTCCAGATCGCCTGCGGGCACTGTGTCATGTGCGATACCGGGTTGCCGACGCAGTGCGAGACCACCCAGGTGCGCGAATACGGCAGTGGCGCAGCCTTGTTCGGATATTCCAAGCTCTACGGGCAGGTGCCGGGCGCTCAGGCGCAGTACCTGCGGGTTCCGCACGCCGATTTCACCCACATCCCGATTCCGGCCGGCCCCGACGACAGCCGCTTCCTGTATCTGTCGGATGTACTGCCGACGGCGTGGCAGGCGGTGGAATACGCCGGCGTGCCCGACGGCGGCTCGGTGGCGGTGCTGGGGCTGGGGCCGATCGGGGATATGGCGTGCCGGATCGCCGCCCATCGCGGATACCGGGTGATCGGTGTGGACCGGGTGCCGGAACGATTGCGCCGGGTGGCCGATCGCGGTGTGGAGGTGGTCGATCCGGAACAGGTCGGCGCCTCGATCGGGGATGTGATCCGCGACCGCACCGACGGGCGGGGCCCCGACAGTGTGATCGACGCGGTGGGTATGGAGGCGCACGGATCACCGGTCGCGAAAATGGCGCAGCGCTCGGCCGGCTATCTGCCGGCGATGGTGTCGCAGAAGCTGATGGACACCGTCGGTGTGGACCGGCTCGCGGCATTGAACAGCGCCATCGACATCGTGCGGCGCGGCGGCACGATCTCGTTGTCCGGGGTCTACGGCGGCATGGCCGACCCGTTGCCGATGCGCATCCTGTTCGACAAGCAGATTCAGCTGCGGATGGGTCAGGCCAACGTCAAGCGGTGGGTGGGTGACATCCTTCCGCTCCTGCAGGACGGTGATCCGCTGGGGGTGGAAACCTTTGCCACCCATCGACTTCCGCTGTCGGAGGCGCCGCGGGTGTATCACGACTTCCAGCGCAAGGCCGACGGCATGGTGAAGGTGGTGCTCGACCCGGCGGCCGCGTGATCGGGGCGGTGGTTCCTCGGCCTCCGTGTTCGAATTGCCCGGTGCCGCAAGATATTTCCGCGCCCGACCAGTGCTTTCGCAATCGGTCGAGATCTCGGCGCATAGCCCCGGGAGGCTCGGGTAGAGCCTCTGATGTGGCCGGGCAGTACGCCGGTCGCGATCGAAGAAGTCCCTACTGCGAAGGAGGTCCGCAATGGCCGACCAGAACAATCCCGGACAGTTCGGCAACCGCAGCGACACCGAGGAACAGGCTCGTCGCGGCGGACAGGCCAGCACGGGTAGCTTCGGCCGGCGCAACGCCGCCGATCCGCACGAAGCCGGGCGCAAGGGTGCCCAGGCGCAGCCGACCGCGGCCAAGCAGGCCGGCGGTCAGCACAGCCACGGCGGTCGCTGACCCGAATCGCCACGACGGACTCGACAGCGTAGGCCGGATCGATGATCCGGCCTACGCGGCTGCCGGGATCCGCACATCGCGATGTCTTCAGTCGCCGAGCAGGGCACGGTCTCCGCGGCATGGCGTGGGGCAGGTGTGACAACCCTCGGGCTCGGATTCACGCCTCAGGAGGTGCCGGGGCGAAGCCCGAGAAGCCCTCGGGAATCTCCGTCGCCGCGGCTGCTCCGATCGCGGAATTTCGACCTTCTCGAGATTGTTCCATTTTTGTGGTTAACATCTGGCACTCAGCTCTCGATGCTAGATATGTCGTTGATTGTGACGGCACCAATCGGCCGGTTCCAGCGGTTCGGATCGGGTATCACGCGTTCGGCCGCGAGCATCGGCGCTCGGTGGCGCAAGGATTGAACAGGGCGGTTCGGCAACGAAGTCGATTCTCGCCGCAGGTAACGACTATCCCGCGAAACGAAACGGTGTGCGATGGACATCGATCAGCGTTACCGTCAGAGTAGTTCGACCACCATCACCGCAGCGGAGCTGGCTACCTTGCTGCACAAGTCCGCGGCCGGGGACGCCGAATCCTTCGCTGCCTTCTATCGCAGCACCAATTCCCGCCTGATGGCACGGTTGACCGCTATTCTGCGCAGCCCCGGATTGGCTCAGGAGGTGAGCCAGGAGGTCTATCTGCAGGCGTGGGCCGCGGCCGGCGAATACGACGCCGGGCGGGCCAGCCCGATGGCCTGGCTGATGATGTTCGCGCACCGGCGTGCGGTCGACCGGGTGCGCTCGGAGCAATCGCTGGCGGACCGGGAGCGCGCGTTCGGTCGCAATCAGTATCAGCCGGAATGCGATGTGGTGTTCGACGAGGTGACGCAGCGGCTGGACGAGCGGTCCGTCGCGGGGGAGGTACACCGGCTGGGGCATCGGCAGCGGGAGGCGATCCTGCTCGCGTTCTACGGTGGCCGCACGTATCCGGAGGTGGCGCAGGATCTGGGTATCCCGCTGCCTACCGCGAAGGCCCGCATCCGGGCCGGATTGAAAACGCTCGGTTCCAGACTTTCGGAGAACGCGCGCGACGAGAAGAAGTGAGCGCAGCCGCTTCCCGGCAGTTGGTATTTCTACCCCCTAGGGGTATATTGCGAGGTGCTGCTTCGCTGGCGGCGCCCGCCTTCTCGACGGCTAGGATCTACTAGTTACGTACATAAGTAGTAGATGTTAAGGCTACGGTGGCGGTCCCCATTGCTGGGACTGCCACCGGTTCGGTGTTCGGCAGCGTCGTGCGAAGGTGTTGTGCGGCAAAGACACTCGCGGTGAGGAGGCTGGGTTGGTGGATCGGTGTCCGACCCGGCCCGTGCCCCGGCACCATGCCTGTTCGCTGCTGCGGGCGCTCGAGCGGCGGGTGCGGACGCGGTGAGTTCCGTGCTCCGGCCGCGGCGAGGTGTCGCGGCCCTGATCTTCGTCTTCCTCCTCACTCTCGTCGTGCTGCATACCGATTGCACGGTCGCCGAGGGGGAGACATCCGGCGCCGCTGTCTCCTCCGCCGCCGCGAAATCGGCACTCGTCCACCTCGGTTCCCATCTGCCCGCCTGGGACGACTGCTGTGCGCACGACCGGCACATGGTGCTGGACTCGGTGCTCCCGGCCGATCCGGCGAAACTCTGGCCACCCGGCCAGCTGTGGGCTGCGGTGGAGCCCGCCACCGCCGCCACGTGGCATTTTCTCGCGACGGCCGTGCGCGGACCGCCGGGCCCGCCGCCGCGCACCGGTCGCGACATTCTGACGCGTTTCGGTATCGCCCGCCGCTGATCGGTCAGCGACAGGGCGCCGGCTCATGCCGGCGGCCGGTGTCCGCTGCCCGCATCCGTACCGCCCGCACCGGGCGGAGATACCGAAAGCGACAGTCATGGACGACATCGTGCTCGACCACCCGCAGCCGATTCCGGCAGCACCGATCCCGGCGCAGCGCCCGCGCGGTCTGGTGGGCAATACACCGGTGCTGTGGATCGGTGAACCACTGAGCGGTCGCGGTCGCGGCTTCTGGGCCAAACTCGAAGGCGCCAATCCGGGCGGTATGAAAGACCGCCCGGCGTTGCACATGGTGCGGCGCGCCGAACATCGCGGCGACCTTCGCCCCGGTGCGCGCATCGTCGAATCATCGAGCGGCACCTTGGGATTGGGTCTCGCGCTGGCGGGGATGGTGTATGCGCATCCGGTGACCGTGGTCACCGACCCCGGCATGGAACCGATGGTGGTGCGACTGCTGCGGGCCTATGGCGCGCAGGTGGAGACGGTCACCGAGCCGCATCCGGCCGGCGGCTGGCAACAGGCGCGCCGCGATCGGGTCGCGGCTCTACTGGCCGCCGAACCGGAGGCCTGGAGTCCTGACCAGTACAGCAATCCCGACAATGTGGACGGCTACGAATCGCTGGCCCTGGAAATGGTGCAGCAATTGGGCCGCGTCGACGTGCTGGTGTGCGCGGTCGGGACCGGCGGACATTCCGCGGGCGTGGCGCGGGTGCTGCGCCGGAACAATCCGCGGCTGCGGCTGATCGGCGTCGATACCGTGTCCTCGACGATTTTCGGTCAGCCGGCCGGGCCGCGCCTCATGCGTGGGCTGGGCTCGAGCATCCATCCGCGCAACGTCGACTACGCCGCCTTCGACGAAATCCATTGGGTGGCACCGGCCGAGGCGGTGTGGGCCTGCCGGACGCTGGCCGCCACCCATCACGCCAGCGGCGGCTGGAGTGTCGGCGCGGTGGCGCTGGTGGCGGGCTGGGCCGCGCGCGTGCACGACACCGGCACCCGGATCGCCGCGGTCTTTCCCGATGGGCCGCATCGCTACGCCGACACCGTCTACAACGACGCCTACTGCGACGAACACGGTCTGCTCGATGCCGATCCACCCGTCGAACCCGACACGATCGGCCATCCCGCCGAGCGAGTGGTGACCTCGTGGACTCGCTGCACCACCGTCGTCGACCCCCGCACCTTCGACCCGGAGCCCGCCGCATGAGTCTCCTCGCCCGATTCCGTAGCTTCGACCCGGCGGCTCGGCTGCTGATGATCAACCAGTTCGGCATCAATCTGGGCTTCTACATGCTCATGCCGTACCTGGCCGGATATCTCGCCGGGCCGATCGGTCTGGCGGCGTGGGCGGTCGGGCTGGTGCTGGGCGTGCGCAACTTCTCCCAGCAGGGCATGTTCCTCGTCGGCGGCACGCTCGCCGACCGGCTCGGCTACAAACCGCTCATCGTGGCGGGCTGTCTGCTGCGCACGGCGGGATTCGCCCTGCTGATCTTCGCCACCTCCCTGCCGATGCTGCTGATCGCCTCGGCCGCAACGGGTTTCGCGGGTGCGCTGTTCAATCCCGCGGTGCGCGCGTATCTGGCCGCGGAGACCGGTGAACGACGGGTCGAGGCATTCGCGGTCTTCAACATCTTCTACCAGGCCGGTATCCTCGTCGGTCCGCTGGCCGGGCTCGCCCTGCTGGTCACCGACTTCCGGGTGACCGCCGCGGCGGCCGCCGTGGTCTTCGCGGTGCTGACGCTCGCGCAACTGTTCGCGCTGCCGCCGCGGCGGGCGGGCGATCCCGCGGTGCGCACGACGGTGCTCGAGGATTGGCGGACCGTACTCGCCAACCGGCGATTCCTGGCCTTCGCCGTCGCGATGATCGGCTCGTACGTGCTGTCGTTCCAGGTCTATCTGGCGCTGCCGTTGCAGGCCGAATATCTGAGCCCCGCCCACGCGCAGGCGTTGACTTCGGCGTTGTTCGTGGTGTCGGGGGTGGTCGCGGTGGCCGGGCAGCTGCGCATCACCGCATGGTTTCGCCGCCGGTGGGGGACCGGCCGCGGCCTCGTGGCCGGCATGAGCGTGCTGGCCGCGTCCTTCCTGCCGCTGCTGCTGATACCGGGGCCGCGGCCGTTCGGCACGGTGGCTGCCGTTGCGGCGCTGCTGATTTCGGCGGCGATTCTGGCGGTCGGGACCGCGGCGGTCTTCCCGTTCGAAATGGATACGGTGGTCTCGCTGTCCGGAGGCACACTGGTGGCCACGCACTACGGGTTGTACAACACGGTGGTCGGAGTCGGGATCCTGACCGGCAACCTCGTCACCGGCGTGGTGGTCGACGCCGCGCGGTCGGCCGGACTCGACGCGCTGGTGTGGGGCGGCTTCGCCGCGATCGGGGCGCTCGCGGCCGTCGCGCTGGCCGTGCTCGAGCGGACGGCACGCGCGCAATCCCTTGACGAAGAAGCTGTTTCGACGGAGTCGGTGCGCGAATCCGCCTGATCGGCGGTGGCCGGTACTCGTCCGCAGCCGCGGACGAGTACCGGACCGGTCATGCGCGTCGCAGTTCCAGCACCGGAATGGTGCGGATGCCTTCGGTTTTGCGGGCGTAGCCGGCGAATCCGGGATAGCGGCGGGCCTGTTCGGCGAAGATCCGGTCGCGGCGCTCACCGGTCACCTCGGTCACCGACGCCGGATAGCGGTCGGTGCCGCGTTCGATCTCCGCCGACCCGGCGGTGGTCAGGTTGTAGTACCAGTCCGGATTGGTCGGAGCCCCGGCCTTGGACGCGAAAACATAGATGGCGTCGGGGTTCTCCTCGTCGGCCAGGTACATCATCGGTGTCACCAGTTCGCGGCCGGATTTGCGGCCGCGGTGATGCACCAGCACCATCGGCGCGCCCTCGAAATCGCCGCCGACGCGGCCCTCGTTGGCTCGAAATTCCTCGATGATCGCGGTGTTCCAATCGCTCATGAGCTGCATTCTGCTGTCGAACCGGCGGCCGCGGCGGGAGGCGCGCACGTGGGAATACCGGTGATGCGCGGTATGCGATCATCGGTCCGGTGTTCGTGATCCATTTCGTGGCGGCCGCCACCCCGCGGTCCTATGGCTGAGCTGTACGGGCGCGCGGCCGATACCGCGGCGATCGCCGCCCTGCTGGACCGGGCCCGCGCGGGGGAGAGCGGCTGGCTGGTCCTGCGCGGCGAACCCGGAATCGGTAAAACCGCCCTGCTCGACTACGCCGCCGACCTCAGCGGCGACCTGCGGGTGCTGCGCGGCGCGGGGGTGGAAATCGAGGCAGAACTTCCGTTCGCGGGATTGCAGTTGCTGCTGCGGCCGGCGCTGGCACATCTGCCCGCCCTGCCGGTGCGCCAGCGGGCGGCGCTGGAGGCGGCCCTGCGACTCGGCGACGATCCCGGCGGCGATGCGATGCTGGTCGGATTGGCGGTGTTGTCGCTGCTCACCGAATACGCCGGCGATACCGGGCTGGTCTGCCTGATCGACGATGCGCAGTGGCTCGACCGTGCCTCACTGGACACGATCCTGTTCGCGGCCCGGCGGCTATACGCCGAGGGGGTCGTGATCATCCTCGCCGCCCGCGACGGTGCCGCGTTCGCCCGGGCCGCCGATCTGCCCGAACGCCGCATCGCCGGGCTCGACTCCGAGGCCGCCGGCGCGCTGCTCGACCGTCGCGAACTGCCCGCCGGGGTACGCCGGCAGGTCCTGGCCGAGGCACAGGGCAATCCGCTGGCATTGCTCGAATTGGCCGATGCCACCCGCGGCGAGGGTCCCGGCGCGGCCCATCCCGCCGCGCTGGCCTTGACCGATCGCTTGCAGCTGGCCTTCCACGGCCAGGTGAGCCGGATGCCGAAGTCGACGCAGGACGTGCTGTTGATCGTCGCGGCCGAGGAGTCCGGCGAATTGTCGGCGGTATTGCGCGCCGCGGCGGCCGTCGGCGCCGGAATCGACGATCTGGCCCCGGCCGAGGAGGCAGGACTGCTGGTGCGCGGCGAGACGGCGGAGACGATCGCCTTCCGCCATCCGCTGATCCGGGCCGCCGTGTACCAGCGAGCCCCGCTGGGACAGCGAGTGGCCGCGCACCGCGCATTGGCGGCCGCGCTCGACGGTCCCGCCGACGCCGACCGCCGCGCCT
>NZ_BDBF01000068.1 GCF_001612845.1 Nocardia elegans NBRC 108235 | reverse complement strand
CGGGTGTGCGCCCGCGCCGACCGGCCCGGCGCCGCCCGTGGTGACGACCACCAACCGCGCATCGGACAGACGTTCCGCCGCGAGCCACGTCCGCAGCATCGCCAGGGTGATGTGCACTCCGGTCCGGACCTGGCCCGGATCTCCCGCCGCGAGATCGCCGACGGCAGGGACGGGCGCCCGCCAGACGACTGCGGTCGGAAGATCCTCGGCCACAACGAGTTCGGCGAGCGAGGCATACGTCTCGCCGATACCGGCGATATTCGCGCCCGGCAGCGCAGCGAGGGCTGGTGCGGACGGATCCGCCGAATCCGACCGCGCCGCTTCCCAATCGATTCGATACAGGCCGGACCGATCCGCCGCCGCGTCGCCGAGTGCTCCCATGGGAATCGGCCGCATGGTCACCGCACCGATCCCGACAACAGGCGCGCCGTGGGAATCCGTGAGCGACAGCGTGATTCGCCGATCACCGCCCTCGACATCGGCCGCCACCAACCGGGCCCGCAGCGAGGTGGCCCCCACGGCACGGATGTCGATGTTCTCCCAGGAATACGGCACCAGAATCGTATCCGGCGCCGGCGCGTCCACCAGGCCGCCGGCGAGCAGTGCGTGCAGCACCGCATCCAGCAACGCCGGGTGCATACCGAATCGGCCCGCCGAGGTGTACCCCGTCGTGCGGCCGTCCGGGGAGTTCGCCTGCTCCGGCAACGTCAATTCGGCGAAGACCTCGCCGTCGTGCCGCCACAGTGCGGTCAGCCCACGGAAAGCGGGACCGTAGTCGTAGCCGCGCCCGGCCAGCTCCGCATAGACGTCCTCGATCGACACGGGCTGCGCCGTGGCCGGCGGCCACCTGTCCGGCAGTTGCGCGGGAGCCGAGGGCGCTTCTGCCACAAGCGTTCCCGTGGCATGGCGCACCCACGGCGCCCCCTCCGCTTCGCCGTCGTGCTGGGGCCGCGAATGCACCGACAGCTGCCGGGAACCATCGGCATCGGGACCGCCGACCATCACCCGTAGTTCGACGGCGCCCGTCGCGGGCACGATCAGCGGGGCGGTCACGATCAGCTCGGCCGGCCGTGGACTGCCGACCACCGCCCCGGCGTGCACCGCCAGCTCCACGAATGCCGTCCCTGGTACCACTACCGAACCGCCGATCACGTGATCGGCCAACCACGGATGACTCGACAGCGACAGCCGGCCCGCCAGCACCACCCCGTCCGCATCCGGGAGCCACACCGCCGCACCCACGAGCGGATGGTCGGTGCGGTCCAGCCCCGTCAGCCGCACATCGGCGCTGTCCGCGACATCGGGCAGCCAATAGCGCCGACGTTGAAATGCATACGTGGGCAGAGGAATTCGCTGCTGTGGACGGCGCCGGAACAGCGCCGTCCAATCGACCCGGACACCGGACGTGTGGGCCTGCGCCAACATCGTCGACAACTGCACGGTCTCGTCGCGATCCCGGCGCGCGGCCGCCATCACCACCGAATCCGCGCTTTCCCCGAGAATCTGCCGGGTCAGCGCGGTGAGCACGGCGTCGGGGCCGACCTCCAGGAATCGGCGCACTCCCGAGGCGAGCAACGTCTCGATCCCCGGCGCGAAGCGCACCGCGTCCCGCACGTGCCGCACCCAGTAGGACGGCTCCAGCAGCTCGTCTCCCGCGAGCAGGCCGGACAGATTCGACACCACCGGCAGGCGCGGCCGGTCATAGGTCAATCCCGTTGCCACAGCGGCGAATTCCTCCAGCATCGGCTCCATGAGCGCCGAGTGGAACGCGTGCCCGACCCGCAGCCGCGACGTCTTGCACCCGCGCCGGACGAACAGCTCCTCGATCTCGGCGACCGCCGCCTCCGCTCCCGACACCACGAGGGCCTCGGGCGCGTTCACCGCGGCGATGGATACGCGCCCGGAATACCGCGCGACGACCTCGTTCACGTCCGGTTCGGCTGCCGCGACGGCCAGCATCGCGCCACCCGGCGGGAGCGCACCCATCAGGCGACCGCGGGCCGCCACCAGCCGGCAGGCGTCCGCCGTCGACCACAGTCCCCCGAGATAGGCGGCCGCGACCTCCCCGATCGAATGGCCGATCAGCACATCCGGAGTGACGCCGAACGATTCCAGCAGGCGATACAGCGCCACCTCGAAGGCGAACAGCGCGGGCTGGGTGAACTCGGTCCGATCCAGCACACCCTCGGTGTCGGTGAACATCAGCTCGCGCAGGGAACGGCCGAGCAACGGGTCGAAGTGCGCACACACCTCGTCCAACGCCGCCGCGAATACCGGAAACGCCTGGTACAGACCCGAACCCATCCCGACCCGCTGGGCGCCCTGCCCAGTGAACAGGAAGGCCGTGCGGCCCGAGCCGACGACGCCGTCGATCACCCCGGTACCGGTTCCGGATTCGGCGAAAGTCGCCAACCTCTCGAGCACCTCGTCCCGGTCGCGCCCCAGGATCACACTCCGTGAATCCAGCTGCGCCCGCGATGTCGCGAGCGCGTAGGCCGCATCGGCGATATCCAGCTCCGGCCGCTCCGAGAGCCAGGCCCGCAGCCGAGCAGCCTGCGCCCGCAGTCCGGCCTCCCCCTTGCCCGACACCAGCAGCGGGACGAACGGCAGCGGGGCCGCGTGGTCGTCCTCGGCTGCCACGGGCGCGGCGGCCGGCGCTTCCTCGACAATCAGATGCGCATTGGTGCCGCTGATCCCGAACGACGAGACCCCGGCTCGGCGCACCCGGTCGCCGGCGACCCACGGTTCGGCCTCGGTCAGCAGTCGCACCGCACCCGCGGTCCAATCCACATGGGGCGAGGGCGTTTCGGCGTGCAACGTGCGGGGCAGCCGCTCGTGGCGCAGCGCCTGCACCATCTTGATCACACCGGCGACCCCGGCGGCCGCCACGGTGTGGCCGATATTCGACTTCACCGAACCGATGCGCACCGGCTCCCGGGCATCACGCCCCTGGCCGTACACGGCGATCAGCGCCTGCGCTTCGATCGGGTCGCCCAGTGCGGTGCCGGTCCCGTGTGCCTCCACCACGTCCACCGCGGCGGCGGGAATCCCGGCATCGGCAAGGGCCTGCGCGATCACCCGCTCCTGCGACGGCCCGTTCGGGGCGGTCAATCCGTTGCTCGCGCCGTCCTGGTTCACCGCACTACCGCGAACAACGGCCAGCACGTGGTGGCCGAGCCGCCGCGCGTCGGACAGCCGCTCGAGGACGAGCACGCCCGAGCCCTCGGACCACACCACGCCGTCCGCATCGGCCGAGAACGCCTTGCACCGGCCGTCGGGAGACAGGCCACGCTGGCGGGCGAAGTCCACGTACAGATACGGACTCGCCGCGACGGTCACCCCGCCGGCCAGCACCAGCGACGTCTCGCCCTGGCGCAGCGCCCGGCAGGCCAGATGCAGGGCCACCAGTGAAGACGAGCAGGCCGTATCGACTGTCACGGCCGGACCTTCCAGCCCGAGCACGTACGCGACCCGACCCGAGACGACGCTGTGCGACGTGCCGGTCAGCCGGTATCCCTCCAGCTCACCGGTCACCCGTCGCGAGTAGCCCGAGGAGCAGGCACCGACGAAGACCGCGGTGTCGCTGCCGCGCAACGACGTCGGGTCGATCCCCGCGTCCTCCAGCGCCTCCCACGACGTTTCGAGAAACAGTCGCTGCTGCGGATCCATCGCCGACGCTTCGCGGGGACTGATGCCGAAGAAGTCCGGGTCGAAATCGCCCGCATCACCGAGGAATCCGCCGCGGCGGGTGTACACAGTTCCGGGTTTCGCCGGATCGGGATCGAACAACCGCTCCAGGTCCCAGCCTCGGTCGGTCGGGAAATCGCCGATCACATCCCTGCCCTCGGTGGTCACGGCCCAGAGGTCCTCGGCGGACCGCACCCCACCGGGGAATCGGGCGCCGATACCGACGATGGCGATCGGTTCGTCCGCGGTCGTCCGCCGTGGCACCCGGCGCGTCCCCCGGTCGGTGCCGGTGACTCGGGCGTGCAGCAGAGCGGCCACCGCATCCGCGGTCGGATGGTCGAAGACGAGGGACGCCGGCAGCGCTACACCGGTGACCCGCTTCAGCCGGTTCTGCAGTGCGAGCCCGCTGACGGAGTCGAAACCCAGATCGGTGAACGGCAGGTCAGGGCGGATGGCCCGGGCCGAGTCGTGGCCCAATACCGCCGCAGCGTGTTCGCGAACGATATCGAGAGCGATGGTGCGACGCTGATATTCGGGCGCCGCCAGCAGAATGCGAGCCAGCGGGCTGTCGCCCGCCGCTCCGCCGCCCGCGGACATCGGAGCCGCCGTATCGGTACCTGCCGCGTCGGCCGATGCACCGGACCGGACGCTGCGCCGCTGGAACGCGTACGGCGGCAGTTCGACCCGCGCTCCACCGGGCACCAGCGCGGCCGGGTCCACCGGCACACCGTCGCAGTAGGCCTGGACCAGCGAGGTCAGGAATCGGGCTCGGTCCCCCGCGCCACGCTGCAGCGATCCGACGACAGCCAGGCCGTCGGCGCCGACCGCCTCGGCGGTCCGGGCAATCCCCATGGTGAGCACCGGATGCGGACTGACCTCGATGAATCCGGTGATGCCCGCGTCGATCAGCGCCGCGACGGTATCGGCGAATCGGATCGGTTCCCGTTCCGACCGATACCAGTACTCGGCGTCCAGTTCCGCCGTATCCAGCCGGTCGGCGACGACAGGGGAGAAATACGGCACCGAGCCGGACCGCGGGCGGATCGGTGCGAGTTCGGTGAGCAGCCGTTCCCGGATCCGCTCGACCGCCTGCGAATGCGACGCATAGTCGATCGCTACCCGGCGGGCCCGCACCTGCTCGCGAGCACAGTCGGCCAGGAACTCCTCCAGCGCGGACACGTCACCGGAAACCACGCTCTGCGCCGGTCCGTTCACCGCGGCCAGCACCAGCCGGTCCTCGTACTTCGTCAGACGTTCTCGCACCGCCTCGGCGTCCAGCGCGATCGAGGCCATTCCGCCCTGTGCGACCAGCTCGTCGGCGATCGCCCGGGACCGCAGCGCCACCACCCGCGCCGCATCGGCCAGCGACAGTCCACCGGCAATGTGGGCGGCGGCCACCTCGCCGTGGGAATGGCCGACCACGACGTCCGGCTCGACACCGGCCGCTCGCCACATCCGGGCCAGCGAGACCATCACCGCGAAGAGAACGGGCTGCACCACATCCGCGGTCGCCGGCGCGTCCGCGTCGCCACGCAGCACCGCCGTCAGCGACCAGTCCACATACGGGGCAAGGGCCGCTTCACATTCGGCGATCGACTCCGCGAAGGCGCGATCCGATTCCAGCAGACCCCGCGCCATTCCCTCCCACTGGCTGCCGTTGCCCGGGAAGACGAAGGCGATGCGCCGCCGCTGCGCCCGGCCGATGATCGGATCGATCGCCGGGGCCGGTGCGGCCGGGTCGGCCAACGCCGCCAGACCGGTCAGCAGTTCCGCGCGGTCCTGCCCGACAACGCCTCCGCGCCAAGGCATCTGGGCTCGCGTGGTGAGCAGCGAGTAGGCCACGTCGACCGCGTCCAGCTCCGGGTGACGCAGCAGCCATTCCCGCAACCG
>NZ_BDBF01000067.1 GCF_001612845.1 Nocardia elegans NBRC 108235 | reverse complement strand
GCAACCGGGCCGCCTGGGCCCGCACGCCGCTCTCGCTTCGGGCCGAGACCACCCACGGCACCGCGGCCGGCGGCGCCACGATCGGACGGAGATCCTGGCGGCCCGGGTCGAACGACGACACGCCCGCGACCCGGAATTCCGCGACGGTCCATTCCTTGCCGTCGGCGTCGTCGCGGAACATATTGTCCGCGAATCGGTTTCGTCGGTCCGGCGCCGTGCAGTCCGGATCGGCCCCCGACTCCGCGCCGCTCAGACGTAGTGCAGCCTCGATGAGGCTTGCGATACCCGGCACGCTCGACGCTCGACTTTCATCACCCGCCGCACCTTCCCGGAGCACGGCATGGATCCGATCACCGTCGGCGAGTGCCCGGGTGAGCGGTTTCAATACCACCATCCCGCCGCCCTCGCCGCGCTCCCACGATCCGCCGGCCAGCGCGAGCTCGCTGTCGCCGCTGCGCACGCTCGCATATGCCAGCCGGACCGCCATCAGCGACGACGCGTGCGCGTCGCCGACCGTGACGCTCGGGCCCGCGAAGCCGAAGTGGGCCGATAGACGCTCAGCGATGCCGTGATCCTCGGTGCCGGATACGAAGACACCGCAGCGCAGTCCCTCGAGCGCGTTGGCGACCACGCCCGCGTTCTCGAGCGCCTCCCAGCCGAGTTCCAGCGCCGACAGGTGCCGCGAGTCGATCGCCTGCGCCTCGTCGGGCGCGATCCCGAAGAAGTCCGCGTCGAATTCCGCTGCGGTGCCGAGGAAATCGGCGCGCTCGGTGATGTTCTCCGGCCCGGTCGGGGCCCCGATCACGGCGGCGCGCCCGTCTCCGAGCATTTGCCGGTAACTGTCGAGATCGGCCGCCCCCGGCATTCTGCAGGACATACCGACGATAGCGACGGCATTTGCCGATCCGGTCACCTCTGAAATTCCTTCCTCGATGAACGCGCGAACTCGCGAACACCCTCGCCAGTACTCCGGTGAGGGTACGAATTCTGCTTCTAAACAACGTTTTTCGACGCGTTCACGGCCCAGCGAAGAGTCCCGAACGATATATGAGCGTCATCCACGCGCGGCCGGAGTCGACCCGGAGCAGAGGTTGCCGACCGCTCCGATATGACGGGTTCGGCGCGGCAACCGACCCGCGAGCGACCGAAAGCCGGTGCGCTGCAGGGTTTGCCGGAGTATCGGGGCCCGCGGAGAAGAGGTAGTGCCCGAGCGGGGTGCGTACGACGCATCTACGCTACGGCGCCGTGATCTATCACAAGGATCCCTTTCGGGGTTCGTACAACAGCACAGGACTCATAGTTACTGAACAGTATTTGGCCGCTCTCGGGCTTGCCAGCATTGGGAATAGTGTGATGAGCGCCGCTGTCCGGCGATCGGTCGCACCACCGAGAACCGCCCACTGCCTGCGGGTTCGCCGCATCGACACCGCTTCGACCCCCGGATCGGGCAGTGTCGGCAGCTCCGCGACCGCTGAGTAACCGCCTCCGCCGCCCACGCGCTGCCATCGGCGCGAATCGAGCCGCGACGAGGCCCCCGGCGGCATGACAGAAACGAAAAGGTCCCGGAACCTTCCGGTTCCGGGACCTTTTCACTAGTAGCGGGGACAGGATTTGAACCTGCGACCTCTGGGTTATGAGCCCAGCGAGCTACCGAGCTGCTCCACCCCGCGTCGGTGAACACAACATTACACACGAGTCGACAGACGTAGCAAATCCTGTGGTCAGAGCGGTTTTCGAGAAGCACAGACGCGATTTCGGCGTGGACCGCCGCGACCGCCACACGACGACTCCACACCGCGGAAAACGGTCGGCGACCCCGCCACAGCGAAACATCGAGCCGCCGACCACCGCGGGATCGCCACACGGATACGCCGAACCATTCGAACCGGCGACTCGATGCGGAAGCCTCGCTTCACCCCGAATGACGGAGAACATCGTGGGAAACGCGCGCGTTTCCACAAAGCAGCCCGAAAAAACGTGACCCGGCCCACTATTTGCGCGTGATTCATCGCACATAACGACCACATAACGAACGACCGGAATGTCCGACCACTGCATAGCCAACCTGCATCAACGCTGGAATCCGGTTATTCGCTTCATGCAATTGTGTCTGTTATCAAGACGTGATCTGTCGAGATCTCTTCGTTATGGTCGAACGCGGCCCGGAGCGAACCCGTGATGGGCATCCAGACCCGAACCGTTGCACACCGGCAACCCTGCCCCGCGGTTCGGGGATCCCCGACCTCCTGGGGGCAGGGACGCGGCGGACCATCGCCGGGCCGGCGGGCGCAGGGAGGGACACCACCATGAACAAGAACCGGAAGATCAGCAGTCGCGCCCTCGGCTTCGCCGCCGTCGCCGGCGCCCTTGTTGCCGTCCCGTTCGCAGCTTCCACCACTGCTTCGGCTGCGCCCGCCCACGACTGGGACGGTGTCGCGCAGTGCGAGAGCGGCGGCAACTGGAATATCAACACCGGCAACGGCTACTACGGCGGCCTGCAGTTCACGCAGTCCACCTGGAACGCCAACGGTGGCAGCGGCTCGCCGCAGAACGCGAGCAAGGAAGAGCAGATCCGCGTCGCGGAGAACGTGTTGCAGACCCAGGGCCCGGGCGCCTGGCCGGTGTGCGGCCAGTACCTGCGCTACGCGCCCGCCGAGGAGCCCCGGCC
>NZ_BDBF01000066.1 GCF_001612845.1 Nocardia elegans NBRC 108235 | reverse complement strand
GAGGAGCCCCGGCCGGCGCCGGCCCCGCAGCCCGAGCCGACCGCTCCGGTCCAGCTGCCGAACGATCGCCAGGACCTGATCCACAAGGCCGCCGACGCCGGCAAGCAGGCCGCGCAGCAGTTCGGTGTGGGCGAGCAGTTCCAGCAGATCCTCGACCAGAACAGCGGTCTGATCGACTCGCTGGGCCGCTGAGCCCGAGCGCGGTAGTTCCGCGCACGCTTCTCATGCATTCGGCGCCGCCATCCGTGCGATGGCGGCGCCGAATGCCGTTTGCGGGGCAGGCCCGTCGTCGAGGCCGCCCGGCCAGGCTCGTTGCGGCCGCCGGGTGAGTGTCGTTGCGGCGCGAGGCCACGGGCGTTGCTGCCGCGGGGCCACGGGCGTTGCTGCCGCGGGGCCGGGGCCGACCGCCGACGTCGCGCACGGCGCAGAACGCGAACGGCGCCCCGGGTGATCCCGAGGCGCCGCTGTCGATCACCGGCCGCCGTTAACCGCCGGCCTTGTTGTAATCGTCGATGGCCTTCTGGAGCCCTTCCAGCGCCTTGCCCAGCTGGCCGAGATCACCCGACTTCTGGGCGTCCTCGACCCCCTTCAGGGCGTCGTTGAGCTCCTTGACCGCCGCGTCCTTCCCGGCCGACCCGGTGGTCGGCGGCGGCGCTGTCGTGGACGGCGGTGGCGTGTTCTGATTCGACGGCGGTGGTGAGGTACTGCCCTGCTGGCCGGGCGGGTTGATCGCCGCCTGCCCCGGCTGCTGAGTGGTCGCGGCGCCCAGCCCGTCCTGGACGTCGTTGAGCGCATCCCCCAGCGTGGACTGGTAGCCGACCTTGTCCCCATAGGAGGCGAGCACCTTCACCAGCTGTGGGAAGGACGCCGTGGTCGGTCCACTGTTGCGTTCCAGATACCACGGTTCGACGTAGAGGATGCCGCCCTCGCCGATCGGCAGCGTGAGCAGGTTGCCGTATTTGATCTTGTTGGTGTTACCACCGGTCAGCAATGTCCGATCGTTCGAGACGCGGGCATCGGTGGTCATCGACGTCTGGACCTGTTGCGGACCCGGCGTCTGCGAATCCGTCGGCAACTTGAGCACCGTGAACTTGCCGTAGTTCTCCGGATCGGAGGCGACCTGGATGTACGCCGCGAGGAACTGGCGTTTGAAGCCGACCATCGCACTGGTCAGGTTGAACTGCGGCCGACCGGTTTTCGGATCACCGATCAGCACGTAGTACGGCGGCTGATGGGCGTTGGTCGGGGTGTCGGAGGTCGGATCGTTGGGCACCGACCAGAACGCGTTGTTGGTGAAGAACTCGCGCGGATCGTTGACGTGGTAGCGCGCCAGCATCTCGCGCTGCACCTTGAACAGGTCCTCCGGATACCGGAAGTGGGCACGCAGCTCCGGCGAGATCTCGCTCTGCGGCTTCACCGAGTTCGGGAACACCCCCCGCCACGCGTTCAGCACCGGATCGGTGGGATCCACGTCGTAGAGGTTGACCGTGCCGTCGTAGGCGTCGACCGTGGCCTTGACGGAGTTGCGGATGTAGCTGACTTCCTTGCGGGGCAGCGTGCGACCGGTGTTCTGATCGATGCTGTCCTCGGTGACTCCCTCCAGCGAGGTCCGCTGCGCGTACGGGAAGTTGTCGAGTGTGGTGTAGGCGTCGACGATCCAGAGGATGCGTCCGTTCACCACGGCTGGGTACATATCGCCGTCGGTGGTCAGCCACGGCGCCACCTGCTGTACGCGGCTGCGCGGATCGCGGTTGTAGATGATCTTCGAATCCGAGCCGATGGCGCCGGAGAACAGGATGTTGCGTTCGGCGTACTTGGCGGCGAAGGCGAGCCGGTTGAACCAGTTGCCGATCGGGACACCGCCCTTGCCGGTGTAGGTGTACTGCTCGGTGCCGGTGTCGTATTCGCGCGGCGGCTGGTTGTTCCCGCCAACGATCGCGTAGTCGGCATCCGATTTCGAGATCATCTCGCCGTAGTAGATGCGCGGCTGATCGACCGGGATGGCCTGCCTGTCCTTCGGCGTGAACAGATCGCTGACCGTCGACTTGTCGCCGACGTTGAAGACCGGATATCCGTATCCACCGCTGGAGCTGCTGGTGCCGGCGCCGGTGGCGGCCTGCTGCGTCTCCTTGGGCGGGGCCACGTTCACCCGGTTGGCCGGCGAGGCGACGAAGCCGTCACCGTGGGTGTAGACGGTGTGCTTGTTGATCCAGTCGGTCTGGTTACCCGACAGGTTCTGCGGCACCAGTTCGCGAGCCGCGACGATGTAGTCCTGCTTCTCGCCGTTGATGGTGTAGCGGTCGATGTCCAGCGGGTCCGGGAAGCCGTAGAAGTTCTGCAGCTGCTGGCGCTGGATGAAGGTCTGGGTCAGCAGATTCGGATCCAGCAGCCGGATGTTGCCGATGGTCTGCTGATCGGCCGGAATCGAACCCGGATCCTTCGTCTGCGAACCCTTGTAGTCGACGTAGGAGACCTTGTCGTCGGTGAGCCCGTAGGCCTGCCGCGTCGCCGTGATGTTGCGTTCGATGTACGTCGCCTCCTTGGTGGCGGCGTTCGGGCGTACCTCGAACTGCTCGACCACCAGCGGCCACACCGCGCCGACCAGGATCGACGACAGCAACAGCAGGGCGGCCGCCATCGCGGGCACGCGCAGATCGCGCAGCACCACGCCGGCGAAGAACGCGACGGCGCAGATGATCGCGATCGACATCAGAATCAGCTTGGCCGGCAGGACGGCGTTGATGTCGGTGTAGGAACCGCCGGTGAAGGTGGGTTCCTTGCGGGTGCTCGACAGCAGCGAATACCGGTCGAACCAGTAGGCGACCGCCTTCAGCACCACGAACGTGCCCGCGATCAGCGCCAGCTGGATGCGCGCCGGGCGGGTCAATGTGCCCTCACGCCCGGACAGCCGCAGCCCGCCGAAGATGTAGTGGGTGACGAGGTTGGCGAAGAACGCGATCACCACCGCCACGAACAGCCAGTTCAGCAGCAGCTTGTAGAACGGCAGATCGAAGGCGTAGAAACCGACGTCGATGTTGAACTGCGGATCCTTGATCCCGAACGAGCCGCCGTGCAGGAACAACTGCACCGTGACCCAGCTCGACTGTGCGACCAGCCCCGACAGCAGGCCGACCAGGACCGGGATGCCGATGCCGAACAGCCGCAACCGGCCCATCACGGTGGTGCGGTAGCGGGCGATGGGATCGCTGGGACCGGACACCGGGACGAAGACCGGGCGCGTTCGATAGGCGGCCAGCAGCGCCAGCCAGACCAGTGCCCCGACCACGATCGCGACGATGAGGAACAACAGGAGCCGGGTGACGAGCACCGTGGTGAACACCTGGCGGAAGCCGACCTCGCCGAACCACAACCAGTTGGTGTACGCGTCGGTCAACCGCGGGCCGACCAGCAGCAACGCCGCGATCACGAGCGCGGTGATCAGCAATATCCGGCTGCGGCGAGACAGCGAAGGTAAGCCTGTCGGGGGGCGCATGCCCACGATGCCACTCTCCCAGGTCCGGCGGCGTACCGAAGCGATTGTCGGCCGATACACCGCAGTCCGATGATGCGTATGGTCCCTGCGGACCGTCTCTCGCGCCCCACTCTACGTAAAACGGGTCGGCTTGGATCGGGATGGCTCCGGTATGCCGTGGCGGGGACGCGGGCGCTCGCGCTGGACGTACAGTGTCGGCCGTGACTGTGGACAATCCCTCCTCCGCCCTGTACCGCTGCATCCGGGACGTGGCCGAGTTCGCCGACACCGAGGGCTGGGATCAGCCGCCGCAGTTGTTCGCGCTGGTGCCGACCGCCGACCTGGTGGCCGCCGAGCCGACGCTCGAGGATCAGCTCGACGACGGGGCCGCCTTGACTCCCATCGCCCAGGAACCGCTTCCGGACGATCTGAGCGGCGATTCGATGGCGCTCGACGAATTCCTCGCCACCACCAGCTGGCCGCCCGCCGTCGAGGGTGTGGTGCTGGTGCAGCAGATCGTGGTGCTGCCGCCGACCGCCGAACGCACGCTCGACGAGGCCATCGCACCGCTGCTGGCCGACCGCGACGCCGCCGACGCCGCCGGCCGCGACGCCGCGCAGACACATCCCGAACGGCGCGACGCCCGGCTGTACGCGGGCGTGCTGCGCGACGGAGTCTCGTTGTGCCTGTTGCAATTACGCCCCGAGGAGGACGAGGCCTTCCCCGAGCTGGATCTGCGCACCGCGCCGAACCTGGCCCCCAACCTGGTCGACGCGCTGCGCCACACGCTCGAGAACGAGCCGGATTAACCGCAGCTGGGCGCGGGGCGTCCGGCGTTGATGTCGTCCAGCGACTGCACCGCGGCGGTCAACGTGTCGACCTTCACGAGCTTCAGGCCCTCCGGGGTGCGCTGGCGGGCCTCGTTGCAGTTGTCGGCGGGGACCAGGAAGGTCTCCGCGCCGGCGTCGCGGGCCGCGATCATCTTGTACTGGATACCGCCGATCGGGCCGACCTTGCCCTGCGGATCGATGGTCCCGGTGCCGGCGACGAAGCGTCCGCCGTTGAGTTCACCGGGGCTGAGCTTGTCGACCAGGGCCAGGCTGAACATCAGGCCGGCCGAGGGGCCGCCGATATCGGCGAGGTTGAAATCGACCTGCAGCGGACCGGCCGGAACCTGCTGCGGAGTGACGCCGAGGTAGGCCTTGTTCGAATCGTCCGGGCGCGCACCGAGTTTCACCTCGACCGTCTGTTCGGCGCCGCCGCGGCGGATCACCATCGGGATCGTCGTACCGGGGGCAGCGCCCTGCACCGCGTCGATCACGTCCTTGGAGGTCGCGATCGGTTTCCCGTTCACGCTCACCAGTTCGTCGCCCTTCTGCAGCACCGCCTTGGCCGGGCCGTCGTCGGCCACCACGCGCACCTGAACCTTGGTCGGATACTTCAGGAAGTTCAGCGCCGCCAGTTCGGCGTTGTCCTCGGACTCCTTGAAATCGGCCTGGTTGGACTTGTCCACCTGATCGCGCGGAACGCCCGGCGGATAGACCTCCGCGCGCGGCACCAGCCCGTAGCGGCCGTCCACCCACAAGCCCATCGCCTCGAATATATTCAGCCCGTCGCGAACGGACACCGTCGTCATGTTCAGGTGTCCCGAGGTCGGATCCACCGCGGCGCCCTGCACCGAGACGACCTGCTTGCCCTCCACCTCGCCGAGGGTATTGAAGGTGGGACCAGGGCCGAGAGCGACGAACGGCACCGTCACCGCACTGCCCACCACACCGAGGACGAGCACGGGCACCAGAGCCGCTATCAAGGTGATGATCCGACGATTCACCCGGCCCACAGTAGCGGCTCCACGATCACCATCCGCGTAGCCTTGGGGGCATGAGCGACGTGCCCTTCGGATTCTCGAACCGCGACGACGATCCCGACCGCGACAAGCGTGACGATCAGGCCGGTTCCGGAGCGAACAACCCCTTCGCCTTCGGCATGGGGTCTTCGGGCGCGGCCGGATTCGATCCCGCGGCCTTCGGGCAGATGCTCACCTCGCTCGGGCAGATGTTCTCCACCATGAGCCAGCCGGGCGGCCAGGCGAGTCCGGTCAACTACGACGTCGCCAAGCGGCTGGCTCGCCAGCAACTCGGTTCGACGGTCGCGCCGGTCACCGACGGGGCGCAGCGCGCCGTCAGCGATGCCGCGCATCTGGCCGAACTGTGGCTGGACGCGGCGACCACACTGCCCGCCGGCGCCACCAAGACGGTCGCGTGGACACCCAACGACTGGATCGAGCAAACCCTGCCGACCTGGAAGCGGCTCTGCGATCCGGTCGCCGAGCAGGTCTCGGGTATGTGGAGTTCGACACTGCCGGAGGAGGCCAAGCAGTTCGCCGGGCCGATGCTCGGCATGCTCGGGCAGATGGGCGGTCTGGCCTTCGGCTCACAGCTGGGTCAGGCGCTGGGGCAGCTCGCCCAGGAGGTGCTGACCTCCACCGATATCGGGCTGCCGCTGGGTCCGGCCGGAACCGCGGCACTGTTGCCCAGCGCGATCAGCGAATTCAGTAAGGGCCTGGAGCGTCCCGAAAGCGAGATCCTGGTCTATCTGGCCGCCCGCGAGGCCGCTCACCAGCGGCTGTTCGCCCATGTGCCGTGGCTGCGGCAGCAGGTGCTGGGCGCGGTCGAGGATTACGCACGGGGCATCCGCATGGACTTCTCCGCGATCGAGGAGGCCGCGCAGAACATCGATCCGATGTCGCTGACCGATCCGTCGAAACTCGAGGAACTGCTCTCGCAGGGCACCTTCGAACCGCAGACCACTCCGGAGCAGAAGGCCGCGCTGGAGCGGCTGGAAACGCTGCTGGCACTGATCGAGGGCTGGGTTCAGGTCGTGGTGGCCGAGGCGGTCGGCGACCGGCTGCCCGGTGCGGGTGCGCTGGCCGAGACGCTGCGCCGCCGCCGCGCCACCGGCGGTCCGGCCGAGCAGACTTTCGCCACGCTGGTCGGCTTGGAGTTGCGTCCGCGCAAGCTGCGGGAGGCGGCCACGCTGTGGCAGCGGCTGACCACCGACGCGGGGATGTCGGCGCGCGACGCGGTGTGGGCGCATCCGGATCTGCTGCCCAGCTCCGAGGATCTCGACAAGCCGAGCGGCTTCATCGACGGTGTGATCGGCGGCGGCGCCAACGTTTTCGACGATCCGCTGGCGCAGCTGGCCGAGACCGAGGCCCGCGAACGCCGCGAAGGCGCTGCGGCACAACAGGAGCGGCCGAACGAGGCAGGCGACAAGAACGCAGCAGGCGACAAGAACTCGGAAGGCACTGCCGCCCAGGATGATTCCGGTTCGGGTACGAATCCGTCGGACGCCGACGAGCGCGGCGAGAACGAGGATCGCTGACCGGCGGCGTCACCGAGGCCGGTCGGCCCGGCCTCAGCCCAGTCGCGCTTCGGCGGTCGCGTAGCCGAACAGCTTGCGCCCCTTGGACAATGCGTCGACCACGACGGTCACCATCCGGCGGCGCGAACTGAGCCAGCCGACCTGTCCGCCGAACAGGATCGACGCCGGAGCATCGGAGTCGACGGGCAGATAGTGCATCTTGGGCGCGTACTGCACCCGCAGTTTCGTCAGCGCGGTCGGATCGCCGAGCCAACGGCCGAGATATCCCGCGACCAGGCCGAACGTCAGCATGCCGGGCACCGTTCCCGTCGTGGTGCCGCAACGGTGCGGATCCACGACACCGGCGTGCCGCACCACATCGTCGGCCGCGACCGTGACGGTGTCGGCGGGCAGATCCGCGCCGACCGCCAGCGGGCCGAGATCGACGAGAGGGCGCGGCAGCGACGGTGGGATCCGGTCGCGCTGCGGCGTACGCAGGCGCCGTTGCGCCGGAACCGGTTCGAGATCGTGCGGCCGGCCGGACGTCCCGGATCGCGCACAGGTTCCGGGCTGGGTGTGCACCAGCAGCGTGGAGGAGCCGCTGGTCACGACCTGGCCGTCGTCGTCGCGCAGCAGGGTGGTCACCGAGACCACGTCGTAGTCGCGGTAGTGGCGGAAGGATTCGAATCCGATTTCACAGCTGATGCGGTCGCCGGCCAGCAGTGGGCGCACGATTTCCAGCGTGCGGTCGGCGTGCACGACGCGCCCGTTGTGGAAGCCCGGCACGAGTGCCTCGAGCGTGCTTTCCTCGGCGCGCATCCATACCGTGGTGGCGAAGGTCGGCGGGGCCACCAGGGCATCGAATCCCCGAGCGGCGGCGGCACGTTCGTCGCAGTGAATGGGGTCGGTGGCGCCTATCGCGCGGGCGTACTCGCGAATCGCGTCCGCCGCGATCGGACGATCGCCGCGGGTCCGAAACCGATGTTCGCCGTGCAGCGATGCCACCGGTGGCACGTCGAGGGATGCGCTGACCATGTTGCTCCTTTAACCGACCCGAATCGACCCGATTGTCGGCCGCCGGTGGCCGGGCGTTAGCACTCTCGGCGCCGGTCTGGAAAATTCACGGCGAGTCGTCGGCGAGTTTTGTGAAACGGTGCGTTCGGAGCGGGACTGCGACTCCAGTCGAAGCACTCTGTGGACAACGTCGAACCTGTGGATAACCAGCGGTTTTCCTCCCGCTGTGAGCAGGGCCGGCGACAATACTGAGGCCCATGACGTTGTCACACGCACGTGGACCGATGTTGCATCCGCGGGTGGCGGTTCTGCGCCGGCCGTCGGGCGCGGTGCAATTGGGGTGGGATCCCGAACGCGCGGTACTCCTGCACCCGCCCGCCGTCGACACCGATGCGGTCGTCGCCTTCGTCCGGCTGCTCGACGGTCTGCACAGCCATCCTCAGCTTCTGTGGGAGGCCGGGCAACTCGGTCTCGGTGGCGTGGCCCTGGAACTGTTACGCGATATCGACGCGGCCGGACTGCTGGTGTGGCCGCGGGCGCGCCGCACTCGCGTGCGGACCGTGCACGTACACGGCCGCGGGCCCCTGGCGGATTCGCTGCACGGCGGTATCCGGCGACTGGGCATCACTCCGACGCGTTCGAGCGAATACCGCGGCGGTACTTCGGATTCGCTGCCGTCCACCGATCTGGTGATACTCACCGATGCGCTGGTGCCGGTGCCGGAACTGGTCAGCATGCTGCTGGTGCGCCGGATCCCGCATCTGCAGGTTCGCATCCGCGACGGGCACGGTGTGATCGGGCCGCTGGTGCTGCCCGGCGGTACCAGCTGTCTGCGCTGCGCCGACCTGACCCGCACCGAATTCGACGCCGAATGGCCGCATCTGGCGGCGCAACTGCTCGGCCGGACCGGCTACGCCTCCCCCGCGACCATTGCCGCCACGGCCGCCCTGACGCTGCGCGAGATCGAATCGATCATCGAGGATGCCGCCGACGACCCGCCCCGAACCCTGGACACCACACTGGAATTCGATCCACACACCCGGCGCGTCGCCCGGCGCCGCTGGACCCCGCACGCGGACTGTGCCTGTCGGCGAATCGCAGCCACGGTAACCGAAGCGGCGGCCGACGATCGCGCGGCATCCGTCGCCGGAGGATCGGTATGAGCGCGACGAAGGTGGCCCGCGCCGCAGCTCGGGCGGTGACAGAGTCTCGCCTCAGGGCCGCCGTGGTCTCGATCGCGAGGTGGGCGGGTTCGGTCGGATCAGTGCTCGCTGGTGGCCGAGTCGGTGAAGGACCAGACGGCCGCGGGCCGTCCGGTGGCTTTGGTTCGCATTCGTTCCCCGGTGCGGGTGAGGCCGGGGATCGCGGCCAGGGTGCGGTTGAGGTTGCCGGGGTCGGGACGAGTGCCGGACAGCGCCGTCGCAAGGGCGACCGCGCGCGTGGCCGGGAACTGTTCGCCGATCAGGGGACGGGTGAAAGTGAGGTCCTTCCAGAGCATCTCGGCGAGCCGTCCCCGAGCGACCTCGACGATCATGTTGTGGTCGAAGGCCAGCCGCGGGACCGCATCGAACGAAACCCATTGAGCACCGGTGGGTGTTGCGGGGCCCCCGAGTACCGCCCACATCGCGATCGAGAGCGTCGGCCCGCGCGGATCGCGGTGCGGTTCGTCGAACGTGACCAGCTGACCGACGGCGAGAATCGCATCGTCGGGCACGCCCAGTTTGCTGTGTACCGCGCGGCGGGCCGCCGTCGCGAGTCGCTCACCGCGGCCGAGCAGCACGCCGGGCAGGGCGAGCTCGCCGGCGAACGGCTCCCACTGCCGAGGCGCCACCCCGAAGGTGACTGCCGGGTCGTCGGCGCCGAATCGCAGGGCGACGACATCGAGCGATACGGCGGATTGCTGCTCCACGGCCAACCATCATGCCGCAGCCGCGACCCGGGCCACGTGATCGGCGCGATCGGGGCCGTGCCCGGTCAGCACCACCGGCGCGCCGAGCCGGCGTTCCAGGAATTCCGGAACGTCCGCCGGCAGCGGAACGAGATCCGGGGTGCTCTGCGCGACGAGGCCTGTCAGCCACCGCTGATGGTCCAGATCCCGCCAGGCGCCGCAATCGAGCCGATCCCGATATCCGTCGGGGGCGAAATACCCTGCGGCAGCGCGGAAGTCGTCACGACCGGCCACGCGATCCAGGTGGTTGACGGCGAGCGCGTCGACTCCCCCGCACGCCTCCACGGCATAGCGCAGCAGGACCGGATCCAGATGGCCGACGCGAAAGACGCCCTGATACGGACCGGTGGCATTGTGCGGCTCCGGGATCGCCAATGCCGTGTCCTCGGTCGGAAAGGGGCCCGCGCCGTGGCGAGTCTGGTACGCGCGTGTCACTCCCAGCACCGTGCCCCGTGCGCCGATGCGTGCCAGCATGGCGCGGGCATGGCGAGGTTCCACCGTCGACCAGGTGGTGTAGGGGTGCAGGCCCCGCCATTCGTCGAGCAGCACGCCCTGCGCGCCCTCGAAGACCAGCCGGCCCGCCGCGGCGAAAACCGCGAGCTGCTCGCCCGGCACCAGTGCGACCGTCCGCGCGAATTCCGTATACACCTCGACGAGGGCGTCGATCGGCTCCCAGCTGTGCCGCCCGCGCGCCAGCAGCGGCGCGTAGTGCCGCTCCAGCGCGGTCAGCTTGCGGCGCAGGACATCCGGGCTCCGGCAGTCCCGGACCCGAGGCGCATCGTGCTCGAGTGCGTAGCGCACGGTCTCCCCGATGCCCATACCGCAGGAACCGTGCCGTGCGGCACCTCGCGCATCCTCGCGGCAGCGGTTGGCGGCTCCGTGGATCGGGGTGGTCAGCAGTGCGCGCTCGTCGACGAAGATCGATCCCAGCGGATCGGCAACCCCCAACGCGGCCAACGCTTCGGCCTCGGCCGCCAGGGCGATCGGATCCACCAGCACATGCCGCGACAGCACCGTCGGCACGCCCGACAGCGTGCCCGATCCGAACTGCCGGAAGGTGTGGCGCCGGCCGTCGTCGATCACGGTGTGCGCGGCCTGCGCGCCGCCGTTGAAGCGCACGACGGCCGCCACCTCCAAGCCGGCCTGTGGCGAGCACAGCCAATCCACGGTGGCGCCTTTCCCGGCGTCGCCGAATCCCAGATCGACCACGATCACATGCCGGTCGCCGAACATGATGTGTTCCCTTCACTTGTCGGATCGGGCTCGCGATCAGAACCGGACGTCGTCGTCGCCCGCGGTCGCCGCCGGCAGTGCGCCCGCACCGCGGGAGCGGACGGGAGTACCGATCGGGGCCAGCGCCTTACCGACGACCTCGGCGGCATCGGATCCGATATCCCGCAGATCGGCCAGGCCGGCACCCAGATCGACGCGGTCCTCGCCGATCCCGATGGTCAGCGCGATGAGTTCGCATACCGCCGCCGGATCGTCCAAGCGCAGCACCCGCTCTCCGAGCACTCCCCGCCAGTGCTCGAGAATCTCCGGGTCGGTGTAGTAATGGGACTGATTCGGCAGGATGTGGTACACATGCCACCGATCGGCCAGCTCGCGGTAGATCGAGGGAACCGAAATATCCTGTGGCACATCGTCACCGATCACCCGGCGTACATGCGCCGCCGCGAGTCGCGACTTGTTCAGCTCGTCACCCACGATGAACAGATAACCCTTGCGTCCGCGCTTGTCCCACGCGTCCGTCGCCGTGTGCCGGGCCATGAAATACGCTGCGAGTTCATAACTTTCGGATTTCTGTCCGCCACCGCCCCCCTCGAGCAGAATCAGGCGCAGCTGTTCGTCCATCCGATTGTCGGACTCGAACTGCCCGATCTGCAGCGGCACCCGATCACAGTCCGCATCGCCGATTCCGCCGAACAGAATCTGCGGATCCTCCGCATATCCCTTGCGCTGCAACAGCCCGTGCAGGGTGGCCAGCTTCTCCTGCATGATGCGCGGGACCCGCCCCATCGACCCGGTGACGTCGAACAGCACCGCGATCGGCAGCGAGGCCCCGTGCTCGTCGGAGTCGCGGGATTCGCGCACCCCGACGCCGAAGGGGTCGAGCAGCGGATGCGCGACCCATTCCGAATAGGGCTTGGCTCGCATGTCGGCGGTGTAGCCGAAGTCGTCGACTCCGCGGGCGGCGCGGAAGGTGCGCGCGGCGTCGTAGGCACTGTCGTCCCACTGTCCGTATCCCATGGTGATCACTGTCCTTTCGGTAGTTCGAACGGCCGGAAGCGACGGGCGCCGTACAGCCGGTCGAGCAGGTCGTCGAATTCGTCGAGCAGGGTGCGGGCGTCGGGCCGCAGCCGCGGCGCGGATTGCAGGCAGCCCTCGGCGAAGGCGCGCATCGCTGCGGGCGCGCGGTCGCCGAGCATGGTGAGCAGCAGCCGGTGGGCCAGATACACATCGGTGCGCGGGCAGACCCCGCCGCCCGTTTCGGGCGGGTAGTCGATCGAGGCCGGCGTGGCCGCCGGCACCCGCCCGGGCCGGGTCGCGAACGACCAGCCGACCAGCACCACCCCGTGCAGACGGGGATGGATGAGCACGTTCTCCGCGGATACCGCGGTGTGCACCCAGTGCGCGGTCGCGGCACCGGCGAGGCAGCGCAGCAGCCGGCGGTGCATCCAGGCGTAGTCGCGCGGGGCGAGTCCGCGCGGATACGCGGCGCGAACTCGAGCCAGCGTCACGAACCCGTCGGTCAGCGCGTCGAGCACGTTGATCGCGCGCACCTCGCCGGATTCGGTATCGGTGTGGTCGACGGTGTCGATCAGGCGCGGGTAGTACGGCGTCAGCCACTCGTGCTCGCCGGTGAGCGCGGCGATATCCGTCAGCGCGTTTCGCTCGTTCGCCAGCAGCGAATTCGCGGCCTGCCGCCGTGCGATCTTCACCACGGCGGCCGCCGAGTCGGTGCGGTACAGGTCCGCGACGGAACCGCGGGCGTGCAATGCGCCGAGGCGATACCGCCCCCGCATGCCACACACCTCGAAGGTCTGCTCGGCCGCCAGCCAGCTCCGATACAACTCGCCGAGCCGGACGAATGCCGCGGTGGCCCGCTCGGCGTCGGCCGCCGCTACCCGGTCCGGATGCAGCGCGGCGGCCAGCCGCAGATACGTCCGATGCGCGATGCGGCGAGCGGTGGAATCCGTTGTCGCCACGCCGAACAGGTCTTCCGGACGCCGCACCTTCCGGAGGGTCGCCGCGGCTGCTCGCAGTGTCGTCATAGTTTTAGTCTAGACGACTAAAACACTCGAACATAGAGGTTCGCGCCAACTTTTTGTCGTGATGACGAAAACATGCGACGAACACCGGCCGACCACCACCGATAAGCCGTTTCCCAAGGATTCGCGCACGCAGACCACGGCCCCGACCAGCCCCACTGTGACCGATGACACGTCTCGGTCCAGGGGTGGAGTTCACGCAATTCACATGGCACGCGACATGGTGGGTCAGCCATGATGGGGGTGTGTCTGAGATTGTGCGCCGTAGCTCATCCCGCAACGCCAAGTTGGCGAAGATTCCACTCGGTATCGCGGGACGGGCCGCTGTGGGGTTCGGCCGCAAACTCGCCGGCGGCGACAAGGGCGAGATCAATGCCGAGTTGAATCAGAAGGCCGCCGAGCAGATCTTCTCCGTTCTCGGCGAGCTCAAGGGCGGAGCAATGAAATTCGGCCAGGCGCTGTCGGTGATGGAGGCCGCCGTACCCGAGGAGTTCGGCGAGCACTATCGCGAGGCGCTGACCAAGCTGCAGGCCGCCGCGCCGCCGCTGCCGGCCGCCGCGGTGCACCGGGTGCTGGACCAGCAACTGGGCACGGCCTGGCGCAAGCGCTTCCGTTCCTTCGACGACGCCCCTACCGCCTCGGCCAGTATCGGACAGGTACACAAGGCCGAGTGGTCCGACGGCCGCACGGTGGCGGTGAAGGTCCAGTACCCCGGCGCCGACGAGGCGCTGCGCGCTGACCTCAAGACACTCAATCGGATGGCCGGCATGATCGGCGCCGTCGTCCCCGGCGCCGACGTCAAACCCATCCTCGCCGAGATCACCGAGCGCACCGAGGAAGAGCTCGACTACCGCACCGAGGCCGCCAATCAGCGCCGCTTCGCCAAGGCCTTCGACGGGCACCCGAGGTTCCTGGTACCCAAGGTGGTGGCCGGGGCACCGAAGGTGATCGTCACCGAGTGGCTCGACGGCACCCCGGTCTCCGAAATCATCAAGCGCGGCCACCAGGATCCGGCGGGCACGGTCGAGCTGCGCAACCGCGTCGCAACCCTGATGGGTGAATTCCACTTCTCCTCCCCCGCCCTGGCCGGACTGCTGCACGCCGACCCGCACCCCGGCAATTTCATGATGCTCGACGACGGCCGGTTGGCGGTGCTCGATTTCGGCGCCTGCGCCCCGCTGCCCGACGGCTTCCCGCCCGTGCTGGGCCAGATGGTGGCGATGGCGGTCGAGGATCGGTTCGAGGAACTGACCGAGCTGATGTACAGCAACGGCTGGGTGATTCCCGGCCGCACCGTCACGCATGCCGAGATCGCCGACTATCTGCGCCCGTTCACCGATCCCATCCGCGAGGATTCGTTCCACTTCACCCGCAAGTGGATGCAGCGCGTGGCGGGCAAGGCGACCGACGTGAGCCGCCCGGAGATGAAAACGGGTATGTCGCTGCAACTTCCGGCCGAACACATCATGGTGTTCCGGGTGCTGATGGGTTCGATCGGCATCTGCGCGCAGCTCGACGCCGAGGTTCCGTTCATGAAGCTGATGCACGACTGGGTGCCCGGCTACGCCGAATACCGAAGCGCCAGCTGATCGTTCACCCACCCCGAATATGGGACGAGCCCCGCATCCGACAAAGATGCGGGGCTCGTTCGTGCTCCCAGAGGTGGCCGAGGCGGATCCGCGCTCGGCCCGAACCGGCGCCGATCACGCCAGTGCGACCTTACGCGGGCGGCCGCGCGGCCGCTTGCGGGCGATCACGACGCCCTGTTCGAAGATCTCGCCGCCCCAGACACCCCAGGGCTCGGCGCGATCCAGGGCAGCCGCGAGACACCCCTTGCGGATCGGGCAGGAAGCGCACAGTGCCTTGGCCTCTTCCAGCTGGGTCGGGCTTTCGGCGAACCACAGGTCCGGGTCACCGACTCGGCAGGGCAGGGTCAGCGCGACACCGCGGGTGCGGGCCGGCCTCGAGGCCTGGGTCGATCGGCATGTCGCGCGAGTAACGGTCGCGGTGGACACGTCTTGCTCCTTCAGCTCGTGCAGCGGTGGTTTCGTTGTCTTCCGCGAAACCGGTGCCGGTGGCTGGAGGCCGAAAAAGAACTATGGCCACGGTTTCGCTTCGGGCGATCCGTGGCCAGGAGGCTGTGGTAGTGGTTCTACCTGAACCGACTTCGGTGTCGGTTACTGATCACGGTCGCTGGGTGTGCGTTGCGGAGGCGGGCTGCCTGCAGATTCGCCGTCATACGGTCGGCTTCGACTGCGAAGGCGTGGGCTGCGTCGGTGTGGAAACCGACGTGTGCCGGATGCCAACCCCACTCGGACTTGTCTGCGGCAATTGCATATGCGGGCGCTTGCGGTCGAGCACCGATAATGCTTGCGACAGACAGACCGGTCCCCTGCAAGGCGAGGACCCCCCGGGAGGCGGACACGACAGAAACCACCGGTGCCACAACGCTTCTCGAAGCGAGAGTCACGATGTTGTTCATTTTGTCTACCTCCCTCCTACTCGTTATCCGACTGATCACTGTGCGCGCCGGAATGCCCTCCTAGCGCGTGATCACCACCCTACGGGTGCGATACACAACCGCACAACCTATTTTTCACCTGCGGTTTTGTCACTCGCGCAGCGCTCACCGAATCACCGGTTGCGCACCCGGGATCGCACGATCGCCAGCAGCTCCGGGCCGAACTGCTGCGACTTCTGCTGTCCGATACCCGGAATCGCGGCGAGCGCGTCCTCGTCCGTCGGCACCTGTTCGGCGATCGCGGTCAGCGTTTTGACGCTCACCACCGCGAACGGTTTGATCTGCAACTCCTCGGCCCGCTGGCGCCGCCACTCCTGCAGCGCGCCGAGCAGTTCGGTATCCACCTCGGCCGGGCAGCCCGAGCACCGGCCGAGCAGCGTGTCGGTCGAATTGAGCAGGGAACGCCCGCAGACCCGGCAGACCGGCAGCCGGCGGCCGCGACCACCCCGCGCACCGGCCTGCTGGGCGACCATCGACGCCGGGGAATCCTCCGGCACCAGCCCGGTGAGGAATCGGCTGCGCCGCCGGTTGCGGCGCCGGCCGTCGGCACGCGCCAGCGCCCACGACAACCGCAGATGTTCGCGCGCCCGGGTCACGCCCACATAGAGCAACCGCCGTTCCTCCTCCAGCGCGGCCTCGTCGGTCACCGCGCCGCCCTCGCCCAGAACATGGGCGATGGGCAGGGTGCCGTCGGTGAGCCCGACCAGGAAGACCGCATCCCATTCCAGCCCCTTCGCCGCGTGCAGCGAGGCCAGGGTCACACCCTGCACGGTCGGTGGGTGGCGGGCCTCGGCGCGGGCGGCCAGTTCCCGCAGCAGTCCGGCGAATTCGAGGCCGGGATCGTGGGCGGCGAGCTCCTCGGTGAGCTGTACCAGTGCCACCAGCGACGACCAGCGCTCGCGGGCCTGCGCACCGGCCGGCTCCTCGGCCGTGAGCCCGAGCCGGGCCAGCACCGCGCGCACGAGCGTCACCACCTCGGGGCCGCGCGCCGCGGGCAGGTCGTCGCGGGCTCCGGCCTGCCGCAGCGCCTGCACCGCCTGCCGGACCTCGGCCCGCTGGAAAAACCCCTCACCGCCGCGGACCTGATAGGGGATGCCCGCCTCGGTCAGCGCCTGCTCGTACACCTCGGACTGGGCGTTGATGCGATACAACACGGCGATCTCGGCGGCCGGGACACCACGCCCGAGCAGGCCGGCGATGCCCTTGGCGACGGCGGTGGCCTCGGCGACCTCGTCGTCGTACTCGGCGAAGGACGGTTCCGGCCCGTCGGCGCGCTGCCCGACCAGTTGCAGCCGGGTCCCCGCGATGCGTCCGCGCGCGGCGCCGATCACGCGATTGGCCAGCGACACCACCTGCGGCGTGGATCGGTAATCCCGTTCCAGCCGGACCACGGTGGCGTCCGGGAACCGGCGAGAGAAATCGAGCAGATAGGCGGGACTGGCGCCGGTGAACGAGTAGATCGTCTGATTGGCGTCGCCGACCACGGTCAGATCGTCGCGGTCGCCGAGCCACGCGTCGAGTACCCGCTGCTGCAGCGGGGTCACGTCCTGATATTCGTCGACGACGAAGCACCGGTAGCGGCCACGGAATTCCTCGGCCACGGCCGGGTAGTCCTCGAGCGCGGCGGCGGTGTGCAGCAGCAGATCATCGAAATCGAGCAGCAGACCGTCCGCAGTGTTCTTCAACGTCTCGTAGCCGGTGTAGACGGCCGCGATCTTGTCCGCCTGATACGGGATGTCGCGGTGGTGGCGGTGGGCGGCGACGGGGTAGTCCTCCGGCGCGATGAGCGAGGCCTTCGCCCATTCGATCTCGCCCGCCAGATCACGTACGTTCTCCGTCGCGGTCGGCAGGCCGACGCGCTGGGCGGCCTGGGCGACGACCGCGAATTTGGAGTCGATGAGTTTCCACGGCACGTCGCCGACGATCTGCGGCCAGAAGTACTTCAGCTGCCGCAGCGCCGCGGCGTGGAAGGTCCGCGCCTGGACGGTCTGCGCATCGCCACCCAGGCCGAGCGCACGCAACCGGGACCGCAGCTCACCGGCCGCCCGCGCCGTGAAGGTCACCGCCAGCACCTGGTCGGCACGCACATGCCCGGCCGAGACCAGATGGGCGATGCGGTGGGTGATGGTCCGGGTCTTGCCGGTGCCGGCTCCCGCGATCACACACACCGGCCCACGAGGCGCTCGCACCGCGGCTGCCTGCTCGGGATCGAGCCCGTCGAGCCGCAGGCTGGTCGATGAGGTCGGGACAGGCACGCGCTCCATCATGACAGGCACCACCGACATCCGTGCCGCCGCGACGACGCCCCCGGTTGCCCGGCGCCACGGGGGTCCCGCCGCGGCTCCCCCGGCCGGCGCGCCCGTCGCTCAACTCCGCGCGTCCCGCAGCGTCCGCAACGACGCGGCGAAGTCGGCGGAACGGGCGTGCAACGGCCCGAAGAACTCCCGGTCGCAGTCCTCCACCGCGACGATCGCGCGATTGACCAGTGCCACACCGGCTTTCGTCGGAACCAGGGATTTCGCCCGTCGATCGTGCGGATGATCCCGCCGCTCGATCAGGCCCTTCTGTTCCAGGGCCCGCAACACCTGGGAGGTCATCATCGGGTCGGTGGCGGCATGGGCGGCGAGATCGCGTTGCGTGATCGGGGTGCCGGCGTCCGACCCGCCGAACCAGGTCAGCGCGGCCAGCAGAACGAACTGCACGTGAGTGAGATCGAACGGGGCCAGCGCCGCGCGCACCGCTGCCTGCCACCGGTTGGTCACCTGCCACAACAACAGGCCGGGGCTTTCGTCGGCGCTGCCGAATTCGGTTCGCAGGGCACGATTTTCGTCGCTCACCGGGCGGCCGCCGACATCTCGCCCGCCTCCTCGCCCAGCATGGCCCGGGAGATGACCTCGAAGTCGTGCGCGCTCAGTTCCACCACGCCGCGCCGGAGCACGATGCCCCAATGGGGGACGCTGGTGAGATCCAGGTCACCGCGCACGGTATCGATCGAGACATCGCGCGCGTCCGGGCGGTAGGTCACCGCGCGCCGCCACGGCCGGAAGCAGCCGCCCTGATCGTCCGCCTGCCACACGGGCCGATCGTCGATCGTGCCGATCGCGGTGAACGACTTCACCGCGCCCCCCTCGCGCATACCGGTTCTGGGCGAGTAGTAGACGAGCCCGTCACCCGGCCGCATCCGTTCGACCGCAGTTCGCTTGCCGTGATTGGCCTGCGCGATGCCGAGCGCCACCCCGCGACGCACGTGATCGCGGGAGACGACGGCCAGCCAGTACTTGCTCATGAGTCCTCCTCGAACGATTCAGCGGGTGCCCGGAACGGCCCGGCGCGCCTCGGCCGTCTCGACCAGCGCCGCGAGGTCACGGTGGACCGAATCGGCCAGTCCGCCGCCCATCAACGCCGACCACAGCCGGCGCAGCGGGCCGGTCATCGAGATGGTCACCGACACCTCGGTGCCCGCGGCCGTCTCCACCACGCGATGCGCGAAGATCAGCCGGGCGCCGAACAGCCGGGAAACGTCGACGAACTCCTCGCCGGTCAGCTTCTCGATCACGAACGCGACCTTCGGGCCTCCCTTCGGCTTCAAGGTGCCCGTCGCCCCCTCGGCGAAGGGGCCGTCGAGCCGGACCCACTCGGTGTCGGCATTCCATTCCGGCCAGGTGGCCATATCGGCCCAGACCGCGAAGAAGTCGGCGGGTGCGGCGGTGGATACGGCGTGAGCTGCGGCAATCTGCGTCATGGGATTTAGTATGCGCGCTTACTATCTGTTTGGCAAGTCCCTTCCGGCGGACATCACAGCCAGCCGTGGGAACACGGAAAACCGATTCGATGTTCAATCAGGCGTGACTGCTACTGACCTGACCATGTACTCGACGACCTGGTGCGGCTACTGCCGCCGCCTGAAGAAGCAACTCGACGAGGCGGGCATCACCTACACCGTCGTCGACATCGAACAGGATCCCGACGCGGCCGAGTTCGTCGGCAGCGTGAACGGCGGCAACCACGTGGTGCCGACCGTCAAGTACTCCGACGGGTCCACCGCGACCAACCCGAGCCTCGCCCAGGTGAAGAGCGCCCTCGCCGCGATCGGCTGACCGACGGCGAGCGCGGGCGAATCAGCCTGCCGCAGCCCAGGATTCGACGATGGTGCGGGCGATCGAGATGGAGCCCGGCAGCAGGAGCCGTTGCTGCTCGGCATTTCCGGTGTCGCCGGTGACCGAACCCCACGCGCCCGCGGCCAGTGCCGTGCGCACCTCGTCGCGGGTGAACCAGTGGGCCTCGGCGATCTCGCCGTCGGAGAAGACCAGCGGCGCATCGGGATCGGCGACCGCGGCGAACCCCAGCATGAGCGAACGCGGCAGCGGCCACGGCTGACTGCCGAGGTAGCGGATGTCGCTCACCGCGACGCCGACCTCCTCGCGAATCTCGCGTTCGACGCAGCGTTCCAACGACTCCCCCGCCTCCACGAAGCCGGCCAGCAGCGAGAACATCTTCTCCGGCCAGTTCTGCTGCCGGCCGAGCAGGACCCGGTCGCCACCGTCGTGCACCAAGCAGATGATGGCCGGATCGATACGCGGGAATTCCTCGTGCCCGGAAGCGTTGACGCGGGACCAGCCGGCATTCGACACGGTGGTCGGGCTGCCGTCGACGGCGCTGTAGCGGGCGCGGTCGTGCCAGTTCAGCAGCGCCAGTGCGGTGGACAGAATGCCGAGAATCACGTCGTCGAGGTGCAGCGAGGCGCCCACCACCCGCAGGTCCATCAGCCGGCCCTCGAGCTCGTTGTCCCGAACCGCCCAGATGTGCGCGCCGTCGACCACACCCAGCAGGACCGCCTCGGGCACCGGCTCGGACGCATAGTCCAGCGCCGCTTCCAGCACCAGCTGATCACCGTCGATCCGAACCTGCCCCCGCCGGTTCATCCGCACCAGTTTGGCCTCGGCCCATCCTTGCTTCAGCGCCTGCTCGTCCGAGCGCAACGTCTCCGCACGATCGAGGGCGGAACGAGACAGCAGTGGAAGACCATTCAGTTCGAATACCGACACGCTTCGAGGGTATCGCGGTGGTTGCGACCTGCGCGGAGCAGGCGTCGCCAGTCCGGGCTATTTGTGCACGCGGCGGATGTAGAGGAGTTTGTCGCCGGTTTCCAGGGCGTCCACCTCGGGCTCGTCGACCCGGATCAGCGTGCCCTCCCGGACCACGCCGAGCACGATATCCCGCAGATGCCGCGGTGAACCGCCGACCTCGTCGGATTCCACGTCCCGTTCGGCGATCGCGAACCCGGCCTCCGGGGTGAGCAGGTCCTCGATCATGTCGACGACGCTGGGGGTGGTCGTCGCGATACCGAGCAGCCGGCCCGCGGTCTCCGAGGAGACCACGACCGAATCCGCACCCGATTGCCGGAGCAGATGGGTGTTCTCGGCCTCCCGGATCGACGCGACGATCTTGGCCTTGGCATTGAGTTCCCGCGCGGTGAGCGTGACCAGCACCGCGGTGTCGTCCCGGTTCGCGGCGATGACCAGCGAGGCCGCGTGCTGAGCTCCGGCCAGCCGCAGCACATCCGATTGCGTCGCCGAGCCGTGCACCGTCACCAGCCCGGCATTGGCCGCGGCCTCCAGGACGGTCGCGTCGGTGTCGACCACCACGATCTCGGCCGGTTGCACCCCGTCGCCGAGCATCGCGTCGACCGCGGTCCGGCCCTTCGTCCCGTATCCGACGACCACGGTGTGATTACGCACCTTCTGCCTCCATCGCTGAATTTTGAACGCCTGCCGGGACCGCTCGGTGAGGACCTGCAGGGTGGTGCCGACCAAGACGATCAGGAACAACACGCGCAGCGGGGTGATGACGATCGTGTTGATCAGCCGCGCCTGCTCCGTGATCGGGGTGATGTCGCCGTAGCCGGTCGTCGACAGTGAGACCGTCGAGTAGTAGGCGGCGTCGAGGAGAGTCAGTTCCTCGCCGCGGTTGTCGTGATAACCCGCGCGGCCGAAATAGACCACCAGCGTCGCCGCCACCAGCAGCAGCAGCGCGAACGCGACCCGGCGGGTCAGCGAGACCCACGGGCTGGTCCGGATTTCGGGAATGCGGAGTATGCCGACCAGCGCGTAATCGGGACGATCCGTCAAACGGCCCAGACCTCGTGAGCTGTCACCGAACACGGTATCCCCCCGATATGTCGTTGCTCACCTGTGCCACAGATCGGCAGCGTACCGGCCGGAAGCCGGGTCGAGGGACTGGGCACGCGAGTAGGCAGGAGCGTAGCGTCACCACGGAGCGACCCCACTCGCGCCGGAGAGAGCGCGGAGCCGGGGCGGAGAAGGGAATACAGCATGAGTGACGCCGGTCGAGGCTCGCAGCGGCGAGCGGTGCTGATGAGCGCCGCGCTGTTCGGCATGGGCACGCTGCATTTCGTGGCGCCCAAGCCCTTCGATTCGATCGTGCCGCCGGCTCTGCCAGGACGGGCGCGCACTTACACCTACGCGTCGGGTGTGGCCGAAATCGGCGTGGCGGCCGCCTTGGCCGCCCCGCGGACCCGGCGGCTCGGGGGTCGGCTCGCGGTGCTGTTGTTCCTCGCGGTCTTCCCGGCCAACATCCAGTTCGCCGCCGATTCGGTGCGAAATCCGAAGGCGGCCAAGGCGATCAAGTGGGTGTCGGTGCTGCGGCTGCCGTTCCAGGTGCCGATGATCACTCAGGCCCTGCGCATCAGCCGCGAAGCCGCCTGAGGCGCAACGGGTTTCACTCCGGCAGATAGTCGGGGGCGAAATCGGCTTCGGACACCAGGTCCGGGTCGGGCGGGGGTTCGGCACCGAACTCTTCGTCGGGCGGAAGGTCGTCGGCGCGTTCCGGGCCGTCCTGCGCCTGCGAGCCGGCGGGCGGCGCCCAGGCGGGCGCGACCTCGGTGATGAGTTCGGCCAGCTCGGCCGGCCCCGGCAGTTCGGCGGGTGCGACCGTCCTGCCGCTGCGGACGTAATGGAATGCGGCGCCGACCTTCTCCAGCACGAGCTCTTCGGTCTCCCCCGTCTGCGCGGCCATCATGCGAGCCCACGCGACCCGGTAGACGGCCAGCTGCATCGCGACCGAGCGTTCCTCCGCGCGTGTCGGTTCCGCGCCGGTCTTCCAGTCGACGACCAGCCAGCGGCCGCCGGGTTCGCTGAACACCGCGTCCATCCGGCCGCGAATGAGCGTGCCGCCGATGCTGGTCTCGAATCCCACCTCGACATCGACGGGGTTGCGGTCGGCCCACGGCGACGCCAGGAACGCCTCCTGCAGCCGGATCAGATCGGCGTCACCCGCACCACTGTCGGCGGCGCCGGGCAGTTCGTCGAAATCGAGCAGCCCGACCGCGCCGAACCAGCGCTGCAACCACGCGTGAAACGCGGTGCCGCGCCGGGCGAGTGGGCTCGGCGGATACGGCAGCGGCCGCCGCAGCCGGGCCGCCAACTTGGCCGGATCGGCCCGCATATCCACCAGCGCGGTGGCGGGCAGCTGCGCGGGCAACTCCACTTCGTGAATGCCCTCGGCCGTCGTGAAGTGCTCGGTGAGCAGGGCATCCACATCGGCCGCCCAGCCTTCGGGATCCGGGTCGGGCTCGGCGGGCACCGCGCCTTCCTCCTCGCTCTCTCCGTTGCCGCCGTTGGTGCCGGAGGTCGCCGGGTCGTTCGTCAGGTCGGCGAAAAGGTCCAACTGGCACGGAGTTTCGAGTGCGCCCGGGTCGTCCTGGGCCCGGCGGGCGGGAACCGAGGGGGCATCGCTCCGGACGGGACCGGTGTGGCCGTTCGACGTCTGCTTGCGATGATCACGAGGGTCGGGCTCGGGCGGAAGGTGCGCGAGCGCGGTACGAACCAGGGCCGCACCCGCTTCGACCGCCTGCCGCCGCACGCCGAGCGGGTCGCGGGGCCAGTCGGCCACGGCGGGATTGTCGGTGAAGGGGTTGGGTGCGTCCGGGGGTGGCGGGTCGGCCCAGATATCGACGCGCACGGTGCCGTGTCCGGGTGACTCCGGATGGTCGGTCCACCGCTTCAGTTCGAGCAGGAAATCCGAGGGGCCCTTCGGCGTCGAGCCGGTCTCGGCCCAGTGGTGGGCCGAAACGAACAGCGCGCGTTCGGTTCTGGTGAGGGCCACGTAGAACAGCCGGCGTTCCTCGTCGAGGCGGCGGCGGGCCAGCGCCTCCTTGTGCTGTTTGATCGCCCGTTCCAGATCCGTGCGGTCGTACAGTTCGGTGAGATCGAGGACCGGAACGCCGTCGCGCACCGGCGCGGAATCCGTCGCGTCGCCGTCGCTGTCGCGTTGCCGGTCACCACGCAGGGAGGTGGGGAGTTCGGCGAGCGCGCCGAGCCAGGTCGCGGCGGCGTTCCCGGAGGGAAACAGGCTCCGCGATACGTGTGGTACGGCCACCACCTCCCATTCCAGCCCCTTGGCCGCGTGCACGGTGAGTACCTGGACGCGGTCGTGCGCCACCTCCACTTCGCCCGGTTCCAAACCGTTTTCGACCTCTTCGGCGGCGGCGAGAAAGCTCAGCAGCCCGGGCAGAGTGGCACGGTGGTCACCGGCGTAGCCCGCGACCACGTCGGCGAAGGCGTCCAGATGTTCACGCCCGGCGCCGGCGCCCGCGGCCGCGCGGCGGGTCTGGGTTTCCACCCCGACCCCGATCGTGCGTTCCACGTCGGCGACCAGTTCCGGCAGCGACTGCCCGCTGCGCTCGCGCAGGGCGGCCAGCTCCCGCCCCAGGGCGACGATGCGTGCATATCCCAGCTCCGAATACCGTTGCGCCGGACCGGGATCGGCGATGGCGTCCGCGATGCCGGCTTGTTCGGCGGGTTCGGGCGCCACGGCCCGCAACGCCTCCGACAACCCGGCCGCATCGGTGATGGCTTCCGCGCGACCCGGCGCCCCGACGATCGACAGCTCCCGCGCCCGCGCCGACAACGCCTTCAGATCGCTCACGCCCAGCCGCCAGCGCGCGCCGGTGAGGATGCGCATCGCGGCGCTGCCGGCCGCCGGATCGGCGATCAACCGCAGCGTGGCCACGATATCGGCCACTTCCGGAGTGGCGAGCAGACCACCCAGGCCGACGATCTCCACCGGCAGCCCCCGCGCGCGCAGCGCCTCGGCCAGCGGCGCCGCGTCGGCGTTGCGGCGTACCAGGACCGCGGAGGTCGGCGGTGGCCGTCCGGCGTCGGCACACCGCTCCCATTCCGCGGCGATCCGCTCGGCGACCCAGTTCCGTTCCTCGGCAACGGTTTCGGTGAGAGCCAGCGCGACGGTTCCGGCCGTGGCCTGCGGGCGGGGGCGCAGGGCGTCGACCGTGACCCCGCCCTCGGCGCCGCGCAGTGGTTCGGCGACCAGATTCGCCAGATCCAGCGCCTCCGGCGGATTGCGCCAGCTCGTCAGCAGCGGCAATACGGGCGCGGCGACGTTCGGCGCGGCCGGGAAATCGGTGGTGAAGCGGGGCAGATTGGCCGCCGACGCACCGCGCCAGCCGTAGATGGACTGCATCGGATCGCCGACCGCGGTCACCGCCGGGCGGGTGGCGAATTCCGTCGCCGGCACCTCGGCGCCGAGACCGACCGCGCCGCGATCACCGAACAATGCCGCGAGCAGAATGCGCTGCGCGTGCCCGGTGTCCTGATATTCGTCCAGCAGCACCAGGCGGAACCGCTCGCATTCCGCCGCCCCGACCTCGGCGTGGGTGGCGGCCAGCCGCGCGGCCAGCGACATCTGCGAGCCGAAATCCAGTGCGCCGCGGCGCCGCAACTCCTCGCCGAGCCGCGCGACCAGCGGCAGCAGCGCCACCCGATCCTGCTGTGCCTTGACGATCGCGCGCAGCTCCTGATTCGGCCCGCCGCGCTGTCGCGGGCCGGGCGGCAACGTCTCCACCAGCCGCTCCAGCTCCCGATGCGCTACCGCCAGCTGCTCGGGCTCCACCAGATGTTCGGCGAGCTGACCGGACAGCGCCAGCACCGCCTCGGTGACCGATACCGGCGTGCGCTCGGTATCGAGATCGCCGTCCCAGCCGGTGACCACGCGATGCGCGAGCTGCCATAACTGCGTTTCGGTGAGCAGGGTGGCCGAGGGCTCCACGGGCAGCAGCAGGCCGTGCTCGGACAGCAGCCGGCCGGCGTAGGAGTGATAGGTGCTGATCTCCGGTTCGGAGCCGACCAGTGTCGCGCGCAGACGGCCGGTGCTGTCGATCTCGCGCAGCAGCGGCGATCCGGCCAGCCGCGCCAGACGGGTGCGAATACGAGTCGTCAACTGCTGCGCGGCTTTTCGGGTGAACGTCAGTCCCAGCACCGCGTCCGGGGCCACCAGCCGATTGGCGACCATCCAGACCACCCGGGCGGCCATCGTCTCGGTCTTGCCCGCGCCCGCACCGGCTACGACGAGCGTCGGGCCGAGCGGTGCGGCGATGACGGCGGACTGTTCGTCGGTGGGTGGCGGCAGGCCGAGTGCCTGCGCCAACTGCTCCGGCGTGATCGTCATCGATCCGTCACCTGGCGGCCGGTGTCCTGCACTGGGCAACTCCCGGCCACCTGGCAGTGCCGGCAGCCGTCATTGCGCATGGCCAGGAAGCCGGGCCCTCGGGTGGCGGCCGCCGCATCGTGAATCGCCTTGCGCCACTGGGCGATACCGTCGGAATCCAGCGCGGTCTGCAACCGCTCGGTAGCCCCGTCGCGACTGGGTTTGGCGACGTAGACGAGGCGGGCGCCGCCCGGTTCGACACTGCCGCCGTCCACCTCGGCGGCGAATCCGCCCGCGCCCGCGGCCACCTGGTAGGTCGCGAGCTGGGCGTGATCCTGAGCGGCCTGTTTGGAGATCGGGGTCTTACCGGTCTTGACGTCGACGATGACGAAGCGCCCCAGCGCATCACGCTCCACCCGGTCGACCCGGCCGCGGATCCGCACCGGCACCTCGTCCGGATCGCGGGCCGACAGCACACAGTCCACCGGCACCTCGACCCCGACCTCGGCCAGTTCGGCGCGGGTGTTGCGCAACCAGGCGAGGAAGGTGTCGACCATGGATTCGGTGCGCCGCAACTCCAGCCGCGAGTGCCAGCTGTGCGGGCCGTCCTCCCCGGAGGCCGGGTCGACGGCCTTCCACGCCTTGACCAGCGCCGCCTTCACCTGATCCTCGGTCACCCGCCCGGCCAGCGCCTGGACCAGCGTGTGCACGAGATTGCCCTTGACTGCATGCGGGTTGTCCCCGTCGCTGCCACCGTGCCGCTCCAGTGCCCAGCGCAGCGGACAGGTCTGCAACAGCTCGACCGTCGACGGCGACAGTGCGACCGGGCCATCACCGTCGTCCCACAGCGCCAGTTCCGAACTCGGGTCCGCGATGCCGTACCACTCGTCCGGATGCGCGCCGCGCACACCGGCCGCGGCCAGCCGGGCCAGCTGGGTGGCGGCCCGGTCCCGGCGGGCGGGATCGGCGCCGTCGTCACAGACCACACCGCGCAACTCGGCGATCAGGGCCTGCGCGACCAGCGCGCGCCCCGGATCGACCGGTGGCGGAATACGTCCCGGCTCGCCCGGTTCGGCCTCCGGATCGAGTTCGGCCAGGAATCGGGAGGGCACCAGATCGCGGTCGCCGGTGACGGATTCGACCGCGGTCACCAGCAGGCTGTGCCGGGCCCGGCTGCACGCCAGCAGCAGCAGCCGGCGCTCCTCGGCGAGGATCGGCGCGGCCCGGCTGACCTGTTCGCCGGGATCGGCCACGCCCCCGACGAGGTCGACCAGTTCCTCGATGCCGAGCAGGGTCCCGCGCGGACGCAGGTTGGGCCAGATTCCCTCCTGCACCCCGGCGACGGCCACCACATCCCATTCCCGGCCGGCCGCGGCATGCGCGCTCACGATCGCCACCGCGTCACCGGGTTCGGTCAGCGGAGCCGAATCCTGGTTGATCTCCTGCTGTTCCAGATATTCGACGAACCCCTCGACCGAGGCGCCGGGCAGCCGGTCGACATAGGCGGCAGCGGCGTCGAACAACCCGACCGCGGCATCCAGGTCGCGATCGGCCTGCACGGCACCGGCCCCGCCACGCTCGGACTGCGCCACCCAGCGCTTCTCCAGCCGCGACGCGGTCCACAACGCCCACAGCGCATCCTCGACC
>NZ_BDBF01000065.1 GCF_001612845.1 Nocardia elegans NBRC 108235 | reverse complement strand
CCGGCCGGTGCCGCCTCGATGACGGCCGCCCTCGTCGCGGGCGGTCCGGTCACGCTGCCGCAGATCGATCCGTTCGTCGACGGCGCGGCCGTGCGGCGGGTGGGCGAGCTGCCCTATGCCACGGTCTCGAAATTCGGCGGACGCGTCGTGTCGCATGCGTCGCTGCCGCTGCTCATCGGCACCGAATCCCCCAGGGGCGCGGGCTCTTTCCGCATGATGCAGGTCGACGAGGGCGCCATCTGCACCGCCATGCTCGAGCTGTACCAGAACGAGGGTGTGATCGCCGAACCAGCGGGTGCGCTGGCGGTGGCGGCGCTGGCCGAGATCGATATCGAGCCGGGGTCGACGGTGGTGTGCCTGCTGTCGGGCGGCAACAACGACATCTCGCGCTACGGCGAGATCATCGAACGGTCACTGGTCCACCGGGGCCTCAAACACTATTTCCTGGTGAACTTCCCGCAGGAACCCGGTGCGCTGCGCCGGTTCCTCGACGAGGTGCTGGGCCCCGACGACGACATCACCCTCTTCGAATACGTCAAGCGCAACAACAGGGAGACCGGGGCCGCGCTCGTCGGCATCGAACTGGGCGCGCCGTCCGGCCTGGGCGCACTGCTGGCTCGCATGGAGGCCTCGCCGATCCAAACCCAGCAGCTGGATCCCGACTCCCCCACCTACCAGTACCTCACCTGATCTCTACGAACGAACTGCCCTGTGCCACGAAATATCCTGCGGCACAGGGCAGTTCGGCGTCCGGTCAGGCGGCGCGGCGCTGCGGCGAACGACGGCCGTCGCGCATGGCCCGCGCGCCGCGAACCACCAGCGGCAGCACCCAGGCCGCGGCCAGCTGATCCCACACGAACGACTGGGGCGTGAACCGGTTGTGCACGAATCCGACGGACAGCCCCAGCCGCGGTTCGGCCCAGCCGAAGCACCCGGCCAGACCGATATGGCCGAATCCTGAGGAGGCACCCGGGATCGGGAACGTGTGATAGCCCAGATGCCACATCATCGGGAAGTAGAACAGGGCGTGATCGAGCCGGCGGGTCTGCACGCGCCGGATCTGGCGCATGGTGTGCGCCGAGAGGTACCGGCGACCGGCGATCATGCCGTCGTTCGCGAGCACGCTGTAGACCGACGCCAGTGCACCCGCGGTGAAAACGCCGTTACCAGCAGGCATTTCGGTCGCGAGAATGGACGGCTCGTCACCGTCGAAGAGAGCGTGCAGGCCCGGCAGGAACAGTGCGCGGGTGGCGGCGCCGGGCGGGCCGGGGAAGCGTCCGACCTGCCCGAGCAGCAGGGCGCCCAGTGCCGTGCCCGCCACTGCCAGCCGGGAACCGGCGAGCGCGGCGACCGTGGTGGCCGAGTCCGGTGCCGGACGGCCCAGATGCAGGCCGTCGATGCCCAGCGGCTCGGAGACCTCGATGCGGAACAACTCGCGCATACTCGTGCCTGTGACCGCGCGGGCCAGTCCCGCCAGAAGCCATCCATAGGTGAGAGCGTGATAGGCCGGAACGCCGAGCAGCCGGTCCGGCGCCGCCGCGGCCAGCCGGTGTTCCATGAGTTCGTGATCGAGTATCTCGTCGAGCCCGCCGGCGACACTCGGCAGCGACGACAAGCCGGAGCGGTGAGTGAGCAACTGCGCCACGGTGATTCGCGATTTACCCGCGGCGCCGAATTCCGGCCAGTACTCGGCCACCGGCGCGTCGTAGTCGATCAGGCCGCGGTCGGCCAAGCGATGGATCACGGTGGAGGCGATGCCCTTGGTCGCGGAGAACGCGACGCTGCCCGTATCGCGCGTCCACGGCGTGGCGAGATCGGAATATCCGGTCCAGACATCGACCACCGGCTCACCGTGCCGAAGCACGGTCAGACCGCCTCCGGCTCCGGCACGGCCCCCGACAATCCGCGCGAAATTGCGCACCAAGGGTTCGAACTCGACCGCGGCCGAGCCACGCACACCTGCGGGCAGAGCCGCAGAACCTGCGGGTAAAGCGTCGTTGCTCACATACCCTACGGTACGGGCGTACCGTTGTGCGGGCAACGCCGTTGTCCGCACGGTGACACCCCCGAGACCGGTTCGAGCCGGACCGCACACGGCGCCGACCCTGTCCGTGATCTTCGGACCACTTGCCCCCCAGTGTCGTGACCTGCCGAAACACCTCTGCACCCACCGCGGTGTGTCATGGTTGAGATATGCGATCGTTGCGGTCAACGAGGTCCGAATTGCCGGAATTCCGCGGCTGGGCGGGAACACCGCCGAGATCGCGGCGGCATCGAGATCTGATCGTGGCAGTGGCCACGCTGCTCGCCGTGGCCCTGGTGGCCGCCTGCTCGAGTTCCGACAAGGTGACCGCGACGCCGCGCCCGGTCCCGGTCATCGGTGACTGGAACGGCGTCCTGCCGCTGCCGAACCAGCAGCTGCCGATCGGGGTGACCTTCACCGAAGACGCTGGGAGCGTGACGGTTCCGGCGCAGGGCATCTTCGATCTGCCGCTCGAACAGGTCGATACCAACCCGGATGCGATCGCCTTCACGATCCCCGGATTGCCGGGCGATCCGCATTTCACCGGCCGCTACGACCGCCGCGCCGATACCGTCACCGGAACCTTCACCCAGTCCGGTCACGATCTGGCACTGACCATGCATCGCGGGAAAGTGCCGGCTCCGCTGCGCCCGCAGGAGCCGCACCCGCCGTGGCCGTACCTCTCCGAGGACGTGACCTATCGCAGCGACGGCATCACCATCGCTGGGACGCTCACCCGGCCGCGCGGGCCGGGACCGTTTCCGGCGGTCGTCCTGGTGACCGGCAGCGGCCCCCAGGATCGCAACGAGGAGATCGCCGGGCACAAACCGTTCCTGCTGCTCGCCGATACCCTCACCCGCGCCGGATACGCCGTCCTGCGCACCGACGACCGAGGCGTGGGCGGCACCGGCGGGCAACTCGACACCTGCAGCTATACCGACCTGACCGACGACATCATGGCCGGGCTGGGCTATCTGCGCAGCCGTCCCGATATCGACGGCAACCACATCGGCCTGCTCGGCCACAGCGAGGGCGGATATCTCGCACCGCTGGCCGCCACCCGCCCCGACAGCCGCCTCGCCTTCGTGATCATGATGGCCGGACCGGCCGTCTCCGGCTCGGATGTGCTGCTCGCGCAGAACGACCTGCTGCTGCGCAGCGAGCATGCCGACGCCGACGCCATCCGCAAGCAGGTCGGCTACATCACCACCCTGACGACGTTGATCCGCACCGGCGACGACGAACAGATCCGCCGTTTCGCCACCGAGCACAACGACTCCCTGCCACCGGAGCAGCGGCAGCCGCAGTCGGCGATCGATCAGTTGACCACGCCGTATTTCCAGGCCCTGGTCGACTACGACCCGGCGCCGGCCCTGCAGGCACTGCGTATTCCGGTGCTGGCCTTCTACGGAACCAAGGACGTGCAGGTTCCGGCCGCCCAGAGCGCCCCGGCCGCGCGGGCGGATCTGGCGGGCAACCCGAATGCCGACGTCCACGTCTTCGACGGGCTCAACCATCTGATGCAGCCCGCCGATACCGGCAGCCCGAAGGAATACCCGACCATCGAAACCACCATCGCACCCGAGGTGCTCAGCTACATCACCACATGGCTCGGCAAATACGTCACCCCCGTGCCCTGACGGGTAGCGGCGCGCAGGGTGACTTGACACAGTGAGAGGGTGGGAATCTACAGCGAGCGGGTGCTGCCGCGGTTGATGGATCGGGTCTGCGGAGTGCCGGCCAACGATCGGCTGCGCCGACGGGTGTGCGCGGGGTTGCGTGGCCGGGTGGTGGAGATCGGGTTCGGCTCGGGTCGCAACGTGCCGTTCTACCCCGCCGGGGTGAGGCGCGTCAGCGCCGTGGAGCCGGCGGATCTGGGGTGGCGACTGGCGGCGGCGCGGGTCGCGGACTCGCCGGTGCCGGTGGAGCGGGCGGGCCTGGACGGGCAGTCGTTACCGTTCGCGGACAACAGTTTCGACAGCGCGCTGTCGACGTGGACGCTGTGCACGATTCCCGATATCGCCGTCGCGCTGCGGGAGGTGCGGCGAGTTCTGCTGCCCGGCGGCACATTTCATTTCGTCGAGCACGGGCTGGCGCCGGATGCGAACGTGCGTGCCTGGCAGCATCGGCTCGATCCGGTTCAGCAGGTGATCGCCGGTGGGTGCCACCTCGATCGCGATATCCGCGGATTACTGGACGAGGCCGGATTCGAGATCACCGAAATGGATCGGTTCTACGATTCTCCGGCACCGAAAACCTTCGCCGCACTGTCGCTGGGTATCGCGGTCTCGCCCTGACAGCGGTGGATTAGATCGCGGAAAAGACCGGCGGCCGAAGCGAATTCGGCCGCCGGTCGCACACTACCGCTGTTCGCCGGTCGCCGCGGGCCGGCCGCCGTACGGCACGGTCAGCAACTCCATGTAGTGACCGCTGGGGTCGAGGAAATAGATACCGCGACCGCCGTCGTTGTGGTTGATCTCGCCTTCCCGGCTCTGCCGCGGATCGGCCCAGAACCTCAGGCCCCGATCCCGGATCTTCGCGTAGGCCGCGTCGAATTCGGATTCGGACACCAGCAGGGCGTAATGCTGCGGCTGAATCTCGGTGATATGCGGCGGGACCGGGGCGAAATCGAAGGTGACACCGTTGTGCACGGTGACCGGAATGAACGGCCCCCACGGCGTTCCCACGCTCAATCCCAGAATATCGGCCCAGAACTGCGCCGATTCCCGATTGTCACGACAGCCGACAATGGTGTGGTTGAACTGGATGGACAGGATTTCTCCTCTGATAGTGACGATCCCGACCCCGGACCGGTACTCGTCGGCCTACGGGAGCATCGCCACGAATCCGACATTAACCCAGCGCGTCCCGCCGTGCCAAGCGCCGGGATCGGTGCACCGCGTCGGCGGTGAATACCGCCAGAGCCGTCCAGATCAGCCCGAATCCGATCCAGCGCGAGGCCGGCATCGGCTCGTGCCCCACCAGCACACCCCACGCCAATTGCAGTGCGGGAGTGAGATATTGCAGAATTCCCATGGTCGACAGCGGCACCCGCGAGGCGGCGAAGGCGAACAGCAACAGCGGAATCAGCGTCACCGGGCCGGTGGCAACCATCAGGGCGGTGTGGCCGGCGCCGTGCCCGAACTCGGCGTCCCCGCGTACACCCAGCGCGATGATGACCGCCAATGCGAACGGCGCGGACACCACACCCTCGGCGGCGACGCTGCGCATCGGGTCCAGCCGGATCACCTTCTTGACCAGCCCGTAGGTGGCGAAGGAACAGGCCAGCACGAGAGCGATCACCGGCGGCTTGCCGTAGTCGACGGTCAGCACCACCACCGCCGCGCCGCCGAGCCCGAGCGCCACCCACTGCGGCCACACCAGCCGCTCGCGGAACAGCACCACCGCGAACAGGACCGTGACCAGCGGGTTGATGAAGTAGCCGAGCGCGCATTCCACCACATGCCCCGACGTCACACCGTAGACGTAGGTCCCCCAGTTGATCGAGATCGCCGCCGCGGCCACCGCCGCCAGCCGCCAGGTCCGGCCGTCGATCGCCCCCAGTTCGCGCAACCGCCCGGCCGCCAGCAGCAACACCAGCACCACGACCAGGGTCCACAGAATCCGCTGCGCCAGGATCTCCACCGGCCCCGCGAAATCGAGCAATCCGAAGAAGGCGGGGAACATGCCCCAGATCAGATACGCCCCCGCGCCGACCGCCACACCGCCACCGGCCGGAGAGCGCCCCCACCGTCGTCGGCCCCCGGCGGCATCTCCGGCGCCGGTCGCCTCCTCCACGTCGTTCACCGATCCACGCACCCGCACCAGCCGCACGCTACTTCCGTCCGGTAACGCCTGTCGAGCGGGTTTCGGACCGCGCGCTCGTTCGTCGGCACGGCCGCAGTCCGCCGCGGTCACGGGCGCCCGGCGGTCGCCGGCCCGATCCGGCGCCGGGAGCGGATTCGTTCAGGGCGAGGTCGGCAGGATTTCCGCCTGCGGGAGGCGGACCACCCCATCGAGGTAGCGGTGGCAGCGGCCGGTGAGCAGCACGCGCGAGCCGCTGACCGTGCAGCGCAGGCGGCCGGTGCGGGCGGAGAGCTGGCGGGCCGACAGATCGCCGCGGCCCAGATCGCGGGCCCACAGCGGGGCCAGCTGGGCGTGCGCGGAGCCGGTGACCGGGTCCTCGTCGACACCGACGCCGGGGGCGAAGAAGCGGGAAACGAAATCCGTGTGGTCGCCGGGTGCGGTGAGGATCACCCCGCGGCGCAGCACCGGGAAGGCGGCGAAGTTCGGGCGGGCACGAACCACTTCCGCTTCGGTGGCGACCACGACCACCTCGTCCTGGCCGGTCAGCACGCGCAGCGGCCGCACCCCGAGGGCCGCGATCAGATCCGGGTCCGGGACGGTGTCCACGGATTCCGCGAGCGGCAGATCGAGTTCGAGCTCGTCGCCACTGCGGCTCACCCCGAGCCAGCCACTGCGGGTGTAGAAGTGCAACTGGTCGGCGGTGGGATGCATATCGTCGAAGATCTGCGCCGCGGTGGCGAGGGTGGCATGCCCGCACAGGTCGACCTCGGTGACCGGAGTGAACCAGCGCAGCCAGAACGCCGGGCCGTCACCGGGCGGCAATCCGGCCTCCACCGGCAGCGCCGAGATGTAGAAGGCCGTTTCCGACAGCCGGTTCTCCTCGGCCAGTCGCTGCAGCAGCTCGTCGGGCAACCAGCCGAGCAGCGGCATCACCGCGGCCGGATTACCCGTGAAGGGCGCATCCGCGAACGCATCGATCTGATGCAGCAGGACCTCCATACTGCCGAAGGTACCCGCGTTGCGAATCGATGCGTGGCACAAGGACGTTCACGGCGCGCCATACCATGCGACCAGTTGACGCGCCGTCGCGGCTCAGTCCTTGTGCCCCAGCGGCTTCCGGCCCGGCGAATCCGGGAACAGGTGCCGCTGTTCACCGGTCACCGTCGCGGTGATCCACCACGCCACCTCCACCAGCACGATGCCGACCGCGCCGCAGGCGAACGCCACCCCGGTCAGCTCGGCATTCGACGGGTCGAGTTTGAAGAAGTGGCGGGTGAACGGCACCGTGAACAGGATCAGATAACCCGCGACCGAACCGGCGATCAGCAGGATCTTCCACCAGTTCCACGGTCGCGCCACGATCGCCAGCACCCACACCGCGATCACCAGCAGCGTGATCAGCGCCGTCGTGCCGATCTGCACCTCGCGCGCCTCGGTCGGCAGGCTCTGGTCGGCGCTCCAGTAGGCGATCAGGTAGGCGATGAAGGTCATCACCCCGATCACCGTGCCGGAGGGTACCGCCAGCCGCAGCACCCGCGGCACGAAACCCGTTCGCGCCCTTTCGTTGTTGGGAGCCAGCGACAGGATGAAGGCCGGAATGCCGATGGTGAACCAGGCGGCGATCGTGACGTGCCGCGGCAGGAACGGATACGACAGCGGGGCGTAATCGAAGATCTGCGATCCGATGCCGGCCACCCCCACGAGGAAGGCCAGCAGGACCGAGTACACCGTCTTGGTGAGGAACAGATTCGAGACGCGCTCGATATTGCCGATCACCCGCCGGCCCTCCCCCACCACATACGGGAGGGTGGCGAAACGGTTGTCCAGCAAGACGATCTGCGCGACCGCGCGGGTGGCCGGACTGCCCGATCCCATCGCGACACCGATATCGGCATCCTTGAGCGCCAGGACGTCGTTGACGCCGTCGCCGGTCATCGCGACGGTGTGCCCGCGCGACTGCAACGCTCCCACCATCGCCCGCTTCTGATCCGGGCGGACCCGGCCGAAGGTGGTTTCGCGGTCCAGCACATCGGCCAATTCGGCCTGGGCGGTGGGCAATCGGCGCGCGTCGACGGCGTGCTCACCACCGGGCAGGCCCAGCGAGGAGGCCACCGCGCCCACCGACACCGCGTTGTCGCCGGAGATCACCTTGATCGAGACGTCCTGGCCGGCAAAGTAGTCCAGCGTTTCGCGCGCGTCCGGGCGAACCCTCTGTTCCAGCACCACCAGCGCCTGCGGCGTCACCGTGCCCGGCGCGTCCGGATCGTCGACAGGCCGATCCGAGGAGGCCAGCAGCAGCACCCGCAGGCCCTGCGCACCGATGTCCTGTGCGGTGGCGGCGATGCCGGAATCCGGGTCGAGTAGCACGTCCGGCGCTCCGAGCAGCCAGTTCCCGTGCTCGCCGTAGGAGATGCCGCTCCACTTCTTGGCCGAGCTGAACGGCGCGACCGCGGTGGACGACCAGTCCGGATCCTCGGTCATCGCTTCGGCGATGGCGAGCACGCTGGCGTTGGGACGCGGATCGTCGTGGGCGAGCGCGGCCAGCACCGAGCGCAACCGGTCTTGCGGCACATCGCCGACGACCCGCAGTTCCGACAGCCGCATCCCGTTCTCGGTGAGGGTGCCGGTCTTGTCCGCGCAGACCACATCGACCCGGGCCAGGCCCTCGATGGCGGGCAGCTCCTGGACCAGGCATTTGCGCTGGCCGAGCCGCACCACGCCGACCGCGAACGCGATCGAGGTCATCAGCACCAGGCCCTCCGGCACCATCGGGACCAGCGCGGCGACCATACCGTTCAGCGCGTGCTGCCAGCTCTGATGGCTGGAGAACAGCTGGTTGTAGATCGTGACCAGACCCGCGGGAATCAGCAGGTAGGTGATGACCTTCAGGATGGTGTCGATACCGCTGCGCAGCTCCGAATCGACCAGCGTGAACTTCGATGCCTCGTGCGCCAGCTGCGCGGCGTAGGCGTCCTTGCCGACCTTGGTGGCTCGGTAGGCGCCCGATCCGGCGACCACGTAGCTGCCGGACATCACCTTCGCGCCGACCGACTTGTCGATCGGATCGGCCTCACCGGTGAGCAGGGATTCGTCGACCTCGAGCAGTTCGCATTCGACGACCTCGCCGTCGACCACGATCTGGTCACCGGGCCCCAGCTCGATCAGATCGTCGAGCACCACCTCCTTCGGGCCGACCTCGGTGGCGGCACCGTCGCGGCGCACCACCGGTTTGGCCTGGCCGACGATGGCGAGTTTGTCCAGGGTCCGCTTGGCGCGCAGCTCCTGCACGATGCCGACCACGCTGTTGGCCACGATCAGCAGGCCGAACATGCCGTCGATGATCGATCCGGTGGCCAGGACCAGCACGAACAGGACGCCGAGGATGGCGTTGATCCGGGTGAACACATTGGCCCGGACGATGTCGGCAACCGATCGGCTCGCCCGATCCGGCACATCGTTGGTCTGCCCGTCACGAACGCGTTGCGCGACCTCCGCCGCGGTCAGGCCCGGCGCGCGCGCTTGCTGCTCGGTGATCGACATGTCCGACAGCCTAGAGCGTTTCCGGCGAATCGGACGGCACCCGGTCCCGGCCCCACAGGCGGGCAATCATCCGGCATCCGGCCGTACGGACGGTGCGATCCGGCGATCGACGATGCGGCGGGTGAGCGCGACCAGATCGTCGCCGCGCAGCCGCGGATATCCGTGCAGGAGCGCGACCCACTGCGGCGGAATCGCCGACGCACCCCAGCGGGCGCCCAGTAATCCGCCCGCGATGGCGGCGGTGGTATCGGTATCGCCGCCCGCGCGCACGGCCGCTTCCAGTGCGGCCGGCAGGGATTCGGTATGGGTGATCGCCCACCACGCCGTCTGCAGCGCGTGCACCACCCAGCCGTTCTTCGGAAAGTCCGCGGGAGTGCCGGATTCGGCCTCGTCCAGTACCGCGGCCCAGAAATCGGCGTCCACGAAGGCCAGGCCGCCGCGCACGCCGTCGTAGTCGCCGTAGAGCACGGCATGCCGGATCGCCCACGACCACAGCACGCACGCCTCACCGGCCCGGACGTCGCTGTGGGTGAGTTCACTCACCGCCCGGGCGGCGCGGGCGCAGTTGTCCGGATCGTCGAGATAGCACAGGGCGAGCGGCGCGGTGCGCATCAGCGATCCGTTGCCGCCGGTGAGCCCGTCGAGTTCGAAGGAGCGCCGGCGCATATCGGCGGCGTCGGCACTGCGCCACTGCAGCACCTGACTCGTCTGATATCCGACGTCCTTGGGCCGGCTGTCCCACCAGCGCACGAACTCCCGGGCGACGGCGTCCAGGCCCGCCGGGTGGTGCAGCGCACCGTGTTCGGCCGCCGCGAGCGCGATACCCACCGCCATCGCGGTGTCGTCGGTCCACTCCCCCGGTTCCCACCGCAGTGAGCCGCCGCCGCGCATCTCGATCACCGAATCCGGTGCTGGATGGGTGAATTCGTATCCGGCGCCCAGTGCGTCACCGGCGGCCGTCCCCAGTAGCACCCCCTGCGCCCTGTCCCGCTGCCCTGCGTCTCGATCCACCGGCACATCCTCTCCCCTCGCCCGCTGCCTCGATTATGCCGCGCGGCACCGACAACGCCGGCCGGCCTCAGTGGTCGGGAATCGGGCCGTCGTCGGGTCCCGGCGCCACGACGTCGACGTGTTCGGGCAGCAGCGGCACCACAGCGAACGCGCCCGCGGAGGCATCCGGCGGCAGCGCCTGCACACTGCGAATCCCGCTGCGCGAGGCGAGACCTCGCAGTTCGGCGAGGGTGCCGCGGACCACGAAGTTCACCGCACAGGCGCAGCCGGAGTGCAGGCGCGCGGCCAGCACCGCCGCCAGGCGCCGGGAGCGGTCGTCGTCGGCCTGCACGTGATCCATCGCGCCGGCGGCCGCCGCCTGCGCGGACCGCAGCGCGGCGGTGCCGGCCGGAACCGGCACGGTGATCACCGGGGTGTACACGCGCTCGATCGGAACGTGGTAGAGCACCTGCGAAATACGCAGTCCCGCACCGATGTCGACGACGGCATCGGTGCTCAGGCCGGTATCGGAGGTCACCAGCGCCCAGCGGGGCGCGGTGTCGGCGCCGGACAGCGATTCGTGCGCGCGCTCGAGATAGTCGGCGACGCGTTCACCGGAGTCCGGCCCGAGCCGATCGGTGCCGAGGACCGACGCGCGCGGCGGCCGCGCCCAGCCCAGGACGACCACGGCGATCAGCAGCACCACCACGACCGCGAAACCGATTGCGGGGCGCCACTTCTCACTCACCGGCCGCACCCGTCACACCGCGCGCAGCACATCCAGGGCATGCTCCAGATCGTCGGGATAGTCGCTGGTGATCTCGATCCAGCGGCCGTCGGCGGGATGGGCGAAGCCGAGACTGCGCGCGTGCAACCACTGCCGCTGCAGACCCAGCCGCTCGGCCAGTCGCGGATCGGCGCCGTAGGTGAGATCACCGCAGCAGGGGTGGCGGATCGCGGAGAAGTGCACGCGGATCTGATGGGTGCGCCCGGTTTCCAGGTGGATGTCGAGCAGGCTCGCGGCCTGGAACGCCTCGACGGTGTCGTAGTGGGTCACGCTGGGCCGGCCGTCGGCGGTGACCGCGAATTTCCAGTCGTTGCCGCGGGCCCGCCCGATCGGGGCGTCGATGGTGCCGCTGGAGGGATCCGGATGTCCCTGCACCAGCGCGTGATAGCGCTTGTCGACGGTGCGCTGTTTGAAGGCCCGCTTCAGCACCGTGTAGGCGTGCTCGGACTGCGCCACCACCATCACCCCGGAGGTGCCGACATCGAGCCGGTGCACGATGCCCTGGCGTTCGTGCGCGCCGGAGGTCGAGATGCGGTATCCCATCGCGGCCAGTCCGCCCACCACGGTGGGACCCGACCAGCCGACACCGGTGTGGGCCGCGACGCCGACCGGCTTGTCGACCGCGACGATGTCGTCGTCGGCGTAGAGGATCTTCATGCCCTCGACCGGAGTGGCCTCGACGGTGAGCTCCCGTTTCGGTTCGGGGAACTCCACTTCCAGCCAGGCCCCGGCCACGAGCCGATCGGACTTCCCCGCCGCGGCGCCGTCGATCTGCACCGAACCGTCCTCGGCCAGTGCGGCGACCGCGGTCCGCGACAGGCCGAGCAGCCGCGAAAGTCCGGCGTCGACCCGCATGCCGTCCAGACCGTCGGGGATCGGCATGGCTCGTGTCTCTCTCATTCGCCCGCCTTCCCGTCCTGATCGCCACCGGCGCGGGCACCCTCGTCATCGTCGTGGTCGGCGCGGGTGCCGTCGGGTTCGAATCCGAACACCGTCAGCACCACCAGCAGAATCGCCCCGCACACGATCGAGGAATCGGCGACGTTGAACACCGGCCACCATTTGGTGACGGCGATGAAGTCGATCACATGTCCCTGCAGCGGGCCGGGCGAACGGAACAGCCGGTCCACCAGATTGCCGAGCGCACCACCGAGTACCAGGCCCAGACCGATCGCCCAGCTCAGCGAGCGCAGGGTGCGGCCGATGCGGATCACCCCGATCACCACGGCGACCGCGATCAGGGTCAGCAGCCACGTCATGCCCGTGGCCATGGAGAACGCCGCGCCGGAATTGCGGATCAGGGTCAGCCGCACCACGTCGCCGATGATCGAAATCGGTTCGCCGGGCGTCATCTTCGCCACCACCAGGGCCTTCGTGCCGAGATCCACGGCCAGCACGACAGCCGCGATCAACAGCAGCCACGGCAGGCGGCGTGGGAAGGCCGCCGGGGCGCCGGACATCCGCGCGGTCGCCGAATCCGCACCGGTCCCAGCGGCACCAACGGCCTCGTCCCTGTCGCTGCGGTCCGACACGGTCCCGTCGGGACCTGCCGCATCCGAGCCGCCCGCTGCCGGAGCGGAACCCGCGCCGGTGTCGCGGGTGCCGGATCCGTCGTCGCGGTCGGCGCCCCGATCCGCCGCGGACTCGCGCGGGGGTTCGTCGGGGTCGTCGAGGTGCTGCTCACGCGGCCGGTCCGTATTCACAGCTAGACATCATTCCTTATCACGTCATCGCCGGTTCGCGGTGCTGTCACCCAGCACGTGGCCGGACGGGAGTCAAAGCTGTTTTTCAGGAACCGGTCGTACCCTGTTCGGCGTGACGGTGTTGTCTTCCCACTCCTGCGCCTCGGTGACCGGTCTGCGCCCCGCGGGCGCGTCCGGCCGGGGCCCGAATCCGCGCGCGGCGCGCTCGGGAGTGCTGTTGATGGTGCTGGCGGTGACCCTGTCCGCGCTCGGCGTCGGTTGCAGCGACGGGACCGAGGCCACCAGCGACGCCGAGGTGGAGCCCTCGGGTTTCGGCAAGGAGGTCACCCTGCCGATCTCCGCAGCGGTCGCCACCCTGGTCACCCCGGGCGAGGAGCCGCACGCTCCGCTGCGCCCGGCCGTGCGCCCCGGCACCTCCCAGCAGGTGACCCTGCGCACCGACCACCACGTCGAACAGCAGATCAACGATCAGGCGGTGCGAGACTTCTCACCGCCGTCGGTGGCCATTCCGCTGACCGCGGACGCGAAGGCCGACGGGGTAGACCTCGTCCTCGGCACGGCCACGTCACCGGATCCGGCCCTGGATCAGCAACTGGTCGCGGCCGACGGCTCCCACGCCGGCATCGAGTTCACCGACCTCGGCGCCGTCACCGCGCTGCGGATGGCACCGGCCCCGTCGACGCCCGAAACCGCGCGCGCCGCCATCGAACAAGCCTTCTACCAGGCGGTGTACGAGGCGATCGCCTTCCCCGCCGACGCGGTCGGCGAGGGTGCGGTGTGGACGGTCCATCAGCGCGTCTCGGGAGTGGTTCCGCTGGACCAGATGACGACCGCGACGCTCACCAAGCGCGACGGCAATCTGCTGACCATCGCCCTCGACATCACCCAGACGCCGAAAACGGCCACCTGGCAGCTGCCCAACAATTCGGGCGACCTCGACATCATCGACTACCTGATGCACGGTGCGGGCACCATCACCGTGGATCTCGGCCTGCCGCTTCCCGTTTCGGGCGCGATCACCATCGGCGGCAATCAGTGCTACCGCGATCCGCACACCGATGTGCTGCTGCGCCAGGACGTCCGGACGCAGGTGCGATGGGGCGAGTGAATCGCGCCGCGGTCGTGCTCGCGGGCGTCGTCGTCGGGGTGAGCGCATGCGGGCACCACGACGATTCGCTGCCGTCGCTGCCCGCGACGGCGACCGTACCGCCGATCACCGCCCCGGCTGTCACCGATTCCGATGCGCTGCGGGCGCAATTGCTCACCCCGGCCGATCTTCCCCCGGGTTTCACGCAGCTCGAGGACGCCTCGGCCGGTAACGGGCAGACGCCGCCGGACCGCTCCCGCACCGATCCGGCCGAATGCGCGAAAGTGCTGGCACCCGTGGGTGATCTGTACAGCGGGCCGTCCGCCCGGGGCGCGGTGCACTACTCGTCGCCGAACTTCGCGAGCATCGATATCGATATCGCCAGCTACGCCGACGGCAATGCGGCGCAGGCGTTCGCGGCGGCGCAGAAGCTGCTGCGCGACTGCCGCAGCTATTCCGGCACCGACGCCGACGGCACCTCCGTCGACTACCGGCTGGGCGGGCTCGATCAGCCGAAGGCCGGTTCCGCGTCGACCTCGTTCCAGATCCGCACCACCAGCGGCGGCATGTCACTGTATTCCGCGGCCACGATCGCCGTCGTCGGCAGCAGCGTGGTGCAGATCGCGGAAACCTCACCGGCGCAGGTGGATCCGTCCTCGCTGCAGGACCTCACCACCAAGCAGGTCCGGCGACTGGAAGGCGTCGCCGGACCGTAAGGGCCTCACCCCCAGGCGGTGTTGATGTGGCCCGGATTCCACATGCCGCCGTGGGTCTCTCGAGTCACCGTGGGCACCGCGGCGGTCGCGGAGGTGTCGCGCGGTGTCAGCCGCTGCAACTCACCCCAGTCCCGGCGCCAGTCGTCCTCGAGATACGTGGCCAGGGTCTGCGAGCTCAGCAACTGCTGGCTCCAGCCCAGCGGGCCGCCGCCGTCGTGGCTCTCCCACAGCGTGGTGTCGTGCGCGGCGGTGCGGTCGGGCAGGATGCGCCAGCTCGGAACCTGTGCGATCCCGTCGCGGTGATCGTAGGGCCGCTGGCACGGGAACTGCAGTCCCACCGCCCAGTCCAGCAGCACCGGGCTGCGCGAGCCCACCATGTCCTGCAGGGTCGTGGTGCGCGGGACGCGCGGCGGCGTCAGCGCCACCCACTGATTGGGGTCGCGGCTGCTGTCCTGCGCGACGATGCGGATCACATCGGCTTGCGGCGGAATCTGGCCGAACGGCACCCGCAGGTTGCGCCACGACGGCGTCGGCCCGATATCGACCGGGATCACCGAGCCCAGCGCATGCGCCTCGGTGGGTGAATCGCTGGTGCCGTATTCGATCTCGACCCGCTGGCCGGGGGTGACCACGCCGTCCTTGTCGACCGAGCGAATGCGCCCGGCCGCGGTGATCGCCACGATGCCGGTGCGCTCGGCGGCCGGGGGCAACCGGTACCAGCCGGTGGTGAGTTCGGCCGGATCCTGCTCACCGGCGGTGCCCAGTTCCGGTGTGGTGGCCGAGTCCAGGCCGTACGGCAGTGGCGCACCGGCGGTTTGGGTCCCGGCCTCGCCCTGGTTCTTCCCGCTGTCGAAGGCGCTCGAGATACTGCTGCTGTTGGTCGGCTCTCCCTCCGGGGTCAGATCGCCGACCCCGTTGGGCACGAATCCGGTGGCGCCGGCGGTGAAGGCCGTCTGCGGGTCACCGGTCAATGGCGGCAGCATCGACGCGTTGGGATCGGTTTCGACCAGCACATCGTCGGCCAGCCCGCACGGTTTGCCCAGTACCGCATCCACATTGGAGCGGGCCAGCGAGAACGCCGGATACTGGGCGACCGCGCCCTTGGCGAACGAGGCCATCTCGAACACCACCAGCAGCGCCGCGGCCACGGTCAGCGGCGGAATCTTCGCCCATCGCCACGCCGGTCGCGAAATCCGGTGCGGGGTACCGGGTTCCGGTGCGCGCACATGCCACCATCCGGCCAGTGCCAGCAGCACCACGGCCACGGCGAGGAAGACCTTGCTCAGCCCGAAGCCGTGGACCGACGGCGGTTTGTCCCACCACGGAATGCCGTAGCTGGACACGTACCACCACTCGTTGACGCTGGTGAAGATCTGCGCCATCACCAAGGCGACCACGGCGCCGAACAGCGCCCGGTTGCGCGGCGACCGCATCACCCGAGGGCCGACCGCGACCGCCGTCAGCACCGCCACCGCACCGGCCAGTCCGGCATACACGCCGTTGTGGTGGGTGAACTTGGTGGGCGTGGTCGCCATCAGCAGCATCGACGCGAAGGTGATGCCGAGCAGCCGGCGCGCCGGCCCACCCGCGGTGAACGGGATCCGCCCGCCCTTGCGCAGCAGGACGAAGACACAGACGAGCAGGCCCAGCCACATCGCCACCATGCCGAAGCGGCGACCGATCGAACCGTCGGCGGTCGGCATGAACAGCCACTGATAGTTCAGGTAGTCGTTGAACCAGGGGTCGGACGGGCCGACCGCGGTGTGCACGCGGCGCATCTCGAACATCGCCGAGAGCGGCTGCACCGCGAACGCGAAGGCCAGCACCAGGGCACCGGCCGTCGCCAGCGGCGCGAGCAGGGCACCGTAGCCGTACCCCACGGCCCAGCGGGAGCGAGGTTCACCGGTCCGCGGATCGGCGGCCAGCTCGCGCGCCCGGGCACTGCCGAAGCGGAACACCGAGCGCATCCCGGCCAGCAGCGGCGCCACGCAGATCACGCCCGAGGGCGCCGCGGTGAAACTGAACGCCGCCACCAGGATCGCGATCGCATACGGCAGCAGGCGCCGGGTCGCGATGGCACGTTCGACGAAACACCAGGTGAGCAGGACACAGACCGCGATCACCGGTTCCGGCCGCAGACCGTTGTTGTAGGGCAGCCAGACCGCCAGGAAGATCAGCGCGCCGGTCCACACCGCCACCCGGTCGTGGCGTACCGCCACCCCGAGGCGGGGGATCACCTCCCGGCTCAGCGTCAGCCAGGTGACCACACCGGCCAGCAGCGTCGGAATCCGCATCCACGGACTCGCGGTGCTGATCTCGGTCATATGCGCGATGATGTCGTACGGCGGTGTGCCGACCGGGTTCTCGGGCACGCCGAAGAACCGGAAGTAGTTGGCCATATAGCCCGACACCAGTGACGCGCGCGCCATGCCGAACTGATAGCCGTCGTCGGAGGTGGTCGAGCCGATGAAATGCCAGATCACCAGTCCGCCCAGGACCACGGCGTCGACCGCGCCGAAGCTCCACCAGCGCTGCGGCAACCAGCGCCGGATGCGACGGCCGTCGAGCCGGTCCAGGCGGAACAGCGCGGCCAGCGCGATGAGGGTGAACACCACCGCCAGCACGGTCGCGATCCGCTTGATCACGGTGGGCACCACGGAGAATCGGCTGTCGACCTGGGCGGTGACGCTGGTTCCGGCGGCCCGGGTCAGGTCGCTGTAGACGCCCACCAGCTGCGGGCGCCAATCACCCTGCAGCGTCACCGGTTTCGCGTCGGTGCCGCTGAAAGTTGCTGTGGTGTACGAGATTTCGGAATGTACCGTGAACGCGCAGTCGCCACCGAGCCGGTCCACCGGCACGCTGGCCAGAGACTGATTGCGCAGCACCGCTTCGAACTGACCGGGCTTACCGTCGGTGCCGGGCCGTACCCGCGCGACGAAACCATAGCGCTCCAGGTCCGGGGCGCCGGCCGGCATGGTCGCGGTCAGCGTGGAGCCCTGCGCGGGCAGCTGCGCGATCGCCGCGCACGGGACGGTGGCGTCGAAGGTCAGCGGGGCGTAGGAGACCAGCGGCGCGTCGATGCCGCGGGTCGAGCCCTGCTGCGGCCACGACAGCGTGGTGTGGTCGACCTGGACCGGCAGCAGCGGTACGGCGATGGCGCACAGGGCGCCCAAAAGGCCTGCGATCAGCGCGATCGGCTGGGCCCAGCGAGCGAGTCGTGACCGGTCGACCCGGTGTCCCTGTCCTGCCGCGGGCGTGTCGTCCGCCCTCACCATCGTGTCGGTCACGGAGGCAGATGCTAGCGCGGGGTGTCCGGGACGAGCGAAGTCGTCCGACCTTTCTCAGTCTTTGTTTAGTTTCGTTGTGACTCCGGCACGGCATAGCGCCTCGTCATCGCCCTGCCGACGACT
>NZ_BDBF01000064.1 GCF_001612845.1 Nocardia elegans NBRC 108235 | reverse complement strand
CGGGCCGGTACGACGAGAACTACTCGCACGCGGGCGACTGCTGGCCCAGGTTCTTCAGTCCGGCGCAGGCCCAGCTCTTCTGCAGCTTCCAGCTGTTGTCCTGGGCGACGAACGGCACGTCGGCCTTGGTCGGCGCACCGCCGTTGACGGAGAAGTCCACCTTCGCGGTCAGCGTGTCGCCGCCGAGATACGCCACATCGGTGACGTTGATCTTGGCGTTGTTCTGCTGGTAGGCGTCGGTCAGCTTCTGCATCATCTCGGGGTCCTTGGCCAGGGCGTCCTGACCATCCTCGAGCCACTGCGCCTTCTGCGCGGCCGGCACGCCCGGGTCCAGCGCCTGCGCCAACTCCGAGTTCAGATCGGCGACCGTGGGCACCGGCGGCACGTTGGCAGCCGAGGTGGCGGCGGCCTTGGTCGTGGTGGACTTGTGGCTCGAGTGCTTGTCACCGCTGCCGCAGGCCGACATGCCGAGCGCAGCCACGACAGCCAGGGTGGCGACCGCGATGCGTCCAGTCATCTGAAGCTTCAATGCTCGTCCTTTGCGTTCGAGTTGGTCTGGTTCCGTTCACGTGACAGCTCCCACCCGACCGGCGGCAGTGCACGAGTGGCCTCACGCTACCCGCCAAATTTCAACGAAGACTAAGGAGCGGATCGGCCGGGGTGAGATCGTCATCGTCGGCAGCGAACGTATACGCCGGTCCCGGCCCTGTCGAGCGGGTCTCGAATCGGACGGTGACCCGGCCGTGCCCGCTGCCCTGTACCCAGCCGTGGCCATACCGGGGATGGCCGACATCGCGTCCGGGATACCAGAACTCGGTGGTGTAGGAACGCGTCGGCGGCGGCACCACCGGCTCGGCCGCCGGCGCCGACGCGGCGATCGGCTCCTCGAAGATCGCGGCGCCCACCGCACCGGTGTCGCGGTCCAGCTCGGGAAACAGTGATTCCTGCCGCACCGCGGACAAACCGCCGAATCCCACGCCCACCAACCGGATCGAGCCCAGTTCGACGGGATCGATGGCCGAGCGCTGAGCCGCGGCGGTGAGCGTGGCCGGATCGGTGGTGGCATAGGGCAACGTGAGCGAACGCGTCACGATGCTCATATCGCCCTTCTTCAATTTCAAAACCACCGTGCGGGCCGCGCGGCCGTCGCGCAGCAGCCGCCGGTGTGCGGCCTGGGCCATCGCCTCGATCGCCGGGCGCAGCTGCGCCAGCGTGACGATGTCGGTCTCGTAGGTGGTTTCGGCGCTGATCTGTTTGGCCTCGGCCCGCTCGGCGACCGGTCGTTCGTCGATCCCGCGGGCGAGCCGGTGTAGCGCCGCGCCGACACTGCCGCCCAGCAGCGAGACCGCCTCCGGCTCGGGCAGCGCCGCGAACGCACCGACGGTTTCGATGCCCACCGAACGCAGCCGATGTTCGGCCACCGGCCCGATACCCCACAGTTTGCGCACCGGCAGCCCGGCCAGCAGCGCCTGCTGTTCGGCCGGTGAAATCACCCGCACCCCATCGGGTTTCGCGAGTCCCGAGGCAATCTTGGCGAGTTGTTTGCCGGTGCCGGCGCCTACCGAGGCCACCAGCCCGGTTCGCTCCCGCACCGATTGCCGTAGCTGCTCGCAGAATTCGCGCACCCGACGGACATCGGCGCCGGCGAGTTCGGCGGGTTCACCGAACGCCTCGTCGAACGACAGCGTCTCGAGCACCGGAATCCACGACCGCAGGGTTTCGAAGACCTGCCCGCTGACTTCGCCGTAGACCACCCCGCGCGGCGGGATCACCACGGCGGTGACGCCGACCAGCCGGCGCGCCTGATGCATGGGCATCGCCGACCGGGCGCCGAAGACCCGCGCCTCGTAGCTGGCGCCCGCGACCACGCCGCGGCCGCCCATCCCGCCCACGAGTACGGGCCGGCCGCGCAGCGTCGGGCGGGTCAGCTGTTCGACCGAGGCGAAGAAGGCGTCCATGTCGATGTGCAGCACCCAGCGGCGCGCCGCGACCGTGTCGGCTCCGAAATTGCTGTCGGATTCCTGTGCGTGCAGATGCACGGCCGACCCACCCCCGGCACCCGTACCGACCCCGGCGGATGCGCGCTGACCAGGCACGAGACCGCTGGTAGCCGCATCGGGGGCAGAGTGCATACCCGGAAATCTACGCGTGGGGACCGACATATCCGGCAGCGGAAGTGTGTGATGATCGGTTCATGACCATCCGCAAGGCAGTGATCCCAGCCGCCGGCATCGGCTCCCGCCTGCTGCCGCTGACCAAGGCCATCCCCAAGGAGATGCTGCCGGTCGGCGACAAACCGGTGATCGAGCACACTGTGCGGGAGCTGGTAGCCTCCGGCATCACCGATATCACGATCGTGGTGAGCGGCGGGAAGTCCCTGATCCAGGACCATTTCCGTCCCAATCCGGCATTGGTGGCGCAGCTGCGCGCCGACGGCAAGTCCGCCTATGCCGACGCCGTGGAAGAGGTCGGCGAACTCGGCCGGCTCGGCCACATCACCTATCTGGACCAGCACGGTCCCTACGGCAACGGCACCCCGGTGCTCAACGCCGCCCGCACGCTGGGCGACGAGCCGATGCTGGTGCTGTGGCCCGACGACGTCTTCGTCGCCGAGGTGCCGCGGGCGCAGCAGCTCATCGACGCCTACAACAAGACCGGTTCGCCGGTGCTGGCGCTGATGCCGATGGATCCGGCCGACTCCCAACGCTACGGCGTGCCGGTGGTCGAGGATTCCTTCGAGCCCGGCCTGATGCGCATCAGCGGGCTGCGGGAGAAGCCGAAGCCGGAGGATGCGCCCTCGGCCTACGCCGCGATCGGCGGATACGTCGTGACCCCCGGCATCGTCGACGAACTGCGCAAGCAGGTCGACAAGTGGTACACCCACCGCACCGGCGAGGTGTACCTGACCGACGCGATCAACGTGTTCGCCGCCTCGAACCCGGTCTACGGACAGGTGATTCGCGGCCGCTGGTACGACACGGGCAATCCGGCGGACTATCTGGTCGCCCAGTTCGCCTCCGCGCTCAGCCATCCCCAGTACGGGCCGCTGCTGCGCGATCTGTGCAACGAGTGACCAGCACGGTGTAACGACCCGCCCCTCCGGGGACGGGCGTGGGGGAAGTACGGCGTTCAGCCGCCGTCGGCGGCGTTGTAGCGCTCCAAGTAGGCGGCGAGCTGGGCGACGTCGTGATCGTCCCAGTCGCGGAAGCGCTCGTTCACCGCGGCACTGCGCGCGCGTTCGGAGTCGGCCGCGACGCGCCGGCCCTCCGGCGTGGCGCGTAGGACGTGATTGCGGCGGTTGGCCGGGTCGACCTCCTTGACGAGGTAGCCCTGCTTCTCCAGCGCGGCCACCTGCCTGCTCATCGTGGACTTGTCGAGCACGAAGTAGTCGGCCAGTTCGGCGGCGAGGCAGCCGTCACGCGCGATCACCAGATCGAGAATGCTGTAGGCCACCAGCGGCAGCTCCGGATGCAGTTCCGCGGCGCGACCACGGGCGCGACGGGCGAACGCGGTGAGCTCACGCTGAATTGTCTGAATCGCCACAGTGCGCGACGGGTATGGCTGCGACCCCTTCATGGTTGTATAGTACAACAAACAATAGTTGTATTTACCAACCTTTGGAGTGGCGAACATGTCCCTGCACCAGCTACGGCACATGGCCGGACATCTGCTGACCCCGTTGCTCATGTGCCTGGGCATGGGCCTGGCCTATCTGGGCGCCTTCCATCAGCCCGAGCCCAACCACGTGCAGGTCGCGATCGTCGGCGACAGCCCCGAGGTCAAGGTGATGGCCCAGACGCTGAAGGACCGGGCCGGTGACGCGCTCGAGGTCGTCACGCTCGCCAACCGCGCCGACGCCGTAGACCGGCTGCAGCATCGGGATCTGGCCGGCGCCTTCGTCCCGGATGGGCAATCCCCCGAACTGCTTGTCGCCAAGGCGAATTCGGACACCACCGCCATGGCCGTCGAGACCGTGTTCGGCGCCGTGACCGCCCAGCAGAATCTGCCGCTGCGCACGACCGACATCGCGCCCACCGCCTCGGGCGACCCGACCGGACAGGGCCTGTTCTTCGTGCTCGTCGCGCTCAGTATCGGCGCCTACGGCAGCGTCGCCGCGATCAGCGTCGCCGGAGCGGGCACGCGCATGGCCGTGCGGGCGCTCACCGCGGTGGCCACCTCGTTCGTCGTGAGTGTGATCGGCATCGTGCTCGCCGGACCGGTCTTCCACGTCGTCGACCACGACTACGCCTCGATCTGGGCGATGGGCTGGTTGTACGCCGCGGGCATCCTCTTCATCGGCATCGGCCTGCACCCGTTCCTGAAGCGCTGGACCACGCTGGCGGTGATGGTGCTGTTCGTGATGCTGAACTTCACCACCTCCGGCGGCATCTACCGCCCCGAACTGCAGAACGGCTTCTTCGGCGCCCTGCATTCGTTCTGGAACGGCGCGGGCTTCGTCGAGGGCGCCCGCAGCCTGCTCTACTTCGACGGCAACGGCGGCCTCGGCGGCCGGATCGCGAGCCTGGCGCTGTGGTTCGCGGCCGGTGTGGTGCTGGTGCTGGTCGGCGGCGTCTACGAACGCCGCCGCACGGCCTCGCAGTCCACGGCACATGTTCCGGCGCACGCGACCACGCCCGGCGCCGCGCACTCCACCGTCCCGGCCACCAGCGGATTCCCGGTCGAAGCACACCACCCCGGCGCATCGGCGGCCGAGAACGCCGCAGCCGGCGGAGATGTCGACGAGGACTCCGACGCCGAGGAGGAGATCGAACAAGCGGTGGGCGTCTGAGCTCCCGTCCCTCCGAGCGGATCGGCAGATCGCGATTCGGGACGCACGCACACCGCCGAGTAGTCGGCGAGTGTCCGGACTGCGGCGCGAGATCCCGCAGCCCGGACACTCGGCTCAGAAGAAGCGCCGGATCGCGTAGATGTCGAATTCGCTCAGCGGCGTCAGTCCGATCGGCACGCCGGGCCCGTAGGCGTTGAGCAGCATGCCGCCGCCGGCATAGATTCCCTCGTGCGAGCCGTCGGTGTTCACGATGACCACGTCGCCGGGCATCATCGCGCCGAACGGCACGGCGCTGCCAGCGGTGGCCTGCTCCCAGGTGGTGCGCGGCAGCATGATGCCGACCTGCCGGAACGCCCACTGCACCAGCCCGGAGCAGTCGTAGGCGTTGGGCCCGGTCCCGCCCCATTCGTAGGGCTTGCCCGCCTGCGAACCGGCGATGCTGAGGGCGATCGACGCCCGCGGGCTGGGCAGCGGTAGCGCCGCCGAACCGCTGGCGCTACCGGAGGCCGATCCGCTTCCCGACCCGGAACTGCTCCCGGAATCGCCGGAGAGGGAGGAACTGCCGGTGTCGGCGGGTGCGGCGGTGGCCGGACCCGCCCAGATCGATACGGAGACGGCCGCGGCGATCGCGGCCAGGAGATAGCGGGTGGATCTGCGGCGCGAGGATCCGCGCACGGATGACAGTGCCATGTGCTCGCCCTTCATTACATGCATCCACCACGGCACGCCGACCGGCGATTACACAGCACACAGCATGGACTTGGGATGGCCGCTTCCCCACGGGCATCTCAGCCGGTCAACTACCTGGTAGTGCAGTTTTCAGCGGGGGTCGATCCGGGAAAAACACCTAAGCTCAACTAAAGAGTGATGGTTGCTGTGACATAGCTGTTTTAGCGCAAGTCACATGCACACCACAAGTGCCAATCCGCAACCGTGATCCGCTCCGGCCTCACAGGACACACCCCAGGTCATACCGGGAATCGGCAAACCGCCCGCCCCGGTCGCCGCCCTCCATGGCCATGTGTAACCCCCGTCCAGCTGGGTATACGTGGCCCGACACCGACCTGACAGCGGACGCGACCTGCCCACGCGACCCATCGATCTCGCACCCGCCCTCTCCCATAGGCGGGCAGAAATGCGCAGCGCGGTAACGAACGAGCCCGGTCCGTCAGAAGCGGACCGGGCTCGTTTCGCGATTCGCGCGCGTACTCAGGCCTTGGCAATCGCCGCGCGTACACCACCGACCACGTCGGCGGCCCCGGCGCCCGCCGCGCCGAAATCGAGTGCGGTGGCGAGGATCTCCCCGGCGATGAGGTCACGGTGGGTCCGCGCCCACTCCGCACGCTCCTGCGGCACCTCCAGCACCACGGTGATGCGGTCGGAGACGTCGAGGCCCAGCGACTTGCGGGTCTCCTGCAGGTCGCGGATCAGGTCGCGCGCCCAGCCCTCGGCCTCGAGTTCCTCGGTGACCTCCGAATTCAGCACCACCAGCCCGGCATTGCCCGGCAGGGCGGCGGTGGATTCGGGTTCGGCCGCCACCAGGCGCTGGGTGTACTCCTCGGGCAGCAGCGCGATGCCGTCGTCGTGGCCGGGCACCAGCGCCTTGACCACGCCGTCGTCCTCGCGCCACTGGCCGGATTTCACCGCCTTGATCACGTGCTGGACGTCCTTGCCCAGCCGCGGACCGGCGGCGCGGGCGTTGACGACCAGTTCGAACCGGCCGTGGGCGGCCACATCGGTGGTCAGGTCCACCTTCTTGACGTTGACCTCGTCGGCCACGAGATCGGCGAACGGACGCAGCCGCTCGGCATCCGGCGCGGCGATGGTGACCTCGGACAGCGGCAACCGCACCCGCAGGTTCTGCGCCTTGCGCAGGCTCAGCACCGTCGAGCACACCGACCGCACCTCGTCCATCGCCGACACCAACTCCGGGTCGCGCGGCAATTCGGTCTCGCCCGGCCAGTCGGTGAGGTGTACCGACCGCTCCCCCGTCAGCCCGCGCCAGATCACCTCGGTGATCAGCGGCAGCAGCGGGGCGGCCAGCCGGCAGGTGACCTCCAGCACGGTGTGCAGGGTGTCGATGGCGTCGCGGTCCTCCTCCCAGAACCGCGAACGCGACCGGCGCACATACCAATTGGTGAGCGCGTCGGCGAACGAACGCAGTTCGTCGCAGGCGGTGGCGATGTCGTAGACCTCGAGCGCCTCGGTCATCACATCGCGGGCCGCGGCCAGTTTGGCCAGGATGTAGCGATCCAGCACATGCGCCGAATCCGTCCGCCACACACCGGGTTTCGAGGCGTAGAGCTGCAGGAAGGTCCACGCGTTCCACAGCGGGCGCAGCGCATGGCTCACGCCTTCGCGGATGCCGCGCTCGGTGACGATCAGGTTGCCGCCACGCAGCACCGGCGACGCCATGAGGAACCACCGCATGGCATCGGAGCCGTCGCGGTCGAACACCTCGTTGACGTCGGGGTAGTTGCCCTTCGACTTGGACATCTTCAATCCGTCGTCGCCGAGCACGATGCCGTGCGCCACAACGGATTTGAACGCCGGCCGGTCGAACAGCGCGGTCGAGAGCACGTGCAGGTTGTAGAACCACCCTCGTGTCTGCCCGTTGTACTCGACGATGAAGTCACCAGGGCTGTGCGCTCGAGCAACGGACGTCCCCGCAGTGTCCGATGTGACGGCTCCGCCGTCGAACCATTCCTTGTTCTCGAACGGATAGTGCACCTGCGCGTACGGCATCGACCCCGACTCGAACCAGCAGTCGAGCACCTCGGGCGTGCGCCGCATCATCGACTTTCCCGTGGGGTCGTCGGGGTTCGGGCGCACCAGCTCGTCGATGCCCGGCCGGTGCAGATCCGCCGGGCGCACGCCGAAGTCGCGTTCCAGCTCGTCCAGTGAGCCGTACACGTCGACCCGCGGGTAGGCCGGATCGTCGGAGACCCACACCGGGATCGGCGCACCCCAGTACCGGTTGCGGCTGATGTTCCAGTCGCGCGCGTTCTCGAGCCACTTGCCGAACTGGCCGTCGCGGATGTGCTCGGGCACCCAGGTGATCTGCTGGTTCAGCTCCACCATGCGGTCGCGGAACTTCGTGACCGCCACGAACCATGAGGGCACAGCCATGTAGATCAGCGGCTGACCCGATCGCCAGCTGTGCGGGTAGGAGTGTTCGATCGTCTCGTGCCGCAACAGCTTTCCGGCGGCCTTGAGGTCCTTGATGATGACCGGATTCGCGTCGAACACCATCAGGCCCTCGTACGGCGGCACCATCGAGGTGAACTTGCCGCCGGCATCCAGCGGCTGCACGACCTCGATCCCGTTGGCGGAGGCGACGTCCATGTCCTCCTCACCGAACGCGGGCGCCAGATGCACCACGCCGGTTCCGGAGTCGGTGGTCACGTAGTCGGCGTTCAGCACGCGGTGCGCGTGGGGGTGGCCGAGGAAGAAGTCGAACGGCGGCCGATAGCGCAGGCCCGCCAGCGCCGCGCCCGAATGCTCCGAGAGCACCTCGAGTCCGTCGTCGGCGGTGCCGAGTTCCCGGGCGTAGTGCGAGACCCGCTCGGTGGCCAGCACGTAGCGCTTACCGTCCTTGCCGCGCACGTGGGCATAGGTGATGTCCGGGTGGACCGCGATCGCCAGGTTCGACGGCAGCGTCCACGGCGTGGTGGTCCAGATCAGCGCGTTGGCGCCGTCGAGCTCGTGCAGCGGATGGTCGGCCGCGACCTCGAGCAGCATGTCGACGGTGACCGCCGGATCCTGGCGCATCCGGTAGGCGTCGTCGAGGCGCGCCTCCTGGTTCGACAGCGGCGTCTGCTCGTACCAGCTGTAGGGCAGCACCCGGAAGCCTTGGTAGACAAGACCTTTGTCGTACAGCGACTTGAACGCCCACATCACCGACTCCATGAAGTCGAGATCGAGGGTCTTGTAGTCGTTGTCGAAGTCGACCCATCGCGCTTGGCGTGTCACATAGTCACGCCACTCATTGGTGTAACGAAGCACAGAGGATTTGCACGCGGCATTGAATTCCGCGAGGCCCATCGCATCGATCTGTGATTTGTCCGTGATACCGAGTTGCTTCTCCGCTTCGATTTCCGCGGGCAATCCGTGTGTGTCCCAACCGAAGCGCCGCTCCACGCGCTTCCCGCGCATCGTCTGGAACCGCGGAACCAAATCCTTCACATATCCGGTGAGCAGATGTCCGTAATGTGGCAAACCGTTGGCGAACGGCGGCCCGTCGTAGAAGACGAACTCGTCGCACCCCTCGGCACGGTTGTCGATGCTGGCACGGAAGGTGTCGTCGGCGGCCCAGTAGTCCAGCACCCGGCGCTCGAGCTCCGGGAACGACACGCTCGCGCCCTGCCGCGAGCCGGCATCCGCGGCGGTGAAGTCGACGCGGGGATAGGCGTTGCGGGTGGATGTCTCGTCCGCCATGGCGGCTGTGGTCTCCCTCGTGCCAGTGCGCTCGTTCGGCGCAGTCGGTGGGCACGGGGACGACGCCGGCGCCTGTGCGCCGCTGCCGCGGTACCACCCCGCTTGTCCGGCCGGATGTTCCGGCGGGCGGACCTCTCGTTGCGAGCTGTGACGGGCTCACCCGTTCGGTTCTACTGGGCGCCGGTGGCGCCGTTCTTCCGAAGGCTCCCCGGTGATGGCCGGATCACTGCCGATCTACAGGTTTGATTGTAGCCAGTGCGGGCAACGTTATTTCCGTGCCCTGCTCCCCACCCCGTTCACCGCACCTGTGCCCGCTCAGCGCTTGGCATGACGGCCGGGACGCGATTGCGGACCGTCCTCGGGCTCACGCATGGCCAGCGCGCTGACCAGCAGCAGGATCGCACCGATCACGCAGACGACGATGCAACCCCACGCCCAGATCACCGATCCGGTCGTCAACGCCGTCACCAACAGGGCGAAGCCGATCGCGGCCAGGACGAGCGTCAGAACGAGCATGGTCACCCCCTAGGCGGGCAGGGCGGGCCGCAGCGCCCCCGAGGGGCCGGGCGGCTCGGCAGAACTACGACCACACAGCGGCATGCGACGCCGGACCCCGTCGTATCGGCGGGGTGGCGGGCACCCGGGACGAGCTATTTGCCACCCTTGGCGTACGACGCCGGACCGTGGCTGTTCGATACCGCCTCGAAGGCCTCGCCACCGTCGACCGGAACGGCCGAACCGCGGTTCTCCAGCTCCTCGAGCTGCGATTCCAGGTAGGACTTCAGGCGCACCCGGTACTCGCGCTCGAAGGTCTTCAGCTGCTCGATGCGGCTCTCCAGCACGCTGCGCTGCTGGGTGATGGTGGCCATGATCTCGGTGTGCTTGCGCTCGGCGTCGGCCTGCAGGGCGTCGGCCTTCTCCTTGGCCTGGCGCAGCTGGCTGTCGGACCGGGTCTGCGCGTCCGACAGCAGCGAATCGGCCTTCTGCCGCGCCTCGCCGACCATCGCGTCCGAGCGGGTCTGCGCTTCGCTGACCATTCGCTCGGAATTCGCCCGGGCGTTGGAGAGCAGCTGTTCGGCCTCGGCCTTGGCGTCGGTGGTGAGCCGGTCGGCCATTTCCTGTGCCAGGCTCAGCACCTTCGCGGCCTGCAGGTTCGCATCCGCGGCGGAGTTGTCCTTGGGGGCCACCGGCGCGACGGCCTGCACCGGCACCGGCGGTGCAACGGGCGCGGGCTTCGGCGGTTCCGGTTGCGGCGGCGCGGGTTTCACCGCCTGCGGCGCGGGCCGCGACTTCTTGGCATCCGCCAATTCGGCATCCAGCTCAGCAACCCGCTGGCGCAGGTCCGCATTCTCCTCGATGAGGCGCGAGAGCTCCTGTTCGACCAAGTCGAGGAAGGCGTCGACTTCATCCTCGTTGTAGCCGCGCTTCCCGATCGGCGGTTTGCTGAACGCGACGTTGTGCACATCGGCTGGAGTCAGCGGCATGGAAGGATCCCTTCGCGCTTCGTACGGAGATCTAGCGTAGATCTTCTAGCAAGCTCTTCTTCTCGGCCCATTCTGTCACACCGGAGCTATCGGCTGCCCGAGCCTGCTGACGATGGACATCAGAATGAACACGATGAAAAGCAGGACCATAATCGACAGATCCAGTCGAATTCCCCCCAAGTTCACGGGAGGTATCAGGCGCCTCAACAGTTTCACCGGCGGATCGGTGATCGTGAAGATCACCTCCAGAACGACGGCGACGAACCCCCGCGGATGCCAGTCGCGCGCAAAGCTGCGGATGAACTCGACGATCACTCGGCTGATCAGCAACAGCCAGAAGAGGAACAGGAGTACATACAGCACCTGAAACAAGGCCACCTGTCCACTTTGCCTCAGAATCGGTGTCCTGCAAACTCCCCGCGCCGTGCATCCGGCGTCCTTTCCCCCCACGCGGCTCACCCGACCGGGGCCGCCGCCGCGCCGCGGCACCCGGTTCGGGGTTTATTTCTGGTTGTAGAAGCCGTTTTCGGCGATGCGCCGGCGCTCCTCGGCCGATACATCGACATCCGACGGTGAGAGCAGGAACACCTTGGTGGCCACCTTGTCGAACGAACCACGCAGCGCGAACGCCAATCCGGCGGCGAAATCCACCAGGCGGCGCGCGTCGGCATTGCTCATTTCGACCAGGTCCATGATCACGGGCGTACCGTCACGGAAACGCTCGCCGATGATCGCGGCCTCGGCATAGGTGCGCGGACGCAGTGTCGTGATCTTGGACAACGGACCTCCGTCCTCGAAGACGGGGGCGCGGCGCGGAGCCGGCTCGAACCGGGCGCGCTCCTCCATCCGCCGCTCTTCCATCCGCCGTTCGGCCTCGGGATCGACCGCCAGCGCACCGTGCGTGGTGCCACGCACCATCGGAGTGCCACCGCCGAGTCCGCGTGAGCGGCCCGAAGGTGCGGATTCGATCCGGGTCGGGCGGCGCGGGGGCTCGTAGCGGTCGTCGGAGTAGGACTCGTCGGCGAACTCCGAGCGGCGCGGCACCGTGTAGCCGGGCTGATAGGGCGCCTTGTAGGCCGGCTCCGGGTAGCCCGGATCGTCGGCGAAGCGGTCGTCGCCGAAACGCGAGCGCCCGGCGTCGTACGGATCGTCGTCGAAACGCGAGCGGCGCGCACCGCGGTCGTCCGCACCCAGCGGACCACGGTCGTCGATACCCCGAGGGCCACGGTCGTCGACGTAGTCGTCTTCGTATTCCTCGAGCGGGACCATGCCGAAGTAGGCCTTGAACCTGTGCAGCGTACTCATGCTCCCACCTCACTAACGCTGGGCTCCAGCACGAGCATGCTCGTGGCTGCGCTGATGTCTCGCTCGCTACGCTCGCTCATCCTGGTCGACCTTCCTACGGCCCCGACTGACCTGGGGTGTTGAAGTCCTGCTCAGACCTCGTCAGCCCCAAGCATATGTTTCGAATGTGACTGATGAGGTTTCTTTGCTACTGCGAGGTTATCGGTCGCGCGCCCATCAGAGCAGTACCGACACGCACGCAGGTAGACCCGTGTCGAATGGCGGCCTCGAGGTCGCCCGACATGCCCGCCGACAACTCGGTCGCGCCCGGATGCGCGGCGAGCAGCGTGCGATGCAGACCGGCCAGTTCGGCGAAGGCCGGGTCCGGGTCCGCGCCCAGCGGCGGAATCGCCATCAGACCCGCGAGCTGCAGATTCTCGGATTTCGCGACCTGATCGGCGAGCGCCGGGAGATCATCCGGGACGACGCCGCCGCGCGCCGGATCGCGATCCAGGCTCACCTGCAGTAGCACACGCAGCGGATCCGCGCGCGCTCCGTCCGCACGCGCGGCCGCCGTGGCGGTGTCAAGGGCCCTCACCAGACGCTCCGAATCCACCGAGTGCACCGTATCGGCCCAGCGCACAACCGATTTCGCCTTGTTGCGCTGCAATCGGCCGATCATATGCCAGCGCATCTGCGCCAGATGGCCTAATGAGGCCACCTTGGCGGAGGCCTCCTGCTCCCGCGATTCGCCGAATTCCCGCCGGCCGAGCCGATACAGGATCTCCACGTCGGAGGCCGGGAAGTATTTGGTCACCGGCAGCAACCGGACGGTGGCCCGATCGCGCCCGGCGGCGCGGCACGCGGCATCGATGCGGTCTTCCAGGCGGCCGAGAGCGGCGACGAGCTCGGCTTCGCGAGACTGCGGCATACCCGGCCCGGATTCTGTTGTGCCGACCTCGGATTCGGCGTGATTCACCGCTCCCCCTCCATCCAGATCACCCCGGCGATGCGACCGGTGGGCGCGCCGCGGCGGTGGCTGAACAAGGTTTCGTCGGTGATGGTGGAGCGCGGATCGACCGCGATCGCGCCGACCCCGGCCGCTTCCAGCTGACGGCGGATGCCGGCTCGCAGGTCCAGCCCGGGAGTACCGCGCCGGGTCGTGGTGGCGCTGCCGGGCAGATGGGCCTCCACATCGTCGCGCATGGCAGCAGGCACCTCGTAGTCCTCGCCGCCGGCGGCCGGTCCCAGGAAGGCGCCGATACGGTGCGGCTGGGCGCCGACCGACATCATCGCCTCGAGGACCTTCGGCACGATGCCGATGCGGGCGCCGACGCGTCCGGCGTGCACGGCCGCGATCACACCGGCCTCGTCGTCGGACAGCAGCAAGGGGACACAATCGGCGGTGAGGACCACCAGCGCGAGATTCGGCACGGTGGTGACGAGCGCGTCGGTCACCGGAACCGGTTCGGCGCGCGGGCCGTCGACGATCTCGACGTTGCGACTGTGCACCTGTTCCATCCAGACCAGGCGGCCGGGCGGCAGGCCGATGCCCTCCGCGAGACGAATCCTGTTGCGGCGCACGGCTTCCGGATCGTCGCCGACGTGGTCGCCCAGGTTGAACGAGTCGTAGGGCGCCACCGAGAACCCACCGGCCCGCGTGGTCGTCACCCGTCGCGTCCGAACCGAAGCCTGTGTCATATCTCCGAGATTAATAGGCCGCGCCGGTTCGGAGTCGAGCCCGCCGCCCAGTGATCCGGAACGGATGTGGCGAGGCGGCGGAGCGGGGCACAGCGCGAGCATGACCGCCGAAGTACCCACGGCGTGCGAGTTCATGCACACGACCGTGCCGCCACACGAGATCGTCGCGTTCACCGCCGCCGGGTGCGACGCCTCCCCTCGCGGTGTCCGGTCTCACATATCGTTGTCCCGGACATCGACGGCGACACCCGAAGACCCACACCAGACCCCGCCCGGTGCCGGACCACCGGAATTTCCGTGGCACACGGGGTTTCGATCGGCCTCCACGGGCCGCAAACGCCGCTGCCCCCTCCGAAACCTCGGAGGGGGCAGCGAGATCGGCGTCTGCTACCGGCGCATGAAATCGGGGACGTCGACGTCGTCGGTGTCCTCGTCCGGCATCTGGATATGCGAGCGGCTGTTGTGCGCGATGGTCGGCTCGGTGGCCGGGCGCGGTTCGTAGGACGGGGCCGGGCCACGGGCAGGCGTCGGGTCGGCCGTGCGCTCGGGCTCCGGCTGGCGGGTGCTGCCGAACTCGCGGCGGGTCGTGGACTGGCCGATGTCACCGGCTCGGCCCGCGCCGATATTCGTTCTGCCCGCCGGTTCGATGCGCCGGGCCGGGGTGCCCCCGTCGAAGCCGGCGGCGATCACCGTGACCCGGACCTCGTCGCCGAGCGAATCGTCGATCACCGTTCCGAAGATGATGTTGGCCTCGATGTGCGCGGCCTCCTGCACCAGCGAGGCGGCCTCGTTGATCTCGAACAGACCGAGGTCCGATCCACCCGCGATCGACAGCAGCACTCCGTGCGCACCGTCCATCGACGCCTCCAGCAGCGGCGAATTGATCGCCGCCTCCGCGGCTTTCACGGATCGTCCCTCGCCGCGGGCGGAGCCGATGCCCATCAACGCCGAACCGGCGCCGGACATGACGCTCTTGACATCGGCGAAGTCGACGTTGATCAGACCCGGGGTGGTGATCAGATCGGTGATGCCCTGGACACCGTTGAGCAGCACCTCGTCGGCGGAGCGGAAGGCGTCCATCAGGCTCACCGCCGCGTCGCCGAGCTGCAGCAGCCGGTCGTTCGGGATGACGATGAGGGTGTCGCAGGATTCGCGCAGCGCCTGGATACCGGCTTCGGCCTGGTTGCTGCGCCGCTTGCCCTCGAAGGAGAACGGCCGCGTCACCACACCGATGGTCAGGGCGCCCAGCTTGCGGGCGATCGAGGCCACCACGGGCGCGCCACCGGTACCGGTGCCGCCGCCCTCACCGGCCGTCACGAAGACCATGTCGGCGCCCTTGAGCACCTCTTCGATCTCGTCCTTGTGGTCCTCGGCGGCCTTGCGGCCCACCTCGGGATCCGCGCCGGCGCCGAGACCGCGGGTGAGTTCGCGGCCGACGTCGAGTTTGACGTCCGCATCACTCATCAGCAGTGCCTGCGCGTCGGTGTTGACGGCGATGAACTCGACTCCCTTGAGTCCCTGTTCGATCATCCGGTTGACGGCGTTCACGCCGCCGCCGCCGATACCGACGACCTTGATCACTGCAAGGTAGTTGTGCGGGGGCGTCATGGGCTCTCGCCTTCCTTCGATCCAAAGCCTGTCGTTTTCGGATTCTCGGCAGAGCGCCGATTCGAGGTCCCCGGTCCGCCCGGGTTTTCACTCGGACAAACCCTAAACCTGAACCATAGGGTTGGCGTTATGTCAAGTATCCGACTGGTGCGGAACGCTATTCGCACCCGTCGCGATCCGTGCGCAGGCGCGCCGACACGAGGGTCAGAATCTTGTGTGATCCGTCTCGTCCGAGCCCGTCGGGCATGGTACCGCGAACGGCCGCCGCAGACACCGAGATCGAGTCTCGATATCCGCACGACCGCGGATTCACCGGCCCCGCACGCGACTGCGGCACCAGGACGGGCCCAGGTGCCACGGCCATCACGCACGGCCATCGACTCCCGGCCGCCGGTCGAAAACCGCAACGGCACAACGAGTGTCACTATCTTACCGTTACCAGATCGGGACTCGAAACGTCGAATACCGTTCCCGGGCGCGTCAGCACCGGAAGCACCACCGCGGCTTTGCGTTCGGAGTCGTCCGCACCGCCCCAGACCACCGTACGGTCGTCGCGCAGCTTCAGTTCGATATCCGAAACCGACCGCGCCACAACCTCTCCCACCTGCGCACGAAGCGCCGGCGGGGCGGCGTCGAGAACCGCGACCGCGGCCCGGGTCACCGGATCGGCGCTGCCGGGGTGGTCGGTGACCAGCTTCGCGACGCCCGGCGGCGGCGGTTCGATCGCGAATTCGACACTGTCGGCGTCGAGCAGATGCGGTCCCTGCGGACTGTCGAAGAACACCACCGCGGTGCGCTCGTCGACGGTGACCCGCACCGTGGACGGAAATACCCGCTGGACCCGCGCCGCCCGCACCTTCGGCAGCGACGCGACCCGGCGCGCGATCGCGTCGGTGTCGATGCGCAGCATGGAGCGGCCGCCGGGGATCTGCAGCACCGCGCGCACATCCTGCTCGGGCACCGCGGACGCCCCCTCGACCTGCACGGTGCGCACCGAGAGCGCGGGAGTGAAGTAGGCGACCACGAGCAGCACGATCACCACGACCACGATCGGCGCGCCCCACAGCAGGATTCGCCGCCACCGGCCGTCGAAGGGCAGCCGCGCGCGGGTCCCGGCGCGGCGGAGACGGTTGTCGCCGTCCGCGAACTCGTCCTCGGCGTCCGGATCGGACTCGTCGATCGTCGCGCGGCGTGTCATGTCCACCTCCCTCTCCGGCCGGCACCGCCGGGCGGGGGCGCCGTGTTCACCGTCCCGTCGACGGGCGTACCCGCAGTCCGTCCAGAATCTGCCCGCCGAGCATCGTCACGTCGCCGGCTCCCATGGTGATCACCACATCCCCCGCACGCGCCAGGCTCGCGGCTTGCCGGCCCACCCGCGACATATCCGGTTGGTAGTGCACGGGTTTGGTGACCGCCTGGGCCACCAGTGCGCCGTTGACCCCGGGCAGCGGCTTCTCGCGGGCGCCGTAGACGTCGAGGACCACGACCTCGTCGGCCAGCGACAGCGCGGCGCCGAACTCCTCGGCGAAGGTGGCTGTGCGGCTGTACAAATGCGGCTGGAACACCACGATCACCCGCCCCGGCCGGGAGCGGGCGCCGTCGGCCGCCTCCTGGCGGACCAGTTCGGCCGCCGCGCCGAGCACGGCCCGAACCTCGGTCGGGTGGTGGGCGTAGTCGTCGAAGACCCGCACCCCGTTCTCGCGGCCGACGAACTGGAAGCGCCGATGAACGCCACCGAATCCCTGCAGGCCCTGCAGGATTTCGTCCACGTCGGCCCCGGCGTCGCGAGCGGCGAGCAGCGCGGCGAGGGCGTTGAGGGCCATATGGCGGCCGGGCACCGACAGTCGCAGCGTGCGCGGCGCGGGTTCGTCGCCCAGGTGCACCGTGGCCACACCACCCACGTCGCGCGGCTCCCAGGCCACCAGCCGGGCCTGCATCGGCACCGGCACGTCGACCGTTTCCGCCGAGCCGTAGCCGGCCACCCGAATATCGAGTTCTCCGGCCGCCACTCGCTCGGCGACCCGGCGGGCCAGTGCCAGCGAGCCGGGGTCGTCCAGGCAGACCACGAGCAGTCCACCGGGGACCAGTCGCGCCACGAAGTCGTCGAACACCTGGACGTAGGCCTCGTCGGAGCCGAAGAAATCCAGATGATCGGATTCGATGTTGGTGACCACGGCGACGTCCGGATCGTATTGCAGCAGTGAGCCGTCCGACTCGTCGGCTTCGGCCACGAAATAACCGCCGGTGCCGTGATGGGCGTTGGTACCCGCCTCGTTCAGCTCACCGCCGACGGCGAACGACGGATCGAAGCCGCAGTGCTGCAACGCCACGACCAGCATGGAGGTGGTGGAGGTCTTGCCGTGGGTACCCGACACCAGCAGGGTGTGGTGGCCGCGCATCAGTTCCGCGAGGACCGTGGGACGCATGAGCACCGGCACGCCGCGCCGATTCGCCTCGACCAGTTCGGGATTCGTCTTCGGGATGGCGGCATAGGTGGTGACCACCGCGCTCGGGCCGCCCTCCAGCAGATCCAGCGCACTCGCGTCGTGGCCGATGCGGACCTGGGCACCGCGCGCCCGCAACGCCAGCACGCCGCGGCTCTCCTTGGCGTCCGAGCCCGACACCTCGCCGCCGCGGGCGAGCAGAATCCGCGCGATCCCCGACATGCCGGCACCGCCGATGCCGACCATGTGGACCCGCCGCAACAGTTCCGGCAGTTCGGCGGGAGCCTGCCCGGTGTGGTTCACCGGGTCCGCGGCTCCCACTGCGGCCGTCTCGTTTCCTCCGGTCACCGTCCGGTCACCTCCAGCACGATTCGCGCCACCGTATCCGCGGCGTCGCGATGTCCGGCACCGGCGGCGGCGACCGACATGTTCGTCAGCGCGGCCGAGTCGGTGAGCAGCGCGATCACCTCGTCCATCACATACTTCGGCGTCATCTCCGCATCGGCGACGATTCTGCCACCGCCCTGCGCGACGATCGGGCGGGCGTTGAACTCCTGTTCGCCGTTGCCGTGCGGCAGCGGCACGTAGAACGCCGGCAGGCCGACCGCCGACACCTCGGCCACGGTCATCGCGCCCGAGCGGCACACCGCGGCATCGGCGGCGGCATAGGCCAGATCCATCCGCGACAGATACGGGACCGCAACGTATTTCGCGCCGTCACGACCGGATTCGGTATCGATGCCCTCCAGCTCGAGCGTGTTCTTGGGACCGTGCGCGTGCAGCACCGAGATACCGGCCGCCAGCAGTTGCGCGGCCGCGCCGGACACCGCCTCGTTCAACCGGCGCGCGCCCTGGGAGCCACCGAAGACCAGCAGCACCGGCCCCTGCTGGGGCAGGCCGAAGTGGTCGCGGGCCTGGTTGCGCAATCCGGCCCGGTCGAGAGTGGCGATCGAGTCGCGCACCGGAATTCCGACCACCTCGGCGTCGGCGCGCCCGCGTGCGTGCACACCCGAATTCGGCACGGC
>NZ_BDBF01000063.1 GCF_001612845.1 Nocardia elegans NBRC 108235 | reverse complement strand
GGCAGTCGCCCTTTCTCATGGCGAACTTCCGAGATGACCAAGCGCGCACGGGTACAGGGGGTTTGCTCCGCTGTGCACCGCAGTTATCAGCGGGTGAACATGAGCGCGCGCTTGACCTCGGTGATCGCCTTGGTCACCTGGATGCCGCGCGGACATGCCTGGGTGCAGTTGAAGGTGGTGCGACATCGCCACACGCCGTCGATATCGTTGAGGATTTCCAGGCGTTCGGCCGCACCGTGGTCGCGGCTGTCGAAGATGAACCGGTGAGCGTTGACGAAGGCGGCCGGCCCGTAATAGGTCTTCTCCGCCCAATAGACCGGACAGCTGCTGGTGCAGCAGGCACACAAGATGCATTTGGTGGTGTCGTCGAAACGCGCGCGATCCTGCGGCGACTGCAGCCGTTCGCGTTCGGGTTCGGGGCCGTAGGTGATCAGGTAAGGCTTGATCTCGCGGTAGAGGTTGAAGAAGGGTTCCATGTCGACTACCAGATCCTTCTCCACGGGCAGGCTGCGCAACGGCGCGATGGTGATCGTGGTGGTGGAGCCGTCGCTGTGCAGCAGATCCTTGAGCAGGATCTTGCACGCCAGCCGATTGATCCCGTTGACCTGCATGGCATCCGAGCCGCAGATGCCGTGGGCGCATGAACGGCGGAACGTCAGGGTGCCGTCGAGATAGCTCTTGATGTAGACGAGCAGGTTCAGTAGCCGGTCGGTCGGCAGCGCCGGCACCTGGAAACTCTCCCAGTACGAGCCGCGGTTGTCCTCCGGATTGAAGCGGGCGATCTTGACGATCACCATCACCGAGCCATCGGGCACCGGCGCCGGCTTGGAGTTCGGTCGAGTTCCTGCAGGGACGGATTCGGTGGCGCTGGACTGTTGGGTGGCTTCTGTCACGTGTCACACTCCAATCGGTATTTGCGGTGGACGAGATTGTCTAAAGCTGGTGTTCGCAGCGTGTGTGCCTCTCGTCGCGAAATGCCGGTCATGGTTTTGCCGTGACGAGTCGGTGCGCGGCGGCGACGATATGGCGCGCGGATATGCCGGCGGCGTCCAACTGTTCGGCAGGAGTACCGGAGCCGGGCAAATCGGTGACGGCCAGATGCGCGAACCGCACCGGGATACCGAGTTGAGCCAACGATGCCAGGACGGCGGCGCCGAGACCGCCTTGCGGGTAATGATCTTCGACCACGACGAGCCGCCCACCGGTATCACGCGCGGTCGAGGCGAGAGTGTCCGCATCGAGAGGTTTGACGCTGTAGAGGTCGATCACGCGAGCGCTGACACCCTCCCCGGCAAGGGCATCAGCTGCGTGGAGGCATTCGTGCACCGTGACGCCGGCACCGAGTAGCGCGATCACGTCGGCGTCGCTGGTACGCAGGGTCTTGGATCCGCCCACCGGGAAGGGTTCGTCGGCGTCGTAGAGCACCGGGTAGGCGCCGCGGGTGGTGCGCAGGTAGCACACACCGGGGGCGTCGGCCATGGCGGCGACGAGACTGGTGGTGGCGACGGCGTCGGCCGGGTAGAGCACGGTCGAGCCGTGCACCGCCTGGAGAGCGGCGAGGTCTTCCAAACCCATCTGCGACGGGCCGTCGGGGCCGATCTCGGTGCCGGCGTGCGAGCCGCACAGGTTGATGTGGGCACCGGAGATGCCGGCCATGCGAATGAAGTCGTAGGCCCGGGACAAGAACGCGGCGAACGTGGAGGCATAGGGCACATAGCCGCGGGCGGCCAAGCCCACGGCGGCGGCGATCAATTGTTGTTCGGCGATGAACATTTCGAAGAACTTCTCCGGGTGCGCGTGCGCGAACCGTTCGGCGCCGGTGGAATTGCCGACCTCGGCGTCCAAGGCGACGACCTCGGGTCGCGCACCGAGGGCGGCCAGCGCATCGCCGTAGGCGGTGCGCGTCGCGACCGAGGTGCCCCGCTCGTAGCGGGGCATCGTGATCGGCGGTACCTCGCGCGTGGGGATCGGGTTTACGGGGGCGGGTGGTGGTGGGGTGACGCGCAGTTCGCGTAACCCGCCCAGCGCGGTCACCGCGGAGGTGGCCAGCCTGGACGGAAGCGGTTTGCCGTGCCAGCCGTTGCGGTCTTCGATCTGCGGGACTCCCTTGCCTTTGACGGTCTTGGCGAGCACGACCGTCGGGGTGTCGGCGTAACGGGCGGTGTGGAGGGCCTGCTCGATCTGGGACAGGTCGTGGCCGTCGATGACGATCGCGCGGCACCCGAACGCTTCGACCCGACGCTGGTAGGTGTCGAGGTGCCATTGCAGTTCGGTGGGGCCGCGCTGGCCGAGCCGGTTGATGTCCACGATCGCGGTGAGATTGCTCAACCGGTAGAGCCCGGCTTTGTCCAGGGCTTCCCAGATCGATCCCTCGGTCATCTCGCTGTCGCCGCACAGCACCCACACGTGGTAGGGCAGCCGGTCCAGTCGCGCGCCGGCCAGCGCGATGCCCACACCGTAGGCCAGACCCTGCCCCAGCGAGCCCGTTGCCACGTCCACCCACGGCAGTACCGGGGTCGGATGGCCCTGCAGCCTGGACCCGAAACGGCGGAACCCCTCCACCAGCTCGGAATCGCTGACCACGCCCGCGGCTTTGAACATGGCATACAACAGCGGTGAGGCGTGGCCCTTGGAGAAGATCAGATGATCGTTGCCCGGATACTCGGGCCGGGCCCAGTCATAGCGCAGGTGGCGGGCCAGCAGCACGGCCATCAGATCCGCCGCCGACAGGCTGGAGCTGGGATGCCCGGAACCCGCGGCGGTACTCGCGCGGATCGAATCGACCCGCAGCTGCCGACTCAACTCCTGAAGCCACCGCAGTTGCTCGGCGTCGAACCCTGAGGCCGCCGTGGTGGTGTGATGGGGTGTCATTCGGCGGTGCAGCTCGACCGGGTAGTCGCCGTATGCCGCGGCGACTTCGTCGAGGTAAACCAGAGCAGGAAAGTCGATCACGGGCTGATGGTCGGCCAGAAACCGGGCGGTGTGTTCGACGACGGCTTGCTCGTCGCCGGGATCGAAGCCCAATTCGGCCAGCACGCCGGGGTCGACGACGAATTCGGATTCCACGCGGTCGCCGCCCTCATCGATGCGGACGCGGTATTCGTGACCTATCACGGGTTCGACACTCAGGTGGGCGGACATCAGTTCATGTCCCTCTCGGTGCGGCTCGACGCAGGTGTGGTCAGGTCGGTGAGCGGCACGTCGGGGTCGGCCAGGCGCGCGGGGTCGACGACGGTGCGGGTGCGGATGAGGGTTTGGATGGGTTCGGTGACGTCCCAGATGTTGACGTTCATGCCTGCGGCGACCCGGTCGTCGCGTAGCCAGAAGGCGATGAACCGGCGTTCTTGCAGGTCTCCGCGGACCACGACCTGGTAGTGCTGGTCGGGTTCGCAGTAGCCGGTGTATTCCATGCCCAGCTCGTACTGGTCGGTGTAGAAGTAGGGCAGCCGCTGGTAGCTGGCGTCGCGGCCCAGCATGGTTGCGGCGGCGGTGTCGGGTTGGTGTAAGGCGTTGGCCCAGTGCTCGACACGGATATGCCGGCTGTAGAACGGGTGGTAGGCGTTGGCGACGTCGCCGGCGGCGAAGATGTCGGGGTCGCTGCTGCGCAGGGCCGGGTCGACGACGATGCCGTTGTCGACGTCGAGTCCGGAGTCGCCGGCGAGTCCGGTGTTGGGGGTGGCGCCGATGCCGACGATCACGGCGTCGGCATCGATACGGCTGCCGTCGGCCAGCCGTAACCCGGTCGCGGCGCCGTCGCAAGTGGTGATTTCCGCCAACGTGGCGGCCAGGTGCAGGTTGGCGCCGTGGTCGCGGTGCAGGTCGGCGAAGACCGCGGCGATGTCGGGGCCGAGCACCGCCTGCAGTGGTAGTGGGGAGCGTTCGACGACGGTGACCTCGACCCCGGCGGCGCGGGCCGCCGCGGCGACCTCCAGGCCGATCCAGCCGCCGCCGACGAGCGCGATCCGGGACGCGGTGTGCAGCAGTTCGCGCAGCCGGTTGCTGTCGTCGAGGCTGCGCAGGTAGTACACGCCGTGCGCGTCGGCGCCGGGTAGTGGCAGCCGCCGCGGAGATGCCCCGGTGGTCAGCAGCAGTTTGTCGTAGGGCAACTGCTCGCCGTTGCCGAGGGTGAGGAGGTGGTTGCCGCGGTCGATGGCGGTGGCGGTGGTGTCCAGGCGTAGGTCGACCTCGTGGGTGGTGTACCACCGGGGCGGGTGCACGAAGACGGTGTCGCGGTCGACCTTGCCCTGCAGATAGTCCTTGGACAGGGGCGGGCGTTCGTAGGGGTACCACAGTTCGTCGCCGATCAGGGTGAGGGATCCGTCGAACCCGTTGTCGCGCAACGCTCGAGCGGCTTTGGCTCCGGCGAGTGAGGCGCCGACGATCACGAATGAGGGGGTGTTCATGGTGTCTCACCGTCCTGTCGTGGCGGTCATGGTGTGGGCGAGTTGGTTGCCGAGGTGGTCCCAGCTGGCGTCGAATTTGGCGACACCGTCGGTTTCGAGGGTGGTGACGACGTCGTCGTATCCGATGCCGAGCCCGGCCAGTTCGCCCAGGACGGCGCGGGCGTCGTCGTAACCGAGACGGACAGTGTCGGGGCGGATGTCGGCGTGGTCGGCGACGGCACGCAGGGTGGCTTCGGGCATGGTGTTGACCACGCCGGGGGCGACGAGGCCGGTGACGTAGCGCGTGTCGTCGTAGGCGGGGTCTTTCACGCCGGTCGAGGCCCACAGCGGACGCTGCGGACGCGCTCCCGCGCGCGCCAGGGCCTGCCACCGTGGGCTGTCGAGGATCTGCTCGTGGTGCTGGTAGGCCAGGCGTGCGTTGGCGATCGCGGCCCGTCCACGCAGACCGGTAGCGGCCTCGCTGCCGATCTTGTCCAGGCGCGCATCCACCTCGGTATCGACACGAGAGACGAAGAATGAAGCGACCGAGGCGATTCCGGCGAGATGGTGGCCATTGCCGCGGGCCTGTTCGAGGCCGTCGAGGAAGGCGTCGACGACCTCGGCGTAGCGGGTCAGAGAGAAGATCAGGGTGACGTTGATGCTGATCCCGGAGGCCAGGCAGGCGGTGATGGCGGGCAGGCCTTGTTTGGCGGCGGGGATCTTGATGAAGAGGTTGGGGCGGTCCACCAACCACCACAGGGCATGGGCTTCGGCGATGGTGCGGTCGGTGTCGTGGGCCAGGCGAGGGTCGACCTCGATCGACACCCGCCCGTCGATCCCATCGGTGGCGTCGTAGACCGGGCGTAGAACATCGCACGCGCAGCGCACGTCGTGGCTGGTCAGCTCCCGCAACGCGGTGTCGACATCCACCCGCCGCAGCGAGAGGTCGCGGATCTGGTCGGTGTAGAGGTCGCTGCCGGTGATGGCTTTGGCGAAGATGGTCGGGTTGGTGGTCACCCCGCGTACGTGCTGGTCGCGCACGAGGCGAGCCAGGCTGCCGTCGGTCAGTCGTTGCCGGCTCAGATCATCGAGCCAGATCGACACCCCGGCCTCGGTCAATGCGGTCAACGGATCGGACATGAGCGCACTCCCTTCCTTGATGGCTATCGGGCGCGGTGATGGCCGGATCATTCATCGGACCCGCCGCGACTGCTATGGGGTGTCGAGAGCGGCGTCGACGGTGATCGTTGCCCCGGCGAACAGCCGCGAGATCGGGCACAAGGCGGCAGCTTCATCGACGATGGTCTTGAAATCGGTGGCGGTGAGTCCGGGAACGCCCGCTCGGACATTCAGCGCGGAGGACACGATCGTCGGGGTCGCATCCAGGTGGTCGAGAGTGACGGTGGCGGTGATATCGAGTCGCTGTGGTGAGGCCTCATGGTTGTCCAGGCACAGCGCCAACGCCATCGCGAAACACGACGAGTGCGCGGCGGCGGCGAGTTCTTCCGGGCTGGTCTGCCCGCCCGGCTGGTGGGTGCGGCCGGCCCAGGTGACCGGCAGTGGGCTGAACGCGCCGCTGGTGGCGTGCACGAGCCCGGCGCCTTCGGCGAGCGGGCCCTCCCAGACGGTGGTGGCGGTGCGTTGTGTGGTGGTCATGGCTCTCCTCGAGTGGGGGATGTTTCGGTTGTCGTGCTGCGGCAGCTCCTCCGGTGTGGCGGTGTCGGTCCTGCAGATCGTGTATCCAGTGATGCGGGACAATCACGAATCGAACTGATGTCGGACGGGAGGCGAGGAGCGGTGATGGAGAAGTTCTCGGTGGATGCGATGGCGCGTGAACTGTTGCAGCGAGCCGGCGCGGCCTCGGCGGGCCGCGCCGCCGATACCGTGTACGGCGGGCACGAGCATCGGCTGCGCCAGACCGTGGTCGCGCTGACGGCCGGCACCGAACTGGGCGAGCACGATAATCCGGGCGAGTCGACGCTGCTGGTGCTGCGCGGGCGAGTCCGGCTGCGCAGCGCGGACACCTCGTGGGAAGGACGCCACGGTGACCTGCTGGTGGTGCCGCAGGCGCGCCACAGCCTCGAGGCGATCGAGGACAGTGCCGTGCTGCTGACGGTCGTGAAATAGCCGGGCGGCCAGGACCGTTCATCACAATCGAAGCCGGGCCCGGCGCCCGCGGTCGTCGCCGGCTGGTGCCGGCGCGGGTTACGACGCCGGGGCTGGTTTCGCTGGTCTCACCGGAATCGGTCATCGATGACCTCGCGGGGAAGCTGCTGGGGGGTCGGGTGGGTGATCAGCAAGCGGATACCGTCCGGGTCGACACCGTCGACGAAGGTGATTCCGTTTCGGGTGTGGGTGTAGGTGCTGTTGTAGTGGGCACGCAGCCGACTTTCGATCCGACGTAACTCCGCGTCGCTGTCGGCCGACCAGACGATCTGCTCGACGCCGATACCGCCGATCGGTAGCCCGCCGTGATGCCGGCTCACGCACAGATACAACTGGAAACCCGACGGAGTCAGAAGCAGTGCGGCATCCGGTTCACGCAGTGCTTGCGAGCACTCGAACACCTCGCGGTAGAACCGTATCGAACGCTCCAGGTCCGACACACGCATGACATACGAGGTCACATTTGTGGCCATATGAACCTACTTTCCACCTCTCCCGCCTCCGATATCTGCGGTAACAGCAGTTCACGCGGGCGGATCTGCAACGCAGGCGCCGGATTCGGCGGCCGTACGATCCTGGTCGCTCATGGCGACGTCGAGCAGTGCGGCATCCGGTGTGGTGGTGAGTGTGCTGTTCTGGGCACGTCACGGATGTGGCCGGCGGTCGATGCATTCTCATCGGTAGCTGCGCGAGAGGGCTTCGGATACTCGGCGCAGCGGCGGAATTCACCGTTGGCCATCGGGCTCTCTCCCGTTATCGGATTGCTGGGCTGGCCGAGGGCCGCTGTCACCGTGTTCTGCGGGAGCTGTGGCCACTGTGACGGGGTGGGAGGTGCGGCTCGCCGACCCCCAGCCGATGTGGGATTCGGCGCGCATGCGTTCGACCATGTGCGGGTAGTGCAGCTCGAAAGCCGGTCGCTCGGAACGGATCCGGGGTATTTCATAGAAGTTGTGTCGTGGTGGCGGGCTGGTGGTGGCCCATTCGAGGGAGTTGCCGTAACCCCAGGGATCGTCGGCGGTGGCCACTTGGCCGTAGCGGTAGCTTTTGAACACGTTCCACACGAAGGTGACCATGGAGAACCCGAGGATGAGCGATCCGATGGTGGAGACCGTGTTGAGGGTGGTGAATCCGTCGGCGGGCAGGTAGTCGGCGTAGCGGCGGGGCATGCCTTCGGCGCCGAGCCAGTGCTGCACCAGGAATGTGGTGTGGAAACCGAGGAACGTGGTCCAGAAGTGCAGGCGGCCGAGTCGTTCATCAAGGAAGCGGCCGGTGAATTTGGGGAACCAGAAATAGATTCCGCCGAAGGTCGCGAACACGATCGTGCCGAACAGGACGTAGTGGAAGTGCGCGACGATGAAGTAGGTGTCGGTGATGTGAAAGTCCAGGGGCGGGCTGGCCAGCAGCACCCCGGACAGGCCGCCGAACAGGAATGTGGTGACAAACCCGAGCGACCACAGCATCGGGGTTTCGAACGTCAACTGGCCCTTCCACATCGTGCCGATCCAGTTGAAGAATTTCACCCCGGTCGGCACCGCGATCAGAAACGACATCAGGGAGAAGAACGGCAGGAGCACGGCGCCGGTAGCGAACATGTGGTGCGCCCAGACCGCCGACGACAGCGCGGCGATCGCGATCGTCGCGAAAACCAGTGCGGTGTAGCCGAAGACGGGTTTGCGGCTGAACACCGGCAGGATCTCGGTGATGATCCCGAAGAACGGGATCGCCACGATATAGACCTCGGGGTGGCCGAAGAACCAGAACAGATGCTGATAGAGAATAGGGCCGCCGGTGGCGGGGTCGTAGATGTGCCCGCCGAGGTGCCGGTCCACCTCGAGGCCCATCAGAGCGGCGGTCAGGATCGGAAACGCCTCGAGCACCAGAATGCTGGTGATCAGGATGTTCCAGGTGAAGATCGGCATCCGGAACAAGGTCATCCCTGGCGCGCGCAGGCACACCACGGTGGTGATCATGTTCACCGCTCCCAGGATCGTGCCGACACCCGAGAGCGCGACGCCCATGACCCACAGGTCGGCGCCGACGCCGGGGGAATGCACGGCCAGGCTGAGCGGAACATACGCCGTCCACCCGAAGTCGGCGGCGCCACCGGGAGTGATGAATCCCGCGGTCGCCACTGTGGCGCCGAACAGATAGAGCCAGTAACTGAGCGCGTTCAATCGCGGGAATGCCACGTCGGGGGCGCCGATCTGCAATGGGAGCACGCAATTGGCGAACCCGAACACGATCGGGGTGGCATAGAACAGCAACATGAGCGTGCCGTGCATGGTGAACAGCTGGTTGTACTGCTCGTTGGACAGAAACTGCAGACCCGGACGCGCCAACTCAGCACGCATCAGCAACGCCATCAATCCGCCGATCAGGAAGAACGAGATCGCGGTGAAGATGTACATGACGCCGAGCAGTTTCGGATCGGTGGTGGTGACGATCTTCCAGATCGCCGCGCCCTTGGGGCCCATCCGCGCGGGGAACGGACGCTCGGCTTCGACGGAGGGCGTGATGTCGGCGGGCGCTGCGGACAATGGTGAATCCCCTCTCGGTTCATCTTCCTCGACGAGCACACATGGCGGTGGCGTACCCCGGGGCCGTGATCGATCGGAGCCGATGCATCGCCGCCAGCGCTGAGCGAGACGCCCGAGGCGATACCGATCGGATTCCCACCGACGGGCTGTGCCGAGATGTCCGGTGGGGTACGTCACCCGCCTCTTAGTTTATACAAGAAATCGATGTATAAATAGAGGTATGGCGTATGTGATCGGCGAACCGTGTGTGGACGTGATGGACCGCGCGTGTGTGGAGGAATGTCCTGTCGACTGCATCTACGAGGGCGCCCGGTCGTTGTATATCCATCCCGACGAGTGCGTGGACTGTGGAGCGTGCGTGCCGGTGTGCCCCGTAGACGCGATCTACTACCAGGACGATCTTCCCGCCGAGCTCGAGCCCTACCTCGACGACAACGCCGCCTTCTTCACCCAAACCCTGCCTGGCCGCGACCTGCCGCTGGGATTCCCTGGCGGCGCAACAAAACTCGGCCCCGTCGGAGTCGACACACCACTGGTCGCGGCACTGCCGACACGGAGTAACCAGCCATGACACGCAACGAAATCTCCTCCACCCCGACGCCCGGCTCGCGTGCCGCACCGGCAGGTGCCGATCGGGGTCGTCGCGGTGAGGTGCTCGCGGTATTGCGGGGCTCGCGTGATGCGTTGAGCATCGTCGATATCGCCACGCAGTTGCGGTTGCATCCGAATACGGTGCGGTTCCATCTCGAGGCGCTGGTCGAGTCCGGGCAGGCTGAGCGGGTCGAAACCCCGCGCACCGGGCCGGGGCGCCCACCGCAGATGTTTCGCGCCCATCGGGGGATGGACCCGGCCGGGCCGCGTAACTACCGGCTGCTCGCCGATATCCTTACCGCTCAACTGGCCACCGGCCCCGACCCGTCGGCCCGTGCCTCCGAGGCCGGCCGTCGCTGGGGCCGCGAGATTGCGCGGGACATGGACGCTGCGGCACCGACCGCGGATCAGGCGGTGGGTGAGCTCGTGCGGGTGCTCGACGAGGTCGGCTTCGACCCTGAACCTCACACCGACGAGGGCCGGCCGCAGATCCGGTTGCGGCACTGCCCGTTCCTGGACCTGGCCGAAACTCGTGCGAGCGTGGTGTGCCCGGTCCATCTGGGCCTGATGCAGGGCGTGCTCGAGGGCCGGGCCGCACCGGTCGCCGTGCAACGACTCGAGCCATTCGTCACTCCCGATCTGTGCTTGGCCCATCTCACCACCGACACCACCGGGGCCACACCCGCACGGCCACCGGCCGGGTCCGCGGCATGAGCACCGCCGGGGCGGTCATCACCGCGGTCGGTTTCTGCTGGCTCGGCATGGTGGCGGCGATCTCGTTCCTGGAGGCGCCGCTGAAATTCCGTGCGCCCGGCGTCACCGTGCCGATTGGGCTCGGAATCGGACGGCTGGTGTTCCGCGCCCTCAACAGCATCGAAATGGTTTTCGCGGCAACGATTCTCATCGCCATCGTCATCGACCCACCCAGCACGGGCACCATGACCGCGCTGGTGGTCGCCCTCGCGGCGCTGCTCGTGCAGCTCACGGTGATCCGGCCGCGGCTGACCCGCCGCAGCGATGCCGTGCTCGCCGGCCACAACGCGCCCCGCTCGCGCGGCCACTACGAGTACGTGGTGTTGGAAATCGTGAAAATCGCCGCACTCCTCGTCGGCGCCATCCTGCTACTGGCCCACAACGTGTCATGACGACTGCGGACGGGGGTGTCCCGCGCGGGAACGACACACCAGCCGTCCCAGGGCCGTCGACCCGCGTCACGGTGCACCGTCACACACCCCGCAAGCAATGACCGGCAGAGTAATCCAGCGATCCAGCAGAGGAGGCACCGCAGATGCCCGACACCGTTTATCCCGCAGCGACCCACGACATCGGCACCCGGCGCCGCGAATTGGTGCCCGGCATCCCTCGGGCGTTCGACGAATTCAGCCGGGAGGTGTTCGCCGACGGCGCGTTGCCGCAAAAGACCAAGCAGCTCATCGCCGTCGCGGTCGCGCGCGTCACCCAATGCCCATACTGCATCACCGGCCACACGACACTCGCGCACCGTACCGGTGCCAGCGACGCCGAGGTCATGGAAGCGATCTGGGTAGCCGCGGAGATGCGCGCCGGTGGCGCGTTCGCGCACTCCACCATCGCTCTGCACACCCTGGCCGGGCACGACCGTGACAACGCCGGCTGAATCACGGCCCGAACGGCCGCGGCGATCCCGGAATCGGCACACCGACGCGGCGAACGAGCAGGCCACGCACGGCCGCGACCGCGGCCGCCGGGCGGACGGTCCGTTGATCGTCGTCGGTATCGACGCCTCCGAGGCGTCTCCGCATGCGCTCGCTTATGCCGCCGGCGCCGCGCGCCGCATGCATGCCAGCCTGGTGGTTGCCTACATCCGCACGCTGGCCACGAACGCCTACCTGACCAGCCTGGCGCCGATGGGCACCGAACTCACCTGCGAACTCGCCACCGAGCAGATCATCGCCGCCCGCGAGCTGGCCACCGAGGTCCTCGGCGACCTGCCACTGCCTTGGTCGTTCACCGTCCGCTGCGGCGACCCCGCGGTCGAACTGGCGAGGCTGGCCGACGACAACAACGCCGACATCCTCGTTGTCGGCCGGTCGAGCAGCCGGTTGCACCGCCTGACCGGTTCCACCGCCGCTCGGCTGCTGCGCCGGGCGCGCTGCCCGGTGACCGTGGTGCCCTGACAGCGGGTCCGGCGCGGCATGGCCGGTGCGGCGTCAGCCGACCGGGTCCAGTACCAGCACTTGGCGGCGTTGGTGCACCGTCAGATACCGCAGCCCGTGCGGGCCGGCGGTGAATGCACGCCTTGACCTGCGCGGCAGCCACACCAGCGCACCCGCCGCCAAGTCGAGCTCACCGAGTTCGGTGCTCAGGGTGCCCGCGCCGTCGAGCACGTGGATCAGCACATCCAGATCCGGGCCGTTGTGCGCCTCGATGCGCCCGTGCGGAGCAATGCGAATGATATTGGCGTCCAGATCGCGGCGGCGCACCGGCAACGTCCACACCGCCCCCGTCGTGTCGGGGTGGCCTGGCTCGAGCGCGCTGGTATCGATCAGCACTCGCGGCAGAGATGTCGAGGCCAGCTTCGCGATCCGCACCCGCCACGCACGCGGCCCGTCCTCGACGACATCCCAGCCGTACCCCCCGGGATGTTCGACCTCGAACTCGTCACGCAGATGCCGCGGATAGTGATTGTTCACCAGCACGAACGACTCCCCGGCAGCCAGGGCGTCGAACCGCGCGAAGATCGCCGGATGCTTGTCGGGCTTGCGCAACTCCCGCACATCCAATTCCGCCGGTTCCGTCTGCGTCAGGTCCGTGTCGGGCATGTGACCCACCTCCTAGTTTTTATAATTACCTATTGTATAAACTAGCCCTGCGAGGCTCGCCAGCCAAGCCACTCCCGATATGACACCCGTCATTCACGACCCACCCGGCCGGACCGAGCGGCGACTCGCACAACCGTCCGTACTGGAGAATTCGAGGAGAACGCGATGACCATCGCAATCCTGCCCCCACCCCCCATTCACCACCCGGTCGAGACTGCGACGCGTGCGGTCAGTCTGATCCGGCGGGTGCAGGAGGCGGTGTGCGCACTGCCCGCCCCCACACTCCCGCAGGACACGCTCCGGGCAACGACGGTCGACGACCTCGCCTACACCCTTGTCATCGACGCGCGCAACCTCGCCGTCGTCGCCCGCAAAGACCGCCACATCCAGCCGATCGCCGCGACGATCACCGAACACCTGCTCGGCGTCACCGCCACTGTCGTCGGGAGCGCGATCACCGTCACCGTCGGCTGACCTATCCCGCCACCGCCCGCCGGGGCGGGCCACAGCCATTCCGGTCCCCGACGGATTCGAACCGGTCGAGGTCCACAAGGTGTCTAACCGGGATCCGATTCGAACCGCTCGTCCGATTCTTGCGTGCCAGCCCCGCGGTTTCAGTTGCAGCGACCCGAACCTTGTTCCACGCCATGCACATTGGGCCCGCACAGTGCGGGCATCGACGAAATCCGCCGAGAGCCGAGCCATGACGGCGAACCGCCCTCTCCACGGCGCGGACGCGGCTTCTTGCCCCTGGTCAAAGCCGGAACAGGAACACACTGATGAGTGACAACATGGCCAAGGTGATCCAACTGCGCGACATCGGCTTTCAGGCGCGCAGACGCTCGGCGCCGCGGCACTGGCCGAGCCAGTCGGCGTTGGCATCGGTGACCTCCCTGACCCGGCAAGTGGCTCCGGTGTCCCCGCGCCGGCCCCGAGGCCTGGCCGATCAGGTTCGCACTACGATCGCTAACGGTATCCGCGGTTCGGCCTATTTCGCTCATCGCCGCCTGACCGGCGCCCCGGCCTGGCTGCAGCACGCGGGCATCCTTCAGCCTGGCCATCCCTGCATTCTTCTGGCTGGAGCGACCAGAGTCCGTCGTTCCTTCTTCTGCCGGTACTCACCAGTACGCACCATTGAGCAGTGGAGCAGACATGCCGAGTCGGTTGCGGCCCGAGCGTGCAGCGGTACAGCTACCGTGCACGACCGCTCGCGAGACACGTTGGGCCATTGACGGCTCCCGCGGGTCAGATACCGGCGAATCTGGAGCAGGGGGCAGAGTAACCTGAACCCGTCGTCGGAGTCCGGCGCCGTGGCGGCAGTGTTCGTCCACACCGCCATCGCCAATATCGTGGAATGACCCGAGGCGCGCAGCCGGCCTCGCTCCCCGAACCTGGCGGCAATCTGCTGAACCTGGAACGTCAAGAAGGTCCTCAACCCCCACGCTGTCAAAGGGCGCAGCTCTCACCATAGGGAGCCCCACGACATCTGCCGACCGATAGCCGTAGTATTTCGTGGTCTTCGTTGTAGCCTCCGTGGTCGCCTTCTACTTCGGAGAAGTCGACCAGATCCACCGAGCGGTGTCAGCCGATCCGCATGGTCTGAAAGGGGATTGCCTACTCCGACATGCCATTTGCGCGTCCGTTGAAGTGGCAATTTGCGTTGCCACAGCCACGGGGAGCCCAAAGGGGTGGCGAGGATCTGGCTTCACCACCCGATCCCGATAACCGGTAGCCCGGAACCCGGTGGCCATGAGAAGTCCGGGGAGGAGTGCAGATCAGTTAGTCGGCTGCGCGCTGTGACCCACTGGTGGTTGGCACAGCCTGCGCGCCGACCAGACGAGTACTCGCGGCAGGAATGGGAATTGCCTTTTCCGAGGACGGCGATGTCGTCCTCGCAGCCGCGCCGGCATGTACCGGCACAGTGTCCGCGCGGAACGTGGTACATCGAAATTCGGCACCCCGATCCGACTAAGGGCTTCGCCCCGGCGGGCCGCCGACGAGCCGATGGCCATGTCCGACCTCGCCGGCAACATCCGCGAAACCGTTCAAAAGACGCTGTACAAACTGCTCGCCAAACGTTCGCACCCTTTCACCGGCCCCGACAACTAACCGCAGTTCGAGGCTTTTTGTTCAGTGCTGTGCCTGCGGGCCGATAGTGGCCGAGTCGCCGGTCACTGCGTCGACGAGTGGGGTTAGCCGACGAAGTTCTTCCAGATGGGTAGCGCTGAGCTGGGCGAGGGCACGTTGTCCGCTTTCGGTCAGGGTGAGGCGCACGACGCGTCGATCCGTGCCGTCTTCCCGGTTGCGGGTGACGAGCCCGAGTTGCTCGGTGCGATCGATCAGCTGCACCACGCTGTGGTGCCGGGTGCACAGGTATTCCGCGAGCTCGCCGATGCTGGGGCCATCCGGGCTGCGATGGCCTCGGATCGCCAGGAGCAGTTGGTGCTGCGCGGCGGTGAGTCCCACCTCGGCCGCTCGGTGTTCACTCCAGCGCAGGAACCGGCGCAGTCCGACGCGGAACATCAACAGCCTCGAGTACTCCTGGTCGGTGAGATCGGGCGACGACGTCGACTCATATGTCATGACATGATATTATCATGTCATGACATAAGGCCAGGCGGTGTTCCGGACCGGTTCCGTCTCTCGTCGTTGTCGATCTCGGCCGCTGGTCTTCATCGTGCAGCCGAAAGGTGGTGGAAGACATGGCTACTGAGGCCATGAACATGAGCCTGCACCCCGACATCGTGGAGTTGCGGGCCAAGTATGAGAAGTATGAACTCGCCGCGATGGAACCGGTCGCACAAGCTGTCATCGGCTTGACCTTCCTGACCGGGCTCTACATCGCGATCTCGGCGTGGGTCGTCGGTTTCCACGGTTATCCGACCTTGACCGCGAACAACCTGATCGTCGGGACCGCCCTGGCGGTGCTGGCGTTGGGGTTCGCCTCGATGTACGGCCGCGTGCACGGCATCGCCTGGGTCGCTCCGCTCATCGGCGTGTGGATGATCATCAGCCCCTGGGTGGTCAGCGGCAACGTCGCCCATCCCGCGACGATCTGGAGCAATGTGGTCGCCGGCGCGGTCGCAGTGCTGCTCGGGCTGGGCTCGATGGCGCTGGGCATGCGCCGGACTCGATGAGCACGGACCGCCAATGATGGGGTGCGAGCCGAGACCACTGGGATTTCGGCTCGCGCTGGTAGCCGTAAGCCGGGCGCTGACCAGATATCGCTGAATCGATGTCGTTGTGGCCCGCCGGTCGGGCTGCTTGTTTCTCGGACGACGAAGTCTGAAAGAAATGATGACAACGATGTCGGTCCACCCCTGGACCACGACCGGCGCCGCTGCACGCCCACACCGGGGCGGGCTGATCCGCTGCTGTTGGTGCGCGAGTCCACAATGTTCCCGCGCCGCTGGGAACCCCAGGTTCCCGTCGTCTGCGCTAAGGCCACCGTCGACCGCTCGGGCATAGCTCTTACGCCGCGAATTCGCCTGTGTCCTAGCAAGTCGCACGCCGATGATACGGCTACACGTGTGTCGTCACGCGATGGGATTCCCTGTGCTGGTGGGGACTTCGGGCGCAGTTACTGCCAGAGGCCGTCGTCGACCACTTCACCGGCGGCCGCGGCGAACGATTCCATGGCGCCGACGAAGTGTTCACGGTGTGTGGGAGGCATCGTGGTGAGGATGTGGGTGATCGCGTCGTGTCGGCGTCGCATGACCGACTGTAAGAGTTGGCGGCCGTGCTCGGTGATGGCCAGTTGCACTTGGCGGCGGTCGGTGGGGGATTCCTGACGTCTGAGAAGTTCGCGGGTAACGAGGGGGTCGCAGGCGCGGGTGGCGTTGGAGGGATGGATGCCGACGGCGTCGGCCAGTGCGTTCACATTGATGGGGCCCTGTGTGGCGACGATGACCAAGACCCGCAGTTGCTGCATCGAGAGGAGGTTTTCGACCTCCTCGAGGGACCGAACGGCGATGCCGACCAGCGCCTGCGCGGCGCGCATGACCGCGTGGACCTGAGTGTCGAGTTCTGCACCGGGTTGGCCTGGTTTGCGGGGCGTCACGAGAGAGACGTTCCCACTTTTGCTTGCGCTTACGCAAATATTGCGCGCTGATGTTTGTTGTCCGTGGTGCCGGGTAGGCGGTGGTCAGAACGGAGGTGTCATGACCGACAGCAAACAGAAGTCACGAGTGGTTGTGGTGACCGGCGCCAGCGGCGGTATCGGCCGCGCGAGCGCGGTGGCCTTCGCCCGGCGAGGGGACAGGGTAGCGCTGCTGGCCAGGGGCGAAACAGGTTTGGCGGCTGCGGCCGAGCAGATTCGCCGGGCGGGCGGTACCGCTGTGGTCGTGCCTACTGATGTGGCCGACAGCGATCAGGTGACGGCGGCGGTCGAGCGGGTCGAACGGGAGCTCGGGCCGATCGATGTGTGGGTGAATGTCGCGTTCAGTTCGGTGTTCGCGCCGTTCGACGAGATCGAGCCTGCGGAGTTCCGCCGCGTCACCGAGGTCTCCTACCTGGGTTATGTCTATGCCACGATGGCGGTTCTGAAGCGGATGAAGGCCCGCAATCGAGGCACGATCGTGCATGTCGGGTCGGCGCTGGCGTATCGCGGCATCCCGCTGCAGAGCGCCTATTGCGGTGCCAAGCATGCCATTCAAGGTTTTCACGAGTCGTTGCGATGCGAACTGTTGCACGAGCGCAGCGGGGTGCGGGTGACCATGGTGCAGATGCCCGCGGTGAATACCCCGCAGTTCTCGTGGGTGCTGTCGCGGCTGCCGAAGCAGGCTCAGCCGGTGCCGCCGATCTATCAGCCGGAGGTCGCTGCCCGCGCTGTGCTCTACGCCGCCGACCACCCGAATCGACGCGAGTACTGGGTAGGTGGCAGCACCGCGGCCACGCTGGCCGCCAATGCGATCGCGCCGGGCCTGCTCGATCGTTATCTCGCCATAACGGGTTTCGATTCCCAGCAGACCGATCAACCCCGCGACCCTGAGCAGCCCGAAAATCTGTGGCATCCCGCCGATGGCGAGCGGGGCAGGGACTTCGGCGCCCACGGCATCTTCGATGCCCGGTCCACCGAACACAGTGCGCAGTTGTGGGCGAGTCAGCACCACGGCGCAGTGGCCGCTGCCATCGCCGGGGTCGCTACCGCGGCGCTGGGCCTGTGGTCCCGTTCGCGCCGGTCCCGGCTGTGAGCGCCCGCGCATCCGGTTCGGCTCTCCGGCGGAGCCGGCTGGCGGGGGTCGTCGCCGGCATATGCGGTGTGATTCTGCTGAGCGTTCCCCGCCGGTTCGTCGGCTCCGCCCCCAGGGCCGTGATCGTGGCGCGGCTGCTCGGCGCCCGGTACGGCGTGCAGGGTGCGGTGCTGGTGGTGGTGCCTCGACCGCCGGTCCGCGCCGTGCGTGTGGTGGACCTCCTGCACGCCCTGAGCATGCTCGCATTCCTCGGCTCACCCCGATATCGGCGCCCGGCCCTGTCCAGCGCCGCACTCTCGGTCGGCTTGACGGTGCTGGCCCGGCCGAGCCCCCGTCACCTACATCCTTCGCGAGGAGATGACCAATGACGATTTCCTTACCTGTTCCCGCCGGTTTCCGCCGCGATGTCGATCGCGCGATCACCGAGGTCCGCACCGGCCGCTTCGAGCGCAGCCTGTCAGCGCTGACCGCCGCTGGTGCGCTGGTGACGGCCGCGGAGATCTTCTTCGAACACGACCGGGCCAGTTTCGGCAATCGGATGATGTGGTGGCCGGTGGTGTTGGGGCCGGTCGGTGCTACTGCGGGAGTGGCCGGATTTTTCAGTGAGCGTGCCGCTCACACCGTCCTGCCGATCACTTCGGCGGTCATCGTGGCCAACGGGATGCAGGGGGTTTATCTGCACGCGCGGGGCATCGGCCAAAAACCGGGCGGCTGGCGAAACGCGCGCTACAACCTGGAGATGGGACCGCCGCTGCTGGCCCCGCTGTTGGTGACGATGGTCGGAGGCATGGGCCTGTTGGCGGCCCTGCTACGACGGGAGCGCTGATGCGCCGCACGAACACATCGCCGGGAACCACGCCCGGTGGACGGCAGCCGCGTTTCCCCCATTTCGACGTGCTGGCCCAGGCCGAGCACTGGGACCCGGTGACGGCCGGGGTGGTGCTGGCCCGGCTGGGCCCACCGCCGCCGATCCGATTCTTCACCCCCGACGAGGAAGCCATCGCCGGCCCGCTGCTGGATTTGCTGCTCGACCAGCACGACGAACCGAAAGTGCCGGTCCTGGCGATGATCGACTCACGTCTGAGCGAAGCCAGTACCGACGGATGGCGCTACGACGACATGCCCGAAGACGGCCAGGCGTGGCGGGTCAGTCTGGCAGCACTCGACGAAGACGCCATCGACACCTACGGCGCCGGATTCGCCCGCTGCACCGATCAGGCGCGCACGACGATCATCGGCACCGTCGCGGGCCTGGGCGACAAACCATGGCACGAGTTGCCCGCCGGCCGGGTGTGGAGCCTGTGGACCCGCTACGCCTGCAGCGCCTTCTACTCCCATCCGTGGGCGTGGAACGAAATGGGTTTCAGCGGACCCGCCTACCCGCGCGGATACAAGAACACCGGTATCGATCGGCGAGAGCCGTGGGAGGTGCGCGACCACACCGACGTCGACCCGGTCGCCGACCGACCGGAGGTGGCGCGGTGAAGTGGGGACAGTGGCCGTTGCGCGACGGCGCGGCCGACGCGGTACGCGAACGCAATGCCTCGGCGTGGCTGCTGCCGGTCGGTGACCGGCGCACCGATCACCGATTGCGGCGGGACATGCGCCGTTTCGCCGATTCCGAGGTTGTCGACGCCGTTATCGTCGGCGCCGGCGCGGGTGGCGCGACGATGCTGCAGCGGCTGGCTCACGCGGGGTGGACCGTGGTGGCCTTGGACGCGGGCCCGTTCTGGGACCCCGACCGCGACTGGGTTTCCGACGAGGCCGGCTCGCATCAGCTGTACTGGACCGAACCCAGGATCATCGCCGGCGCCGACCCGGTTCCGTTGGGCTCCAACAACTCCGGACGCGGCGTGGGCGGATCGATGGTGCACTACGCCGGCTACACGCCCCGGCTGCATCCCAGTGACTTCACCACCCGCAGTACCGACGGAGTCGGCGTGGACTGGCCGATCGACTACGCCGACCTCGAGCCCTACTACCAAGCGATCGAAACCGAACTACCGGTAGCAGGGGAGGACTGGCCGTGGGGAGTCCCGCACACCTATCCGCAGTCGCCGCATCCGGTCGGCGGCAACGGGGAGGTGCTGCAGCGGGGCGCGCACCGGCTCGGAATTACCACCAAAGTCGGCCCGGTCGCCATCACCAACGGCAGATTCGGGCACCGCCCGCACTGCATCTACCGCGGTTTCTGCCTGCAAGGCTGCAAGGTCAACGCCAAAGCCTCCCCCTTGATCACCCACGTCCCCGACGCTCTGGCGCACGGCGCCGAGATCCGCGCCGATTGCATGGTCACCCGTATCGAGATCGACGACCGCACCGGAGAAGCCACCGGTGTGCGGTATGTGCGCAGAGGGGTCGAGCAACTGCAGCGAGCGCGCCTTGTGATCGTGGCCGGATACTCGATCGAAACGCCGCGGTTGCTGCTCAACTCGGCGACGCGGCGCTTTCCCGACGGGCTGTGCAACGACCACGACCTCGTCGGCCGCTATCTCATGGTGCAGGGCGCGCCGCAAACGGCGGGCCGCTTCGACGACGAGGTGCGCATGTACAAGGCGCCACCACCGGAAGTGTCGAGCGAACAGTTCTACGAGACCGACCCCACCAAGCCCTACGCGCGTGGCTTCTCGATCCAAACTGTGTCCCCCCTGCCGATTACCTGGTCCGAACACATCATCGGACAGGGACATTGGGGCGCGGCGCTGCGGGAGTACATGCGCGACTACGTGCACTGGTCGTGTCTGGGAGCGCTGTGCGAGTTTCTGCCCCGCGCCGAGAACAGGGTCACCCTGGCCGAGGAGACCGACCGCCACGGGCTGCCGATCGCCCGCTTCTCCTACAGCCAGTGCGACAACGACCGCGCCCTGATGCACGCCGCCCAGTCGGTCATGGAAGACATTCAGCGCGCGGCCGGCGCGCGGGAAGTGATCACCTTCCAGCGATATGCCCACCTGGTCGGCGGTGCCCGCATGGGCGACCGGCCCGAGAACGGAGTCGTCGACGCGGACTGCCGCAGCTTCGCCGTACCCAACTTGTACATCACCGACGGAAGCGTCCTGCCCACCCAGGGCGCCGCCAACCCTGCCCTGACGATCATGGCCATCGCCGCCCGCGCCGCCGACCGGCTCATCGGCGCGGCCCGGATCACCAGCGCACCCGTAGGAGGAAACCATGCCTGAAACAGTTGCCGACTACCTGCTCGCCCGGCTTCGGCAGTGGGGTGTCCAGACCGTTTTCGGTTACGCCGGTGACGGCATCAACGGACTGCTCGCCGCATGGGGTCGCGCCGGGGACGATCCTCGCTTCATACAGGTGCGTCATGAGGAGATGGCTGCCTTCGAGGCAGTGGGTTACGCCAAGTTCAGCGGGAAAGTGGGTGTGTGCGCGGCGACCTCTGGCCCGGGTGCGATCCACCTGCTCAACGGCCTCTACGACGCCAAACTCGATCACGTGCCGGTGGTGGCGCTCGTCGGGCAGACCAACCGCTCGGCAATGGGCGGGTCCTACCAGCAGGAAGTCGATCTGCTGACGCTGTTCAAAGACGTTGCCTCCGAATACGTCCAGATGATCACCGTGCCCGAACAGCTGCCCAACGTCCTGGACCGCGCGATCCGCACCGCCTCGAGCCAACGCGCGCCTACCGCGGTCATCATTCCCGCCGACGTCCAGGAACTGCCGTATTCCCCACCGAGCCACGAGTTCAAGATGGTGCCCTCCTCCCTGGGGATCGACTTCCCGACACCGACCGTCGACGATGAGGCGATCGCCCGCGCAGCCGAGGTCCTCAATTCCGGGAACAAGACCGCGATCCTGGTCGGGCAGGGCGCTCGCGGCGCCCGCCGAGAGATCCTCGATGTCGCCGAAGTGCTGGGAGCCGGCGTTGCGAAGGCGCTGCTCGGCAAGGACGTCTTGCCCGACGATCTGCCTTTCGTCACCGGTTCTCTCGGGCTGCTGGGCACCCGGCCCAGCTACGAGATGATGCGCGGCTGCGACACTCTGCTGACCGTCGGGTCCAGTTTTCCCTACACCCAGTTCATGCCCGAGTTCGGACAGGCGCGGGCGGTGCAGATCGACATCGATGCCCGCTTCGTCGGCATGCGCTATCCCTACGAGGTCAATCTCGTCGGTGACGCCCAGGCGACACTGCGCGCGCTGCTGCCGCGGCTGCGGCGGCGCGAGGATCGATCGTGGCGGGAAAGGATCGAGAAGAACGTCGAGACCTGGTGGTCGACGATGCGGGCCGAGGCGATGGTCGATGGCGACCCGGTCAATCCGATGCGCCTGTTCTGGGAACTTTCGGCACAACTGCCCGCCGACGCCATCGTCACCGCGGACTCGGGCTCCTCGGCCAACTGGTATGCCCGGCACCTGCGCTTCCACACCGACATGCGGGGATCACTATCGGGAAACCTGGCGACCATGGGCCCGGGCGTGCCCTATGCGATCGGCGCGAAGTTCGCCTGTCCCGACCGGCCCGCGATCGCGTTCGCCGGCGACGGCGCGATGCAGATGAACGGGCTCAACGAACTCATCACCATCAAACGGTATTGGACCGACTGGAGCGACCCGCGCCTGATCGTCGCCGTGCTGCACAACAACGATCTCAACCAGGTGACCTGGGAGATGCGCGCGATGGAAGGAGCACCGAAATTCGAACAGTCCCAGCGCCTTCCGGATGTGGACTACGCCGCGTTCGCTGCCGGGCTCGGGTTGGCGGCCGACACGATCACCGATCCCGACCAGCTCGCACCCGCCTGGGGACGTGCCCTGTCGGCCGACCGGCCGACCGTGCTGGATGTGCACTGCGATCCGAACTTTCCGCCGATACCGCCGCACGCCACCATCGAACAGATGAAGGACGCCGCCCTGGCCCTGGCCAAAGGTGACGCGGACAGGTGGGAAATCATCAAACAAGGCCTCAAAACCAAGGCCCAGGAATTCCTGCCGCATCATCGGGACCACTGAGATGACCACACGGTCCCACCCCGCACCGAACCGGCGGTGAAACCATGAGCGGAAACGACTGGCAGGACTTCGCGCCGCACGTGCTGCGCGAATACGCGCTACTGGCCGACGGCGAACGAGGCGCACTGTGCGGGCCCCGCGGCGACATCGCGTGGCTGTGCGCGCCGGGCTGGGATGACGAAGCCGTGTTGTCGACCTTGATCGGCGGCGGCGGCACCTACTCGGTCAGTCCCGCGGGCACCTCGGTGTGGGGCGGCTACTACGAGCCCGGCACGCTGATCTGGCGCAACCGCTGGGTCACCACCGACACCGTCGTGGAATGCCGCGAAGCCCTGCAATTCCCCGGGGACCCACACCGAGTGGTGCTCTTGCGGCGCATCGATGCGGTGGACCGCGACGTAGCCGTACACGTCCAGCTCGACGTGCGCGACGGCTTCGGCCGGCGAGGAATGCGTCAGCTGCATTGCGACCGACAGGGTCGCTGGAGCGCCCGCACCGGCGGACTGTGGCTGCGCTGGTCCGGCGCGCACGCCGCGACGCCCGACGAGCATCACCGGTTACGGCTCGACGTGACACTGCGCGGCGGCAGCCACCACGACCTGGTGCTCGAGATCAGCGATCGCCCGCTGGGCGAGCCGATCGACGCTGATGTGGCCTGGGCCGAAACCGAGCACACCTGGCAGGTCGCGGTACCCGACTTCGACCACAGCGTGGCCCCGCGCGACGCCCGCCACGCGTATGCGGTATTGCGTGGGCTCACCACACGAGGCGGCGGCATGGTCGCGGCGGCCACCCTGGGTCTACCCGAACGCGCCGAAGCCGGACGCAACTACGACTATCGCTATGTCTGGCTGCGCGACCAGTGCTACGCCGGACTGGCGGCCGCCGTCACCGAGCCCCATCCACTGCTGCACGACGCGGTCGCCTTCACCACCGCCCGCGTGCTCGAACACGGTGATCGCCTCGCCCCGGCGTATCGCACCGACGGCTCCTCCCTTCCCCGCGAATCGACACTCGAGCTGCCGGGTTATCCCGGCGGCTCGGATGTGGTCGGAAATTGGGTCACCGGCCAGTTCCAGCTCGACGCGCTCGGTGAAATCCTTCAACTGCTGGCCACCACGGCCCGCTACGGTCGACTCGAGGGTGATGCCCGCAAAGCCGTGGATGTCGTCGTCGACCTCATCGCCACCCGATGGCAGCGGCCGGAGGCCGGTATCTGGGAGCTGCACGACGCCTGGTGGACCCAGTCCCGGCTGGCGTGTGTGGCGGGGCTGCGTGCCATCGCCGCCCAGATGCCCGCGGCACGCGGCGGCGAACTGGTCGGCCTCGCCGACGCCATCCTGGCCGAAACGACCCGTCGCTGCCTGAGCCCGCAAGGCTTCTGGCAGCGCAGCCCCGACTTGGCGACCACCGACGCTTCATTGCTACTGCCACCGGTGCGCGGCGCGGTGCCGGCGCACGATCCACGCACCCTGGCCACCTTGGCCGCGGTCCGCCGCGAGCTCACCGAGGACGGCTACGTATACCGATTCGCCCACGACGCCCGACCGCTCGGTGAAGCCGAAGGCGCGTTCCTGCTGTGCGGGTTCATCATGAGCCTGGCGTGCTGGCAACAAGGCGATGACACCGAACCGTTTCGCTGGTTCGAACGCAACCGTGCCGCATGCGGACCGCCCGGCCTGCTCACCGAGGAGTTCGACGTCCGACAGCGTCAGCTACGCGGCAACATGCCCCAAGCGTTCGTCCATGCCGTACTTCTCGAGTCCGCACAGCGGTTGGGCACCAGCCCGAGCGAGACCGCCACGCCCTGAGGAGACCGAACACCCCCACGAGCCATGCGCCGTCCGAAACCCAAAGGCAGAGTCATGAACGAGATTCCGCATTTTCCGCTCTTCGTGATCATCACCCACGGCCTGAACATCCTGTGGATGAGCCTGCTCATGCGATCCGGCATCGAAGTCCTCTCATCGATGCCCAAGCTGTACTGGAACGACGGATGCCACCCAGGACGCGAGTGGGCGCGATTCTCGGCGAAACAGTACGGAGCCGACTCGCGGCGGGCATGGACCTCCCTCGACGAGGAAGAGCAATGGAATCCGGTGATCGCACTCCCCGGGCGCAGCAACCTCGGATTGGGCCGGCACTGGCACTTCCTGACCGTGCAATTCTGGATACTCACCGGCGCCGTCTACGTACTGGCCGTATTCGCATCGGGATACTGGCGCTACCTGATCCCCACCGATTGGGCGATTTTCCCGCAGGCCGTCCGCGACATCGGGACCTACCTGCATTTCCAGCTCGCACCACAACTGCCGGGAGAACCGTTCGACGCAGCGCAAAAGCTTGCCTACGGCGCCGTGGTGTTCGTACTCGCACCACTTCAAATCGCCTCCGGCGCGGCGATGTCACCGTCCGTGCTGGCTCGATTCCCCTGGTACGGAAAACTCTTCGGCGGCAAGCAAGGCGCGCGCAGCATACATTTCCTCGGGCTGTGCGCCTTCGCCGGATTCGTCGTCGTGCACGTGCTGATGGTGATCGTGCACGGCATCCCCGGCGAGTTCGCCAAAATCGTGCTGGGCTCAGAAAACGCGAACCACACCCTGGCCACCATCGTGGGATCGCTCGGCCTGCTGACCATCATCGTGCTCAACGTCGCCGCAACGGTATTCTCGCGCCTGCAACCACGCCGGACGCAGCTATTACTCGGCGTGGTGGTGCATCCGTTCGAATACCTGATCTCCCGCATGGCCAGAACCTCCCGCCAGCGCTACCACCGACGCGACATCTCCGAATACCACCGCGTCAACGGATACCCGCCCACCACCAAAGATTACAAGACAATGGCCGCCACAGGATTCGCGGACTACCGGCTGCCGATCGGCGGTCTCGTCGCTCGGCCACAGCGACTCTCGCTGCCGGAGCTGGCCGAAATCGGGTGGCAACGACAGATCACCAACCACAACTGCATTCAGGGCTGGAACGCGATCGCCGAATGGGGAGGCGTACCGCTGGCCGATCTCATCGATCACGTCCAGCCCGCCGACACAGCAACTCATGTCGTGTTCTACGGAATGGACGACAAGGGACTCACCGAGGGCCACGGCCGCTACGGCCACTACTACGAGGCGGTTCCCATCGAAATCGCCAGGACCCCACAAGCCCTGCTCGCTTTGGAAATGAATCGAGCGCCGCTACCCGTCGAGCACGGCGCACCCGTCCGGATCCGCCTGGAAACCCAGCTGGGATACAAGATGGTCAAATGGGTCAAGGCGATCGAGTTCGTCGACGACCCGACACGAATCGGCATGGGGCAGGGCGGATACCGCGAGGACCAACTCTTCTACGCCAACGCACCCGGCATCTGATATCGCTCCACACCGCGCAGAAGGAATCCACACAATGAACTCCGCATCCGCCGATGCCTCACCGCCCGACCCGGCCGACGTGCAGCAGGAGGTCGCGGCCGCACGTGCCGCAGTACTACGCGGCCGCGGACCCGGCGCCGCGAAGGACGAACTGCTGCAGTGCCAGCACCAGCGCGCCCTACTGGGTGACCTTCCCACCCCACTGGCCCGTGAACTGGTACACCTGAGTACCGAAGCCATCCGATCGACCGGCCAGCAACCGCAATCAATTTCCGATGACCTTCGACAGTTGCGCGCCATCTGGTCCACCGATGTCGGACAGCACGCGGCAGCGGTCGCGGGGGAGTGGCAGCCCAATCCGAGAAGCTCTTTGCCACGACGACCCGTATTGCCGACTCCGCCTGACCGCTCGGCTCATCGCCCCCGTCCCAGACTGGGCCACACACTGCTGGCCTGGCTCAGCCGCAGACGCCGCAGTTGATGGCCTGCCGCGTGCCGCACCCTGCAAGTGCAGCGGTGCAAGGAGCGAGCGCAACATAGCGTTGGAACGATCGGCAGCTGCGATCGCATGTTTCCCGAGGGCCTGAGCTGGGCGTGCGCTTGGTCGGCGCTCCGCGATATCCCCGCGAGGTCCTCGGGTGAGCCTGGGGGCGGCGACCGGTCTGGGCCTGAACTGACCATCATGGCATTTGATGATCAGGAGGAGGAATAGCGCATGGCTCGAATATGTGTCCTTCCCCAGGTAATTCCTCGAGCACAGGGCAGTGGAATCGGCGCAATGTTGATCGCATCCGTCATGGAATGGGCTGGCCAACAGAGTATCCCGCATCTGGCGTTGGGTGCAGCCGACGAGGTAGCAGGCCTCTACCACCGACGAGGATTCGCCCGAGCGGGACAGTATCTGCGACTTGATGACGGCACGGTGTCGCAGTAAGTCGCCCCCTTTCGTCTGGTCGTATCTCGGTGCCGTTGCTGTGCTTGGTGGCGGTGTAGAGGGCGGTGATTGGTGTTCCTGTGCAGACCTTTTGGGCCAGCAGGTACCGTTTCGTCAAATCAGTCAGGAATTCCCGGTGCTCTTGGCTGAAGTTGGTCTGCATGCCGGATGAAGGGACTTCTGTAATGAGTAAGAAGAATTTCCGGCCCACGCACCCGACATCGACGCGTGAGGCCGCACTCGAAATGCTGCGCGAGGCAGCGAAACAGGGGAAGACTCAGGCGGAGGCCGCCAGGTACGTCGCCGCTGAGTTCACCGATGGTCCTCCTCTGACGACATTGGTCACCTGGGCCCGTCGCGACGGCATCACATTTGCCAAGAAATCGGCCAAGAAGGCCGCTGGGCGCGCCGCTGAGGGCACGATCTCGCGTAGCGATGCCAGCCAGCATGGCGAAAAGGGAGCGGTGAAGAAACCCACGTATTCCAGGGAGTTTCGGACCGCCGCGGCCAGCAACGTCGTTGCGTTGATGGACCAGGAAGGATTGTCACTCCACGCCGCTGCACTTCGGCTCCAGGAACAGGAACCAGGAATGCCGAGCGCCGGAACTCTGCGTAACTGGGTGAACGCGCATGCGGACGCAGCACCGCCGCAGACGTCGACTGTCGTTGAAACCGCAACCGCCCCAGTGCCGGAGGATGCCGACGTTGACGCTGAGTCCCTCGTAGACGAGGGCGTCGACGATCTCGCCGGTGTCGAAGAAGCCGCGAACCCGGTCCGACCGGACACCTTGGTCGTTCGCAGCGAGCAGGAACTGTTCGAAACCCAGGACCTCCTCGTCCGTTATGAGCAGCTGGTCAAAGAAAACCAGAAGCTGCGCGACGACAACACCCGCCTCGCTGAAGCAGCCGAGAGTGTCCCGAAGCTCCGCAAGGAAGTCGCTACATTGCGCGCCACCGTCCGGAACTATTTCGAGATCCTCGAACACGATGACCAGAACTAGGTCGCAGTTGCGATGAAAACGCTGGAACAGATCCCCCGATGGTCGGACAGTCGACCGGTCGACCTCGGCGGTCGGGCCCTGTCAGGCCGGCGTTGACTGGTGGATCTCGGAGTGCGGGAGAGGGTTTGGATACGTTGGCCGGGCGCCGTCGTTCGAGCGTTGCCCGGCGCGCAGACTTCGTGGAATCCCTCGAGACGTGGAGCGATCACAGGGTGAGCGACGAACAGATGGGTTTGGACTTCGGCGATGTCGAGCTGACACCGATCGAGCGGCGGGTGCCACCCGGGCCGGCGGAGTGGCGGCAGTGGTTCCAGCGGATGCCGGCGCAACTGCAGAAATTCGGGTCTGTCACGATTCCCGGTTTACCGCAGCCGGTCTGGTCGGCCGAGGCCGTGGATCGCGTGGCGCAGGTGTTCGACGATCTGTTCCCTGATATCGAATCGGTCCGCACGCCAGCCGATTCCGCCCTGGTCGACCAGTTCCTGCGATGGTTCGGCGAGTGCTCCATCCACCACCACCCCGGCCAGGAGTGGTGCTACCTTCCCGAGGGACCCGCACTGCGCGAAGCCGACGATGTCGAGGGACACGAGCTGACAACCGTGCGGTCGTGGCTCGAGTATGCGGCCGAATTCGGTTTCGACTACGTCCGGTTCCTCTTCCGGCCCGACGATGACACCGACGAGGCCGACGACGACGCCTACGCACGCGAACAGCAAGAGCGGCAGGCAGCCGCGGGGAAATAGCGCGAATGTCAGGGGCGCTGCCACGTGTGGGGGTCGGATGTGATCTGTGTGCCGGTGGCCATGTCCTTGACTTCGTGACCGCCGTCGTCATCGAACGGGGACAGCCACACGAACGGGATGCACTTTCGCGACGCGTAACGCAGCTGCTTGGCGAGCTTGTCGGCCTGGTGGTACACCTCGGTGTTGAACCCGCGGTCTCGCAGGATCGCTGCGGTCGCGAGCGCGTCGGCCCGGCGGTCGTCGGACGGCACGATGACCAGGATGTCGGTCGGGCATCGGCGGCCGGTGTCGATCAAGCCCTCACCGACCATCTTGGCGAAAATCCTGGTCAACCCGATGGACATCCCGATGCCCGGGAGGCTGCGGTTGACGAACGATCCGACGAGGTTTTCGTATCGGCCGCCGGAGCAGATGCTCGGGTATGTGGGCCAGCCGTCAAATTTGCCCTCGTAAACCGTGCCTGTGTAATAGTCGAGCCCCCGCGCGATGGACAGATCGGCAACGATGATGTCTTCGGGCAGGTCGGACAACGATTCGAGCACGAACGCCAGCTCATCGAGCCCCTCGGTCAGCAGCTCGGACTTCACGCCGAGCGCAAGGACCTCTTCCACTACCTGAGCGCCGGTGCCGCGGATTGCGGCGAGGTTGAGTACGGCGCCGACCTGGCGCTGGTCGAGTCCGATCTTGTCGGTGAGGATTCGGCGAACACCGTCGGGGCCGATCTTGTCGAGTTTGTCGGCCGCCTGGATGACCGCGACGGGGTCGGCGATGTCGAGGCCCTGGTAGAAACCCTGAAGGATCTTCCGGTTGTTGACGTAGAGGGTCCACTTCGGCAGGTCGAGCGCCGTCATCGTCTCGTGGACTATGCGCGGTAGCTCGGCGTCGAAGTGCAGCGGAACCTGATCGGCGCCGATGACATCGATATCGCACTGGGTGAACTCGCGGAACCGGCCCTCCTGGGGCCGCTCGCCGCGCCAAGCGCGCTGGATCTGGTACCGCTTGAAGGGGAATACCAGGTCGTTGAGGTGTGCGGCCACGTAGCGGGCGAAGGGAACCGTGAGGTCGAAGTGCAACCCGAGACGGGCGTCGCTGGCGTCGTCGGGATCAGCCTGCAGGCGCCGCAAGGTGTAGACCTCCTGCGAGGTCTCGCTCTTGGCCTGCAAGGTGTCCAGCGCTTCGACTGACGGTGTTTCGACAGAGGCGAATCCGTAGCGTTCGAACGTCTGCCGGATGACGTCCAGCCAATGCAGCTCGACCATCCGGACCTCGGGCAACCACTCGGGGAAGCCACTGATCGATCCTGGCTTGACGACCTGCGGACGGTTCACGGATGTTCCTTCGGCATCGGGGTGCGGCCATCCGGCGCGGCTGGCCGGGTGCCTCGTTGACTATGAAGGATGTTGCGTGCCTGCCGCCAACCGATTTCTCCGGGCGAAGACGTCGCGGGCTTGGGCAACAACAGTCGAGTACCAGTCGGGACGGCCGGCGATCTAACACCTCGCCGGGAATCTGTTTGTCATCGTCGGCCCCCAGCCACGCGAGCAGGGATCGATCGGGAGAGCGTTGTGCTTCTGGGGGTTGTTACAACGCGGCCCAGCTCCATGGCTTAGCCACGAGCCCCCGAATACACGCAATCCTATGCTGAGCCTCCCTAGCCGCTCTTACATTTCCAGCCGCCAAGCTGAGCGAAAATCCGACCCAACGAAGTTCTTGTATATCCGCGAACAGTCGGAATCCGTGCCAATCCGTGACGTCGTATCCGCCGTACGCCGACACGAAGGCTTTGTAGTCCTTCTCGCCTAGCCTGCTGAAGTCCGCGAAGTCGACAGCCAACTGGATAAGGTCCCATTCGGGTCGACCGCGCGAAACCTTGTCCAGGTCGAGCAGCATCGGTACGCCGGAAGAAGGGACCACCACGTTGCCTTGCCATGCATCCCCGTGAATGACACCAAGCGACTCCGAAACAGGTAACTCGCGGTATTGCTTCTCGAGCCTGCCGTAATGCTCGGTGAGCCATGAGCGGTCGTCTTCGGTCACTGCCACCGCCGAGGCGATGCGCTCGGAAAGCCCAACGAAGGGATCGTAATTCGGCAGCTCGAACTCGGTCGGCGGCGGCAAGGCATGCAGCGCCCGCAGCACCGCACCCAGCTCAGCAGGGGTTGATGCCCGGTGTTCGGGGATCAACCGCCACCACGTCACCGGTCGGTCGTCAACGACGACCGGCTGAGGAATTGAGGGAGCAGCTTCGACGGTGGGGATCCCGGACTCGTTGAGCCACTGGGAAACTCGTAGCTCGCGCTCTGCTGCTGTGTTGCTGCCGGGCTTCCCAATCCTGGCCACGACCCCGCCAGGCAGTTCGTAGATGGCATTCGAGCCGTTCCGGATCAAAACAGCGTCGGTGTCATCGACACCACTTAGTGCAGCTGCTCTGGCGAGCACATCTGCTGATTGACGAGCCTGGTTCATGACTTCGTGCCGGTGGTGATGACGTGGCGCAGTTCGGCAACATCGTCGATTCGGCGATGCGCAGAGGCAGCTTCGGCAAGCCCATTCAGCTCGTCACGAATGCGCTGTGAACTGAACAGCCTTGCGTTCTGGGCTGCTTGAAACCCGAGCTTCGCTGCTTCGCTGGGATCACCGAGCCGCATCGTGAGTGTGGCGAGTCGGGTCAGCGAGAAGGTACGAGAGCGCGGATAGTCCTCGCTTTGGAGCTGGACCGCTCGCTGAATGCGCGGTGCGGCCAGTTCTATCCTGCGCCTGGCCTCTGCAACGGGAATCAATGCCTTGCCTGTGCTTCCCATGTGTTCGGCCTCGTCGTAGTAGCACAGCCATGGCGCGTCGGTCTCAGGTGTACGTTCCGCGAAATGTTCATCGGCTCGGGCTACTTCGGTCAGTGCCGCGTCAGTCCGGCCTACCGCGGAAAGAAACTGGGCTCGCAGCGCACCGAGCATGGCGCGGGCAGTGGCGGACAACCGATCTGATCGGACCTGCGCCAGTTCGATCAGCGACAACGCATCGTCGGCGCTTCCCACGTACGCCACCTTGCGCGCCATGTCCGCCAAGGTGCTGGCTCTCAGCTCCCAGGAACCGGCGGTATCGGCACACCAGAGCGCAAACCGGAAGCGTTGTTCAGCTTCCCGATAGTCGGCAATATCGAAGGCGGAGAAGGCCGCAACGCCGCTCAGATTGCCGATCGCCTCGAATAAGGCGCGACGAGCTGTCGGTGATGCTTGCCCCGTGAGCAGGGGCACATAGCGACGCAGTTCCTCCTCGGCTGTGCTGCTTGCTGATCCTCCGCCGTGGAGGTTTTCCGAAGAGGCTGCCTCGCGCGTGGCCGTCTTCACTCTGTCGACATCCGACCAGCCGACCCGCCCGATCGACCGGACACCACGCAGGTAATCGGCCGGGATGGTTTCGGGATTGAACGGGCTGAACAGATTGACAGCGAGTGTCTGTTCAGTGCCCTGGCTGCGCCTCTTGCGGACCGGCATGAATCCCAGCTCGGCATCCGTCGCATGCAGGATTGCACGGAACGCTTCGCGGTACTCTTCGTTTGGCCACCTCACGGTGCCACGTTCGTAGCGCGCAATCGTGTGCGCATCGAGATCCCGGCGCTCTGCCCTGGTGCGCCAGATGTACTCATTAACAGCTTCGGCCAGCTCGGCTCGACCCATCGCGCGGCCTGGCACGATGCGTGATGGCGTAGCTTCTCGGCGCGCTTGCAGTTTCAGATTCGGTGGCACTTTCGCCCCTCGTCGGTGTCCGGTCCGGCCAGTGTAATCACGCCACGCCCACGCGCGCCTGTGTGGCGTTTTCTGCCCCGTAACGTGCCCTCCCGGAGGGGTTTTCGGCGGTCCACCCTTGATCCATCGGCTTTTCGACCGGAACGGCCCACGTGGCCCTGCAAACCCAGGACCACAAGAAGCGGCCATCCGGTCTCTATTCCGAGGACGGTGAAGATGAAGCCCCTGATGTACGGCTATTTGCGTCTCGATGTCGCAAGTGACCACGTCGCTGCATGCGAAGCGCAGATCCAGCGCTTTGCCGAATACGAAGGCTTCGACCTGGCCATGATTTTCCACGAGCGCATTCACGGCGCCACTGCGCTGACGGCTCTAATCGCCGAGTTGCGGCGGTCGCAATCCCACCACGTCGTGGTGCCCTCGATGGAACACCTGATTCGACCGGGCATGTCCAGACAGGCCGTCGAAGCTCGGTTGTGGTGTGAGGCTAACGCTGGCGTTCACGCTGCTGCGCACGCGGGCAACCGAATCGGCGTATTCGTGGGCGCTCCCTACCCCGATCGTGAGTGCCCGGCCACCGTGACCCAACCGCCGCATCCTCCGGGGCAAATGGACGAAATCCATTTGGCGGCGACGACAACCGCCGTATCGACGGCTCAGCGGCATGTCCGTCACACGTTGAGCCGTTGGCTGCTGATCGAACTGATAGCGCCGGCCGAGCGAATCGTCACGGAGTTGGTCACCGAGGCTGTCGGCGCAACTGGCACCGCCGATCCCCACCGAAAATGGAGTGAAGTAACCGACCTGAATCAACTGACGGTTCGCGTTCGCAGAACGGATCAACACCTCGTCGTCGAGGTATGGGATGCCCGGCAGGTCGGACCACATTTGTTGTGCGACTTGCCGTTCAGTGATCAAGTTCTCCGGCTTGCTCAACGCTGCGGTCGATTCAGCCCTGAGCAGGGCGGGCTCGCCACCTGGTGTGAACTGGGCATCCCCGCCCAGACCATCGAGCGGCTGCGGGTGACCGAATGAAGGCGCTCAGTGGCGGCAAGGTCTGTCGCACTGTCAGAGTAGACAGCGAGCCTTCATGGCGCACAGTGTCTTTCGCACGTGAAGAGAAGAGACTGCTCCGGGCTGGCGTAGTCGGCCTCGGTCGTCAGGCGGTGGAAGATCACTTGCCTGGACTACGCGCAGCCGACAGCGCACGGTTGGTGGCGGTGTGCGACGAGAATGCCCAGGTCGTCGAGGAGCGGCAGGTTCGCCATCAGGTCCCGGGGTACACGGATTTCCGGCAAATGTTCGAAGCCGAACAGCTCGATCTGGTGGTGGTCTGCGTGCCGCATGACGTTGGTCGAGCCGTTATCGAGGCTGCTGCCGAACATCACGTCCACGTACTGAAGGAGAAGCCCTTCGCCACCACACTGGAGGAAGCGAAGGAACTTGCCGGAATCTGCGCGCAGTCCGGCATTCAGCTGATGGTGACGCTCCAGCGCCGGTTCAACCCGATCTACACCAGCTTCACGCAGTTGGCCGACCAGATTGGCACGCCATTCGTCATCGACGCCCGCTACACCCTGCATGTGGACGACCCGTCTGAAGGTTGGCGCGGCAGTGCCACAACCGCCGGTGGTGGCTGTGTCATCGACATGGGCTATCACCTGATCGACTTGCTTCTCTGGTACTTCGGCCTCCCGGATCGCATCACCGCGGACATCTCTGTAAGCGCCAGGCCTGATCGAATCTACGACGCCGAAGACACGGCACTCATCCACTTCGCCTACGACAGCGGCCCGTACGGATCACTGCTGCTTTCGCGGTTCATCGGCCCCAAGGCCGAGGAAATTCGCCTCGTTGGCAGCAATGGCATCGTGCACCTGGAGCGTGGTCGGCTATGTCGTCTTACGAACGGTGGCGACGTCATCGAGTCGCTGATCCGCGAGCACGGATGGCCCTCGGCGGCTGCCAGCCAGATCGACTACTTCCGTCATGTCATCGACGGTGATCGGCCGAATCTCAGTGGTCCTGAAGCGAATCTGGCGCATTTAAGCTTCGTCGCCGCTTGCTACGAGTCCGCCCGCACCCGCACATGTGTCAACCCCAAGGAGTTGCTTTGACTTCACCCCTGGCCCTACTGGGCGGAACGCCGGTCATTACCGAGACAGGCCCCCATTTCAGCTGGCCACCAATCACGGACGACACCGCCAAGGCGGTGCTCTGCCAGCTGGATGACGGCATTTCAATCTACGATCGTTCGGGAGTTATCGCACGGCTAGAGGACGCGCTGCGCAGCTACTTCGGTGTGCGATACGCGGTACTGACCAGCTCGGGCACGGCGGCCCTGTATTCGATGTATGCCGCCTGCGGCATCGGCCCAGGCGATGAAGTGATCGTGCCTGCCTATACCTTCTTTGCCACTGTGACGCCGTTGCTGCACCTCGGCGCGATTCCGGTGCTCGCCGACTGCGATAGCAGTGGCAACCTGGACCCGCGCGACATCCCACGGCGCATCACTGACCATACCAAAGCCATTGTGGCACAACATATGTGGGGGAACCCCGCGCAGATCAGCAGTTTGCAGAGCCTCGCTGACGTCTATGGCGTGGACCTCTTCGAGGATGGCTCGCATGCGCACGGAGCGCAGGTCGGAGGGCGCAAGGTCGGCACCTTCGGCCGAGCTTCGGCGTTCAGCATGAACGGCCCCAAACCGCTTTCCGCGGGCGAAGGCGGATTCGTCCTCACCGACGACGAGTACGTCTACTATCGTGTGCTGCTGCACGGGCAGTACAACAAGCGGTGTCGGAACGAGATCCCTACCAGCTTCGGCCTGAGCCGCTACAACGTTACTGGGATGGGCCTCAAGCATCGCATCCATCCAATGGGCGCAGCCATTGCGCTCGAACAGCTCGGCCACCTGGACAAGTACTTGGCGGGCCGAGCAGATATCGCCGAGAGGATCTGTGAGGGGCTCGACGACCTGCGCGGAGTTGTCACACCCTGGCACGATTCCGAAGTGCGCTCCTCGTGGTACGGGCTTGCGTTGCTCTACCAAGCGGAAGACCTTGGGCTGCCGATCGAGCGCTTCTACGCAGCCCTGAAGGCTGAAGGCTGCGCCGAGTTGGATCGGCCCGGCTCCACGTGTCCGCTCAACCTCCTACCGCTGTTCCAAGAACCTGGACCGCTATTTCCCGCACACGAGGGCAAGCTGGCCTGCCGGCCCGGTGACTTCCCGCAGGCCGAGCAAGTCCACCGAAACACCCTCAAGCTGCCAGTTTGGCACCGACAAGAAGACATCCCGATCGCCATGCGCTACGTCGATGCCATCCGCAAAGTGATCCACCACATCGAAGAACTGAAAGGATAATTTCATGGACATCGCCCTGATCGAACAACTGACTACCGGAGCTACAAACGACGGCGTACAGCAACTCGTCGTTGGTGCCGTCGTGCAGCATGACGGCAAGGTGCTCCTGCTGCAACGTCCAGAGCACGACTTCATGGGCGGCATCTGGGAGTTGCCCAGTGGCAAGGTCGAGCCGGGGGAATCACTCGACCAGGCTCTGATCCGGGAGGTCAAGGAAGAAACCGGCCTGAGCGTCACCGCTCTGCGCACCTATCTTGGTAGCTTCGACTACCAGTCCGGCAGCGGGAAGAAGTCGCGTCAGTTCAATTTCGCGGTCGACGTGGACAGCTCCGAACCGGTGAAACTTCAGGAACACGATGCCTACACCTGGACTTCGCTAACTGAGGAGGCGCCGGTGACGGATGCCGTACGGGACGTGTTGGCCGCGTATCAGCAGCTGTGACTAAAAGTCCGGCAGGGGCGCGGTAGGTCCACCGTCTCGTCGGCAATCGTCGTCCTTGCTTGCCCTAATCGCCCTAATCGCACCTTGAGGTATGCCTTGCTGTCCTCTGCGGTGCCGTAGCACCGATCGTTGTACATCGGGGAGCGAACCATCGCACCGCCGACGTCGTCGTAGAGACTAAAGCGTTGGGCGCAGCGCCATCTCGTTCCCCGGTGAGCACTATGTAACCCAAGGGGGCCGCGAGTGTACTAGGCATCGGGGCCTGTCCCTGTCAACGACTATTCATGCTGTGGGCGAGTTCGGTACGGCCACAGCCGGGCGATGGTCGAGACAGTGACCGGCAGCTTGCGGGTCACCGATCCCCGCTCATGTCGGTGACTACTTGTCACTGTTCGACAGTCTGACCGAGCGCGTGATCCAAGGCGCCGACGCCTACGCGCTCATCAGACACGCCACGCCACCCAAGAGTAATCACCATCCCGACCCGGATACCGGTTTCGTGCCCGCATCCCGGCGGCACTGGACACCTCGCCGCTTCGAGACGCCCCCTGCGCCCTATTCCTGACCCGCCGTTTTCTTCCTGATCGAGGACCTGATTATGTCCGCCGTTCTCACCGAACCGAACACCTCACGGGTGCCGTATTCCTCTCGTGGCCTACAGACCACGCGGGAGTACGAGAGATCCGTGTACGAAGGCATTTTCGGTAGCTGCGTCTTCCAGCCGTGTACTCGCGCGCTGACGATCCGCACCCACCGGGTACGAGCGATCATGGCACCGGAAGACCTCGCCGAGACCGCCGTGGAGCGGCTGCACGGGGATCTGCTGATCGTCACACTCGTCCACCGGCCCGGACCGGCGGTGTGGGTGTTTCTCACCCGCCCGCCGGCCTCCGGAGACGACCTGCTCGTGTTGGCCAGGCGTGCCAAGACCAGGGCGATCGTCACGGTCGGTCCGGGAGCCGAGCTCGCGTTGCCGACCGCTGGAGTATCGCGCCGTCGCTGGCGCGGGCCCGCGCCGACCGCCGCCACCACGGTCGGTGACTTCCCGGCCTACGCCGAGGTGATCGGAGCGCTCACCCATGACGCTTAACCCGCCCCGGCCACGCCCGCAGCCGCTACCTGCGTCCCTGGACACGCCGAGCGTGGTGTTCACCGATATCGGTGGCGACGTCGATGACGCCGCAGCGCTGGTGTTGATGACGGTCACTGACCCGCAGTTGGCGCTGGTGGTCACCGTCGATGAGTACCCGGACGGTCGGCGAGCCAAGCTGGCTCGCCATTTGCTGGACTTGCTGGGCCGCAGTGATGTTCGCGTTGTCGCGGGGCTGGCGCTCGGTGCGCCGGGGTATTGGGCCGCCGATGGTCTGTTCCCGGCCGACATCGAGGTGTCGCA
>NZ_BDBF01000062.1 GCF_001612845.1 Nocardia elegans NBRC 108235 | reverse complement strand
CGGTCGCGGCCGCGCGGGCGGGCCCGCCGTTCAGCCGTGATCGAAGACCAGCGCGGTGGTGTTGTCGGTGGCACCCGCCGTGATCGCCGCCTCGACCAGCGCGTCCGCGGCGGTCGACGCGGAGTCGGCGTCGGCGAGGATCTGCTTGATCTCGGTCATCGACAAGGTCTTGTGCACCCCGTCCGTGCTCAACAGCCATCGCCCGGCGCCGGTGCCGGTGATGCCGTGGCCCACCGCCTCCGGCCGCACGGTTCGCGCCGAGGTCGTCACCATATGGTGCATCCGGGGCGCGACGGTGATGCCGCGCGCGTTCATCATCTCGGCGACGGTGTGATCGCTGGTGATCTGATGCAGCACTCGCCCGTTCCAGTGGTAGGCCCGGCAGTCGCCGACCCAGGCGATATCACAGGGGCCGTCGATGCGGTCCGGTGTCGGGCACACGGCCACGACCACCACGCTGTCGGCGGAGGGCTCGGGGAATTCGCGCAGCAATTGTTGTTGGGCGGCAAGGATTCCGGCGGCCGCACTGCCACCGACGGCCACCCGCGCCGCGACCTGCGCCACGGTGCGCGCCGCCCGCGCGGCCAGCAGATGATCGCCGATGCCGTCGGCGACGGCGAAGGCGCTGCGGCCGACCGCGGAGTCGATATAACCCGACACCGCGTCGGCATTCAGCGACCGGCCGCCACGCCGGCTGACCGAATGCGCTGTGATTCCCGTGAGCCGCATCAACTCACGCCGTGTGATTGCCGTCGTCACCGCTGTGTGCACGGCCGACCTCCTCGACTGCCCCTGCCGACTGCGGTTCCGCTCGTTCGCGCCGACGATCGCCTGGACCGCGACCGGCTCCGAAACTGCCCTGAGCAGAACTCGCCTGCTCAGACTATGTCAGCTGGGACCGTGCTCAACCTGTGAAAAGGGGCACGAGTTCATTACAGGCCGCCGTCCGGCGCGCCCTGGGGGGTCCATCGGCCACGCTGATCGCCCGAAATGCCCGGACCGCCCGTTCTCGATTGCTCGGGCGAGAGTGTCCGTGACCGGTGCGACGCCGCCCCTTCGCCCGGCCGTGACCTACGGTATGCGGTTGGTCGCGGTCATCTCGGCTCGGCCGGGCCCGCCACCGTCGCGGTGAGCGCGCGGATCTCGCGCACCAGGTGATCCAGCGGGGTGCCGGTCGGAAAGACGGCCGCCGCGCCCGCCTCGAGGAGTTTCGGCACATCGGCCTGCGGGATGGTGCCGCCGACCACGACCGCGATATCCGCGGCGTCGGCGGCGCGCAATCCCTCCACCACCTTGGTGGTGAGTCCGAGGTGCGCGCCCGAGAGAATGCTCAGCCCCACCACCGCCACGTCCTCGGCCACCGCGATCGACACGATCTCCTCGACGCGGCGGCGGATGCCGGTGTACACGACCTCGAAACCGGCGTCGCGTAGTGTGCGCGCGACGATCTTCGCACCACGGTCGTGGCCGTCGAGGCCCGGTTTGGCGACCAGTACGCGCGCGGGCATCAGAACACCACCGGCTGCCGGAATTCGCCCCACACCGATTTCAGCGCGGCGGTCATCTCCCCCACCGTGCAGTAGGCGTTGGCGCAGTCGATGAGCCGATGCATCAGATTCTCGTCTCCCTCGGCGGCGCGCGACAGCGCCGACAGCGTGGTGGCGACCGCGCCGGAATCCCGGTCCGCCTTGACCTTGGCCAGTCGCTTCAATTGCAGATCCCTTCCCGCGGCATCCAATTCGTAGGTGCCGATCTCGGGTGCGGGTTCGTCGGAGGTGAATCGGTTGACCCCGACGATCGGGCGCGCGCCGGATTCGATGTCCTGGTGGGCGCGGTAGGCCTCGTCGGCGATCAGGCCCTGCAGATAGCCGTCCTCGATGCAGCGGACCATGCCGCCGTGCGCGTCGAGATCGGCCATGATCTCGACGATCCGCTCCTCGGTCGCATCGGTGAGCGCCTCGACGAAATAGGACCCGCCCAGTGGATCGGCCACCCGCGTGACACCGGTTTCGTAGGCCAGGATCTGTTGAGTGCGCAGCGCCAGTGTCGCCGACTCCTCGCTGGGCAGGGCGAACGGTTCGTCCCAGGCGGCGGTGAACATCGACTGCACCCCGCCCAGAACCGAGGCCATCGCCTCATAGGCCACGCGCACCAGATTGTTCTGCGCCTGGGGCGCGTAGAGCGAGGCGCCGCCGGAGACGCAGCCGAACCGGAACATCGACGCGCGGTCGGTCGTCGCGCCGTAGCGTTCCCGCACGAGCGTGGCCCACCGCCGCCGTCCGGCACGGTATTTCGCGATCTCCTCGAAGAAGTCGCCGTGGGTGTAGAAGAAGAACGAGATCTGCGGCGCGAAGTCGTCGATACTCATGCGGCCGCGTTCGACGACGGTGTCGCAATAGGTGACTCCGTCGGCAAGGGTGAACGCCATCTCCTGCACCGCGGTCGCGCCCGCGTCGCGAAAGTGCGCGCCCGCCACCGAGATCGCGTTGAACCGCGGCACCTCGGCGGCACAGAATTCGATCGTGTCGGCGATCAACCGCAGGGAGGGCTGCGCCGGCCAGATCCAGGTGCCCCGCGACGCGTACTCCTTGAGGATGTCGTTCTGGATGGTGCCGGTGAGTTTTTCGCGGGCGACGCCCTGGCGTTCGGCGGCGGCCACGTAGAACGCCAGCAGGATCGCGGCGGTGCCGTTGATGGTGAAGCTGGTGCTGATCTTGTCCAGCGGAATCGAGTCGAACAGGATCTCGGCGTCGGCGAGGGTGTCCACCGCCACGCCGACCCGGCCGACCTCCTCGCTCACCTCGGGATCGTCGGAGTCGTAACCACATTGGGTCGGCAGGTCCAGTGCGACCGAGAGTCCGGTGCCGCCCTGAGCGAGCAGATAGCGGTAGCGGCGATTGGATTCCTCGGCGGTGCCGAACCCCGAGTACTGCCGGAAGGTCCACAGCCGCCCGCGGTAGCCGGTGCCGAAATTGCCTCGGGTGAAGGGATATTCGCCCGGCGGGGGCGGTTCGGCGACACGATCGCCCGGGCCGTAGACCGGGGCGAGCGGGATGCCGGAGGAGGTCTGGACGTCGTCGTTCATCCTTGAATACGTTACTTGCAAAAAAAGAGAATGCCAATACCATCAGAGGCGAACGACTGACTTCGAGGAGCGTCATGCCCGCATATCCGTTGGCCGGCCGCACCATGGTCGTCTCCGGCGCAAGCCGCGGGATCGGCCTCGCCATCGCCGTCGCCGCGGCCGCCCGGGGCGCGAATATCGTGCTGCTGGCCAAGACCGCACAACCGCATCCGAAACTGCCGGGCACCGTGCACACCGCCGTGGCCGAGATCGAGGCCGCGGACGGGAAGGCCGTCGCGGTGGTGGGCGATGTGCGGCGCGAGGAGGATGTGCGGCGCGCGGCGCAGACCGCGGTCGACCGCTTCGGGGGCATCGATATCTGCGTCAACAACGCCAGTGCGATCGCGGTGGAGCCGACCGACTCACTGCCGGCCAAACGGTTCGATCTGATGCAGGAGATCAACGTGCGCGGCACCTTCCTGCTCACCCAGGCCTGCCTGCCGGCGCTGCGCGAGGCGCCCGAGGCCCATGTGCTGACCATCTCGCCGCCACTGAACCTCAGCCCTCGCTGGCTGGGCGCGCATCCCGCCTATACCCAGTCCAAATACGCGATGACGCTGTTGTCGCTCGGCTGGGCCACCGAATTCGCCGAGGCGGCGATCGGGGTGAACTGCCTGTGGCCGCAGACCTACATCGCGACCTCGGCGGTGGCGAATATGGCCGACGGGTCCGAACTGCTCGCCTCGGCGCGCGATCCGCGCATCATGGGCGATGCCGCCGCCGAAATCCTTTCCCGGCCCGCGAAATACACCACCGGGAACTGCTACATCGACGCCGAGGTGCTCATCGAATCCGGAGTCCGCGACCTGTCGGGCTACGGCGGCGGCGAGCGGCCGATCCCGGATCTGTTCCTGGGCTGACCGCACGACATACGCGAATCCTTTGCCGCACAACTCAACTCGTGACCCGGAGGTACTGATGCAGCCGCCCGTCGATATCGCGGTCCGCCAGATACTGGACTATTTCGGCACCTGCCCGCGCTGCGGCTACGCCGCGGAGGCGGTGCGCACCGTCCGCACCTTCGCCGATCATCGCCGCGAGATCGAGATCACCGCCAGCTGCGGCCTGCCCTGCGGCTGGTACGGCGCGGCGCCGCTGACCACCATGACCGGTGCGCACGCCGGGGTCCGGTCGTGACCGGCACGATCGAACCCACCGCCGCCACGGACGTCGCGCACATCGGCCACTGGATCGACGGCGGCCTCCGGCCCGGCGCCGCCGCGCGCACGGCCCCGGTGACCGATCCCGCCACCGGCCGGGTCACGGGCGCGGTCGCCATGGCCGGGGCCGAGGAGGTCCGCGCCGCCGTCGAGTCCGCGGCGGCCGCCTTCCCGGGCTGGCGCGACACCTCGCTGACCCGGCGCACCTCGATCGTGTTCCGCTTCCGCGAACTGCTCAACGCTCGCAAATCCGAACTGGCCGGACTGATCACCGCCGAACACGGCAAGGTGTTCTCCGACGCCCTCGGTGAGGTCTCGCGCGGTCAGGAAGTGGTCGAATTCGCCTGCGGCATACCGCATCTGGTGGAGGGCGGATTCACGCAGAACGTCTCCACCGGCGTGGACGCGTACTCGGTGCGAGCCCCGCTGGGTCCGGTCGCGATCATCTCGCCGTTCAACTTCCCGGCCATGGTGCCGATGTGGTTCTTCCCGCTGGCGGTCGCCACCGGCAATACCGTCGTGCTCAAACCCAGTGAGAAGGATCCGTCCGCAGCGCTGTGGCTGGCGAAGCTGTGGGAGGAGGCGGGACTTCCGCCCGGCGTCTTCAACGTCGTGCAGGGCGACAGGGAGGCCGTGGACGCGCTGTTGACGGACCCCGCGATCAAGGCCGTCTCCTTCGTGGGCTCCACTCCGATCGCCGAGTACGTCTACGCCACCGCGACCGCGACCGGCAAGCGGGTCCAGGCCCTCGGCGGTGCCAAGAACCATGCGGTGATCCTTCCCGACGCCGATCTGGACCTGGCCGCGGACGCGCTGGTCAATGCCGGATACGGGTCGGCCGGAGAACGCTGCATGGCCATCTCGGTGGCCGTCGCGGTCGGCGATATCGCCGACGAGCTGGTAGCCCGGGTGGCCGAGCGCACTCGCGGCCTGCGCCTCGGCGACGGGCACGGTGAGGCCGATATGGGACCGCTGGTCACCCGCGCGCACCGCGACAAGGTGGCCGCCGCCGTCGATACCGCCGAGGCCCAGGGCGCCCGCATCGTCGTCGACGGCCGCGCCGCGCTCGGCACCGCCGACGCCGATATCGATGTGTCCCAGGGCTTCTGGCTCGGACCGACGCTGCTCGACCACGTGACCCCGGAGATGGCCGCCTATCGCGAGGAGATCTTCGGCCCGGTCCTCGCGGTGGTGCGGGTCGACGGATACGAGCAGGCCCTCGAGCTGATCAACGGCAACCCCTACGGCAACGGCACCGCGATCTTCACCAACGATGGAGGCGCGGCCCGGCGCTTCCAGTACGAGGTCGAGGTGGGAATGGTCGGCATCAACGTCCCCATTCCGGTTCCCATGGCCTACTACAGTTTCGGCGGCTGGAAGAACTCGCTGTTCGGTGACACGCACGCGCACGGCGTACAGGGTGTGCACTTCTTCACCCGCACCAAGGCCGTGACCAGCCGGTGGCTCGATCCGAGCCACGGCGGGCTGAATCTGGGCTTCCCGCGCAACGACTGACCACCCGGACGGCACGCGCTCCGGGCCGCGTCGTACGGGTCGCGAAGATCGGTCACACTGAGCAGATGCCACGATCACAGTCCACCGCGCCGGTTCCCGCTCGCGCCGACAGCGTGCGGCGGACCGAGATCCTGCGCGCGGCCGCGGAACTGTTCGCCTCCGCGGGGTACGCCGGGACGAACGTGAAGGACGTCGCCGACGCCTGCGGCATCCTGCCCGGCAGTCTCTACCACCACTTCGAATCGAAGGAAGCGATCGCGGTCGAACTGCTCGAGCGTTACCACGCCGCGCTGGATGCCGTGGCCCGGTCGGCGCCGCCGCCGTCGGCGATCACCGGCGCCGACCAGGCGTTCGACGTCGTGAACGACTACGCCACCGCCCTCGCCGCCTGCGCACTGGAACACCGTGCGGCACTGCAGTTGTCGATCTACGAGCCGCACACCGGCGCCGGCACCGCGCTCATCGCGCTCGCCGCCGACCCACCCTCCGCACCGACGACAGCCATGCGCGCCCTGCTCGACGCCGCGGCGGATCACGGCTACCTCACCGCGGCCGTGGACCGTTGCGTGCTGGCCGAACAGCTGTGCCAGACCATGTTGCACATCGGCCTGTCGGTCCTGCATCGCGAGAATTCGGCCGACCGCGTCGCCACGGTGGTGTGCCGCCTGCTGCTCGACGGCCTGCCCGCCGTGCCGGCCTCCCCCGCCGCGCTCGATCGCTCCGCGGCCCTGCGCGCCGCGCGCGAGAGCATCGCCACCTGGGCGAATCCCGACGACACCGGCGACGACGACCGCACCGCCCGGCTGCGCGCGGTCGCACGCGCGGAGTTCGCCCGCCGTGGTTACGAGGCGACCACCATGCGCGATATCGCCACCGCCGCCGGAATGGGCGCGGGCAGCGTGTACCGGACCGTGGAATCGAAACAGGCGCTACTGGATTCGATCATGGGGACGTTCCACGACGAGATTTCGCGCGCCTACGCCGCGGTGGTCGGCACCGACAGCTCCGCCGTCGCCAAACTCGACGCGCTGACCTGGATCAATCTCAACGCCCTGCGGCGTTTCGACCTCGAGTTCGCGATCCAGCGCGCGTGGTTCCGGTCCACTCCCCCCGACACCAGCGACGTGATCGAGGTCCTGCGCCGTCGCGCACGTCAGATCGCGGCCGTCGTCGACCAGGGCCGAGCCGACGGCGAGATCACCATCGAGGGCATCACCAAGAGCCGGCTGTCGGCATGTGTGCGCGACCTGATCTGGATGCCCCCGCCGGTGGTCGCGCGCGTGGGAATCGATGCCGCACACGCACATTCCCGCGCGACTCTGCTGTGCGGCGCCACTCGCACCGCCCTCGCCGCCTGACCGCCGGACGGCGGCCCTTGTGCGCCGGGCGGGTTCCGACGTACAGTTGCGGAACAAATATTTGGTTCGCGCATTCGCTCCGGCGAACGCGCACCGGTCCGTCCGCCGCACAGCTTTCCGGGCACTCTCCCCGACCGCCGGGCCGACGGCAGTCCGCGAACGCATTCGAATTCCCGCAACGGAGCCCGCATGACCGACCATCCCGAGCCGGACCGTTCCGCCTCGCCGAGACCGAATCCCGCAGCTGCGCGGCATTTCCCGCGGGAGGGCCGATGATCACTCTCCCCGACGGCAGCACCAGCCCGCTGATCGATGCGAGCGTGCACATCTTCTTCCAGGGCAACGCCGAACTGCGCACCTGGCTGCGCGAGCCGTACAGCGCTCGCGGCTATCCGGATGTCGAGATGGACTGGTACGGCGCGCCCGGCGGTGAATACGCCCCGGGCACCGTCCTGTCCGAGGGCGGATATCCCGGCTCCGAGCCCGACGCCGTAGGGCAGGTGCTCTTCGGCGAGCGCGGGACCGACATCGCCGTCCTGCATCCGATGACCCGCGGCATCATGCCCGACCGCCACCTGGGAACCGCGATCGCGAGCGCGCACAACGAGATGATGATCTCGCGCTGGCTGGACTCCGGCACCTACGCCGACCGCTACCGAGGCACGCTGCGGGTGAATCCGGAGGACATCTCCGGCGCGGTCCGCGAGATCGAACGCTGGGGTTCCCATCCGCGCGTCGTGCAGATCGGCATTCCGTTGCAGTCGCGCGAACTCTACGGAAAGCCGCAGTTCTGGCCCTTGTGGGAGGCCGCGGCGGCCACGCGGCTGCCGGTCGCGGTGCATATCGAATCCGGTTCGGGCGTGGCCTATCCGCCCACCCCGTCCGGACATCCGCGCACCTACGAGCAGTACCTCGGCTTCATGGCGCTGAATTATCTGTACCACCAGATGAACATGATCGCCGAGGGCGTGTTCGAACGCTTTCCCGATCTGCGCTTCGTGTGGGCCGACGGCGCCGCCGACCTGCTCACGCCGATGATGTGGCGGATGGACACCTTCGGCCGTCCGCACCTCGAGCAGACGCCGTGGGCGCCGCGCATGCCCAGCGATTATCTACCCGGCTCGATCTACTTCGTCCAGGGCCGGCTCGACGGGCCCGGCGATGTCGAATTCGCCGGAGACTGGCTGGAATTCACCGGCAAGGACGACATGGTGATGTTCGGCTCTAGCTATCCGCACTGGCAACTCGACGATCCGGCGCGGCTGCCGTCGGCGCTCACTCCCGCCCAGCGCGAGAAGCTGCTGTGGCGCAATGCCGCCGGACTGTACGGCATCGACATTCCCGCCGCGGCGACGACGCGGTAACCGGTATCGGAATCGAAAGGGATACCCATGACGCAGGCGAATACCGACGTACGCGAACGGATTCCGAGCACCGATCGGGTCGCGGTCCGGGTGGTCGACTCCGACGTCCACCCGGTGCCCCGGCCGGGACGGCTCGCGGAACTCTACCCGGAGCCGTTCCGCAGCAAGTATTTCCTCAACCACCACGTCGGCAGCACCATCTTCTACGACGCCCCCGACTTCGCCTACGCCTACGCGATGCGGGTGGACGCCTTCACACCCGACGGCGGTTTCCCGGGTAGCGATCCCGACACGTTGTTCCGGCAGCTCATCATGGGCGCCGGCTCCGATATCGCCATCCTCGAGCCGGGCCTGTACCAGGCCCGGCTGCCGGAGGCGACCTCGGCGGCCGCGGCGGCGGTCAACACCTGGCTGGACCAGGACTGGCTCGACGGTCACAACAACTGGCATCAGCGCTATCGCGGTTCCATCAGCGCCGCGGCCGAGGACCCGGCCGGCGCGGTCCGCGAAATCGAGAAGTGGGCCGGACATCCGTATATGGCGCAGATTCTCATTCGCGCGGAACCGCGCCCGGCGTGGGGCGATCCGATGTACGACCCGGTGTGGGCGGCCGCGGTGAAGCACGACCTGCCGGTGGCCTGCCACCTCTCCCGCGGGAATTTCGAGATGCTGCCGATGCCGCCGGTCGGATATCCCAGCTACAACCACGATTTCATGGTCACCTACTCGCTGCTGGCGATGAATCAGGTGATGAGCCTGATCTTCGACGGCGTCTTCGACCGCTTCCCGACGTTGCGGATCATCCTGGTCGAGCATGCGTTCACCTGGATCCTGCCGCTGATGTGGCGGATGGACGCGATCTACGAGGCGCGCAAAGCGTGGGTCGAGATCAAGCGCAAGCCGTCGGAGTACGTCAAGGAGCACATCAAGTTCACCACCCAGCCCCTGGACTATCCCGAGGACAAGACGGAATTGACCCGGGCGCTGGAATGGATGGAGGCGGACAAGATTCTGCTGTTCTCCTCGGACTATCCGCACTGGACCTTCGACGATCCGCGCTGGCTGGTCAAACACCTGCCCGAGCACACCCGCGAGCCGGTGATGTTCGGCAACGGGCTGAAAACCTACGCCAACCTGCCCGATACCGTGCCGGTACTGCCCGGGCAAGTGCGGGTGTTCTGAGATGAGCGACGATCTCGCGGCCACGCCGCGGCTCCCGCAGGGGCGTGAGCACGCCGTCGCCACCGTCGACGAAATTCCGCCCGGGACACATAAACTCGTCCCGATCGGCCGCCACGGAGTCGGCGTCTACAACGTCGACGGCACCTTCTACGCCATCGCCAATTACTGTCCACACGAGGGTGGGCCGCTGTGTTCGGGCCGCACCCGGGGACTGACCGCGGTCGACGAATCGGTTCCCGGTGACGCGGTCAGCGTGCGCGGCGGCGAATACATCTACTGCCCGTGGCACCAGTGGGGATTCGAATTGGCCACCGGCACCACCGCGGTGAAACCGGAATGGAGTATCCGCACCTATCCCGTGCGGGTGGTCGGCAACGACGTTCTGGTCACCGCTTGATCCGACACAGACGAGGAGGTCTGTCCATGCCGATCGCCGAAATCCGCGGTGGTGAGGTCTATTACGAAATTCTGGGGGAGTCCGGTCCGCTGATCGTGCTCACTCCCGGTGGCCGGTTCAGCATCGAAATTCCGGGGTTGCGGCCGCTGGCCGAGGCCCTGGTCGCCGGTGGCCACCGGGTCCTGCTGTGGGACCGGCCCAACTGCGGCCGCAGTGAGGTCGCGTTCTGGGGTCCCACGGAATCGCATATGCGCGCCGAGGTGCTGCACGATCTGCTCGTGCATCTGGACACGGGTCCGGTGATCATCGCCGGCGGCTCCGGCGGTGCGCGGGATTCCATTCTGACCGCGATGCTGTATCCGGAGATCGCGACGAAGCTGATCGTGTGGAATATCGTCGGCGGCAACTACGGCTTGATCGCGCTCGGTTCGCATTACATCATTCCCAACATCACCGCGGCGAAGATCAAGGGCATCGAGGGTCTGATCGAACTGCCGGAATGGCAGGAACGCATCCAAGACAATCCGAAGAACAAGGACCGGCTGCTGGCTCTCGACGCCGAGGAATTCCAGGCGCAGATGTTGCGCTGGCTCGACGCCTATGTTCCGAAACCGGGTCAGACGATTCCCGGGGTGACCGATTACGAGTTCTCGAAGCTGAAGATTCCGACACTCATCATCCGGGGAGGTGAGCGCGATATCGACCACCCCAAGCGGACGTCGATGGAAGTGCACTGCCTGATCGAGGGTTCGATCCTGATCGATCCGCCGTGGCCCGAGGACGCCTGGCAGCAGGGTCAGAAGGCGCGCGCCCGGGGACAGGGGAACATCTTCGACACCTGGGTGCTGGCCGCACCGGCGATCCTGGACTTCGTGCGGCAGTGAAAATCGGCGAATCGCGGTGTGCCGGTGAGCCGCTCGTAGGCGGCTCACCGCTGTGCTCACCTGGTGACGATGACCACCTCCGAGTTGGTCGCCGCCTCGAGCGCGGTCTGGATCCGGCTCTCCGGGATGCGCTCCAGATCGGTGCGCGCCAGGCGGACGGTGAGGGTGTCGAAGCCGGCCGCGTCGCAGCTGCGATCGATCTCTCCGGTGATGCCGAATCCGGCCAGGACACCGTGGGCGTCGTCGTCGGTTCCCCGGCTGACGAAGGTGACCGCCCCAGGGCGGACGGCGGAGCCGAAGATATCGGCGCACATTCCCACCGCGTGTTCCCGCAAGGCGGCCGTGTCGTCACCGTCGATCAGCACCTGGATTTCGCGGCGGCGCGCGGGAAGCCGATCGATATCGGGTGCGGTCACCGATATTCCGGATTTCGCAGCGCTGGAGATGAGCGCGGATATCTTCTTCCCGAATTCCGCGGGCGGCAGTTCCCCGGCGGGATCCACATCGACACGAATTACTGCGGTACGCATGCCGCCGATTGTAGGCACAGCCATTTCCGCGCCGACGGTTTTCGGTGGCGGACGATATTCCGAAGGACGGATCGATGGATGCGATCGCGAATCCGATAGTCAGCGCACCACCGGGGACCACGCCGCGAATCACCGGCGGCGAGGGCACCGAGTCGGCGGCGGCCTACCGGGCGAGCGGCGGGTACGCGCCGATCGAGGATCCGGCGCGGCTGCTCGCCGAGGTCGTCGAGTCGGGCCTGCGCGGGCGCGGCGGCGCGGGCTTCCCGCTGGGCACGAAACTGCGGTCGGTACAGCGGCATTGCGGTGCCGGAGTGCGGCCGGTGGTCGTCGCCAACGGAGAGGAGGGCGAACCGGCGTCGGGGAAGGACCGCTGGTTGCTGCGCCGGCGCCCCCATCTGGTGCTGGACGGATTACGGGCCGCCGCAACGATTCTCGGCGCCGATCGCGCGGTGGTGTACGTCTCCGACGACCGGGCCGCCGAATCGGTCGCCGTCGCGCTCGCCGAGGCCGATCCCGCCGAGCTCGCGGTGCCGATGGAGATCGTCACCGTCGCCGCCGGATATGTGGCCGGGGAGGAGACGGCGGCGGTCCGTGCGATCGACGGCGGGCCCGCCACACCCACCGACAAGCCGCCCCGTCCGTATGCGGCCGGCGTCGGCGGACGCCCCACACTGGTCAGCAACGTGGAAACTCTCGCCCAGCTGGCGTGGATCCACCGCTTCGGCGCGGCGGCCTTCCGTACCGTGGGCACCGCGGACTCGCCGGGAACCTTCCTGGCCACCGTGACCGGGGGCGGGCGCGAACCGGCGATCTACGAACTGCCGCACGGGTTTTCGTTCCGCGCCCTGCTCGAGTTGCACCGCGTCGCCGCGGACCGCGTGCACGGCGCGCTGCTGGGCGGCTATTTCAACGGCCTCACCAACAGCCGCATTCTCGACGCCCGGCTCGATCACGAGACGTTGCGGGCGATGGGGACGGGACTGGGCTGCGGCGCCGTCGCGCTGCTGACGCCCGACGACTGCCCGGTCGCGGTGGCGGCGGCGTTGCTGGACTATTTCGACCGCGAGAACGCCGGTCAGTGCGGCTCGTGTTTCCACGGCACCGCGGCGATGAGCGCGGTCGCCTCCGCACTGCGCGACGGGGTCGCCGAGGCCGCCGATCTGGATCGGCTGCGCCGCTGGGCGACCGTGCTGCGTGGTCGCGGCGCCTGCGGCACCCTCGACGCGGCGACGAACGCGGCCCGGACCCTGCTCGACGAATTTCCGGATGCGGTGGCGCGCCACCGCGGCGGCGGCTGCGCGATCTGCGCGGCCACGCCGTTCGCCGCCGTCCGCCCCTTCGATGTGGAAGCGGTGACCTCGCTGTGAAGATCCGACTCGATCGCACCGTCTGCGACGGCTTCGGCACCTGCGCCAAACACGCGCCGAAGTACTTCTCGCTCGACGACTGGGGCTACGCGTCGTTGGAAGGTGACGGTGTCGTCGCACCGGCCGATCGCGACGGCGTGCACCGGGCACTGTTGGACTGCCCGGTGCACGCCATCACCGAAATCGACAGCGCGACCGAATAATTCGCGCCGTCAGCGCCAGGGCAGGCAGCCGGCGCTGCGCAGCCGCGAGGCCAATCCGCCGTCGATGCCCACCGGGCCACCGAATCCGCCGGCGCTCAGCGTGGGAACCAGCTGCGCGCCGAGTCCGGCGCCGATCGAACATCCGAGGAGATTGATATCCACGGTGATGATCTCCTTGGGCGGGTTGAGCCCCGAATCGTCATCGGCCGCAGCGACGCCGGCCCCCGCCACCGCGGCGACGGTCAACGCCGCGGCGGCGAGACCGGTGGTGATGATGCGCACGTATCCTCCTTCTGCGCCGATGTGGCGCAGGTCGTTTTCCGACGGCAAACAACAACGACGGCCCGCCGGAACCAGGCCGGCGAGGCCGAAACATAGTGTTGACCGCCGCCGAATCCGGCAAACCACACCCGACGGATCCGGCGGGCCGGCTCGGCGAGGAACCGGTCCTAGGCCCGCGCGGTCGCGCCGCGGGCCGAACCGCGGTTCAGCACCCGATCCGCGGCTTCCCAGTGCGCATCCGAAACCCACAGCCGGGCAAAGGCTTCCACCGCCTCGGGCGGGGCGGCACCGGAAACCACGCGCTTGATCGACGCCGAGGCCGGATGGGCCAGCGCGGACGCCAGTGACCGCCACTCCCGCTCGAAATCCGCTCGCGGCACCACCCGATCGACCAGGCCGTACTGCTGCGCCTCCGCGGCGGACAGTAGGGACCCGGTACCGGCCAGTAGCAGTGCGCGGCTGCGCCCGACCAGCTTCGTGAGCCGTTCGGCTCCGCCCCAGGCCGGCATGATCGCGAGCGCAACCTGGTTGAACCCGATGGTGATGTCGTCGGCGGCGATCCGGATATCGGCGGCCACCGCGAATTCCGCACCGCCGCCGAGGGCATGACCGTTGAGCGCCGCGACCACCGGAGCCGGGAACGCGGCCAGCCGATCGCAGATGCCGCGCATCCGCCAGGCCATCTGCGCCGCGCCCTCCTCGGTGCGAATCGCGGCCAGTTGCTTGAGATCTCCGCCGGAGACGAACGCCCGCTCGCCCGCACCGCGCACGACCAGCACCTGGGCGCCGGCCGCGGCGTCGATCGCGGCATCGAGCTGATCCATCGTCTCGGGCGCGATGGCGTTGCGCGCCTGCGGACGGTTGATGGTCAGTACCGCGATCCCGCCGTCCACCTCGAGGTCGACCATCACACGTTCTCCGTTCTGGATATGTTGCTTCTCCAACTCTGAGAATATCATCTCCATATTCGGGTCCGGTCCCGCCGGCCTTCCCATTCGTCGGGCATTGGAGCTCAGCCATGCGAAAGATCCCGCAGCAGTTGATCGATCGGTACGAGTCGCGGGGATGGTGGACGCGCGAAACCATGGGCGAGATGCTGGCGCGGGGCCTGGCCGGGGCACCGGAGGTCCCGTTCCGGGTTCATTCCCAGCTGCGTCCCTGGTCGGGCACGGTGCGCGAGGTCGAGCGCCTCGCCCGCCGGCTCGCCGCCGGATTGCGCCGCCGCGGTGTGGGCCCCGGCGATGTGGTCGCCTTCCAGCTACCCAACTGGATGGAGGCCGCGGCCACCTTCTGGGCCGCCTCCTTCCTCGGAGCCACGATGGTGCCGATCGTGCACTTCTACGGCCGCAAGGAACTCGGTTACATCCTCGACGCGGTGCGTCCGAAGGTGTTCGTCACCGCGGAACGCTTCGGCGCCATGGAATTTCAGCCCGATCTGTGCGCGCAGGTGCCGATCGTCGGTGTGGTGGGCCGCGACTTCGACACCCTGCTCGACGACGAGCCGATGCCCGGAATCGTCACGGTCGCACCGGACTCCCCCGCGCTGATCGCCTTCACCTCGGGCACCACCCGCGACCCGAAGGGCGTGGTCCACAGCCATCGCACCCTCGGCTTCGAAACGCGCCAGCTCAGCGCGCATTACCCGCCCGATCTGGGCGCCCAGCTCACGGCCGCACCGGTCGGCCATTTCATCGGCATGGTCAACGCCCTGCTCATCCCGGTGCTCGACGGGACGGAGATCAACCTGGTGGATGTGTGGGATCCCGGCCGGGTGCTGGCCCTGATGTCGGAATTCGGCGCCACCGTGGCGGGCGGCGTGCCCTATTACCTCACCAGCCTGCTCGACCATCCCTCCTTCACCGACGCGCATCTGCGGCAGATGAAATACGCGGGGCTGGGCGGAAGTTCGGTGCCGGCCGCGGTGACCACCCGGCTCACCGACCTCGGCATCATCGCCTACCGCGCCTACGGCAGCACCGAACATCCGTCCATCACCGGCTCCGACTGCACGGATCCGCGGGACAAACGCCTCTACACCGACGGCTGCCCGCTGCCGGGAGTGGAGATCCGGCTCTCCGACAACGGCGAGATCTTCAGTCGCGGACCGGATCTGTGCCTGGGCTACACGGATCCGGAGTTGACCGCGGCCGCCTTCGACGACGAGGGCTGGTACCGCACCGGCGATGTCGGCCGGTTGGACGAGGACGGCTATCTCACCATCACCGACCGCACCACCGATCTGATCATCCGCGGCGGCGAGAACATCAGCGCGGTCGAGGTGGAAGACGTGCTGCACCGCATGCCCGCGGTCGCCGAAGCCGTCGTCGTCGCCGCGCCCGATGCGCGGCTCATCGAACATGCCGCCGCGGTGGTCCGGCTGCGGTCCGGCAGCACCACCCCGACCCTGGCCGACGTGCAGGCGCATTTGGCCGAGGCCGGCCTGGCCAAGCAGAAGTGGCCCGAGGAATTGCACATCGTCGACGACTTTCCCCGCACCCCGAGCGGCAAGGTCCAGAAATACCGCGTGCGCGCCGCCGTGGCCGCCGGGCAGGACGTTGCCACGCGCAAAAACTGAGAATATGATTCTCACAACGAACAAAGGAGACTCTTATGACGAAGATCGAGCTGCCGTACCAGCTCTTCGACGCCGATAACCACCTGTACGAAACCAAAGAGGCCCTCACCCGGTACCTGCCGAAGGAGTTCGAGGGCGCCATCCAGTACGTGGAAATCAACGGCCGCACCAAGATCGCGGTCCTCGGCCAGATCAGCGAGTACATCCCCAATCCCACCTTCGAGGTGGTCGCGCGGCCCGGCGCGATGGAGGAGTACTTCAAGAACGGCAATCCCGAGGGTAAGAGCCGCCGGGAGATCTTCGGTAAGCCGATGCGCTCGATTCCCGCGTTCCACGAGCCCGGCCCGCGCCTCGAGCTCATGAACGAACTCCAGCTCGACCGCACGCTGATGTTCCCGACTCTGGCCAGCCTCATCGAGGAGCGCATGCGCCATCACCCCGATCTCATTCACGCCGTGGTGCATTCGCTCAACCAGTGGCTGCTCGAGGAGTGGGGTTTCAACTACAAGGACCGCATCTTCACGGTGCCGGTGGTGAGCCTGCCGATCGTGGAGAAGGCGATCGAGGAGCTCGACTGGTGTGTCGAACACGGTGCCAAGGCGATTCTGGTCCGCCCGGCCCCGGTTCCGGGTCTGCGCGGGCCGCGCTCGTTCGCCCTGCCGGAATTCGACCCGTTCTGGAAGCGCGTGGTCGAGCACGACGTGCTGGTGACGATGCACTCGTCCGACAGCGGCTATTCGCGGTTCAACACCGAATGGGAGGGCGGCAACGTCGAGATGCTGCCGTTCAAGACCAACACCTTCCGGATGACCACCGAATGGCGTCCGATCCAGGACGCCGTCGCCTCGTGGGTGTGCCACGGCGCGCTGTTCCGCCACCCCGAGCTGAAGGTGGCCGTCATCGAGAACGGTGCCTCCTGGCTGGCCCCGCTGCTCGAGAATCTGCACGATGTGTACAAGAAGGCGCCGGAGGGCTTCGGCTTCCAGGATCCGGTCGAGGCGGTCAAGCGCAGCATCCACGTCAGCCCGTTCTGGGAAGAGGATCTGCAGGCCATCGCCGATCTGATCGGGGTGGAGAACGTGCTGTTCGGCTCGGACTACCCGCACCCGGAGGGCCTGGCCGAACCGGCCCGCTACATCAACGAGATCAAAGATATGCCGCTGGCCAACCAGGAGAAGATCATGGGCGGCAACCTGGCGAGGTTGCTGAAGGTATGAGCGGTGCGGCCCGCGGTATGAGCTGGGAGACCATCCCGCGGATGGTCGCCTCCTCGGCCGATCGCTTCGGTGACGCCGAGGCGGTCGTCGACGGCGATCTGCGGCTGAGCTACACCGAACTCGTCGAGCGGGTGCGCCGGGCCGCGGGCGCCTTCGCGGAGGCCGGCGTGGGCAAGGGCGACCGGGTGGCGATCTGGGCGCCCAATTCCGCGGCCTGGATCGTGGCCGCCTTCGGCCTGCTCACCGCGGGCGGCGTGCTGGTTCCGGTCAACACCCGGTTTCAGGCGGCGGAGGCGGCGGATGTGATCGGCCGCAGCGGAGCGAAGCTGCTGCTGGTACAGCAGGGTTTCCTGGGGCGAGAACTGCGCGGGCCCGACGGCGTGCCGGTGATCGACCTCGCCTCCGATTTCCTTTCCAGCGGTTCACCTTTCGAACGCGAGGTGGCCGGGACCGACATCTCCGACATCATCTACACCTCGGGCACCACCGGCCGCCCCAAGGGCGTGATGATGAACCATCGCCAGAATCTGCGGCTGTACACCGAATGGTGTGAGCTGGCGGATCTGCGCGAGGGTGACCGCTATCTGGCGGTGAATCCCTTCTTCCACACCTTCGGCTACAAGGCCGGCGTGCTGGCCTCGTTCATCCGTGGCGCCACCATCCTGCCGGTGCCGGTGTTCGATGTGGACCGCGTCTGCGAACTCGTTGCGCGCGAACGGATCACGATGCTGCCCGGCCCGCCCACGCTGTACCACTCGCTGCTCGGGGCGCGCGGGCGCTACGACCTGTCGTCGCTGCGGTCCGCGGTCACCGGGGCGGCCGACATCCCGGTGGAACTGATCCGCCGGGTGAAGACCGAACTCCCGTTCCGTTCGATCATGACCGGATACGGGCTCACCGAGGCGGGTACCGCGACCGCCTCGCGCCCGGGGGACACCTTCGAGCAGATCGCGACGACCGCCGGAACCCCGTGCGACGGTGTGGAAGTCCGCATCGCCGCCGACAGCGAGGTGCTGCTGCGCGGCTACACCGTCATGCAGGGCTATCTCGACGATCCCGCGGCCACCGCGGAGGCGATCGACGCCGAGGGCTGGCTGCACACCGGCGACCTCGGCGCCGTGGACGAGGGCGGCCGCTTGCGCATCATCGGACGGAAGAAGGACATGTTCATCGTCGGCGGCTTCAACGCGTATCCCGCGGAGATCGAAGGCGTGCTGCTGCAGCATCCGGCGGTGGTGCAGGCGGCGGTGATCGGCGTGCCCGACGAGCGCATGGGCCAGGTGGGCAAGGCGTTCGTCGTCGCGGGCGCGCCGCTGACCGAGGCCGAGCTCATCGCCTGGAGCCGCGAGAACATGGCCGGATACAAGGTGCCGCGTGCCGTGGTGTTCCTCGACGAACTACCGCTCAACGCGACCGGAAAGGTGATGAAAGACCAGCTGCGGTAACCCGTTCCACGCGCGGCGCCCCCGGGATCCGGACGCCCCCGGGGAGCCGGCGCGGGCCGCCGCAGCGCCGAGCGCACGGGAATCGGCCCGGCCTGTTCCGGTTCCCGTGCGCGCATCCGGTTGCCCGCGAGCATTCGCGGCCTCACAGAACGGCGGTGACGATGACCACCAGCGCTGCTGACGCAGACCTGCGATTCGCCGACCTGAGCTTGGACCGCGACGGAAGGCCGCATCGGCCGCTCACCGTCGTCGACCTGGACGGACTGCGGCACTCGAGTCCCGAACACATCGCCGATATCGCCGGCTCGATCGTCACCGGCGCGGCACTCACCGTCGCCGTCGCCGGCGCTCCGGTGCCCGCGCGGTTGCATCCGATTCTCGAGGCGGCGACCGTCTCGGTGAGCGAATTGCCGCTGCGGGACCGGCGCGTGGTCACGGTGACCGATTGCGCCGCCGCGGTGGAGATACTCGCCGCCGCCGTCGATCACGCGCCCCGGGCGGCGCTGGCCTGCGGTCACCTGCTGCGGCAGACTCCCGCGCTGCCCACCCTCCCGGCGCTGGCCGCCGAAGCGGCGGTCTACTCGATGTTGCTGGGCGGCACGGAATTCCGCGGTTGGCTCGAGGCTCGAGGATCGGCCCGGGCACCGGACGACGAATCCGGCGAGCTGGTCCGGATCGACCGCGCGGGCGGTGAACTCGCCATCGTGCTGGATCGTCCGCGCCGCCGCAACGCGCTCAGCGCCCGCCTGCGCGAGGAGTTGCTCGCGGCCGCGCAGGTCGCCGAGGCCGACCCGAGTATCACCTCGGTCCGGCTCGCGGGCGCGGGACCGGCCTTCTGCAGCGGCGGCGACCTCGACGAATTCGGTTGTGCGACAGACCCGGTGGCCGCCTATCTGGTGCGCCTGGACCGGGCGCCGTGGCGGGTGCTGGACCGCCTGTCCGCCCGGTTGCGGATCGACACCCACGGCGCCTGTGTCGGCGCGGGCGCCGAGATCGCCGCGTTCGGCGGCATCGTCACCGCGGCGCCGGGCACCTGGTTCCGCTTCCCGGAGGTCGGTATGGGCCTGGTCCCGGGCGCGGGCGGCACGGTGAGCGTGCCGCGCCGGATCGGGCGCTGGCGGGCCGCCTGGGCGATGCTCACCGGCGCAACCATCGACGTCGACACCGCCCTGCGCTGGGGCCTGGTGGATCGCATCGAGCCCACCGGCGGGCCGTCGTAGCGACGGCCGCGCACACCCCTCGCCGAGGAGGCCTGAGATGAACCATCCAGCCGCACTGTCCCCGCCGGCCACGCTCGCCAACCGGGTATCCGAAATGTGGCCGCCGCGCGCGACGGACGCGTCCCCGTTCGGGTGCGAGGTCTGTGGCTGGGCGGCGTCGGGCGCCATGGACCTCACCGGGCCCGCGGGCGGGCCGCCCGACATCTCCCCCGCGCCCGCCTTCGCCCGGCTGGGCGAGGTCCTGAGCCTGCTCGCGCGCACGACCGCCGCACTGGGACGGGCGGTGAGGCTGGCTCCCGGCGCGGTACTCACCGCGCGTGCGGTCGACCACGGTTTCCGGCGCGCGGGCACACGCTCGGCGGGCGGGTCCACCCGCCTGCTGCGCACCGCCGACGGCTGGTGCGCACTGACCCTGTCGCGTGCCGACGATATCGCCGCCGTGCCCGCGATCATCGGCGCCCACCGGACCGGCGACCACTGGAAAGCGCTGGCGCACTTCGCCGTCGACGTCTCCGCGGCCGACCTCGCCGACCGCGCCCAACTGCTCGGGGTCCCGGCCGCCGCTCTTCCCCCCGGCGGACCGAAGGCCGATCCGGGCACGCCACCGTGGCAGCTGTCCCGGCTCGCGGCACCGGCACCCTGGCGAAACCTGACGGGGCGGCTGGTGGTGGACCTGTCCTCGATGTGGGCGGGGCCGCTGTGCGCCCACATTCTCGGCCGGGCCGGGGCACGGGTGATCAAGGTGGAGAGTCCGCATCGGCCCGACGGTGCGCGGGCGGATCACCATTTCTTCGACACCCTGCACGCCGGACACGAATTCCGCACCGTCGACTTTCGCACCGATTCCGGGCGAGACGAATTGGCGGCGCTGCTGGCGGCCGCCGATATCGTGATCGAGGCCTCCCGCCCCCGCGCGCTGGCGCAACTGGGGCTCGGGCCCGACCGGCGCGGGCTGCGTCCCGGCCAGATCTGGGTCGGTCTCACCGGCTACGGCCGGTCCGAGCCGATGCGGGTGGCCTTCGGCGACGACGCGGCGGTGGCCGGCGGGCTCGTCGGCACCGGCCACGGCATGCCGGTGTTCTGCGCGGATGCGATCGGCGACCCGCTCTCGGGAATCGCTGCGGCACTGGCGGTCTGCGCGGCCGTGCGGGCGGGCGGCGGTGTCCTGGCCGACGTCTCGATGCGCGCGGTCACGGCCGCTTTCGCCGCCGCGCCGCCGCGCTGCGCGGGCCCGCACCGGGTCTTCACCCATGACGGGCGCTGGCAGGTCCGGTGCGCGCATACCGGACGCACCCAGGCCGTCCTGTCCCCGCGCTCCGCACAGACGCACGCCGAGTCCGCATTCCCGGGTGGTGTCGCATGTTGATTCGCAACGCCGTCGTCTTCGGCAGCGCTCACACCGATATCCGCTGCGAACGCGGCACCATCACCGAATGCGGGCGCGGCCTGCGGCCACAGGCCGGCGAGGACGATATCGACGCGCGCGGCGGATGGCTTGTGCCGGGCCTGCACGACCATCACATCCACCTGCGCTCACTCGCCGCGCGCTCCGAGTCCATTCCGGTGGGCCCGGACCGGATTCACGGGCCGCACGCACTGGCGGCGCGGCTGCGGGAGGCCGCACGCCGGACACCCGGACATGCCTGGATCCGCGCCGTGGACTACCACGACGACGTCGCCGGGGCGATCGACCGGTGGACGCTGGACCGCATGGATGTCGGGCGGCCGGTGCGGGTGCAGCATCGTTCCGGCGCGCTGTGGATCCTCGATTCCCACGCCTGCGCTCTGCTCGAGGTCGACAACTGTCATCTGCCGGGGGTGGAACGTGATCCGCAGGGCCGGGTCACGGGCCGGCTGTGGCGAATGGATACCTGGCTCGGCGACCGGCTCGGCTGCCTGGCACCCGACCCGGCCCCCGTCTCGGCGGTGGCCGCGACACGCGGAATCACCGGATTCACCGATGCCACACCGGATCTCACCCGGCCCGAGGTCGGCACGCTGGCCGCCGCGGTGCTGGACGGGCGCATCGTGCAGCGCGTCTACTGCATGGCCGAACCCGATATCGAGGATCCGCACGTCGAGCGATTCCGTCTGGGGCCCACCAAAATTCTGCTCGACGACACCGCCCTGCCGGACCTCGACGATTTCGTGGTGCGGCTGCGCCGGTTGCACAGTGCGGGCCGGGCCGCGGCGGTGCACTGCGTCACCCGTGTCCAGTTGATCCTGACCATGGCCGCCCTCGATCTGGCCGGGGTGGTGCCCGGCGACCGCATCGAACACGGTGCCATCGTTCCCGCCGAGGTGCTGACCTGGTTGCGCCGCAACGATATTCCGGTGATCACCCAACCGCATTTCCTGATCGAGCGCGCCGCCCAGTACGCCCGCGAGGTGCCCGCCGAGGACCGGCCCGATCTGTGGCGGCTCGGTTCGCTGCTCGCCGCGGGCGTCGGGGTGGCGGCCGGGACCGACGCGCCCTTCGGCGACCCGGACCCCTGGGCGGTGGTGCGCGCCGCCATCGATCGCGGCCCGGGCCGACCGGCGGAGGCGCTGTCACCGCTCACCGCGTTGTCGCTGTTCTTCGGCACCGCCGCCAGGCCGCATATTCCCCGCACCATCGCCACGGGGCACACCGCCGATCTGACCCTGCTGCGCGTTCCGCCCACCGAACTCGGCGAGGTGCTCGACTCGTCGCCCGTGGCCGCCACGATCGTCGCCGGGCAGGTCGTCTACCGGGCGACGTAGCGGGCAGGGCGGAATCGGCCGTTTGCCGTGCGGGCGCCGAATCGGGTGTATCGTCGCAGCCAAACAGGAGAGTATGATTCTCCATAACAGAGATTGATAATCTCGTACTGTCGCCCGCCGCGCCGGGCCGCCGCCGTCCGCACCAGCACGAGGAACCTCATGAATATCGATGACATGATCCTGGTCAGCATCGACGACCACGTGGTCGAGCCGGCCGACATGTTCGACCGGCATACGCCGAAGAAGTACGCCGAGTACGTGCCACAATTGCTCACCAACGAGCAGGGCATCGATCAGTGGACCTATCGCGGCCGGCCGGTCGGCGTCACCGGGCTCAACGCGGTCGTCGGCTGGCCCAAGGAGGAGTGGGACAAGAACCCCACTCGCTACGCCGAGATGCGTCCGGGCGTCTACGACATTCACGACCGGGTCCGGGATATGAATGCCAACGGCGTGTTCGCCTCGATGTGCTTCCCGACCTTCGCCGGCTTCAGCGCGGGCCACCTGAGTCAGTTCAAGGACGAGATCACCGTGGCGATGATCCAGGCCTACAACAACTGGCACATCGACGAGTGGTGCGCCACCTATCCGGGCCGGTTCATCCCGAATGCCATTCTGCCGCTGTGGGATCCGCAACTGGCGGTGGCGGAGATCCAGCGGGTGGCGGCCAAGGGATTCCACGGCGTGACCATGTCGGAGATTCCGCACGTGGAGGGTCACCCGTCCTATCACGACATCGAGTACTGGGGTCCGGTGTTCGCCGCGCTCGCCGATACCGGCCTGGTGATGAATCTGCACATCGGGCCCGGCTTCGGCGCCCTGCGCATGGCCCCGGACGCGCCGATCGACAATCTGATGGTGCTGGCGCCCAGCGTGTCCCAGATCGCGGTCCAGGATCTGCTGTGGGGCCCCGCGCTGCGCAGCTATCCGGGATTGAAGGTGGCGCTGTCCGAGGGCGGCATCGGCTGGATCCCGTATTTCCTCGACCGCTCGGACCGCCACTACACCAACCAGAAGTGGCTGCGCCGCGACTTCGGCGGGAAGATGCCCTCGGACGTGTTCCGCGAACACGTCATGGCCTGCTATGTCACCGACAAGACCTCGTTGAAGCTGCGGCACGAGATCGGCATCGACATCATCGCGTGGGAATGCGACTACCCGCATTCGGATTCGCTGTGGCCGGACGCCCCGGAATTCGTCCTGGCCGAACTCGAGGCGGCGGGCGCCGACGACGCCGACATCTCCAAGATCACCTGGCAGAACGCCTGCCGGTTCCTGAACTGGGAACCCTTCGCGCACATCCCGCGCGAGCAGGCGACCGTCGGCGCGCTGCGCGCCCAGGCCGCCGATGTCGATCTGACCGTCCGGCCCCGCAAGGAATGGGCCGAGCTGTACGCCCAGCGCGCCTGACGGCGCGAAAGCGGTTGTCCCCCAACCCTGATCGTTAGGCATACACCATGCAGATGATGGTCTTCTCCACCCCGCGCGAGGGAATGGACGACGAATACAACACCTGGTACAACGACGTGCACATTCCCGAACTGCTGCAGATGGAGGGCATCCGTTCCTGTTCGCGGTATCGGGCCCCGCAGCTCGAGGGGCAGGGCGCCACGCACCGGTATCTGGCGGTCTACGAGATCGACGGCGACGCCGAGGCGGTCCTCGAGCAGTTGCGCGCCAACTCGGCGGAAGGCCGATCCACCCTCAGCCCGGCGATAGACCCGAAGGCCACCCAGATCACCTTCTGGGAACCGCTGTAGAAACTCCGGTCGCCACCCCGGGGTGTCGACCGGCCACCACTCCCATCGGCGGCGCGCCGGCCTCTCGACGTCGCCGATGGGTGCCCCGCCTCCCGCGAACTCGATATCCGCACACCTCACCGGGTTCGCGGGAGGCCCTTGCGTAAGGACCACATTCGTGACTGCCGCCCCCACCGCCGACCAACGGCTGTTCCGGACCACCACCCGCGACTTTCTCGCCGCCACCGTGCCCGTGGACACGGTGCGCCGCCTCGCCGACTCCCCCGACGGCTTCGATCGGGACTGGTGGCGGCGCGGCGCCGAGCTGGGCTGGACCGCGCCCCTGGTCCCCGAACGGCTCGGCGGCGGCGCGGTATCGGACACGCCGATGGCCGACCTCGCACTGCTCGCCGAGGAATTCGGGCGCGCGTGCGCCCCCGGGCCGCTGCTCGCGGTGAATGCCACGCTGACCGGATTGCTCGGCAGCACAGGAGATTTCGACGCGGCGATAGCGGACGTCCTCGCCGGAGCCGCAATCGCGACCTGGGCCCACTACGAACCGGGCACGGGTCCGGCTCCTGCCACCTTCGACACCGTGGCCACGCCGGACGGTGCCGGATACCGGCTGTCGGGGGTGAAGGATCGCGTCGAATACGGTGCCCAGGCCGATCTGCTGATCGTCGACGCCCAGGGGCCCGAGGGCCCGGTGCAGCTCCTCGTCGCCACGGACGCGCCCGGTGTCACCGTCACCCCGGTGTGGACCCTGGACGTCGTGCGTCGCGCGGCCACAGTCGTTTTCGACGACGTATCCGTCGCCTCGGACGCCGTGGTGCAGCGCGATCCCGAAGCCGCCGCAGCCGCCGCTGAGGCGCAACTGCTCGTGGCCGCCACGCTGAGCGCCGCGGAGATGGCCGGAGCCGCGCAGCGAGCCTTCGAGGCCACGGTGCAGTGGATGTTCGACCGCTACACCTTCGGCCGTCCGCTCGCCTCGTATCAGGCGCTCAAACACCGGGCCGCCGACATCGCCACCACCCTGGAAGCATGCCGGGCCACCTCCTGGGCCGCGGCCGCGAGCTTCGGCGACGACACCATCGACACGGCCGAGGCGGTCGGCGTCGCGAAATCCTTCGTCGGCGCCACGGCCGGCGAGATCGTGCAGGAATGCGTGCAGATCCACGGTGGGCTCGGCGTCACCTGGGAACACGATCTGCATTTGTATCTGCGCCGGGTCACGCTCGGACGGGCCCTGTACGGCACCCCGGCCGAACACCGGCGCCGGCTCACCGATCTGCTGGAGACGATCCCCGCATGAGCACCACCGAATCCGCCACCACCACAACCGAATCGGTCGACAGTTTCCGCGACCGCGCCCGTCGCTGGTTGCGGGACACGCTGCCGCCGGCGCCGCCGGTCCGTTCGGGTGAGCAGAAATCGCCGGAGGTGTGGGCCCGCGCTCGCGAACTGCAGCGCATTCTCTACGACGGCGGCTTCGCCGGGATCTGCTTTCCCGCCGAATACGGCGGCCTGGGCCTGAGCCCGGCCCATCAGCGCGCCTTCACCGAGGAGTCGCGCCCGTACGAGATGCCGCTGGCGCTCAATATCCCGACCCTCACCATCTGCGCCGCAACACTTCTCGACATGGGAAGCGAGGAGCAGAAGCGCACCCACATCGCCGCCGCGCTGCGCGGTGAGGAGCTGCTGGTGCAATTCCTGTCCGAACCGCGCGGCGGATCCGATCTGGCCGGCCTCACCACCCGCGCCGATCGTGACGGTGACGAGTGGGTGCTGAACGGGTCCAAGATCTGGAGTTCGGGCGCCTATGCGGCCGACTATGCGCTGTGCCTGGCCCGCACCGACTGGCAGGTGCCCAAACATGCCGGGCTGACCATGTTCCTGGTAACGGTGAACTCCCCTGGACTGACCATCCGCCGGATCACCCAGGTCGACGGGTCCACCGAATTCTGTCAGGAGTTCTTCGACGATGTCCGGATCCCGGCCGATGCCGTGGTCGGCGAGGTCGACGGCGGCTGGGCGGTCGCGAGCCGGTTGCTGCAGCACGAACGCAGCGCGGTCGGTGGCGCCTCCCCGTACGCCAGCGGCGTGGGCCAGCACAGTGGCCGCGATGTACGCGGCCTCATCGAGATCGCCCGGCGCACCGGACAACTCGCCGATCCGCGCGTGCGCGAGGACATCGGCGAAGCGCATGCGATGAATCTGGTTCACGACCAGCTCATCGCCCATGTCGGCGCCCGCATCGCCGCCGGCGATCTGGCTCCCGCCGCCGGTTCGATCGTGCGCCTGTTCAGCGCCCGCAATTCGTGGCTGCAGTCCGATGCCGCCCTGCGCATCGCCGGCGCCGCCGCCGCGACCGGCGACCCGGGCGGCGAACCCGGCCTCGGCCGAGCCGGCCAGGAGTACCTCTACCGGCAGGCCTGGAGCCTCGCCGGCGGCAGCACCGAAATGGCCCGCAACATCATCAGCGAACGCGTCCTGGGCATGCCGCGCGAGGACGCCGCCGACCGGGATGTGCCGTTCGATCAGGTGCGGCGTGGGCGTTAGGCCGGCGCCGGCCTGTTCCCCGACGGGGTGAGCACGAGCCTGCCGAAGACCTCACCGGCCGCCATCCGGCGATGGGCGAGCACCGCCTGGTCCAAGGAAAGTTCTTCGTGCACAACCGCTTTCAGGTCACCGCGGACGGCCGCGTCGAACAGTTCGGCGGTCGCGGTGCGACGCTCGCCCCACGGTACGGTGTCGGCGCTGAAGGTGGCGAACGACATCGACTTCTTGAACGCGGCGATCATTTCCATGCCGAAATCCGCGGGCGGCAGCCCACCCGTCGCCCCGACGGCCACCATCCGGCCGTTCGGTGCGAGCCTGGCGAAGAAGGCCGGCAACTCCGCCCCGGCGACGATATCGATGACGACGTCATAGGCGGCGGGAGCCTCCGCGCCGCCCGCGCCGGACCGGTTCAGCACATGGGTCGCCCCGAGGTCGCGCAGGCGTTCGCCACGCGCGGCCGACGAGGTGGTGACCGCGACCGCCCCGGCGCCGAGGCGCACCGCCAACTGGACCGCCATGACCCCGATGCCGCCGCCCGCACCCCGCACCAATACCGACTCGCCCTGCGCGAAACCGGCGTGGCGCAGGGCGAAGCGCGCCACCATCCCGCAGGTGCCCAGCGTCACCGCCTGCGCGGCGGACAGGCCCGCCGGCAGTGCGACGAGCGAATCCGCCCGCACGGCGGCATATTCCACGTAACCACCACCTTCGCCGGTGAATGCCCACACCCGCCGTCCGGTCCATGCGGGGTCGACACCGTCGCCCACGGCCACCACGGTTCCGGCGACCTCGCTGCCGGGAACATGCCCCGGCGCGAATCCGTAACCGGCCGGCCCGCCACGACGGATCAGGACATCCACTCCGCCGACACCGATCGCCTCGGTGGCGATCACGACCTGTCCCGCGCCCGCGATCGGATCGGGCACCTCGGCCACCGTCAGCACCTCGGGTCCGCCGAACGCTTCGATGATCACTGCTTTCACTGCTCTGCTCCGTCTTCTGTCCACTCGAGCATCGATAGGCGGACCGTAACGGACGCCTGCGTCCGTTTAGCTAAAGTGAGAGCGGTGACCAGGCGTTCGTCTCACTCTCTGCGTTCGGATGCGCGGGACAATCGCGCCCGCATCCTCGACGCGGCGCGTGCGGTATTCCTCACCCAGGGCCTCGACGTGCCGATCCGGGAGGTGGCGCGTCGCGCCGAGGTCGGCCCCGCCACCCTCTATCGCCATTTCCCGACCAAGGAACTGCTGGTCGCCGAGGCGTTCACCGATCAGATGCACGCGTGCCGGTCCATCGTGGACGAAGGTCTGCGCAACCCGGACCCGTGGCAGGGTTTCCGCGGTGCCGTGGAGAAACTGTGCGAGATGTATGCCCGCGACCGAGGTTTCACCGCGGCTTTCATGTTCACCTTCCCGCACGCGATGGACTTCGCGGCGTTGCGTACCGCCACGCTGGCGGCCACGGCCGAACTGCTCCGCCGCGCCAAGGCCACCGGCCGGCTGCGTCCGGAGGTCGTGCTGGACGATCTGCTCTTGATGATCATGGCCAACAACGGCATTCAGGCGCCGACGCCGGAGGCCCGCGTCGCGGCGTCGCGGCGCTTCGCCACATTCATGATCGACGGTTTCCGGACCTCGCCCGAATCCTCCCCGTTGCCACCGGTTCCGCTGCTGAGGCCCGGCGCGGGTCCAGCGTCCGAGACGGACCGCCCACCCGGACGTCGGTGATGACACTATCAAGGGATGAGGAGTGTGCAGAATTTCCGGGACCTCGCCACGGCGCATCTGCGCGAGTTCGGGTTCCGCACGTCGCTCGATGCTCCGGGAATTCGCCGGGCCACCGTCGTGCTGTGTGTGCTCGAGCACGACGGGCACCCCTGCGTGATCGTGATCAAGCGGGCCTATCGCGGCCGCAACGCCGGTCAGTGGGCGCTGCCCGGCGGGCGGGTCGACGGTGACGAAAGCGCGATCGCGGCGGGGTTGCGGGAATTGCACGAGGAGATCGGCCTGGTCGCCTCGCGCACCGATGTCCTCGGCAGGCTCGACGATTTCCCGGCGGCGTCCGGTTTCGCGATCACTCCGATCGTCGTCGCCCTCGACGATCCCGGGGCCCTCGACCCCAACGCCGACGAGGTGCACGCCGTTCATTTCGTTCGGCTCGACCGCCTCGCCGCCGACGATGTGCCGCACTGGGTCGACCGGCCGGACGGCTCCCGGCTGCTGCAGCTCAGGATCGGCGACTCGATGACCATCCACGCACCGACCGGCGCCATACTGCTGCAATTCCGCGACGTCGTGCTCCTCGGCCGCGAAACCCGGGTGGCGGACCTGCTGCAACCCGACTGGACGCACAACTGACGACGTACGCCCCGTTCACGGCACCGTATGCGGCGTGGGCGCACGGTCCAGCCAGGCCGCGAACGCGTCGAAGGTGAAGGGGCGTCCGAGGAAGTCGGCCACCGAATCGGCCGCGTCGCGCGAACCACCCGGTGCCAGGATCCGGTCGCGGTAGCGTTGCGCCACAACGGGATCGAACAGGTCGCCGGCGTCGAACGCGGAGAACAGATCCTTCGCGATCACCAGACTCCACAGATAGGTGTAGTACGCGGAGGTGTAGCCGGCCAGGTGCCCGAACGAGGCTTGGAAATGAGTCTGCGGCACCTCGGCGATCCCGCTGTGCCGCGTCACGGCATCGACGACCACCGGGTCGTGGTCGGCGGGCCTGTCCTGGTGCAGCAGATAGGACACCTCGGTGTAGCCGACCTGTGTGAGGACCGAAACGCCCTTGCCGAATTCTTTCGCCGCCCGCATGCGGTCCACCAGTTCGGCGGGGATGGGCGCACCGTTCTCGTCGACGGCGAAGGTGGCGAGAACGGTTGCGTCCCACGCCCATTCCTCCAGCATCTGCGACGGGGCCTCGACGAAGTCCCATTCCGTGGCGACACCGGAGAAGCGCGCCCAGTCCTGGTGGCCGCCCACGACGTGGTGGATCAGGTGCCCGAACTCGTGGAACAGCGTGACGACGTGCTGATGTTCCATCAGCCCGCGCGAGAAGTTGCACACCAGCACGCCCTCGGGCAGGAGTTTTCCGGCGACACCGCCGACGAGGTCGAATTGCGCGGCGTGCTTGTATTTGCCCTCGCGAGGATGCAGGTCCAGATAGATCCGCCCGCGTCGTTCACCGTCGGCGTAGACGTCGTAGACGGTGACGTCCTCGTGCCAGCGCGGTACGTCGACGGGTCGATACTCCAGTCCGAAGAGGCGGCCGGTGACTTCGAGCAGACCGGCTCGCACGCGCGGGAAATCGAAGTAGCGGCGTACCTCCCGGGCGTCGACGTCGTACTGTTCGCGCCGCACGAGTTCGGTGTAGTAGCCGACCTCGGAGCGGTCGATGCTCGTGGCGGTGGGCTCGTCCTCGCGGCGCCGGGCGAGCAGTGTCTCGAGATCGCGCCGGCCTGCGGCGTCGGCGGCGCTCGCGATGCGCTCGATGAATTCGGCGATGGCGTGCCCGCTGCCGATCATCTTGACGTCGGCGTCGTAATCGGGCCAGCTGTCGAAGCCGAGCAGCCGTGCCTTCTCGGCACGAAGATCCAGGATCTCGTGCAGCACAGCGTCGTTGGCGGGCCAGCCGCGGCTCTCGAACTCCACGGTGAGGGCGCGGCGGGCCTCGGCGTCCCGGGCGTAGGTGCGAAACGGCAGATAGTCGGGATAGTCGGTGGTGATCGTGACGAGCCCGTCCGCTGCGGGCGGATGCGCGGTGACGAAATCCGCGGGCAGCCCGTCGAGTTGGCCGGGTGAGACCCGGACCGAGCGGACGTCTTCGCGGATGGTCCGGCCGAATTCCTGTTCCAGTACGGTGAGCCGCTCGGAGATCGCCCGGAGCCGGTCCCGGGTCGGCTCGTCGCGGTCCACACCGCTGCGCCGGAAATCGCGCAGGACATGCGCGCGCATGCGCGCCGACACCTCGTCCAGGCTCGCGGAGTCGGTGGCGGCGACGATGTCGTAGAGATCGCGGTCGAGATCGCGCGCGGTCCGGGCTCGATCGACCTCTAGCACCAATTCCTCGGCCGGCCCGCGCACCTCGGGGTCGGGGTGGACTTCGGCGAACAGGTGCGCGGCCGAATCGGCCCCGCGCAGCGCGATGTCGGCGTCGTTCCACAGTTCGAGCACGCCGGCGGTGTCACCGGATGTCGCGGCTTTCAGCTGCGCCACCGTTTCCGCCGCCGTCCGCAGCCGGGCACGGACGTAATCGCCGAGCCAGTCCGGCCACTCGGCCGACGGCAGTGCAAGCGGTTCGCTACTCATGCCCCGACTCTAACCGCGGCCGGGATTTCCCGGCCCTCGGGAAACCGCCACGTGCCGGCCATGTGCGGGGATTACCCGAAGTAGGAGGCGTATTCGCCGAACGGGACCTGCCCGGTGGGACTGCCCTTCATGGCGTCGACCACGGGGCCGGGAATGGGAGCCCAGTAGGCGGGCATGGCGGCCGCCGAGGCGGGTTTCAAGATGTAGATCAGGGCGAAGTTCACGATCCACAACGGCGGCGCCATCGACATGCCGACCACGGTGCTCGTATTACCCTCTGTGTTGGTGACCAGCTGAGCCGCACCCGAAATCTGTTGCGCCACAAACCCGTAAGCGGCCTGCACCGTGTAGGCGGACCGGTACAGCGCGACCAGACTCCGGGTCGCACCGTTGTCCCGCAACCAGTTACCGACATATCCGCCGGGCGCGATCAGGGTATTCACCTGCCGCGTCGGCGCGTCCGCGTTGGCCGGGCTCTCCAGCATGCCGCTCGGGTTCACATACAACCCGTAACTGGCCAGGGTCGAGGGCGTACGTTGCCCGCCGACATCGGAATAGAGCGGTCGGCCGACCGTATTGGCGAGGATGTCGACGCACGCGTTGATCACATTCGCCGCGTCCCGGTTGCCGCCGACTCCCCCACCGCTGCTCAAATCCTGATACTGCTGATCGGTCAACGCATCGGCGCGGTCGAGCCCGATCTGCGCCGCGATCCGATCCGCCGCCGCCTCGCCGAGCGGCTGGTTCAGCTGATCCGGGCTGCTCATCCGCGTCGGCGCCACCTGCTCGTATCCGGGCGCGCCGGAGAAGGGAACGGAGAACCCGGAGTCGGCAGCGTTTGCCACTGGTTCGCCCGTAGCCGTCTGGGAGACCCCCAGCGAGACGATGCAGAGCCCGATCACTGCCGCCGCTATGCCGATTCCGCGGTAGCCCGCTCCGCGCCGGGGCCTCGGACCCGTCAACCCTCCGCTGCGCATACGTCAACCTCTCCGACCGTCATCATGCGAGGTGAAGCGATAATTTCCCTAGTCAAACGCTGCGACCGACACCGTGTCAAGGTCCCGGCGGACGGTTACCCGGAAGCCGACCGGTGGAATGCACCCGAGTGGCAACGTCGCGGGTGCCAAGGATTCCGCTCGCGGGCGCTGCCGATTTGCGGACACGTCGAGAGGCGACTCTCGCCACCATCATGACAATTCCGGCAACTGCCGCGCCCAGACCCCAACCGGCCGGCACATCCGTCGGCCAATGCGCCCCCAGGTAGACCATCGCGATACCGATGGAGACGAGGAGCGCGGCGATGACGCCTCCCACCCAGCGCCGATGCTCCGCCGGCCAGGGCAGGACCGAATAGGCGGTGACCGCGACAGCGGCCGTCATCGCGGCCACGGTCGAGGGCATCGAGAACGCATGCCACCCGCGCCACCGTGGTCAAAGCCGATGTTCTATGGAGCGAAAGCCACCGCAGGATAGTCATGTCCAGACTCACGATGGATATGCTGCGCTGTCGCGGGAACGGGGGAGCATGCTCGATCCGCAGCGTGCGGGCCCACCGGCGGCCGACACTGCGGCCAGGCCTTCTCGCAGGTCCTTCACGAAATACTCGGGAACTTCCAGCGACGGGAAATGTCCGCCGAATTCGGGTGCGTTCCATCGGACGATCCGGCGGTACCGCTCCTGCGCCCAGGGGCGCGGGCATTTTTCGATGTCGTGGGGGTACATGGTGATTGCCGACGGGACATCGACTCGGAGGTCGGGGTCGAGCGAGTTGTGGCTTTCGTAATAGATGCGGGCTGCCGATGCGCCGGTGCGCGTCAGCCAATACAGAGTGACGTCATCGAGAATGCGATCTTTGGAGATCGTTTCGAACGGGCTGTCGTCGGTGTCGCTCCACTCGGCGAACTTGTCGAGGATCCAGGCGAGGAGTCCGACCGGTGAGTCGAGGAGCGAGTAGCCGATGGTCTGTGGCCGGGTGGCCTGCTGCTTCGCGTATGCGGCGCGGTGGCGCCAGAAATGACGGGTTTCCTCGGCCCACCTGCGTTCGGCCGCGGTCAGCCCGTCTGTTGTCGACCCGGGCGGGGCCTCGGCGAACAGCGAGTGGATGCCGAGCACATGTTCCGGGAACCTGCCGCCGAGAACCGTCGTGATGTTGCCTCCCCAGTCGCCGCCGTGGGCCAGGAACCGGCGATAGCCGAGCCTTTCCATCAGTTCCACCCATGCGGCGGCGATCTTTTCGGTGCCCCACCCGGTGGTGGCCGGTTTATCGCTGTAACCGAAGCCCGGTAGGGACGGGACCACGACGTGGAACGCCGGCGCGGATGCGTCCTTCGGGTCTGCCAAATCGTCTACCACGTCGATGAATTCGGCAATGCTGCCCGGCCAGCCGTGCGTCAGGATCAGGGGAATCGCATCCGGGCGCGCGGATCGCCGGTGCAGGAAGTGGATTCCCAGGCCGTCGATTGCCGTGCGGTACTGGCCGATTCGATCGAGACGCTCCTCGAACGAACGCCAGTTGTATTCGGTGCGCCAGTAATTCACGACCTCGACGAGGTCGGCGAGAGGAACGCCTTGTGCCCATCGCCCGGGGCCGGGCGCGGCGCTAGCGACCGTCTCGGCCTCCGGTAGGCGCGCGGCGGTCAATCGTGCTCGCAGGTCGTCGAGGTCAGCATCGGTTGCGCGGGCTTCGAATGGCTGTACGTCGATGGAATCGGGCGCGGACATCGGATCGAGGTGGCCGAGTGCGGACATGAGACCTCCTGGTCATCGCGGAACCGGCTACCGCCTGTTGTGAACCGGCTAAGACGGTTCTAACATGACGGTGCGACAGCCCGCAACCAGCTAAGGTGGTTCCATGCCTGCTGGACTTCCCGATTTCCGCCTCGGCACCGTGCTGGCGACCAGCTTCACGGGCACTCTGTCGGAGCGTCACGGCGATCCTGTGGAACGCATTCCCACACCGCAGCGACTCGTCGATTGGCTGGAGGTGAACGGCCTGGCCGTGGATTCCTGCACCACCGCCCAACTCGACCTTGCCCGGGAACTGAGGGAAGCAATTCACGCCGCCGCGACAGCGGCCGCAATCGGCGACGCGCTCCCCGCCTCGGCCGTCCGAATCATCAACGACCGCAGTATTCAGGGCCGGGCCGCGGCAATCCTGACGCCCGAGGGCCATCGCCGATGGCGGCTCAGTTCGCCCTCCTGCGTAGAAGACGCACTGGGCGTCGTCGCCGCCGACGCGATCGACATCATCTCAGGCGAACGAGACGGCAAATTGGCCCTGTGCGGTTCGCCGAGCTGCCGCGCCGCCTTCTTCGATACCAGCCAGAGCCGCACCCGCAAATGGTGCGATATGAACACCTGCGGAAACCGCCAGAAGAAAGCGCGCTTCAACGCCACCCACCGCCGCCGCTAGCCTTGGAGCATGGACCTCGGGGAGCGGCTCCAATCTCTGCGCAAACGACGCGGGCTCACGCAACGGGAGTTCGCGGAGCTGTCTGGTGTCTCATTGTCGTATATCCGGAAGATCGAGCAGGGTGAGCGTAACGACGCTCGCATCGACACACTCCGGCGGTTCGCTGTCACCCTCGGTTGTTCTCTGACAGCGCTTCTCGGCCCGGCGCCCAGCGCTCCGGAATCCGGGGGCGATTCGGAACTGTGGAAACCGACACGAGACGCGCTCGCGGCCATGCGGGACTCGACCACGGAGGAGCCGATGCCTGCCGGAGGCGTGGAAGCCGCTCTCGCCGACGGGACGCGCCTCTATCACGACAACCGCTACGAGGCGCTGGCTCACGTGCTGCCGCGACTGATCGAGGATGCCCAGGTGGCGTCGCCGTTGGTGCGGTCACGGGTGCTGCAACTCACGGGTTCAGCGATGGTGCAGACCCGCCAACTATCCGCCGCGCGCATGGCATTGGATCGGTCGCTGGCCGATGCCGAGTCGACCGGCAATGTCCTCGACGCCGCCTCGGCGGTCATCACACTGTGCTGGTTGCTGATCGTCGAACGACAATTCGATGCCGTCCGCCGACTCGCCACCGAATGGGCCGACCGCGTCGAGCCGCGCCTCTCGGTCGCGACCACCCGCGAGATATCCACCTGGGGATGGCTTCTGCTGCGCGGGTCCGCCGCAGCCATTCGCGACAATCGCCCGGATGAGGCCGATGACATGATGCGCCTAGCCGCCGCGGGCGCGGTGGCCGTCAGGCGCGAGCAAGCTCCCTATCACCAGTATTGGACGACATTCGATCCACCGACCGTCGCCATGAAGCGGGTCGAGAACGCCGTCGTCGCCGACCGGCCGGACATCGCTCTGCGCCTCGCCCGCGACATCGCTCCCGACCCACGGCCCACGTCGGACAACCGCAATCGCCATCTGCTCGATGTCGCCTCGGCGCATCTCAAGGTGCGGCACTACGACGCGGCATTCGAGATCTTGACGACGCTGTCGCGCGAGGCCCGGCCCTGGCTCGTCGAGCAGAGAATGGCGCGTGACTTACTCGGTCGGATCATCGCGAAGCGACGGACTCTGACCGTGGAGATGCGCGAACTGGCCGGACTTCTGAGGCTGGAATACTATGCAGCGCAACGTCTTCGCAGTGTCACTTCCGGAGACCACCCCGGCAAAGTGCCATTGTCGACCCCCTCGGACGATGTGAAGCTCGATGCGGCCTCGCCGCCGGGTGAAAACGCCTCGGCGGCGGGCGCCTACCCAGGGCCATCACCGGAGAGGGGAAGCATTTATGCGCGACTCGGACGCCACAGGCTCGGTCAGGCCGTTCGGCACCCTTTGGCGCACAACAGGTTCAACCCTTCATACCGAGGACAGGCAACTATCAGCCGAACTGCCCGAACGGATCCCGGGCGCATGCACCCACTTCTTTCCCGATCGGAAAGCCCAACTCCAACCGCCGCCCCCTGATCTGCTGTACCGGGTCCTCGCCGGCCTGCGCGGAAGCAAGGACAGGTCACCGATTCCCTGTCCTCCGCCACTCGCATACGGGTACCTCCGGCTCGATCTCGTCTCCGCAGACGATCTTCACAGCAGCGAACTCCGCCTGACAATGGCTGCGAAGACGCTCGGCTGCGAACTCGCCGCGATCTTCCGCGAGCCGACACCGGAGACCACCGTCCCGCCCGCGTACTCGGAGCTGGTTCGCGAATGCTGCCGCGCCGAGGCCCGCATTGTCATCACGGGCCGCGATCACTTGTCGAAACATGACGGTGAGGCGAATTGATGCCCGGAGCAGTCAACCGGCGAGGAGAGCCGGACATGTGTCGCGTCATGGTCGGGCTGGATAGGCTGGCGACCGTGATGAGGATTCGGCATCTCGTTCTGGCCGGCGTCGTGGCGACGAGTGTGATCGCGTGCGGCAAGTCGGAACCGGATCCGTCGAAAACGTCATCGGCACCGACGATTCGCACCGCCTGCGACGCCAGTGCGGCGAACGGATCCGTCTTCACCACCACAGTGCGCCCTGATATGCCCTTCACGCTCCAGCTTCCGCAATTGAGGGGCTGGCAGGTGACGCCGGCGGAAAACGACGATCTGGTGTTGCGTCGCGTCGATCGGCACGCAGGACGGATGAGCAGCGCGACCGTCACCCTCGCCGTGTCTCCTCCACACAGCGCCGCCGACAACAGCGTCGTGATGAGTGCGATCGAAGGCACGCGGCGGCAGTGGCGATCCGAGGCCGTCCAGGTGTGCGGTTGGGGCGGAACCCGGTCCACCGGAGTTTCGCCCGCGACCGGTTCCGATGGGGTCGACCAGTACCACGAGTTTCTCGGCTTCGAATACCTTGCAGGCGAGATGCTGTACCCGATCCGAATGTCGGTCGAGGCCACGGCCTCCGATCGGGATATGTACAAACCCGATATCGACACCTTCGTCGACGGACTGCAGATAGTGCCGACAACTCCGGTCAGTTGAGCAGCGTCGATTCACGCGGCGATGAGCACACCCCACGCCACAGTGCGGCCGGATACGCTGTCGGACCGCACATGTGGTCCGGATCGCCGTCCACTGCCTACGCCTGAATTCGGACGCGCGCCGAATTGTGAGACTTCACCACGCCAAACAGACTCTGAGCATCCGGGGTGGTCAGCGATCAGGAGCCCGACACCTCGTGAACGGTCAACCCCATCGTCGTAGCCAACCACCGCCGAGCCCGCGCATGGAATTCGCGCGCAGGCCCCGCCCCGGGCGCCCAACTGTCGAAACCGTGCGGCGCGCCCGGCACGATGTCGAGCTCCACCTCCACGCCCGCCGCGCGCAGACGCTCCGCGTAGGCGACGTCCTCGTCGTGGAACAGGTCGATGGTGCCGACGCCTATCCAGGTCGGCGGGGTACCGGTGAGGTCGCCGCGACGGGCGGCTACGGCGAAATCGGGCACGGTGGCGCTGCCGGGTGGGGCGGCGAGGTAGCTGCTCCAGCCGTAGCGATTGTTGTCGTTGGTCCAGCCGAGATGGCGCAGGGCGTCCAGGTCGCGGCGTGCGGCGGTGTGGTCGTCGAGCATCGGCGCGCTCAACCACAGGGCGGCCGGGCGGGA
>NZ_BDBF01000061.1 GCF_001612845.1 Nocardia elegans NBRC 108235 | reverse complement strand
GGGTGCGGCGGCGCAGCCTCCGCTGGAGCGCGGCCTCGGGCGTGACCGCGCTGGGAACGGCCGGACTGGTCGCGATCTCGGCGCCGGTATGGGCGGTTGTCGTGGTCGGTGGCGGTGCGGCCGCGCTGGTGACCGGCGCGGCGGTGAGTACCCGCCGATACCTGGAGTTGCGTCGAAACCCCTTGCCGCCCCCGGCGTTCGTACCCCGGCGGCTGCCCGCGGTGCAGTCCGCGGCGAGGGCGCCCATCGCCAGGTTGGTCCGGGCGGAACGCGCCTTTCACGCCCTCGGCCGTCAGATCGAGGCGAGCGGGCGAATCCCGGCCGACGATTTCGCCGACACTGTGGCGACCGCGGCATCCGGCGCGGCCGCCCTGCACGCTCTGGCCGGGGATATCGCGGCGATGGAGAAGGCGCTCGCGGTGGTCGCGACCTCGCATGCCGGGGCCGGGTTGCGGCAGCAATCGGGCGCGATGGTCGGCCGGCTGGAATCCGGCGTGACCGAATACGAGCAGCTTGTCGCCGCGGCCGGTCAGATCCTTGCGGCCGGGGCGAGCGAAGCGCCGACACCGGTGGACGAATTCGGCTGGGCCATGTTCACCCTGCGCGAGGCGGCCGACCGACTGGACGGCTGGGCTCAGGCGCTCACCGACCTGGCCGACCGGCACTGATGCGGGCGCCTGCGCGGCGTCGGGTCCCTGGGGCCGGTGGCGCCCCGTTCACGGACCGATCCTCGCGGCTGATCCGGCTAGGGGTTCACCCTGATATTTCCCGGATATCGGTTGTGACCTGGTGATTTTCCGGCGCCGAGTTGACAGTATGGAGGAGTCGGATCGCGTTGACGGCGGTTCGGAAACCTTCGGGAGGAATGGACATGTTCTGGAAGATTCTGGGCGTCGTCGCGCTCGTGTGGCTGGCGCTGATCGTGATCGGCGCGCTGGTCAAGGCGTTGTTCCCGATCCTGATGATCAGCGTCGTGGTCTTCGGCCTGTACCTGCTGTACAAGGCCGTCTCCGGCTCGAACAAGTCGACGGTCACCAAACTGTAGCGAGCCAACCCAGGGCCGTTCGGTACGAATACCGAACGGCCCCTTGCTGTTTCGCGACGGCGAAGCCGGGCACCCAGCCGTGTTAGCGTTTCGGAGCGGTGCACGTTCATGGTTCTCGGCCGCCTCGATTGTGGACCGGCGGAGCGAAGCGAAGGCAAATGCTAGAGCTACCCGAGGATTGGGAGCGCGGTCTGGTGATCGTCGCCCATCCCGACGATATCGAGTACGGTGCCGCGGCCGCGGTCGCGCGCTGGACGAAGCAGGGTAAGAACATCCGGTATCTGCTGGCGACCAGCGGTGAGGCCGGGATCGCGGGCCTGCCGCCGGCCGAGTGTGGTCCGGTGCGGGAGCAGGAGGAGATCGCGTCGGCGCGCGCGGTCGGGGTCGAGGATGTGGAGTTTCTCGGCTATCCGGACGGGCGGATCGAGGGTGGGCTCGGTTTGCGCCGCGATCTGGCCGCGGCGATCCGGCGGCATCGACCGGAGATGGTGGTGTTGTTCAATTTCGGCGACACCTGGGCGCCCGGTTATGCGAACAGCGCCGATCATCGCGCGGTCGGGCGCAGTGCGCTGGACGCGATCTCGGACGCGGGCAACGAATGGATCTTCCCGGAGCTGGCCGAATTGCCGATCTGGACGCCGCGCTGGGCGGCGGTGGTGGGTCCGGTGGTGACGCATGCGGTGGATGTCACCGATACCGTTCGGGCGGCGGTGGATTCGCTGATGCAGCACAGTCGCTATCTGAGCGCGCTGAGCGATGAGCCGGTGGCGGATCAGGCCCGCGCCATCGTGGATCGGGCCACGGGACCGCAGGCTGGTTTCGATGCCGAGCGGGCGGTCGGATTCGAGCTGTACCACTTCGCCGACTGATCGCCGGCACTGTGAGCGGCCACGATCGGCCCGGTCGCCGTTCATGACCGTCGGGTAGCTGTGCCCGCCCGGCATCGGGTGGGGAGGGGGTATGGCAGGGTGGGGCGCATGCGAGTGGCTGTCGTCGCGGGTCCGGATCCGGGTCATGCGTTTCCGGCGATCGCGCTGTGCCTGCGGTTTCTTCAGGCGGGCGATGATCCGGTGTTGTTCACCAGTCCGCGCTGGTTCGATGCGGCGCGGGACGCGGGTATCGCGGTGCGGCGGTTGAAGGGTTTGGCGCCGCGACCGCAGGACGACGACGCCGACGCGGGTGCGCGGATCCACGAACGCGCGGCGCATATCTCCTCGGAAATCCTCCCCGATCTCAGTGCGATGCTGCCGGAGCTGGTGGTTTCGGATGTGCTCACCGCCGGCGGTGGGATGGCCGCCGAGCGGCTGGGGGTGCCGTGGGTCGAGTTGTCGCCGCATCCGCTGTATCTGCCGTCGAAAGCATTGCCGCCCATCGGCAGTGGGCTCGCGCCGGGGGAGGGCCTGCGTGGGCGGATGCGCGATACGGTGCTGCGCGGGCTGACCGCGCGCGCGATCACACGCGGTGAGCGCCAGCGTGGAGCGGCCCGGGCGAGCGTGGGCCTGCCGGAGGTGGATCCGGGCCCCGACGCGCGGTTGATCGCCACCCTGCCCGCTTTGGAGGTCGATCGGCCGGATTGGCCCGCCGACGCGCATGTGGTGGGTCCGCTGCTATGGGAGCCGACCTCGGAGCTGCTCGCGCCACCGCCCGGCGACCGGCCGCTGGTGGTGGTCGCACCCTCGACCGCCCGGACCGGGTTCGGTGATCTGGCGACCGGTGCGTTGGAGGCGCTCGCGGACAGTGATGTGCGCGTGGCGATTTCGATGCTCGATACGCCCCCGGCGGATCTTCCGCCATGGGCGACGGCGGGTCTGGGACGGCAGGACGAGCTGTTGCGCCACGCCGCCGTGGTGGTCGGCGGCGGGGGACACGGATTGCTGGCCAAAACTCTGCTCGCCGGCGTGCCGATCGTGACGGTGCCCGGCGGCGGGGATCAGTGGGAACTGGCCAATCGTGCGGTCCGCCAGGGGAGTTCGCTGCTGGTGCGACCGTTCACCCCGGAATCGCTGCGCGCGGCGGTGCATACCGTTCTCGGCGACGAGTCCTATCGCAAGGCCGCCGCCGCGGCCGCTGCCACCGTCTCCGATGTCGCCGATCCGATCGACATCTGTCACCGCACGCTGGATCGGGCTCGCGCGAGCTGACCGCGCGCCCGCCGGCGGTTCGTGCGCGACCGGTACCCTCGGCACGGTGCGGTTGACTGAATTTCAGGAACTCTTGCATACCGAATTCGGCGTCGCCCGCGGCGACCTGCTGCTGGCCGATCATGTCCTGCCCTCGATGAACGGCCGTACCGGCGCCCAGGCGATCGAGGACGGTATCGATCCGCGCGAGGTCTGGCGGGCCCTGTGCGCGGAATTCGACGTACCGAAGAGCCGCTGGTGAGCGCCGGCCGTCGGCTGCGTCACAGCGACCTTGACCTCGAGCTTGCTCGAGGTTGCAGGGTGGTCGCATGGATACCGAGATCACCGAGAACCGGATTCGGGAACTACTGGACCGGTCCGAGATAACCGACCTGCTGGACCGCTATCTGCGTTCGCTCGACGACGGTGTGTTCGACGATCGGTGGGCGCGCACCTACTACACCGAGGACGCGACCGCGGAGATGCCGATCGGCACCGTCCACGGCCGCGACGCCGTACTCGCGCACATCCGGCGCGGGATGGCGCTGTTCGATCGGACCGTTCACCTGGGAACCAACGCGGTGATCGACATCGACGGCGACCGCGCCACGGCGCGCGGCGCTCAGCTGAACACCCATGTCCTCGCCGATGGTTCCGAGGCGGTGTTCATCTCTGCGGGCCATGCCGACACCGAATTGGTCCGGACAGCCGACGGCTGGCGGATCCGGGCCTCCTCGCTGCGCATCACCTGGACTCAGGGAACCCCGCCGCGATTGCCGGCGGGGCTCGGATCCGACGGGTGACCGCATTTTCTCCGGGGAATCGGCGCCGATTCAGCCGACCTGGATCTCGGCGGGAGCCGGTTCCGCCGGCTCGGTGGTCCCGGTACGGGGGCGGAACAGGGCGAAGGCGATGATGCCGAGAACGATGCCCACACCCGCCGCCACCGCGACCGCGGCGTCCAGCCCGGACACGAACTGCGACACCGTGATCCGGCCCTCGCCCGCCGAGCTGCGGAATACCGTACCGAGTACCGCGACACCGAGGGCCAGGCCCAGTTGACGGGCGGTGTTCACCGCTCCGGCGGCGGTGCCGCTCTGCTGCGGGGGCACCGCGGCCATCGCGACCGCCACCAGCGGCGGCGCGAGCACACCGATGCCGATGCCGATCACCACGTAGCCGAAAAGGAGTGCGCTCCAGGTGGATCCGGCGTCGATCACGCCGAGCAGGCCCGCCCCGATTCCGGTGATCACCAATCCGCCACCGATGGTCCATCGGGGCGCCACGTCGTGCAGCCACCGACCGAACGCGCCCGAGACCACGAACGCCGTCGCCGCCATCGGCAGCATGGACAGGCCGGCGCGCAGCGGGCTGAACTGCAGCGGCTGCTGCAACCACAGCGAGATCAGGGGACTGCTCGCGAAGGCGGCGAAATTGAAGCCCGCCGCCGCGACCAGGGTGGCCGTGAATTCCCGGTTGCGCAGCAGTGCGAGCGGGAACATCGGTGTGGCGCTGCGTGATTCGACGAGAGCGAAGCCGGCGAGCGCGATCGCGCCGAGGATCAGCGTGCCGACTGCCGCGCCGTCGCCCCACCCGTCTTCCCCGCCCCGGATGATGCTGTAGGTCAGCGCGGTCGCCGCGACGGCGAAGGCGGCCATTCCGGCGACGTCCACGCTACGGCCGGGCCGGCGCGGCGACGGGCCGAAGGCGTACAGCGACAGCACGATGGTGACCGCCGCGATCGGCAGGTTCACCAGGAAGATCCACCGCCACGACAGCAGGTCGGTCAGTACCCCGCCGAGCACCACACCGATGCCGGCGGCCGCCCCGGCGACCGCACCCCACGCGCCGAACGCGGTGCCGCGATCGCGGCCGGTGTAGGTGGCGTGCAGCAGCGACAGGGTGGTGGCGAACATGGCCGCACCGCCCACTCCCTGCACGGCCCGCGCGGCCACCAGCAGGGCCGAGGACTGAGCCAGTCCGCAGGCCAGAGAGGCGGCCGCGAATATCGCCAGACCCGCGAGATAGGTGGGTTTGGCGCCGAACCGGTCGGCGAACGAGCCCAGCACCAGCAGCAGTGCCGCCAGGCCCAGTGCGTAGCCGTCGACGACCCATTGCAACCCCGACAGTCCGGTGCCGAGATCGGCGGCGATGTCCGGGAGCGCGACGTTGACGATGGTGACGTCGATGAGCAGCATGAGCGTGCCGAGGCACGCCGCGAACAAGGGGAGCCATTTCCGCATGGCGACCTCCGGGTAGTGCGAACGATATCGACGCCAAGCGTGCGAGATGTTTGAATAACCATCCAGCTACCCGGCCGTCGATGTGAGATTCCGCCTGTGAACCCCGAAGACGAACTCGAATCCTCCGTTCTCGATACGCTCGACAAGCAGATCGTGCACGGCTTGGTCGCCGATGCCCGCATCCCGTTCGCCACCCTCGGTGCGATCCTCGGTGTCTCCGAGCAAACCGTGGCCCGCCGCTATCGATCGATGCGCCAACGCGGCATCCTGCACGTCTCCGGCCAGGTCAACGCCATGCCGCTGGGGAATACGCGCTGGATGCTGCGGGTGCGGTCCACCCCGGACAAGGCGCTGCGACTGGCCGAATCGCTGGCGCGGCTGCCGGATGTGAGCTGGGTGGCGCTGCTGTCGACCGGTTCGGAGGTCACCTGTGTGAGCCGCCCGCGCTCGATCGAACAGCGAGATGCGTTGCTGCTCAACGTTCTGCCGCGGGCCAGCCAGGTCACCGGGTTGATGGCCTACGAGATCATCCACCGGTTTCCGCTGGCGGAGGAGTGGCCGCGCTACAGCCGCTTGCTGACCGCCGAACAGTTGCGGCAGCTGGGACCGCGACCCGCGATGAACGATCAGCGCGGGCCCGACGCGCCGATGGACCTGTCCGCGGCCGACGAGGCGATGCTCGCGCTGCTGGCCCGCGACGGGCGTGCCTCCTATGCCCGGCTGGCGGCCGAAACCGGCTGGAGCCCGAGCCGGGTCGCGCGGCGGATGTCCGAGCTGGCGGCGGCGGGCGTGCTGTATTTCGATCTCGATTTCGCCGTCGAGCGCATGGGATACGCGGTGCGGGCCTCGCTGTGGGTGCGGACGCGCCCGGCCGAGCTCGACGCCGTCGGCCGGGCGATCGCCACCCATCCGGAGACGGCGTTCGTCGCGGCCACCACCGGGCCCACCAATCTGGTCGCCTCCATCGTCTGCCGCGACAGTTCGCACCTGTATCGCTACCTCACCGAGCGGCTGGGGGCTCTGGACGGGATCGTCGACGTCGAGGTCACCCCGACGCTGCGGATGCTGAAACAGGCGCAGGCGTTGATGCAGACCGACCGGATCGCGGTGGTGCCGACGGCGACTCGATGACGAGGACACGGCCGGATCGAGGCCGCATGACCGGCCGGATTGCGCGGCGATTGCCGGGAACGGGGTGCGGCTGTGCGGCTGCCGTGCGTGTCGGCGGGCGCGTCGCTTGCCTCGAACACGTGTTCGTCTAAGCTTGCCGTCAGAACTTGTCGGTGCCGCCCTCTACCGTGGGCGCCAACCACACAACGAGACTTACCCGTCAGAAGGGGAACAGACGATGGCACCACAGGCCTACGACCGCGACAAGGCGCTCGAGCTCGCTCTGGCGCAGGTCGAGAAGAGCTTCGGTAAGGGCGCGATCATGCGCCTGGGCGAGGAGGCGCATCAGCCCATCTCGGTCATTCCGACGGGTTCGATCGCGCTGGATGTGGCGCTGGGCATCGGCGGACTGCCGCGTGGCCGCGTCGTGGAGATCTACGGTCCGGAATCCTCCGGTAAGACCACGGTTGCCCTGCACGCCATCGCCAACGCGCAGGCCAACGGCGGACTCGCGGCCTTCATCGACGCCGAGCACGCGCTGGATCCGGAATACGCCCGCAAACTCGGTGTCGACACCGACGCCCTGCTGGTGTCGCAGCCCGACACCGGTGAGCAGGCGCTGGAGATCGCCGACATGCTGGTGCGCTCCGGCGCGCTGGACATCATCGTCATCGACTCCGTCGCGGCGCTGGTACCGCGCGCGGAAATCGAGGGCGAGATGGGTGACAGCCACGTCGGTCTGCAGGCCCGCCTGATGAGCCAGGCGCTGCGCAAGATGACCAGTGCGCTGAACAACTCCGGCACCACCGCCATCTTCATCAACCAGCTGCGCGAGAAGATCGGCGTGATGTTCGGCTCGCCCGAAACCACCACGGGTGGTAAGGCATTGAAGTTCTACGCCTCCGTGCGTCTGGATGTGCGCCGCATCGAGACGCTGAAGGACGGCAGCGATGCGGTGGGTAACCGCACCCGCGTCAAGGTCGTCAAGAACAAGGTGTCGCCGCCGTTCAAGCAGGCCGAATTCGACATCCTCTACGGTGCCGGCATCTCCAAGGAGGGCTCGATCATCGATATGGGTGTCGATCAGGGCTTCATCCGCAAGTCCGGCTCCTGGTACACCTACGAGGGCGATCAGCTCGGCCAGGGCAAGGAGAACGCCCGCAAGTTCCTGCTGGAGAACACGGACGTGCGCGACGAGATCGAGAAGAAGATCAAGGAGAAGCTCGGCATCGGTGCCGACGTCACCGCAGACGCGGGTGCCGAGGCGCCCGTCGACTTCTAACCGATGCCGCACCGGGAAGCGCCGGGGTCCACCCCCCTCCCGGACCCTGGCGCCTCTCGGCTCGACGCCGTCGAACGCCTGCGGCGGCAACTGGAAGACATCGACTCCCGCTCCCGACGCAGCGGCGACCCGGAAAGCGAATCCTGGTCGAAACCCGTTCGCCGACAGGGTGGTTCGGCCCGACGCTTGCGATCGAAGCAGAAGGCGGGGGATGCGCCCGCCGGTGTATGGCGTTCCGATGACGGTCCGGTGCCCCAGCGCGGTCCGGTCGATGACACGCACGGACCCCAGCCGGCGGCCCGGTCCGCGTTCGAGCCCGAGGTCTCGCCCCACATCGAGCCGGAAGGTCGGTCCGGTTCTGCGCCCGAGGTCCGGCGCCATAGTGGGCCGGAGGTTCGGTCCAAGTCCGAGGTCCAGCCTCATAACGGGCCCGAAGTTCGCTTCGGCTCCGAGTCCGACGCTCGGTCTGGTGGTGATCCGGAGGTTCGCTCCGGTTCCGAGTCGGAGGCTCGGCCTCGTGGCGGGCCGGAGGTTCACTCCGGTTCCGTGTCCGATATTCGGCCTTATGGCGGGTCCGAGGTCCGGGGCGGCTCCGAACTCGAAGGGCGGACGCGGTCGAGTAGCGAAGCCGCGATCTCCAGTCGGTCCGGTAATGGCTCGGCGACACAGGATTCCCAGGCGCGCAATCGTATTCGCGCACTGCAGGCTGAGGTCGAGGCGCTGCAGCGGGGGTGGGACGAGCGCGCCACCGGTGATCGCCGGCCCGGCCGCACCCATCGGGCGGAGGGGCGGTCGGAGGGGCGGTCGGAGGGTGGCCACAGCGGCTCGTTCGTTACGGACGACAGCCCCATGGCGTACCCGCAGTCGGATGACGGGGCAGACCAGGGCGGCACGCGAAGACGGTCACGCAGAGAGGGCGCCGGCGGGGGAGGGCGCCGGGGTTCTCGGCGTCGATCCGCCGACAGCGGCGAACAGCGTTCCGACGCCGCGCAATCCGCTGCACCGAAGGCGGGGACCGAGGCGCAGGCCAAGGACATCTGCCTGCGCCTGCTCGCCGATCGAGCGCGCAGCCGCGCCGAACTGGCGGACAAACTGGCGGCCAAGGGGTTCGCGCCCGAGGTCGCCGAGCGGGCACTGAACCGCCTCGCCGAGGTCGGGCTGATCGACGATGCCGCCTTCGCCGAACAGTGGGTGCATTCCCGCCACACCTTCTCCGGCAAAGGGAAAAAAGTTCTCGCGCAAGAACTTCGACGCAAAGGTGTGTCCGACACCGACGCCGGGCCCGCGCTGGCCGCCATCACCCCCGCCGACGAAAGCGCCCGCGCCGCCGAACTGGTCCGCCGCAAACTCGCCACCCTGCCGCCGGACCTCCCCGCCGAGAAGACGACCAACCGGCTGGTGAGCATGCTCGCCCGCCGCGGCTACAACCAGTCCATGGCCTACACGGTGGTCAAGGACGAACTCGCCGCGGCCGTCACGTCGAGCAGTGGCCCCGACGGTTTCGACCACACAGATCACGTCGCGGACGACGAACCCGCCGACGGTGCCGGGCCTCTTGCAGCGGAACATCATTCGCCGAAGGACCGGGACGGCGGAGGGGCCGGGCTCGTCGGGACCGGGGCGGCGTCGCGGAAGTCCGAGTCCGACGACGCCGAGCACGCCGCAGAGTTGGTGCGGAAAAGGCTCGCAACGCTGTCGCGCGATGTACCGCGGGACAAGGCAACCGCGCGGCTGGTGAGCATGCTCGCCCGCCGCGGCTACAACCAGTCCATGGCGTATGCCGTGGTGAAGGATGAAATGGCCGCGGCCGCGCAATCCTTTGCCGCACAGCCGAATCGGACCGAGAACTCCGTCGGCGATACCGAAGAGAGCGCCGACACGGATGCGGTAGCGGCGGATTCCGGCCACGACGACGCGGAGCGAGCGGCGGAACTGGTGCGCCGCAAAATGCGCACCCTGCCGCGAAACCTCTCTGAGGACAAGGTGGTCAACCGCCTCGTCGGCATGCTCGCCCGCCAGGGATACCGGCAGTCGATCGCCTACGCCGCCGTGCGCGCCGAACTCGGAGAGGGTTACCCGCCCGCGTGACTCGACCGGTGTCCGGTGCAGGCCCTATGCTGCGCTGATGACCACCGACGTGCGGGGCGGCGGCAGTCGGCGCCGACCTGTCGGGGCGGTCGCCGTCTGGGTCGGGCTGGCGGTGGCGGGGTCGTTCACCCGTCCGTTCGGTGTCGCCGCGACGGTGCTGGTCGCCGGTGTCGCAGTCGTGGTCGCCGTCGGTGCCCTTCGGGTCGGGACACGGCGAATGTCGCTTACGCCGGCGGTTCGGCGCGCGGTTGTGGTGTGGTCGATCCTGTTCGCAGCCGTACTGGCGTGGGAACTGTATGCCTGGCTGTCCCAACCCGCACTGCTCGTCCCGGACGCTGCCCATCCGACCCTGTCGACCCTGCTCAGCCCCGCGCTGGAGGCTGGGCCGGGCCGCTTCATCGGATGGCTGATCTGGTTGGGTGCCGGATGGTGGCTGGTGCGGAAATGACCGATCGTGCCCTCGTGATCACGGGATTCGCAGTTCTGGCCGTCATCGTGATCAGCATGACGGCGGTGGCCCATTGGCGCCGCATGTCGTTCGCCGGCCTCGGCGACACCGTGCGCTATCTGACCCGCACCCGAACAGCCCGCATCGTCGCGGTAATCCTGTGGGCGTGGCTCGGCTGGCATTTCCTGGCCAGATAGTCGCAGGGAAGGCGCAGCGGCCGATTGGACACCCATCCCCGGCCGCCGCGAGTGGCGTGGCCCGGCGACCGGGGTGGTGCGCGTCCAGGATCGACCATCGAGCCGGCGGGTGCGAGGGTTGTGCTCGGTGCGAGCGCAACTCGTCCCGCGGAGGACGTCGACACCGTCGCCCTGCCCAGCTGCGCACCCGAATCCGCCGCGATCGCCGAACCGCCCGGTTACGGCGCCGCGGTCCGGCTCAGTGACAGATCCACGCCCGGTGCGGCATCGGTGAGCACCGAGTTCACACCCAGCACGGTCCGCCCTCGGCGCCGCGACCGCAACCGCTGCTCCACCCTGGTGGCGAGGAAGGTCAGCGCCCAGTTCAGGGCGATCATGATGACGGCTACCACGATCAGCGCCGGCACGGTGTTCTGCTCGGCCGCACCCAGTTGCTGCCCCTGGCGCACGATCTCCTGATAGGTGATCTGGTAGCCGAGCGCGGTGTCCTTGAGCGCCACGACCATCTGCGAGATCAGCGCCGGCAGCATCGCCGTCACCGCCTGCGGCAGCAGTATGATCCGCATCATCTGACCCTTGCTCAATCCCAGCGCCTGGGCCGCCTCGGTCTGGCCGCGCGGCAGCGATCGAATGCCCGAGCGCACGATCTCGGCGATCACCGACCCGTTGTACACGGTCAGCGCGATCACCACGGCCGCCAGCGCCAGCTGGTCGGAGGCGAACAGATTGTCCTTGGCGAACCAGTTGTAGAGGAAGATCATCAGGATCAGCACCGGAATGGCCCGGGACACTTCGACGATCACCCCCGCCACCCACCGCACGACGCGATGATCGGACAGGCGCAGCAAGCCGAAGACCACGCCGATCACCATCGCGAACACGATCGCCAGTGCGGCGGCCACCACGGTGCCGCGCAAGCCGGGCAGGATGTAGGTCTGCCAGACCTCCGACTCTACGAACGGCTTCCACTTCTCGGCGGTGAGCTGGCCCTTCTCGTCGAACGCCCGCCACACCAGCCAGCCGAGCACCACCAGGACCGCCAGCACCAGCACCGAATACAGCGCATGCCGCCGGCGCGCCTTCGGGCCGGGGACGTCGTAGAGGACCGAGGCATTCGCACTCATCGCTTCACCTCGAATCGCTTGGCCAGCCAGCCGAACAGCAATCCGGTGGGCAGCGTGAGAATGACGAAGCCGAGGGCGAAGATCGCGCCGATGGCGAGAATGTCGGCCTCGGTCTCGTTCATGGAGGCCATCAGTGCCGCCGCCTCGGCCACGCCGATCGCCGACGCGATCGTGGAATTCTTCGTCAGCGCGATCAATACGCTGCCCAGCGGCGCGATCACCGACCGGAACGCCTGCGGCAACACCACATGTCGCAGATTCTGACCGAAGGTCAAGCCCAGTGACCGTCCGGCCTCGGACTGCCCCAGCGGCACGGTGTTGATTCCCGCGCGCAGCGATTCACACACGAACGACGCCGTGTACACACTCAAGCCGAGGACGGCGAAACGAAAGTTGTTGGTGGGCAGGAAATCCAGCCCCGAACTCTCACTCGCGAGCTTGATGCCCAGGGTCGTGTAGAGACCGAGTGAGCAGAACACCAGGATCAACGTGAGCGGGGTATTGCGGAACACGGTCACATACGCGGTACCGATCCACCGCGCCACCGGAATCGGCGACACTCGCATCGCCGCCACCAGGGTGCCGATGATCAGCGCCCCGACGGCGGAGAACACGGTCAGTTTGATGGTTACCCAGAAGGCGTCCCACAGCTGATTGTCGTATCGGGAGATCAAGTCGAACACGGTGGACGCGCCCTCCTACTTCTCTGTGCCGGACAGGGTTCCGGGCGGCCGGAACCCGCGCCGAATCAGTAGCGGTCGACCTGCGGCGGCGACGGGATCGGGAAGGTGTTGCCGAGGTTCTTCTCCAGCGAGGCTTTCCAGGAGCCGTCGTTGATCATCGACTCGATCGCATCGTTGATCTTGTCGCGAGACTCCTTGTCGCCCTTCTTCAGGCCGATGCCGTAGTTCTCGGTCGTGAACGGCTGCCCGACCACCTTCAACTGGCCCGGAGATTGCGCGGCGTAACCGGCCAGAATGATGTTGTCGGTGGTGACCGCGTCCACCGCTCCGGATTTCAGCGCCTCCACGCACAGCGAATAGGTGTCGTATTCCTGCAGCTGCACATCGTTGGCGAAATTCTTCTGAATGTTCTGCGCCGGTGTGGATCCCTTCACCGAGCAGAGTTTCTTGCCGCCTTTCAGCGATTCCGGGCCCGTGATATCGGTGTTGTCGGCGCGCACCAGCAAGGATTGGCCCGCAATGTAATACGGCCCGGCGAAGTCGACCTTCTGCTTGCGCTGATCGGTGATCGAATAGGTGGCGACCACATAATCGACCTGCCCGTTCTGGATCAGCGTCTCGCGTTGCGCGGAGGGAGCCTCCTTGAAGGTGATCTTGTCCGGGCTCACGCCGAGCTTTCCGGCGACGTAGGTCGCCACATCCACATCGAATCCGGAGAACGACCCGTCTCGATTGCGCAGGCCCAGACCCGGCTGATCGAATTTGATGCCGATGGTGAGTTTGCCTTCCGACGCGTGTTCGGTGGCGGTCTTGTTGCTGCCGCCGCCGCATCCGGTCGCGACGACCGCGATGGCCAGCGCGCCGATGCCGAACCGCAGCGCTCGGGTGATCCTCATCGAATGCCTTCTCTCTCGTGAAGTGTGAAGGGTCCTCCGCGGTGCGCGGGCCGGTCATCGATCCCGCCGCGGTCGTGCATTGCGATCAATGGCTCAAGATTTTGCCCAGGAAATCCTTGGCACGCTCGGAAGCGGGTGCGGTGAAGAAGGTTTCGGGCGCCGCGTCCTCGACGATCCGGCCGTCGGCCATGAACAGCACACGGTCTCCGGCGCGGCGAGCGAATCCCATTTCGTGCGTGACCACCAGCATCGTCATGCCCTCCTTGGCCAGTGCGACCATCACCTCCAGCACCTCGCTGACCATTTCCGGATCCAGGGCCGAGGTGGGCTCGTCGAACAGCATCACCTTCGGATTCATGGCCAACGCCCGGGCGATGGCCACGCGCTGCTGCTGACCGCCCGACAGCTGCGCCGGATACTTGTCGGCCTGATCGGCGATGCCCACCCGCTCGAGCAGTTCCAGTGCCCGCGCGCGGGCCTGCTTCTTGGCGATGCGGCGCACCTTGACCGGCCCGAGCATGACATTGTCCAGGATCGTCTTGTGCGCGAACAGATTGAACGACTGGAACACCATGCCCACGTCGGCGCGCAACTTCGCCAGTGCGCGACCCTCGGCCGGCAGCTCGACACCGTCGACGGCGATGGTGCCGGAATCGATCGGCTCGAGCCGATTGACCGTGCGGCACAACGTGGATTTGCCCGACCCGGAGGGGCCGAGCACGATCACCACCTGCCCCCGCGGCACCTCCAGATTCACATCGCGCAGCACATGCAGATCACCGAAATGCTTGTCCACGTTGCGCATCGAGATCATCGGCGGAACGGTCGCGGTTCCCGCGGATGCCTCGGCCGCGACCGGATCGGAGGTGTTCCCAGCGCTGGCGGTGCCGGGTGTTGCGTCGGCAGCATCGGTCATGACAGTCGACCCTAGAGCGGTCCTGCGCGAAATGCGCACTTTTGGCGCGTGCGTCGCGCCGTCGCCGCCTGCGCTTAACCCGGTGGTGACCTGGGCGCCCGCGCGCGTGACCGGCGTCACCGCGCGCCGGTCGCGGGCGACCGGGGTGGGCGTCCGATTTCGCGCAGCGTCTACCCTGGACCCGTGAATTCGTCCATGCAGGTTGCAGCGCATTCGGCTGCGGGACGCGCCCTCGGTTCGGCCACCGATCCGCAGTCCCCGCGGACCTACGAGGTGCGCACCTACGGCTGCCAGATGAACGTGCACGACTCCGAACGGCTGTCGGGCCTGCTCGAGGACGCCGGATACACCAAGGCCACGGGCGGGCAGACCGCCGATCTGGTGGTGTTCAACACCTGCGCGGTGCGCGAGAACGCCGACAACAAACTGTACGGAACGCTCGGACATCTGGCGCCGATCAAGGCCGAGCGGCCCGGTATGCAGATCGCGGTCGGCGGCTGCCTGGCGCAGAAGGACCGCGACACCGTCGTGCGCAAGGCGCCCTGGGTCGACGTCGTCTTCGGCACCCACAACATCGGATCGCTGCCGGTGCTGCTCGAGCGCGCCCGCCACAACGAGCAGGCGCAGGTCGAAATCCTGGAATCGCTGGAGGCGTTCCCGTCGACGCTGCCGGCTCGTCGCGAATCCGCCTACGCCGGCTGGGTGTCGATCTCGGTGGGCTGCAACAACACCTGCACGTTCTGCATCGTGCCCTCGCTGCGCGGCAAAGAGGTCGACCGGCGGCCGGGCGATGTGCTGGCCGAGGTGCAGGCGCTGGTGGATCAGGGCGTGCTCGAGGTGACGCTGCTCGGGCAGAACGTCAACTCCTACGGGGTGAACTTCGCCGAACCCGCACTGCCGCAAGGACATCCGGCCGATTTCGCGCCCGAACACCGGGATCGCGGTGCCTTCGCGAAATTGCTGCGCGCCTGCGGCAGCATCGACGGGCTCGAGCGGGTGCGTTTCACCTCGCCGCATCCGGCGGAATTCACCGACGACGTCATCGAGGCGATGGCGCAGACTCCGAACGTGTGCCCGCAGTTGCACATGCCGCTGCAATCGGGTTCGGACCGGGTGCTCAAGGCGATGCGCCGGTCCTACCGTAAGGATCGCTACCTCGGCATCATCGAGAAGGTGCGGGCCGCGATGCCGCACGCCGCGATCACCACCGACATCATCGTCGGCTTCCCCGGCGAGACCGAGGAGGATTTCCAGGAGACCCTGGACGTCGTCCGGCAGGCGCGGTTCACCAGCGCCTTCACCTTCCAGTATTCGGTCCGTCCCGGCACGCCCGCGGCCACCATGGCCGATCAGGTGCCCAAGGCGGTGGTCCAGGAGCGCTACGACCGGTTGATCGAACTGCAGGAACAGATCTCGCTGGAAGCCAATCGCGCGCTGATCGGCACCGAGGTCGAACTGCTGGTCGCCGAGGGCGCCGGTAAGAAGAACGCGGCGACCGCGCGGATGAGCGGCCGGGCGCGCGACGGCCGGCTGGTGCACTTCCGGCCCGGCGACGCGGCGATCCGGCCCGGCGATATCGTCACCGTCGACATCACCGAGGCGGCGCCCCACCACCTCATCGCCGACGGTCCGGTCCACACCCACCGCCGCACGCGCGCCGGCGATGCGCACGAACGCGGTGTACTGCCGAAGACCGCACCGATCGGGGTGGGCCTCGGACTGCCCCGGATCGGTGCCCCGGAGACTCTGCCGGCGGCCGCCGGTTGTGACACCGGATGCGGGGCGTGACCGATGGCCGAACGCGGGAACGAGGACGCCGATCGCGACGCCACACCGGAGCGATCCGGTGACGCGTCCGCGCCGCAGCACCCCCACCAGCCACCGGCGCAGCAGCCGAACGATGCGACCGAGCCGAATGAGGAGAGCATGAACCCCGCAGAGTCGAAGGTCTTCGAGCAGTTCCGCGGCGACCTCGAGGCCGTCGAACGCAAGATCGCCGGCGAGATCGATCCCGGGACGCGGGCGATGGTGGTCGCGATCGCGGTGTTCGTCCTGCTGCTGTCGCTGATCCTGCCGCATGCCGGCGCCGCTCGCGGCCTGGATGTGCTGGCCTTCGACAACCACGCGCAGGCCGAGCACATCGGGCTGCCGTCGCGGGTCTTCGAATGGTTCGTGGTGATCTTCGGGATCGGGTTCTCGTCGCTGGCGCTGGTCACCCGCCGCTGGGCGCTGGCTTGGGTCGCGGTCGCCGGATCCGCGGTGGGCAGCGTCTTCGGGGTGCTCTCGATCTGGCACCGCCAGACCCCCGGCCTCGGCAACTACCACGGCGCCGGGCCGGGCATCGGACTGATTCTGGCCACGATCGGGATCGTGGTGCTGACCTTCCACTGGATCCGCGTGGTGTGGAGCCGGACCGCGCTCCAGCTCGAGGCCGAAGAGCGCCGGCGCATCGCGGCCGCCGAAAAGGAAGAGCAGGACCGGCGCCGGCTGTTCGGCGACGACAAGTAGCCGGTCCGGCACTCAGCGTTGCAGCGCCACCACGGGGATGGTGCGCTCGGTCTTCTTCGCGTGGTCGGCGAAGAACGGATACAACGCGGTGAGCTCCGTCCACGCCCGGTCGTAGTCGGCGCCCTGCAGCGGTACCGCGGTGGCCGGATAGGTCTCCCGGTCGACCTCGACCGTCACCGCCGGATCGGCGACGAGGTTCAGATACCAGTCCGGATGTCGCGGGGCGCCCACGTTCGAGGCGACGACGAGCAACCGGTCGCCGTCGGGATGGAACATCATCGGCGTGGTGTGCGGCGTCCCCGACCGCCGGCCGGTGGTGGTGAGAAGCACCAGACGATCCCGGTGCATCCCCTCGATCGGGCCACCGGCGCGGAACTGCTCGATGACGCCTCGATTGATCTCGCGGACATCCATGGTCGGCTCCTCGTCGAGATTGCTGCGGGGCGGCGGCGTGCACCGGCCGTTCGGCGGCGAACTCGACACCGCCGGCCGGTGAACGAACGGCTCAGCGCCGGCTGACCGCACCCTCGGCGGCATCCGCCCATTCACGCCATTGCTTGGCCTGTTCGAGCGCCTTCTCGGCATCGCGTGTGCGGCCCGCCGCCTCGGCCTTGGCCGCCTGCTCCTCGAACTGGGCGACCCGCTCGCGGAACTGCGCCGCGCGAGCCATCGCCTCGGGATCGGTACGCCGCCACTGGGCGTCCACCGCCTCGCGTACCCGCTTCTCCAGCGCCCGCAGTTTGCCTTCGAGTTCGTGCATGCGCTCGCGCGGCACCTTGCCGATCGCATCCCACCGCTCCTGCAGTTCGCGCAGGGCGGCACGCGCGGAATCCAGTGTCGCGGAATCGGGTTCGATGTGCTCGGGGATGCGGTCCTCGTAGTGGCGCAGCAGTTCCTCCTTGGCCGCCGCGTTCTGCCCGAATTCGGCATCGCGTTCGGAGGCGGCGGCATTGCGCGCGGCGAAGAACACGTCCTGGGCGCTCTTGAAGCGCCGCCACAACTGCTCGTCGGCCTCGCGGGGGGCGCGCCCGGCCGCCTTCCACTCGGTCAGCAGATCCCGGAAGACCGCGGCGGTGCCCACCCAGTCGGTGGAATCGGACAGCTCCTCGGCCCGCGCGCACAGTTCCTCTTTGCGTGTCTTCGCGGCGGCGCGTTCGCGATCGAGTTCGGCGAAGTGCGCGCCCCGGCGGCGGTTGAACGCCTCGCGCGCCTTGGAGAAGCGCCGCCACAGCGCGTCGTCGACCTTGCGGTCCACCCCGCGGATGGACTTCCACTCCTCGAGGATTTCGCGCAGCCGGTCACCGGCCGCCTTCCACTGGGTGGATTCGGCGGCGATCTGCTCGGCCTCCGCGCACAGCGCCTCCTTGCGTTCGGTGTGCTCGTGCCGGGTGCGTTCCTTCTCCTCCTTGGCGTGGGCGGCCGCCTCGTCGGAATGTTCGATGATCGCCTGCAGACGCTGCGCCAGACCGTCCACATCGCCGATCACCGCCGCGGTGGGCAGGGATTCGGCGAGCGCGACGGCCGCGGCCTTGGTCTTGCGGGCGTCCGTGCCGGCCGCGAGGCGAGCCTCGAGCAGCGCGACCTCGGTGGCCAGATCGTCGAAGCGACGCCCGAAATGCGCCAGGCCCTCGGCGGCGTCACCGGCCTGCCACGAGCCGACGACGCGTTCGCCGCCGGCGGTTTTGACCCAGGCGGTGCCGTCGTCGTCGACCCGGCCCCATTCGCTGGGATCGCTGACGGTCGGCACGACCACCGGATGCGGATGCTCATGGGCGGGGCCGGGGACGGGAGCCGGTTTGACGTGGTGCGTCGCCGCCGGTTTCGCCGCCGGTTCGGCTCGCTGCGCCGCGGAGGGTTTGGGCGCCCCCGGCTTGGGTACTCCAGTGCGTGGCGCCGCGCCGGGCTTCGGGGCGGCATCGGCCGGAGTCGGACGCTTCGCGGCGGGATTGCTGGACTGCTGCGCCGCGCCGGTTTCCGGATGCACTGCCTTCTCGGTTCCGCTGTTGTCGGTCATCGCTCCTCATCCCTGCCGCGCGTCACGGCTGCCTGGTTACGCCCTAGCAGATCCCATTCAACCAGCCAATAGACAGAATTGCCCTCTCTTGCGAACGGTGGCGTGGACCGAGTGACGGTTGAGGGTGGTGGGAACACGATCACCCGGGGTGAGCGGCGGCCTCGGCTGCCGTTTCCCGGCGGCCGCTACCGTTGACGGGTGTTTCGTGTCGCCGCGCTGATTCCCTCGCCGCTCGTGCTGATTCCCGAACTGGGCGGTGCGACCCCGCTGACCGACGCCACCCACCCGGCCGCGCAGGTACCGCAACTGCGCGAGGCCGTCCTGGAGGCGGGGCGGCTGCTGGCGCGGCAGGCCCGGCACTGGACCATCGTCGGCGCGGGCACCGAGCCGCCGACCGGCGTGGGCAGTTTCCGCGGCTTCGGCGCGGACGTCCCGGTCGCGTTGTCGGCGACGGACCCCGGCGGTGAGCCGCGATTCGACTGGCCGACCGCGCTGCTGGTGGGCGCATGGCTGCGCGGACGGATCGCGGCCGAGGACGGCGAGGACATCGAGGCGCGGGCGCTGCCGGTCGATCCCGGCGCCGAGCCCGCCCGCTGCGTGGATCTGGGGGCTCGATTGCGCGGCGAGCTGGACGCCGACCCGCGTGCGCACGGTGTGCTGATCGTGGCCGACGGCGCCGCGACCCTGTCCACCACCTCGCCCGGATACCTCGATCCCCGTGCCGAAGGCGAACAACAGCGGATCGACGCCGCCCTCGACGCCGGTGACCGCGCGGCACTCGGCGCACTGGACTCGCGGCTGTGTGCCGAACTCGAGGTGGCGGGCCGTCCCGGCTTTCAAGTTCTGGCCGGTCTGTTCGGTATCGACACCGCCGATCCGAAGGTCGAAACCCTCTATCGCGCAGCACCTTTCGGTGTGGGCTACCACGCGTCGATCTGGTATCCGGCGGGTGCGCGATGAGTGCGCCCATCGCCGTCATCGGCCCGACCGCGACCGGAAAGTCGGATCTGGCATTGGAATTGGCGGTTCGCCTGGACGGGGAGATCGTCAATATCGACGCCATGCAGCTGTATCGCGGCATGGATATCGGCACCGCCAAACTGCCGCCGCAGCAGCGCCGTGGCATTCCGCACCACCAGCTCGACGTGCTGGAGGTGACCGAAACGGCCACCGTCGCCGCCTATCAGGCCGCGGCCTCGGCCGACGTCGAGGACATTCTCGCGCGCGGCCGGGTGCCGGTCATCGTGGGCGGTTCGATGATGTATGTCCAGGCGCTGCTGGACGAGTGGGAATTCCCGGCCACCGACACCCGCGTCCGCGCGAAGTGGGAGGCGGTCCTCGAACGCGACGGGGTCGCCGCCGTCCATGCCGCCCTGCGCGCGGCCGATCCCGTTGCGGCGCAGACCATTCTGCCCACCGACGGGCGGCGGATCGTACGGGCGCTCGAGGTCGTCGAACTCACCGGCCGGCCGTTCGCCGCCTCGCAGCCGCAACGCGGCACGCCCCGATGGAATACCACGATCATCGGTGTCGACCGCGAGACCGCTGAACTCGACGCGCGCATCGAGACCCGCACCGAGACCATGTTCGCGCAGGGTCTCGTCGACGAGGTGCGCGAATTGATCGCCCGTGGCCTGCGTCGGGGCCAGACGGCACGCCGGGCGATCGGTTACGCACAAGTCCTGGCTCATCTCGACAACGAATACGACCTGAGCCATGCGCGTGAGCGCACGCTGATCGGCACCCGCCGCTATGTGCGCCGGCAACGCTCCTGGTTCCGCCGCGACCCACGGGTGCACTGGGTCGACGGCGCCGATCCGCGCCTGGCGGATGCGCTACTGGCCCATGTGCTCGACGAACAGGAATCGATTCGGCAGTGACCCGCCCATCGACGACCCGTAATGCCTCCGTGGGGGAGTGGCGAGCCTATCTCGGCAACCGCGCCCGCCGCCGGCGCGACGGCCGCTTTCTCGTCCATGGCCGCGAACCGATCACCGCGGCGGTGGCGAACGGCTGGCCGCTGGAAGCGGTGCTGTACCGCCCCGGCGCCCCGCTGCCGGCGTGGGCGCGCGAGGTGCTCGACAACGACGCGGTGCCGGCGATCGGACTGGTCGGCGACGCCCTCGACGAACTCGCCGAACCCGATACCGGCACACCGGAACTGGTGGCGCTGGCGCACACCCGCAGCCGGGACGGCTCGGAGGTCCGCCTCGATCCGGCACGTCCGGTGGTCGTGATCGATAGACCGGCCTCCGCGCTGCGGCTGGGCAGTGTGCTGCGCACCGCGCACGCCTTCGGCGCCGCCGCGGTGGTGATCAGCGGTTCCGGCGCGGACGAATACGACCCGCGGTGTGTGCGCGCCTCGGCCGGCGCGTTGTTCGCGGTGCCGGTGGTGCGAGTGCCCGGCCCGGCTGCCGTCGCCGAATTGCGGGCGGTCGCGGGAGTCCCGGCCCGGCTGGTCGGTGTCGGTGCGGACCCCGCCGACGAGCCGGTCGATGCGCACACCTTCGCGGATGCGACGATCATGGTGTTCGCCGACGACGGCGAGCTCGACGCGCGGTGGCGCGACGCATGCGACGAGATGGTGCGGATTCCGGCGGGTGCGATGCCGGCCACCCCCTGCGCCGTATCGGTCGTGCTGTACGAAATATCCCGGCAGCGCCGGGTGTCGGTATCGAAGGTGAACGCCGGCGCGGCCGGTGAATAGTGCGGGACGGGTGGAGGAACGACGTCGATGAGCGAGCAGGTGCAGACGGGGTCCGGCGCGGCCGATATCGAATTCGGCAAGGGCCACGGGACCCAGAACGATTTCGTGGTGCTGCCCGACTCCGACGCCCGCCTGCGCCTGGCCCCCGACACCGTCGCCGTGCTGTGTGACCGGCGCCAGGGCATCGGCGCCGACGGTGTGCTGCGCGTCGCCCGGGCGGGAGCACTGGTGGAGCGCGGCGAGCTGGCCGAACTGCCCGACGGTGTAGCCGCGGCGGACTGGTTCATGGACTATCGCAACGCCGATGGGTCGATCGCGGAGATGTGCGGCAACGGCGTGCGCGTGTTCGCCCACTATCTGCTCGCCACCGGAATGCAGCGGGATACCGAATTCGTGGTCGGCACCCGGGCGGGCGCGCGCTCGGTGGTCGTGCATTCCTTCGACGAGGTGCACGGCGAGGTCACCGTCGGTATGGGCCGGGTGCGGATGCTCGGTGTTTCCACCGCCACGGTCGCCGGCAGCGCGTTGCCCGGAGTGGGGGTCGACGTGGGCAATCCGCATCTGGCCTGTGTCGATCCCGGGCTCACCGCCGACGGACTGGCCGCGCTCGACCTCGCCGTGCCCCCCGGTTTCGATCCGGAGTTGTTCCCGCACGGTGTGAACGTGGAGATCCTGACCGCGCTCGGCGAGGACGGCGCGGTCGATATGCGGGTCTATGAACGCGGCGTCGGCGAAACCCGCTCCTGCGGCACCGGCACGGTCGCCGCGGCCGCCGCGGCGCTGACGAGTGCGGGCATCGATCCGGCGGCGGATTCGGCGCAGGTGCGGGTCCGGGTGCCCGGCGGTGCCGTCACCGTGGGCATCGATCACGGGCAGGCGTGGTTGCGCGGCCCCTCGGTGCTGGTCGGTTCCGGACACCTCGCCGGTGAGTGGTGGGCCGGCGCCTGATCCGTGTGAGCTGCGCCGTACCGGGGCCGCTCCCGGCGTCGGCCGGAAATATCCGAGTGCGCCCGATGGTTGTGGCGTGGGACCATGGAGGTGTATGAGGAAATCACAAACGTACGAGTTCACCCCGATCGAGCAGCTCGACTCGGAGACGGACGGCTACGCGGACCAGGACTACAGCATCGGCGATGACGACGCCGACACCGGCGTGAGCGATTACGACGCCGACGAGGACGACGGCAGCGGCTACTCCGGCAACGGCTGGGCGGCCGCGCCCACCGTCGGTGAACTGCAACTCGACGAACGCAGCGCGCTGCGCCGTGTCGCGGGGCTGTCCACCGAGCTCACCGACGTCACCGAGGTCGAGTACCGGCAGCTGCGACTGGAGCGGGTCGTGCTGGTCGGCGTGTGGACCGAGGGCAACGCCGCGCAGGCCGACGCCAGCATGGCCGAATTGGCCGCGCTCGCCGAAACCGCCGGCTCCCAGGTGCTCGACGCGCTGATCCAGCGCCGCGACAGGCCCGATCCGGCCACCTACATCGGCTCGGGTAAGGCCGACGAATTGCGCTCGGTGGTGCTCGGGACCGGCGCCGACACGGTGATCTGCGACGGTGAGCTGACCCCCGCGCAGCTGAACGCGCTGGAGAAGGTCGTCAAGGTGAAGGTCATCGACCGCACCGCGCTGATTCTGGACATCTTCGCCCAGCACGCCACCTCCCGCGAGGGTAAGGCGCAGGTGTCGCTGGCACAGATGGAGTACATGCTGCCGCGACTGCGCGGCTGGGGTGAATCGATGTCGCGGCAGGCCGGTGGCCGGGCCGGTGGTGCGGGCGGCGGTGTGGGTACCCGTGGCCCCGGTGAGACCAAGATCGAAACCGATCGCCGCCGGATCCGCGAGCGGATGGCCAAGTTGCGCCGCGAGATCAAGGAGATGAAGACCGCCCGCGACACCAAGCGGTCGCGGCGCACCTCCAGCGGCATCCCGGCGGTGGCGATCGTCGGCTACACCAACGCCGGGAAATCCAGCCTGATGAACGCCCTGACCGGCGCGGGCATCCTGGTGCAGGACGCGCTGTTCGCCACCCTGGATCCGACGACTCGCCGGGCCGCGCTCGACGACGGCCGCGAGGTCGTCTTCACCGACACCGTCGGATTCGTCCGGCATCTGCCGACCCAGCTGGTGGAGGCGTTCCGGTCCACCCTCGAGGAGGTCACCGGCGCCGATCTGCTGCTGCATGTGGTCGACGGTTCCGACGCGCTGCCCGATCAGCAGATCAAGGCCGTGCGCGAGGTGATCACCGACGTGCTGCGCGAGCAGGGCGAGGGATCCGGGCCGCCGGAGTTGCTGGTGGTGAACAAGATCGACGCGTTGGACGCGACGCAGCTGGCGCATCTGCGTGCGCAGCTGCCCGGCGCGGTGTTCGTCTCGGCCCGCACCGGACGCGGCATCGACCAGTTGCGCGAACGGCTGGCGGAGATCCTCGGCGGGCTCGATGTCGAGGTGAGTGTGCTGCTCCCGTACACTCGTGGTGATCTGCTCGCGCGCATCCACTCCGACGGCCGCATCATCAGTTCCTCGCACGAGGAGGGTGGTACGCGGGTGCGGGCCCGGGTTCCCCGGGCGCTCGCACCGACCCTGTCGCAGTACGCGCACGCGGGCACCATCGGCAGTGCGGAAGCAGCGGGGCCTTCGCACTGAAGCTTTCGTAGTCTGTGTGCCACAGTCGTTTTCGGTAGAATCGCGTCGTCACCGAACGGCTGCAGGGAGGGTGCAAATGTCCGGGAACGATGTCATGCCCATCGAATCCATGCCCGTCGAATCCACCGCCGAGCGCTCGCCGGCAACACCGGGGCAGTCCGCGTCGCCGGACGCTTCGGCAAGGCCGAGCGCTGCCGCGAAGCCGAGCGTTCCCGCCACGCTCAGCGACGGCGCACCGTTGCGAATGACGGTGCCCGCCATCGATCTTCGGGTTTTCGACGCGCTGTCGACGCCGGTGCGGCTGTGGAACAGTCCGGTTTTCCACGGCCTGGACAACATTCCCGAGGCCGGCCCGGTCATGCTCGTCGGCAACCACACGCTGCTCGGCGGCGTGGACGCGCCGCTGCTGGTGCACGAGATCTACCACCGCACCGGCCGGGTGGTGCGCGGCCTTGCGGAGAACGTGCTGATGCGGGTGCCGCCGGTGCGTGAGCTCGTGCACCGGATCGGCAGCGTGCGCGGTTCGCGCGACAACTGCCGCACCCTGCTCGACAACGGCGAGGCCGTCATCGTGTTCCCCGGCGGCGGCCGCGAGGCGATGCGCCGCAAGGGTGAGAAATACCACCTGAAATGGGAGGGGCGTACCGGCTTCGCCCGCATGGCGATCGAGGCCGGCGCACCGATCCTGCCGACCGCGATGATCGGCGCCGACGACGTGTTCGACGTGGTCTTCGACGGCGATCATCCGGTGATGAGCCCGCTGCGCTGGACCGTCGAGGCGCTCGGTATCCGCGGCAATCTCACTCCGCCGCTCATGCGCGGAATCGGTCCCACCGTCGTGCCCCGGCCCGAACGGTTCTACTACTCGATCGGTACGCCCATCGAGACCACACCGTGGCAGGACGCCACCGATCTGGACGCTGCCGCCGAGGAATTGCAGCAGGTGGTGCGCAAGGCGCTGGAGGAGGAGATCACCGCTCTGCTGGCCGAGCGCGATCGTGATCGCGGGCGCACCCTGTGGGGCCGCGTCCGCGGCGCTGTCGGACTGTAGAGGTTTACCCGCGTTCAGGGTGCGCAGAGATCACCTGCTGAAGCTTTTCGCACAGGTGGGCGACTTTTTTCCGATCTGAAGTGAACCGCGATTCCCCTTCCGGGTACCGTATGTGGCAGGCGAGTTGCCGATGTGGTCACTAGGAGGTTGGCGTGGAGCGCACCCTTTTCGAGCCCGAACACGATCTGTTCCGGGAGTCCTACCGTAAGTTTCTGGATCAGCACGTCGCGCCGCACCATGCCGAGTGGGAGCAGGCGGGCGTCGTGGATCGCCAGCTGTGGCTGGAGGCCGGTAAGCAGGGTTTCCTGGGCATGGCCGTGCCCGAGGAGTTCGGCGGCGGCGGCGTCAAGGATTTCCGCTACAACGCGGTGATCACCGAGGAGACCACCAAGGGTCAGTACTCGGGTCTGGGCTTCTCGCTGCACAACGACGTGATCGCGCCGTATCTGCTGGAGTTGGCCAACGACGAGCAGAAGCAGCGCTGGCTGCCCGGATTCTGCTCCGGTGAGATCATCACCGCCATCGCCATGACCGAGCCGGGCACCGGTTCGGATCTGCAGGGCATCAAGACCCGCGCGGTGAAGGACGGCGACGACTGGGTCATCAACGGCGCCAAGACCTTCATCACCAACGGCATCAACTCCGACATCGTGATCGTGGTCGCGCAGACCGATCCCGAGAAGGGGGCGATGGGCTTCTCGCTGCTCGTCGTCGAGCGCGGCATGCCCGGCTTCGAGCGCGGCCGCAACCTCGACAAGATCGGTCTCAAGGCGCAGGACACCGCCGAGCTCAGCTTCACCGACGTGCGGGTTCCGGCCGAAAACCTGCTCGGCACCGAGGGCATGGGCTTCATCCACCTGATGCAGAACCTGCCGCAGGAGCGGATGTCGATCGCCGTGATGGCCGCCGCCGCGATGGAAGGCTGCCTGGAGACCACCATCCAGTACGTGCGCGACCGCAAGGCCTTCGGCAAACCGATCGGCGCCCAGCAGAACACGCGTTTCGTCCTGGCCGAGCTGGCCACCAAGACCACCGCGGTGCGCGTGCTGGTCGACCGCTTCATCGAGGCCCTCAACGCCGGCACGCTCTCGGCCGAGGACGCCGCGATGGCCAAGTGGTGGAGCACCGAGGAACAGCTCGACCTGATCACCAAATGCCTGCAGCTGCACGGCGGTTACGGCTACATGCGCGAATACCCCATCGCCAAGGCGTATATGGATGCGCGCGTGCAGACCATCTACGGCGGCACTACCGAGATCATGAAGGAGATCATCGGCCGCTCCTTGAAGCTGAGCTGACGAAACCGAGCTGACGCATGTCGGCTGCCCGTCTCCGGCAGCAACGGCCGCCGCCGGACCACCGGCGGCGGCCGTGGTGTGCCGCAAGCGTTTTCGCTCCTAGGAGCTCGTTCCGGACAGTGCGGTGGCCGCCTCGGTGAGGTCGGCGACCAGCCCTTCGTAGGCCTCGTCGCGATCGGGAGCGCGCAGCGCGGCGGCCGGATGGATGGTGGCCAGCGCACGGTGATCGTCGTGCGCGATCAGCCGCCCGCGGTCGCGGGTGATCCGGAAATCGGGACCGAAGACGGCCTGGGCGGCCACCGCACCCAGGCAGACCACCAGCCGCGGGCGGATCGCGTCGAGTTCGGCGGTCAGCCAGGGCGTGCACGCGACGATCTCGGTGCGCCCGGGCTTCTGATGGATGCGGCGCTTACCACGCGCGGTGAACTTGAAATGCTTCACCGCGTTCGTGAGATACACCGCGTCACGGTCGATTCCGGCATCGGCGAGGGCGCGATTCAGCAGCGTCCCGGCGGGGCCGACGAACGGGTGCCCGGCCAAATCCTCACGGTCGCCGGGTTGCTCGCCGATCATCACCATCGGGGCGTGCGCCGGGCCCTCGCCGAAGACGGTCCGGCTCGCATGCCGGTACAGATCGCAGCCGTGACATCCGCCCGCGGCCTCGCGCAATCGCGCGAGATCCGTGGTGTCCGGCACGAATTCCGCCGCACCCGGGGCTTTCACCATGATCGTGCCGTCACCGTCACTTCGCGCCCACTTCGGTCTCGATCGCCGAACAGAACGCGTCCAGATCGCGCGGATTGCGGGAGGTGATCAGCGTCCAGCCGTCCTGCGTCCGGACCACCTGCTCGTCGACCCACTGACCGCCCGCGTTGCGCACATCGGTCTGCAGCGACGGATACGAGGTCATGGTCTTGCCGCGGATCAGATCGGCCTCCACCAGAAGCCACGGGCCGTGGCAGATCGCGGCGATCGTCTTTCCGGCGTCGGCGAATCCGCGCGCCAGGTCGACGGCCTCCTTGGTAGTGCGCAACTTGTCGGCGTTGACGGTGCCACCGGGCACCACCAGCGCGTCGAAATCGCTCACCGATACCGAGGCCAGATCGGTGTCGGGGTCGACGGTGGTGTCGGCTTCGGTGTCGTGCACGAAGGTCTGCACCGCATCGGTGGACGGGGCGGCGTGAGTGACGCGAATTCCGTTGGCGCGCAACTGCTTCAGCGGTTTCAGCAGCTCGTCGCGTTCCACACCGGTCTGTGAGGTGACCACCAGGACGGTGGGTTCTCGGTCGGGTCGGCTCATCTCGTCTCCTTCTCGGGGCTCGCGCGGGCGCTCAGGCGCCCTGCATGCGGATCAGCGTGTTGAGTAGTTCGGCCTGCTCGGCCAGTTCGTGCTGATCGGGGTGGTCGCCGATGCGGTCGGCCAGTTCCGGACGTCGGATCAACTCCATTCCGTCCTCACCACTGTCGGTGGCGAGCCGGACCCGGCCTTTGGTCAACACCAGGCGGGTGCCTGGGCTGCCCGCGTCCAGCAGCATCCGCAGATCCTCGGCGGTGACCTGCGGATGCGTTCCAGGGGTCTGCTCATCGGATGTCATGTCCGGCGGGTGCCCGGCGGGCAGCCGGCGAAACACCGGCCTGGGGAACCGGGGGCCGGGGGTCGCGGCCGGGTACATCCGGGCCGGGATCGGGCGCCGGGCCGGGGATGGGCCGGCCGGGGTCCGGTGGCGGCTCGGGGATCGGTTCCGGCGGGACCGGACGGCCGGGATCGGGCGGTGGATGACCGGGAATCGGATCGGGGCTCGGGCCCGGAATCGGCCGGCCCGGATCGGGCGGCCGGCCCGGAACGGGACCAGGCTCCGGAATCGGCGGACGCGGCTCCGGGACCGGATGTTCCGGCGTGGGATCCGGAACCGGTTGCGGCGGAATCGGTTCCGGAACCGGAGGCTGGCCGGCACGCAGTCGCGGTCCTGCGTTGTCGGTGTACATGTCGACTCCTCGAACGAGTGGAGATTCGCCGCGCGGTGGCCGGCGCTAGGACGACGGATAGGCCGGGTAGGGCGCGGTCTTCAGGGTCCGCGCCAGGTGCGCCGCATTGCGCGCCATGCCCGCGGTGGTCGTCGCGACGGCCTCGGGATTGCTGTCCAGGTCCAGATAGTCGACGCCGCTCATGGCCTCGCCGTTCCAGTAGGTGCACCCCTGGGCCGGCACGGTGAAGCCGATGTCGTTGAGTGCCTGGAACGTATCGGCGCAGATCTTGTGCGCGCCGTCCTCGTTGCCGACGACGGCGGCGAGGCCCACCTTGCCCACCATGGCGGGCCGGTTCTCGTCGTCGGTGACCGACAGTTCGGCGTCGAGACGTTCGAGCACGCGCTGAGCGACCGAGGACATGTGGCCCAGCCAGGTGGGCGTGGCGATCAGCACGATATCGGCGGCGCTGATCTGTTCGCGCAGTTGCGGCCACTGATCCCCCTCGCCCTCGTCCGCGGTGATGCCGGGCCGGATATCGAGGTCCACCGCACGCACGGTCTTGCCGGTGACGCCGTGGTTCGACAGTTCGCGCAGTACTTGCTCGGCGATCAGCTCGCTGCTCGATCGATCGGGCGACTTCTTCAGGGTGCAACTGATCGCGATGGCGGTGAGGTCGTCCCCGGGAGCTCGGGAAGCGGTCGGGTCGTTCACAAGGTGCTCCTTTCGACAAGCGACAGGATGCTCTGTGTCGCGCATACCCGCCGATCCGCGGTCGAACCCGGCCGGCCCGGCGCCGATCGAACCGGCCCGGGCCGCCGATTGAGGCGCCAGGCACCGGGTATGCGGCGCCTATGGAGATTCCGCACCCCGACGTGCGCCGAGCACCCGGCCACCGACGCCTCTCCGCGTCCCGGCATCGGCCTACCCCGGCGCCGGTGACGGCGAATACCGGCGCGCCGCCGCTACCGCAGCCGCGCGGCGAACTCTCCGCAGGCATCTGCGCCCTGCTCGGCGGGACCGCCTGCCATATCGATTTCGACACCGCGAACGCCGATCCGTACGGTGAGGACCTGCAGCTGGCGTTGCACCTGTGCTACGAATTGCATTACTGCGGCTTCGATTCCGTCGACCCCCGGTGGGAATGGGACCCGAAGTTGCTGCGCATGCGCGCCCACCTCGAGGACCGGTTCCTGGCCGCGATGCGACGCGATGTGCCCGGTGGTGACGATCTCGACGGCGAACTCGACGATCTGCTCGTCGAGCCGGTCGATGGCACGGGCGTCGGGCACTTCCTGAACGAACAGGGCCAGTGGTGGCAGGTCTGCGAATACTTCGCGCACCGCTCGATCTACCACCACAAGGAGGCCGATCCCTACGCGTGGGTGATTCCCCGTCTGCGCGGTCAGGCGAAGGCCGCGCTGGTCGCGGTCGAATACGACGAGTTCGGCGCCGGCCGGGGCGAGGACGTCCACGCTCAGCTGTTCGCCGATCTGCTGGCCGGCGCCGGCCTCGACGACACCTACCTGCACTATCTCGATGCCGTCCCCGCGCCGATGCTGGCGCTGGTGAACATGATGTCGCTGTTCGGCCTGCACCGGCAGTTCCGGGGCGAGCTGGTCGGCCATTTCGCGAGTGTGGAGATCAGCTCGCCCCCAGCTTCGCGCCGCATGGTCGACACGCTGCGGCGGCTGGACGCGCATCCGGCGTGTGTGCGCTTCTACGCCGAACACGTGGAGGCCGACGCGGTGCACGAACAGGTGATGCGCCGCGACGTCATCGGCGATCTGTCGGCCCGCGAGCCCGAGTTGATCGCACCGATGGTCTTCGGTATCCAGGCGACGACATTGCTGGAGAACGCCATCGACCGCCACATGCTCGACAGCTGGTCGGCCGGGCGCAGCTCACTTCGCGACCCGGAGGCGATCCCGCGCAATCGCGCGGATTGATCATCGGAAGGCGGGTATTCGGCGATCATGAGATTGTTCCACGCACCGGGTGTCTACGCCCCGACAGCCGATACCGGATTGCTGATCAGAGCGCTGGGGTCGGCCGCCATCCCCGAGGGGTCCCAGGTGGTGGACGTGTGCACCGGTACCGGTGCCGTGGCGATCGAGGCGGGGCGGGCTGGTGCGTCCGCGGTTACCGCGGTGGACATCTCGCGCCGGGCGCTGGCCTCGGCGTGGCTCAACAGCAGGTTGCACGGCGTGCCGTTGGAGTTGTTGCACGGCGATTTCGGCCGGGTGCTGCACCGCCGCACCTTCGACGCGGTGCTGGCGAACCCGCCCTATGTGCCGGGACCCGCCGAGGTTCCGGCACGCGGCCGGGCACGCGCCTGGGAGGGCGGACCGAGCGGCCGGGCGCTGCTCGACCCGCTGTGCCGGCTGATGCCCGAGCTGTTGCGTACCAAGGGAATCGCGCTGATCGTGCATTCGTCGCTGTGCGATCCGGATCTGACCGTGCGACAACTGCGCGACGGCGGGCTCAAGGCCGCGATTGTCGTGCGTGAAACCTGCGAATTCGGCCCGGTACTGAGCAGGCGCGCGCACTGGCTGGAGCAACAGCGCCTGATCGAACCGGGAACACGGCAGGAGGAGTTGGTGGTGATTCGTGCCGATCGAGAATGACGACCCCACATCCGGTTCGGCCCGCCGCACCCGGGTGACGCTCACCAAGGACGGTCCGGCGCTGATCGAGGGACCGGTGGAGCTGGTGACCGACGACGGCCGCGTCGTGCGCTGCGATCGGTTCGTGGTCGCGGTGTGCACCTGCCGCCGGTCCGGGATCTATCCGCTCTGCGATACCACCCATCGCCGCCATCGCCGCAAACGCGGCGGCTGAACGCGCATTCGGCGGGCGCGTCAGTGTTGCGGTGTCACGCTGGTGTGCCGCGGGATCAGTATCGCGGTGAGAACCGCGACCGCAGCCACCACGCCGGCGGCCGCGTACGAGGTGACGGTGAGTGCGGAATCGAATGCCGCCGAAGCCATCTCGTGCACTCGGGTCCCGAGTTCACCGCCGATATCGTCGGCCACCGCGATCGCGCCGCCGGCCGATTCGCGGGCCGTCTCGCCCTGGGCTCCGGTCAGCGGGACCTCGCTCATGTAATGGGTGAACAGCGCGCCGTGCACACTGCCCAGCAGCGCCACCCCCAGGCCGTTGCCCAGTTCGTAGCTGGTCTCCTCGACCGCGCCGCCCTGGCCGGCGCGTTCGGCCGGCACCGAGGAAACCAGAACCGCCGCGGCGGCGGTGACCGCGATGCCGTCACCGATGCCCAGGCAGACCAGGACCAGCGCGACCACGGCGTAACTGGTGGGTTCGGGCGAGATCGCCAGGACCGCGAAGCCGGCGGCGAGGATGAGCAAGCTGGTGACCATCACCCCGCGCACACCGGTCCAGCGAAGCAGCGCCGGCGTTGTCAGCGAGCCGACCAGAGTCGCGACCGCGGCCGGCGCCGTCCGGATCCCGGCCTCGGCGGGAGAGTAGCCGTGAATGTATTGCAGCCACAACGAAATCAGGAACAGGGCGGCGCCGATCGCGATCATCGCCATCAGTGTCGCCAGGGCCGCGGCGAGGAAGACCGGTCGCCGGAACAACCGGATGTCGAGCAGCGGATCGGTCAGCCGCAACTGTCGGCGCGCGAACCAGAGCAGCATGGCGAGCCCGGCCAGCAGGACGCACACGTTCAGCACGATGTCCTCCCCGCGCGCGAGATGTTTGACGCCCCAGACGAATCCGACGATACCGAGCACCGACAACGGCACACTCGGCCAGTCGAACGGGGTGGTCGACGGTGCCCGGTATTCGGGCAGCAAACCGATACCGGCCGCCAGCGTGAGCACGACCACGGGCACGTTGATCCAGAACGCCGCGGCCCAGCCGAAGTGTTCGACCAGTACGCCACCCACGATCGGACCCACCGCCGCGCCGACCCCGGCGATGGCCGCCCAGATCGCGATGGCGCGGGTGCGTTCGTGCGGATCGTCGAAGATGTTGCGGATCAGCGAGAGCGTCGAGGGCATCACCATCGCGCCGCCCACCGCCAGGAGCACGCGGCCGCCGATGAGCTGACCGGTGACCTGTGCGGTCGCCGCGACCACCGACGCGACGCCGAACAGCGCGAATCCGGTCAGGAACAGCCGCTTGCGGCCGATCCGGTCGCCGATCGCACCGAAGGTGATCAGCAGGCCGCCCAGAACCAATCCGTAGATGTCGACGATCCACAGCTGCGCGACCGCCCCCGGTTGCAGGTCCTCGATCAGCGAGGGCAACGCGACGTTGAGCACGGTGGCGTCCATGGCGACGAGCAGCAGGCTCGCGCACAGCACCGCCAGCATGCCCCAGCGGCCGCGTACGGGTGTCGCCGTCCGGTTCCGGTCGATCATCGGGCCTCCCGATTTCCGAAGCAGCTCCTGCTACTTTCGGGCAATCCTACAAATCCCGGATCGATGACCAAGGTCGCCGATCGCGGGGAGTTTCGGCCCTGATCCGACCGCGGACTGCCGGTCACGATGATCGGTCCCCGGCCGCATCTGGTGACCGGTGGCCGATTCGGCCTGATCGCTGTGCCGAACCGACTGGGGCACAGGGTGATCGCCGCACTCCCGATCTGCGGTCCGGTGCTCGGGCATCCGCGGTCGCGGCGCCTGGCTTTCGTGGTCACCGCACCAGCCCCCGATCCACCGCTGGCACTGCTGCATCTGCTGCGTCTGCGCCGTGTCGTGGTGGTCGGGCCGCGGCGCCGCGTGGCGCTGCCCCGCTCCGACGGCGCCGGCCGGACGGTGCTGTCGGTGAACGAACCTCGCCGCGACGTCGTGGCACCGCGTGAGGCGGTGATCATCGACCTGGCCCCGCGCCTGTCGATCGACCAGTACTGTGCCCGACTAGTGCTGTACTGCGGCCGCCTTGCGCAACCCGTCGAGAATGAGATCCAGGCCGAACAGGTACTGCTCCTCGCCGCTGCCGTGCGTGATCACCAGTTCGGGCATCAGATCGGTGATCGTCGGATGAGCCACCGGATCCAGCATCTGCAGGCGGCTGGGGATGTTCTCACCGTTGCGGCGCGCCGGAGCGAACACATGACGCAGCGCCGAGCCGAAGGTGTATTGCAACAGCACCACGTAGCCGCGCGCGGTCTCCTGCCGGCCGAGGCCGGCGGCCCGTAACTGGGAGAGCACCAATTCCAGCGCGGCGGTGGCGGTATCGGCGAAATCGCCGTCGCCGTCGGGCTTCACGGCGAGTACCCGAAGCACCGCCGGGCGCTCCACGAGCAGCCGGTACAGCGCCTGGCAGCACGCCCGTACCCGGTCGGCCCAGTCGCCGGAAACGTCCGGCGGATGGAAGCTGTCGAGCACCTGATCGCGCGCGGCCTGCAGCAGTTCGTCCTTGCTGCGGAAGTAGGTGTAGAGCGTCATCGTGCCGACGCCCAGTTCGGCGGCGAGGGCGCGCATGGAGATGCCTTCGCAGTCGGTGTCGTCGAGCATGCGCAGCGTGGCGTCCACGATCGCCTCGGCGCTGAGCGTATGGCGCGGTACTCGGCGGCCGCCCCCGGTTCGGGTTCGTCGGGCGGGCTCAGATGTCACGGCACTGTCTCCGGTCGGGATGAATTCCGGTCTCGCGGCCATTGTAGTATGCACGTACGACGTACCGTACGTTGTACGTCAGCCCTCGTCGTGGAGGTCGGGTCGTGGCTGCAACAACCATCTCGGGTCCGCTCGCGCAGGTTCCGGCGCGAGCCGGGGGCTGGTTTCGGGAAGTGGTGCTGGTCGTCGTGGTGTATTTCGCTTACGACGGCGCCCGGCTGCTGGTCGGCAGCGGTCTCGACCACGCCCGTCACGACGCGCACGCGCTGCTGCGGATCGAGGACTGGCTGCGTCTGGACCCCGAATTGTGGCTGAACCGGATCTTCGTCGGCCACGCCTGGATCGCGATTCCGGCCGACTTCGCCTACGCCACGCTGCACTACGTCGTGACTCCGGCGATCCTGATCTGGATGTGGTGGGCGCACCGTGAGCAGTACCGGGCGGCTCGCACCCAGCTGGGCATCGCTACCGTCGCGGGCCTGATCGGATTCGTGGCATTGCCCACCGCGCCGCCGCGACTGCTGGAAGAGTCCCACGGTTTCATCGACGTGATGGCACTGCACGCCTCGGTGGGCTGGTGGCAGGGTGATGCCGGCACGCCGCGTGGATTGGATTCGCTCACCAACGATTTCGCCGCGATGCCGAGTCTGCACGTCGGCTGGGCGCTGTGGTGCGGGCTGATGCTGTACCGCTTCGGCCGGACTCCGCTCGCCCGCTGGGCCGGTGTCGGCTATCCGATTCTCATCACGCTGGTGGTGATCGGGACCGCGAACCACTATCTGCTCGACTGCGCCGCCGGTGCGGTCCTGATCCTCGCCGCCGGTTACGCCGCCGTGCCGCATCTGCGCCTCTGCGACGCGACCGCGGACGGCATCCGGGTCGGGTGGGCGATGGTGCGCGCTGCGACGTCGCCGTGGCCCGCTCGGCGTCGCGCGGTGGTCGCCGCCTTCGCACCGGGCGCGGTTGCCGGGCCGGCACTCGGAATCGGCGCCGGGCTGGTCGGTGTCCTGCCGGAGCCGACGCGGCCGCCCGTGCATCGGACCATCGACCGGGTCGCGGACGCCTCCGCGGGCGGACGAGGTGCGGCAGGATGCCGGGCGGCCGGGCGATCGCCGCGGCGTGCCGGGCACCCGCTCGGGGCCGAGATCCGGTCCGGGCCGGACCTGGGCTGAACGTCGTCGCTCGCCTGGCGATGTCACCGGACGCCGGTAGAGTGACATCTTTCGATCGGGCCAACCAGGAGGCAACAGGTGGACGTCAAATCGGCCGTGCGCGGCTTCAATTCGGTGGTACTCACACTGACGGAGGCGCCCGTTCTCGGCCCGCTGATGCGGAAGGGGTTCGTCGAGATCAGCTATGTCGGGCGAAAGTCGGGTAAGACGTTCAGCACACCGGTGAACTATCGGCGTTCCGGCGATTCCATCCTCATCGGCGTCGCTATGCCCGATCGTAAGAGCTGGTGGCGCAACTTCACCGGCGAGGGCGGCCCCATCACGCTGCATCTCGACGGTGGCGACCGCCGCGGCCACGCCGTGGCGACGCGCGACGAGAAGGGCCGGGTGCGGGTACAGGTGCAGCTGGACGACAACACCGCCGCGGGCTCGGACTGATCCGGACACTTTGCGGCGCAGGATTTTTCGAGGGGAGCGGTGCCCGCGCGGGCGGGCACCGGAGACGTTCGGGAGCCGCTAGGCCGGTATTCGAGCCGTGAGACCGCTTGTGCGAGTGTCGTATTCGGCACCGTCGAGTGCCGGTGCGGTGAATCTGTGCAGATCGAATTCGTGGGTCCGTACACCGTGGTGGAAGGCGTCGAGCTCGGCTCGATCGAAGACGAGCTCCACATCCGTTGCGGGACGGCTGGTTTCGGTGCGCAGCACATAGCGTCCGTCGGGGCGCCGCGACTGCGTGATCGGTAATCGCTCGGTGCGCCCGGCGCGGATACCCGCCTGGTAGTTGTCGAACTGTTCGTCGGTCACCAGCAGCATCTCGGTGCTGCCCACCGTTGTGGTGGCGGTGGTGGCGGCAGTAGCGCACTTGTCGTCCCAGACGGCGGTCCATCCGTGTTTGCGTGCGACGCGCACGCAGTTCTGGTGCGGGGAACTGGCTGAGGCTTTTCGGAATTCGCCTACGGTGAAGGTCGGTGGCCGCGTCATCGGATGCCCTTTCTACGGAGTAAAGCTGCCGGCGCACCGATGCGCGGACCGCCGCGCCGACCGTGCCGGCTAAGGCTTGTAGCCGACGGCCGCGAAATTACACGGCCGTGCCGGATCCGCTATGTCCACCGGTGCAGAGGGCCGCCAATCGGGGGCGTGCACGATCCCGGGATTCAGGAGTTCGAGGCCGTCGTAGAAGGCGGCGAAATCGTCACGGCGGCGCAGGGTCAACGGATCCGAGGTTTGCTTGTAGAGCTCCGCCGCCGCGGCCATTCCGCGTTGGACATCCTCGGACGCGTCGTCGAGACCGGCATGGCTCATCGCCACACAGCTGCCGCGCGGGAGCCGATCTCGCAGCTGGGCCATCAGCCGGTACGGGCGGTCGCTGTCCGGCACGAAGGGCCAGACGCCGACGATGAGCAATCCGAGCGGCTGATCCGGATCGATGAGGCGCCGGGTCTCGGGATGGTCGAAAATATCGTCGGGACATCGCAGATCGGCATCGACGACCGCGGTGGTGGCGAGAGCGTCGGTACGGCGCAGCAGATCGAGCCAGCGCGCCACCGCCTCGGTGTTGTTGTCCACGTACACGACCCGGGTCCGCGGCTCGTGGGCCCGCGCGATCTCGTGGGTGTTGCCCGCCGTCGGCAGGCCGGCGCCGATGTCGAGGAACTGCCGGATTCCGAGTGTCGCCATGAAATCGACTGCACGGCACAGGAATTCGCGATTGTGCCGCGCCCAGGCGTCGGCGTGCGGGAACAGCGCGAACACCCGCTCACCGAAGACCTTGTCGACGTCGAACAGCGCCTGTCCCGACAGATAATAGTGGTACATGCGCGCCGCCGAGGGCCGGCTCGTGTCGATGTCGCGTGAGGGAAAGTCGTTGTCGCTCATAGCTGCCCGGCACTCCTTAGGCTTTGCAGATTACGGACGGTGGGTCACGTCCCGGTGACGCTCTCGCGTCGGAACGAACGCGCGATCCGGTCGATGAACGCTCGCGACCGATCGGGATCCGCTGCGGCCGCGGATAATCGGTCCCAGACGGTCTCGCGGGCGCGTACCGCGGGCTTGTCGTCGATATAGCGAATGTCGCCCTGGCTCTCCACGATCGCCATGTCCAGGTCGCCCGCCGCGCCGGGGGAGGGGACCCGCACCAGCGTGAAGCGGTCCTCCATCCCCGCGCCGCGGGTAGGGACGGTGAACGGCAGCACCTGCAGGATGATGTTGGGCCGATGCGACAGCTCGAGCAGGTATTCCAGTTGTTCGGCCATCACCGCGCGGCCGCCGTATTCGCGGCGCAGGCACGATTCCGAGAGCACGGCGTGGAAACGCGGCGCGGCGGGACCGGTGAGGACGTCCTGGCGGGCCAGTCGCGCGCGTACCGAATCCTCCACGGTGACCGCACAGGGATCGGCGGACGCGGTCTGCGCGTCGTGCGGGGGTTCGTGCAGGGCCCGGATATAGGACTCGCATTGGATCAGTCCGGGCACGATCTCGGCCTCGGTGACCCGCAGCAGGCTGGCGTGGGCCTCGAGGTCCACCAGCAGACGCAATTCCTCGAGGTAGGCGCGGCGGTGTCCGGTGTTCCAGAAACCGCGTTTGTGGTTGTCCCGGCGTAACGCCTCGAGGCTGTCGAGATACCCGGGGTCGGTGAAACCCAATGCGACCGCGAGGCGTTCGAGATCGCCGACGGTGATCGAGCTGGCGCCGTTGATCAACATCGCGATCCGGCTCTGGCTGGTATCGATGATCCGTGCGGCCTCCGCCTGATTCACCCCCGCGGCGCTGATCATATGTTCGATCTCGCGGCCCAGCAGCAATTTTCGCGCGGTACGTAATCGGGCTCCCATGGGTGCCAGCGTATCGGCGCGGCGCGCGGCCCGGGAGGTCGACGAAACGAGGCACTGCTGCGTGATGATCATACGCCCGACGAAATCTCTTCCGTCCCAATCGCTTTCCTTCGCGTGATAATCACGCTAGCATGTATCACGTTCAGGCTATCACGGTTTCGGCGACAGCCGAGTGCGGCCGGAGTCGCGAATACCCGCGGATCTGCCGGAATTAGCCGACGGTTCTCGTATGCCGGACGGACCGTCCGAATTGCGGACGGATGACCGGAATTCGGCCGATGATTGGGAGATCTCACAACCGCGGACCCCTGTGGTTCGGATGTTTGGGCCAACCCGCGCCGACTGCTCGTAATCACCGCGCGTCACCGTTACCTTCGTCAGTGCGATGGGGATCGGGCGCACGGAAGGAGCGCGATGCCGGCCTACGACTCCTGGGATGCGGAATCCGCGGAGGGCGATGGATTCGATTCCGGAAATGCCAGGAGTGCAACGCATTCCGATCCCGCGATAGTCATGCGGATGGGATTCGAACTGGCGCTCATCCTGCTCGGCGATGCGCCCACCGGGGCGGCGCGGGCGCTGCGGCGACTCGAACACGCCGCGGCGGTGTGGGCGCGCGACGGCGTACCGATCGATATGGTGCAGCACGCGATTCACGACGGGGTGAAACTGACCCTTGATCGCATCGATCCGGCCGGTGGTAAAGGAACCACCGATCCGGTGGCCGATCGCAGCTTCCTGGTCGACATGCTGGATCTGCTGACCTGCACCGTCTCCCGCGCCTACGTCGCCGAAATTCGCAGACACCCTGCCCACTGACCGTCGCTGCGGTGCGGCGACCGATGCCTCATCCGGTGGTCGGGCCT
>NZ_BDBF01000060.1 GCF_001612845.1 Nocardia elegans NBRC 108235 | reverse complement strand
CACGCCCGCCTCGACCAGCCGCCGCGCCAACCGGCGCACGCGGGCCCCGAATTCGGCGTAGGTCAGGGTCTCGCCGGCCTCGCGGTCCACCACCGCGACCTCATCCGCGTGGGTGCGGGCGGCCTCGGCGAACAGCTCGGGAAGCAGTGTCGCGGAACCGATCTCGCGCGAGGTGTAGTTCCACTCGCGCAGTTCCCGATCGGCCTCGAGCGCGTCGATCAGCGCGATATCACCGATGGGGCGGTCCGGATCGGCCACCACCGCGGCCAGCACCCGGTCCAGCCGCTTGGCGAATCCGGCGATCGTCGGCTCGTCGAAAAGGTCGAGCGCATAGGAGAACTCGGCGGACATACCCGCCGCCGCCCCCTCGGCGTCCGGCGCCTCCTGCAGGGTGAGCTGCAGGTCGAATTTCGCCAGCCGGGCGTCGTAGTCGATGCCGTTGACCGACAGGCCGGGCAGCTCCAGGCTGGCGTGGCGGATGTTCTGGAAGGCCAGCATCACCTGGAACAGCGGATGCCGGGCCTGTGAACGGGCCGGGTTGAGCACCTCGACCAACCGCTCGAACGGCACGTCGGCATGGGCGAAGGCCTGCAGATCGGTATTGCGGGCCTGGGCCAGCAGTTCGGCGAAGGTCATTGCGCCGTCGACGTTCGTGCGCAACACCAGCGTGTTGACGAACATGCCGATCAGATCGTCGAGCGCGGCCTCACCGCGACCGGCGACCGGGGTGCCGATCGCGATATCGGAGGTGCCCGACAGCCGCGCCAGCAGGATCGCCAGCGCGCCGTGCACCACCATGAACGGCGAGGCGTTGTACCTGCGGCCGAGGTCGGCCAGTCGCCGCTGGGTTTCCGGCGAGATGACGAACGAATAGGTGCCACCGCGATACGTCGCCACCGCCGGGCGCGGCCGGTCGGCGGGCAGCACCAGTTCGTCGGGCAGATCAGCGAGTTCGCGGGTCCAGTACCGAATCTGGTTGGAGATCAACGAATTCGGATCGTCCTCGGAACCCAGCACCTCGCGCTGCCACAGCGCGTAGTCGGCGTACTGCACCGGCAGTTCGGTCCAGGCCGGCTGCTCCCAGTTGGTGCGCGCGGCGTAGGCGACCATCACGTCGCGGGCCAGCGGATGCATCGACCAGCCGTCGGCGGAGATGTGGTGCACCACCATGCCGAGCACGTACTCGGTCTCGCTGATCTCGAAGAGCCGGGCGTGCAACGGCACTTCGTTGGTCACGTCGAACGACATGGAGGCCAGCTCGACCAGGTGGTCGATGAGGTTGTGCTCGGTCACCGGCACCGGGGTCAGGTCCGGCACGATCTGCGCGGCGTCGAGCACCACCTGCACCGGCGCACTGCCGGTCTCCGGGAACACCGTGCGCAGCGATTCGTGGCGGTCGATCACGTCGATGACCGCGACCTGCAACGCGGCCACGTCCAGTTCACCCGACAGCCGCATGGCGACCGGGATGTTGTTGACCGCCGAGGAGGTGTCGTAGCGGTTGAGGAACCACAGCCGCTGCTGTGCGAGCGACAACGGCACCTGTTCGGGGCGTTCCCGTGCCACCAGCGACTTGCGCGCACCGTCGCCCGCATGCGATTCCACTCGCGCGGCCAGCGCGGCCACGGTGCTCGCCTCGAACAGCATGCGCAACGGGACGCGGGTGTCGAGCGCGTTGCCCAAGCGCGAGGCCACCTGGGTGGCGATCAGCGAATTGCCGCCGAGGTCGAAGAAGTCGTCGTCCGCGCCGACCCGGGCCACGCCCAGAACCTCGCCGAAGGTCTGGGCGACGATCTCCTCGATCGGAGTCGCCGGAGTGCGGAATTCGCGCACCTCGAATACCGGCGCGGGCAACGCTTTGCGGTCCAGTTTGCCGGACGGGTTCAGCGGCAGCGCGTCGAGCACCACGATCGCCGAGGGCACCATGTACGCCGGCAGCCGCCGGTGCAGCGAAGCCTTGATGTTGTCGATGTCGACCGGCCCCGCCGGGGTGACCGCGTAACCGACGAGCTGATCACCGGCGACCGTGTCCAGGACGAGGACCACGGCCTGGTTGACCGCCGGATGCTCGGTGAGCGCGGCCTCGATCTCCCCGAGTTCGATGCGCTGACCGCGGAACTTCACCTGGAAGTCGGTGCGGCCGATGTATTCCAGCACGCCCGCGCGGCCGACCTCGGGTGCGTCCGGTTCGGTCCAGCGGACCAGGTCACCGGTGCGGTACAGCCGTGATCCGGGCGGGCCGAACGGGTCGGCTACGAATCGATCGGCGGTCAGGTCGGGGCGGCCGTGATAGCCGCGCGCGACCTGCACCCCGCCGAGGTACAGCTCACCGGGCACCCCGACCGGAACGGGAGACAGACCCTGGTCGAGTACGTAGGCGCGCGTGTTCCACACCGGGCGGCCGATGGGCACCGTGGCGGGGGCGACGGTGTCCAGGTGCCATGCGGTCGCGTGCACGGTGAATTCGGTCGGGCCGTACAGGTTGTGCAGCGCGGCGGTGGAGAACTGCCGGAACGCGGTCACCGTCGCCGGCGGCAGCGCCTCTCCGGCGACGAGAACGGCACGCAGCGAGGCACATTCGGCCGGAACTGCGGCACCGACGAAGACCGACAGCATCGACGGCACGAACGACGTCATCGTGACCCGATGGCGGCCGATGATCTCCGACAGATACATCGGATCGCGATGCCCGTCCGGTGCCGCGATGAGCATCTTCGCACCGACCGCCAGCGTGCCGAACAACTCCCAGACCGACACGTCGAAGGTCACCGGGGTCTTCTGCAGCACCACGTCGGCCGGCCCCATGCGGTATTGCGCGGTGATCCAGGCGATCTGGTTCACCACGGCGGCATGTGCGACCGCGACACCCTTCGGACGTCCGGTGGACCCGGAGGTGTAGAGCACGTATGCGGTATTGCTCGGCCGCAGCGGGGCGAGTCGATCGGCATCGCCGACCGGGGTCGGCGGATAGTCGTCCAGGTCGACGGTGTCGACCGCGATCACCGGGATGTCGCTCGCGCCGACGCCGTCGTCGGTGGTCGTCAGCAGGCAGACCGGGCCCGAGGAGGCCAGCACGTAGTCGGTGCGCTCGGCCGGATGGTCGGGGTCCAGCGGCACATACCCACCACCGGCGGTCATCACCGCGTAGATCGCGACGAGCATATCCACCGAACGCCGGATACCGACGCCGACCAGTGACTCCGGTCCCACGCCGAGGTCGATCAGCTTGCGAGCCAAACGATTGACGCGCGCGTCGAATTCGGCGTAGGTGAGCTCGATCTGCTCCCCGACGTCCTCGCGCATGCCGCCGTCGAACAGCACGGCGAGCTCGTCGGGCCGCTGCCGAACCTGCTCGGCGAACAGATCCAGCACCGTCGGAGCGGAAACTCCGTGCGCGGTCTCGTTCCAGCCCGAGAGCACCGTGACCCGTTCGGCATCGTCGAGCAGATCGATCTCACGCACCGCCGTATCCGGATGCGCGGCAACAGATTTCAGGATCCGCAGATAGCGTTCGGTGAATTCGGCGACGGTCGGCGCATCGAACAGATCGGTGGCGTAGGAGACCTCCGCCACCATCCCGGCGGGCGCACCGGAGCCGGAACGCTCCTCGGTGATGGTCCACTGCAGGTCGAATTTGGCGATGTCGACGTCCAGTTCGTCGGCGGTCACCGACAATCCGGGCAGTTCCAACGTGGCGTGCGACATCTCCTGGAACGACAGCATCACCTGGAACAACGGATGCCGCGCCTGCGAGCGGGTCGGGTTCAGCACCTCGACCAGTCGTTCGAACGGCACGTTGACATGCGCGAATCCGGCGAGGTCGACTTCCCGGGTCTGCGCCAGGAATTCGCTGAACGCGATGCTGCCCTCGACCTCGGAACGCAACACCAGCGTGTTGACGAACATGCCGATCAGGTCGTCGAGCGCCTGTTCACCGCGACCGGCGACCGGCGTGCCGACAGCGATATCGCTGGTGCCCGACAACCGGGCCAGCAGAACGGCCAACGAGGCGTGCATGACCATGAACAGACTGACGCCGTGGGCCCGGGCCAGTTCGACCAATTGCCCATGCAATTCGGCGTCGATGGCGAAATCGACCCGGCGGCCGCGGAAGCTCTGCACCGGCGGCCGCGGGCGATCGGCGGGCAATTCCAGCTGATCCGGCAGACCGGCCAAAGCCTCTCGCCAATACCCGATTTCGCGGGCCGCGATGGAATCCGGATCGGCCTCCGAGCCGAGCAGTTCCCGCTGCCAGAGGCTGTAGTCCTGGTACTGGACCGGCAGCGGTGACCAGGCGGGAGCCGAACCGGCCGCACGCGCCAGATATGCGGCCGCGACGTCGCGCGCCAGGGGACCGAAGGAGAATCCGTCCGCGGCGATGTGGTGAACGACGAAAGCGACCGCGAAGTCCCGTGTTCCATTGCCGCGGCCGGCGGAGATCTCGAATATCCGCACCCGGATCGGCAGTTCCCGAGACACATCGAATCCGGCGGACGCGAAGGCCGCCAGCGCATCGTGCAGATCCGCCGCGTCGATCGGCTCCACCTCGATACCCAGGTCGACCTGTTCGGCCGGAATAACGAACTGATAGCCGCCGGCGCCGGACTCGGGGAAGATGGTGCGCAGCGATTCCTGCCGCTCCACCACGTCGCGCAGCGCGGTCTGCAGCGCGTCGATGTCGACGGTGCCGCTCAGCCGCACCACGAAGGGCAGGTTGTAGGTGGGTGCGGCGGGGTCGAACTGGTTGATGAACCACATCCGCTGCTGTGCCAGCGACAGCGGAACCCGGTCCGGGCGATGCTGCGCGACCAGCGGCGGACGCGCCGCGAATTCGCCGTCGCCGCCGTGTTCGGCCGCGGTGTCGGCCCGGGCCGCGATACCCGCCACGGTGGGCGTCTCGAACAGCGCGCGCACGCCCAGCTGCACGCCGAAGACGGCGGAGATGCGCGCGACGACCTGGGTCGCCACCAGCGAGTTGCCGCCGAGGTCGAAGAAGTTGTCGTCCACGCCGACCCGGGGCTGGCTCAGTACGTCGGCGAAGACGCCGGCGACGATCTCCTCGGCCTGCGTGCGGGGGGCGCGGTAACCGGTCGCATCGGCGCTGAACACGGGTTCGGGCAGCGCTTTGCGATCCAGCTTGCCGGAGGTGTTGAGCGGGAACGCGTCCAGCACCATGATCGCGGCGGGCACCATGTAGCTGGGCAGCTTCTCGGCCACGAACCGGGTGAGATCCGCCGAATCGATCGAATATCCCGGCGCCGGAACAACATACGCGACCAGCTGCTGACCGGTCGCGGTGTCGACCACCAGCACGACGGCCTGGCTGACCGCCGGATGGGCGAGTAGATCGGTTTCGATCTCGCCGAGCTCGATGCGCTGGCCGCGGAACTTGACCTGGAAGTCGGTACGGCCGATGTACTCCAGCACGCCGGTCCCGTCGGCCTGCCGGCCCCAGCGCACCAGGTCACCGGTGCGGTACATGCGCTCGCCGGTGCTCGAGAAGGGATTGGCGACGAACCGATCCGAGGTCAGATCGGGCCGGCCGCGGTAGCCGCGGGCCAGCTGCCGTCCACCCAGATACAGCTCACCCGGGGCGCCGATCGCGGCCGGACGCAACCGCGAATCCAGCACGTAGACATCGACATTCCATTCCGGGATACCGATCGGGACGGTGGTGGTGTCGGCGGCGGTGGCCTCCCAGTAGGTCACCGAGACCGCGGCCTCGGTGGGGCCGTAGAGGTTGTGCAGGCCGGCGTCCGGGTTGATCGCCCGGAACATCGCGGCGGTCCCCGGCGGCAGCGCCTCACCGATGACGAACACCGCACGCAGCGAATCACATTGACCCGCGGTGGCGTGCGAGGCGAAGACCGTCAGCATCGACGGCACGAAGTCGGTGACGGTCACCGCGTGCCGCTCGATCATCTGCGCGACGTAGACCGGATCGCGATGCCCGTCCGGATCGGCGACCACCAGTTTCGCGCCGACCATCAGCGGCAGGAAGTAACCCCACAGCGAGACGTCGAAGGTGGTGGCGGTCTTCTGCAGATAGACGTCGGCCTCGGTCAGGCCGTATTCGTGCAGCATCCACAGCTGCTGATTGACGATGGCGTGGTGGGTGACCGCGACGCCCTTGGGCCGGCCGGTCGAACCGGAGGTGTAGATGACGTAGGCGGTGTTGTCCGCGCGCAGCGGCGCGAGCCGGTCGGCGTCGGTGATCGGCGCATCGGACACACCGGTGGTGTCGAGCGTGTCGATCTGTACCTGCCGCACCGAATCCGGCAGGTCCACCTCGTCGGTGGAACTGGTCAGCACGCACACCGGGCCCGCGCTGTCGAGGATGTAGGCGGTGCGCTCGGCCGGATGGTCCGGATCGATCGGCACGTACGCGCCACCGGCCTTCAGCACCGCGTGCATGCCGACGACCAGGTCCAGCGAACGCCGCATGCCCAGTGCCACCAGCGATTCCGGGCCCACACCGTCGGCGATCAGGGTCCGCGCCAGGCGGTTGACCCGGGCGCCGAATTCGGCGTAGGTCAGCGTCTGCCCCTGGAAGTCGATGGCGGTCCGGTCGGGCGTGCGCGCGATCGCGGCGTCCAGCAGGGCCGGCAGCGTGGTGGTCGGCACCTCGTGGACGGAGCGGTTCCAGCCGGTGACGGTTTCGGCCCGCTCGACGGCCGTGGTGATCGGCAGGCCCCACAGCCGATCCTGCGCATCCGCCTGCAGGAACCGGTCGAAGAATTCGAGGAAGCGCGAATGATGATGGCGCGCTTCGTCTTCGGTGTAGAGGTTCGGGTTGGTCTCGAAGTCGATCCGGGACCGCGCGCCGCCCTCGGTCTGATAGAAGTTGACGCCGAGATCCTCGATGGAACCGGTGGAGAGCACATGCAAGCGGCCCGGCGTGCTGCCGAGTACCAGCTCGTCCTGGAACAACATGATGTTGACCCAGGGGCCGAAGAACTCCTTGGTCACCACTCCGTCGCCGCTGCCCGATTCCCGGCCGGCGGCGGCGCTGTCACGGCGAATGTCCTCGTGCCGGTACCGCTGGTGACGCAGCGCACCCGACACCTCCACCTGCACCGACTTCAGCAGGTCGGTGACGGTGGTGTCGTGGCCGACGTGCAGGCGCAGCGGGACGATGTTCGAGGTGGCGCCGCCGGAACGCCGCATCACCGCGGTGGTGCGCGCGGTGACCGGAAGGCTCAGGATGACGTCCTCGGCGTCGGTCCACTGCGCCAGATAGGCGGCGAAACCCGCGATCAGCAGGGCGGCCGGCGAGGAGTCGTGGCGACGAACGGCTTCGGCGAGCAGGTCGTTGCGATCGTCGGAGAGAGCGGCGCCGACCACGTCGTTCAGCGGGGCCGGGGCGGCATTGCGGCCGGTGAGGCTGGTGCCCTCCTCCAGGCCGGCCACGCGCTCGGCCCAGTACTGCTTATCGCTCTCGAAGCGGGTGCTGTCGCGGTAGGCGAATTCGGATTCGACCAGGTCGCGCAGGTCGGAGGCCTTCAACGCGGCGGGCTCGACGCCGTTGCGATAGGCGGTGTAGCGCTCGGCGATCCGGTTGACCTGGTTCACCGCGCCGAAGCCGTCGAGAACGATGTGATGGGCACGCGAGTACCAGAACCAGCGGTTGTCGGTGAGCTGCAGCGCGGCCGAGCGGACCAGGCGGTCGGTGATGATGTTCAGCGGGCGGCCGTAGTCGGCGCGCATCCACTCGTGCGCGGCCGCTTCCGGATCGGCGGCATCGCGCAGATCGATGTGCTCGACGCCGTCGGTGTCGCCGATGGCGTGATCGACATACTGCAGCGGCTCGCCGTCGCGTTCGACGATGCGTACGAAACCGGAGCCCAGCTCGTGGGACGCATCCAGGCTGGCGCGCGAGAGCACCTCGACGTCGACGTCACCGTCCAGGTCGACGTACTGGGCGATCGTGATCGGCACCTGTGGGTCCAGGTGCTGGGCATACCAGATTCCGAGCTGCGCCGGCGACAGCGGGAACAGTTGATCCCCGGATACTGCCGCGGGCGTTACCTCGCCGCCAGCTTCGCCGTTTCCGCCGAAATCCAGCCGGTCCAACCCGTAACCTCGCTTCCGGAACGCCACGCAGCGCTCCCCGATGGCACACCGATGCCGACGCTCACCTCATCCGAGCGTGGCGTCCGGCATTCGGGGCTCACTTCGATTGCAATCAGACAAAAATGTTCATAGGACCTATCCGTCCGTCGGGCCGATCTTGTTACATGGGCCCGACCCCACCCACCGGCCACGGATCGGCCTCGTTTCGAGATTCGCTGATGAACACCGAACCAATCTACCGCCAGGTACCGACAATCAGCCAAGAAGGGCGATAGCGCTCCGACATCACCACTGCACTCCGTTGTCCCCGCCACCTCGACGGTCGATCCGCTCCTGGGAACCTACCGGGAATCGCCCGTCCCGAGTGACCGAAATCGCGGTGCGCGAGGGGGGTCACGCGCCGGGCCCGGATACCGGGTGCCGCTCCCGTCCGGGGTCGTACAGATGGGACTGCGCACAGTCGAGCGCCGGGGTCAGGGCTCGCCCGACCAGGACCACCGCGGCCTGCCGCAGTCCGGCCGCCTCGACCTGGCCGGCGATATCGGCGAGCGTCCCGCGCAGAATCCGCTGCTGCGGCTGACTGGCCCGGTAGACCACCACGGCCGGGCAATCGGCGCCGTACTCCTGCGCCAGCTCAGCGGCCAGCTCCCCAATCCGCGTGATCGCCAGATGCAGGACCAGACTGGCCCGGGTCCGCGCGAAATTGTCCAGCGCCTCGGACTCGGGCATCGCGGTCGAGCGCGCCTGGGTCCGCGTCAGCACCACCGACTGCGCCACCTCCGGCACCGTCAGCTCGCTGCCCAGGGCCGCGGCCGCCGCCGCATACGCCGGCACCCCGGGCGTCACATCCCAGGAAATGCCCAGCGCGTCGAGCCGGCGCGCCTGCTCGGTCAGCGCCGAATAGATCGACGGATCCCCCGAACACAGCCGGGCCACATCCTTCCCCTCGGCGTCGGCCCGTGCGCAGTGCGCGACGATCTGGTCCAGATCCAGCCCCTGGGTATCGATCAACTCCGACTCCGGCGCGCAATGCGCCAGCACCTCGGGATCCAGATACGTCCCGGCATACAGGCACACCGGAGATTCCCGCAGCAGCGCCACCGCCCGCAGCGTGAGTAGATCGGCCGCCCCGGGACCCGCTCCGATGAAATGCACGGTCATGCCCGGAGTCTAGGTGCCCGCCCGATCCCGCACCCCTCAGCCCAGCCGCCCGAGCTCGATGGTGAGCGGGCAGGGCGACGTGGTCCGGAATGTTCCGGTCGCTTCGCCTTCGTCCACATATCCGAGTTCTTCGGTGAGCCGGAATACCAACAGGCTCAGCGGCTCGTTGAGGTCGATGATCCAGTAGTGCGCTATGCCGGCTTCGGCGTATTCGCTGCGCTTGGTCACCGTATCGGTGCGACGCGAGCCCGGGGAAACGATTTCGACGACGAGCACCGCTTCCGACGTGCGAAGAATGCCGCCGGAGGTACGGACTCGTTCCAGTTCGGCACGCGTCACGACGATCAGATCCGGTCGCCTGACGGTGGCGGGTTCGTCCGGCGGGACCAACCCCAGATCGACGTCGACGTCCGGCACGGCCACCAGATCGTCCGGCAGCTGCGCGAACAACTGCATATACAGTTGCGCGCCGGCGATATTGTGCGCCGGTGTCGGTGACGGCGACACGACGAGTACCCCCTCCTGCAACTCCCAGCGATGCCGGTCGTCTTCGGGGAGCGCCACGAAATCGGAGAGCGTCAGCAGCCGTTGCGGATACGAAAAGGCTGTCACCTCAGCTCCTCACCTCGTCTTCATGGTCGCCCCATTGTCCCACGAGGTGCATTCGGAACGGTGGAAGCAGAGGGTGGGTGGGCCGCGCAGCACAACCTGCCGCAGCGGCGCGGAACGAACCGGTGGGTTGCGTATCGGACGTGTTGCAGCGCAGAGTTTTCGGCTATCCGGTCATGTTCAGCCCACCGAGGATCTTGTCCGGGCGTACCCGCACGACCAGCTCACCGGGGACGGCGTTGCGTGTGCCGAATTCCTCGGCGCGGTCCGGGCCCATGTACCGCGCGGCGATGGCGGTCGCGGTGCGCAGGAGTTCGGCAGGATCCTCGGAGAGGGTGGCGACGCCCTGCACCTGGAAATAGGCGTACGGCGGTTCGTCCAGGTCCACGCAGAGGGCGACGCGGGGGTCGCGAGCCAGCGCCTTGCCCTTGGCGGTGGTTTTGCCGGTGTTGAAGACCAGGTCGTCGCCGTCGAGGATGAACCACACCGGATTGACGATCGGGCGGCCGTCGGAGGCGACCAGAGCCAGTTTGCCGGTACGGGTTCCGGCGGCGAGGAACTCCCGCACTTCGGGATCGGTGATGGAAGACATGAGCACACCCTAGGAAGCGGCGGCGTGGGCGCGGGCCCCGACACGCGCCGAGCGACACTGCCGCGATCGGCGAGCCCTGCACGGTTCAGATGGCCCCGCGCTCGCGCGCTCGCGCCACCGCCGACGTCCGCGATTTCACACCAAGCTTCGAATAGATGTGCACCAGATGGGATTTCACCGTCGTCTCGCTGAGGAACAGGTGTTTGCCGATGTCGCGGTTGGAATGACCGTCGGCGACCAGGCGCAGCACCTCGATCTCGCGGGCGCTCAGGGTGGTGTCCGGTTTGCGCACGCGGGTCATCAGCTTGGAGGCGACCGAGGGCGAGAGCACGCTCTCCCCCGCCGCCGCGGCGCGCACGGCGGCGAGGAGTTCGGGCGGCGGGGTGTCCTTGAGGATGTAACCGCAGGCACCCGCTTCGATGGCGCCGAGGATATCGGCGTCGGTGTCGTAGTTGGTCACAACCAGGACGTTCGGCGGATCGGGCAGGGCGCGCAGGGCCAGGGTCGCGTCCACCCCGGATTTGCCGGGACCGAAGCGCAGATCCATCAGCACCAGATCGACGTGCGTGGTGGCGCAGAAGGCCACGGCCTCCTCGGCGGTGGCGGCCTCCCCGGCCACCGTGATGTCCTCGCCGGAATCCAGCAGGGCCCGCAATCCGGCGCGGACGATGGCGTGGTCGTCGGCCAGCAGGAGACGGATCACGGCAGCTCCTCCCGCGAGATGAGCTCGGCCGCAGCGGTTTCCGAGTCGTGCAGCGGAAAAGACACGGTGACGGCGGTATGCCCCGGCTCGGATTCGACGTCCATGACACCACCCTGCTGTTCGACGCGGCTGCGCATGGCGTTGAGGCCGAAGGTGCCGCCGCCGAAGACCGCCGGATCGATACCGACGCCGTCGTCGACCACATCGAGATGGACGGCGTCGTCACCGTAGGTGAGCGTGATCCGCATCCGGTCGGCGTGCGCGTGCCGGACCACATTCGACACCGCACCCTGCGCCACCCGCACCAGTGCGGCCTCAACGGGCATCGGCAGCCGCATCGGCGTCCCCTCGACCACCGTGCGGGCGCTCAGCCCGGGGCCCTCGGCGCGCCGGGCGATCCGCTCGAGCGCATCACTCAACGATTGCCCCTCGAGCACCGCCGGGGTGAGGTCGCCGATCAGCTGCCGGGTCTCGACCAGATTGTCCGCGGCGGTCTCGCGGGCGAGCCGGATCTGTCGCAACGCGGGATGATCCGGTGCGTCGCGTTCGGCGGCATGCAGCAGCATCTGGATGCTGGACAGCCCCTGGGCGACGGTGTCGTGGATCTCCTGCGCGAGCCGTTCACGTTCGGCGAGTTTGCCGGCCGTGCGTTCGCGTTCGGCGAGAGTGGCACGGGTGGAGAGCAATTCGTCGATCAACTGCTGGCGATCGGCCGCCTCGCGGAACAGCGCCCGATAGCCCAGGCCGATCGCGATCGCCACGATCGCGCCCAGGACCGGTCCGGCGATTCCGGGAACCGTCCACCCCTCGTGCAATCCCCAGCCGACCACCGAGACGATCGTGGCGGCGACGACCGCGGCCAGTCCCCACAGTCGCGGCAGCAGATGCAGATAGAGGAAGAACAGTCCGAACACCAGGTAGACGGCCTCCGGAACCAGCACGATCAACGCCAGCCACAGCACCGTGAGCCCGCCCAGCCACACTCGCGCGGCGACCGGGCGCCCGCGCAACAGCCCACCCGCGAAATAGACGAGCAGGAACAGCGCCGCGAGCACGATCACCGCGACGGTGGGCCGGGGGCCGTCGTCACCGGGCACGGCCGCCCGCACCATCACCACGACCACCAGCGCCGTCATCAACACATGCAGTCCGACCTGCAATGCGGCGAAGACGGGGGTGAGTGGAGAGCGGTGCACGCTGCCAGCTTATGCGCGGTTACCGGGGCGGCATCCATCGAAAGGTGGATTCGGCACCCCATCGTCGGGCGGTCGCGAAGTGTCCGCGCAGGCGATGTCCACCGGCGGATTCATCGCGAAGGTGGAGATATGTTCGTCGCACTGAGAGATCTGCGGGCCGCCCGCGGCCGATTCCTGCTCATCACCCTGGTCGTCACCATGGTGGCCCTGCTGGTGAGCTTTCTGAGCGGACTCACGGCCGGCCTGGCGCATCAGAATATTTCCGCACTCGAGCGGCTGTCCGGCGGCAGCGTCGTATTCGCCGATACCGGCGCCGATCCGTCGTTCGATTCCTCGGCGCTGACCAGCGAACAGGTCGAGCGCTGGCAGCGAGCCGGAGGAAGCGTCGATCCGGTCGGCATCAGCCGTAGCCAGGCCGTCCGGGAGGGGTCCGCACCGGCCCAGGTGGCGATATTCGGCGTCGACGGCAAGGCGTTCGGCAACGAGGTGGCTACCGGACCCGGCACCGTCGTGCTGAGTAAAGCCGCCGCCGAAGACCTCTCGGCCGGCGCCGGTGATCGCGTGTCGATCGGCGGCGGTACCTTCACGGTCGCGGCAGTCGGCGACGACGACTGGTACGCGCACACCCCGGTGATCTGGACGACGCTGTCCGACTGGCAGCAACTCGATCCGCGCGGCGGGGCCGCCACGATTCTGGTCGCCTCCGGAGTGCCCGATACCGGTGCGGTGAACAGCGCCGCGCACACCCGCACGACGAGTGTCGACGGCGCATTGCAGGCCATCGGGTCGTATCGGGCCGAGAACGGTTCGCTCACGCTGATGACCGTGATGCTGTTCGTGATCTCCGCCCTGGTGATCGGTGCCTTCTTCACCGTCTGGACCATCCAGCGCACCGCGGATATCGCGACGCTGAAAGCGCTGGGCGCCACCACGACCGCACTTGTTCGCGACGCCCTGGGCCAGGCGCTGATCGTGCTGCTCCTCGGCGTCGGCGTCGGTGTCGGGGTGACCGCACTGGCCGGGGCCTTCATCGGCGGGGCGGTGCCGTTCGTGCTCAGCGCGGCCACGACCGTGGTGCCCGCACTCGCCCTGATCGGGCTCGGGCTGCTCGGCGCCGTGTTCGCCCTGCGCTTCCTGGCTACCACCGACCCGCTCACCGCGCTCAACCAATCTCGCTGATTCGATTACCGCACAGGAGCTTTCGATGACCACCACCCTGACCGTCTCCGATCTCACCCTCACCTTCCCCGACGGCGCCGACCGCATCACCGCCCTCGACCGGGTGTCATTGACCGTGCGCGGCGGCGAGATCGCGGCCATCACCGGCCCGTCGGGATCGGGCAAATCGAGTCTGCTGGCCACGGTGTCGACATTGGTACGCCCGGATTCGGGCCGGATCCTGCTCGATACCGACGACGGCAGCGTCGACCTCGCCCGAGCGTCCCGGCGCGAGGCCACCACGCTGCGCCGCGAACGCATCGGGATCGTCTTCCAGCAGCCCAACCTCATCCCCGCCCTCACCGCGGTCGAACAATTGGAGGTGATGCAGCACCTGGGTGGCCACACCGTCGTCTCACCGCGCCTGCGACGCCGAACCAGGGACAAGGCGATGGATCTGCTCGACGCGGTGGGGCTGCGCGGCCACGAGAAGAAGCGCCCGGCCCAGCTGTCCGGCGGTCAACGGCAACGCGTCGACATCGCCCGCGCGCTCATGCACGACCCCGCCCTGCTGGTCGTCGACGAGCCCACCAGCGCCCTCGACCAGGAACGCGGGGCCGCCGTCATCGACCTGATTCTCGGGGTCGTCCACACCCACGCCGCCGCCACCCTGCTGGTGACCCACGACCGCACCCACCTGCACCGCATGAACGCGGTCTACCGCATGGTCGACGGCCGGTTGTCGATGGACGAGGCCGGAGAGCTCGCCGCCTGATCACCCGCGGCCCGGATGCGGTGCGCCGCGCGTACTCGGCGGCCACCGAGCGGCAGCGCACCGCTTCCGCGGCTCGGCCTACGTCGCCCGTTTCCGGGCCGGCACCTCGGCGTACCAGGTGAGCAGATCCGCATTGTCGACCGCGCTGCGTTCGACCACCCGATCCGGGTCCGCACCCTGGAACAGTTTCTTGATCGGCACCTCGAGCTTCTTGCCCGTGCGGGTGTGCGGAATGCCCGGGGCGGCGATGATTTCGTCGGGGACGTGGCGCGGCGAGACCTCGGTGCGGATCGTCGCGTTGATGCGCTGTTTCAGCTCGTCGGTCAGTTCGGTGCCCGGGGCGAGGGTGACGAACAGCGGCATCCAGTAACCGCCGTCGGGCTGTTCGGCGCCGATCACCAGGGCCTCGGCGATCTCCGGAAGTTGTTCCACCGCTTGGTAGATATCGGCCGAGCCCATCCGGATGCCGTGCCGGTTCAGCGTCGAATCGGAGCGGCCGTGCACGACGATGCTGCCGTGATCGGTGACGGTGATCCAGTCGCCGTGCCGCCAGACGCCGGGGAACATCTCGAAATACGCCGCGCGATAGCGTGTTCCGTCGGGATCGTTCCAGAACGACACCGGCATGGAGGGCATCGGGGCGGTGATCACCAACTCCCCGACCTCACCGCGCACCGGCCGGCCCGATTCGTCCCAGGCATCCACCGCGGCGCCGAGGAACGGCACCGACAGCTCGCCCGGCCACACCGGCACCGTGCGCACACCGCCGATGAACGCGGACACCACATCGGTGCCGCCGCTGATCGAGTTCACCTGCACCCGCTCACCGACGTTGTCGCGCAACCACAGTGCCGACGACGGCGGCAGCGACGACCCGGTGATGCCGATCGTGCGCAGCGCCGAGAGATCGTGGTCGCGTTGCGGCACCACACCGGCCTTGATGCAGGCGAGCACGTAGCCGGGGCTGGTGCCGAGCACGGTGGTGCCCGTGCGCGCGGCCAGGTCGAACAGCGAATCGGCGTGCGGATAGGTCGGACTGCCGTCGTAACAGACGATCGTCGCACCCACCAGCAGGCCGGCGACCTGGAAGTTCCACATCATCCAGCTGGGGCTGGTGTACCAGAAGAAGACGTCGCCGCGGCCGATATCCGATTGCAGCGCAGCGGCTTTCAGATGTTCGAGCAGGACGCCGCCGTGCCCGTGCACGATCCCCTTCGGCAGCCCCGTGGTGCCGGAGGAGAACAGGATCCACAGTGGATGCGCGAAGCCGACGGGCTCCGTGGACAATTCGGCGCCCTCCGGCGGGGCGACCGCATTCCAGTCCAGAGCGTCGGGCACCGCACCGCCGAGGCGCGCCACCACGACGGTGGCGCGAACGGTCGGCAGCCCGGCCCGCAGGGCGGCGATATCGTCGCGTTTGTCGTGCGTTTTCCCGCCGAAGTGGTAACCGTCGGCGGTGACCAGCACGGCCGGCTCCAACTGCCCCAGCCGATCGAGCGCCGCCTTGGCCGAATAGTCCTGCCCGCAGGCACTCCACACCGCGCCGATACTGGCCGCGCCGAGGAAGGCGATCACGGCCTCGGGGATGTTGGGCAGATAGCCGACGACCCGATCGCCGAGTCCCACCCCGAGTTCGCGGAGCGTCGCCGCGAAGGAGGCGGTGCGGCCCAGCAGTTCCGCCCAGGAGATCTCGGTCAGGCCGCCCTGTTCGCCGGCGTAGACGATGGCGGGCCGGTCGGTGCGGGCATGACGGGCGATCTGATCGACGTAGTTCAGCAGCTGCCCCGGAAACCATTGCGCGCCGGGCATTTCGGTACTCGCCAGCACGGTGGCCGGCGCGCCGCCGAGTTCGAAATATTCCCACAGCGCGCCCCAGAACCCGGGCAGATCGGTGATCGACCATTCCCACAGCGAGTGATAGTCGTCGAATTCTCGTCCGGTCCGGGCCCCGACGAATCGGGCGAAATCGGCGACCCGCGCCGTTTCCAGGTCCCCGGCGTCGGGCTCCCACTGCGGTTGCGTCATGACTCTCCTAGGTCTACCGGGCCCCGGCACGCTGCAGAATGCGCTCGGCGTGCCGGATCACCGGGCCGTCCACCATGCGTCCCTCGAAACTGAACACACCGCGATTGTTGGGCACCTCCGCCAGCACCCGGCGGGCCCAGTCCACTTCCTCGTCCGCCGGCGCGTAGGCGGCCCGGATCACCGCGAGCTGCTTGGGATGGATGGCGACCTTGACGTCGTAGCCCACCGCCACCGCCTCGTCGGATTCCGCGCGCAACCCGTCGAGGTCGGCGATATCGAGGTACACCGAGTCGAGCGCGATCTTGCCGTACGCCTTCGCCGCCAGCAACGCGGTCGAGCGCAGCTGCCGGGCCACATCGCGATAACCGCCGTCGGCGCGGCGGCTGGAATTGCCGCCGAGTCCGGCGACCAGATCCTCCGCCCCGGCCATCGAGGCGATCGCATTCGGCGCGGCCATGACCTCTTCGGTGCGCAGCGCGCCGAGCGGCGATTCGAACAGCGCGAGCACCTCGTAGTCCGACAGCAGTGAGAGCTGTTGTGCTGATTCGCATTTCGGCAACATGACGCGACGGTAGGAGGTCGAGGCCAGCGCGGTCAGGTCCGCGTCGAAATCGTGCGTACCGGCCGCGTTGACCCGGACCACCGTCCGCTCCGGATCGAGCGGCGTGGCCATCAGCACCTCGCGCGCGGCCTCCTTGTCCCCGGCCGCGACGCCGTCCTCCAGATCGATGATCACGACGTCGGCCGCGGCGGCGGCCTTCTCGTAGCGTTCGCCCCGGTCGGCGGGGCAGAACAGCCAGGCCGGGCCCGGGAGTTCCCAGTTCATCCGCTCTCCTACTCGCCGTCCGGGCGCATCCGCATCAGGGTTTTGCGGACCGCGGTGGCCACCACGTCGCCGTGCTGGTTGCGCCCGGTGTGCGCGAAGGTCGCGATCCCTTCGCCCGGACGGCTTTTCGACTCGCGCTTGGCGGTCACCAGGGTTTCGGCGTACAGGGTGTCGCCGTGGAACATCGGCTTCGGGAAGGCGACCTCCGAGAAGCCCAGATTGCCCACGATGGTGCCTTGCGTCAGCTGCGCCACCGACAGGCCGACCAGCGTCGACAGCGTGAGCATCGAATTGACGAGTCGCTGATTGAACGGGGGCAGACCGTCGGCGAAGGCCGCGTCCAGATGCAGCGCCTGGGTATTCATCGTCTGCGTGGTGAACGCGACGTTGTCCGCCTCGGTGATGGTGCGCCCGGGCCGATGTTCGTACAGCACACCGATTTCCAGCTCCTCGAACCACAGCCCGCGCTGCACCACCCGGCGCACCGGCTCCATCGGCTCGCTCACAGTCCCAGCTCCCGTCCGATCAGCATCAACTGCACCTCGGTCGTGCCCTCGCCGATTTCCAGAATCTTGGAATCGCGATAGTGCCGGGCCACAGCATATTCGTTCATGAAGCCGTAGCCGCCGAAAATCTGGGTGGCATCGCGAGCGTTGTCCATCGCGGCCTCGCTGGCGACCAGCTTCGCGATCGCGGCCTGCTTCTTGAACGGCTTGCCCGCCAGCATCAGGGCCGCCGCATCGTAGTAGGCGGTGCGCGCGGCGTGCGCCCGCGCCTCCATCCGGGCGATCTTGAACGCCACCGCCTGGTTGCGGCCGATGGCGCGGCCGAACGCCTCCCGCTCACCGGCGTAGCGCACGCTCTCGTCGACACAGCCCTGTGCCGCGCCGACCGACAGCGCCGCGATCGCGATCCGGCCCTCGTCCAGGATCCGCAGGAAGTTGGCGTAGCCGCGGCCGAGTTCACCGAGCAGATTCGACTGCGGCACCCGGACGTCGGTGAAGCTCAGCGGATGGGTGTCCGAGGCATGCCAGCCGACCTTGTTGTAGGCCGGTTCGGCGACGAAGCCGGGGGTGTCGGTCGGCACCAGGATGGTGGAGATCTCCTTCTTGCCCTCCGACTCACCGGTCACCGCGGTCACGGTCACCAGCCGGGTGATATCGGTGCCCGAATTGGTGATGAACTGCTTGCTGCCGTTGATGATCCAGTCGTCGCCGTCGCGGACGGCGGTGGTCCGGGTGCCGCCGGCATCGCTGCCCGCACCGGGTTCGGTGAGACCGAAACCCGCGAGGGCGCGTCCGGAGGTCAACTGCGGCAACCACTCCTGCTTCTGCGCCTCGTTGCCGAACCGGTAGATCGGCATGGCGCCCAGCGACACCCCGGCCTCGAGCGTGATCGCCACGCTCTGGTCGATCTTGCCGAGTTCCTCGAGCGCCAGGCACAGCGCGAAGTAGTCGCCGCCCATACCGCCGTACTCCTCCGGGAACGGCAGGCCGAACAGACCCATATCCGCCATGCCGGATACGACCTCGTACGGGAAGGTATGGGCCGCATCGTGTTTCGCCGCCACCGGCGCGACGACCTGATTCGCGAAATCGCGAACGGTCAGCGCCAGCTCTCGGTACTCCTCCGGCAGCGTGCCGGTCGACAGGAAATCGCTCATGCCTGTGCCTCTTTCTGCTCGGTGTCCGCCTGCTCGCTGTCCGATTCCTCGCTGTCCGATTCCTCGGTGTCCGATACCTCGGTGTCCACGACGGGCTCGGCGGCGATCCGCGCCAGGACCTGTTCGACCTGCACCTGGTCGCCCGTCGCGACCAGCAGCTCCACCTTTCCGGCGACCGGCGCGGTCAGGGTGTGTTCCATCTTCATCGCCTCGACCACCACCACCGGGGTGCCGGCGGCCACCTCGGCGCCCGGGGCCACGTGCACCGCGATCACCGAACCCGGCATGGGGCTGAGTATTTCGGCATCGGTGAGCTGTTCGTCGCCACCGCGCAAACTCGGTTCGGCCACCTCGCGCACCGCCGCGACGCCGTCGGCGCCGGCCACCCAGATCGGGCCGCCGTGTTCGGCGACCCGGTAGCGCAGCCGGATACCGTCGAGGTCGATCGTCAGCACCGCGTCGTCGCGCGCGGCGGTCAGCGAGCGCGGCTGCCCGGCGTCGACCGCCACCCACGCGTCGGCCGGGGTGCCCGTGATCGCCACGTGCACGACGCGGTCGCCGCCCTCGAGCCGCAACACCGTGGGCGCGGCGGTGCCGACGCGCCAGCCGTTCGGGATGTCCCACGGACCGCGCGGCGCATCCGGCCACGCCCGCAGCCACCGCGCCACCGCCGCCGCGACGAACTGGTCGTCGGTGACCGGTGCGGGGCGGAAGTCCCCGGCGCGCCGGTCCAGCAGCCCGGTGTCGAGATCACCGCGCAGCACATCGGGGTCGGCCAGCAGGAAGCGCAGGAAGTCGGTGTTGGTCCGCACGCCGAGCACCTGGGTGTCGGCCAGTGCCTGGTCGAGCCGGGCGATCGCGGTCGCGCGATCGGGGCCGTGCGCGATCACCTTCGACAGCATCGGGTCGTAGTCGCTGCCGATCACACTGCCGGTGCGCAGCCCGGAATCCACCCGCACGCCCGGCCCCTGCGGCTCGGCCAGCGCCAGCACGGTTCCGCCGGTGGGCAGGAAGTCGCGGCCGGGATCCTCGGCGTAGACGCGAGCCTCGACGGCGTGACCGGTGAGCTGGATATCGTCCTGTTCGGCGACGATCTTCTGCCCGGCCGCCACGCGGACCTGGCATTCCACCAGATCGACCCCGGTCACCAGTTCGGTCACCGGATGTTCGACCTGCAGCCGGGTGTTCATCTCCATGAAGAAGAACTCGTCCGGCCGGTCGGCGGAGACGATGAATTCGACGGTGCCCGCGCCCACGTAGTCGACGCTGCGAGCGGTGTTGCAGGCGGCGGCGCCGATCCGGGCCCGCGTCTGCGGGTCCAGCAACGGCGAGGGCGCCTCCTCGACGACCTTCTGATGTCGGCGCTGCAGGCTGCATTCCCGCTCGCCCAGATGCAGCACGTTGCCGAATTGGTCGGCGAGGATCTGCACCTCGATATGCCGCGGTGTGGCGACGAACCGCTCCAGGAACAACGTGTCGTCGCCGAACGCCGCGGCGGCCTCCCGGCGCGCGCTCACCAGCGCCGCGGGCAGATCGGCGGGATCGTCGACCCGGCGCATCCCCTTGCCGCCGCCGCCCGCCGACGGCTTGACCAGCACCGGATAGCCGATTTCGGTTGCGGCCGAGACCAATTCGTCGTCGGTGAGACCGGGCCGGGCGATTCCGGGCACGACCGGCACCCCGAAGTCGGCGACCGCGGTCTTGGCCGCGATCTTGTCACCCATGATCTCGATCGCCCGCACGGGCGGACCGAGGAAGACGATGCCGGCCTTCTCCAGCGCGGCGGCGAACGCCGAATTCTCCGACAGGAAGCCGTAACCCGGATGGACGGCTTGCGCACCGGAGCGCACGGCCGCGTCGACCACCCGATCGATATCGAGATAGCTCTGCCGCGCCGGGGCCGGACCCAGCCGCACCGCGACATCGGCCTCGGCCACGTGCCGGGCGGCGACATCGGCGTCGCTGTAGACCGCCACCGAGCGAATACCCATGGCGCGCAACGTGCGGATCACACGCACGGCGATCTCGCCGCGGTTGGCGACGAGCACGGTGTCGAAGGGCACCGGGTGAGATTTGTTCAGCATGGTGATCACATCCGGAATACGCCGTAGGAGACAGGTTCGAGAGGCGCCTGCGCACAGACCGACAGCGCCAGGCCGAGCACGGTTCTGGTATCGGCGGGATCGATGACCCCGTCGTCCCACAGCCGGGCGGTGGAGTAGTACGGATTGCCCTGGTGCTCGTACTGTTCCCGGATCGGCGCCTTGAACTGCTCCTCCTGTTCGGCGCTCCAGGAATCACCGAGCTGATCGCCGCGAACGGTGGCCAGCACCGAGGCGGCCTGCTCACCGCCCATCACCGAGATGCGGGCGTTCGGCCACATCCACAGGAAGCGCGGCGAATACGCCCGCCCGCACATCGAATAGTTGCCGGCGCCGTACGAACCGCCGATCACGACCGTCAGCTTCGGCACCCGCGCGCACGCGACCGCGGTCACCATCTTCGCGCCGTGTTTGGCGATACCGCTCGCCTCGTAGTCGCGCCCGACCATGAAACCGGTGATGTTCTGCAGGAACACCAGCGGAATGACCCGCTTGTCGCACAATTCGATGAAATGCGCTCCCTTCTGGGCGGATTCACCGAACAGCACACCGTTGTTGGCGACGATGCCGACCGGATGGCCGTGGATGCGCGCGAAGCCGGTGACCAGGGTGCGGCCGTACTCGGCCTTGAATTCCTGGAATTCACCGCCGTCGACGATCCGCTCGATCACCTCGTGCACGTCGTAGGGCGTGCGCAGGTCCACCGGAACCACGTCGTAGAGCTCCGACTGCGGGGCGATCGCGTCGACCGGCGCGGTGATCTCCCACGGACTCGGCGACTTCGGCGCGAAGGTGCCGACGATGCGGCGCACGATGCGCAGCGCGTCCTCGTCGCTGTCGGCCAGATGGTCGGTGACACCCGAGGTGCGCGAATGTAATTCGCCGCCGCCGAGTTCCTCCGCGGTGACCACCTCACCGGTGGCCGCCTTCACCAGCGGCGGCCCACCGAGGAAGATCGTGCCCTGATTGCGCACGATCACCGCCTCGTCGCTCATCGCGGGAACATAGGCGCCGCCCGCCGTGCAGGAACCCAGGACCGCGGCGATCTGCGGGATTCCCTTGGCGCTCATGGTCGCCTGGTTGTAGAAGATCCGGCCGAAATGTTCGCGGTCGGGGAAGACCTCGTCCTGATGCGGCAGATGCGCGCCGCCGGAGTCCACGAGGTAGATGCACGGCAGATGGTTCTGCAGCGCCACCTCCTGGGCGCGCAGATGTTTCTTGACCGTCATCGGGTAATAGGTGCCGCCCTTGACCGTCGCGTCGTTGGCGACGATCACGCATTCCCGGCCGGACACTCGTCCGATACCGCCGATCACCCCCGCGCCCGGGCAGTCGTCGCCGTACATGCCGTCGGCCGCCAGCGGCGACAGTTCCAGGAACGGACTGCCGGGATCCAGCAGCCGGTCCACCCGCTGGCGCGGCAGCAGTTTGCCGCGCGCCAGATGGCGCTCGCGGGCCCGCTCGGGTCCGCCGAGCGCACTCGCCGCCAGCTTCGCGCGCAGCTCGTCGAGCAGCGCCAGATGTGCGGCACGATTGCCGGCCTGCACGTCCTGCGTCAGGGTCATCACGCCATCCTGCCCATTCGGTTAGTGGCCAATAACTGGAAACTAAGATAATCTTCGTTAACTGAAATGTCCAGGCGTGCCGGAAACCGGACCTGCCGACCGCCGCCGACCTGCGGAGAGGAGCCCGATGAGCAGCAGTGAGGCCCTCGCTCCCACGCGCCGGGAGCAGCTCAAGGCGCAGCGGCGGCAACAATTACTGGAGGCCGGGGCGCGGCTCATCGCCGACCGCGGCTTCCCCGGGGTGCGGCTCGACGACCTCGGCGCGGCGGCCGGTATCAGCGGGCCGGCGGTCTACCGGCACTTCCCCAACAAGGAAGCCGTCCTGGTCGAATTGCTGGTCGGAATCAGCACCCGGTTGTTCGAGGGCGGCAAGGCCGTCGCCGAACAGGCCGAATCCCCGCGCACGGCACTGGCCGGATTGATCGAGTTTCATCTCGACTTCGCCCTCGGCGAGCCCGAACTCATCCGTATTCAGGATCGGGACCTGGAAAGCCTGCCCGAATCCGCGCGGCGGCAGGTGCGCCGCCTGCAGCGGCAGTACGTGGAGATCTGGGTCGGGGTGCTGCGCGGCCTGCACCCGGAACTGGACGAGACCGCCGCGCGGGTCAAGGCGCACGCCACCTTCGGCCTGATCAACTCCACGCCGCACAGCGCCTCCCCCACGCTGGCCGGACGGGCCCGGCCCATTCTGCGCGAGATGGCCTGGGCCGCGCTGAGCTGAGAGCCGCGGCCCGAGCCGGCGCGGCCTAGTCGCGACGGAGTTCGGCCTCGGCGGTCGAGAGGACCGCGCTGACGCCCAGATAGACGGCGGGGATCAGCGCGAGGGTCCAGGCGGCGGCGAAAAGTGGTGTGGCGACCTCGAATTGGGAGTGCCAGCGCACCCGGGTGCCGGACGGATGGTCGTCGAAGGTCACGGTTCCGTCCTGACGACGCAGCGGCGGAAGCGATTTCAATATGCGATAACGAAACAGTCGCGGCGGGTCGTAGTCGACGACCTCCTCGGTCAGCCGCAGCAGCGGCGTCACCAGCAGCCGCACCGCCCCGACCCCGTGTTCGGAGACATTGCCCGGACGGACCGGAGTGACCCGCCGGATCGCCGGAACGCGCTGGTAGTTGGTGGCGTCGGTGATCCAGTCGAAGACGTCGGCGCGGGGTGCCCGGATGATCCGTTCCAGGTCCAGCGTGCGCATCGAGAGTCCCTTCGCTACCGCGGTGTCGGATGAATTCCCGACCGGCGGGGATGCCGGATCGGTGCCGAGTGCCAGCGCAGCGTACGGCGCGGCGGGCACCCGCTGCCAGTGACGAGAGTCGAAACGATGCTATTTCGATACGAGCAAGCGATCTGGTCGTTCGCCCAAGCTGGGTGGTATCCGAGAAAAGATGAATCCGGTCGGTATTTGCTTGCGACAGAATGCTTTTCATTCGCACCGGGACACCCCGGTGGCCCGGGTGCCGGCGGCGATAGGACACAATTGTCGAGACCCGGCCCGGGCTCGGCCTTCGCCACCGCGGCGATCCCCCGCAGGTCTCCCGGAACCGGCGGTAACACCGGGCAGCCGGAAATCATCCGGTGACTACCATGGCATTCATGAGTGCCGAGGAGTGCCGCCGCACCACAGACAGGCCGGAACCGTGAGCGTAGAGCGCGGCACCGCGAGCCCCGCAGAACAGCCGGCAACAAAGCCACAGGAGCGGGTGATTCGCCGTCGCCCGAAGAATCGGCGTGCCCAGATCGCCGCGACCTCGGCGGCGGCGTTCGGCTCGCTGGGCTATCACGGGGTCAGCATGGAGGACATCGCCTCCCGCCTCGGCATTTCCTCGGCGGCCCTGTACCGGCACTATCCCAGCAAGTACGCGCTGTTCCGGGAGGAACTGCTGCGTCTCGGCGCGCTGACGGTGGAATCGACCACGGTGGATCCGGAGGCCGCGGACCTTCCGGCGCGGCAGCGGCTGGCCGGCGTGCTCGACGCCATGATCGCCGCGACCATCGCCAATCGCCCGACCGTGACGCTGGCGCGGTGGGAGGGCCGCTATCTCGACGACACCGATCGCGCGACGCTGGACGAGCAGTTCACCACCTCGATCCGCGCCCTCGCCGACCTGCTCGGTGAATTGCGCCCGGAACTGCCCCGGCGCGACCGGCTGGTGCGCGCGGTGGCGCTGCTCAGCATCGTCAGCAGCATCGGCGACCACCACGCCACGCTTCCGGTGAAATCGCTTACCGCCGTGCTCAATTCGGCCGCATGGGCGATCATCGGCGCGGAGCTACCGGACGCCGCGCCGGCGGTGGCCACACCGCGGTCGGTGGAGATACCGCAGTCGTTCAAACACGAACTGCTGCTGAAGAAATCGGTGGAGCTGTTTCATCAGCGCGGCTATCCCAATGTGAGCGTGGAGGATATCGCCACGGCCGCGGATCTGTCCGCGGCCTCGGCCGTCTACCGGTATTACCGCAGCAAGAGCGATCTGCTCGCGGCCGCGTTCCGGCGGGCGGCGGATCGGGTGTCGGGCGCGATCGGCCCGGCCACGGCCTCGTCGAAATCTCCCGCCGAGGCACTGTCGAAGCTGATCGACCTGTATGTCACCGGGTCGTTCGAAGAACGCGAATTGACCTTCGTCTATTACGCCGAGTTCAGCCACGTTCCGCCCGAGGAACGCACGGTGCTGCGCAATATTCAGCGGCTGATCGTGGCCGAATGGGTGAAACTGCTGGTCGCGGTGCGGCCGGAACTGTCCGAGGCGCAGGCGCGCATTCTGGTGCAGGCCGGATTCGGGCTCGTGGTGGATCTGGGCCGGGTCTTCGGCGACGACGAGAACCTCTGCCCGCCCGAGCGCGTCATGGCCCTGATGGAGGTCGTGCTGTTCGGGTCGCCGCGCCGCGAGTGACCCGTCAGCCGGTCACGCGCGGCCACGGGTAGAGCGCGAGGTGGATGAGCAGGATCGCCAGCAGTCCGAGCAGCAGCGCGGCGACGAACCCCGCGCGATGCTCGAGATAGCCGATCGTGCGAAACAAGGTGGGAAACGGCACTTCCCGCGCGAAGAACATCGACAGCACGCTCGGCAGGATCACCCACATCACCGCGATGGTTCCGTAGAGCACATAGGCGCCGGTGAAGGTCCCCGGATCGACCGCGCGGGCTCCCCCGGCGAAGGCGACCGCGGCGGCCAGCGCCGCGCAGGCCAGCACCAGATAGCCACCCATCCCCTCGGTGCGCACGGCATCGGGGTCGGGGGTGAGCCGGCCGTTGGCCGTGGTCTGCCGGCCCGCGACCGTGGCCGGTTGCTCCGGCGGCATCGCCAGCTGCGGTAGCGAGTAGTAGGCCAGCACCACGATCACGAAGACGACCACGAGCCGCACCCACGAATGCCCGTCCTCGAGGTGGCCGATCGTCGCCGAAATCGTCGGCCAGTCGGCCAGATCGAAAACCGCGGCCAACTCCGGGACCGCGATGACGATGCCCGCGAGCCCCCACATCAAATATCCCCAGAACTCCGCCGAGCGCCCGGCGACCGTCGGCGCGCTCGGGGTTGCGGTTGTGACCTCCGTCATACTCCTGGTGTACCACCGCGCGGGCACGCGGGGGCAACGACGGGGAATCAGCTGGGCCGCAACATCGGCGGGTGCAGAACCTGCGCGGGCCCGGCGCGATAGAGCTTGGCCGGACGACCGCCGTCGCGGGTGGTGGTGGCGCCGGTGGCCAGGACGAAACCCGGTGTGGTGGTGACCTTGCGATGGAAATTGCGCGGATCGATATCGGTGCCCCACATCACCTCGTAGACCCGGCGCAGTTCGGCCACCGTGAATTCGCGGGCGCAGAAGGCGGTGGCCAGCGGTGTGTATTCCAGTTTGGCGCGGGCCCGCTCGACACCGTCGGTGAGAATGCGGCGATGGTCGAAGGCGATGCGGCCGCGCTCGGCGAGCAGTTGCTCCACCGACCAGATGCCGGCCGCCGTGGCCTGCGAACCCGCTTGCGGCGCGGGCAGATTCGGCGCCAGCGCCAGATAGGCGGTACTGATGACCCGGCCGCGCGGATCACGGCCGGGTTCACCGTAGGTCGCCAGCTGCTCCAGATGCATGCGGTCGCCGCGAATTCCGGTCTCCTCGCGCAACTCCCGCACCGCGGCCGCGGAGAGGCTTTCCTCGGGGCGGACGAACCCTCCCGGCAGCGCCCATCTTCCGCGATAGGGTGCGTAGAGGCGCTGGACCAGCAGCGCGCACAGCGTGTCGTTGGCAGTGTGGCGGGCGCCCAGGGTCAGAACCACCAAATCGACCGCGACCGCTGCATTGAGGCGAAAACCACTGCCCATGACGGGCATTGTAATCGTCAGTCTGACGATAAAAACGCGGCGGTGAATTCCTCAGCTCGCGGCGACGAAAGTGAACGGGCCGAATTCCCCGACATGTCCGAGGATCCAGTCCCAATGTGAAACCGGGTCGACGACCACACCGGCCTGCAGCAGTAACCGCCAGCCGAGCTCGTCGTGCTCCCAGACGTCACCGTCGGCGTCGACATAGAGCCCACGGGTGACCGGTTCCGGTTCCGTGACGGAATTCTCGCCCGCGTGCGCGAAGGCGCCGAGCGTCCCCTCGTCCGGGCGGTCCGCATGAATTCCGCCGCCGACCAGGGCGTGATCGGCCAGTTGCGCGACGGCGCGGGCCATGGCCACGAATTGGCCCGCCGGCACCGCGATCACCTCGTCGGTCCGCATGAACAGTTCTCCCGCCTGATCGTCGTCGTGAAAGAGGGCCACGATGTCCGGCACGGTGGGCCGGGGACGGATCCTGTTCTGACTCATGATTTCTCCTGCCCTGCGCCACCGAATTCCGTTACCGCGTTCTGTGACGTTCGAACCATTCGAAACCTCCCCATCCATCAGGTTTGTGAACGTCAGCCTCGTCCATCCCACTTCTGGTTCACTTCCGGTCGAATCGGGCGGCAAGCAATTGACCGATATCGAGAGCAATTCCGAAGTTGCGATGAAATATACGAGCCGAGGATGGTCATCCGACCGCGAAACAGCGTTTCGCCGAAAAAGTCACAATTGCATTACAAGCCGCTCACCTCGCCACTCAGGATCGAACCACGTGTGGCGCAACCTGGAACAGGCAGAACGTGATGCACAACACACGGGCACCGGAAGTACTACACGGAATGGATATAACGATTTGGCAACCATGAAGCTAACGACAGACAGCGCAGAAAATTTATAGTAAAGATTCTAATTTAAATCAGATGTCCAGCGTAATGGCCGTCCGTCGGCTGCTGAACGGGACGGGCCATGGGGAAGGTGTCCGGGATGTCACGGTTGCAGGGGGCATGGCATGGCTGATCGGCGCATCCATGTCCTCGGGCCCATGCACATCGCACTCGACGGAACACCGATCCGCCTCGCGGGCCGGCTCACCCGAGCCCTGCTGGCGCGCTTGGTGATCGCGCAGGGCCGCGCCGTGTCGACCGATCGGCTGGTCGACGAGTTGTGGGACGGGGAACCCCCACCCAAGGCGACGTCGGTGCTGCAGGTGCACATCCACAACCTGCGGCGGGTGTTCGAACCCGAACGTCCCGCCCGCGCGCCGGCGACGGTGGTGGTGTCGGAGGGGCTCGGCTACGCGCTGCGGTTGCGCGACAACGAAGTCGACGCCTGGCAGTTCGAATCGCTCCTGCACGAATATCTGCAGGTGAGCAGCGGCGCCCGTGCCCCCGAGGCGGCCACCCGCACCCGCATGCTGGATATCGCGCTGGCCTGCTGGAACGGACGCGCGCTGGAGAGTTTCGCCGACTGCGGCTGGGCGGCGGCCGAGGCGGCGCGGCTGACCGATCTGTATCTGACCGCCGGTGAATTACGCGCACAGGCCGCGCTGGAACTCGGCCGCACCACCGAGGTGATCAGCGGCTTGCGGCGCACCGTCGAGGACCGGCCCGACCGCGAGGAGAGCGTGCGACTGCTCGCCCTCGCGCAATACCGGCTGGGACAGCAGACCGAAGCGCTGGCGACGCTGCGGCGCACGGCGGAATTCCTCACCCGGGAAATGGGACTGGATCCGGGGCGTCGCATCCAGGAATTGGAGACCGCGATCCTCAACCAGGCGGTGCCGGTGCTCGAGTCCACCCTGCCGACCGCGCCCATCGCGGTGCGCGCCGACCTCGTGCGCGACATCGAGCGATCGCCCGAGCCGAACGAGCGGGCCGACAGCGCGACCGCACTCGGATACCCGGTGCAGCGCAAGGTCGTTCTGGAGGCGGCGTGCGAGGCGATCGAACACGGCGCCCGGGTGGTGTGGATCTGCGGCGGCGCGGGATTCGGCAAATCGGCGCTGGCCGAGGCGGTCGCCACCGAGCTACGCCGCCGCGACTGGGTGGTCGCGCCCGGCCGCTGCCCGGAGGTGGACGGGGCGCCGCAAGCGTGGGTCTGGGCCGAGGTCGCCGCGAGGTTCGGCGCCGATCTGACCTCGCGGCCGGTTCTCGGTGGGGCGTTCGAGATCTCCCGGGTGATCGCCGACCGCTGCCGCAAGGCCGTCGCCGACGGCCCGGTCGCCCTGGTGCTCGAGGACCTGCACCGCGCCGACGAGGCCACCCTGCAGATCCTGCGCCAGGCCGTGGCCTGGCTGCACGACCAGCCGCTGCTGATCATCGCCACACTGCGTGAGGTGGAGGCGCCGCCGTCGGTGCGGGCCGCCGTGGCCGCTCTCGCCGATCCGACCGCCGCGCATATCGAGCTCACCGGTGTCGATCTGGACGGGACGTGTGCCATCGCACGGGCCGCCGGACTCTCCGGTCTGGATACCGATCTGCTCGCGCTGTTGCACGAGCGCACCGGCGGTAATCCGCTGTTCCTGCGTGAGCTCACCGCCGCGATGGCCGTCGGTGGCGATGTCCACGATCTGCCGCCGAGTGTGCGGGGGGTGATCGAACTGCAACTGGCGCGGATGCCGGATGCGGTCCGCGAGGTGCTCGAGTACGCCGCCGTCTGCGGGGAGCGGGTGGAACCGGCGACGCTGGTGGCGCTGACCGAACGGACCGAGGACGAGATCATCGGACTCGTCGGCACCGCCGAATTGGCGCGGCTGGTGATCATCGATCCCGCAGGGCGAATCATGTTCGCGCACGCGCTGATCCGCGACACGGTCTACGCCGGGATTCCGCAGCTGCGACGGACGCGGATGCATCAGGGGGTGCTGACCCTGCTGGGCGGCTGCCGGCCCGACGACGTCCGTGCGGTCGAGGTGCTGGCCCATCACGCGGTGCGGGCGGCCACCGCGAGCACCGCCGACTCCGCGGTCGACTACATCACGGCGGCGGCGAGGCACTGTGTCGAGCGCGGTATGCGCGCGGACGCGGCGCCGCTGTGGCGCACGGTGATCGAACTGCGGCGGCTGGCCGGGCACGAGGATCCCGATGCCTCGCCCGCGGATCGGGTCGCCTGCGTGGACGCCTACTGCGAACTGGTCACCGCCTCCGCGTACGCAGGGCGCATCGCCGCGGCCCGCGACGCCCGGGACCAGGCGCTGCGGCTGGCCACCGAATTGGGCGACGGGGATTTGGTGGTGCGCGCGCTGACCAGTTGGCGCGCCCCGGTGGTGTGGGCGATGCGGGACTGGAGATGGTCGAATCCGCGGCTGCGGCGAGCACTCGCCGTGGCCTCCGCCCGCGACCAGCCGGTGGCCACCCAGGTTCGCCTGCTCACCACCGCCGTCTTCGAATCGAGCCCGGCCGCGCACCGGCTCGCCCACACCCGTGCCCACGCGGCACTCAAACTGGCCCGCAGCACCGGCGACCCCGAATTGCAGTGCCTGGCGCTGAACGCGCTGACCCACCTGGTGCTCGACGGCCATTCGGGCGACGACCTGGGACATCGGGCCGCCGAGCTGGAGCGTCTCGCCACGTCGGCCGATCTGCCCCAATATCGCGCTCTCGCGCACTATCTGCGCCTCCGCACCGCCTGCCAGAACGTCGACCTGGCCGAGGCGGAACGCCAGGCGGCGCTCGCCCTGGAGTTCGCGGGCACGGCACAGGTGCGGCCGTTGGCGACCATTCTCGGATACTTCCGCGCGGCCACCGAGATCCTGCGCGGCGATATCGGCCGGGCGGCGCACTATTTCGACGAATGTAGCTCGGCGGGAAAGGATTCCGGCTTCCCCGAGGGTGATGAGGCGGCCCTGATCGCGCTGCTGCCCCTCGGCTGGGCGCGCCGCGATCTGTCGCCCGCCGTGGACTGCCTCGCCGAAATCGAGGCCGCCCTCCCCGGCATGCTCACCCAGATCTACATCGTCGCGCTCCTCGACGCCGGCGAGCGTGCCGAAGCCGCCGCCCTCTTCCACCACGGCCCCGAGGTCGACGAGCATTTCTATCCGGTCATGATGCGGGCCCACCGCGCCCGTGCGGCGATCGCCCTCGGCTCTACCGCCGACTGCGCCGAACTCTATCGCCGGCTCCTGCCCGCCGCCGGGACCGTCGCCGGCCTCGAAACCGGTTTCACCCCACTGGATCCGGTGGACGAGCTCCTGGCCGAACTGGCGACCGCGTGCGGCGACGGGGTCACCGCGGCCAAACACCGGGCCGCCGCCACGCGGCTGCGCGAACGGATTCGCGGGCAGCTGGCCAAGAACAGCGGACTGTTGTGAATCATCCTGCGGCGTAACCGCTTTCGTGCGCCTCCCGCGGAGCGACGGCGTCTCCCGCGCGCCGCTCGCGTTTGCCGCGGGCGATCTCGGTGGCGAGGGCGTCGAGGGGATTCGCCAGCCGATGCAGCGGGTCGAGCAAGGTGGTCAGCCAGGTTCTGGCGATCTCCACGCCGTCCGCGTCGAGGCGGTAGTACCGGCGGGTGCCCTCGGCGCGGACGGTGACCAATCCGGTGTCGCGCAATATCTTCAGGTGCTGCGACACCGCGGGCTGGGAGATCGTCGTGGTGGTGCGGACCGCCTCGACCAGCGCGCCGGCGGAGTGCTCGCCGGCGGCCAGCAGTTCGAGAATGTGACGGCGCACGGGGTCGCCCAGCGCATCGAAGATGCGGGCGGGTGGGACGGTCATCGAGCTTCCGGGGTGTCCTCTGGTTCGGTGGTGTAGAAGGCGAAGGTCTGTTCGGCGGCGGTCCGGGCCGCGGTGGGGTCGTCGCCGTCGGCGATCGCGGCCTCACCCCACGCCGTGGCGGCGGTGCGGATGAATGTACGGCCTTCCGCGGTGGTGTGCAGCGTGAGCGCCACGGTCGGATCCACCGGCTCACCGCTGTCCACATGCATCCCCAGGCCCAGCAGAGCGAGGTCCCAGCCCACCCCGACCGCACCGGGCCCGAACTGCGTCCACATGGCCGGATCGATCGGCGCCTCGTGCTCGAGCTTCAGTTCGGTACCGTCGCCGGCAGGGCCGAGGGTGACCTCCAGCCAGGAGATCTGCGGGCCCATCTCCCAGGTGACGGCGAAATGCTTCGGCGCGTCACAGCGTTCGACCACGCCGTTGGCGTTGCCCTCGAGCTGATAGCGGCCGCCGACCTCCAGCGATCCGCTGATCGGCAGGAACCAGCGCGGAATGCGTTCGGCGTTGGTCAGCGCGTCCCACAGATCGGCCTGATCGGTGGGATAGCTGCGGCGTGCGACGGCGATCCTGGTGGTCGCGCCGTCGCGAGAGCCGGTGCGGACCTCGCGGGTGACGAGACCGGCGAGGGCGGCGGGATCGGAGAGCAAGGGCATGACATACCTCCTTTTATAAGTTGGAACTTATATTAGCAGGCGGTCCGAGCCGATGCGAGGCAGACGTGAACGCCGCGACGTGCCGGTGCAGGGGGGTTCGGATGGCACGCCGCGGCGCGACGCATTCAGTTGGCTTGTAGGCGCATGGCCTCGATCAGCGACTTCGGGCGCATATCGGTCCAATGCGATTCGACATAGTCGAGGCAGAGCTGACGCAGACAAGGGCCGTGAGCGATCGTCCATCCGCTCGGGACGGCCGCGAACACCGGCCACAACGAGTGCTCGCCTTCATCGTTGATCAGGACGTAGAACTCGGCGTCGTCATCGTCGAATGGGTTGCTCATTCGAATACCTTTCGTGCGGAACTGTTTCCGGATGCGGCGATGACGCCGCCGCACCGGGGGTGGTGCGGGCCCGCGGTGCGCGAGCCCGCACCGCGATCAAGCGCCCGGCTTTACCGACACCGCCGATCCGGTGGAGAGCAGGTTCGCGAGGGCGGTGAAGATGCTGCCGAGGCCGGAGCTTCCGGTATCCATCAGTCGAAAATCCTTTCCGGGGCGGTTTACTTCGGGGTGTAGGCGAGGCTGGAACCGGAGCTGAGGAAGCTCAGGATCTGGGTGAGGATCGCGGTGTAGTCAGTACCTGTCATACTTTCTTTCTTCTTTCTTCTTTCTTTCACGGTCGCGAACCGCGAACGCCGGACCGGCGCCCGAGGGCCGCACGGAACCTGGTCGATTCCGGGCTGATGAGGCGAAAAGCGATGCGGATCAGTCTGTTTCGCCGTTGTTCAGGTGTTCGCTCAGCACCGCGCCGATGCGTCGCAACGGTTCCGCGGACGTCATACGCCAGTGGGTGGTGGGCAGGCGGTGGCGCCGCACCGTGCCGCTCACCGCCGATATCCACCGCTCGGCGGCCGGCTCGCTCGAGGCGTCGTGGACGGCGACGAAGTACGTCAGATCACCTCGGTAGATCCGCGGTCGATAGGCGGCGGCCAGATCGACCGATTCCAGCGCCGCCTCGAGGACGGCGGTGATCCGATCCCGGCCCAGCGACGCGAACGGTTCGGGCAGCATGTCGAGGAGCGCGGCACGATCCTCCGGCAGGGCGTCGCCGAAGTCCTCGATCCGCTCCCCCAGCAACCCGCCCAGTAGTTCCGGCAGCGCGACCGGCTCGGACTCGTCGGCATCGGGCTCGCCGAGCCGGCTGTCCATCACGGCCAGCAGTTCGACCCGCTCACCCTCGTCCTGCAACTGCACCGCGACGGCATGGGCGAGCACGCCGCCGAGCGACCAGCCCAGCAGGTGATACGGACCGTCCGGCTGCACCGAGCGGATCGCATCGACATAGCGCCGCGCCCACTGCTCGACGGTGCCGGGCAGGTCCTCCCCGCTCAGCGCCGGCGATTGCAGACCGTAGAGCGGCCGCTCCACCGAGGCGGCCAGGCCGGCGAACGACCAGGCGACACCACCGACGGGATGCACACAGAACAGCGGCTCGCCGATACCGCTGCGCCGCAACGGAAGCAGCACGTCGAAGGCGACTGCGGTATCGATATCGCCTGCGGCCCGGTCCAGTTCGGCCAGCACGGCCGCAGGCGTCGGCGCGGTGAACAGCGTCAGCACCGGAACCTGTTGCCCGAGTGCGGCAGTCAGCCGCGCGGCGAGCGTGGTCGCCGAGAGCGACGTGCCGCCGAGTTCGAAGAAGTTGTCCTCCAAGCCGAATCGCTGCACACCCAGCACCTGCGCGAAGGTCTCACAGACCAGCGTCTCGGCCGCGGTCCGCGGAGCGCGGAATTCGCGCACTGCGCGCGGCGGCGCCGGGAGGGCACGGCGTTCGAGTTTGCCGGACGCGTTCACCGGAAGTTCGTCGAGCACGAGCACGACCGCCGGAACCATGTACGCGGGCAGATGCCGCGCGAGTCCGGCACGCAACCGATCGGTGTCGACGGTGTGCCCGGCCTCGGCGACCACATAGGCCACCAACTGCTGGTCCATGCCGTCGTCGCCGCGGACCAGTGCGACGGCCTGGGCGACCTCGGGCTGCGCGACCAGCGCCGCCTCGATCTCCCCGGGCTCGATCCGCAGCCCGCGCAGCTTCACCTGGAAGTCCGAGCGGCCGCGGTACTCCAGCTCGCCGTCGGCATTCCACATCACCAGATCGCCGGTGCGGTACATGCGTTGCCCGCCCGCTGCGCCCATGCCCCCCGACCCGCCCGCTGCGCCCATGCCCCCTGACCCGCCCGCTGCGCCCATGCCCCCTGACCCGCCCACGAAGGGGTCGGCCACGAACCGGTCCGCGGTCAGATCGGGACGTGCGAGATATCCGCGCGCCAGCTGGGTCCCGGCCAGGTACAGCTCGCCGGTGACACCCGCCGGCACCGGACGCAATCGCGAATCCAGCACGTAGACACGGGTATTGAAGACCGGGCGGCCGATCGGCACCGTGGCGGTATCGGCATCGGTGACCTCGTGGAAGGTCACGTCCACCGCGGCCTCGGTGGGCCCGTAGAGGTTGTGCAACCGGGCGCCGGTCAGGGTCCGCAACCGCTGCGCGACCGCCGGCGGCAGCGCCTCGCCGGAGGCGAAGACCCGCCGCAGCGAGGTACCCGCACCGGCCCCCGATCCCGCGACGAACGCCGCGAGCATCGACGGCACGAAGTGCGCCGTGGTCACCGATTCGGCCGCCACCAGGCGGGCCAGATATTCCGGATCGCGATGCCCCTGGGGTGCGGCCAGCACCAGCCGGGCACCGATCTGCAACGGCCAGAACAACTCCCACACCGACACGTCGAAGGTGACGGGCGTCTTCTGCAACACCACGTCGTCGGTCTGGAGCCGGTATTCCGACTGCATCCACACCAACCGGTTCACGATCGCCCGGTGGCTCACCGCCACTCCCTTCGGGCGCCCGGTCGACCCGGAGGTGAAGATCACGTAGGCGATGCCGTCCGGCCGCAACGGACACACCCGGTCCGCATCGGTCACCGCGGCGTCGCTGTAGTCCGCGAGGTCCAGCCGATCCAGGGCGATCGCGCCGTCGATAGTCGAATCATGCAATCCCAGCACACATTTCGGTGCCGCGGTGTCGAGGATGTGACGAATCCGCTCGTCCGGCTGATCCGGGTCGATCGGCACATAGGCGGCGCCGGCCTTGATCACCGCGTAGACGGCGACCAGCAGTTCGACCGAGCGCGGCAGTGCCACCGCCACCCGCTGCTCCGGGCCGATCCCCCGGCCGATCAGATACCGGGCCAGCCGGTTGCTCCGCGCATCGAATTCCGCATAGGTCAGAACCCGTTGTGCTACAGCGGTTCCCGCGCGATCCTCGGCGAGCGCCACCGCCTCGGGATGCACGGCCACCGCGGCCGCGAACCGGGCGGTCAGCGTGTGCGGATGGTCGCTGCCGAAGACCGGCGGCAGATCCCGGGCTGTGTCGTTGTAGTCGACCAGCATGCGGGTGCGTTCGGCGTCGTCCAGCAGGTCGATATCGCCGATCGCGACTTCGGCGTCGGCGGCGACCCGGTCGATCACCCGCAGGAACCGCTGCACGAACCGCTGCACCGTGGCCGCGTCGAACAGGTCGGTGGCGTAGGTGACGGCGGCCGAGATGCCCGCCGGGGCGCCCTGCTCATCGTAGGTGTCCGTCAGATACCAGTGCAGATCGAATTGCGATGTGCGCGTGTCGACATCGACTTCGCTCACCGTCACGCCGGGCAACCGCACCTCGGCCCGATTCAGGTTCTGGAACGACAGGCCCACCTGGAACAGCGGATGCCGCGCCGTCGACCGAACCGGGTCGAGCAGTTCCACCAGCCGTTCGAACGGCACATCGCTGTTGGCGAACGCCGCCAGATCCGTCTCGCGAACCTGGTCGAGCAGCTCGGCGAAGGATGCCTGCGGCGCGACCCGGGCGCGCAGCACCAGCGTGTTGACGAACATGCCGACCAGGTCGTCGAGTTCCGCCTCGCCTCGGCCGGCGATCGGCGCGCCGACCGCGACGTCGTCGGTGGCGGCGAGCCGGGCCAGCAGGACCGACAGCGCGGCACGGACCACCATGAACAGCGAGGCCTGGCGAGTGCGGGCCAGCCGGTGCAGGGCCCCGTGCCGCTCGGCGCCGATCTCGAACGTCAGCGCCCGGCCGCGCAGCGACTGCACCTTCGGGCGCGGCCGATCCGCCGGCAGCGCCAGCTGTTCGGGCAGGTCCGCGAGGGCAGTGCGCCAGTGCGCGAGCTGACCCGCGACCAGGGATCGCGGATCGTCCTCCGCGCCGAGCAGCTCGCGCTGCCACAGTGCGTAGTCGGCGTACTGCACCGGCAGCGGGGACCACTGCGGCGCCGCACCGGCCGTGCGCGCGGCGTAGGCGGTCAGCAGATCCCGGACCAGCGGCGCGGCCGAGGCGCCGTCGGCGCAGATGTGGTGCATCGACAGCACCACGATGTGCTCGGACGTATCCGTCACCCGCAGCAGCGCGGCTCGCACCGGAATGTCGGCGGTGACATCGAAGGGGCGCGAAAGCATGTGCGCGACTTCGGCTTCCACCTCGGCGGCGGTCACCGAACCGACCGTGAACTCGGCGTCGGCGCCGGACAGGATCTGCTGGAACGGTCCGTCGTCGCCCTGCGGATAGACGGTCCGCAACACCTCGTGCCGTTCGACCACATCGGCGAAGGCGGCCCCGAGTGCGGCGGCGTCCACCGCACCGGTCAGGCGCACCGCGAACGGCACGTTGTAGGCCGCGGAGGCCGGGTCCATGCGGTTGAGCAACCACATCCGCTGTTGTGCCGGTGACAACGGGATCCGTTGCGGCCGAGGCCGTGCGGTGAGCTCGACCCTCGTCGTACCGGCATGGGCGGCGAGCCGTTCGGCCAGGGCACGCACCGTCGGCGCCTCGAACACCGTACGCACGGGGATCCGGGTCGCGGTCCGGGCGCCCAGGCGAGCGACCACCTGGGTGGCGATGAGCGAGTTGCCGCCGAGTTCGAAGAAGTCGTCATCGGCGCCGACCCGTGGCACCCCGAGCGCCTCGGCCAGGACCGCGGCGACCAGTCGCTGGTGCGGTGTGGCCGGTTCGCGGTAGGGCCGCGCCCGGAACTGCGGCTCCGGCAGCGCCTTCCGATCCAATTTGCCCACCGGGGTGAGCGGCACGCGGTCGAGGACGACGACCGCGGCCGGCACCATATGCGACGGCAGACTGCGCGCGGCATAGGCGGTCAGCTGCTGCGGATCGACCGAACGTCCCTGCACCGCATGCACATACGACACCAGCGCGGTGGCGCCGGCCGGAGTCTCGCGGCCCAGGGTGACCGCGAAATCGATATCGTCGTGGCCGGTGAGCACCGCGTCGATCTCGCCGAGTTCGATGCGGAAGCCGCGCACCTTGACCTGGAAATCGGTGCGGCCCAGATATTCCAGCTCCCACTCGCCCTCGCCGCCGACGATCCAGCGGACCAGGTCGCCGGTGCGATACATCCGGGTGCCCGGCGTCCCCCACGGGCAGGCGACGAAACGTTCGGCGCTCAGCCCCGCCCGGGCGTGGTACCCGCGGGCCAGGGCCTCGCCCACCACGTACAGCTCACCCGCGACACCGGGCGGCACCGGCTGCATCCGCGCGTCGAGGACGAGTGTCGTCGTGCCCGGCACCGGGGTGCCGATGGTGATCGGCACGCCCGCGACCAGGACCGCGTAGGCCGAGGAGATGGTGGCCTCGGTCGGGCCGTAGCTGTTGACGAAGCGGCGGCCGGGCTGCCACTTGGCCAGCAGTTCCGGCGTGGTCGCGTCGCCGCCGGCGCCGACGACCTCGAGGTCCGGCAGTCCGGACGGATCGACGGTGGCCAGCATGGCCGGGGTGATCATGGTGTGGGTGACCCGCTCGGCGCGCAGCAGCTCGGCGAGTTCCTGTCCGCCCAGCACCGACGGCGGCGCGATGACCAGGGTGGCTCCGCTGCCGAAGGTCAGCAGCCACTCCTCCAGCGACTGATCGAAACTCGGCGAGCAGACGTGCAGGAAACGGTGCCGCGGCTCCACCCGGCACAGCCGGGTGGCATGGGCGGCGAGATTGGCGACCCGCCGGTGCGTGACCGTGACGCCCTTGGGCAGGCCGGTCGAACCCGAGGTGTAGATGGTGTAGGCGGCATTGTCCGGGCGCAGCGGACGGATCCGATCGGCATCGGTGATCGGATCCTGGGAACGGCCCGCACAGGCCGCGGCGGTGGTCTCGTCGTCCAGCGCCAGCCAGGTGGTGGCCGCGGGCAGGTCGGCAGCGAATTCCCTTGTGGTGATGCCGATTACAGCAGCGGAGTCGACCACCATATGCCGCACTCGATCCGGCGGGTAGCTCGGATCGACCGGCACGTACGCGCCGCCCGCCTTCGCGACCGCCCAGACCGCGGCGATCATCTCGTAGGAGCGCGGCAGCGCGATCGCCACCGCCCGCTCCGGCCCGACTCCCGCGCCGATGAGCATCCGGGCCAGCTGCGAGGACTGCCGATCCAGCTCTCCGTAGGTCACCGATCGCCCGTCGATGCGCACCGCGATCCGATCGGCGCCGTGCCGCAGGCCGCGCGTGAAGATCTCCGGCAGCAGGCCGTCCGCGAGCACCGGGCCGCCGTCCATCCGGGTGAACTGCTCGTATTCGGGCGCCGACAGCAGCGGCAGGCTGCCGACGGGCCGCTCCGGGGTGGCGGCCACGGCCGCGAGCAGTCCGGTGAAGCGACGGGCGAACGATTCGACCGTGGTGTGGTCGAACAGATCACGCGCGTACGACAGGTCGGCGAGCAGTCCCTCTCCGGTCTCCTGCACGGTCAGCGACAGATCGAATTGTTCGGCGTCGAAATCGAAATCGACGGCCTCGACCCGCAGTCCGGGCAGTTCGAAATCGCGCTGCGGCAGGTTCTGGAAGGTCAGCATCACCTGGAACAGCGGATGGCGGGCCGTGGAGCGCTCCGGATTCACCAGCTCGACCAGTCGCTCGAAGGGCAGATCGGCGTGTCCGAATGCCTGCACATCGGTATCGCGTGCGCTGCGGAGCAGTTCGGTGAAGGTCGCCTCGCCCGGTACCCGGGTGCGCAGCACCAGGGTGTTGACGAACATGCCGACCACATCGTCGAGTTCGGCCTCGCCGCGGCCCGCGATCGGGGTGCCGACCGCGACGTCGTCGGTGCCGGCCATGCGTGCCACGAACAGCGCCCACGCGGCATGGACCACCATGAACAACGTCGCATTGTGGGCGCGGCCCAGCTCGGCCAGATCCGCGCGCAGCTGCTCCGAGATGGGGAACACCACCCGTCCGCCGCGTGCGGACTGCACCGCCGGACGCGGGCGATCGGCGGGCAGATTCACCTCGTCCGGCAGGCCGGCCAGGGCCTCGCGCCAGTAGCGCGCCTGCGTCGAGATCAGGCTCCGCGCATCGTCTTCCGAGCCCAGCACCTGCCGCTGCCACAGCGCGTAATCCGCGTACTGCACCGGTAGCGGCGTCCAGTGCGGAGCCTGGCCGGCGCTGCGGGCGGCGTAGGCGAGCATGACATCGCGGGTCAGTGGCCGCATGGACCAGCCGTCGGCGGCGATATGATGCACCACGAACACCAGCACGTGCTCGTCTGCCGAAAGGCGCAGCAGCGCAATGCGAATCGGCACCTCGGTGCTCACGTCGAAGCCGGCCGAGGCCAGTTCGACGATGCACGCCGCGACCTCCTCGGCGCCGACCGGCCGCGGGGTGAGGTCTGCGCCCGCCTGCGCGGCGGGCAGGATGTGCTGCACGACACCGTGGGCCGTCTGCGGATAGACGGTGCGCAACACCTCGTGCCGGCCCAGGACGTCGAGCACCGCCTGCTGCAACGCGTCGACCCGCAGCTCACCGCGCAGCCGCACGGCGGCGGGGACGTTGTAGGCCGCGGATTCGGGTTCGAACTGGTTGAGGAACCACATCCGCTGCTGTGCCAGCGACAACGGCAGCGCCTCGGGCCGCGGTCCGGCGGTCAGCGCCGTGCGACCACCGGAGCCGATGTGGCCGTCAACGCGCACCGCGAGCGCGGCCACCGTCGAGGCCTCGAACAGCAGCCGCACCGGAATCCGGGCGTCCAGGGCCGCGCCGAGGCGGGCGGATACCTGGGTGGCCAGCAGCGAGTTGCCACCGAGGGCGAAGAAGTCGTCGTCGGCGCCGACCCGGGGCGCCCCCAGCACGTCGGCGTAGATATCGGCGATCGTCTGTTCCACCGGGCCGGCGGGAGCGCGGTAGGCCGTCGCCTCGAAGACGGGGCGGGGCAGCGCGGCCCGGTCCAGTTTGCCGTTCACCGTCAGCGGCAGCGCCTCGAGGACGACGAACGCCTCGGGCACCATGTAGGACGGAAGTGTCCGGGCCAGAGCCGTTTTCACCTCGGCGATATCGACATCACCGGCGGACGGGACGAGGTAGGCGACCAGTCGATCGGCGGTGCGCCGATCCGATACCGCCAGCACGGCGGCCTGCGCGAGCGCCGGCAGCGCGAGCAGCGCCGCCTCGATTTCCCCGAGTTCGATGCGGAAGCCTCGCACCTTCACCTGGAAATCGGTGCGGCCCCGATATTCGAGTTCGCCGGCCGCGTTCCAGGCCACCACGTCGCCGGTGCGATACATGCGGGCTCCGGATTCGAACGGGTCGGCCACGAACCGTTCCGCGGTCAGATCGGCGCGTCCGTCGTAGCCGCGCGCCAGCTGCGCACCGTCCAGATACAGCTCACCGGGCACGCCCACCGGCACCGGCAGCAGCCGCGAATCCAGCACGTACACCCTGCTGTTGGCCTCCGGACGACCGATCGGAACGGTCACCGTATCGGTGTCGTCGACCGTGTGGGCGGTGATCGAGACCGCGGCCTCGGTCGGGCCGTAGAGGTTGTACAGGCGGGCGGAACCGGCGCGGCGCACGCGCTGCGCGGTGGCCGCGGGCAGGGCCTC
>NZ_BDBF01000059.1 GCF_001612845.1 Nocardia elegans NBRC 108235 | reverse complement strand
ACCTCTACGATGTCATGGGCGAACTGTGCGGGGCCGGTTCAAGTCCGCTGCGCTGCCTGAGTTTGGGGCCGCTTACCGATATCGCTCGGTTGCTGATCGCCGACACGCGCCAGGGCACGTCCCTGGGGCTTAAGCGTTGGATGCACATCACGGCGATGGGCGGCGCGCTCGACTACAGGCGTCCCGGCACGGCTGGACATAGCTGGCGGATGAATCCTGTTGCGGTGCAGACGGTTCTGGCCGAGGCCGAGCCTGTCACGCTGGTGTTGTCGGAGCACACGTTTATCGAGGAGATCGCGGTCTCGGCGTGTTCGCCGATCTATCGACTCCTGGCGTCGCGGCCGGATGAGTGGGCGCGGTTGCTGCGCGAGCATTACGACCAGTTCTTCGCCTGTTTCTACGATTCGAGCAAGCTCCACGACGCGGTCGGGGCCAGCCCCATGCTGGGGCGTGGATTCGTGCGCGGAAGCGTTCGCGAGTTCGAACTGCGGCGCGACGCCCGTATGTGCGAAGGCACCGGCACCCGAGCGTGGCTGTCCGAAGAGGTCGACACCCCACCCATCATGGCGTGGGTAGAGCATGTCTTCCGAGACGTCCAAACAACCGGGGCCGCGCAGGTCATGGGACGTCTTTCACCTGAACATGTCGGCAGCTTGTAGTGATGGCGCGCCCCTGTCGATCGCCCGGTCGCGTGCGACGGATAACCAGCCACGACTAGCAGAGCTTGCTTAACGCGAGTGAGTCGGCGGAGGCGAGCGGTTCAAGGTGCATCCATCGGATCGGGGGTTCGTGAGCTTCCCAGGAGGTAGCTACTGCGTGCGGAAGGGACTCGATGATGGCAGGCCGATTTCACCGAGCCGGTCGGCCACTAAATCAACTCTGTCACGGGGGAATTCATCGCGGTCGCGCCGGTTGGCAGCCGGATGTTGATCAGCATCGTCGTCCAGTCGTGATGGACAGGGAGTAGGAACTGTCGATGTCAGCTTGGGATCATTTGGTCGTCGCGCAGCGTGAGCTGCGAAGGTCCGGGGCGTCGATATTGGTCTCGATCGGCCTGCCGTACAAGAAGGGCCCGTGCACATGGGCCGTGTCCTTTCGGATCGAGGGGATCGAAGAGGTGCCGCTCGACCAGACGGTGAGGGGTGCCGACTCCGCCGAGGCTTTGATTTCTGCACTGAGGGCGATCGCTGCGGTGATCGATTCGTGGAACGTCGACCACTCGATCACCTGGAACGGCCGGACCGATCTGGGGTTCTCGCCGTAGCAATAGTCATCGTTGCGGGTTCCGGGCGCTCGCCGTGTTTCGAGCCACGGCACTGTTCCCCCTGCCCAGGTCTCGCGCCTCTCTCACATTTACGCACCGTCTTTTGAAACTGTTCATTCACAACGCTATTGGAGGAAGTGATGCCAGTCGGTACAGCGCCCTCTCGCTCGGAGTGCGTCGCTTGGCTGGGCCACCGCGACACCAGCATCGGCGAGTGCGTGGAGACGTTCGATGGCCTCGCCAGGCGCACGGCGTCCGGTGTGGACGCCGCCATGTTTGTCCGGCATGCCCTCGTGGCCTTCCGTTAACAGCAACCGGCGACCCGTCATGGAACCCAACTCGACTTCCGAGGATCCCACCGCTGATACACAGTCCGGCGAGGTGTGGTCCGGCCAAGGATGTCGGCACACCACTGTCGATGGGATCGAAGTGTCGTGGCGAGTGGTCGATCATGCCGTGCGCGTTCAGTCCATCCGTGAAGTGGCCGGCCGGACATTGATGTCCTATCGAGGCCCGGATTACCCGGATTTGGGGCAGGTCGAAGAATGCAACAGGTGCTGTCGCAGGCACTGGGGTCGGCGTGGACCACCGTGGTGCTCGACGACATCCTCATCAGCCCCGACACCGTCGACTACAGTTCCCGAAAACCGTTGTCGCAGAGAATCATCGACGCAGCCGATCCACGTGTCGCAGCCTCGCCACCCGAGCGAGTCACCGCCGCCAGCGAGCGATGGAACGAAATCACCGCCACAGTCGCCGCCCACCCGGCCGAGGCGGTGAAACTCACGGGACAGCTGGCCGGTGCGTGGGGGCAACTGGTGGCCGATAACGCGGATCTGGCGAATCCTGCGGTGTGGGCGCGCCTGGCCGCCACGGTGCCGCTACACGACGGCTACCCCAACGGTCAGCTTGCCTCCGGGATCGCCTGGCTGGTGGCTGTAGCGCACGACCTCAGTCAAGGACAGTCATGACCCCCACCGACACGTCTGTCGCCGACCCCGATACGGCGTTCTACACCCCGCCCGAACTGGACCAGCACCACCGGCCCGGACATGTGCTTCGCCTGCGTCCGGCACCGAATCTGACTGGCACAGGGCAGTCCTGGCAGCTGCTGTATTCCTCGCGTGACTCCGAAGGGCAGTTGATTGCTGTGTCGGGGACGGTGATGGCGCCCGCGAGCGCTGGTGACCTCGGCGGCTCGGTGCTGGTGTATCAGCCGAGCTTTCACGGTCTCGGCGGCACGTGCGCGCCCTCGCAGTTGTTGGTCGCCGGCGCCGAACCCGACAGCGCCCAGATCCGGGCGGCCCTGGCCCGTGGTTTTACTGTCGCGGTGGTCGACGGGGAAGGGCTGGGCGTGATCGGATGCGGCCCGCACACTTTCCTGGCCGGCCGCGCGGCTGGGCAGGTGATGCTCGACCTGGGCCGCGCCGCACGCCGGATCCCTGCCCTGGAGGCCGCCGAGGCGCCGATCGTGTTGTGGGGCTACGGCGATGGAGGCCGCGCCGCGGTCTCGGCGGGCATTCTGCAGCCCAGCTATGCACCGGATCTGGATCTGCGCGGGATCGCTGCGGGGGCAGTGGTCACCGATCCGGGAAAGATTCTGCAGTCGCTCAACCAGGGGACGTGGGCGGGGCTCGGGTTCGCGGCACTGATCGGGCTGTCACGCGCTCACCGCCACCTTCCGCTGCACCATGTGTTCACTGAAGAAACGCGCCGGTTGTTGGCAGATGCGGAAGCGTCGAACCGTGTCGAGTTGTGTGAGCGGTATCGGCATCCGCTCGGGGTTTGGTGCGAGCGCCCCGACCCGTGGAACGACCCGATCTGGCGTGTCGTGCTCGCCCACGAACTCCTCAGCACCACTCCCGCCCCGGCCGCCCCGCTGCACATCTATCACGGGGACGCGGACGCGATCGTCCCGATCACTATGGGCCGCAGCTTGTTTCACGACTACCGCGCGCACGGCGCGCACGTCGACTGGCACGAATACCAGGCCGACCACTTCCGCACCGCCCGCGCCGCCACCACCCACGTCCTAGCCCGCCTCGCCGATGACCTAACCCACCCGGCACCCACGTAACCCTCACCCAGGACAGACGGCTTGCGCCCGCACAGGCCAGCCCGTGATGCCCTGTCCTGCCCGGTGCCCCTCCGCCGGGCAGGACAGGCGCCACCACGAACCCGAAAAATCTATGGAGGCATCATGATTGACTTCTACACCCCACCCATCCTCACGCCGAGCTGCCTGCCGGGCGATCTGGTGCGCATGCGCCCCACATTCGTGCCGCAGTTGCCTCACGCGGCGGCGGCGTGGCAGATCCTGTACGCGTCGACCAACTCCCGCGACGAGCTCATCACCGCCTCGGGCACCGTGATCCTGCCCGACCCCGATCACGCCGACAGTGACACCGCCCCGGATTCGCGTCCCGGCCGAGGTGCTCTGCTGGTGTACTGCCCGCCCTTCCACGGTCTGGGCGGGCGCGCAGCGTCGCAGATGCTGGCCGTGGGTGACGAGTCCGACAGCACCGAAATTTCCGCAGCGCTCGAACAGGGGTGGGTGGTGGCGGTGCCCGACGGCGCCGGCCTGGGCGTCACCGGTATGGGCCCACACACGTTCCTTTCCCGCGCCGGCGGGCAGATCGTGCTCGATATGGCTCGCGCCGCTCAATGCGTCCCGGAGCTGGACGCCGATGATCGTGTCGTGGCGTCGATGCCGGTGGTGGCGTGGGGGTACGCCGACGGCGGCCGCGCGGTCGCCGCAGCCGGTGAGCTGCACGAGCGCTACGCGCCCGAGGTCGATTTGCGGGGGATCTGCGGCGGCGCGGTCGCCTCCGACCTGGCCGCGATCGCCCCGGCAATCAGTCGCGGTCCCTGCGCCCCGCTTGGGTTGGCGGCGTTGATCGGGCTGTCGCGGGCCTATTCGCACCTGCGGTTGCGGCACGTTCTGAACGAGGAGGGCCAGCGCGCGGCGGCTGAGGCTGAAACCCTCGACGGCGTAGAGCTTTTCGAGCGGTATCCGCAGCCGCTGTCGCACTTCTGTGTGCGGGAGGACCCGTGGAACGATCTGATGTGGCGGTTCGTGCTGGCTTCGGAGTGCCTGGCGCACAACGCGCCGAGTGCGCCCCTGCACCTCTACCACGGGCACACCGACCGCGTGATCCCCGTTCGCGCGGGGCTGCGCACCCTGATCGCCTACCACCAGCGCCAAGTCGAGGTGACATGGCGTGAGTACGACTCCGGACACGGCGGCACCGCTCTCGAAGCCATCGGCGACGTGCTAACCGTGCTCGCCCACAACCTCACCCGTGTCACGGCCCCCGGCCCGGTAATCGGCGCCCCCGCTCCCACGGGGAACTAATGACCCCTTCGGGGGACACCTGCCCGCGCCCCACCGCCCCCACGCGGGCGCGGGCGGGCCCCCGAAGCCCTAACCGGGCGGAGGTGAAAAAGATTGCCCGGCAATACATCCAGCGACGATGAAGAGTGGGACCAGCTGGACATCTCACCGGCCACCAACCTCGGCACCGATTCGGAGACCGACCGAGTACTCGAACCGGTTCCCGACGTCGCCTGGCTCGTACCCGAGCCCTCGCCTGGGCCCGTGCCGAGGCTGCCCCGCGCGCGCCTTCGTGGACTCGCGCGCCGGCTGCCGGCACGAGGCTGGGCAGCGCTTGCCGCAGCGATTGCGGTTCTCGTCGGCGCGGTGGCGGCAGTACACGCCGGGCACCGCCCGCCACCCGGGCGCCCGAATGGTGCGGTTCCCGCGTCGGTGTCGGTCGCGGCGGGCGCGTGTGCGGGGTTGTCGGGCGCGGTGATCACCGATCGCGGCGGTGATCGGGCCACCGTGCCCGGAGTGATCGCCACGTTCGAGGACGCCTACTACCGGCTGCGTTCGGCCGAGGCCGCCGTGCAGGTCCTTGCCCCCGAGACCGGTATCACCCTGGAGTCCCTTGCTGCTGGGATCGCCACCATCCCCATAGGCACCACCTACTGCGTCGCAATGACCCCTGTCACCTCGAACACCGCCAATGTGCACATCGTCGAACTGCATCCCGATCACAAACGCGTGGACTACCTGCAAGTGATCAACACCATCCCCGCACCGGCCCCCGGCGCTGGCCTGCTGATCAGCCATGTCCAAGAACAGGGCTGAGGGCCGTGCGTATGGCCACTGTCGAGCGAAACCCACTGCCCAACATCGCATCTGGCACGAGCCACCCGCAACCGGCGCTGAGCACGGCCATGCCTTGACAGGGAAGGAACCCCGCACCGATGACCCACTCGGATCTTCACGTCTTGACCATCGGCACCGACGACGGTGTGCGCCTGGCGGCCACACGCCTGGGCCGGTCCGCGTCGGCGGCCACGCTGGTGTACGTGCACGCACTGGGCCGCGAGCGCGGGTTCTGGTCCCCGCTGGCCGGGCGTGTGCACCATCAGTTGTCCGGCGCGGTGACCCAGATCGTCTACGACCAGCGCGGACACGGTGACTCAGGAAAGCCGGCACCGCGACAGATCACCACCTTGCGGCGCCTGGTCGACGACCTGGACACTGTGCTGGCACACGCGTCGGGGCCGGTGGTGCTGGTGGCGCACTCGACCGCAGCGCAGCTTGTGTATGCCTACGCCACCATTCACCGCCAGCCCGCCGACAGGTTGGCTGGGGTGGCGTTCTTCAACGCCACCGGCGAATCCCTCGCGTCGCCACGCTATCTGCACACCTGGCCGAAACGCCTTATCTGGCTACGACGACACCGGACTTTCGGTGCTGTCACCGCCGTGGGCGAGGCCATGCTGGCGTACCGCCTCGGGCGCACCGGCCACCCGTTCGCTCCGAATGCCGGCGCCGACCCGAGGGTCATTATCGACATCCTGAGCACACACCCAGGTTTCGGCCTTCACGCGAAGGCGGCCGAGGTCCTGTCCCGCATCCCGGCAGTCGTCCTGGCCGGCGAGAAAGACACTGTCGTGCCCCTGCAACACGCGGTCGGGCTGGCCGACGCACTACGGGCCGACTACGACATCGTGGCCGGCGCCGGGCATCACCTGCCCCGCACCCATCTCGAACGCGCCACCGACACCATCACCACCATCGTCGACCACACCCTGCGCCTCCACCTCGAACGCCCAGCCCACGCAGCGGAGAACGAACGAGGGAGGGCGTGAGGTGAGGTGAACATGATCCCGGTCCCGTCCCGATGACCTCGACCTCGTCCCACACCACCCGCGGACTCGGCCGTCCGCTGCTGATCGCGGTGACCGGTCTCCAGCGGGGGACCGGAGTCACGACGACCACGGTCGCGCTCGCGCACGGCTGGCCCGGTCCCGAACCGGCCGTGGTGGTCGAGGCCGATCCCGCTGGCGGGCAACTCGCGAATCTGGTTGCCGCCGACCCATATCAAGGTCTGGCAAGCATGGCGCGGGACGTCCATTCCGGAGCACGATCGGTACACGTCGCCGACCACCTGCAGGTCCTTCCCGGCGGTCTCGGCTTCCTGGCCGCACCGCCCGGGCCCGACGCGCAGAGAGCGCGGTGGGTGACGATGCTGCTGACCGGCCGCGACCACAATCGGCGCCTCGACGATCTGGCCGCCTGGCGTGATCTGGGGGCCACGGTGTTCGCCGACTGCGGCGCACCCGGACCCAGCTCCGCGGAGGCACCGATCCTGACAGCCGCCGATGCCTGCCTGATCCTCGTACGCGGCGACCTCACCGACCCGGCCCTGGCCGGCCAACGGATCCGCGAGCTCGCCGGCGGCAGCCGCCACCCCGGAGTACTGCTGATCGGCGCACAGCCCAACAGCGACACCACAACCCGTCTGAATGTCCCAGTGCTGGCACGGATTCCCCGCGATCGGCACAGCGCCGAGGCTCTGCTACGCAAACCGCTGATCACACACCGTCGTAACAGGTTGGTGCGCGCCGCCAGCGCGATCGCCGCGACCGTCGACACCCAACTCCGCCCAGCGACACCTGTGTTCACGGATCCGCATCCCTCGCACCGACGTCCACCCGCGCGGGGGCCGGGGCAGAGAGCCCGTCTCCCAGAACGCCGTTCACCCGCGCGGCCGACGGTCTACCGGCTCGAGCTGCCAACCGGTGCACTCCCGGAACCTGCCCGCGCCCGCACTCCGCCGCTACCCGAGCCCGACCCGACACCACTAGTACGTGACAACCCAACAACTACCAACCCGCGCCACGAGCAAAGCACAGACCAGGATACTAGCGCCGGCGACACCGAGGCTGCCGCGGAGCCCGCACCTCGACCGCCCACTGTGCCACCGGATCCCATGCCCGGGCCGCCTGCCGCCGCGGACGGGCGCCTGCTGGTGGTGCAGCTGTTCGGGCCGACACAGCTGTGGCTGCACGCGGCGGACGCGCCGCGCACCGAAATCACCGGCCGACTACAGCCACAAAGCCTCGAGCTGCTCGCGGTACTGGCGCTCCACCCCGGCGGGGTGACCCGCGACGAACTGCTCGAGGCGCTGTGGGCCGGGCATCTGCCCGCCAAACCGAACAACGCGCTCACCAACGCGATCAGCCGCCTGCGCATCGCTCTCGGCGCGGCCACCGGCACCGACGGCCACGCCACCGTGCAGGCCACCCAGGGCCGCGCCCGCTACCGCCTCGACCCCGCCCACGTGCGGGTGGACTACTGGGACTTCACCGACGCCGTCACCGCGCGCCGCCGCGCCACCAACAACGAGGACCGGGCGGCGGCATGCCAGCGGATCATCGACATCGCCACCGCGCCACTGGCCCCGGATCTGAGCCAGCCCTGGATCGAGCCGATGCGCGAAGCCACACGCCGCGACGCACTCAACGCGGTGGGATGGCTGGCGTCGCACACCGTGACCAACGACCCCCGTACCACCTTGGACATGCTCGAAACAGCCGCAGAAACCGACCCCTACAACGAAGCCCTCTGGCAAGACATCCTGCGCCTGCACGCCAAACTCGGCGAATACGACGCCCTCACCCGCACCTACATGCTCCTCAGCAGAAAACTCACCGAAATCGACGCCACCCCCAGCCGAGAAACACAACAACTCCTCCACCACCTGCAACACACAACGAGATAAGCACCTGTCCCGACCTCACCGCCCGACTAGGACCCGGCCACGGCGGCCGACCGCGTCGTGACCGACCTGGTCGCTCACTGCCTCGCCGCCGACGACGGCAACGATCCGACACCGGGCTCCGCTGGACACCGAATGAGCCCGACGCTCCTATTGATGTCAAGCTGTCATGGCTCGGTAGTCGGTGCGTAAGGCGCGGAACACTTCTCGCGCGAGGTAACTTTTGAGGCAGCGCAGGATTTCCGGGGTTGTCTTGCCGTCGTGCTTGCGCCGGGCGGGGTATGCCTTGGTGTCCTCGTGGTAGCGCATGCGGACGATAACCGCAGTGTGGAGGGCCTGGTTGGCTTGGCGGTCACCGCCGCGGTGCAGCCGGTGGCGGGTGGTCTTCCCGGATGAGGCGGGGATCGGTGCGACACCGCAGAGGCGGGCGAACGCGGCTTCGGAGATGAGGCGGTCGGGGTTGTCGCCGATCGAAATAACGAGGGCTGCAACGGTATCCGGGCCGAGGGCGAACACATCCATGGTGTTCGGCGCGACCTGTTCGAGGATCTTGCCCAGCTGTTGTTTGAGCTGGTCGGCGTGGGCTTGCGAGTTGCTGATGCGTTGGGCGAGTGAGCGCAGCGCGAGTTTGGTGGCCTCGATCGGATCGGTCAACTGGCAAAGATCGGGCTCGAATGCGGCGCAGGTGGCGATCAGCCGTGCACGTGGCATTTTGCGCAGCTGGCCGCGCAGTTCTTCGGGGCTGGTGCCGATCAGAGCGCGTAGCGTGTTGAGGGCTGTCGAGATGGCCTTGACCGCGTTGTTGCGGGCAACGCGTAGCGCTCGGACGGCTTCGATGGCGCCGTCACGGTTCTTTGGTGCGGTGATTTCCGATCCGTCGAGCAGTCGGCGCGCGGCGGCGTAGGCATCGATCGCGTCGGATTTGCCCTGCGCGCGGCGCAGGCGCCGGTTCGGCCGGGGAACTTCGGCGACGTCATAACCGCGTCGGCGGAGCTGTCGCGCCAGTTCCACTCCGTAAGAGCCGGTGCCTTCGATCCCGACTCGCGCGACTCGGCCGCTGTCGTTGATCCATTGCTCGGTGGCCTCGTAACCAGCTGAGGTCGTCGGGAATTCGCGATCGGTGAGCTTCTTGCCGTGTTCATTGACGATAGCGACGTGATGGGTGTCGGCGTGTGTGTCGACTCCGACGAAGATCGTGCGGGAGGCCGGGTTCGTCAACTGTATGAGTCCTTCCTGAGGCGGTTCGGCGCTGGTTGCCGATGCCGGCAGCGAAGGTCGGACAGGCCAGTCAGGGGACGCGATCTCGGCGCGGCATGCTCCTATCAGGTCACTCCCTCCGCGGCAGGACCTCGGGTTCTGCGCGGTCGGCGGGCCACCATCGGCGCCAGCGGATCGACGGGTCCTTCGAAAGACACGACCGGAATCGGTCAGGAAACTTCCGGGTCAGGTCCGCTGGGCCGGTGGCGGCCCGTCGTGATGATCATGACTGGAAACTTCTAGACCCGGAACGCCGGCGGGCGGCCGTGGCGCATCTGATGCGCGTGCTCGCGGTCAGCGAGCGGTTCGCCTGCCGGGTCACCGGGCAACACCGAAGTACCCAACGCCGCCCTCCGACCGCGCAAGATCCCTCCGATCCCGATGCGGCACTGCGTGCTTGGCTGCGAACGTGGGCGCGAAGCCATCCGCGGCAGGGCTTCCGCCGCGCCTACCACGACGCACGCGCCGAGGGCTGGACGGTCAACCACAAGAAGATCCAGCGACTCTGGCGCGCCGAGGGGCTACGGGTCCCGCAAAGACGCCGGCGCAAGCGCCTGGGCGCCTCCACCGCCACCACAACGACCGCGGACGCACCGAATCGGATATGGGCAGTCGATTTCCAGTTCGACGCCACCGACGACGGCCGCCCGGTCAAGATCGTGTCGATCGTCGACGAGCACACACGCGAATGTCTCGGCGGTCTGGTCGAGCGCTCGATCACCGCCGACCGGCTCATCGACGAGCTCGACCACATCGCCGTCGGGCGTGGATATCCTGCGGTGCTGCGCTGCGACAACGGCCCTGAACTCGCCGCCGCGGTCATGGCCGACTGGGCCGGGGAACGGGTCGGTCTAGCGTTCATCCCGCCGGGCCAACCCTGGCGCAACGGCTACATCGAATCGTTCAACGGTCGCCTACGCGACGAATGCCTCAACATCAACAGCTTCTGGTCACTGACCCACGCAAGGGTCGTGATCACCGACTGGAAAGACGAATACAACCACCGCAGAAGACATTCCGCACTGGGCTACCAAACCCCAGCCGGATACGCTGCAGCCTGCATCCACCGATAACCGGCTCTCACACCCGCTTGATCTGGCCCCCGCTGAGGAGGCCGTGGTTTCGAGAGTTGAGGCAGACTGACCCGCAGGAGGTCACGATGCCGAAATCCTTTCCGCCGACCATGCGTCGACAGGTGTGCGCTCGACTGCGGGCGGGCGAGCCCGTCGCCGAGATAGCAGCCGAGACAGGGATCTCGCCTGCCACCTTGTTTCGCTGGAAGGCGCAGGTCCTCATCGATGCGGGTGTCCGAGAGGGTATCCCGAGCGTGGAAGCCGATGAACTGGCCGCGGCGAACAAACGGATCGCTGCGTTGGAAGCCGAATTGAAACTCACCCGCGACGCCTGCGAATTGTTCGATGCGCAGGCGGTGGTGTCCCCAAAAGGCGGATCGCGGTCGTCGAAGGGCTGATCGCGCTGGGACATTCAGGGCGGGCAGCCTGCCGTGTTGCCGGTGTACACAGATCCACATTTCTGCGACAACGGCGGCAGCCGTTGTCCACCAGAACAATTCGCAGAATCGTGGTCGCCGACGAGATATCCCGGATTCATGCCCAGTCTCGCGGCACATACGGCAAACGCCGGATCAAGGCCGCGTTGCTGGCCGAGTGCGAGATGATCGTCAACCACAAGCTGGTCGCCTCGATCATGGCTGAGCGTGGACTGTTCGGCCTGCCCAGACGCAAACGTCGTGGTCACCCGATGCTCGGGGTGAGCACTCCCGCGGACCTGGTGAACCGGGCCTTCAGCGCTGCTCGCCCGAACCAGCTGTGGTGCACCGACATCACCGAACATCCCGCGAGAGACGGAAAAGTCTATTGCTGCGCCATTTTGGACTGCTTCAGCAAGAAGATCGTCGGACGAGCATTCTCCACCAGCGCCGACACCGTCCTAGTCAACAACGCGGTCAACATGGCGATGTTAGAACGCACCGCCAGCACGGGCTTGATACTGCATGCCGATCACGGAACGCAATTCACGTCCTGGTCGTTCGGTGAGAACCTGCGACGACACCGACTCCTGCCATCGTTCGGGACTGTCGGGGATTGCTTCGACAATGCAGCGATGGAATCGTTTTGGGGGCGGATGCAAACTGAACTCCTCAATACCAGGAAATGGCCGACAACCCTTGAATTGACGATCGCGATGGCCGACTGGATCGACAACTTCTACAACACCGAACGCCGGCACTCCTACCTCGGCCACCTCAGCCCCAGCGAGTATGAGACGCTGTGGCTCGACATCCAACCAAGCCCTCAACTCTCGTAAGCCCGGACCGACAAGCGGGGGCCAGATCAGCTGGACCGAACCACGGGGACCCGTCACCGCACTGCCGCACGCCTGCGCGGGCGGCCGATTGGATTCGGCGTGTTGGCCGACGAAGTGCGGGTTGCGCTAGATGCGCTCGCCACCGATTCGCCGTGCGTGGTGGTCGGGCACTCGATCGGCGCGTTGATCGTCATGGTCTGCGTCGCCCGGCATCCCGAGCACGCGGCCGGGCTCGTCCTTGTCGACGGAACCACCCTGCACCGTCTTGAGGCAACGTCGTGGTCTGTGTTGACGGCGGCGACGACCAGCCTGGCTCGTCGCTGATGGACATCGCGGGATCGACACCGAACTGTGCACTGCGGTCTGGCCGGCAGTCCGGCGGTTGTGCTGTCGGGTGCTGGACCCGCCTGTCGCCGGAGCGGCTGGCGAGTATGCGTCGCTGACGGAGGCGCAATTGGATCGGCAGTGGCGGGACGGGCAACACATCCTTGCCGGGAAGGTAGGGACTGTGCTGGTCGTTGCCGACTTGACCGGCCAGGACGTGCCAGCCGATCAGCCCGAATTGGTCGCCGCATGCGTCCGCGCGGTGATCGTCGCGCCAGAACGCGGCCGGACGGTGTCGGTCAATGCCGCCGAATTGTGCAATGCCGGTGGATTGTTTCTCGCGGCCGCCGCTGGTGGTGTCTGTCTCGGCGGGCTGAGCCGGTCGCTGATATGCCGGTTGCGGCACGGGAAGTTCACTGCGAGGTTCTGCGGGCTCGGTGGGCACGCCTGCGCGGTGACCGGCCGCGGAAACGCCAGGCGGTGGTGTATGCGTTCGGGGGACGGTTGTTGGCGTATCGAAGTGCGTGCGTACGCCCTCTGCCTGCGGACGGACGTCGTGCATGTCCGGTCTGCGAGAGGCGCCGACCCCGGCAAGCTTCCAACCGGCCCCGGCTGGGCGTGCGTCCACTGCTGGAGTGCCGGTCGGATCGGCGAGACTCGGGAGAGCGCAACGCGAGTTGTGACTGCAGCGCCTTGATGGCGGCCCGGAAACTGTGCCGGACACGCTGCGTGGATGGCGATCGTCGAGATCTGTTCTCCGCGTTCGCTGTCGGTATGCCGGGCGGTAGGTCCTCCAGTATCTCTGTGAGAGCAAGGTGGTCGTCGCCATCGAAACACTCAGTACTGCTGCAGTTTTCGGACACCGGTTCGTAAATGGTCGCGGTTCGACACTCGGGTCCTTCGTCGATCGTAATGCTCAGAGCGCTCCCACTCGCGAGTCGATCAAATTGCCTGCGTCATAACCGCATTCATCATCGCGCTCGCTCCTTGTCGCAGAAGCCGTCGCATCCTAGAGCCCCGCTGGCGCTGGAGTGGTCCATCGACAGCTCCTGACTCTGCGGCACGTCGATCGCGGCGCGAAGAATCGGGGAGGTCAGTATTATTGAAGTAATAGAGTAGTGAGAGTCTTCGCAATGCGATGTATCCGGTTCGTGACTATGGCAAGTTCCAGTGCGGACATAAGGCTTTAAGGGGATAAGGGCATAAGGGGCGATTGCTGGCAGTTTTGGTCAGCAAGTCAGTAATTCAGCATTTACAGCAAATAGCGCGAGTGTCGCCGGTCGAGAAATCATGCCATCATGTTGGCATGACAGCATGATGGCATGATTTGCCTGGTAGGCGGTGTGGATGTAGGGCGGCAGGCCATATTGGGGGAAGATCTCGCGCCGCGGAAAAAGAGGACAACCCTTCCGTTATCTAGCGGTAATCGGCCATGCTCTCGTGTAGTGCTTTCGGAATTATCCGAGGCGTAGTACTAATCATGGTCATGCCGAAGAAATCTGTCTCTAGAAAGGTGAGCCGTCGCCGTCGGAGAAAGGCTCGGACGCAGGGACGAAGCGCGACAAGTCCTGCCGTGTCAGGGAATGAAGACGAACCAACTGGGGCGGTGCCCGATGTCGAGGCTGCGGCCGGTGGTGATTTCGGGAATGATGTGCCGAGCGTGCGAGAGCTGATGGCGCAGCGTGGATCTGGGGACCGCGACGCGCTTTTCGCGGCTTTGACCGGGGGATGGGAGCCGCCACCGCAGTACGACCTCGCGGGCGCGGCAGACAAGCTCGGCCTTGCGCTGTGGCAATTCGAAGTCGCGGTCCGGTTGGAGCTGATCCCCGACCACGGCGGCAACGGGTGCTGGTCCGAGCGTGTCCTGAACTCGGTTACGCGACGCATCGACGAGATCCGCGACCGCGTGGGAACTGAACCTCCGGCTGGAGCGAACCGAGCGGCCGAGCGGATCATGCATACCCTGGGGATCCCATTCACGGCGAACGACTTCCGAGCTCTGGCCCGCCGGGGTGTCTTCATGCCGGTCAGTGAATACCACGGCTGGCCGACTTACTCCATGGTCGATATCGACGACTACTGCGCCCGCAGCGCCGAGCAGATACGCCGCGATAGCGCCGAGCGGGATCGCCGGCTTGCGAACCAGCCTCCGCGGACTGCGCCGTCCCCGCGGATCGCGCCGCCCTTGCGAGTCGAAGTCGCGGACCGGGTGCGTGGGAGCACGACAGCCCGTATCCGGGCGCAGCAATGCGTGTCATCCAAGCCGATCACACCGACACCCTGGGAGGTGTTGCAGGCCAAGCTGATCGAGAGGCTGGCGGCGTCGCGGGCGCCGTCGCTGAACCGCGCGGATGCGGCAGCGCTCGCCGCGGAGGTGCGCTTGCACGGCGTCGAGCCCGCGGACCTAGGGAATCCCGAGGGACTCAAGGGCCTGCGCCCGTGGGACCGCGAAGAGATCGCGCCCGGCAGCCCCGAGCACATCGCGGTGCTGTGCGCATGGCTGGAAGCCAGTGTGGCCTACCGGTTCGCGGCCAATTTGCGACGCAGCGATGTTCAGGTTCTGCTCCAATTCATAGCCAGTGCCGGCGGCGAGGCAGGGAATGTAGGCGGTGCATGAGCGCCGGGCGGTTTCGAACGTGAGCACTGGTGTGGGGTTCTGCTCGAGGTCGCGCTGGCGGCGGTAGGCGATCACCAGCGCGCCCACGCCGCCCACGCCACCGACCACGGTGAAGGCCAGCTTGGCGACGTCAATCGGGCTACCCCAGCCCGGGCTGGATGGAACACCGCGATTAGGACCGCCTCCGCGACCACCGCGAGCGCAGCGCCGACGGCGACCGCGAGAGCCACCGCCACTGACAACCTCATCCGGCCGGACCGCCGCGACACCGCGATGAATCTGCGTCCCATCCGCACCGCGCTGGCGCGCACCCACTTGGCCACCGCCCAATTCTCGCCGAAACCTCAGTTACACAGCCGCTTTCGGGGAGTGACCTCCGATTCCGCCAATGCGGGCGATATCGAGCTCAGAATCTGAGATCTCCGGACCTGCTGGTTCAGTGCACCTCGGCCACACCGGATCGACCCTCTCGAAACCAAGGATTTGAGACGGCCCAGCGCGATCGCGCCGAGCCTCGGCGGGATGGGGCGTGGATACGTGTCGATCAACCCGGGTGGGTCGGCGGGATGGCAGATTTCTGGTCCCCGTTCAGGGCGCAGTACTATCTGTCTCGGCGTCACTTTGTTGCGGAACCGAATCCGTTAAGGAGGGAAAGGCCCGGTCAGGGAACTGCGCAGTCCGTGTGCCTCCCGGCATCCACGAGCTGCGGTGCAGGCAGTGCCCTGTCGTGCGCATGCAACTTAGTTAACGCCCGTTGCGTGAATAACGGGAACCGTCAGAGCGGCTACACCCTTTGGAGGGTGGCCGACTTCGCCGCCAGATCCGGTGGCTCTCGGGCGCCACATGCACCCGATCGACCGAAGTTCTCAAGTGTCCGGACGGTCCGTGTCGTGCTGCGCTATCGCGCTGATTCGCTCCGTCCGTCCGAGTTTCATGGAGTGAAACTTGTTCGGCAACGTCGAAGTTCTTTCCGCGGGCTTGGCCCTTCTCGCGATCGGCCTTCTCACATACACCGTTTACAACCCCACACGCCCAGAACGCAGCGCCCCTCGGCGTGGGCAGTTGGTGCGTCGATCCCGGCGGCACGGAGGAAAGGCCCCGGTTCGACGTGCACGCGTTCGTTGATGAGACCAAGCAGAACGGCCTGCTGATCGTGTCGACCGTGGTCGAGGTTCGTCACCTCAAAGAAGCACGCAAGCAGTTGCGGGAACGCCGGGCCAGGGGGCAGAACCGGATCCACTTCAAGAAGGAGAGCGATCCCCGGCGGCGCTCGATCTGCTCCACATTGTGCGACCTGCAAGTACAGGCCGCAGTGTATGACGCCACCCGGAACAGGAACCCGCTCGAAGCGCGGGCAGCCTGCCTCACCGCGGCCGTCGAAGACCTCGCCGAGCAGGGAGCGCAGCGACTGACGATCGAGCAAGACGACTCACTCGTGACCAGCGACCGCAAGGTCCTCTACCAGGCGGTCCGCAAATTCGAAGTCGCCGAAACCCTGACCTACGAGCACACGCAGCCGAACGACGAACCGATGCTGTGGGTTTCCGACGCGATCGCATGGTGGGTGGCCAAGGGCGGGGACTGGCGCGACCGGGTCAACCCGATCATCACCAGCGTTCGCAAGCTCGCCTAGATACGCGAAACCCGGCTCACCAACCGTCCGAATGGCTGCCGGGTCCACTTCAAAGGCGCTACTGCACCTCGCGCATCGATCGTAACTCGGCTGTGCCATTTGGCACACAACGAGTCATCTGGCACAGCTCAAGGGCCGATGTATGTGAACTGCGGAAAATGAGTGTGGGAAGCAGCTCGTAGCTGCTTCCCACACTCTGGGTAGTCGGCTGCTCTACCGCTGAGCTACAGCCCCATGTGATGGAGCTGACAGGATTCGAACCCGTGACCGGCCGATCTGCAGATTGCCGTGATTCGACTCATGAACGCTGTTGCTGCCCAGTCCCGCCGGCGACCTCGGCGCCCGCCGGCGTCGGCTGATCCATGGCCACTGTCGTGGGACAGGACGGTCATACATGCCGACTGGACTCTCCTTGTTCTCGACGCCGACGCCGGTACATGCGCTGACGGCAGGCGTTCGAGCAGTACTGGCGCGGCCGACCGGTTGAACTGGATCCGAAAAACTCGACTTCCGAGCTGATCCTCGGCGGCGGAAGGACGCAAGGACATGCAGGGCATCGAGCCATGCCTGTGTCTTCTGTGTAGCCGTGTCGCTCGCAGTAGACCGTCGTGACCTGGCCTTCGGACTCGCGTTCGAGCAATCGACGCAGTTGACCAATCACACCAGGCTGCTTGAAATCCTGTGGTAGTGGGTGACGCGAGACAGCATCCCGTAGCAGAATCAATGCCACCTCGAACTTGCTTATGATCTCTGCCAGCGGCTGATCAGCTGTATCTGCGATGGACTTGAGCGACTTGCTTTGCAGGACAAGGCGAACAACACCAGCAGGTGTCGGCTCTGTCAAGCATCCACGGGCCAGCCAATGGCTTTCGTGTTTGGCCCGGTCGGACTCGAGTGTGGCGCTGATGAAATCCTCGAACCGTGTCAGGTTCTGTCTGGCAGTGGTGGACTCAATGGCCTGGTCTTGCACGGTGTCCCGGTGCCTTCGCTGAGTGCTCACGATGCATCCTCCGGGGTTTTCGGACGAGCCCCAGGAGGCGGCGGATCGATGGTGCCGTCGCTCGGGGGATAGCTGGCTGGTGTACGAGCGAAACCGAATGCTCTGGACCATGATTCGAAGATCTTCGGTACATCGTCTCTCCGGGCCCGGAAGAGCGCAATGATCGTCACGACGGTCATACATCCGATGAAAGCCACAATTGGGTAGACGTTAGTGGTTGCAAGCGCCCCGGCGACGATGGTGCCTCCGACGACTAGAGCCTTGGGCAAGGAAACCTCCAGATACGAAGAAGGCCCTCCGCGTGGCGCGGAGGGCTTCGAGGTGGGAGAAACAAAAAAGCCCCAGCCGAATCGGCTGAGGCTAAAAAGGATACACGTATCCCCTTCGAACAGAAGGTATCACAAATTTCTGACGGGTGCGACCCTCAGTGAAATGCCTGGCAGGAAGGCTTGCCAGTGGCGTGACACCCCCTTTCGTAACGTGCTGCTCGGGCGGGATCGGTACAGCCGCCACTCCCACAGTGGTGTGTCCGATTTATTGTTCCTCCACGAAGCTCGCCCCCAGATTCAGCGGAAACGCCTTTCCCGCTCCCGCCTTCGGGGGCACAGGGAGCGATGGGCTGGTGATGCTGTGCTGGAGGTGCTGTCGACGAGGGACTGTGCCAGGCGACAGGCGTTCTCTGCCGTCTGCGGATCTTCCGAGCGTAGTGCTCGGCCGATCGCACGGGTGAGCATCACCCATGAAATCGCCTCGGCCAGGCGGAACAGAGCATTCCCGAAAGGCTCCGGCCCGAACCGCAACAGCCCAAGACGGGAAACGCTCGTGGACCCGACGGATCCCGCGATCGCCATGAGTTCGGCGTTCACCGCAGCGCCCCGTTTCGGCGGCTGACCGATAGCGCGAAGAACTTGGCCCCAAGCGCATCCAACTCCACGGCCTGCGGGCGCAGCCTGCCGTCCGGGGTGTGGCGCAGTGAGGCGGTGGCGCCGGGTAACAGTCGGATAATCGCGGACACACCATAAATCGTGAGGGTGCATCCATCAGCCGCTCGGGAACCTGGACGTGTTCGACTTGGGGGTGAACTTGTCCGCGCTGAACCGGACTCTGGGCGGAAACTTCCCGAACCACCGTAAACCGACAGGTCTTTGAGCGACCACCGAGAGGGCGGGGACTTGGAGAGCGCGTTAGCGGGCATGCGGACTCCTGGGGTAGAGCCCGGCCCGCGGCCAGCAGCTGATTGTTCCTGGTTTTCCCGTTCACTGTAGTGGGGAAGTGCCACCACAGAGCTCAACGCCCCGGTGACGCGCACCAGTGCGCTGGGCGCTCCGCACTGCCGCAGCCGATATAGATCAAAATCTGAGATCTCCGGACCTGCCGGTTCAGTCGACCTCGACGCCCGACCTCGGCGCGATGCTCGATCCCGCCGCGCTCGAGCCGGCTCACATGTCGCCCGCCCTGGACAAACCTCTCACCGATACCGATGAGGACGAGACCATTTACGGGTGCGAAAACGTCCTGAGTGAGGTCATGCTCGAAATCCACGCACACCCCAATGCCATCGGTGCCCGCCTCGCCGCCGATCTCGCCACCCATATCCCAGATCCCGGCTACAGCAACCCCTTCCCGAACGCGGTCCGGCTGCCATACGGCGACCCGATGGGCGGCGCGAAAATCATCGCCACCGAAACCGGTGGCTCACGATTCAGCTGGTCGCATGACGCCTACTGGGTCCTGCTCGAAATCAATTCCACCCAGTCGTTCCTGGCGTCCAGCGGCGCCACCCGTTAGACACTCTCAACCAGCTCGCCGACCAGATAGCCGCCAGTGTCGAACAACACCTGGCGACCGGAAACTGGTAGCCCCAGCAGGTTGCACGTGCGGTGCATCGTGTCCCATTTTGTTCCCGCTCAGTGGTGTTCCGTCGGAGAACGGATGTCCAAGGGCATTGTGGCGCAACATCTTCCGGCTGTCGGTGGGCAGTATAAGAACACTGAAATGGCCTCTACTGCGGGACCATCGCGGGCGGGCCAGGGCGGAGCTGGTTGACCCATCAACCACTTCGAAACACTCCCTAGTGTTCTGCGCCTGAAATCCGTTTTAGATATCGGGCGAGGGAGTTGAGGATTTCGTCGGCTGTCTTGCGCCAGACGAACGGGCGTGGGTTGGTGTTCCATTGGTCGACCCAATTACGGAGGTCTTTTTCCAGGGCCGCAACGCTTTTGTGGACGCTGCGCCGCAGGAGTTGCTGGGTGAGGAAGGCGAACCAGCGCTCGACCTGGTTGAGCCACGACGATCCGGTCGGGGTGAAGTGCACGTGGAATCGTGGATGCGCGGCGAGCCATTGCTGGACCAGCGGGGTCTTGTGGGTGGCGTAGTTGTCGCAAACCACGTGCACATCCAGTTCGCGGGCACGGCCTTGTCGATGCTGGTCAAAAACTTGCGGAACTCGGTTGCGCGATGTCGTCGGTGCAGTTCACCGATCACGGTGCCGTCGGCGATGTTGAACGCGGCGAACAGGCTGGTCGTGCCGTGCCGGGCGTAATCGTGGGTGCGGCGCTCGGGCATACCCGGCATCATCGGCAGCACCGGCTGCGACCGATCCAGAGCCTGGATCTGCGACTTCTCGTCCACACACAGCACCACCGCCCGCTCGGGCGGATTGTGGTATAGACCAACAACATCCACGACTTTCTCCACGAACAACGGGTCGGTGGAAATCTTGAAACCGTCACTCAGATGCGGCTTCAGCTCGAACCGCCGCCAGATCCGGCCGACCGTCGATTTCGACAGACCCGTCCGCTCGGCCATCGACGACCGCGACCAGTGCGTGGCATCGGTCGGCACCTGTTCGAGAGTCAGCTCGACCACCTGCTGAACCTGATCCAACAAAATCGACGGCGGCCGGCCCGGCCGCGGCTCATCAGCCAGACCGGCCAGCCCGTACTCGATGAAACGTCCCCGCCACTTACGCACCGTCATCGCCGACACACCCACCTGCGCCGCAACATGGGTGTTGAACGCACCCGGCTCGGCGCAGGCCAGCACGATCCGGCACCGCAACGCATACGCCTGCGTCGACGTCGCCGCCCGCGCACCCCGCACCAACTCCCGACGCTGCGCCTCGGTCACCACCAAATCCGGCCCAGACCTCGGCCGCCCCGTCCTCGCCACCGACGAATCCTACAATTACACAACGGATTTCAGGCGCAGAACACTAGTTGTATGAGGCCATGACGTTGGTGACTCCGGCCTGAAGCTTGTCCGCGGGCGGCCGGTCGCTGACGGCGGTGTGGGGCCGGTGGTAGTTGTAGTGGATATTCCATACCTGCAGTGACTCGGAGCGTTGGGTTTCGCTGGTCCAGATGCGTGCGTAGAGGAACTCCTCGGCGAGGATCCTGTTGTAGCGTTCGACTTTGCCGTTGTGGCGCGGGACATACGGGGCGATCCGATGATGCCGGGCCCCGTGTAGCACCTTCGCGAAGTCCCTCGCGCGGTAGCAGGCGCCATTGTCTGTGACGACGCGGTGAATGTGTTCGATGCCGTGGGCGGCGAAGAACGCTCGGGCACGGTGCATGAAAGCGATTGCGGTGCAAGCTTTCTCGTCAGTGAGAGCTTCGGTGTAGGCCAGCCGGGAGAATCCGTCGATCGCCGAGTGCAGATATACGTATCCGGCGCGGGCGCCGCCGGTCTTTGCCCGGCCGACCTTCTTGGCAAGTTCGCTGCCGCGGCCGTGGGCACGCCAACCGCCGCCGTCGGGGATGCGGCCGACCTTCTTGATGTCGACGTGGACCATGTGGCCGGGCCAGCGGGCGATGATCCGTCGTGGTGCGCGGTTGCTCTCCCCGGACGGGTCGAGGAACCTGCGCCGATTCAACCCGAGGTGGGCCAGATGCCGGCTGACGGTCCGCACCGAGATGGCGATGCCGTCGTTGGCGAGTTCGAGGGCGATGCGCCGGGCCGACCACTTCTTCTCGCGCCGCAGCGTCTCGATCTGGGCGACTACTTCGACCGGCGTGGCGGTTGGTTGGCGGTGCGGCACGCTGGGCCGGTCGAGCAGGCCGGGCTCTCCGAACTCCCGGTAGCGGGCCACCCATTTACTGGCACACGCTCGTGAAATACCCATTTCAGCGGCGATGTGCGAGATAGGGCGAGTCTGACAACGCTGCACGAGTCGGCGACGGCCTTCGACGGACAACGGCGCGTTTCGGTGAGTCATCGGCGCAGTCTCGGCGTGAGTAAGAAATCTCGTATCCGTGTGGCAGGCATCAGTACGCGGTTCCCATCGCAGCGTGCACTTCCTCAAGGGTGCGGGTTGCCTCCACGTTGGCGCGGCGGTTCCCGTGCCGCAGAACACTGCGCACGAATTCAGGGTCGCGCGCGAAGTCGGTGCGGCGTTGACGGTGTGGGGCGAGGAACTCGTTGACCGAGTCGGTGGTGAGCTTCTTCAGCGCCCCGGCCCCGGCGTCGCCGATGTCATCGGCCAGGTCTCTTTCATCGCGGCCGGAACACAATGCGGCCGTGGTCAGCAGCGCGGACACGCCGGGACGATTGACAGAATCGAATGTGATGAGTCGCTGGGAGTCGGTCGGGGCCCGGCGGATCAGGGCCGCCGTTTCGTCGGCGGTCATCGACAATGCGATCGCGTTGCCGTAGCTCTTGGACATCTTTCGCCCGTCGAGACCGGGAACTTCCGGTGCCGAGGTGAGCAGTGCCTGCGGTTCGGGGAACACCGCGCTATAGCGTTCGTTGAAGCGCCGCGCGATCACCCGCGTCAGCTCGACGTGCGGCAGGTTGTCCTTTCCCACGGGGACCAGGTTCCCCTTGCAGAACAGGATGTCGGCGGCCTGGTGGACCGGGTAGGTCAGCAGCAGTCCGCTCAAGGCACGACCGGATGCGGCATGTTCCGCTTTGACGGTGGGATTGCGGTGGAGTTCGGCCTCGGTCACCAGGCTCAGGAACGGCAGCATGAGCTGGTTCAGCGCCGGGACCGACGAGTGAGTGAAGATGGTCGCCCGGTCGGGGTCGATGCCGGCAGCCAGATAATCCAGCACGGCGCTGTAGACGTTCTCCCGGACCTGCCCCATCGCGTCACGGTCGGTGATGACCTGATAGTCGGCGAGGATCACGAACGTGTCCACGCCCAGACGGTGCAGCCGCACCCGTTCGGAGATGGTCCCGAAGTAGTGACCCAAATGCAGAGGGCCGGTGGGGCGTTCGCCGGTGAGGATGCGGTACCGGCCGGGGTGCTCGGTGACTGCGGCACGCAACGTGCTGCTGCGCTCGACAGCGGCAGAGAAGGTATTCAATGTACAGCTCCTGGATGGTCAAGGGGCTGTACGAACCTCGTTCAGGTCAGATGACATGCGGGCTGCGTACAGCCCGCGGACATGGTTAGACGGGCTGCTGGAGCAGCCACCACCATGCCTGTCGAATATCGATCACCCGGCAACGATAACACCACGGCGCGACCCCTACATGCCACCAACGTCATGACCCGCAACACCTAGTAGCCGTTCGGCGTGGAACGCCGCCGGTTGCGCGACGGTGTGGTGGCCGACCGGCGTCCCGGAGGTCGTGAGGCTTCGATCGGGTCTAATCCCCAGCGCTGCAGCCTGTTTGGCGTACGATACCATCGGCCGCTCGGTGTAAACCTGAGCGTGCCGCTGTATGGAGTCGAGTAGGTGGGGTTTCGAGGAGGGGACGATGGCCCGGTATACCGAGCATCAGCGCGATCTGATCGATTCTACGGTCGAGCGTTGGGTTTCGTGCAGTCTGGTTGAAGACGAACCCTTGATCTTCGAGGCCGGCAATTTATGGTCAATCGAAAACCTCGACGAGCTCGTGCGCCGCTTCAACGGCAACCCGTTGGAAGGGGAGGCTGGTGGCGGCCGGTTTTTCACCAAGCTCGATGAGCAGTTGGCGGGAGCGGCGGTCGATCTTCGTCTTTTGATGACCGAGGTCGTGTTCGTGCACTTACTGTTTTCGAGCGCCATGACTGTCGCGGGAAAGCGCAAGGTGCTCGAGAACGCGCTGGGTGATGTCCAGGTCGATCTTCCGGCTGGTATCGACAAGGTCCTGTCCCAGGGGATCGGTGATCCGGGTATCCGCTTCAATCTGCGTCGTGATCTTCAAGTTGGCTACATCATCGATTTCGTTTACCGGCTCAAACAGGAGTCGGTGGATTCGCGGTTGGAGCTGCTGCTCACCGATCCGTGGCTGCTACGAGATTTCGCCGACGATACCGACTGGCCGACAAGCGAAATGCGTCATATCCTGCTGCATCTGCTGCGACCGGACGAGTTCGAACGTATCTCCAGTGGCACTCATAAGCGTGAGATCGCCAAAGCGTTCAAGGGATTTCTCGCTGGTACCGACGCCGAAGATGTCGACGAGAATCTGCTCAGCATTCGGAGGGTGCTGGAAGGGTATCTGCCGCAAGGCAACACGGCGCCCCAAAAGGCTGTCGATTTCTATCATCCACCGCTGGTCGGTATCTGGGGGAGAGGCGCTAGCGACTCAACCGACGGCGTCGGTGATATGGAGGCGCTGCTCTGGAAGAAGCAGTTGGTGCTGTACGGGCCGCCGGGAACCAGCAAGACCTGGCAGGCCAGTGAAATTGCCGAAGCAGTGATTCGTCAAGCGGCGTTGAAGGACTGGGGACCTGATCGTTACTTCACCCATGGTGCAGCGGTGGACGCGGCGGTCAAGCGCAACGTCTTTCGCCTTCAACTGCATCCCGGTGTCGGATACGAGCAGTTCATCCGCGGACTGCGGCTGGAGGACAACGTGACCCGCTATCGGCCAGGATATTTGCCGTGGTTGGTCGCTCAACACCGCACGCAGACCCATCCCGAGGGGCTCCCCTCGCTACCGAGCGTACTGATATTGGACGAGATCAATCGCACCAATCTCTCGGAGATGCTTGGTGAGGCCTTCAGTCTGCTCGAACGCGATCAACGCGGTCGAGAGATGCCGCTGCCGGGATTCGACTCCAGCCAGGACCCGGACGTGCTCGTCATCCCGGAAGACCTGTATGTGATCGGCACGATGAATGAAATCGACCAGTCCGTGGAAAGTCTCGACTTCGCACTGCGACGTCGGTTCCTGTGGCGTGAGTGCCCGTTCGACCGCAGCTTGCTTCTCGAAATCGTCACTGCCCGTTGGAGTGATGACATCGCGTCCAGGTTTGCGCTGGACGAGGCAGTTACTGAGCAGTTGCAGCTCTTCGCAGACCGGGCGGCGGCTTTGAACGCTTCGATCGAGGAATCGGTTGAGCTGGGCCGCCAATACCAAATCGGGCACACCTACTTCGCCGACATCACCTTTTTCATCGGAACGTGGGTTCAGTCGCGCAAGAACCGTCCCGCCAAAGGCACCTACCTGTGGAACAGCCGCCGGAGTCCGCAGCCGCCGATCGTGGACCTCTGGAGGCGATCGCTGAAGCCCTTGCTTGAGCAGTATCTGGCCGGCTCGGACGTTCGTGAGGACGAACTAGCACGGCTCAAGCGAACTTTCATGTCAACATGACCGAGCGCTTGGTATTTCGCGACCTCGCAGGTGCCGATCGCGCATTGACCGAAAATGATCGTAACTGGCTGCAGGCCCTCGCACGTGATACTGATCCAGCCAACTTCGTAGTAGGTGTCGGGACATCGCGGATCGCCAGTGCTCCGGAACCGGTGTTGCACTGCGATCCGGACGGGAACTGGCGGGCCGGGCGCTACATCGGCGAACTGCACCGCGATGGACGCGTGCTCGAAATCCGGCCTCGTCTGGGATTCACCACGATCGCCGCCTGGGCGGGAGCAGCACTCAACGTGCGCATCGTTCCTCGCACCGGTGATCACAGCCGCTCCTCGATTCTCATCGCGGAACTGCTGGCAGCGACATGGCGCTCGACCCTCGTCGATGCGACGCGACACGGCCTTCCCGGATTCCGAGCACCGCAGCAACACATCTCACCGTATGTGCGCGGTCGGCTCGATCTACCTTCGACCATGACTCTCCGCACCGCACGCAGCCCACACGTCGCCTCCACAAGCAGACCCAAGCAATTCGACAACCCCGTGAGCGCGGTGATCGTGCTAGCCGACCGTGTGCTCGATCGTGCGCTCCGGCGCAAAGATTGGCGCGGCCACAGGATCGATGAAGTGATGCCGCGCTTGCGTGCGGTAACGGGACCACGACCTAAGTTGCCGACACTACGCGAGTTGCGTGATGTGCGATATACGCCGATCACACTGCCATACCGACGAGTCGCCGAGCTCTCGTGGCAGATCGCACGGCGAAACGGTCTTCGCGCCGCAGCCACCTCAGAGCGCACCACCGGCCTGCTGATCGACGTCGCCGAACTATGGGAACTATTCCTCCTGCATTGCGCGAAGCGTGCGTTCGGTACCGCCAACGTCACTCACGGCACGCGCCTAACGAGCACACAGTATCTGCTTCGCACAGTGGCCGACCCGATGCGCACACTCGGCAATATGTATCCCGACCTTATCCTCGGCCCACCGAGCCGACCGTGGGCCATTGTCGATGCCAAATACAAGCCCCTCACCGATCCTCGCGGAGTCGACCGCGAAGACCTCTACCAGCTCCACGCATACCTCAGCGCCCACCTCGAGCGCCCATTGCCGGCGGGAGCTCTCGCATACGTCGACTTTCCTGAACCACACATCCCAGCCCGCGCCGAAACCATGGGGCCGTGGAAAACCAGCAACGGCCACCAGGTGAGGTTTCAACGCCTCCCCATCACCGAAAACGAGTGCGTCCGCGCTTTCCAACAGCTCATACAACTCTCTCTACGGGACGATCACGACTGAATTGGGTTCAAAAGTCGCGGTCCAGCAGCCCCGATCGGAGCCCAACCCAACCGAGTACTCCTGGCCCTGTCATCCGGCAGGGTTAAGAGTCCTTGTGACAGGTGGCCCGGGCGTCGAGCAGCTGTTCTGCCGGCCGTTCGCCTGCCTGCCACCTTGAGATGATCAGGTCCGCGAGGTAGTCGGGGTTGCGTTCGAGGAAATCCAGCTTCTGCAGCTTGCCAACCACGCCGGACAGAATCCGACGGCCTGTTCGGCGTTGCCGCCGGAATGGCCGAAGAGGTCGAAGGCCCGCCGGCGCAACACGCTGTCGCGGGTTTCGCCGAAGTCGGCGAGGATGCCGTCGCTGTCGAGGACGAGGGTAACGCCGGCCGGCGACCTCGACGATCGAGGCCCCAGCCCAAGAGCACACCACCGCGCCGTAGAACGGTGGCGTCGGGAGCGGCGGTGGTTGTCGGTGGGGTGCGGCACGATCGGCGGAAAACCGAAGGGGGCCACAGACTATGGCACGCGATATCCACGGCATTCCCCACCACCACACTCAGCAATCCGACCTGGTCCGGTTCGAGTTCTTCGGTCCGGCAATCACGCAGGGCAGGGCCACCGATATACGCTCGATCCATTTCTTCGGAGGTGGCTACGGGAACAGTCCACTGGGGCAGCTTCGGTACCTGATCTGCCACGAATGCCGCCGCGGTTTCATAGGCAACATCGACGTCGACCGGGTCGTACAGAGTCGCGGCATCGCGATTCGCGCGCTGGCGTGTGTGCGCGAACCGCTGCCCGGCTACCTCTGGCGGACCAGCGTGCAGGTCCCCGACTCGCAAAGGTTCTGGCAGCTGATCGCCGAACGCACCGGCGAGGATTACGCCGACGTCGACTCCACGTGTGAGCGCGTGGAACCGCATTTGCGGGGCGGCGTGACCTACGCGCCGACCAATCATGATCGAGCTCCCGGGTGGTTTCAGATGACCGGTCCGGGCCAGGATCGGCGATGACCCGCCGCGTCCGGCGGCGGTGTGGAAGAACAGGTTCGACCGTGCCGGACCACCGCCGCGATCCGGTGGGAGCGAATCCGTCGAGGTCGATGCCTCGTAGGCTGCGCGCCATGATCGATGCCGACCGCATAACCGCAGAGGGCGATCCTGCCATCATGTCGAACTGCCGCGTCTCTACGCGACGATGAGCGACGACAGCGGCCGTGGGCGCGAGGGCGTGTATCCGGTCACCGATGGCTATATCCGCGATGTCCGGGTGGCGCCGGGCGCCCATCCCGACGACTATCCATTCACTCTGCCCGTCGTGACCTACCTGCAGGAGCAGGCGCGAGGACTGCCGCTGGCGGGTGGCGTGACGTTCCTTGTCGGCGAGAACGGCAGCGGAAAGTCCACCCTCCCGGAGGCGATCGCCGTAGCAGCTGGCATGAATCCCGAAGGGGGAAGCCAAAATTACCGCTTCGCTACCCGTGCCAGCGAATCATCTCTCGGTGAGCACCTCACGATCCGATGGGGTGTCGACAAGCCGCGCAGCCGGTTCTTTCTGCGTGCCGAGACCTACTACAACGTCGCCACCGAAACCGAGCGGCTCGGCCCCGACCAGGTGGACACGCTCGGTGGCACTTCCCCGCATCACCGCTCACACGGGGAATCGTTCATCGACCTGATGATGCACCGCTTTCACCCGCGGGGCCTGTACCTGCTCGACGAACCCGAGGCTGCTCTGTCTCCCCAAGCGTGCATGGCGGCCCTGCGGCGACTGGCCGAGCTGGTCGAACAGCGATGCCAGCTCGTGGTGGCCACCCACTCACCGATCCTTCTCGCGCTCCCGGGCGCCAGCATCTACGAAATCACCGACGCCGGCACGATCGACATCGTCTCCTACGACGACGCCCTCCCTGTGCGCCTGACCAGAGACTTCCTCTCGGATCCGGACCGGTATCTGCACCACCTACTGTGATCGCGGTGCGGATACCTCTCGGACAGGCGAGCCCCGTGATCAGGTGGGAGCGGATCCGCCGAGGTCGATCGCCAGCAGACGGCGGAGCCGAGGGTCCGATAGAGCTCGGGGCGGCTGTCGGTACACGGCGATATCGTTGACCCAGCACCGTTCTCGGTGCTTCAACGCCGCATAGGGGGTCGCGATGCTGGTCGTCAATGGGGATCGTCGCGGGATACCGCCCACCGAACGAATCGTTCTCGACTGGCTGCGAACGTGGAACGGTGCCTACAAGGTTTGTGGTGTCGCGATCTCGGGGTGCTACCTGCCCGAGCGGCGACGCTACCGCCGTGCCAGCGAGGCCGACCTGGTGGTGATCACCCCGCACGCGTGTGTGGTGATCGAGGTCAAGGGCATCACCAGCCCGGTCAGCGGTGTATTGTCGTGCCCGGCCAACGGGCCCTGGTCGATGCCGGGGGTGGCCGGTAGTCCGGTCCATGCGCGCGAGAACGACACCAATCCGCTCAATCAGGTGCGCCAAGCCGCGTTCAATCTGAAGAACCACAACACGCGGCTGGGAATCGATGCATTCGTGTCCGGTCTCGTGCTGGTCATTCCTCACCCCGGCTGTTCGGTGACTGTGGCGAAAATGGACCTGCCCACCGGCATAGACATCCTTGTCGGCACCCAGGAGGGCCTGCGTATCTGGTTCCAGGGCCAGCGCCGCCGCACCACGTCCTGGACTGCGGAGCAAGCCCATCGGGTATTGGCTGGGCTGAATCTCGGCCAGGCCGTCGCCATCGACCAGCTCGCCGCGGAAGGCTTTGCCTCCCAGCAGGTTCCCGATCCGTCGCGATCCAGCTCGGTAGCCACGTCGAGGGCATCGAGTTCGGATCTGTCGGCCTGTCTGGAGGGTGTGACGGTCTCCCCGCGCAGCGCCGTCGTCGATCCGCCGCCCCGTTCCCCTTTTCGACCGACATCGCATCGGACGACGCTCCCGCCGGCGTGGGCCCCGATCGCGGCGAGGCACCGGCAACCGCTGGAAGCGCATACACCGCCGTCCCGCGATGAGCAGAGCGGGCACACCGATGGCCGGACCCCGACCTACGGGAAGCCGGCGGCCCCGCCGCGGTTCCCGGATCCTGTGGTCCGGCCTCCCCGCCGCACCACCCGGTCACTGCTTGCTCTCGGGCTGGCTCTGGCAATCATCGGCGGGTTCGCCGCACTGGTGTACACCCATCCTCACCGCAGCGCCGAGGGCACACCGGCGGTCACCGAGTCGACGCCCGCCGAAACGCTGCCGCCCCGCGAGATCCCTGCCGGGCCGGCCCCCGAAAAGCCGAGGACTTGCTATCCGCTGGACCCGGACTGCTGAGCGGCCGGTATCGCTGTGTCGTCTCGTTCGCTGTGGCCAGGATCGCGGCGGGTACCCCGGGGCGGCGGGTGCGATGAACACAGCTGAGCCAGGACAAGGGGTCCCGGTAGTAGTGGCCGAGAATCCAACGAAGTTCTCCGTTGTGGCTGGCCAGAGCGGAACAACTCGGACCGGCATGTCGTGCGGCCGTTAGTCCATCGGTGTTTATCGATCTCAGCCGGGGGCAGCCGCACACCCTGTACCTCACACACAATATGCTAAGTCTCAGATCCAGCAGTTCAAGGGGGAGTTAGTGGTTCATCCCAGCGTTGGTGCAACATTTGCCGAGTACTTCCTCGACCGCGAGCTCGGTCAAGGGGGCATGGGCACGGTGTATCTGGCTCGCCACCCGCGGCTGCCGAGATCGGTGGCGTTGAAGCTGCTCCGACGCGAGGTGTCCAGCGACGCGGAATTACGTCGCCGATTCGAGCAGGAGGCCAGCGTTGTTGCGAAGCTGGAGCATCCGAACATCGTCGGCATCTATGATCGCGGCGTCCACGACGGGCACCTGTGGATCGCGATGCAATATGTCCGCGGTACCGACGCCAGTCACCTCGATTTCCGAACGGTAACCGGCGAGCACGCGGCACGGATAATCGCGGATATCGCAGCAGCTCTCGACTATGCCCATGCCCATGGCGTTCTGCATCGAGACATCAAGCCGGCCAATATTCTGCTGGCCGCGGCGGACGCGGGCCGAGCAGAGCACGCGGTGCTCACCGACTTCGGTATCGCCCGACTGCTGGATTCGACAACCAAGGTCACCGCCACCGGAACCTTCACCGCGACACTGGCATTCGCCGCGCCGGAGCAACTCAGCGGCCAGCCACTCGACCACCGTGCAGACCAGTACTCGCTCGCGTGCACATTGTTCGCGCTGCTGACAGGTCGGTCTCCGTTCGCGGCAGATAACCCGGGGCAGGTTGTCGCCGGCCATCTCGGTGCCCCGGTACCGTCGATACATCAGCTTCGCCCGGACCTACCTCCGCAACTCGACGCGGTCCTTGCACGAGCCATGGCCAAGGATCGCGATCGCAGATTCCGTAGCTGTGGGGAGCTGGCGTCCGCCGTCCATACCGTAATCGCGCAGCGATCCGCTGGGGTACGCTCCCCGGCGCCGGAAACCGTTATATTGCCCGATCATTCGCTTCCGCCGGCGCAATGGCATCAGCCGGCACCACCGTATGCCCCCGGACCTCCGCGACCGGCGTGGCCGCCGCACAACGTCGCCCCCGAACAGTCGTCGCCGTGGCGCCGCTGGAGAGGGCGAACGATCGCAGTGTCGGCTGCTGCAATCGCCGCCGTGCTGGCGATCGGATTGGTTGTTTGGCACGGCAGCGGGCAGCAAGACAGCGCCAGCGGGAGTGACGGTAGTTCAACCAGAGATAAACCCTGGAATCCTCCTGAACAGAAGATTGCCGATGCATTTCCCAAATTGGTATCGAGCCGTCCGTACGGCACGAGTTGGGGAGGGGGATACTGCGAGGGCCCATATACCGGCACCGATCCGTACGTCGACTGTTCGCAGAATGCCAACGTTCCATGGTTCACAATCTATGACTATGGCAGCATTCAGAAGGTAAATGCGAATCTGGTGTTCGCCACTGGCGTCCAGATGCGAGTACCTCATGCTGGATGCGCGGGAATTCCACTGCTCCACGAGGCAAGCTCGCCCGTCGACGGCGGCCCGGCCGCGGTATTGATCGCGACTTTCCCCGATGATCCATCCAGGTCGGGGTACAAGATAGAAATGTTGTGGCACAACCACACCAAGGATGACATCATAAATCAGTTCTGGAATATTGCCCCGATCTGTAACTAGAAATCCATCGCTGGTTGATTCCCGTGCCGATTGACCGGCCAGGTTCCGGTTATCCGGCTCGGGTCTGAAGTTCACAGCCCCGAGCACGCCGACACCCGAACGCGCGATCACGTGTGATCGGCTGCGATGTGCATGACAACGGTTTTGGGTACGGTGAAGAATTCGCGGCTGAAGGTGCCGCCTTCGCGGCCGATTCCGGAGTCGCCGACGCCGCCGAAGGGTGCGCGCAGGTCTCGGATGAAGAAGCAGTTGGCCCAGATGGTTCCGGCTTTCAGTCGGGCGGCCATGCGGTGGGCTCGTGACAGGTTCTCGGTGAACAGGACGGCGTTGAGGCCGTAAAGGCTTTGCCTCCCAACAGGTTCCCGAACCGTCGCGATCCAGCTCGGTAACCACGTCGAGGGCGTCGAGTTCGGACCTGTCGGCCTGGCTGGAGGGGATAGAGTCCGGCTAGTGCGCGTCGTCGTCGCGAGAACGTCTACCGACCCACGCATGGTGATGGTCGGCGACAAGGAGTCCGTCGCGGAGACGGCCGCGCAGTATTCCGAGCCGAGTGCGGCCTTCGATGACTTGGAGGCCATCGGCGGGCGGTGTAAGGAGATCTCGTTCGATAAGGATGGGGCCCGTAACCACGTGCCGGTCTCATCCCATGCCTGCCTGATTTCGGCAGGGCGGACGCGGACCCGGTGCGCATGGTCTGCGGCGTTGAGATCGAGCAGGTCACCCTCGCTGAGGCCGGTGGGGGCTGCCAATAGGTCACCGACAGGCAGCGCTTCCAGCGACCATGTGATGTTGTCGAGTTGGACGGTGCGGTAGTCCAGGAGGAAGTGTGCGTTGTGCCCGTGTTCCCACAGCCACTGCTCGGCGACGTCGCGCGGCCATCGAAGTGCCGCGACCAGCGGGTGGACCATGAATTCGTCGAGCGTGCCAGCTTCTTCGTGCCCAGGGCGGGGTATCAGGAGCAGGTCGTCCAGTTTCAATTTTAGAGTTCTTTCCGAGGCCTGACGGGGAGGCGTTGCTCTGATCGAGCGTAGGCGCGGCGTCGTGCCTTCGGTGAGGATGCCGAGCTCTTAACCTCCAGCTCGAAGACGCTCCTCGGCTGTTGAAACGGCATGGCAATCGCCGCTATCGGCTGTCTCAGCCGCAGCCCGATTCCACCTACGCCTGCCGTTGTCCGACCGGAGGCGGGGCTGTACCCCGACGATGTCGGCCTTCCGCCGTGAGATACGAGAACGGTTCTGGCAGAGCAACGTTCACCTGCCACTCAGGAGATCGCGTTGGGTTCGCGCTGACAAGGTGTCGACGGCGTCCGCCACCGCGCGCCCACAGAGCGCACGGGACGGCACTCAGTAGGACAGGGAACGGGCGATCTGCGCGATAGCCGCCTCAAAGCGTTCGCGGCCTCCGTGGGAGTTCAGTCCGCGGGGTGAGCAGTGTGGAATCTTGCCGGGCAGGACGAAGAGGTCGCGTGTGACGGCGGCGCGCGCCCAGCCGTCGCGGGCAGCCTCCCCCAGCAGCAGCACCTGTTCGAGGTTCGGGCACAAGTCGACAAATTGCCTGGTCCAGCGAGCGGCGCGGGCGCGTTCGGCGCCGGTCGAGCCACCGTTCTTGATTCCGGCCACGGGAAATGGCACCACGTTCCAGTGCACCACCTGCGACCACGGCACGCCGTGGCGGGCGTAGGCCTCGCGGCAGTTGCGGGCGGTCCGATCGTCGTTGTCCAGACTCAACAAGCCGGATCCCGTTCCTGCTTCGGCCTTGGTCGACGGGTTGTCGAGCAACACCAGCACCCGCGCTTTGATACCGCCCTGGTCGGGGTCGACGTAGGGGACGTAGCCGTGCGGTAAACCGACCGAATCGGCGATCCGATCAGCTAGATCGTTCAACGGTCTCACGTGAGATTCGCGAATGCGCGCCATCTTGGCAGGTACCACAGTGGGATCAGCGTTGCGTCCGTTCGGCATGCGCCAGACGATGACACACCCCACCGACATCCTCCGGTCGCCGATATCGGCGCCATCGAGGTCCCGGTCTCGACGCGGCGACCGGGTTGAGGATGATGGGGAGTTCATGCCGGCCTTCCACAGCACTGCGATGCGTGAATCGGGGCGTTCGCGGGCTTCCCTGCTGAGGGCGCTGGACAGTGTCGCGGCGAAGTGCTCGCGGGGCCGTTTCCGCTTCAGTGATGACTACTCAAGGATGCGCGGGCGATTCGGGGTGAGTGGCGAAGTGTTCGTACTGGTGGCTCCGTCGCTGCGCGCGTGCTCCATGTTTCGTAGGTGCTTTTCGGCGAGTTTGGCGGGATCCGGGCCGATGGTGAAACAGCCGGCGTTCGCGCATTTGGTGTGGGCGGCTGGCTCGTTCAGGGTTCGGCAGCTCAAGCAAGTCCACCCTGGTGCCGGGCGTCTTGAGATGTCGTGGAGTATCGGGGCCAGGTCCGTTGGTCCGGCGGCGACGACGTTCTTGATCGCGGCTTCCTGCACGTGCCCGTCGGGGTCGTTCAGCAACGGTCGAAACCTGTCGGCGATTGTGTTCGCAATTGTCGGCTCGATTCCGAGCGCTGCGACCCTGCGCAGTACTGGTTCATCACTGTCGATCCAGCAATCCGGCTCCGGCCCCGCGGGCAGTGATGCCAAGGCCGCAGCCGCGAGGTAGTGGCGCCGGGGACTGCGCGCGAGAATCGGGAGCAACCGCCGCAATTCCGGTCCCGCGTATTCGGCGATCGGTGCTGCCGACAACGAAAGCGCCGCGAAGCGGGCATGCTCGAGTCCGAGTCTGAACAGTCGCCCCACAATCTGCATCGCTCGGGCAGGGTCGGCCACGGCCGGCCAGTCGGGGACCGACCGTGGGCTCGCAGTGTCGAATAAAGCGAAGTACGGATCCGTGCTGTTCGAGCGTTCCATGCGCGCGTCGATGATCGCTGCCTCGGCGGCGAGAATCGCTGGGTCGAATCCGTAGAGCACGCTGGTCAACTCGACGACCTGCTGGACGAACCCGGGCGGCTGCTTATAAAGGTGGCCGGCTCCAGGAGAGTTCATTGCAAGAGTGTCGAGGAAATCGGCCAGTTCATCGGTCCGCGTTGCCTGCTCGGTCGACAGCTCCGCCTTTCGGTGACCGGCGATCACCCGCAGAAACTGCGAATACTTAGACGGATCGTAATCGGACAGCCACGACGGAAATTCCAGTTCCGCGAGTTCTTTCTCGATCGCCGTGTTGACCGCCGTGGCTTCGGCGTTTAGCCCACGGTCGGTTAGGAGTCGGGTGAAGGCCTCACGTAAACCGCTGGGTGTGTCGGTGGCACTCGCAATATCGACCACGAGACCGGTGGCGTCTTCAACATGATCAAGAAGGTACGCCGCTGCTTGTTCCCGCGTCCAACTCAGTGTTTGGTCGCTAATCGCGAGTCTGAGATCGAACTTCAGTCCTTCGTGCGACGACGGGTGAACAGGCAGTTCTTCCAGGGCGAGTACGCCTTCGAGCACCTGCGGGTCGGCCGGCTCGCCGCCACGGTGGTAAAAATGCAGTTGCAGTGAAGCCTGGGCAACGAGCGCGTGCTCGGGACTGTGGAGGTCAGCAGCGGCTTGCGCGTCGGCGCGCAGCGCCGCCGGGATCGGCAGGTGCAGAAGGTCTTCCCAGCTGAACCATCCGTGTGGGGTTCCTGTCGCCACATTCGCGATCAGGCATTCACAGACCGGCCCGATGGCGTCGTCGTCGAGTTCGGCCCCGTCTCGGAATGCTCGGACGAGCACGTTCGCCAGGCGGATATCGGTAGGATGGGTGTGAAGAGCTTCGAGGACGGTGTGAGTGACGGCCGTGTCGAGGATGCAGGCCAGCACGAGTGGCTCGAACTGCTCAGCCGAGATCCGATCGCGTACCCATTCTCGGATCTCGGCGGCGCGGGTGGTGATCCGTACCGCGTCCCCGATCTCCGCGAACAGCGCAATCCGTGGCGCGATGGTCTCCTCGGCACCGGAGTTCACGAAAATGCCCGTCTCATCGAAAAGGGCGACGGCCTCCCGCGCCGCGGTCGACGCGTGGCCCGATGGCAGGTCCCAGGGTTCGCGTAGTGCGCCGGCGACGGCGTCGACGACTGCTTTCGTATCGGCGCGCCCTTGACTGTTCAAAATCTCGGCGGCCTCGGCAACGAATGCGTGCATCGTCGCGTCGCCCAGTGCGGAACCGTCCAAAGGACCCAGAGTGCGGCCATCAGTGCGATGGAGTTCGCGGTCGGCGACGATGTCGCGGATGACCGTTTCGAGGATTTTCGCACGTTGCCCCGGCAGCCTCGCGGGGGAGCGCCGGATGGCCAGTATCGCCAACAGCACCGGGATCAGCGGCGTCTCCCGAAGCATTTCGTCCTTACTCAACGCCGACTGGACCCATGTCTCACGCTCAGCGATCCAGTCCCCCCGGGCGCTCTGATCGGAGATCAAGTGATCGGCGGACGCTCGGAGCACGGCCGTGACAGTACGATCGACTGCAGCCGGAGGCCCGAGACGCAGACTCGGCCATCGGAGCGTGGCTGCCTGTCCGTAAGCGATGTCGCGAGTGGCCAGCAGGACACAGATGCCCGACGGTAGACCGTCGAGCATCGAGGCGATATCGCTGACGATGCGCGCACGACAGTCATAGGTCTCATCGAGGGAGTCGAGGATCAGAGCGATCTTCCCGTCGCTGTCGAGGCGGCGGTTGATGTCGTCGGCAACCATCGCCCGGTCGGCCGGACTGTCGTCGCGGACCGCTACCGAAACAAGGCGATCCCGGAAGCTGGAACCTGTATCGGCGTTGCTGATTGCGCGAAGCGGAACGAACACGGGGAACGGAAGACTGTCGTCGGAGGCCAGTTGCGCTGTCAGTCGCTTCAACGCGGTGGTCTTCCCGCCTCCGGGGAGACCGGTCAAAATCATCCGGCCGCGGCGCAGGAAGGCCCAGACCAGTTCCCGGCCCTCGTCGGCTGTGACCGAGGCGTCGGCCTCGTCCAGGACCATGGCAGGCACCTCCGCACCCAACCCGCGCAGATCGAGATGTGTGCCCGTTCTGTGCAAGCGCGCTCGATATCGGCCGATCGCCGCGTGCCGGACCTCAAGCTGGGCAGCGGGAGCTGATCCGTCACAACGGAATTCGAACCCCTCGCCGCGTAATGCGTTGTGCCAGCCGTCGATGGTGTATCCGCCCCGCAGCCGTGCAGCACGACCGGACAGGCTCATCAGCGTTGCCCACGCGCGTCGCGCGGTGTCGTATTCATTGTCGGCCAGGACTGATCGCAAGCCCTCAACAGCTCGTTGGGAGTGGGTCTGGTGTTCTTCCTCAACCTGCAACTCCCAGATCACCGCGCACCGAAGAACCAGGTCGCACTCCTCGTCGGAAAGGCCGGTCAGAAGTGCTCGTACCTGCGAGAGCGCCTTCTTCTCGGCGGTTGTCGGGGACCCCGGGCAATCGGAGCGCTTTCGGTTGAGTACCCGTTGCAGGTCTCTCATGGAACCGCTAAGGGTCCCCGCGACGATCACCAGACGGTCTCGTGTGGGGTTGAGCCCGGCTCGGACAGCCGGCAACCACTGCGCGACAGCGGTTTTGAGCGGCTTCCCGGCGTTCAGGCTTCGTTTGGCCTGAACGAACGCTCGCCATCCCGTCTCCAGCTCGATCCTGATGTCGTCGACCGAATCGTCGGTCTCCAGCGATACTGCCGCAACACAGGTGTCGCGGGGCGCGATCTCGATTCCCAGCAGCGGAACTCCGGCAAGCCCGCAGGTCACCGCGTACGCAGCGACCCCACGCCGATACTCGACGCCCGCGTCCCCGGACGCACCAGCAACACTTCCCGCCCCGGCTCCCGACCCGCTACCCATACACACAGCCTAGGTGTACTGACCATGGACGTTGGTGACGGCGTGGCGAGCTGACAAGGCGAAGACTCCCGTTTGCGGCCTGTCTGGGAAGCATTCACTCTCGGAGCTCGTCCTGTCACACCGTAATGCCCGTTGTCGGAACTGGGCCGGTTACGACATGCTCGGTGCGTCGTCGATGACGGCTGGCCGCTGCGCCGGGCGCGGAACGGCGAACATCCGCGCCTCCAAGGTGTTGCGCGGCAACGGATTGGTCGCCTTGTACCGCCCGAGTTCCCGAGCGTGCTGCGGCCCCTTGGCTGTATGACGGGCACGCGCGGGCGGCGCTGTCGAACTGGACATAGTGAGCGCGCCGGCGCACCAACAGGGTGACCGGTGTACCGTTGCGGTACAACAATTTCAGCCACCGATACACATGCGCCGGGTGGGCGAACACAGCCTGGGTGACATGCACATGCAGCCGCACCGACGCATCGACCTCACACCCGAGCCGGTGCAGCTGTTCGGCAGCGGCCAGGGAAGCTCGTCGATCGCGTACCGGTAGGACATGAGATTGCTGACGAGCTCGAATCCACACGGCCTGATGATGGCTGGGATGGGTCAGTGGTGAGTGGTGTCGAGGGCGGCGGCGAGTCCGTCGCGGGTGTTGATACCGGTCTTCTGGGATGCGCGGAACAGATGGCCTTCGACGGTGCGCACTGACATGACAAGCCGCTCGGCGATCTGCCGGTTCGTCAGCCCGGCCGCCACCAGGGCGATCACCTCGCGTTGCCGCGCGGTCAGTGGATCCTTTGTGGTGTTCGCGCGCAGGGCGGGGGTGTCCGCGCCGGTCGCTGCCGCGAGCCGGTGGGCGGTAGCGGTAGCTGTGAGCGCGGCGCCACGGCATCCGTTGCTGCGAAACAGGATCGCAGCTTGGGATGCCGCGTCGGCGGCCGCGACCCGGTCACCGAATTCCTCGTACAGCCGTGCTGCCTCCGCCAATCCGTCAGGGTCCCTATCTCTGAGCGCCGTCGCGTGCTTGGCCGCTGCGATCACCCGTGGTCCCTGTACACAGCTGGTGAGTTCGCTCAGGCGTTCGGCGTGAGTGGGGTCACCGAACTGGGTGGCGGTTTGTCGGGCAAAAATCTCATGGGCTAGATGGTTTGTTCGGGCGATCGTGGCGGCTTCGGTGGCCAGGGCGATGGCGTGGCTGGTGAGTCCGGCGGCTGCGTTGGCCCAGGTGCGAGCGAGCAGGTAGGTGTAGGTCATGCGGGCACCACCGGGGTATCTCTCCAGCGGTTGGTATCGGGCTAGCAGGGTATTGGCCGTTTCGGCGTCGCCTGTCATGGCGGTGGCGATGGTCAAATTCAGTGTCGCCACTCGAGAGATCCACAGTGACTCGGCGGACAGGGTGATGGCGAGGGATTCGCGGCATCGTGCCCGTGCCGTGGCCAAGTCGCCACGGCCGAGTGCGGCGGCTCCCGTGTAGAGGGCTCGGTAGGTGAAGGCATTGGGGAAATCGCCCGGTGCTCGGTTGAGCCGCTCGGCCAGTTCGGTGGCGGCCTGGAGGTAGCCGCTCGTATAGCAGCCGTCGATGTGGTAGAGCCCGATGAGGAAGGAGAATGTGGAGCTAGCTGTTGTGTTGTACGCGAGGTCGTAGGCGCGTTCTGCAGGTGGGGTCATCTGCTCGTAGCGGCCCAGACCCGAGTTGGCGGACACGAGGGCGGCGAGCGCGAACAGTTCGAAGAATTCGTTGAACCAGCCTTCCGCGGTCAACGCGGCGGTGGCGGCTTCGGCTCCTCTGATGAATTCGTCTCGTGCGGTGGCAGCCCATGCAACGACCGCGTCGTATGGGCGGCGCAATCCGCATGCGTTGGCAGCGGATTCGATCGCGGCCAGCTCACGCGCGGCGGCGGAATCATCTTTACTGGTCAGGATTGCCGCACGGTTGAGCGTCAGCAGCACCCGTTCGTACTCCGAGCTGGCATCGCGGCGTTGTGCGGCGTTCACGGCGAGCGCCTCGTCGTAGCGGGCGCAGTGCGCCAATGCGCTGGCGTGCAGCAGCAGTGCGTTGCGGCCGCCGCCGGCTGCGACCGCGTGGCGGGCCAGTTGTTGCGCGGTCAGCGGGTCGGACAGCTTCAACGCAGCCAATGCCGCTTGCCCACACATCTCGGCCGTCGGTGGCTGATCGGATTCACACCTGAGTACCGCGCGACGGACCGTTTGAATGAGACTCGTTGTGGCACCTGAGGTTTCCAGCGCGTTCGCGACGCGACCGCGCAGTATCCGCAGCCGTGCTGGTGTGGTGTGGGCGCGTCGCACCTCCCCGAGCAGCGGGTGGGTCAGCCGTGCGAGGGCAGGGGCGGCGTCGAGGTCGAAGGTGACCAGTCCGGCCCGTTGCGTCTGCTCGACAGCGGCCGGATCGGTGAGCGTGCACAACACATCGATCTCCAACGGGTCAGCCACTGCCAGCACATCGACCACCGTTAATACGGACTCGGGTTGGCGGGCGATGCTGGCCTGCACCAGATCGCTCAACGGCACCGACATCCCCGGGCGGCCATCCCACATCCACACCCCTGCTCGCCGAGTCAGCCGCTCGGCCGCACGCTCGCCGTCGATCAGATGCCGCAGATACAGTACGTTCCCGCGGGTGTAACGCCACAACGCGGTCGCGGTCGAGGACTCGACCGGCCCATCCAGCACTGCTGCGGCCAGTTGTGCGGTCACTTCAGGGGAGAAAGGTTGCAGATCTAGTCGGGCCAGCAACTGGTCCTTCCACAGTCCCGACACCGCATCCGGTGGCATCTCGCCGCTACGCACCGCCAGCAGCACACTTGCCTGCCGCAGGCGCACCACCTGGTTGATCACCAGCGCGGATTGCTCATCCAGCAGATGTGCGTCATCGACCACAACCAGCACCCGACCGCCCGCTGAGGGCGCCGATACAGCCGCGACCACATCGCGGATCCGGCGCAGCGGATCGACCTCGCTGGTCTCGGCTATATCGGCGAACACTCCCAACGGCACCGATCCCGCTGACCGAGTCGCCACGAACAATCGACACTCACGCCCCCGAGCCCGCCACCGCGCCACCACCTCGGCCACCAGCCGTGTCTTCCCGACCCCGGCAGACCCGGCCATCAGGGCGCCGCAGGAACCCGCTGTCGTCGATTCCAACAGCCAGTCCAGTTCTTCTGCACGGCCGACCAGCGGCCACCCGGCCACCACATCTCCAGCGTATCCAGCCACGCGAGGCCTCGGCAGGGTCGAGTTCAGCGTCGATGCGTTCATCACTGATCGCGGCCCCTAACCGCGGCCAACTTCGCCTCGGCCATTCGCAGCAGCGGACCCACCGCATCGGACTCGATGCCGAGGACCTCCGCAATCACCTCGTCAGCGACACCGGCGGCCCGCAACCGCAACGCCTCCGCATACGGAAACGGCAACCGGTCCAATGCCTCGTTCTCGTCATCACCCACAACACCCACCGTTCCCCACGAGCACCCGACGAGGTGAAGTAACGCGCTACCCCAATCCGTCGCCGCCCCCAAAACCGGTCTGAACTGAAGGAAGCAATCATTGCCCGCGCGGCCGTGAGCACGCGATACGGCACACAGAGGCACGACGGCACTCAACGGTGTCCGGGCGGTGCGGCTGTGGTGACCCCGCCCGGACATCTGGCCTGTAGTGGAATGGCAGGGTCACCTCAGTGCCGCGTCGGTGGCCAGCTCGCTGCTACCCGCGCTGATGAACACCGAGTCGACAGCGTCCAACACCGGGTTCGCCAACTCGACTGGCTCCGGCCTATCCCACAGCGTGGCCGCACCACACGTCACTTTCACGGTGGGCGTCCCAGGGGGGACCTGCGCGATCACGGTGCTGTATTTTCCGCCAGGCACGATCTGGAATGACGCCCGGGACTGTTGGTTGATCTGGACGTTGCAGGCCTGCGGCCCTGGGATGGAGTTGGAGATGACGCTAACCTTCACCCGCTCCCTGCCCCCGACCACGTTCGCCGTCGGGTCTGTCGCCGATGATGCGGTGCCCGCCAACGCCGCGACGGCCTCGGCCGCTGCCAACGAAGCCAACCCTGCACGAACCATGTTGCGTCGCATAATTTTTCTCCTTTCGATCTTCCGGGGAATTCGCACCCCGGTTGCGGTGTGGCCGACGAGTGCCGGTCGAGTTCGAGTGTTGGCCCGGACAGCGACGGTCGAAGACGTAGTCGGCTACCCCAATCGGCCTTCGGGTCGCTAGGGCGACACCGCACCGAACGATCCATGGGGGAACCATCCGGTCCGCGATGGCAGAGGCCACCGCGAGCAACCGGCTGATGCGATGGAACGGATTAGTGGCGAATCTGCGCCCCGCAACCCACGCGTCGACCCCGAGCCCAGAGCGGGACAGCGCTTTCCGCGTCATGTCATCAGCGGCGGCTCGCTTCAGGTGTGCTTCAAATGGGGTACCGCGCTACTCGCCGCGCTCGCCGGGCGCGGAGAGAGAGTGGTGGGACCGACACAAGAAGGGAGACAATCATGAACTTCGCCTGCGCAGACTGACCGAACACCGCGAATCGGACCCTGATCCTCAACACTGCAGAATGATCAATTCCTTCTGTTGGATCTGAGCGACAAAGGAGTCGCTGCGGGATGCCGGCGCAACGATGCGGCGGCACCCGCGCGGGTACGAATCGAGCGCTTCGAATTCGCTGAGTCCGCGCTGCGAGGGGTGGGCCGAGTCGCTGCACAGGGCGCTCAGCCCGCGACCTCCGCGTACACGCGTCATGAAGTCGAAGCATGACAGAACCGAAGTGGCGGTGCCAACGGACACTGAGACTTGGGTCTGGCCGGAATTTGAT
>NZ_BDBF01000058.1 GCF_001612845.1 Nocardia elegans NBRC 108235 | reverse complement strand
GCCGCCGGCGCCGGGGTGCGGGCGTCGGCTTCCGCCTCGGCCGACGAAGGAGTCAGGGTTCCCGCACAGACGGCCGCCGACAGCGAGGCCGAGACCAGGCCCGTAGTGCGAATCCGCCGGCGCAGATAGGCCGCCACCGTGTCGAGGTCGCGCACGAGCCCGGAGGCGACCGCCTCCTCGACACCGCCGGAATGCACATGCCCGCCGATGGGCAGCCGCGAATCGGCGAGCGACATCACCATCGCGAGACTCATGGGCATCTCCTGCGGCCGGGCACGATCTCCGATCCTAGAACCGCGCGGTCAGCCGGCCGCCGCGAAGTCCGCGGCGGCGCTCACCGCGGCCCACTTCTCGGTTTCGTCGGCCCGGGCCTGCCCGGCCGCCCGCGCCGCGGCCAGCGCGTCACTGCCCAGCAGCAGCCGGCGAGGCGGCTCCTCGGAGTCGGCCACCTCGACGATGATGCGGGCGGCGCGCGCGGGGTCGCCCGGCTGGGATCCGTCGTTGTCGCGGCGGAAGCGGTGGACGGCGCCCACCGTCGCCTCGTAGTCGGCACCCACCGGATGGATGGTCATCGAGGCGCCCTGCCAGTCGGTGCGGAAGGCGCCCGGCTCGACGATCACGACCCGCACCCCGAACGGGGCGACCTCGCTCGCGAGCACTTCGGAGAATCCCTCGACCGCGAATTTCGCCGTCTGATAGGCACCCAGCCCGGGCGAACCACCGACTCGGCCGCCGATCGAGGAGATCTGGACGAAGGTACCCGACCGCTGAGTCCGCAGCACCGGTAGCGCCGCGCGGGTGACGTGCACGACGCCGAACAGGTTGGTCTCGACCTGCGCCCGGAAATCGTCGGCGGCCATCTCCTCGATCGGTGCGCTGCCGGCGTATCCGGCGTTGTTGACCACGACGTCGAGCGAACCGAAAGTCTCCACGGCCGCGCGTACGGCCGCCTCGGCCGCCTCCGGGTCGGTGACGTCCAGCGGCACCGGCAGGATGTGCGAACCGTAGCGCCGCACCACATCGTCGAGCTGTTCGGGGCGTCGCGCACCGGCGACGACCCGGTGCCCGGCGGCCAGCGCCGCCTCCGTCAGCTCCCGTCCCAGACCCCGCGACGCACCGGTGATCAGCCATGTTCCGGCCATAGTCGTTCCTCCGTCCCACGTCCGGTCGCACTCGAAGCGACCCGACTTCATCAAAGGCCACATCAATGTAGCACTTAATTCTGTTTCGGCTACTACATTGCAGCGATTATTCTGCTATCTGCTGCTCGAGTGGGTACATTGAACCGGTGAGAGCTGACGCCGCCCGCAATATCGAACTGGTGCTGACCACCGGAGCCCGGCTGCTCGCCGACGATCCGTCGGCGAGCCTGTCCGCCATCGCCGCTGCCGCCGGCGTCGACAGGCGCACCGTCTACCGCCGCTTCGCCTCCCGCGACGACCTCCTCGGGGCCGTGTATCAGGCCCGATACGACGCGGTCGAGGAAGCCATCGCGAGCGCACGGCTCCGGGAGGCGCCGGTCGCGGTCGCCCTGCACCGGTATGTCGAAGCGATCATCGGCGTCAACCGCCGCTGGCCGGTGGAGCCGGCGAGACTGGTGGCCGACGAGACCATCCGCGGTCGGCGCGAACCGCTGATCGCCGAGGTCGAGACTTTTCTGCGCCGAGCCACCGACGAAGGCCTGCTCCGGCCCGGCCTCCCCGCGGGCTGGGTGTCGACGCTGCTGGCACAGCTGATGGTCGACGCCGCCGAGAACCTCCCCCAGTTCGATCCCGCCCGCGCGGCCGACATCGTGGTCGACACCCTCCTGCACGGCGTCGGCTCCGGACCGGACAGTTCCGCGCGCACTTGACCTCAACAATGGTCGAGGTTGCAGGCTGGGCTCATGAAAGCGATACGCCTGCACGAATTCGGCCCGGCCGAGAACCTGCGCTACGAGACCGTCCCCGATCCGCGGCCGGCGGCCGGACAGGTTCGAATCGTCATGGCCGCGGCGGGAATTCACCTGGTCGACACGCATTTGCGCCGAGGCCTGCCGGGCCCCTATCCGCTGCCGACGTTGCCGACGATCCCCGGCCGGGAGGTCGCGGGCGTCGTCGACTCGGTGGGCTCAGGTGTCGACGCGGATCTGCTGGGCGCTCGGGTCGTCACCCACCTGGGCGCAGCGCCGGGCGGTTATGCCGAACTGGCGGTCGCGGATGCCCAACGGCTGCACCGGATTCCGGACGCACTGGATCCGGGCGCGGCGGTGGCGATGATCGGCACGGGGCGAACCACCCTGGGCATTCTGGGATTCGCCGAGCTCGAGCCGGGACAGCTCGCGGTGGTGCCGGCCGCGGCGGGCGGGATCGGCACGCTGCTCGTGCAATATCTGCGCGGCGCCGGGCTCACCGTCGTCGGACTGGCCGGTGGTCCGGCCAAGGTCGCCACAGTGGCGGCCAACGGCGCCGAGCTCGCCCTCGACTACACCGACCCGAGCTGGCCCGACGCGGTGCGCGCACGCTTCGGCGAACGGCCCGCGCACTGGGTCTTCGACGGAGTCGGCGGCGCAGCGGGCCGCGCGGCGGTCGAACTGCTCGCACCCGGCGGCGCCCGTCTCGTCTTCGGCTGGAGCGATAGCGCGCTGGAAATCGACCACGATGAACTCGCCGCCCGCGGCATCACCTCACGGTCGGTTCTGGGCCCGGACATGCTCGCACGCGGCGGCGGAATCGCGGCCCTGGAGACGCGCGCGCTGGCCGCGGCCGGATCCGGGCGGCTGCGCCCGGCGGTGCACCGTTTCGCCCTCGGCGACGCCGCGGCCGCACACCGGGCCCTCGAGGACCGCGCGACCGTCGGCAAGGTCGTCCTCGAGCCGTGAGCAGTCGATAGCTGATCAATTGCTGACGTAACCGATTCGTAGCCCCTCACCTCGGTCGCGGACCCTACGCTGGAGGTCGCGTCTCGTTCTCACGGCCCGCGACCGAGGCCGGCGGGCGCACGCGGAGGAGGTTCGTCCATGCCTGTGTGCACAACGCGTGACGAGGTCGACATCTACTACAAGGACTGGGGTTCGGGCCGCCCCGTGGTCTTCATCCACGGCTGGCCGCTCAACGCCGACGCCTGGGACGATCAGTTGAAACACGTGGCGGACAACGGCTTTCGCGGCATCGCACACGACCGCCGCGGTCACGGACGCTCGGCACAGCCGTGGGGCGGATACGACTTCGACACCTTCGCCGACGATCTGAACGATCTGCTCACCCGGCTCGACCTGCGCGATGTCACGCTGGTGGCACATTCCATGGGCGGTGGCGAACTGGCTCGCTACATCGGCCGCCACGGCACCGGGCGGGTGCGCTCGGCGGTGTTGCTGTCGGCTATCCCGCCGCTGATGGTGCGCACCGAGGGCAACCCGGAAGGCGTGCCCGACGAGGTGTTCGATCAGATCAAGAAGGGCATTCTGACCGAACGCTCGCAGTTCTGGCGCGACACCTCCGAGGGCTTCTTCGGCGCCAACCGGCCGGGCACCAAGGCCACCCAGGGCAATCGCGACGCGTTCTGGTTCATGGCGATGCACGAGTCGATCGAGGCCGGGGTGCGCTGTGTCGACGCCTTCGGATACACCGACTTCACCGCCGACCTGGAGAAATTCGACGTGCCGACACTCATCGTGCACGGCGACGACGATCAGATCGTGCCGATCGACGCGACGGCCCGCAAGGCGGCGAAGATCATCCCGAACGCCACGCTCACCGTCTACGCGGGCGGTTCGCACGGGATCGCGCTGGTCCCCGGCGACAAGGAACGTTTCAACGCCGATCTGCTGGCGTTCCTGCAGAGCTGACACAATCCCGAGTGCTCGCGCGAATCCGGTTGTCGCGCACGGCCGTCGGCCACTGTTCACGCACGCGGTTCAGGTGAATCGGATGCTGCGGGCCATCAGCCGCTGCATCGGGCCGCGGGTCAGATCCGTCCACGCCTGCAGGGGACCGCTCCACCACGGTGAGATCTCCACCGGTTTCGCGACGACGGCATGACACACCAGATCGGCGGCCTCCGCGGCGGTCAGCCCCGGCATGGAACCGAAATCGGTGGGCGCGCTCATACGGGTGTGCACCAGCGGCATGTAGATCGAGGTGGTGGTGACGCCGTCGGCCGCCACCTCGGTCGCCACCGTGCGCAACCACTGGTCGAACGCCGCCTTCGACGCACCGTAAGCGGCCCATCGCGGCGCCGGCGGCATGCGCAGCCCCCAGGTGGAGATGTTGACGATATGTCCGCGACCGCGCTCCCGCATCGCCGGGAGCAGGGCCAGCAGCAATCGCACGGGGCCGAGGTAGTTGATATCGATGGTCCGGGTGAAATCGTGAAAGCGATCGTAGGACTCGTCGATCGAGCGGCGAATCGATCGGCCCGCGTTGTTGATCACCACATCCACCCGCCCGTGCGTGGCGAGGATGTCGCGGGCCAATGCGTCCACCGCCTCCATATCGGTCAGGTCGGTGCTGTACGTGTGCGCGATGCCGCCGGCCGCGGTGATGTCGTCGGCCGCGGCGTCGAGTTCCACCGCCGAGCGTGCGACCATGATCACGACGGCTCCGGCGGCGGCGAATTTGGCGGCGGTGACCTTTCCGATGCCGTGCGAGGCGCCGGTCACGAGCACGACCCGGCCCGAGACGGCCTCGCGCAGCGCAGCGTCCTGGGGCCGCGACGTGGGATACAACAAACGCGTCGCGACCCGTTCGGCCAGCGGGCGGCCCGGTGAAGCGGTATCTGTCACAGCCGAAACTGTATTGGGCCGCCTCCACCGGCGGGCCGGAATCGTCACCGTCGACCGGGAACCGGTCAGCGCGTTCCCGCCGCCGCGGACGCGGCATCCACCGCGGTCACGCGCCGACGCCGGCGACCCGAGGTCGCCGCGGCCGCCACCGCCATCATGATCAGCAGTGCCGCACCGACCACCAGCGCGGTGTGCATGCCGGTGACGAACGAGCTCTGCGCGGCATGGACCACGGCCGCATCGCCGCGATGGAGCACGAGCGTCTCGCCGAGCGTGTCGGCGAAATCCCCACCGGACCGGAACACCAGCGCCGCCAGCGAACCCAGCAGCGACAACCCCAGTGCGTTACCCAGTTCGAAACTCGTCTCGGAGATCCCGACCGCTGATCCCGCCCGCTCGGCCGGAACCGAGGAGACCGCGACCTCCGACACCAGGGTGAACACGATGCCGTAGCCAAGGCCCGCGATGGTGGAACCCGCGATGTACCAGCCGATTCCGCCGTCGACGCCGATTCCGAGCAGCAGCAGATTGCCGACCGCGGCGGCGCTCAGCGCCAGCACGAACGATCCGCGGGTGCCGAGCCGGCGCGCCACCCGGGCACCACCCATCGAGCAGATGAACACCGCGATCGCCGCCGGAATACCCAGCAGCGCCGCGCCCAGGACGTCGCGCCCGGCCACCGACTGCAGATACATGCTGGTCAGATAGCTCATGCCGGCCAGCGACATCATGCCCACGGTGGACGACCCGATCGCCACCCGGAACAGGCCGCGCCGGAACAGACTCAGATCCAGCAGCGGTTCGGCCAGGGTGCGCTGGCGCCGCACGAATGCCACCAGCACCGCGACACCGGCGAGGCCGAGCACCACCGAGATCGCGTCGATGCCCTCGGCCGCGGCCCGTTTCACCGCGTACACCAGCGGCAGGATGCCGCCGATGGACATGATCACGCTCACCGGATCCAGCGGTCCGCGACCGGCGGAGCGGTGTTCGGGCAGCAGCAGCGGTCCCAGCGCCAGCAGCACCAGCAATACCGGCGTGTTGATCAGGAAGATCGAACCCCACCAGAACTTGTGCAGCAGCAAGCCGCCGATCACCGGCCCCACCGCGGAACCACCCGCGAAGAACGCCGTCCAGACGCCGATGGCGGTGCCGCGGGCCCGGGCGTCGGGGAACAGACTCGAGATCAGCGCCAGGCTCGACGGCAGCAGCGTCGCACCGCCGACACCCATCAGCGCGCGCGCCGCGATCAGTACGCCGGCGCTGGGCGCGAAGGCCGCCAGCAGCGAGGCGATGCCGAAAACCGTTGCGCCGGCGAGCAATATGTTGCGCCGGCCGATGCGGTCACCGAGATTGCCCATGGTGATCAGCAGTCCGGCGATCATGAATCCGTAGATGTCGAGAATCCACAGCTGCTGTTCGGCCGAGGGGTCCAGATGCTCGGTCAGCGTCGGCATCGCCAGATACAGCACCGACATATCCATCGACACCAGCAGCACCGGCAGGATCAACACCGCCAGACCCAGCCACGCCCGCCGGGGGGTTGCGCTCGGCGCGGTATGGGCCGCCGCCGAGGTCTCAATGCCGACCATCACCTATCCTTCATCTCGTGCGTACGTCGTACGCGACCGGGGTACAGCGTACGCATCCGGCCGCAGAAAGGAAAGCGAGTTTCGATGCCGACACCTTCCCACCCACCCTCACCTGCGACGTCAGGCTCTCCGAGCCGGTCGCAGCCCGAGCGGCTGACGCGAGCGGCGATCGTCGACACCGCCATCGCGCTGGCGGACGCGGACGGCATCGACGGATTGTCCATGCGCCGCATCGCCGAGCGGATGGGCGTGGGCGCGATGTCGCTGTATCGGCACGTACCGAACAAGGACGCACTGCTGGCCGATATGACCGACGAGGTCGCGCGGCGCTATCCGTATCCGGCGCCGGAGGCGGACTGGTCCTGGCGCGACCGGGTGCGCGCGGCCGCCGATATCGACTGGCAGCTCTACCGGCTGCATCCATGGGTGCTGTTCACCTTCGCGGTGCCGCGCTACAACTTCGGCCCGCACAGTCTGGCGTGCCTGGGCTGGCTGACCGAAGGTTTCCTCGAGCTGACCGATGATCGCCGCGAGGCCACCGCGATGGCGCTCGAGGTCTGGAGTTACATCGCCGGCATCGCCCTCCAGCAGGTCAGCGCCACCATCCTGGCCGCCCGCGAGGACGAGCACGACGAATCCTCCGGGCTGACAGCACTTCTGGAGGGCACCCCGCGCTGGCCGAGCCCGCCCGCGCTGGCGCCCCTCGAAGGCACCGGACTCGGCGATCTGCTCGATCCGGTGCGGCAATTGCATTCGGGCCTGTCGGCGCTGTGCGACGGTTTCGCCGCACGCCACGGCTGACCGGCAGTCAGTAGTACGAACGGCCCTGCGCGCCACCGGAGACCGACCACACCTCCACGATCAACCCCTCCTCGACGCGCAGGATATCGGTGCCGCTCACCGCGATCTCGCCGCCCGCCACCGGACGACGTGAACCGTAGGGCCGCGCCACGATCCCGGTACGGCGGTCGTCGATCTCGACGACCGCCTCGCCCTGGGTTTCGAATCGCTGCCCGGGCGCGGCCGCGCGGAAGGTCGCGATCTGCCGCGCGAACGTCTCGGGGTCGTGAATGCTGTCGTAGGCCTCGGCGCCCGGCTGGGCGTAGCGAAGTGTGAAGTGCGGAGCCATGATTCGGTTCGCGAGTTCCAGCTCCCCGTTCCACATCGCCGTCCATCGGTCGAACAGTTCGAGTCCGTATGCGCGCATGCCCACTCCAATAGTCTCATTGATACGGTATGACGGATATGAAGCTATAGTCTCAGTGAGACCGTGTCAAATGCCGTGCCGAATCGAGACGTGCCGAACCGAAAGCTGACGACCATGCCGGATCTGGGAGCGCAGGACCATATCGTGCTCGGGCTCATCGCCCGGCACGGCCCGCTCACCCCCTACGAACTCAAAGCGCGCATGGAGGAGAGCGTCGACTACTTCTGGCCGGTGCCGCATGCGCAGCTCTACCGCATTCCCGCCCGGCTGGCCGAGCGCGGCCTGCTGCACGAGGACGCCGAGGAGACGGGCCGCCGGCGCCGGGTATTCCAGCTCACCGACGCCGGACGCGAGGCCTTACGCGCGTGGCTGGCCGACCCGCGGTGCGCGCCGCCGGAGACGCGCGATCCGGCGCAGGTGAAATTGTTCTTCGCCGACCTCGGCGCACCCGAGGACGTGGTCGCCCTCGCGCGGCGCCAGGCAGCCGAGCACCGCCGCTGGCTCGACCGCTACCGCGCCATGCACGCCGAGATCGATCCGGCCGATACCGTGCGCGCCCAATCCCGTTCCCGCATTTTGGAACTCGGTATCGGCCACGAACAGGCGTACGTGGACTTCTGGACCGAACTCGCCGACCACCCCGACCGGATCGGGCACGGCGATTCGGCACCGGTCAACCGGTGACCACGGCGTAGGCGAATCCGTCCCAGCCTTTGCTGCCCACGGTCTGCAGCACGGTGGCCTCGAGCCGCGGCTCGTCGGCGAGCAGTCGCAGCGCTTCCCGGGCCCCGCGGACCGCGGGGTCGCCGGGGTCGCCGTCGGCCAGGGCGCCGCGGCGCACGACGTTGTCGACGATGATCACCGAACCGGGGTGGGTCAGCCGCAGCGCCCACTGCACATAGTTGGCGTTGTTGACCTTGTCGGCGTCGATGAAGACAAGGTCGAAGGGCTCACCGTGGTCCTCGGCCACTCCGGGCAGGATGTCCAGCGCCGCGCCGACCCGGATCTCCACCCGTTCCCCCACCCCTTTGCGATCGAGGTTGGCGCGGGCCACCTCGGCGTGGTGCGGATCGTATTCCAGCGTCACGACGCGCCCCTGAGAGCCCACCGCGCGCGCCAGCCACAGCGTGCTGAACCCGCCGAGCGTCCCGATCTCGAGCACCCGCCGCGCCCCGGCCGACAGCGCGAGCAGATACAAGAATTTGCCCTGCGCCGGCGAGACGTCGATGGGCGGCAGGCCCGCCTCGGAATTCGCCTGCGCCACATCGGAATCGGCGTCTCCGATCAACGTGTCCACGACGTAGCGGTCGACCTCGCCCCATGCGGCATTCGTCATATCGGCCAGTGTGCCACCGCGATCGCACCGGCGCGGCGCCGGCCACGGGCCCGGCGGCGGGGCGAGGTTCAGAACAGGAAGTAGCGCTGTGCCATCGGCAACTCGGTGGCGGGCTGCTGGTCCCAGACCTCGCCATCGATGCGCACGGTGAAGGTGTCGGGTTCCACCTCGATACGCGGCATCGCGTCGTTGAGCGGCAGATCGCTCTTGGTGCGGCGGCGTACATCGGCCACCGGCACCAGTTTCCGCCGCACTTGCAGCCGCTCGGCCAGTCCGTCCTCGACCGCCTGCGGGGAGACGAAATGCAGCGACGTGCCGGCCGCCACCACGGGTGCGGCGCCGAACATCGGCCGCGGCAGCACCGGCTGCGGTGTCGGAATCGAGGCGTTGGCATCGCCCATCGCCGCCCAGGCGATCGCGCCGCCCTTGAGCACCGCGTACGGGCGCACACCGAAGAAGGCCGGCTCCCACAGCACCAGATCGGCCAGTTTGCCGACTTCCACCGACCCGATCTCGTGGTCCAGGCCGTGCGTCACCGCCGGGCAGATCGTGTATTTCGCGATGTAGCGGCGCACCCGGTGGTTGTCGGCGGCCCCGTCACCGGGAAGCGCGCCGCGGCGGCGCTTCATCATGTGCGCGGTCTGCCAGGTCCGCATCACCACCTCCCCGATGCGGCCCATCGCCTGCGAATCCGAGCCGATCATGGAGATCGCGCCCAGATCGTGCAGCAGATCCTCGGCGGCGATCGTCGAGGGCCGGATCCGGCTCTCCGCGAAGGCGAGATCCTCGGGCACGGCCGGATTGAGGTGGTGGCACACCATCAACATGTCCACGTGCTCGTCGAGGGTGTTGACCGTATGCGGGCGAGTCGGATTGGTGGAGCTGGGCATCACATTCGGGTGCGAGGCGACGGTGATGATGTCCGGCGCGTGCCCGCCGCCGGCGCCCTCGGTGTGATACGAGTGGATGGCCCGCCCGGCGATCGCGGCGAGGGTGTCCTCGACGAATCCGGCCTCGTTGAGCGTATCCGAATGCAGCGCGACCTGAACCCCGGCGGCGTCGGCCACCCGCAGGCAGGCGTCGATCGCCGCCGGAGTGGTCCCCCAGTCCTCGTGCAGCTTGAATCCGCCCGCGCCACCGCGCAATTGCTCCCACATCGCCTCGGGACGCACGGTGTTGCCCTTGCCCAGCAGCAGGATGTTGACCGGCCAGCCGTCGGTGGCCTCGAGCATGCGGCCCAGATGCCAGGCGCCGGGAGTGACGGTGGTGGCCTTGGAGCCCTCGGCCGGTCCGGTTCCGCCGCCGATCAGGGTGGTGATACCGCCGCCGAGCGCCTCGTCGAGCAACTGCGGGCAGATGAAGTGCACGTGGCAGTCGATCGCGCCGGCGGTGAGGATGCGGCCGTTGCCGGCGATGATCTCCGTCGACGGGCCCACCACCAGATCCGGATGCACGCCGTCCATGGTCTCCGGATTGCCGGCCTTGCCGATCGCGCAGATGCGGCCGTCGCGAATGCCGATGTCGGCCTTGACGATTCCCCAGTAGTCGACGATCACGGCCCCGGTGATCACGGTGTCCGGGGTGCCCTCGGCACGGGTGGCGCGGGCCTGGCCCATCGACTCGCGCAGCACCTTGCCGCCACCGAAGACGGCCTCGTCACCGGCCAGACCGGGTCCGCCGCAGCGGTCTTCGGTGATCTCGATCAGAAGTTCGGTGTCGGCGAGGCGAATTCGATCGCCGACCGTGGGGCCGAACAGCGTGGCATAGCGGGCGCGGGACAGTTCCGCCATCAGTCGACCGGCCTTCCGTCTGTCTCGTCGGACCGGTTCGCCACCGGGCCGAGCGATCCCGGCGCATCCGGGCCGATCCCGTACACCTCGCGGCTACCGCCCAGCGGCACCAGCGAAACACGCTGCGCCAGGCCGGGTTCGAAGCGCACCGCGGTACCGGCGGGAATGTCGAGGCGGCGGCCGTGCGCCGCGCCCCGGTCGAAGTCGAGAGCCGTGTTGGCCTGCGGGAAGTGCACGTGACTGCCCACCTGCACCGGCCGGTCGCCGGTATTGACCACCTCGAGTTCGATCCGGTCGGCGCCGGCATTGATCTCGATCGGGCCGCCGGCGAGCAGATACTCGCCCGGCACCGGGCCGGAGCCGCTCTCGGCGGATATCGCGCTCATCGGTGCCCCTCAGCCGATCGGGTGATGCACGGTCACCAGCTTCGTGCCGTCGGGAAAGGTCGCCTCGACCTGCACGTCGGCGATCATCTCGGGAACACCCGCCATGACGTCGTCGCGGGTGAGCACGGTACGGCCCGAGGACATCAGCTCGGCGACGGTGCGGCCGTCCCGGGCGCCCTCCAGGACGTGGTCGGTGATGATCGCGACCGCCTCGGGATGGTTGAGTTTCAGCCCCCGCGCCTGCCGCCGGCGCGCCAGTTCGGCCGCGTAGCTGAGCATCAGCCGTTCCTGCTCGTGCGGTGACAGACGCACATCGACTCCTCGGCTGCTCGGGCGTACGGTGCTCGATATCTTGGCACGGCCGTACCGGGTGCGCTCGCCGGGACGGGCGCTCGCCTCGCCGGCGGTCAGGCCTTGGCCGCCCCGTCCGCGGTGAGGTTCTGCAGCCGTACCTGGCCGCGAGCGACCACCCGGTCCTGCTCGTCGGTGATCTGCACCTGCCACAGCTGCTGCGAGCGGCCCTGGTGAATCGGGGTGGCGACACCGCGCAGGCTGCCCTCGCGGACCGCGCGCAGGAAGTCGGTGTTGTTGTTGACGCCGACCACATGACCGCGGTCACCGAACCACACGCCGCCGCCGACACTGGCCAGGGTTTCGATGATCGTGCAGTACACCCCGCCGTTGACGATGCCCGCGGGCTGATGCAGCTGCGGCGAGACCACCCACTCCCCGACCACACGATCGGGCCCGACCTCGGTGTACTTCAGACCGATGAGGTCGGTGAAGGTCCCCTCGCTGTAGCGGGTCATCTGCTCGGGCGTGACATCCGCCAGGGAGCGAGCCTCGAATCGGTCGTGCTGTGTCATAGAAAAACACTTACACCACCTGAGTACCGGCCGGTACGGCGGTGCCGCGCGCTCGGCCGCGCAGGTGACGGGTAATCGAGCAGCACACCGGCGGCACAATGTGAAAATCGTTGTACCGCAGCGGCATACGCACTCACGGCGATCCGGCTACGGTTGCGATCACGGCGAGCGCAACCCTCGCTCCGGCCCCCGCGCGGCCCTACCGTGGCGGCCATGACAGCCGCATCGGACACTCCGCTCAACGACATCGTCGACGCCACCGCACAGGCCGTGGCCGGCGATCCGGCGAAGGCGCAGGTCCTGTTTTCCGCTGCCGGAGTCGCGGAGGGCGCCGTCGGCAGCGCCGTCACGGCCGGCACGTATACGGTCCGGGTGGACGAGCCGGCAGCGCTGGGCGGCGCGGGCACCGCGCCGAATCCGGTCGAGTTCTATCTGGCGGCGTTGATCTCGTGTCAGGTGGTGACCTACCGGTTCTGGGCGCAACGACTCGGCATCGTCGTCGACGATCTGCGCATCGAGGCCGAGGGCGACCTCGACGTGCGCGGCTTCTTCGGACTCGACGACAGCGTGCGCGCCGGGTTCCAGCAGGTGCGGGTGAATGTGCACATTCGTGGCCCGGAGCCGACGCAGCGCTACGCTGAACTGCAGGCCGCCGTGGACGCCCACTGCCCGGTTCTCGATATCTCCACCGGGCCGACGCCCGTGCTGACCACACTGATCACACCGGAGTTGGAAAACTCCGCAGTTCCCGCCTGATTCTTCACGAATCGGGCATTCTGGGGCGGCGCACCGCCGCCTCGTGCGCGACGATCCATCCCACCTACATATTTTGGAGCTGAAACCCATGACCGACTCCGTCGAGCCGAACGATCCGGCGCAGAACTGGAGCTTCGAGACCAAGCAGGTCCACGTCGGCCAGATTCCCGACGGCACCACCAACGCTCGCGCGCTGCCGATCTACCAGACCACCTCCTACACCTTCCGCGATACCGATCACGCGGCGGCGCTGTTCGGTCTGGCCGAGCCCGGCAACATCTACACCCGCATCATGAACCCCACCCAGGACGCGGTCGAGCAGCGCATCGCCGCCCTCGAGGGTGGTGTGGCGGCGCTGCTGCTCTCCTCGGGCCAGGCCGCCGAAACCTTCGCGATCCTCAACATCGCGGGCGCCGGTGACCACATCGTGTCGAGTCCGCGCCTCTACGGCGGCACCTACAACCTGTTCCACTACACGCTGCCGAAGCTGGGCATCGAGGTGTCGTTCGTCGAAGATCCCGACGATCTGGACCAGTGGCGCGCCGCGATCCGCCCGAACACCAAGGCGCTCTACGGCGAGACGGTGTCCAACCCGCAGAACCACATCCTGGACCTGCCGGGCCTGGCCGAGGTGGCCCACACCGCCGGTGTGCCGTTCATCGTGGACAACACGGTGCCGACCCCGTACCTGATCCAGCCGCTGAAGCACGGCGCCGACATCGTCGTGCACTCGGCGACGAAGTACCTCGGCGGCCACGGCGCCGCGATCGCCGGCGTGATCGTCGACGGCGGCACCTTCGACTGGACGGTGACCGACGAGCAGGGCAACTCGCGCTTCCCCGGCTTCACCACCCCGGATCCCAGCTACCACGGCGCGGTGTTCGCCGATCTGGGTGCGCCGGCCTACGCGCTGAAGGCACGAGTGCAGTTGCTGCGTGACCTCGGCTCCGCGGTGGCCCCGTTCAACGCGTTCCTGATCGCCCAAGGTCTCGAGACGCTGAGCCTGCGGGTGGAACGGCACGTCGCCAACGCGCAAGCGGTCGCGGAGTTCCTCACCGAGCGGCCCGAGGTGACCAGCGTCTTCTACGCGGGCCTGCCGTCGTCGCCGTGGTACGAGCGCGGCCGCGAATTGGCCCCGAAGGGCACCAGCGCGATCGTCGGCTTCGAGCTGGCGGGCGGCGTGGACGCGGGTAAGCGGTTCGTCGACGCGCTGACCCTGCACAGCCATGTCGCCAACATCGGCGATGTGCGTTCGCTGGTCATTCACCCGGCCTCGACCACGCATTCGCAGCTGACGCCCGAGGAGCAGCTGAACGCGGGTGTGACGCCGGGCCTGGTCCGGCTCGCGGTGGGCATCGAGGGGATCGAGGACATCCTCGCCGACCTGCGGACCGGCTTCGCCGCCACGCACTAGTTCTCGCCGATGCCCGGTTCGCCGCCACCCGGCGGTGGACCGGGCATCGTCGTGTCCGCGAAACACGCACCAGCACTTGGGGATTCGCGCACGGGAGCTCGAAAACGACGCGGCGGGCCCTTCGTGACGAAGGGCCCGCCGCGGGCAGTGGACCGGGGAGTCGACCGCAGCCCTCGGGACTCTCACTCGATCCGGACGCCGAGTCAAGTGTAGGTCAGGCTTACCTAACTAAGCAAGAGCGACGCACCGGCAACCCGCGATCGGCCAATGCCAGCAGCAACGCCTGCCCCCGCTCGGTCCCGGCATCCGCGCCGGTCCGCGCCAGTTCCGGAACATAGGTGGCCGCGCCCACGACGGTTTCGCCCACGAGATTCCAGAATCGCGCCCGGCTCAGCCCCGCGCAGCGCTGCAGGCTCTCGCACACCAAGGTCAGCGCCGCCTCGCAGCGATGCGCCAGCCACACCGACAGCGCCCGATCACACGGCACCGTCACCACACCCGGCCGCCCCGTCAGCGGATCACCCGCCACCACGCGAATCGTCGTGTCCGACAGGCCCGCCCAGTCCAGCCCGCCGTCGTTGTCGCTGTGCACCCACAGATTCTCGAGCCCCGGATCCCAGGCCCGGTTGTCGCAGACCATCAGCGCGACCACCCGGCCGACCACGGCATGGATCAGCGCGGTGGCGACCACCTCGGCGGCGATCTCGGCGCTGACCATCTCCGCCGCATGCCGGCGGTACATCAACTCGATGCGACCTTCACACACCCCGTCGGCCAGTCGCCACCACCGCCGGCGGCCCTGTTCGGCCATCGCCGCCATGGCGTAGACCCGCGGGTGCCCGGGCTGCAACGCGCGCAGCCGGACGCAGATCTGTTCGAACGCCGGCTCCGGACGGCGAGCCGGGAAAATCGTCACTGGTTCGGACATCGAACCCCCTCAACGTTCGGCATTACGGTCGGCAACGGAAGATAGGTTAGGCTTACCAGAGTCGTACGGCGACAGGTCGCTGCGCAAGTGTTCGATCGCCATGAAACGCGTCACCCAGGAGTCGTTCGCCGCCGTGTCCGCCGCAGTCACCACCCCCCGTCGCCGTGCGACCGGCCTGGCACTCCTGACCGGGGTGCTGCTGCTCGCCGTAGTCGCCGGACTCGCCGTCGGCGCGAAATCCCTGTCCCCAGCCGAGATCTGGCACGCCGTCTCCTGTCCGGACGGCGTGCCGTTCACCTGCCCCGCGGACGGGCAGGCCGACCGGATCGTGCGCGAATTGCGCCTGCCCCGAACGGTTCTCGCGCTGCTCACCGGCGCCGCACTCGGTGTCGCGGGCGCGCTGATCCAGGGCTACACGCGCAATCCGCTCGCCGATGCGGGATTGCTGGGACTCAACGCGGGTGCGGCTTTTTTGGCCGCACTCGGCATCCATCTGTTCGCGCTCACCCAGCCGAGCCAGTACATCTGGTTCGCCTTCGCCGGAGCACTGGCGGCCGGTGTGGTGGTGTTCGGCGCGTCGGCGAGCGGCGGCGGCCGATCCACCCCGTTGACGCTGGTCCTCGCCGGTGCGGCGGTCACCGCGCTGCTGCAGGCGCTGACCAACGCGGTGATCCTGCTCGATCCGGCCGCGCTGGACACCTACCGCTTCTGGGTGGTCGGCACTCCCGCCGGACACGAACCCGCGGTGGCGGCCCAGGTGGTGCCGTTCATCCTCGCGGGAACGGTGCTGGCGATCCTGGTCGCGCCCGGGCTCAACGCGATCGGGCTCGGCGAGGATGTCGCGCGCGGGCTCGGGGTGAACATCGCGCGCAACCGCGCCATCGGACTCACCGCGGTGGTGCTGCTGACCGGCGCCGCGACGGCCGCGGTCGGCCCGATCGCCTTTCTCGGATTGGTCGTTCCGCACCTGGGCCGCATGATCACCGGTCCGGATCACCGCTGGCTGATTCCGTATTCGGCACTGCTCGGGGCAATCGTGCTGCTGCTGGCCGATGTCGTCGGCCGGGTGATCGCCCCGCCCGGCGAGTTGCAGGCCGGTATCGTGCTGGCCGCGATCGGCGCACCCTGTTTCATCGCCCTGGTGCGCCGGCGGAAGGTGGCCGAACTGTGAACGCGCGCAGCGATATCCGCACTTCCGACGTCGGCACGGAATCGGGTACCGAACCAGGGAACGGAGACCGACGGGCCGGGGGCGCCGACAGCGAAGCGGCGGCCGGGTTGGTCGGCGATTCGACGAGCGCTCCCGGCGCGGACCGATCCGGCGTGGCGCCGGCACGAGTCCGGCCGGCCGTCCGGGTCGCCGGAATGTCTGCGGTCCTTCGTCTTTCGATGCTGCTGACGTTGCTGGCCCTCGCCGCCGCGATCGTGGTGCTGTTCGTCGTGGACATCTCCGTCGGCGACTATCACATCGCCCTCGCGCGGGTGCTGGACGTGCTGACCGGCGGCGGCACCCGCTCCCAACGCTACGTCGTCATGGAATCGCGTCTGCCACGCGCTGTGACCGCGCTGGTGGCCGGAGCGGCGCTCGGCATCGCGGGCGCGATCACGCAGTCGATCCTGCACAATCCGCTCGCGAGCCCCGACGTCCTCGGCATCACCTCCGGGGCGAGCTTCGCCGCGGTCGCCGTGCTGGCCGGTGCGGGCGGCACCGCCACCGGCATCGTCGCGTCGCTGGGTGTTCCGCTCGCGGCACTCGCGGGTGGACTGGCCACGGCCGCACTGATCGGCCTCCTGGCGCTGGGCCGCAACAGCGGCGGCGACACCGGGCTGAGCGGAATGCGGTTCATCCTCATCGGGATCGGGGTCAACGCGCTGTTGCTGGCCGGTATCAACTGGCTCGTCACGCGGGCGAGCCTCGACGACGCCGCCCGGGCGCAACTGTGGCTCACCGGCTCGCTCAACGGCGCGGACTGGAACCGGACGAGTGCGGCGGCGGCTGGACTCGTCGTCGTGGTTCTCATCGCGGCGGGTTCGGCGCGCACCCTGGCCGCACTGCGCTTCGGATCCGACACCACTCACGCGCTCGGTGTGCGCGTACGGACCCAGCAGTTGGTGCTGATCGGCGCCGCGGTGGCGGCGGCGGCACTGGCCACCGCGGCGGTCGGCCCGCTGGCCTTCGTCGGGCTGGCCGCGCCGCAGATCGCCCGCCGGCTGCTGCACACCCCCGGGGAGCCGGTCATCGGCTCGGCGCTGACCGGGGCGCTGATCGTGATCACCGCCGATGTCGCGGCCCGAACCGTCGTACCGGTCGACTTGCCGGTCGGCCTGGTCACCGCCGCGTTCGGCGGACCGTTCCTGCTGTTGCTGCTGATACGCGTGAACCGGAAGGCGACATTGTGAGCACCCGAACCCCGCACCGGAACACCGGCAACGACGACGCCCACCGCCTCGCCGCGGAGAACATCACCCTCGGCTACGGCGGCCGTGTCATCGTCGACGGCCTCAGCGTCGATATCGAACCCGGCCTCATCACCACGGTGATCGGGCCGAACGGCTGCGGCAAATCCACGCTGCTGCGCGGACTGGGCCGGCTACTGCGGCCGAACGCGGGCCGAGTTCTGTTGGACGGCAAGGCGATCGCCACCATGAAAACCCGCGACGTCGCCCGCATCGTCGGCATGCTGCCGCAGACACCGGTCGCGCCGGAGGGGCTGACGGTGGCCGATCTGGTCGCGCGCGGCCGCCACCCGCATCAGTCCTGGCTGCGCCAATGGTCGGCCGACGACGAAACAGAGGTCGCGCACGCCCTCGCCCAGACCGGCGTGTCGGAACTGGCCGACCGCACCCTCGACGAACTGTCGGGCGGGCAGCGCCAGCGGGCATGGATTTCCATGGCACTGGCCCAGGGCACCGACATTCTGCTGCTCGACGAGCCCACCACCTATCTCGATCTGGCCCACTCGCTGGAAGTGCTCGACCTCGTGGACCGGCTGCACGACGATCTGGGCCGGACCGTGGTCATGGTGTTGCACGATCTGAATCTGGCCATCCGCTACAGCGACCGGCTGATCGTCATGCGCGAGGGCCGCATCGTCGCCCAGGGCGCGCCGAGCGAGGTGATCGACACCGAACTGTTGCGGACGGTCTTCGGCCTGCGTGCCGAGGTGCACACCGATCCGGTGTCGGAGCGCCCGATGATCGTGCCCATCGGCGCGCGGCACGTCGTCGGCGCCGTCGGCGGACCGCGCCTGGACGATGCCGAAACGAGTTCCCCGACCGGGTTATGAAAAATCCCACACAGCTACCGACGGGTTACGACGAACTGTAGTACGCATTTGTGTCGTTGCCTCCGTAAGCTGGAGGGATGGCAGGTCTTGGTGAACTCGAGAAAGCGGTCATGGACCAGTTGTGGTCGGCCGATGAGCCGCAGACGGTACGGCAGGTCCATGAAGCCCTCGCCGCACGCCGCGAGCTCGCGTACACCACGGTGATGACGGTGCTACAGCGGCTGGCGAAGAAGAATCTGGTCGTGCAACAGCGCGACGACCGGGCACATCGGTACGCGCCCGTGCACACGCGCGACGAACTCGTGGCCAGTCTGATGGTCGACGCGCTGCAGCAGGCCGACGAAGTCGGGTCCCGGCGCGCCGCGCTCGTGCACTTCGTCGAACAGGTCGGAAAGGATGAGGCTGCCGCACTCCGCGATGCACTCGCTAAGCTCGAAGCAACCGAGACCGCGCGCAACCCGTCCGAGGACGAGAACACCGCATCCGACGACAACGGAGTCGCCCCGCCGCAGTAGCTGCGTGGTGCTCTCCGGCACCGCGATCTCGGGCCCCTGGCCCCACAACGCAGTGAGCTGAGTATGAACGCAACAGCGCCGGTCTTCGCCGGTCTCGCCTTGCTTCTCGCGGGACCGGTCCCGGCTCTGCTCAGCCGAGCCACCTGGCCGTACCGGACTCCCCGCGCGGCGCTGGTGTTGTGGCAGGCGGTCGCGCTGGCAGCGGTGTTGTCGGCGTTCGGATCCGGGCTGGCCATCGCCAGTCTGCTGCTGGTCCCGGGCCCCGACGGTCGCCCCACCACCTCCCCGACCAAGGAGATCGACGCGCTCGGCCTGGGCCTCTGGCTGATCTACGTCGTCGTCTTCGCGCTCACCCTGCTGGTCGGCGCGCGCCTGATCTACGCCGCGATCCGGGTCGGCGTGCACACCCGCCGCCGCCGGGCCCGGCACCGGATGCTGGTCGACCTGCTCGACCAGGGCGGCGACATCGGGCACGGCGATCTGATCGCGGCCTCGCCGCTGGCCGGGACCCGTGCCGCGGATATCCGCGTCCTCGCCGCCGCCGAGCCCATCGCCTATTGCCTGCCCGGTCTGCGCCAGCGCGTGGTGCTGAGCCAGGGAACGTTCGCGAACCTGTCGAAATCCGAGCTGACCGCGATCGTCAGCCATGAGCGTTCGCATCTGCGGGCGCGCCACGACCTGGTGCTGGAGGCGTTCACCGCCGCGCACGAGGCATTCCCCCGGGTGGTGCGCAGCAAATCCGCGCTGGATTCGGTGAAGCTGCTGATCGAACTGCTCGCCGACGATTCCGCCGTCAAGGTCACCGGCCCCACCCCGCTGGCCCGCGCCCTGGTGACCTGCTCGAATTCCACCGCCCCGCAGGGAGCCATGGCCGCCGGCGGGCCCACCACACTCATCCGCATCCAGCGCCTGGCCGGTCCGCTCGGCGATCTGCGCATCGCGACCGCGGCCTACGCGACGGCCGCTGCGATCCTGGTGGTGCCGACCCTCGCGGTGGCGATTCCGTGGCTGGTCGAATTGAACCGGTTGCTGAGTGCCTGAGCGACGGCGTTCCCCGGGAGCTCGCGGCCGGCACGCGAACGATCGCGGGGACAAGCCTTTCGGACGCGGCGGCCCCCGGGGCGCGCGATCCTCGGAAGGTTCCGGGCGGGCCGGGTCCGGCCGGCCGACGGGCGAGCGCACGGGACGATCGGACCGCACACCGGATGCCGGAGACCGGGCACCGAAGGACCGTCGCCGAGCCGGGCGCTCCGAACCCTCGACCTCATCGCCGGGCGGCGAAGCTTCTCGCGGTCCGGCCGCAGGGCCCGGATTCGCGACACTCGGCCTGCCGGTCGAACTGGTGCAGGCGTTGCGGCGGGAGCGCCTCGAGACCGCATTTCCCATTCAGGCGGCGGCGATTCCGGATGTGCTCGCCGGTCGCGATGTGCTGGGACGCGCGGCCACCGGTTCCGGCAAGACCCTGGCCTTCGGCCTGCCGATGCTGGTCCGGCTGCGGCGCGGCGCGTCCGCACCGCGCCGCCCCCGTGCGCTCGTCCTCGCCCCCACCCGCGAGTTGGCCCTGCAGATCGAGACGGCCCTCGACCAGGCGGCGCTGTCGCTGGGCCTGCGGGTGGCGACGGCCGTCGGCGGTGTGCCGATCAAACGGCAAGCCGATCGCCTGAACCGCGGCGTGGACCTGCTGGTAGCGACCCCCGGCCGGCTCACCGACCTCATCGACCAGGACAAAGTCGCCCTGGACGCGATCCGCGTGGTCGCGATCGACGAGGCCGACCACATGGCCGAACTGGGCTTCGTCGACCAGATCCGCACGATCCTCGACCGCTTGCCCGCCGGCACTCAGCACCTGCTTTTCTCCGCGACCTTGGATGCCGCCGTCGACACGCTGGTGCACACCTATCTGAACGACCCAGTCCATCACGACGTCACGACCACCGCGGGAACGCGGGCTCCTTCTTCCGGGCACGCCGCGGCCCGCCCGGGAGAAACCGAGTCGGCCGATGCTCCAGCTGCCATCGCAGCCGGGACGTCTCCCACCCGCAAAACCGCTGAAAGACAAGAGAATTCACCGCCCCCGGCTGCCGGGACCGGCCGAGAAGCCCGGCCGCAGGTGCCGAGCTCGCCGACGACGTCGACTGTCGAACCCACTCCCGCCGATGCGATCGGCAGGCCGCCCACCGGAAATGATTTCAGCGGGCTCCCCCCTTCCGGCACGGCGAAGGTCTCCCACTACCTCCTCCAGATGCGAGCGACCGACAAGCGCGCAGTGGTCGCGGAGATCGCCGCGCGCGACGGGCGCACCCTGCTGTTCGTGCGCACCCAGTACGGTGCGGACAAACTCGCCGGGCGGCTGCGGGAAGCGGGCATCGGCGCCGTCGCGCTGCACGGCGGGCTGAGCCAAGCGCAGCGCACGCGCACCTTGGCCGCGTTCTCCTCCGGCGTGGCACCGGTTCTCGTCGCCACCGACGTGGCCGCACGCGGGATCCACGTCGACGACGTCACGCTGGTGGTCCACGTCGATCCCGCCGCCGACGCCAAGGACTACCTGCACCGCTCCGGCCGCACGGGCCGCGCGGGCGCGAGCGGCACCGTCGTCACAATCGGCACCGATGCGAGCGCGGACACCGTACTCCGCGACGCCGCGGTGGTATTCGAGCACGTGCGCATCCGACCAGGCGACCCCCGGCTCGCCGTCTTGGCCGGGGCCCGCCCGCCGACCGGATGCCCGGTCCCGGATCCGGCCGCCGCCCCGCCTCGGACGGTCGACACGCAAGAAGCCGACACACCCGCAAGGCCCCGGCGAAACACCCGGCCGCCACACTCCCGCAACCGCCGCGCCAACTGAATCACCTACCGGGACAACCCAACCCCGTCGACGCGGCAGCGTGCCAACCACCGACGTCGGTCCCGGTTTCCGACTGCGAACCGATGATTCGGCCTACCGTGCCATCATCACCGACCACGCCCCTCGTCCCCCGCGCCCGCTTCCGCACCCGACGGAACCGGCGAGAAGGGCACGGTTCGCTCCTACCGCACCTCTCGGCATGGCGCACTTTCGACCGTGCAGCGCCGTTTCGCTGTCAGCGCTCCGGAATGCCTTCCACCACAGTGGTTTTCACCGCATCGGCGCCAGACCCGTCCTTCAGGTCTACGCCGGATCGTCCCAGTGCACGCGCACCTGCGACCAGACCCGCGACGACGGCGGCGGCCTGTCGATACCCCAAGCCCTCGGGCGGGTGAATATTCGACACGCAGTTGCGTTCGGCGTCGGTGCGGCCCGGTCGGGGGCGGTGGGTGAGGTAGATGCCGAGACTGTCGGCCACCGACAGGCCGGGGCGTTCGCCGATCAGCACCAGCACGGTGCGCACGCCGAGCGCGGCGCCGAGATGGTCACCGATCGCCACCCGCGCCTGCGTCGCGATCACCGGCGGGGCCAGCGTGTACTGCGGGGCGAGTTCGTCGACCAGGGCCGCGAGCAGATCGGGGCCATGTGTCGCGAGCGCACTCGGGGACAAACCGTCGGCCAGAACGAATCCCACATCGAAAGCACTGGGCGACAGAGGCTTTCGTAGCACCGAGGACTCCTCGGGTTCTCGTCCGAGATCGGGTCGGCGCAGATACTCCGCGCGGTCTCGGGCGCGGCTGCGTACCCGGATCGGCGTCCCGATGTCCAGCGCGGCGGCCCGTTCGCACAGCGCATCCACGTCCACGCAGGTGTGCACCGCGTCGCGCGCCGCCGCATGCGCGGCCCGGAACTCCAGTACGCGTGCCGTGGGCAGTGCGTCACCGGTCCGCCCGAGCCCGATCCGCGCCTGCGTCGTCCCGCGCAACTCCCGCCAGAACAACTCGCTGTCCGCACCCACCGCACTCCCATCATCGCGCCCAGCGCTCATCGCGGCCCCGCCAATTCCCGCAGCGGCGAGGTCAGCGGTTCGACCGCGGCGATACCGCCCCCGGCGTCGAGCATGCCCAGTCGCGCCAGCCACTGCTCGAACTCCGGCGCGGGCGCCAGGCCCAACAGCCGGCGCACGTACAGCGCGTCGTGGAAACTGAGGCTCTGGTAGCCGAGCATCACGTCGTCGGCCCCCGGCACCGCGATCACGAACGCGACACCGGCCGCGCCGAGCAGCGTCAGCAGGGTGTCCATATCGTCCTGATCAGCCTCGGCGTGGTTGGTGTAGCAGACGTCGACGCCCATCGGCAGGCCGAGCAGTTTGCCGCAGAAGTGATCCTCCAGCCCCGCCCGGACGATCTGTTTGCCGTCGTACAGATATTCCGGGCCGATGAAGCCGACGACCGTGTTGACCAGTAACGGCTCCAACTCACGCGCGACGGCGTACGCCCGCGCCTCGAGCGTCTGCTGATCGACGGGCCTGCCGCCGGTGCCTAGATGAGCGCCCGCCGACAGTGCCGAGCCCTGCCCGGTTTCCAGATACATCACGTTGTCGCCGACGGTTCCGCGCCCCAGCGACCGTCCGGCTTCGTTGGCCTCGCGCAGCAGCGACAGATTCACCCCGAAGCTCGCATTCGCCGCTTCCGTCCCGGCGACCGACTGAAAGACCAGATCCACCGGCGCCCCCGCCTCGATCAACCCCAGCGTGGTGGTCACATGGGCGAGCACACAGGACTGGACCGGAATGTCGAATCGGGTCCGCACCTCGTCGAGCAGCGTCAGCAGCTCGGCGGCGGCCCGCGGCGAGTCGGTGGCCGGATTCACGCCGATCACCGCATCCCCGCAGCCGAGCAGCAATCCGTCGAGTACCGCCGCCGCGATACCGCGCGGATCGTCGGTGGGGTGATTCGGCTGCAACCGGGTGGCCAGCCGGCCCGGCAGTCCGATGGTGGTGCGGAAACCGGAGCGCACCTCGGCGGCCCGCGCGACCGCGATCAGATCCTGATTGCGCATCAGTTTGCTCACCGCCGCGACCATCTCCGGCGTCAAACCCGATGCCACGGAACGCAATACCGCTGCCGGTGGATCCGCCTCCGCTCCCGCGGCCACCGCGAGCAGCCAGTCCCGCAGGCCACCGACGGACAACTGCGCGATCGGCGCGAACGCGGCGCGATCATGCGTGTCGAGAATCAGCCTCGTGACCTCGTCGGTCTCGTAGGGCACCACCGGATCGTTCAGGAAGTCGCGCAGCGGCACCTCCGCCAGCGCCCACTGCGCCGCGGCGCGCTCCGCGTCCGAACTCGCCGCGCACCCGGCGAGTTCGTCACCGCTGCGCAGCGGTGTCGCCTTGGCCAGCAGGTCGGCCAGCCCGTCGAAGGCGTAGGTCCGGCCGTGGAGGGTCTGCTGATACCGCGTCATCGGTCTCCTCCGGATCGGCGTCCTGTCCACCCTCACCGCCGGTGGTGGCTGCCAGCGTACCGCCGCGCACCCACACCCCTCGATGTCCGTTATGCCCCAACGCGTTACGATCGGGTAAGCACTCCGACACTGCGAGGAGGCGCACATGACCGAACGCAAACCGGCCGGCATGGGTTTCGAATCCTGGATCGACAAGCAGATCCGCGAGGCCACCGAACGCGGTGAATTCGACAATCTGGCCGGGACCGGCAAACCCCTGCCCGGCGTGGGCGAGCCCTACGACGAGAACTGGTGGCTGAACAACTACCTGCGCCGCGAAGGTGTGGGCGGCGAGGCGCTGCTGCCGACCTCGTTGGTGCTGCGCCGCGATCTGGAGCAGTTACCCGAGCGGGTCGCGGAGATGGATTCCGAGGCCGAGGTCCGCGCCTATGTGTCCGATCTCAACCTCCGCATCGTGGAATGGATCCGGATGCCGCACGGCCCCCACGTCCGCCTCGCACCCGCCCGAGCCGACGAGGTCGTCGCGCGCTGGCGCGCCGACCGGCGCACCCGGCAACGAACGGCCTCCGGCAGCGGAAAAGTCTCTCCCGCAACCACTTCCACGCGATACCGGGACGGCCGCCCGCCGTGGTGGCGCCGACTGCTCCGCCGCGACCGCCCCGGCGCCGCCTAGTCCTGAGACGGCGGGAATCCGCCGGTGGCGACCGGCCCCCACCGCTCGACCTCGATGCGGATCAGCGATTTGTTCTGCCGCGCCATCGCCGCGCGGTAGTCCTCCCAATCGGGATGCTCGCCCGCGATACAGCGGTAGTAGTCCACCAGTCCGTCCAGCGCTTCCGGCATGTCGAGTACCTCGGCACGCCCGTCGATCTGGACGTACGGACCGTCCCAGTCGTCGGACAGCACACAGATCGACACCTGCGGATCGCGGCGCGCGTTGCGGGTCTTGGCCCGTCCGGGGTAGGTGGAGATCACGATCCGGCCCGCCTCGTCGACGCCGCAGGTCACCGGCGACATCTGCGGGGCGCCGTCGGCGCGCGTGGTGACCAGGACACCGCGATGGCGCTGCCGGGCGAAGTCGAGCAGTTCGGTCCGGTCGACCTCCGTGGCGGTCGCGATCCGTGGCATGGGCGATCCTTTCTCGACGGTCCTCTCGCACCCACCCTGCCATGATCGATTCCCCTACAATGGCCGGAGTGCAGTTTCTCCCAGGACACACGCCGCCGTACGACCTCACCTACGACGATCTGTTCCTCGTACCCAATCGCACCGATGTGTCGTCGCGGTTCGATGTGGACCTGTCCACCAGCGACGGAACCGGCACCACCATCCCCATCGTGGTCGCGAATATGACCGCGGTCGCCGGACGCCGCATGGCCGAAACGGTCGCGCGCCGCGGCGGCATCGTGGTGCTGCCGCAGGATCTGCCGATCAGCGCGGCCTCCGACACCATCTCCTTCGTCAAGAGCCGTTCGCTCACCGCCGACACCCCGGTCACCCTCGGGCCGGATCATTCGGTGTCGGAAGCGCTGGCCCTGATCCACAAGCGCGCCCATCGCGCCGTGGTCATCGTCGAGAACGACAAGCCGGTCGGCGTCGTCACCGAATCCGCCTGTGCCGATGTGGATCGGTTCGCGCGGTTGCGCACGGTCGCCGACGCCGATTTCGTCAGCGCCGCCGCGACCACCTCCCCGCGCGAGATCTTCGGCCTGCTCGAGGCCGCGCACGCGACCCTCGCGGTGCTGGTCCACGACGACGGCACCCTGGCCGGTGTCATGACGCGCACCGGCGCGGTCCGCGACGGCATCTACACCCCGGCCGTGGACCGGAACGGCACGCTGCGCATCGCGGCCGCGGTCGGTGTGAACGGCGATATCCCGGGCAAGGCGAAGGCTCTGGTCGACGCCGGCGCAGACGTCCTGGTCATCGATACCGCCCACGGTCACCAGGAGAAGATGCTCGAGTCCCTGCGCGCGGTCGCGGACCTGAAACTGGGCGTGCCGCTGGTGGCGGGCAATGTGGTCTCCGCGGCCGGAACCCGCGATCTGGCCGAGGCCGGGGCCGACATCGTCAAGGTCGGCGTGGGCCCGGGCGCCATGTGCACCACCCGCATGATGACCGGCGTCGGCCGCCCGCAGTTCTCCGCCGTCGCCGAATGCGCCACGGCCGCAAAGGATCTCGGCGTGCACATCTGGGCCGACGGCGGAGTCCGCCATCCCCGCGACGTGGCGCTGGCACTGGCCGCCGGCGCGTCGAACGTGATGATCGGCTCCTGGTTCGCCGGTACCTACGAATCGCCCGGCGATCTGCGCGTCGACCGTGACGGCAACGCCTACAAGGAGAGCTTCGGCATGGCCTCCAAGCGCGCGGTGGCCGCCCGCACCGCCGCCGACAGCGGATTCGATCGCGCCCGCAAGGCGCTGTTCGAAGAGGGCATCTCCTCCTCCCGGATGCGACTGGATCCGGAACGTCCCGGCGTCGAGGACCTCATCGACCACATCTGCTCGGGTGTGCGCAGCGCGTGCACCTACGCCGGGGCCCGCACGCTCGCCGAACTGCACGAGAAGGCGGTGCTCGGCGTGCAGTCGACCGCCGGTTTCGCGGAAGGACGCCCGCTGCCCTCGGGGTGGTGAGGCTCACCACTCGGCGCGGCTCGCGGAGGGCGATCCGGCAGGATCCGGCACACACCGGGCGCCTCCGCGTTCGCCGCGAGCCCGATCCGCCGCACCGGAGGGGTCGCGGCGCGCCGTGCCGCTCGGTCGCCGCGCAGATCCCGGTAACATAGGCTGTGCCGACCGGCGGACCTCCGCCGACCGGCATTGCGTTTAGTTCGGCTCGTCCACTTGCGAAAGGAACCAGTTGTCACCCGCGTCCGAGGGCGCCACACAGGAGGGCTCCTCTATCGAGCCGGGTGACCAACCCGGCGTCTCCGTCTCCGCAGATCCTCCGTTACCCGGTGGGCGGTGCCGATCGTGTCCGTAGTGCTCACCATCGTCAGCCTGCTGGGATTCATCGCGCTCACCGCGGGCACGGCGATCTTCGTCGCTGCCGAATTCTCGCTCACCGCACTCGAGCGCAGCACCGTCGAAGCGCACGCCCGCGAGGGCGACCGTCGCGCGCGCCAGGTTCGCCACGCGCACCGCACCCTGTCGTTCCAGCTGTCGGGCTCCCAGCTCGGCATCACCATCACCACCCTGGTCACCGGCTATATCGCCGAACCGGTGCTGGCTCGGCTCATCGAGCCGATCTGCACCGCGCTCGGCGCGGGCCCCGGGACCGCGCAGGGCGTTTCCCTGTTCATCGCGCTCGTGCTGGCGACCTCGCTGTCGATGACCTACGGCGAGCTGGTCCCCAAGAACATCGCGATCGCCAAACCGCTGACCACCGCGCGCTGGACGGCCGGTCCGATGATCGTGTTCACCACGGTCTTCTCCTGGCTGATCAAACTGCTCAACGGCGCCGCGAACTGGGCGGTGCGCCGGCTGGGCATCGAACCGGCCGAGGAACTGCGGTCGGCGCGCTCGCCGCAGGAGCTGGGCTCGCTGGTGCGCACCTCCGCGATGCGGGGCTCGCTCGATCAGCGCACCGCCCTCGTGGTGGACCGCTCGCTGCTGTTCGGTGAGCGCAGCGCCGAGGATCTGATGACGCCGCGGGTGAAGATCGAAACGCTGGATCAGAACGACACCATCACCGACCTCATCGCCGCCGCCGGCCGCACCGGCCTGTCCCGTTTCCCGGTCATCGACGGCGATCTGGACAACACCCTCGGCATCGTGCACGTCAAACAGACATTCCTGTATCCGGTCGCGCAGCGCGGCACCATCGCGCTGTCCTCGATCGCGCGGCCGGTGCCGATCGTGCCCGCCAGCCTCGACGGCGACACCGTGCTGGAACGGGTGCGCGCCGACGGGATGCAGCTCGCGCTGGTCGTCGACGAATACGGCGGCACCGCGGGCCTGGTGACCATGGAGGACATCATCGAGGAGATCCTCGGCGACGTCCGCGACGAGCACGACGAGGAGGAACTCGACGTGCGCCGCACCGCCCTGGGCTGGAACTGTTCCGGGCTGCTGCGCATCGACGAGGTGTCCCGGGCCACCGGATACGACGCGCCCGAGGGCGAATACGACACCCTCGGCGGACTGGTCCTGACCACCCTGGGCCGGATTCCGCTGGCCGGCGACGAGGTGCTGCTGCCCACCCCGAGCGCGACCAACGGGCACGCGATGCAGCCGCACACCCACGGCGGCTGGCTGGCCCGGGTGGAACGCATGGACGGACGACGCATCGACCGGGTGCTGCTGCAGCCGGTGGACGCCGATGCGGTGACGACGTGGGAGCTCAGCCATGGGTGATCTGTTCGGACTGTTGCTGACCGTCGTCCTGCTCGCCGCCAACGCTTTCTTCGTCGGCGCGGAGTTCGCGCTCATCTCCGCCCGCCGTGACCGGCTGGAAACCCTTGCCGCCCAAGGTAAACGGGGAGCCGGCACGGTAATCGGCGCGGCCGAGCATCTGTCGATGATGCTGGCCGCCGCCCAGCTGGGCATCACCATCTGTTCGCTGCTGCTGGGCCGCATCGGCGAACCGGCGATCGCGCATCTGCTCGAGCGCCCGTTCGACCTGGTCGGCGTGCCGGATCAGCTGCTGCATCCGGTGGGATTCGCGCTGGCCCTGGGCCTCGTGGTGATCCTGCACATGCTGATGGGCGAGATGATTCCGAAGAACATCGCCCTGGCCGGGCCGGAGCGGGTGGCGTTGCTGCTGGTTCCGATCATGCTGTGGTGGTTGCGCCTGGCCCGTCCGCTGATCGGCCTGTACAACCTGGCGGCCAATCTCACCCTGCGCGCGCTGCGCATCGAGCCCAAGGACGAGCTCGACGCGACCGTGTCGTCGGTGGAGCTGGCGGAGATGATCGGCGAATCCCGCTCGGAAGGTCTCATCGACGAAGAAGAGCATCGCCGTCTCACCCAGGCGCTGGGCACCACCGACCGCATCGTCGCCGATGTGATGGTGCCGCTGGCCACGACGCGCTGCGTGCCGCTGCGCGGTGACGGCACCACCCTGGGCGATATCGAATCCGCGGTCGCCGAGACCGGCTTCTCCCGCTATCCGGTGCGCGCGGGCGACGGCTCCCTGGTGGGCTATCTGCACGTCAAGGACGTGCTGGACAAGGTGGCCGACGATTCGGCCGGGCCGTCGACACCGATCCCGCGCACCGATATCCGGCCGCTTCCGACGCTGAGCATGGGCACCACGCTCTACGAGGCGCTGGCCCGGTTGCGCCGCACCAACAGTCATCTGGGCCGGGTCATCGACACCCGCGGCAATACCGTCGGCATCGTCGCGCTCGAGGATCTGGTGGAAGAGTTCGTGGGCACCGTGCGCGATGCCACCCACCGGGTAGCGGAATGACCGTGGACGCGACACCGGCTGCGGCGCAGGACCTTCGGGTCCTGCCGCCGGCGCAGTGGCGGAACCGGGCGCAGGTGCACGGGGACCGGGTCGACGAGATGGTCGGCCCGTACCTGCGGCAACGCGCCGACGGCCGCAAACATCCGGTGATCGACTTCCTGTTCACCTATTACGGGCACAAACCGGCCCAGTTGCGCCGCTGGCATCCGGGTTTCGGCGTGGCTCTGGCCGATGCCGAAGAGTACGCGCAGCGCCGCGGCTATCACCGCGTCGAGACGGCCGGCGGCCCGGTCCATACCGCCGATCCGGCCTTTCTCGACCGCCGCCGCGACACCGTCGAATTCGTCGCGTCCCTGCTGGCGGCCACCGCAGCACGGCCGGCGCAACTGTCCTGCTTCGGATTACACGAATGGGCGATGGTCTACCGCAGCGACGACGTGCGCCACCGGCAGGTCCCGCTGCGGCTCGGCCGTGCCGGCACCGACGCCGTGGTCGATTCGATGTCGTTGCGCTGCACGCACTTCGACGCCTTCCGCTTCTTCACCCCCGAGGCGGCGCCGCGCAATATCGAACAACTCACCCGCGACGACCAGTTCCGCCGGGAACAGCCCGGCTGCCTGCACGCGGGGATGGATCTGTACAAGTGGGCGTTCAAGCTGGTCCCGCTGATCGATTCGGATCTGCTGCTGGACTGCTTCGCCCTGGCCTGCGCCGCCCGCGAAATCGATATGCGCGCCAGCCCGTACGACCTCACCGACTACGGCTACCGGCCGATCGCCATCGAAACCCCCGGCGGCCGTGCCGAATACGTTCGCGCCCAGTCCGAGCTGGCCCGGCGGGCGGAGCCGTTGCGCACCGAACTGCTCGGCCGTTGCCGGGCACTGCTCGGGCCGTCCTGACCGGACGGCGCCGAGCGGCTCAGTTCGCGCGGCGGATACTCAATTCCGCCGTGGCGTCGTAGATCCACGACATATCCGCCGCCGCGAAATCCGCCAGCCAGGTGGGCGGCGCTGCCGCGGTGAGGGTTTCGAAGTTCCAGTAGTCCTTCCACAGCGAGACGCGCCCGTCGCGGACCCGGTGCACGGAGACGAACGGCAGCTCGGCGCGCTCGCCCGTCGGCCACACCCAGGTTTCGGAGTGCTCGTAGATCACGTCCGGGCCGTCGGCGACCAGCAGCCCGTCGTGGTTGGTGTATTCGGACAGCCCGCCCAGTCCGATGCGCAGGCGTTTGACGGTATCGTCCGGCCCTTTCGCGGCCAGCGTGGGACCGGTCGGCACATCGAGGTAGATGCAGTCCTCGGTGAGCGATGCGGCCACCGCGTCCCAGTCGCGCCGGGCCAGCGCCGCCCACAGCCGCCGCACGACCGCGCGCGGATCATCGTTGTCGGACATACCTTTTCCTCGCTCTCCGGATTTCCGGTTGCTTTCCGGTCCCGCGCCGGGCGCGGTTACACCACCGGGTCGATGGTGGCGTTGATGGTGTGAATGGTGCCGTCGGGAATGACGAAGGTTTCGGTGATGTCGACGGTCATCAACCGCACCCCGGCGACGCCGGAGTCGAGCAGATAGCGCGCGGTCACCACATCCCCGCATTCGGTCATCCGCAGATCGCGAATGTCCTGAATCACCGAATACTGGACGCCGTGATTCAGTTCCTGTGTCAATTGCGGGCCGGAATAGCCCGTCTTCAACCCGGCTTCGACACGGGTGGCGTCCGGCGCGAACGGCACCGCGCTCGCATCGTGTGAGACCAGCGCATCGATATACGCGCGGGCGACGGCCTGCCGGGGCGTATCGGCCGGATTCGGTGCTGCCGCAGCCATTCCCACTCCGGCGTTCAACGCGGCAGCCACCGCACCCGACATGACTGCAACGTGTTTCATTCCCATTCGCAGAGTTTGTCTCACGTGTTGCTGTGGCGCAACAGCTCGGTGGCCCCGGACGGCTTTCCCCGAAAACAGACCCGATGAGAAGGTGGGTGGGTTACCGTTTCGATGCATTGCCCGCAACCGGCGGTACCGACTATCTCCGCGCGCGGGACGCGTAACCCGTTTCACTGTGGAAGGTGGGGGTCCCGCAATGGCGCGGAGGTCGAGCAGGCGCACGCCCAAACCACTCATCGCCGCGGCCGCGGCCCTACTCGCGGCCGCGATTCTGCCGGTCGGCGGCGCATCGGCGGATCTGCAATCCGATATCGCCACCCAGGTGCAGCAATTCCTCGATATCGGCAAGGTCGCGGTGCCCCCGGCCGACTGCGGCCCGGGCTCGCGGCCGGAAACCGGTATGCAGGGCGATGTTCCGGCCGCCGACCGCGCCTCCGGCCGCAGCACGCAGGGCTACAGCTGCAATATGTCGTTCGTCGGCGGATACGCCGGCCACGGCGCCGGCATCACCTCGACCACCTACGACCACTGCTCCTACACCGGCTCGTTCTTCCCCGGCGATCTGCTCGGTCCCGCCCAGGGTGTGCAGGTGATCGACGCCTCCGATCCAGCGCATCCGGTGTTGAGCACCACCCTCACCGAACCGGCGATGATGGCCGGAACCTGGGAGAGCCTGAAGGTCAACACCGCGCGAAAACTGCTGGTGGGCACCGGGGTTCCGTTCCTGGAGGGTACGGGCTACCTGTCGGTCTACGACATCTCCGACTGCGCGCATCCGCGGCTGCTCAATCCAGGGCCGGGCACCAACCTGGCCATGCCCCTGCCCATCACCACCCACGAGGGCGGCTTCTCCCCCGACGGCCGGACCTATTGGGCCTCGGGCATCGCACCCGGCTTCGTCAGCGCGGTCGACCTCACCGATCCGGCGAATCCGCACGTGATCTGGCAGGGGCTCACCGGCATCGAGGCGCACGGCTTCGGTATCAGTCCCGACGGCAACCGCATGTATCTGTCGGCCCTGGGCGGATTCACGGTGCTCGATATCAGCGCGGTTCAGCGGCGCGATCCGAATCCGCAGGTCAACCACATCGGCCGGGTGTTCTGGACCGACGGCTGGGCGACCCAGCACAGCGTGCCGGTGAGCTACGACGGCACACCGTATCTGTTCACCGTCGACGAGGCGGGAGCCGGCGGGGTGAAACTGGTCGACATCTCCGACGAGAACAACCCCAAGGTCGTCGAGAAGATCAAGTTGCGGATCGATCTGCCGGAGAATCAGGACAGCATGCTCGCCTCCTCGATGGGCGGTTCGGTGTTCTCCTACGACCCGCACTACTGCGCGGCCGACCGTCCCGAGAATCCGACGGCACTGGCATGCGGGTGGGAATCGTCCGGCATCCGGGTGTTCGATGTGCGCGATCCGTTCCAGGTGCACGAGATCGCCTACTTCAATCCGCCCGCCCGCACCGGGCAGAATCTGCAACTGTGGAACTCGCCGCACGCACTGGGTTCGCTGATCGGACCACCGGCGCTGGAAGGCTTTTCGGTGGCGCGCGCCATTCTGGACGGGAAATTCGATCCGGCCCAGGCCCTGTCACCGCGCACCGGGATGCTGGCCTTCGGTGACGTGTCCTCCGACTGGTGTTTCGCGCCTCCGGAATGGCACGGCAGCCAGCTGTGGACCTCCTGCAACGACAATGGATTCATGGTGTTGCAGCTGGACAACGACGTGTATTCACCACCGGCCGACCAGCATTCGATCGTGGGGTCCTGAATGTCGCGAATGCTGCGCTGGGGCTCCTATGCGGCGGCGGCGTTGATCCTGCTCGTGATCGGCGCCGCGCTGCGGCCGGTCGTCCTGCCCGAGAACCACACCGCCGCACCGGTTCTCGACGCCACCGAAATCGGATTCGCCCAGGATATGACCGCTCACCATCAGCAGGCGATCCAGATGGTGCAGCGTCTGGACCCCGGGGTCGATCCGCAGGTACTGCGGCTGGCACAGCAGATCGACCAGTCGCAGCGGGTGGAGATCGGCACGATGCTCGGATGGCTGCGCCTGGCGAACGCCGCCCCGATGTCGGATCACCCGATGGCGTGGATGACGGCGGATACGGTTTCCGCTCACCATCATGCGGCGAGCGGGCCCGCCACCACCGCGCCGGCGGCCGGCATGCCGGGAATGGCGAGCACGGCCGAACTGGACCGGCTCTCGGCCGCCCGGGGGCGTGACGCGGAAATCGTTTTCCTGCAACTGATGTACCGCCATCACGAGGGCGGCATCGCGATGGCTCGCGCCGCCGACCGGCAGATCGCCTCCGGCCCGGTGAAGGAGCAGGCCCGGGCCATGCTTGTCGCCCAGAGCCAGGAGACCGGGTTGATCGCGCTGATGCTGAACCAGCGCGGCGCGCAACCACTCCCCTAGGCCGATTCCGGCGGCCACGGTCGACCGCTGCCGTAGCCGCAGGTTCGGCGGCCGCGGCGAGAGGGCCGGTCCGGTGCGAATCGTCCGGCGGACCCGAGGATGTCGGTGGGTGCCGCTATGGTCCCTGGGTCGGCACACAATCGAGAGGTTCGGACGCGGATGACTGTCGGTACGGCGATCACCATTCCCACGCATATCCACGGTTATCCGGATCTGGCGTTCGGCGGCTACGTGGCGGGCATGCTCGCCGATCGCGTCGGCGGTGAGGTGCGCGTCGACTTCCGGCGCGGTGTTCCGGTGCGCACCCCGGTCCTGATCACCGACTCCGAATCCGGCAGTGCGCTCACCGATTCCGACGGCACAATCCTCGCCGAGGCGAGTCCGGGTTCGGTGGAATTGGCCGTCACCCCGCCACCCGCATGGGAAGAGGCACTGGTCGCGTCTCGCGACTCGTTCGCCGCGGGCCGGCCCATTCCCGACTGCTACGGCTGCGGCACCGCGAATTCACCGGGCCGGGGCCTGCGACTGTATCCCTGGCGGATGCGCGACCACGATCTCGTCGCGGCCGCCTGGGTTCCCGATGCCGAATTGGCCGGGCCCGGAGGGCATCTGACCACGGAGAACATCTGGTCGGCGGTCGACTGCCCCGGCGGCTGGGCAGCCATCGAACTGTCCGGAATGCGACCCGGAGGCGTCACGGCCGCCCTCACCACCCGTCGCATCGGACCGGTGCGCGCCGGGGAGAAGTACCTGGTGTGGTCCTGGCCGATCGCCGCCTCCGGGCGCAAACACACTGTCGGCGTGGCCATTTCGACACCGAAGGGCGATCTGCGCGTCCTGGCCGAAGCGCTGTGGGTCGAGCCCCGGCGGTAATCTCCCCTGCCGGTCAACCTGGCAACTCCTGGCTGCCCTACGGCAGTGGCCAGCTTCCCGCCTGACCCGAAACCTCTGCGGCACAACATCTCACGATGGCATACCGCGAGCTCCCGGCACCGTGCCGATGAATCCCGCGATCGGTTCGCCTACTCTCCGGCGCCCGCCAGACTGCGATAGGCGGCAGCGTAGGAATCCGGGCGTACGTCGCCCATCAACAGGTACTGCTGCAAAAATCCCATCATCGCGCCGAGCATGACCTGGGCGAGCGCGTCGACATCGGCTGCGGCGGAGAGCAATCCGGCCTCGCGAGCGCGCAGGAGCAATTCCCGCCAGGCGTTCCGGACTTGCGCCAGGCGTTCACGGACGATCCCGGCCACCACCTCGTCCCGCCCGGCCTCCGCCCACGCCTGCACCGCGACGCGCGGGATATCACCGTCGCGAGCCAGATCCGCGATCTGCCCGAGCACCGACTCCAGCGCATCGATCGGTGCCACCGGCGTCGCCCCCTCGGTGAGCTGAGCCAGATTCGCCGTCATCCGGCCGAGCACGGAGTCGGCGATCGCGCGGATGATGTCGTTCTTGGATGCGAAGTAGCCGTACACCGCCCCGGCCGACATCCCCGATTCGGCGATCACCGCCGACATCGTCGTCTTGTGGAAGCCCTCCCGGGCCACGCACCGCACAGCGGCGGCGATGAGCTGGTCCCGCCGGGCGGTACGACGTTCCTCGGTCAGTCGCGGCATGTCCGCATCATAAAAAGAACGTTCGTTCTTGACAATCTTCTCCCCGCGGGCGCATGCTCGAGATATAAAAAGAACGTTCCTTCTCTTTGGAGTTGCGATGCGACCGTCGCCCGCCACCGTTCTCGGACCGGTTCTGGCCCTGTCCGCTCTGATCACCGTGCTGGTCACGGCCTTCGCCTGGCCGACCACCAATCTGGCCCCACGTCACCTCCCGGTCGGGCTGGCCGGCCCGGCCCCCGCCGTCGAACAGGTGCGCCAGGGCCTCGGCGCGCTCGGCGAATCGGCGATCGACACGACGACGTATCCCGACCGCACGACGGCCGTTCAGGCCATCGAGGATCGCGATATCTACGGCGCCATCGTGATCGGCGCGAACGGACCGGAGGTGTTGACCGCCTCCGCAGCCGGTCCGGCCGTCGCCCAAGCCCTGACCGAAGCCGCCCGGAGCATGAGCCGATCCGCTGCGCCGCAGACGAGTTCCGGGCAGTCGCCACAGCCCGGTAGTCCTGTCGCGGGCCAACCCGCACCCAGCACCCCGATGCCGCAACAGCTTTCGCCGACGCCGGTGGTCACCGATATCGTCGCCACGCCTGCCGCCGACCCGCACGGTGCGGTATTCGGCCTCACCCTGGTTCCCATGGTCATCGGCGGCCTGTTGACCGGCGCCGCCCTGTCGCTGCTGACGCTGGGCCGCACCGCGCGGATCGGCGCGGCCGTGGCCGTCGCACTCATCGCCGGATTCGCCGTCACCGCCGTACTGCACACCTGGCTCGACGTGCTGACCGGAAATTACCTCGCCAACGCGGGAGTGGTCGCCCTGGCCATCGGCGCGATCGCACTCGCACTCCTCGGCCTGCGCGCCGTGCTCGGCCTCGCCGGACTCGGTGTGGGCGCGGCAACTTTTGTCGCACTGGGCATTCCACTCTCCGGCGCCATGTCCGCACCGGAACTGCTGCCGGCCGGCTGGGGCACCCTGGGAACACTGCTCCCGCCCGGCGCGGCCGCCACCGCGCTGCGCTCGACCGCGTATTTCGGCGGTGCGGGCTCGGCAGCGGCACTGGCGGTGCTGAGCTGCTGGGCCGTGGGCGGCTTGTTGCTGGCGACTGTTCCCCGGCGCAACCGCCATCTTCCCGAGCCGGCGCACGACACCGAACCCGCACAGCTCGCCCGGACGGCGTGATCGCCCCGAGACGACCCGGGGCAGCCGACCCCAGTTGTGGCCCACGATACAATCGGGCCTGCTCAATCGATGCCGACCGCGACCACGCAACTACCCATGGGTAACATGACAGGCGTACTTTTTCCATCCGGCTTTCTCGAAATGAGGCAGTAGATGACAGAGCGGATTCAGGTCGGCGGGCTCCAGGTGGCCAAGGTTCTTCACGACTTCGTGGAGAACGAGGCGCTCCCCGGCTCCGGCGTAGATTCCGCCGCGTTCTGGACCGGTGCGGAGAGCGTCATCAACGACCTCGCTCCCCGCAACCGCGCCCTGCTGGCCGAACGCGACGAGATCCAGGGCAAACTCGACGCCTGGCACGCCGAGAACCCGGGTAAGGGCTACGACAAGGCCGCCTACAAGAAGTTCCTCGCCGAGATCGGCTACCTGCGCGAGGAGCCCGCCGATTTCGCCATCGGCACCCAGAACGTCGACGACGAGATCGCGACCACCGCCGGCCCGCAGCTGGTCGTGCCGGTGAGCAACGCGCGCTTCGCCATCAACGCCGCCAACGCGCGCTGGGGCTCGCTCTACGACGCGCTCTACGGCACCGACGCCATCTCCGAGGCCAACGGCGCGGAGAAGGGCACCAGCTACAACAAGGTCCGCGGCGACAAGGTCATCGAGTGGGCGCGCAACTTCCTCGACGACGCGGTGCCGCTGATCACCGGCTCGCACGTCGGCTCCAAGGCCTACAAGATCGTCGACGGTGAACTCGAGGTCACCCTCGAGGACGGCACCGACATCGGGCTGGCCGATTCCTCGGCCCTGGTCGGCTACCTGGGCGATCCGTCCGCGCCGAGCTCGATCCTGCTGCGCCACAACGGTTTGCACATCGACATCCAGATCGACCCGCAATCGCCGATCGGCAAGACCGACGACGCGGGCGTCAAGGACGTCGTGCTCGAGTCCGCGGTCACCACGATCATGGACTTCGAGGACTCGGTCGCCGCGGTCGACGCCGAGGACAAGGTGCTCTGCTACCACAACTGGCTGGGCCTGATGAAGGGCGATCTGGCCGAAGAGGTCAGCAAGGGCGGCAAGACCTTCACCCGCACCATGAACCCGGACCGGGTATACACCGGCCTCGACGGCAATGACGTGGTCCTGCACGGCCGCTCGCTGCTGTTCGTCCGCAACGTGGGCCACCTGATGACCTCCGACGCGATCCTCGACGCGCAGGGCAACGAGGTGCCCGAGGGCATCCTCGACGGCCTGATCACCTCGCTGATCGCGGTGCACTCGCTCAACGGCAACGCCAAGGTCAGCAACTCGCGCACCGGTTCGGTGTACATCGTGAAGCCGAAGATGCACGGCCCCGACGAGGTCGCCTTCGCCAACGAGCTGTTCGGCCGGGTCGAGGATGTGCTGGGCCTGCCCCGCAACACCCTCAAGGTCGGCATCATGGACGAGGAGCGCCGCACCACCGTCAATCTCAAGGCCTGCATCGCGGCCGCGAAGGACCGCGTGGTGTTCATCAACACCGGCTTCCTGGACCGCACCGGCGACGAGATCCACACCTCCATGGAGGCCGGCGCGATGATCCGCAAGGCCGAGATGAAGAAGCAGCAGTGGATCCTGGCCTACGAGGACTGGAACGTCGACAAGGGCCTGGCCACCGGCCTGCAGCACAAGGCGCAGATCGGTAAGGGCATGTGGGCCATGCCGGATCTGATGCACGACATGCTCGAGCAGAAGATCGGCCACCCGCGCGCCGGCGCGACCACCGCCTGGGTGCCCTCCCCGACCGCCGCCACCCTGCACGCCACCCACTACCACCTGGTGGACGTGTTCAAGCGGCAGGCCGAGATCGCCAAGGGCGGCCCGCGCGCCACCGTCGACCAGATCCTGGAGATCCCGCTGGCCGCCGACACCAACTGGTCGGCCGAGGAGATCCGCAACGAGCTGGACAACAACTCGCAGTCCATCCTGGGCTACGTGGTCCGCTGGATCGATCAGGGCGTCGGCTGCTCCAAGGTGCCCGACATCAACGATGTCGCGCTCATGGAAGACCGTGCGACCCTGCGCATTTCGAGCCAGCTGATGGCGAACTGGCTGCGCCACGGCATCGTTACCGAGGAGCAGATCGTCGAGAGCCTGGAGCGCATGGCGCCCGTCGTGGACCGGCAGAACGCCGGCGACGCCGCCTACAAGCCGATGGCCCCCGACTTCGCCGGCAGCGTCGCCTTCCAGGCCGCCAAGGAACTGATCCTCGAAGGTGCCTGCCAGCCCAACGGCTACACCGAGCCCATTCTGCACCGCCGCCGCCGTGAGGCGAAGGCGCTCGCCGCGAAGGGCTGATCCGACACCCGCCGTGACCTGTCGCGGCGAACGGCTGACGAAGCAGCCCCGGTCGTATCGAACGACCGGGGCTGCTTCGCGTTCGGAACTCTTCGCCACCGCAGCTTCACCGCGCAAGCCTGGCGTTTCGGCCCCCGGCCCTGCGACACATCCGGGCGCTCGGGCGCGGGAATGCGCGGCGGTATCGAACCGTTGTCGCCGCATATGCGAATTCTGATCGTGTATGCGCATCCCGAACCCGATTCGCTCACCGGAGCCCTCAAAGATGTTGCGGTGGAACACCTTCGCGGTGCCGGACATGAGGTCGTGGTCAGCGATCTGTATGCGATGGGCTGGAAGGCGCAGGCCGATGCCGCCGATTTCGGCGAGTCCGGTGCGGGCACCTTCATGCAGGCCTCCGGCGAGGCGTACAGCAACGGCACGCTGGCCGCCGATATCACGGCCGAACAGGACAAACTGCGGTGGGCCGACGCGGTGCTGCTGCACTTTCCGCTGTGGTGGTATTCGATGCCCGCCATCCTCGAGGGCTGGGTGGACCGGGTGTTCACCAACGGCTTCGCCTACGGATCCGGCAGCACGGCGCTGCCCCGATACGGTGCGGGCGCGCTGAGCGGGCGGCGAGCCATGCTGGTGGTCTCCATCGGCGGACGGGAGCCGGCCTACTCCGAGCGCGGCATCAACGGTCACATCGACGACCTGCTCTTTCCCATCCACCACGGCATCCTCTACTACCCCGGCATGGATGTGCTGCCCCCGTTTCTCGTCCACGGCACCATCCGGGTCGACTCCGAACGTTTCTCCGGCATCGCCGACGACCTGCGGGCGCGATTGTCGCGGATCGACGCGATCGAGCCGATCCCGTACCGCACCCAGGCCGGCGGCGATTACGACCGCAGCCTGCGACTCCGGGACGGCTTGGGCCGCGAAGCGACCGGATTCGGACTGCACCGCGCAGGCTGAGCTGCGCACCAGGCTGAAGACCGAGCTCACAGATCCGATCCCCCCTACGCCGGTCGCGGCGTGGCCGAACACACACACGACTCCGCGAGGTCAGGGAATAGTTCGAACACCCCCAGCGCTGTAACTGCGGCAACGGGGGTTCGCGTCGCGCGCCGGATCGGTTGCGGCGACGAAAAAATGACCCGACAACGGCGGTAACGCTGTGTCACCATGACAACGATGATCAACCGGTCCCGCCGCACAGCGGGGCAACTCGACGAGTAACGGGAAGGAGGAGGTGGCCGATGTATCCGAAGAGTATGCGCGACGAGGTGAACGATCTTGCCGGGCAGCGACATTCGATCGGCGTCGAGCAGTCGCAGAGCATTCTGCGGCAAGCCGAGCGGGAATCCGGTCGCCTCTTCCGGCAGGCCTGATCGGCTCCCCCTCTCCTTCTCGTTCCACTTTTCACGAAACATGGTGACCCCCATGCTGTCTCGTCACGCCGAAAGACCCCTCGCTCCCGACAACTGGATACACGCCCAGGTACTGGTCCTCAACGCCTCCTACGAGGCGCTGACCGATATCGGCGCAGATCGCGCGGTCGTGCTGGTGATCAGCGGGACCGCCGAGACCGTGGCCGAGCGGCAACCGCACTTCCCGATTCGCTCCAAGCATCTGGAAATCGCTCTGCCGCAGACGATCCGGTTGCTGCGCTACGTCTATCTCGAGCACAGCGTGCTCGTGCACGACGAGAGCCGGGCCACCCTCGCGGGTGTGCTGCGGCGGGACCGTCACCGGTGCGGATACTGCGCCGGTTGGGCCCGCACCGTCGACCACATCCGCCCGCGCAGCCGGGGCGGACCCAATACCTGGAACAACCTGGTCGCCGCCTGCGGACCGTGCAACACCCGCAAGGCCGACCGCACCCCGGACGAGGCCGGGATGCGACTGCTCTGGGAGCCCAAGGCGCCCACCGACATGCAGCGGCGGCAACGGCGGATCTGGAAGGACCTCGTCGCCACCGGCGCACAGTGAACAGCCACCGGCGCACAGTGAACACCCGTCCGTACACAGTGAACACCCGCACATCCCGAGGAAGGAGGGATCCGATATGACAACTACGACTCCGGCACTCACCCTGGTGGATCTGCTCCCGGTCTCGGATACACAGAGCTGGGACCAGGCCGCCTGCAAGGGTGACCCGAACCACGATGCCTGGTTCCCGTACCCGTCGCAGGACTTCGACTACGCGCGCGGAATCTGCGCCGGCTGCCCCATTCGCCGGCAGTGCGCGGAGTTCGCGGCCGGCACCGGCCAGTCCGGTGTGTGGGGCGGTCACGAATTCGACCGCGGCAAGCTGATCCGCGACTGAGAACGACACGTGCGAGTGGTCCGCGCCACTCGCACGATCCGAGCCCGGCGCTCGACCGATCCTGGTCGAGCGCCGGTTTTCGCGTGACCATACACTGGAAAATCGTGGGCACACATCGCAGCGCGGACGGATCACGGGGCGTCAGCAAAGGTTTGGTTATCACCGTGGTGGCGGTCCTGCTGCTGATCGCGGCGGTCGCCGGTTGGTTCTGGCTCAGCAATCGTTCGGCATCGGAGAACCGCAGCGCCGCCGGCCAGTGCATCGAGGGCCCGGTGACCCTCGCGGTCACCGTCGATCCCGATATCGCCGCTCCCGTGCGCGCCGCCGCCGACCGCTACAACGCCACCCACCCCCAGGTCCGCGATCACTGCGCGAAGGTCTCCGTCACCGAACGGACCACCGCCGCGATGGTGACCGGGCTCACCGCACCGAACTGGGACGCCAAGCTCGGCCCGCAACCCGGTCTCTGGATTCCGAGGTCTTCGCGCGCGGTCGAGCAGATGCGGGTGCCGGGACTGGTCCAGGGCACGCCCGCCTCGATCGCCGTCAGCCCGATCGCGGTGGCCGCGCCCGGCCCCCTGGCGCAAGCGATGGAGAAGGCCAACCTCAGCTGGTCGGATCTGGCGCGGCTGCAGCGCGGGTCGCTCGGCGATATCGGCCTCGGCAGCTGGGGTCCGCTGCGGATGGCGATGCCACCGGGTGACGATTCGCTGGCCGCCGCGGTCGCGGTCGGGTCGGCCGTCTCCGGCTCCGATCCGCTGACCGATGAGTCCGCCGCGTCCGGTCAGGTCATCGCCGCCATCTCCGGATTGGCCGCCGACGCACCGGAATCCGGGGACACCGCCTCCGCGCTGGCGGCGGTCGCCGATTCCGCGCAGGGCCCCAACTCCCCGATCCACGCGGTAGCAGTTACCGAGCAGCAAGCCAAGGCGCGGCCGAGCGTCGCGCTGTTCCATCCGACCGGTGCCGCGCCGGTCGCCGATCACCCCGCCGCGATGCTCACCGGAAGCTGGGTCGACAAGACCCAGAACCTGGCGGCCGGCATGTTCGCCGACTTCCTGCGCGCTCCCGAACAACAGAAGCTGTTCACCGACAACGGATTCGGCGCCGCGGCCGCCACACCCACCGCGGTGCCGGCGAAGTCGGTCCTCGATCGGGTGCAGTCGGTGCTCGCCCATCCGGTGCTGGGCGTGCAGGCCACGATTCTCATCGACACCTCGGCGTCGATGGCCCCCAGCGACGGTTCGATGTCGCGGTTGAACAACGCTCTCGCCGCGGTCCAGTCGACCCTCGACACCATGCCGCCGGATTTCGGTGCCGGCGCCTGGATCTACGCCAATCAATTGACCGACGGCAATCCGTATCGGATGGTCGCGCCCACCCAGGCGCTCACACCGCAACACCGCTCCGAATTGTCCACGGCCCTGGGCAATGTCACGCTGGCCGGTTCGAGCACCGACCGCACCTACCCGTCGCTCGAGGCCGCCTACCGCAGCGCGGTGAAGAACTATTCCCCGGGTAAGACGAATTCGGTGCTGCTCATCACCGGCGGCCCCAACGACAATTCCTCGGTGACCGGGGATCAGCTGATCACCGAGATCACCGGCGTCGCCGATGCCGCGCATCCGGTGCGGGTGGATGTGATCGTCGTGGGCGGCCAGGGCGCGCAGACCCTGCAGAATCTGGCTCAGAAGACCGGCGGCACCTACACCAAGGTCAGCACCTCCGACGACATGACCTTCGGCACCGCCGTCAACCACGCGCTGACCACGCCGTAGGGCTGTTCGCCGCCGGCTTACCAGCCCACGGATCTCGGGCACCGTCACAGCCGCTAGTGCTAGTAAGATGCAAGCAGTTGGCGAAGGAGGTGTGGTGTCCGAGGAACAGCGTTCGGAACAGCGGTCGGGCTGTCCGATCAACGCCGCCGTCGAGGTGGTCGGAGATCGGTGGACGATGCTGGTGCTGCGCGACATCATGTTCGGCGACCGCCGTCACTTCCGGCAACTGCAGTCCCGGTCGGAGGAGGGCATCGCCTCCAATATCCTCGCCGACCGGCTCAAAACCCTCGTCGACGCCGGACTGCTGACCCGCGACGAGGTCCGCCGTGGACAGCGCGCCACCTACAGCCTCACCGAACCCGCGATCCAGCTGGTTCCGGTGCTGGCCGCCCTCGCCTCCTGGGGCCTGCGACACCGTCCGACAACCCCCGAATTGCGCGTCCGCGCGGAACTGCTCGAGGCCGGCGGCCCGCAACTGTGGGCGGAATTCATGGACGAGCTGCGCGAACGCCACCTCGGCATCGCGCGCCCGGATACCGGCAAGCCGACCGCCACCGAACGTCTCGCCGAGGCCTACGCGCAGGCGGTCGCCGCCGAAGCGTGACCGCCTGCGCTCGGCCGATAACTCAGTCGGTGTATGCCTCGAGCGGCGGGCACGAGCACACCAGATTGCGGTCGCCGAAGGCTCCGTCGATGCGCCGGACCGCGGGCCACACCTTGGCCCGGCCGGAGTGCACACCGAGCGGGTAGACGGCGGTCTCCCGGCTGTAGGGATAGTTCCAGTCGCCGACGAGCGAAGCGGCGGTATGCGGTGCGCCGCGCAGCGGGCTCTGCTCGACCGGCCAGGTGCCGGCGGCAACCTCGTCGATCTCGCCCTTGATCGCGATCATCGCGTCGGCGAACGCGTCGAGCTCTTCGAGGTTCTCACTTTCGGTGGGCTCGACCATCAGCGTTCCGGCGACCGGGAAACTCATGGTCGGGGCGTGGAATCCGTAGTCGGCCAGGCGTTTCGCCACATCGTCGACGGTCACGCCGGTGCGCTTGGTGATCTCGCGCAGATCCAGGATGCACTCGTGGGCGACCATGCCGTTCTCCCCGGTGTAGAGCACCGGAAAATGCGAATCCAGCCGCCGCGCAAGGTAATTGGCCGAGGCGATCGCGGTCAGGGTGGCCCGGCGCAGGCCGTCGGCGCCCATCATCCGGATATAGGCCCAGGTGATCGGCAGGATCGAGGCCGACCCGTACCGCGCCGCGGACACCGCGTGCGAATCCGGCTGCAGCGGATCGCCCGGCAGGTAGGGCGCCAGATGTTCGCGCACCGCGACCGGGCCCACGCCGGGACCGCCGCCGCCGTGCGGAATGCAGAAGGTCTTGTGCAGGTTCAGGTGCGAGACGTCGCCGCCGAAGCGACCCGGACGAGCAAGTCCCACAAGGGCATTCAGATTCGCGCCGTCGACGTACACCTGTCCGCCCGCATCGTGGACGAGCGCGCACAACTCGGCCACCTCGTGTTCGTACACGCCGTGGGTGGACGGATAGGTGATCATGATGCAGGCCAGCCGGTCGGCGTGATCGGCGATCTTGGCGCGCAGATCGTCCAGATCGACGTCGCCGTTGTCCCGGCATCTCACGACCTCCACCCGCAGCCCGGCCATCGCCGCCGACGCGGCGTTGGTGCCGTGCGCACTGGAGGGAATCAGGCAGGTGTCGCGGTGGGTGTCACCGCGGTCGAGGTGATAGCGGCGGATCGCGAGCAATCCCGCGTACTCGCCCTGACTACCGGCATTGGGCTGCAGACTCACCCGGTCGTACCCGGTGACCGCGGCCAGCCAGTGCTCGAGATCCTCGATCACCCGCAGCATGCCGGGCGCGTCCTCCAGCGGCGCGTACGGGTGCAGGCGTGCGAAACCGGGCCAGGTGATGGGCTCCATCTCGGCGGTGGCGTTGAGCTTCATGGTGCACGAACCGAGCGGAATCATGCTGCGGTCCAAGGCGATATCCTTGTCCGACAGCTGCCGCAGATACCGCAGCATCGCGGTTTCGGTGTGATAACGCGTGAACGCCGGATGCGTCAGATAGGCCGAGGTCCTGGTTTCGATCGAGGGCAGCGTGGCCGTCTCCGGCACCCCGTCGGCGCCGAAGCATTCCAGCACGATCGCCACTTGGGCCGCGGTGGTCGCCTCGTCACAGGCCACCGCCACGTGGTCGGCGTCGACGAGACGCAGGTTGATACCGCGCCCCTTCGCCTTGGCGACCACGGCCTCGGCGCCACCGGGCACCGACACCAGGACGGTGTCGAAGAAGCGTTCGTGCACGACCGCGTCGCCGAGCCCGGTGGCGAGCC
>NZ_BDBF01000057.1 GCF_001612845.1 Nocardia elegans NBRC 108235 | reverse complement strand
AACTCGGTGGCGCGTTGGGCGGTGCGGCCAACGCCGGTGCCGGGCTCGGTGGCGCGCTGGGCGGTGCTGCCGATGCGGGAGCGGGTCTCGGTGGTGCGCTCGGCGGTGCGGCGGAGGCCGGGGCGGGTCTCGGCGGTGCGCTGAATGCGGGGGGTGACTTGGGTGCGGGGGTGTCCGGTGCTGCGGGTGCGGTGACCGGGGTGGGCTCCGAGCTGGGAGGTGCCTTGGACGGTGCCGCCAACGCGGGTGCTGGTCTGGGAGGTGCACTGAGTGGTGCGGCCAACGCCGGTGCGGGTCTGGGTGGTGCGCTGAATGCGGTGGGTGACTTGGGTGAGGGGCTGTCCGGTGCTGCCGGTGCCGCGACCGGCGCGGGCTCCGAACTCGGTGGTGCTTTGGGTGGCGCGGCGAATGCCGGTGCAGGACTGGGAGGCGCGCTGGGCGGTGTTGCCGATGCGGGTGCCGGCCTTGGTGGTGCGCTGAATGCGGGAGGTGACTTGGGTGCGGGGCTGTCCGGTGCCGCGGGCGCCGCGACCGCGGTGGGCTCCGAGTTGGGTGGTGCCTTGGGTGGTACAGCCGACGCGGGCGCTGGACTCGGTGGCGCGGTGGGTGGCATGGCGGACGCCGGTGCCGGACTGGGCGGTGCCTTGGGTGGTGCCGCCAATGCTGGTGCGGGGCTGGAAGGTTCACTCGGGAATTCGGTCCATGCGGGTGGCGATCTGGGTGGTGCGACGCAGGTCGGAGCCGACCTCGGTGGTGCTCTCGGGGGTGCGACCCAAGCGGGCGCTGGGCTCGGTGGCGCACTCGGGGGAGCGGCGAATGCAACTGCGGGCCTTGGGGGTTCACTCAGCGGGGCGGCCGATGCCGGTGCCGGGATCGGCGGCGATCTGTCGGATGCGACACAGGCGGCCGGAGATTTGGGCGGTGCGCTGAGCGGTGCTGCGCAGGGTGGTATCGGTGGTGCACTGAACGGTGCCGCGAATGCCGGAGCGGGACTGGGCGGCGCTGCGAATGCCGGTGCGGGGCTCGGTGGTGCCTTGGGTGGTGCGGCGAATGCCGGTGCGGGATTGGGTAGCGCCCTGAACGGTGCGGCGAACGCCGGTGCCGGGCTCGGTGGTGCCTTGGGTGGTGCGGCGAATGCCGGTGCGGGACTGGGTAGCGCCCTGAACGGTGCGGCGAACGCCAATGCCGGGCTCGGTGGTGCCCTGGGTGGTGCCGCGAATGCCGGTGCCGGGCTCGGTGGGGCGCTCGGTGGTGCTGCCAATGCCGCCGCGGGACTCGGGGGTGCCACCGGTATCGGCGCCGGGCTCGGCGGGGCCGTGGCTTCGGGGGCGCAGGGTGCGACCGGGTTGGAGACCGGGTTGTCCGGTGGTCTCGGCAGCGGTGTGCACACCGGCGCGGATCTGTCCGGGGCCGCGGCCTCGGGTGCGCATGCGGCCGGGGATCTGTCGTCCTCGCTGTCGGGTGCGGCGACGTCCGGTGTGAACAGCGCGACGGGCCTCGGAACCTCCCTGTCCGGATCAGCGGATGCGGGCGTCCACAGTGCCGGCGACTTGGCGACCTCGCTCTCGGGAGCGGGCGCCGGGGCCGTGCACAGTGCGGGCGAGTTGGGCACCTCGCTGTCCGGCGCTGGTGCCGGTGCCGTGCACAGTGCGGGCGACTTGGGCACGTCGTTGTCCGGCGCGGGCGCGGGGGCTGTGCACAGTGCGGGCGACCTGGGGACATCGCTGTCCGGGACCGCCGCGTCGGGTGTGCACAGTGCCGGTGACCTCGGAACCTCCTTGTCCGGGACCGCGGAGTCCGGTCTCCACGGTGCGGGCGATCTGTCGACCTCGCTGTCGGGCGCGGCGGATTCGGGGTTGCACGCGGGCGCCGATGCGAGCTCGGGTCTGACGGGTTCGGTCGACTCGGGGCTGCACGCGGGCACGGATGCCTCCTCGGCGCTCTCGGGTACGGCCGCCGGCACCTGGTCCGGTGTCGATGTGTCGCACGCGTTCGGCAGCGGTGTCGGCACCGATATCTCCGGCGTCGGCGCCTCGGGTATCGGCGGCGGCGTGGACAGCGCCCTCGGTGCGCACAGCGGCATCGACAGCACCCTGGCGGCGGGCGGCAACAGCTCGCTGTCGGGCGGGCTCGATACCGGCGGTCACACGGATTCGAGCCTGTTCGGTGACACCTCCGGCCACGCCTCGACCGTCACCGATACGCACGCCTCCGGCGACATCACCGGCGGACTGCTGCACTGAGGGTAGCGAAGAATCGGTTCGGTCAACGAAAAAGGTTGGGGTGCAACGAAAATGAGCAGTGTGGTCGTGGCGGACACCGCCCCGGAGGCGCCTGCCTCACCGCTGTCGCGGATTCTCGCCGAAACCATCACCGCCGCGCGCACCGCCGATCGTGACGATCTGGTCGGCCGGCTGGAGGTGCTGGCCGACCGGATCCGCGACCCCCGCCGCCGTATCGTGGTGGTGGGCCTGGGCAACCAGGGCAAGAGTCAATTCGTCAACGCGCTGCTGAATCTCGACATCAGCCCGGTCGGAGACGATGCGACCACCGGGGTACCGATCGTGCTCTCGCACGGACCGCAGGCCCGGGCCGAGACCGTTGTCACCACGCCGTCCGGTGACGAGCGGGACAACCGGCGGATTCCCCTGCCGCTCGGCGATATTCACACCGTCACGCCGCAGTCTCCGCACGGCCGCGTGGCGCGGGTGGAGATCGAGTTGCCGAATCCGCTGCTGGCCGACGGGATCGTCGTCATCGACACCCCGCCGGTCGGCGGCCACGCAACCGCCACGGCCGCAGCGGTTCTCGCCCTGGCCCCGGCCGCCGATGCGGTGCTGCTGCTCTCGGATGCCTCCACCGAACTGACCGAACCGGAGGTCGACTTCCTGCGGCAGGTGCGCGAACTGTGCCCGGCCGTGGCGCTGATTCTCAGCAAGATCGATCTGTATCCGCATTGGCGGCAGGTATTGCAGGCCGACCAGGCGCATCTGGAGCGCAATCGCCTGGCGCTGCCGATCATCCCGGTCTCGGCGCTGCTGCGCAGCCACGCCATGCGGCTGCAGGATCAGCAACTGGGCCGGGAATCCGGTTTCGGTGTCCTGTTCGACTTCCTGCGGGAGCAGGTGGTCGCCCGGGACAAGGCGGCGGCGCAACGCGCGGTGGCTCTCGACATCTCCTCTGCCGCAGAACATCTCGCACTGGCGCTCAGCAGTGAACTGGTCGCCCTGCGTGATCCCGAGCGCGGTGCGGCCGCCATCCGCGAACTGCGCACCGCCAAGGCACAGGCCGAGGAGCTGCATCGCCGGACCGCGGCCTGGCAGCAGACGCTGGGCGACGGCGTCACCGATCTGGCCGGCGATATCGACCACGACTTGCGAGACCGGTTGCGCGCCATCGGCAGAACCGCCGAGGAATGGATCGACGAGAACGATCCCGGCCGGCTGTGGGATCAATTGGAACAATGGCTGATGCATACGACCGACACCGCCATCGGCGACAATCTGCTGTGGACGCATCATCGCGCCATCCACTTGGCCGAGCGGGTGGCCGAGCACTTCCTCGAATTCGGCGCGGTGGATCTGCCTGCGGTGCGGTCGGGTTCGGAGTTGGAGGAGTCCCGGGTGGCGGCGGTCACGCTGGCTGATCTCGAGCCGGATCTCGGCATCGGCCACAAGTTGCTCGTCGGTATGCGCGGTTCCTACGGCGGCATGGTGATGATCGGCCTGGCCAGTACGGTCGCGGGCCTGGCGCTGATCAACCCGGTGTCGCTCGGCGCGGGTGTGCTGCTGGGCGGCAAGGCGTTTCGCGACGACAAACGAGAACGGCTGGCGCGCAAGCGCGGCGAGGCGAAGATGGCGGTGCGCCGCTACCTCGACGATGTGAGTTTCGAGGCGGGCAAGGAGTCGCGCGACCGGCTGCATCGCATCCATCGCATTCTGCGCGATCACTTCACCGGCATCGCCGACCGCAGTCTGCGTTCGATCAACGATTCGCTGCAGGCCGCGCAGGATGCCGCCGGTGTGGCCAACGCCCAGCGCGCGCAGCGGGGCGCGGAACTCGAGCGGCAATTGCGAGTGGTGGCCGAGCTGCGACGTCATGCCGATACGATGCTGCCGTCGGCGGGCCCGTCCGGACGTCATGCGCGCGGGGCACAGTCCTGACCCACGGCACCGGGACTCCGAGCCTGCGGCCCTGGGATTCCCAGCCCACGGCACCGGGATTCACAGCCTGCTCGGGTACGGTCGACGCGTGAGTTACCAGGTCAGCGACCAGACGCCGGGCATCGTGGGGGAGGCGCGCCGGTTGGTTTCGGCGGCCCGCCACGCCTATGCGCCGCGGTCGCGCCCCGCCGCGATGCTCGGTGACTGTGCGCGCCGCCTCGACCAACCGCTGCGGGTGGCGCTGGCCGGGCAGCTCAAGGCCGGTAAATCGACACTGCTCAATGCGCTGGTCGGACAGGACATCGCACCGACCGACGCCACCGAGTGCACGCGGATGGTGACCTGGTACCGCCACGGCCCGGCACCGCGCGTGAGCGCCCTGGCCGCCGACGGCGCGAGCGCCGATGTGGTGGTGCGCCGCACTCCCGGCGCCGACGGCCTGCCCGGGGCGCACGGTCTGAGTTTCGACCTGTCGGCGCTGCGCTGGAACGCCGCCGGTGAGCACGAGGTCGACCATCTGGATGTGCAGTGGCCGGCCGCCACCCTGGCTCGCACCACCATCATCGACACCCCGGGCACCTCGTCGCTGTCGCGGGAGGTGTCGCTGCGCACCTCACGGCTGCTCACGCCCGACGAGAATGCTGCGGTGACCGTGCCCGAGGCCGACGCGGTCGTCTATCTGCTGCGCCGGCTGGACGCCTCCGATATCGGATTCCTGGAACGCATCGGCGCCGGAGGTGCTGGCCGGCAGGGTGTTTCGGGTCCGCTCGGCGTGATCGGGGTGGTCTCCCGGGCCGACGAGATCGGCGCCGGCCGCATCGATGCCCTGCATTCGGCCCGCGAGGTCTCGGCCCGCTTCGCCACCGAACTGGAGCGAACCGGATTGTGCCAGGCGGTCATTCCGGTCGCCGGCCTGCTCGCCTTCGCCGGCGCGACGCTGCGGCAGCGCGAATTCGATGCCTTCGAGGCGCTGGCGCGGATCTCGGTGGACGATCTGAGCATCGCCCTGCTGTCCGCGGACCGATTCGCGCATCCGGAGTTGCCCCTGCCGGTACCGGCGGAACTGCGGGCCCATCTCGCTGCCCGTTTCGGCCTGTTCGGCATTCGCATGGCGGTGACGCTGATCCGGCTGGGCGTGCGCGACTCCGCCACGCTGGCACGCGAACTCGGCGAGCGCAGCGGTGTGGAGGAACTGCGCACGGTGCTCGATGTGCAGTTCGCCCAGCGAGCCGATCAACTGAAGGCACATTCGGCGTTGACCGCGGTGGCGCGGATCGTGGCCGCCCATCCGGGAACGCGCGCCGACGACCTGCTGCCCCATATCAACAGCCTGTTGGCGGATGTGCACGGATTCGCCGAGCTGCGGCTGCTCGGGCGGTTGCGCACCGATGAATTGCCCCTGCCCGCAGACGATGTCACCGAGTTGTACCGGCTGGTCGGCGGTTCCGGTGTGGCACCGCACCTGCGCCTGGGATTGCCCCCGGACGCTCCGGGCGGCGAAGTGCAGGCACACGCGGTGGCGGCGGTGCGGAAGTGGCGTGGTCGGGCGCGCCATCCGCTGGCCGACCGATTCACCACCGAGGCCTGCCTGACCGCGGCGCGGAGCGCGGAGGGAATCGTCGACCAGTTGCGGGAACCGGAAACCACCCCGATGAACCGCGTGCGTCCGCCTCGCGCCCGCTGATCCCTCGGCGCTGTGGTGTGTCTCGCATCACAGCGAAGGCCGGTCACAACCTCGTCCTGCCCGTGTCGAAACCGGATGTAAGGGCCGAAAACTCGGCCGGGCACCGATCCGAGGACACATCATGCCGACCGTCGTGACTCTCGATTCCTTCGTCAACTACCGCGAGAGCGGCACCGGACCGGTTCCGGTGGTCTTCCTGCACGGCAACCCGACCTCGTCGTATCTGTGGCGCAACGTGATTCCGCACGTCGATCCGCTGACCCGGGTGCTCGCGCCGGATCTGATCGGTATGGGGGATTCGGGCAAGCCCGATATCGCCTACCGATTCGCCGATCACGCCCGCTACCTCGACGCCTGGTTCGACGCCCTGGAGCTGGACGAGGTCGTGCTCGTGGGGCACGACTGGGGCGGTGCGCTGGGTATGGACTGGGCCGCGCGCCATGCCGACCGGGTGCGCGGCGTCGCGGTGGTGGAGACATTCCTGCGACCGCTGCGCTGGTCCGAGATGCCCGAGCAGGGGGCGGAGCTGTTCCGGCGGTTCCGGTCACCGGAGGGGGAGCAGATGATTCTGCGCGACAACATGTTCATCGAGTTCAATCTCCCGTTCGGCGCGCGCAGCCTGATTCCGGCCGATCTGGACGTGTACCGGGCGCCGTACCCGACGCCGGAGTCGCGACGGCCGATGTTGGTGTGGCCGCGCGAGATTCCGTTCGACGGGGAGCCCGCCGATGTCGCCGCCGTCATGGACGACTACGGCCGCTGGATGGCTTCCACACCGGATATCCCCAAGCTGGTGATGGCTGTGGATGCCGGCGTCGGCCTCGGATCGTCGGACGCGGTGGAGTGGGCGCGGCGGACCTTCGCCGCGGTCGAGGTCGTCGGGATCGGTGCGGCCGGACATCACGCCCCCGAGGACCGTCCCGACGCCATCGGCGCGGCCGTGGCCACCTGGCTGCGCGACGCGCGGCTCACCGAACCCCGCACCGCGGTCCGGACAACACCGCGGTGACCTGCGCCGTTGCGGTGCCGCCCGCGGCACCGCACGATAGGTCGATGAACGTTGACGGGCTCGACGAGCGGGCGGCCGAGACCGCCCTGGTCGAGCGCGCCGTGGCCGGCGACCGGACCGCCATCGCCGACGTGGTGCGGCTGTTGCAGGATCCGTTGTACCGCTTGGCGTTACGGATCACAGGTAATCCGCCCGACGCCGAGGACGCGGTGCAGGAAATCCTGCTGCGTGCCGTCGGAAATCTCGCGAGTTGGCGCGGCGAGGCGAAGCTGACGACCTGGGCCTATCGCATCGGCGTCAACTATCTGCTGAACCAGCGCCGGCGCAGCCCGCAGGAAACGGCGCAGCTGGACCTGGACGGCTTCGCCGCCAATCTGCTCGAGGGGCTGGCCGAACAGGAGTACCGGGGGCCCGAGGCGACGGTGCTCACCCGCGAGGTGCGGCTCGTCTGCAGCCAGGCGATGCTGCAATGCCTCGCCCGTGACGAGCGGGTCGCGTTCGTGCTCGCCGAGGTCTTCGAACTGAGCTCGGCCGAGGCCGCGTGGATTCTCGGCATCGGCGCGCCGGCCTATCGGAAAAGGCTGGAACGGGCGAGGACTCGGCTCGGCAACTTCTTGAACGCCACCTGTGGTGTGGCGAATCCGGCAGCGCCGTGCCGCTGCGCGCGCCGCGTGCGGACCGCCGTCGACCAGGGCCGGGTGCGGCCCGGCGCACCCGGCCTGGGTGGTCATCCGGTGGCGCCCGGTGGCCGCAGCGCGGCCGATGCCGAGAAGCAGATGGTCGGCCTGCACGATGCCGCGTCGATACTGCGTGCCCACCCGGACTACGCGCTGCCGCCGGCGCGGTTGGACGCGATCGCGAAACTGCTGGATTCCGGACGCTTCCCGCTGCTCGACCGCTGAGCGATCACACGTGGTCCGATGAACTCGACGGGTCCACAAGGATTTTCGCGTGATGTTCGGGACTGCCCAGGGCGGTGAAGGCGTTGTCGACACCCGCCAGCCCCACGGTTCCGGTGATCAGCGGGGCCGGGTCGACCTTGCCGCCGGCGATCATGTGCAGGGTGTCGCGGAATTCGCCCGGGTCGTAGCCGAAGGCGAAGCGCAGTTCGATCTCCTTGTTGATCGCCATCGCGGGCCGGAAACGGTCGGTCTCCATACAGACCCCGACCACCACGATGCGGGTCAGAGGCGGTGCGTCGGTGAGCAATTGGTCGATGATCCCCGGCACGCCCACACATTCGAACACCACCGGCCCGCCCGGCGCCGCGTCCAGGCTGTGCGCGAGGCGGAACAGATACCACCAGGGCAGTTTCGGGATGCTGCGCAGTCGCGTCATGGTGTCGAAACCGAGATTGAGGATATCGGTGACGCCGGAGATGCGACCCTTCGCGGGGTTGGCCGTCCACGGTGATTCCAGATTCGGATCCACCACCACATTCGCGCCACACCGGCGCGCCAGTTCGCGGCGACGCGGTGAGAAGTCGCTGGCGACAATATTCTTCACGCCGGCGGCGCGCAGCATGCTGATGACCGCCAGGCCGATCGGCCCGCACCCCACCACGAACGCGGGCTGGTTGCGGCCCACCCGACTTTTGCGCACCGCATGCCAGGCGACGGCCATCGGTTCGGTCAGCGCCGCATGGTCGGTGGCCAGCCCGTTGGGCACCGGGAACGTCATGGATTCCTGCACCACGACTTGTTCGGCGTAGCCGCCGGGCGCCTGCTCCGACAGTCCGGTCAGTTCCGGGTCGCGGCCGTTGCGCACGATCGGCAATGCCACCACGCGGGTGCCCGGCTGCCAGCGTTTGCGGCAGTCGGGCCCGTATTCGACTATCTCCCCGACGAATTCGTGGCCGAGCACCACACGCTGATGGGAGCGCATGAAATTCCGGTAACCGGTGGCGGCCGCGAGCTCGGCGAGTTCGTCACAGTGCAGACGGGCGTGCAGATCGGAGCCGCAGATCCCGCATCGCGACACCGCGATCACCAACTGGCCGGGCCCGGGTTTCGGCGCCGGGATATCAGCGACTTCCAGCTTGCCTTCCGAACACACCACGGCCTTCATATCCGCACGGTACCGCGCGGGATGTGCCGAATCAGCGGGATTGCGGAGGAACACCCGCGGACAAACTGGGGGGTCGCCCGAATCCCGCACCGACACGCCGTGATGCGGATGCCGAGTCGCTACCATCCAGGGGTGAGCTCTTCTGGGTCCGGAATGCCGGGTATGCCCGCACCCGGCAGCATGCGGGCCCGCGATATGGACCGAGTTCAAGCGCGCACCCTGCTCGATGCCGCATTCGACGAGGGCCAACTCAGCGCCGACGAATATCACGACCGGTCCGACCGTGCGGCCACCGCGAAGACCGTCGGCGAACTGCGGAATCTGGTCGACGACCTGCAACCGCCCGCCGGTGGTGCGCAATGGACACAGCCGCCGGGCCCGCCCCGGCGAGCAGGCCGCTATCCGGCCCATATCCGTGCCCGCGACGCCGACCGCGCCGAAACCTGCCGTGCCCTCGACACCGCCCTGGCCGACGGTCAGCTCTCGGCGGAGGAACATCAGACCCTCACCGATCTGACCACGGCCGCCGAAACCCTGGGCGATCTGGCCGAACTGACCGCGGACCTGCAGCGCCCGGCCGAAGCGCCGATCGATCCGCGGGCGGGAGCGCAGAGCGGGACGGCGTGGTTCGCGGGCGTCGCGGCGGTGGTCGTGCTGGCGGCTGCGGTCGGCGGATATCTGCTGACGCATCGAGCCGCCCCCGAGCCCGCTCCGATCGCGGCCGCGGCGCCGCAGGTGATACAGCCCGTGGTGATCGAGACGCCCGACCTCACCACGGTGGCCGGCTTCGAGAAGTTCCGCAGCGACTATCAAGCGAAATTCGGGGACACCACCGTCGACGACCTGACCCTGTTCCCCGATTTCGCGTCGGTCGACCGCACCTCGGCGCGGCAGCCGAATCGGGTGGCCGACTACTCCTATCGGGGCGGTTTCATGGCCTCGACCGCCGTCACCACTCGCTCGGCCGACAAGCCGATATTCGACCTCGCCGCGGTGAACACGTCCGCGCTGGGCGATCTGATCGCGCGGGCGGTACCGCTGCTGAAGGTCCCCGGCGGCGCGGTGAGTCATATCGGCATGGGTATCGACACCATCTCCAAGGTGCCCACGATCAGCATCTACGTCGGGAATTCGTTCAACGAGAACGCATACCTGGAAGCCACGCCCGCGGGCGATCCGATTCGCGTCTACCCGTTCCACACATAGGTGCAGCCGATGGGAACCTTCGCCACATCCCGCCGAACGGGCGCCCCGGCCGGGGCCGCGAACAGCGGTCTGCGGGTGCGTGATTCGGATCGCGTCGACGCCTGCGCGCTGCTGGACGCCGCCCGCGACGACGGTCAGCTCTCCGACTCCGAGCACGGGCGGCGCACCGCCGCGGCGATGCGGGCGCGCACCTTCGCCGACGTGGAGAAGGTCATCGGCGATCTGCAGATTCCGGCAAATATGGCCGACGCCCCCGTCGTGCGCCCAGCGCGACGACGGCGTGCCCGACGGTGGGTACTGGCGGGCGGTGCGGTGGCGGCTGCGGCACTGATCGGCATGTTCTGCGGCTGGGTGAGCAGCGACGACGGTCCGCTCGCCGACCACACGCCGCCGGATATGACGACCGCCGCCGGTATCGAGGCGTTTCTGTCCGATTACCGTCAGCACTACGGCGATCTGCTCGCCGACGACGTGACGCTGATGCCGGAGAACGCCTCGATCGAACGGCCCCGCACGGGGGACCGGTCGATTTCCGAAAGAGCTTCCTACAAGGGCGAATTCGACACCTGGACGACCAGCAGCCGGGATCCGAAACTCGAGCCGATCGACCTCGCGACGATCGATGTGCCGAAATTGGCGGCCCTGCTGGCCGGAGCTCCGCGAACCGTCGGGTCGCCGCAGACGAAGGTCAGCCATCTGATCATCGGTCGCGACAGCTCCGCGCCGGATCACCCGCCGACGATCACCATCTTCACCGAAGGCGCCCGCAGCGGGCATCTGGTGGTCGCGCCGTCCGGTGAACCACTGGTGGTCTACAAATCCCAGCCGTGAGGCAGGAGACGTCGGCCGTCCTCGCCGGCGGGTTTGACCTGTGCGTCTCGGGTTAGCCGGGTAGTGAATCGCCGGGTCGACGAAAGTGGGGTGTCGCAGATGAGCGCGAACGAGGATCGGATCGCCCGGGAACTGCTCGACCGAGCGGGGACCACCTATGCGGCCGAGGCGGGAATCACTCTCGCCGACAAACCCGCTCCGCTGTTCCAGCTCCTGGTGCTGGCCCAGCTCATGAGCGCCCGGATCACCGCCGATATCGCGGTCGCCGCCGCGCGCGAACTGCGATCGAGCGGCTACCGCACCCCGCAGCGCGTCGCCGAGGCCGACTGGCAGGACCTCGTCGACGCGCTGGGGCGCGGCCACTACCGCCGCTACGACGAATCCACCGCCACCCGGCTCGGTGAGAACGCCACCATCCTGCTCGACCGCTACCACGGCGATCTGCGGAAACTGGCCGCCGAAGCGGATCGGGACCCGGACCGGCTGGCCGAATCGCTGCACCAGTTCAAGGGCATCGGCCCGACCGGCGCCGAAATCTTCCTGCGCGAAGTTCAGGATGTCTGGACCTGGGTGCGCCCGCATTTCGACGACCGGGCCCGCAAGGGTGCCGATCTGCTGCATCTGTCGACCGATCCGAAGCGCCTCGACCGCCTCGGCCCTTCCGGCCACGACGCGGAATTGGCCGCCGCCCTGGTTCGGGTGAGTCTCGACAAGGATCTCGCCGACCGGGTACTCGCGGCCGCCGGCTGAGGGTCGGATGGTCGAAACGCCTGGTCATCCGCGTATTGCGGGACCAGGCCCGGTGAGCGCCGCGTGCGCTCCGGCGGGCCGGGAAATTTTTTCGTCCGGCCGGGAATGAACCGTCCGCCCCGCTCGTTGAGCTGATCGACGCAAGGTTGAGTGAAAGCGACTCAAGTCTCTGGTTGACTCCGACGGGATCGGGGGGCAGGATTGAGCCGACCACGCTCAGTGTTGCTGAGGACCGTGCTCCGTGCGGTGTCAGGGGCGAGGTCCGGCCGGCACGAACAGTGCCACACGCAGGGTCGCCCCTGCACCACACACAGTTACATCACCTAGGAGGAACCACTATGGCTCGTGCGGTCGGTATCGACCTCGGGACCACGAACTCGGTCATCGCTGTTCTCGAAGGCGGTGAGCCGGTCGTCGTCGCCAACTCGGAAGGTTCGCGCACCACCCCGTCGGTCGTCGCGTTCGCCAAGAACGGAGAGGTTCTCGTCGGGCAGCCGGCGAAGAACCAGGCGGTGACCAACGTCGATCGCACCATCAAGTCCGTCAAGCGCCACATGGGCGAGGACTGGACCGTGGAGATCGACGACAAGAAGTACACGGCGCAGGAGATCAGCGCCCGTACCCTCATGAAGCTCAAGCGCGACGCCGAGGCCTACCTGGGCGAGGAGATCACCGACGCGGTGATCACCGTGCCCGCCTACTTCGAGGACGCGCAGCGCCAGGCCACCAAGGAGGCCGGCCAGATCGCGGGTCTGAACGTCCTGCGCATCGTCAACGAGCCGACCGCAGCCGCGCTGGCCTACGGCCTGGACAAGGGCGACAAAGAGCAGACCATCCTGGTCTTCGACCTCGGTGGCGGCACCTTCGACGTCTCGCTGCTGGAAATCGGCGAGGGCGTCGTCGAGGTTCGTGCCACCTCCGGCGACAACCACCTCGGTGGCGACGACTGGGACAACCGGATCGTCACCTGGCTGGTCGACAAGTTCAAGGCCAGCTCGGGCATCGACCTGACCAAGGACAAGATGGCCCTGCAGCGTCTGCGTGAGGCCGCGGAGAAGGCCAAGATCGAACTGAGCTCCTCGCAGAGCACCTCGATCAACCTGCCCTACATCACCGTGGACGCGGAGAAGAACCCGCTGTTCCTCGACGAGCAGCTGACCCGCGCCGAGTTCCAGAAGATCACCTCCGATCTGCTGGACCGCACCCGCGCGCCGTTCCAGTCGGTGATCAAGGACGCCGGTATCTCGGTCAAGGACATCGACCACGTGGTGCTCGTCGGTGGCTCCACCCGTATGCCCGCGGTCTCCGAGCTGGTCAAGGAACTGACCGGCGGCAAGGAGCCCAACAAGGGCGTGAACCCGGACGAGGTCGTCGCCGTCGGCGCCGCCCTGCAGGCCGGTGTGCTCAAGGGTGAGGTCAAGGACGTCCTGCTGCTCGATGTGACCCCGCTGTCGCTGGGTATCGAGACCAAGGGTGGCGTGATGACCAAGCTCATCGAGCGCAACACCACCATCCCGACCAAGCGGTCGGAGACCTTCACCACGGCCGACGACAACCAGCCGTCGGTGCAGATCCAGGTCTTCCAGGGTGAGCGCGAAATCGCCTCGCACAACAAGCTGCTCGGCTCCTTCGAGCTGACCGGCATCCCGCCGGCCCCGCGCGGTGTGCCGCAGATCGAGGTCACCTTCGACATCGACGCCAACGGCATCGTCCACGTCACCGCGAAGGACAAGGGCACCGGTAAGGAGAACACGATCAAGATCCAGGACGGCTCCGGCCTGTCCAAGGAGGAGATCGACCGGATGATCAAGGACGCCGAGGCGCACGCGGCCGAGGACAAGTCGCGTCGCGAGGAGGCGGAGACCCGCAACCAGGCGGAGTCGCTGGTCCACCAGACCGAGAAGTTCATCGCGGACAACTCCGACAAGGTGCCGGCCGAGACCAAGGAGAAGGTCGAAGCGGCTATCGCCGAGGCCAAGCAGGCCCTGCAGGGCAGCGATATCGCCGCGGTGAAGTCCGCGGTGGAGAAGCTGGCCACCGAATCGCAGGCACTGGGTCAGGCGATCTACGAGGCTTCGGCTGCCGAGGGTGGCGCCGCCGCCGACGGTGCGGGCAACGCGTCCGCCGGTGACGACACCGTGGTCGACGCAGAGGTCGTGGAAGAGCCGGAGAAGAAGTGACGGAACAGAACCCGAAAGAGGAGCCGGTCACCATCGTCGACAACCGAAAGATCGACCAGGACGGGAAACCGTCCGCTCCGCAGGGTGATGTGAGCGAGGCCGCAGCCGGAAACGACACGGCTTCGGCCTCCGCTTCGGCCGGCGAGGGCGACGCCCTCGCCGACAGCATCAGCGCCGAATTGTCCGAGCGCACTGCGGATCTGCAGCGGCTGACCGCGGAGTACGCGAACTACCGCCGCCGCGTCGACCGCGACCGCAAGGCCGCCATCGACTCGGCCAAGGCCGCGGTGGTCACCGAATTGCTCGGTGTGCTCGACGATCTGGATCGTGCCCGTGCCCACGGAGATCTCGAGTCCGGACCGCTGAAGTCGGTCGCGGACAAGCTCGCCGACGCGCTGCAGAAGCAGGGCCTCGAGGAATTCGGTGTCGAGGGTGAATCTTTCGACCCGACCCTGCACGAGGCCGTGCAGCACGAGGGTGAGGGACACAACCCGGTGATCGGGGTGGTCATGCGTAAGGGTTACCGCTTCGGCGACCGCGTCCTGCGCCATGCGCTGGTCGGAGTCACCGATGGGGTAGCGGATCTGTCCGATTCGTCGGACACTGCGAATGCCGGCCGAGATGCCGACGGTGCCGAGTAACACACAGTCGCGCAATGTGACGGAAGGAGGAGATGCCCGGTGAATCGGGAGTGGCTGGAAAAGGACTTCTACAAAGAGCTGGGTATTTCCTCCAGCGCGACCCAGGACGAGATCAAGAAGGCCTACCGGAAACTGGCCCGGGATCTGCATCCGGACAAGAATCCGGGAGATACCAAGGCCGAGGAGCGCTTCAAAGCGGTCAGCGAGGCGCATGCCGTGCTGGCCGATCCGGAGAAGCGCAAGGAGTACGACGAGGCCCGGCGGTTGTTCGCCAGCGGCGGTTTCGGCCGCGGCGGCTACGCCCCGGGTGGCGGCTACACCGGCGGTGGCGGCTTCTCCAACGAATTCAACCTGGGTGACATCTTCGGCGGTGCGGCCGCCGGCGCGGGTGACGGCGGTCTGGGGGATATCCTCGGCGGCCTGTTCAACCGCGGTGGCACACGGACCACGTCGCGCCCGCGACGGGGCAGCGACGTGGAGACCGAGACGACTCTCGGGTTCCGCGAGGCGGCCCAGGGCGTGACCGTTCCGCTGCGGATGACCAGTCCGTCGCCGTGTACGACCTGTCACGGCAGCGGCGCCAAGCCGGGCACCAGCCCGCGAGTGTGCCCGCACTGCAACGGAACCGGCGTGATCAGCCGCAACCAGGGCGCGTTCGGGTTCAGCGAACCCTGCGACGACTGCCGTGGCACCGGCTCGATCATCGACGACCCGTGCACCGACTGTCACGGCACCGGCATCCAGAACCGGACCCGCACCATCACCGTGCGCATCCCGCCCGGGGTGCGCGACGGGCAGCGGATCCGGTTGGCGGGCCAGGGCGAGGCGGGTCTGCGGGGCGCGCCCGCAGGCGACCTGTACGTGACCGTGCACGTCAGCCAGGACAAGGTCTTCGGCCGCAACGGCGACGATCTGACCCTGGTGCTGCCGGTCAGCTACAGCGAATTGGTGCTGGGTACAACGGTTTCCGTGCCTACACTGGAAGGCAGAGTCGGAGTGAAGGTGCCACCCGGCACCGCCGACGGCCGGACGCTGCGAGTGCGCGGGCGCGGTGTGCCCAAGCGCGGCGGCGGCGCCGGTGACCTGCTGGTCACGGTGAAGGTCGCGGTACCGCAGAAGCTGGACGACGAAGCCACCGAGGCGCTGCGGCGCTACGCGGAGGCGGAGAAGGCCGGCGGGTTCGACCCGCGCGCAGGTTGGGCAGGTGCGTAATGAACGGTGATCCGAAGAATCGGGCAACCGGCACCGAGTACTTCATGATCTCGGTGGCGGCTCAGCTGGCGGGAATGCACGCGCAGACGCTGCGGACCTACGACAGACTGGGATTGGTTACGCCGCAACGCACTTCCGGCGGCGGCCGACGTTATTCGTCCCGGGATGTGGAACTGCTCCGCGAGGTGCAGCGCCTGTCCCAGGACGAGGGCGTCAACCTGGCCGGGATCAAGCGGATCATCGAACTCACCAATCAGGTCGAGGCGCTGCAGCAGCGGGTGGGTGAATTGACCGCCGAGGTCGAACGCCTGCGTGCCGGGCATCGGCCCGATATGGCTCCGCCGCAACGCAGTACCGCACTGGTGGTGTGGCAGCCACGCAACAAACGGCGGTAGGCGGTTTCGGCTCTGTGCCGTTCCGCGACCGAACACACCGTGCGACAGCGCCCCCGGATCGGGGGCGCTGTTCGCGTATCCGGGCCTCGTTCCGGCACTCAGCATGCACCCGGCAAATGTGAAAATCGCATATCGAGTCGTGCACAACCACTCTCGAACACGCCGAAATACATGGCGTGTCACGGTCTTTGAGTCGGTTTCCAGGGGGCTACACACTCCGGGACCTCGGTTCGGCCGAATTACCTCCCTGTTGTTCGTTCAGTGCGTCCCGCGCCCGGCAAACCTCGCCTACACTCGGTCTCCATCGGCTGCGCCGCGTGTCCGGCGGCACCGCGCTCACCGGACCGGCCCGTGTTCGACGTGCGAAATGGGGTTGTGGACAGATGGATTCGCGGACCGTCGCGCTGATCAGAACCACGTTCAAGGCGGTGGCCGCGGAGGAAGGCGGCCCCGAACAGCTCGCCCGATCCTTCTACGCCCTGCTGTTCACCGAATATCCGCAGCTCCGGGATTTCTTCCCCGCCGCTCTGGAGGTGCAGCGCGACCGGCTGGTCAAGGCCATCGGGTATGCCGTGGACCGGCTGGAGGAGCCCGAGCAACTGCTGCCCTTCCTGGCGCAGCTCGGCCGCGACCATCGCAAATACGGTGTGGTAGCCGAACATTATGCGGCCGTGGGTAATTCGCTCAAGAGCGCCCTGCGTGCGCATGCCGGCACCGAATTGTGGACCGATGAGGTGGAACAGGCCTGGGACGCCGGCCTCGCGTTGATCACCCAGACGATGATCGGCGCCGCCGATCAGGAGACGACGCCGCCGGTCTGGACCGGAACCGTCGTCGAACATCGCGAGGTGCTGTGCAATCTGGCCGTCGTCCGGCTGCAGCTCGACCAGCCCATGACCTATGCGGCCGGACAATATGTGAGTGTGCAGATCCCGGCCCGCCCGCGGATGTGGCGGTACCTGTCCCCGGCTATCCCGGCGAATCCCCAGGGCGAGATCGAATTCCATATTCGCAGCGTCAGTGGCGGCTGGGTCAGTCCGGCGATGGTCGGCCATACCGCGATCGGCGACCAGTGGCTGCTCGGGGCGCCGCTCGGCGGGCTGGGGGTGCCGCGCAACACGCGCCGCAAGATGCTGATGGTCGGCTGCGGCACCGGCATCGCTCCGCTGCGCGCGCAATTGCTGGCGATGTCGCAACGCCGGTCCAATCCGAAGGTCCACCTGTTCGTCGGCGGACACCATCCGTGCGATCTCTACGATCTGCCGACGTTGAGCGAACTGGCTGTCGCGAACAAATGGCTCACTGTCGTTCCGGTCACCGAAAGCGACGAAAACCCCTGGTGGTATTACCATCCGGAACGTGTCGAGCCCGATCTTCCGGGCATAGCGCCGCGCGAAACGGGACAGATCGGAGCGGTCGTGGCCCGCGGCGGCGACTGGTCGGACTGCGATGTCCAGATCGTCGGATCACCGAGTACGGTGCAGACCACCAAATTCCGGTTGATGGCGGCGGGCACGCCCACCGAGAACATTCGCCACGATCCGCTGTTCTAGCCGGCGCCGGCGCGGATCAGAGCCCGTCGAAGCGGATTGCCTCCGGCGGCGTACCCGTATTGACCAGCACTTCCAGCGTGGCCTGGGTCATTCCGGGCGAACCGCACACCAGGACCTGGTGGTGCAGCAGCGGGCCCATATCGCCCACCACATCGGCCAGCGTGCCCTCCATCATCTCGTCGACATCGAATCCGACATCCACGCGGCAGCTCTCGTACCACTGGTCGACCCAATTCGGGTCCTCGGCCCTCTCGACCACGGGAATCACCGTGAGCCAGGGCATTTCGCCGGCGAGCAGGTAGAGCATGTCGGAGGCGTAGAGGTCGCGCGGGCTGCGTCCGCCGATGAACAGATGGGTGCGCGGTGGCTCCGGGCGACGGGACAGATCCAGCAGGAGCGAGCGCATCGGCGCCAGACCCGTTCCGCCGGCGATCATCACGAGGTCGGTGGTGCCGGGGTCGACGCTCAGCCACCCGGCGGGAGCGCTGATCCGCCATTCGTCGCCAGGAGCCGTTTCGGTGACGATCGATCCGCTGCACCATCCGCCCGGGACGGTGCGGACGTGGAATTCGAGTTTGCCGTCCAGTGAGGGCGGCAGCGCGGGCGACAGCCGGCGGCGCATACCGGGATGCTGCGGAATCTGGACCTCGACCGATTGGCCCGCCTCGAACGGGACGAATTCGCCGATCAACCGGACCACCGCGAGATCGTGGCGCAGCCGATGATGTCCGACGACGGTCGACGACCATTCCGTCGGCGCGTCCAGCCGAATCTCCCCGGTCTCATCCGGACCCAACGTCACCGTTCCTCCTGTGATCCGAGGGACAGCTGCCGCCCCCGAAAAGTCTTGTGCCGGGCGCGGTCCCGTGTGCTCACGCCCGCCCACCAAGGTACGCCGCGGACGCCGGGTTGCCTACCGATTGCCGCTCACACCGGGTCGGCGCTGATGATGTGTTCGGGGGTGCCGACCGCCAGCAGCGCCCGCTTGGTGTCGGCGATCATCCGCGCCGATCCGGCGATCTGGATCTGCCGATCCGACCACGAGCCGAAGCTGGCCACGACCGCGCCCAGATTCCCGATCAGCCGTCGATGCATGCCGTACGGCGGGTCCGCGGGCGGATGCGGATGCCACCACGGATTCGTGTCGCTCTCACAGACCGGCACCACCGTCAGCCACGGATTGCTCAGCGACAGCTGCCACATGTTCTCCACGTCGTACAGATCGCACGGATAGCGGCCGCCGATGAAGAAGTGCACGCGCGGGTTCACGCCGCGCCGGCCCATCTCGATCAACTGCGCGCGCAGCGGCGCGATTCCGGTCCCGGAGCCGATCATCAGCACGTCGCGCTGGGATTCGGTGTCGATGTGCAGGCCGCCCAGCGGCCCGGCGATCAACCAGGTGTCGCCGACCTCGGTTTCGCCGACGATCGCGGGACTGACCCAGCCGGTGCGGATCTTGCGGACGTGGAATTCGATCTCGCCGTACGGGTTCGTGGGAATGGCCGGGGACAGATACCGCCACATCTTCGGTCGCTGCGGGATCGAGACCGGTACGTACTGCCCGGCCTGGTAGGGGATCGGCTCGTCGGATTGCAGGCGCACGATCGCCAGGTCGTCGAGTACGCGCCGATGGCCGACCACCGTCGCTTCCCAATACGGTCGCGAGGTGTCCGAGTTGGCGCCGATGGCCATCGAGGCCGAGATCAGGATGGCGATATCGCGCCAGCCGTCCTCCAGATCGGGTGTCCAGAGCGGACCGTTGTAGGTGACGAAGGCAGCCAGCAACGCGCGTCCGGCGGCATCGTAATGTGCCGCCGCGACACCGTATTTGCGGTGGTCGAGGGCCAACTGTTCCAGGAACCGCTGCGCGCGGTCCCAGTTCTCCAGATGATCCAGCACGAACTGGATGGCCGTGACAACCCGCTTGGGCTGCATATCCATCGTGTGCGGGAACAATTCGCGCAGGCCGGGAGCCTCCGCGAACAGATGCCTGTAAAACGCGCCGATCAATCGTTCGGGCCCTTGCGGCGCCTCGACGATCGACCGGAAGTTGGCGCGGACCAGCGCTGCCGAACGCGCATCCACGACGTCGAGCTTCCTTTCCTTCAATGTGTCCGACTACAGCTGCCGTGTCGTCGGCCCCCGCGGACCAGTATCCCCGAAAAAACCGTGGTCGTGCGGTGATGAGCGGATCACTTTACCCAGATCCACCAAGGGTGAAACGATTGGCCACAGGTTCCTGAAATATGTCAAACTTGAGCGGAACAGACTCAACTCCTACCGCGTTGGACTACTCAGAAGAGTCGGACCGCCCGGACCCGACCGAACACAACGCGAGACGACCGTAGGAAGGTGATCGTGGACTCGTTCAACCCCACCACCAAGACCCAGGCTGCCCTGACGGCTGCCCTGCAGGCGGCTTCGGCTGCCGGAAATCCGGAGATTCGTCCGGCTCACTTGCTGGTGGCGCTGCTGGATCAAACCGACGGCATCGCCGCCCCCCTGCTCAAGGCTGTCGCGGTCGACCCGGCAACGGTGCGACGCGAGGCACAGGACATCGTCGACCGACTGCCCCGCGCGACCGGCGCCACCACGCAGCCGCAGCTCGGCCGGGAAGCGCTCGCCGCGCTCACCGCCGGCCAGCGCCTCGCCACCGAACTCGGTGACGAGTACGTCTCCACCGAGCACGTCGTGGTGGGTCTCGCCGAAGGCGACTCCGATGTCTCGCAGCTGCTGCTGAAGTACGGCGCCACCGCGGACGCGCTGCGCGAGGCGTTCACCGCCGTGCGTGGCAACACCCGCGTGACCAGCGCGGACCCCGAGGGCACCTATCAGGCGCTGGAGAAGTACTCCACGGACCTCACCGCAGCCGCGCGCGAGGGCAAACTCGATCCGGTCATCGGCCGCGACACCGAGATCCGGCGCGTGGTGCAGGTGCTGAGCCGGCGCACGAAGAACAACCCGGTCCTCATCGGTGAGCCCGGTGTCGGTAAGACCGCCATCGTCGAGGGGCTGGCCCAGCGCATCGTCGCCGGGGACGTTCCGGAATCGCTGCGCGGGAAGACGCTGGTCTCGCTGGACCTCGGTGCGATGGTGGCCGGCGCGAAGTATCGCGGTGAGTTCGAGGAACGGCTCAAGGCGGTGCTGGAGGAGATCAAATCCAGTGCCGGACAGATCATTACGTTTATCGACGAGCTGCACACCATCGTCGGCGCCGGCGCGACCGGCGAATCGGCGATGGACGCCGGCAACATGATCAAGCCGATGCTGGCGCGCGGTGAACTGCGCCTGGTCGGTGCGACCACGCTCGACGAATACCGTCAGCACATCGAGAAGGACGCCGCCCTGGAGCGCCGCTTCCAGCAGGTGCTGGTCGGCGAGCCGTCGGTGGAGGACACCATCGGCATCCTGCGCGGGCTCAAGGAGCGCTACGAGGTACACCACGGTGTGCGGATCACCGACTCCGCGCTGGTGGCGGCCGCGACCCTCAGCGATCGCTACATCACCTCGCGGTTCCTGCCCGACAAGGCGATCGACCTGGTCGACGAGTCGGCCTCGCGGCTGCGCATGGAGATCGACTCGCGGCCGGTCGAGATCGACGAGGTCGAACGGGCGGTGCGCCGCCTCGAGATCGAGGAGGTCGCCCTCGCCAAGGAGACCGACGAGGCGTCCAAGCAGCGACTCGACAAGTTGCGCCAGGAACTGGCCGACGACCGCGAGAAGCTGAACCAGCTGATGGCGCGTTGGCAGAACGAGAAGCAGGCCATCGACTCGGTCCGCACCATCAAGGAGCAGCTGGAATCGCTGCGCGGTGAATCCGAGCGCGCCGAACGCGACGGTGATCTCGGCAAGGCCGCCGAACTGCGGTACGGCCGCATCCCGCAGCTCGAGAAGCAGCTCGCGGAGGCCGAGAAGAACGCGGGCAAGGCCGGCAGCGGCAGCCTCGAGGACGAGGTGATGCTCAAGGAGGAGGTCGGTCCGGACGACATCGCCGAAGTGGTCTCCTCGTGGACCGGCATCCCGGTCGGCCGCATGCTCGAGGGTGAAACCCAGAAACTGCTGCGGATGGAGGAGGAACTCGGGCATCGGGTGGTCGGACAGGCCGAGGCCGTCACCGCGGTCTCCGACGCGGTGCGCCGCGCCCGGGCCGGGGTCGCCGACCCCAACCGGCCGACGGGCTCGTTCATGTTCGTCGGACCCACCGGTGTCGGTAAGACCGAGCTGGCGAAGGCCCTCGCGGACTTCCTTTTCGATGACGAGCGCGCGATGACCCGCATCGATATGAGCGAGTACTCCGAGAAGCATTCGGTGGCTCGCCTCGTCGGCGCCCCGCCCGGATATGTCGGCTACGACCAGGGCGGCCAGCTCACCGAGGCGGTCCGGCGACGGCCGTACACGGTGGTGCTGTTCGACGAGATCGAGAAGGCGCACCCCGACGTCTTCGACATCCTGCTGCAGGTACTGGACGAGGGGCGGCTCACCGACGGCCAAGGCCGCACGGTGGACTTCCGCAACACCATCCTCATCCTCACCTCCAACCTGGGTGCCGGTGGCGACAAGGAGTTCGTGATGAACGCCGTGCGCTCGGCGTTCAAACCGGAATTCCTCAACCGCCTCGACGACGTGGTGATGTTCTCCGCGCTCAACGAGGAGCAGCTCGAGAACATCGTCGACATCCAGTTGGCGCAGCTGCAGAAGCGGCTCTCGCAGCGGCGGCTGAAGCTGGACGTCAGCGATTCGGCGCGGTTCTGGCTGGCCGTGCGCGGCTACGACCCGGTCTACGGCGCCCGGCCGCTGCGCCGGCTGATCCAGCAGGCCATCGGCGATTCGCTCGCCAAGGAACTGCTGGCCGGTGAGGTCACCGACGGCGACCTGGTGAAGGTCAACGTCGCACCCGACGGCGACGGGCTGATCGTGGGTCGGTGACGACCGAGCCGTCCGGGATTCAATGAACGGGGCGCGGTGTGTGAGTGAATCGCACACCGCGCTCCGGCGTATCCGCCGGATTCCGCCCGCTCAGGTTTCCGAGGTTGTCGCACTTCGCTGAAGCAACGCCGATCTGCACCTACCCTGGTGAGCATGACGAATCCGAGCGACCCGTGGGCGCAGCGTCCGGATTCACCCGATACGCCGACCGAGAAGCTCGGCGCGTCGGGCCGGCATCCGGACGACGGCGCCAACCACACGACGGAATACTCGGAAGCGTACGGTCAGAGCCCCGAGCCGTACGAGAGCACTCGCCCCTACGGACATCCCGGGCCCTACGAACAGACCGCGCCCTACGAATTCCCGTCCCATCCCGAATATGAGGGCCGGTACTTCGAACAATCGCCCGGCCCGAACGCGACCCGAGAACTTCCGCCCTACGACAGCCAATGGGGCGCCTACGAATCCGGGTACAGCGAACCGGGCGGATACCCCCCTTACGGTTCCGGCGCCCCCGGCCCCACCGGCCCGCAGGGAGCGGTCGGCCCGACCGGACTGCCCGTCGAACCGCCGCGCCGCCACCGCACCGGCCTGTGGATCGCGCTGACCGCGGCCGTCTTCGTCCTCGTGGTCCTCGGCGGCATCGCCGCGGGCCTGCTGCTCGCCGGCAACGACTCCTCGTCCTCCGATGCGGCCGCCACCGGCCGGCCCGCGCCGACGCGCGTACCGGTCGTCCCGCCGAACCCGTCCGGCGGCGCGCAACCCAGCCTCCCGCAGCTACCGGGCCTCGGCGACATCGACGGTCTCGGGGCGACCATGGGGACCGTGAACAGCAACGACGGAACGACCATCATGCTGCAGTCGCTGCTGGGCAACTCGGTCACCGTGCACACGGACGCGCAGACCCAGGTGATCTCGATGGGATCCGGGAAGGTCTCCGATCTGAAACAGGGCGACATGGTGGTCGTGCAGGGGGACAAGAACCCGGACGGGTCCATCAAGGCGAAGATCATCATCAGCACCCAGTTGCCGAGGTAATCCGCCTCCGCATCGCCGCGGCGGGATCGTCGTCACTGCCGCGCGGAGGCGGGGGTCGTGCCGGTCATGCGGCGGTAGAACTTCACGAAGTTGGTGGCCTCGGAGAAACCGAGTTCGCGCGCCAGCGCTGCGACGGTGACGTCGGTGGTGGCCAGGCGGCGGCGGGCTTCCAGCGCCAGTCGCTCGTCGAGATACCGCTTCGCGCTGATACCGCGGGCCCGGCGCACCGACCGGTCGATGGTCTTGGTGCCGGCGTGCACGGCCCGCTCGTAGTCGCCGACCCGATGCCGCCGAGGAAATTCGGCTTCGACCGCCGCCGCGAAACGCGCGAAGACCGCGGACACCGGCCCGTTGTCCGATGCGACGCCCGGCGCCGCGGCCACGAGCGGGGTGAGCGCCAAGCGGAGTGCGTCGGCGATATCGCGAGCGCAGGAGGGCGCGGCGAGCACCAATTCCAGATGTCGCAGTGCGGTCGTGACGAGCGGATCTCGCGGATCCATCGCCCATCGGCTCGGCCGGACCGGATCGTCGGCGAACGCCGCGACCCGATGGCCGGGGGCGAGGACGTCGGGGGTGAACAGGATCGCCGTTCCGTGCAGCCGGTCGGCATCGAGCACCTGATGAACCTGCCCGGGCCGCAACCAGAACACCGTGCCCGCGGCCAGATCGTCCGGGCGGAAGTCGACGGCATGCCGGCCCGCGCCACCGGTGATCACACCGACGACGTGGAAATCCGGGCGAACCGGCCGGTGCCGCACCACGCCCCCGAAAACGTCCGGGAGGCGCCGCGACTCGACCGCACGGCCCGCAGCAGCGGGTGCGTAGCCGACGCCGAGTACGTGTTGACCTGTTTCGACCATAACCGGTCGTAAAACTACCTCGTCGTGGCGTCCTGAGCGGAGTGGGATGGAGATATCCGACCAGAACGGAGCACGATGAACACCCTTTCCACCCGAAGCCGGCGCTTCCATCTCCGCGACTCCGGCGGCACCGGCCCGGCCATACTCTTCCTGCACGGCAACCTCATGGACTCGACCATGTGGGACGGCGTCGTCTCGAACCTCTCCGGCTACCGCCGCATCCGCTTCGATTTCCGGCTGCACGGCGATACCGAGGACGACGGTCTGCCCTTCACCTATTGGGACGCCGCGCGCGACGCTCTGAGCGTCCTCGACGCGCTCGACGTGCCGGCCGCTCACATCGTCGGTCACTCGCAGGGCGGATTCACCGCGCTGCGGGCGGCACTGCTGGCCCCGGCACGTATTCGGAGCTTGACACTCATCGATACCGCCGCGGATCCGTTCCCCGGTCCGGCGCTGGAACAAATGGCTCGCATCCGGGACGGTTTCGCCGCCGGTGCGGTCGAGGCGACCGGGGGCGCGGTTCTCGATCTGCTGCTGGGTGACGTCGCGGCGGTCGAGCATTGGCTGGCCCGGATACGACGGCAGCCTGCCGATCGACTCGCTCGCGCGGTCGGGGTGCTGATGGGCGCCGACGGAATCGCCGGCCGCCTCGCCGAGATCACCGCCCCGGCGTTGGTCGTCCACGGCGGTGCCGACCTGCCCATTCCCGCTGCGTCCGGCGCTGCCCTCGCCGCCGCGCTACCCGCCGCGGGGCCGCTGGAATTGCTGGACGGTGTCGCGCACACCCCGCCCGTGACCCACCCCGCCGCGGTCGCCGCGCTGCTGCGCACCTTCCTCGATGCGGTGGTCTGCGATGCCCCACAACGAGTTTCGACAACCGCACCCACGCGATGAGTGCGACGCCGCGGGTGCGGCGCCTTCGCCGTGCCCGCTCGGGGGCGTGACGTCGGAAGGCAGGCGCGAACCGCGGGACGAACGGGCGCGAGCAATTGCACCCGAACCCACTAGACTCAGGTGCGATGACAGCAGCAATCTGGTTCGGCCTCGCGGCGATCGCACTGGTAGGTGCGATCGTACTGCTGTATTTCGATCGCGTGCAGCGGCAGCGGACCGGACACGTACGGCAGGTCTGGGCCAAATCCCAGGGATACACCTACGTTTCGGTCGAACCTTCGCTGGCATCGACATGGCGGCGGGGCGCGATGGCCAAACTGGGGTATCTGTCCGCGATCGATGTGGTTTCCGGTAATCGCAAGGGCGAGAAGTTCGTCCTGTTCGATCTGGAGGACGCCGCGACGCTGGTCGCCGTGCGCCGCCAGATCGGCTCCGACATCGATATCGACCTGCGCCTGAAAACCGCCGCCCCGCCCAAGGACGCCGATCTGGAACTGCTCGGCGCGATCGGCGACCGCGTGGTCTTCGCCACCAATCCGGACGTCGCTCGCCACGCCGTCGACCAGCGGATGGTCCACTTCATCGAAACGCTGCCGCACACCGTGCAGCAGTTGTGGAGTGAGGGCAACTGGACGCTGGGCATGTTGCCGGTCGGCACCGCGGCCAAGGATTGGGAGGCCGCGATCGATGCCGTGCTGCGGCTCTCGGGTCTGCTGCACGTGCTGCCGCCGGTGGCCGGTGGCGACCGCGGCCGCCTGGAATCCGATCAGCACGATCCCGTTCGTCCGCGCCCGAATGCCGAGGAACCCGGTGAAGCCGACCAGGGCTACCGCGAGCAGGGCTATGGGGACCAGGGCTATCGGGACCAGAGCTACGACGACCGGGCCGACCGCGGCTTCCGCGATCAGGATTACGGCGACCGGTTCGAGCGCTTCGAAGACGACGAGTTCGATGACGGATTCGACGACGAGCAAGGTCCAGGCGACCGATTCGACGACGACCACGATGTGCGTGACGAGCGCGCGTCCGGGCCCCGGGACGGCGCAGCCCCCGGCGGCCGCAGCCGGTTCGCGCACGAGAACGTGGACGGCATCGACCGCGGAAACATCGCTCGCGGTGGCACCGACGCACCGGCCGGCCCCCGCCCCGGCGACACTCGCCCCGGCGACACCCGTAACTCCGGCGAACGCCCGGCATCCGATTCGGCGGACCGCGAGTCCGGTGTGATCGCCGCGCCGGTCGGCGATCTCGCTGGCGAGTCCGAGCAGCAGCCGCCGCGTCGCCCGGCGCTCGCGGTGGTGCCGGATCCCCGCAACCGGGTCCGCCGTAACTGGCCGCCCGCCGAGGAATTCCTCGAGGGCGAGGAAAACGATTCGGCCGCAGCGGATTCCGACGAACCGCAGGCCGAGGACGAGCTGCCGCCGCGGCCGGGCGGTCCGTTCCATCCGGGGTTCCGTCCCTATCAGGGCCCCGCACCGCGGTGACCGGTCCGGTTCGCGAACCGGTGTCCGGGCACCGGGATTATCCGCCCGACACTAGGTGGTTGACGACCCATGACCGATAGCCCCGCAGACCCGGGGGCCGCACGCCTCCCCGGTGCCACCCGTCCGGTCGCCCTGGTGACCGGACCGACCTCCGGTATCGGCCAGGGCTACGCCACCCGCCTGGCTTCCCTCGGCTACGACCTGGTGCTGGTGGCGCGCGACGAGCAACGCCTGACCGCCCTCGCCTCGGAATTGCAGCACCGCTTCGATACCCGCAGCGAGATCCTGGCCGCGGATCTGGCGCGCGAGCAGGACCGCGACACCGTCGCCGGGCGGCTCGGCGAGGGCGTGGACTTCCTGGTCAACAATGCCGGATTCGGTATCTCGGGTGAGTTCTGGACCGTGGATCCGCGGGAATTGCAGGCCCAACTGGATGTCAACGTCACCGCGGTGCTGCAATTGACGCGTGCCGCACTGCCGCCGATGATCGCCGCCGCCAAGGGTTCGGTGGTCAATGTCGCCAGTGTGGCCGGGCTGGTACCGGGCCGCGGCTCGACCTATTCGGCCTCCAAGGCCTACGTCATATCCTTGACCGAGGGCCTGGCCGGCGGACTGGCCGGGACCGGGGTCCGGGTGCAGGCGCTGTGCCCGGGATTCGTGCACACGGAATTTCACGAGCGTGCCGGAATCGAGATGTCGTCGCTACCGAAGCCGATGTGGCTCGATGTCGATCAGGTGGTGTCCGGTTCGCTGCAGGATTTGGAGAAGGACCGGGTGATCAGTGTGCCCGGGGTGCAGTACAAGGTGCTCACCACCGTCGCCGGGCTGATCCCGCGGAATCTGGTGACCCGGCTCAACCGAGGCATGTTCAACGCACGGGGAAGGACATAAACCCACATGATCGAATCCACCACCGACCGCGACAGATTGGCCGAGCTGGTCCGGGAGCTCGCCGTCGTGCACGGCCGGGTGACCCTGTCCTCCGGTAAGGAGGCCGACTACTACGTCGATCTGCGCCGGGCGACCCTGCATCATCAGGCGGCGCCGCTGATCGGCACCCTGCTGCGAGAGCTGGTGTCGGACTGGGAGTTCGACGCCGTCGGCGGGCTCACCATGGGCGCGGATCCGGTGGCGCTGGCGATGCTGCACGCCCCCGGTCGCCCGCTGAACGCGTTCGTGGTGCGCAAGGCCGCCAAGACGCACGGCATGCAGCGCCAGATCGAGGGGCCGGAAATCTCCGGTAAGCGTGTGCTGGTCGTCGAGGACACCACGACCACCGGCAATTCGCCGCTGACCGCAGTCCGGGCACTGCGCGAGGCCGGTGCGACCGTGGTCGGCGTCGCCACCGTGGTCGATCGCGAGACCGGCGCCGACCAGGTGATTGCCGAGGAGGGACTGGAGTACCGCTCCATTCTGGGCCTGAAGGATCTGGCTCTGGGGTGATATTTGGGCCTGGGTTAGCCTGGACGCTGGTCTTATGTACGACAGCGTGAAGGGTCGAGTGAGTCTCCTGTGGTGAGCATTGCAATCAACGAGGGTCGCAAGAATGTTGCGATGCTCGGCATCGGGGCATACCGGCCGAAGCGTGTCGTCAGCAACGCCGACGTCTGCGAGGTTCTCGATTCCACCCCGGAGTGGATCTTCGAGCGCACCGGCATCCGCAATCGTCGCTGGATCAGCGGTGACGAGACCCTGCGCTCCATGTCGGCGGCCGCCGGGGAGCGGGCCGTCATCAACAGCGGTATCGATCGCAGCAAGATCAGCGCGCTGATTCTGGCTACCTCCAGCTGGCTCAAGCTCACCCCGCACGGTGCGCCCTCGGTGGCCTTCGATCTCGGGATGAACGGCATCCCGGCCTTCGACCTCACCTCCGGTTGCGGCGGATTCGGCTACGCCCTCGGTGTGGCGGCCGATCTGATCCGGGCCGGTTCCGCCGAATACGTGCTGGTGATCGGCGCGGAAACCATGACGGTCGGCCTGGACCCGACCGACCGCGGCACCGCCATGATCTTCGGCGACGGCGCCGGTGCGGTCGTGGTCGGCCCGAGCGACGTCAACGGCATCTCCCCGACGGTGTGGGGCAGCGACGGGGAGAGCGCCGAGGCGATCTCCCAGGACGTCAACTTCTTCGACTACATGGACCGGGCGGAGCGACTGCAGGGCACCGATCCCGAGGTGGAGCCGGTGGGCCGGATGGCGCTGCGGATGGAGGGGCCGCGCGTATTCCGTTGGGCCGCAGTCACTCTGCCCCGCGCCCTGTCGACCGCGCTGGAGGTGTCGGGCGTGGCCAAGGAGGATATCGAGGTCTTCGTGCCGCATCAGGCCAATGCGCGCATCAACGAACTGATGAAGAAGAACCTCGGCCTCGCCGACGACATCCCGATGGCCAACGACATCGAGAACACCGGCAACACCTCCGCCGCCTCCATCCCGCTGGCCATGGAGGAGATGCTGGTGACCGGTAAGGCCAAGGGCGGACAGCTGGCCCTGCTGCTCGGCTTCGGCGCCGGGCTGAGCTACGCCGGGCAGGTGGTCACCCTCCCGCCCAAGCCGATCGAACCCAGTTTCTGACCGGCCGCGACCGTCGCACCGGTCCACCGTCGTCGTGGATTGATGAGGAGATTCCGAATGGCGCGACCGTTCCGTGCTGCGTACGTGGGTGCCGCGGTGATCACCGTCCTCGGCGCGGCCACCGGGCGGGACCGGTGGCAGTGGGCGACGAAGCCGCTGCTCATGCCCCTGCTGGCGGCCGATGCGATCCAGGCCGGGCGCGCGTCCAGCGCCGGTGAGGTCTCCGCTGGTGAGGCGGACCGGCGAGGGGGCGAGCACGCCTCCGAGTCGGCCGGCCATGGCAACGCCGAGCCTGCTCGCGCGACGGGTGACCGGGGATCGTCGCAGTCCGATCGGGCTCTTCTGCTCGGGTCGCTGGCGGCGGCCACCGTCGGCGACGTACTCCTGATAGATCCCGACGACGACCGCCGTCTGGTCGCGGGCGCTTCGGCCTTCGCGGTCATGCAGTGCGGATACTCGGCGCTGTGGTGGCGGCGCGGTGCGCGGCCGCAGCCGATGGTCGCGGCGCCCCGGCTCTTCGCGTGGCTGGGCGCCGCCATGCTGTTGCGGGCGCGCGCGCCCCGCATCGCCGCGCCGCTGACCGCCTACGGTGCGACGCTGGGTACGGCGGCGACTCTCGCCTCCGATCCGGCCCTGGCTCCCGGCGCGAAAGTCGTTGCGGGAACCGTGGTTCCGGGAAGCGACCCGCGCAGCCGCCTGGCTCTGGGCGCGCTGTTGTTCACACTCTCCGACGGCATGATCGTGCTGCGTCGCCTCTTCGCTCGGACGACACGGTCGCGCCGTGCGAGCGAGGCCGTCATTCTCGCGACCTATGCCGGTGCCCAGTACCTGCTGACCGCGCCGACCCACTTCGACTGAACCCCACCGCCATCGCGCGACCGCGCGGCCGGATGCTCACAGGCAGAGCATGATCCGATCGCGGTCGGCCGGATCCACCCGGATCGAAATCGTCTCGCCCACATGCATTCTCGGCCGATCGATCGGTGCGACGTCGAAAACGACCGTGCCCCGATAGGTTTCCGAACCGGGAACGGTCAGCTCCAGATCGAGTTCGGTCAGTTCCGTGTGGTGATCCGTGTACTGCAGCGGGTGCACCCGCTCGATGGTCGCCCACCCCTCCAGCCCGTGCCGCAACAACCGCCGATCCGACCGCGACGGCCGCTGCGCCAGTAACATCCCGATCCCCACACACGACCCGAACGCCCCCACCATCGCCATGATCTGATACGGCTCGGTCCCCGGCGGCGTGTGCTGATGCACCCACCCCAGCCAGACCCCGAGCACGATCACATACCCGACCGTCACCCCGAGCACGGTCCGAAGAATGCGTACGTGGTCCATAACCGCCTCCACCACCCCGCGGATACCTCAAGAATAAGCCCCACCACTCCCACCCCGCCCGCATAGCGCATAACGGACAGACACGTTTCGGCCACCCCACCGAGACCGGTGGTCTCCAGCTCACCGCGCGAGTCCGCCACCCGCGTCACCGCCGCATATCCGCCCGTTACCGCTGGCCGCGGCTACTCGGATCGGGATTCGGTCAGCGCGGACAGATCGAGGGTGACGGGAGTGCCGGTCACGTCGATTCGAACCGTCGATCGCGTGTCTGCGACCAGCTCGTAGTAGTCGTCGACCCATCGATAGCCGGTGAGTGTTGTCGGAGCGTCGAGGTCGACGAGCCAGTAGTGCTCGATCCCGGCCTCGGCGTATTCGGCGAACTTGGTGACACGGTCGGTGCGCCGTGAGCCAGGGGAGAGAATCTCCACCGCCAGCAAGACCTCGTCGGCATTCCAGCGCGGGTTGGTCTCGATTCCGGCCTCGGGGACGACGATGAGATCCGGGACTCGGATAGTCGGGGGAGCGACCGGGTCGATGACAACCTCGGTCTCGGTCAGGACGCCGAACGCCGGGGGCAGTTGTGGCTCCAGCTGTGCGGCAGAGCGCCACATCGCTCGTTGATGTTTCGACACCGGCCTCGGTGACACGACGAGTAGCCCCTCCACGAGCTCGTAGCTACGGCTGTTGTCCTCCGGCAGCGCCTCCCAGTCCGCCATCGTCAGTAGACGATCGGGCCAATACATAACCACGTGCTCACCTCCTCTCGTTTGCCCTGGTCCACTCAGTGTTCCACAGCTGACCGACAGCTCCGGGCAGTCCGGCGGCGAGCCGCTGCCGCCGCGCTATCCCCGCAGGCGCAGCACCGCCATGACCCGGCGGTGGTGGGTGTCGGACGGGGGGAGGTCCAACTTCAGGAAGATGTTGCCGATGTGTTTTTCCACCGCGCGTTCGGTCACGGTGAGGGTGGTGGCGATGGAGGCGTTGGTGAGGCCCTGGGCCATCAGTTCCAGGACTTCGCGTTCGCGCGGGGTGAGGCGGGCGAGCGAATCCTGTTGCCGGGCAGCGCCGAACAGCTGGCTCACCACCTCGGGGTCGAGGGCCGTACCGCCGGTGGCGACGCGCTGCAGCGCGTCGACGAATTCGCGGACGTCGGCTACCCGGTCCTTGAGCAGGTAGCCGACACCGCCCGCGCCGCCGGCGAGAAGTTCGGTGGCATAACGGGTTTCGACCCATTGAGAGAATACGAGCACTCCGGTGGCGGGGAATTTCCGGCGCAGTTCGATGGCGGCGAGCAGACCTTCGTCGGTGAACGAGGGCGGCATCCGTACGTCGACCACGGCGACGTCGGGACGGGTTTCGGCCACGATCTCGCTCAGCCGGATCGCATCGCCGACCATGGCCACGATCTCGTGACCGCGATCGGTGAGCAGTCCGGCCAGACCGTCCCGCAGGATCGCGCTGTCCTCGGCGATCACGATCCGCAGGGCGTCGGCGGTGCGGCCGGCCTCGGCCGTACTCATTGCGGGCCCGCGATCGGCAGGGTGACGGTGATATTGGTGGGCCCTCCGACCGGGCTGTCGACGGTCAGGTTGCCGTCGACGGAGCGCGCCCGTGCGGCGAGACCGGCCAGACCACCGCCGACCAGCCGCTCGGTCGGCGCATCGGCCCCGGCCTCGGATTCGCCTCCCACCGGACCGGGCTGTCGCACCCCACCGTGACCGTTGTCGCGCACGCTCACCATCATCGTCGCGGCGCCCGCCGGCGCGACGGACACCCACGCCGCGGTCGCCCCCGAATGCTTCACTACGTTGGTGAGCAGTTCCGCGACCGAGAAATACGCGATCGCCTCGATCGCCGGACTGGGCCGCTGCGGCAGGTGGACGCGCAGTTCGACCGGTATCGCACAACGTGCGGTCAGTGTCTCCAGCGCCGGTTCCAGTCCCAGTTCGAGCGCGGGGGGATGGATGCCGCGCACCAGTTCCCGCAGCTCGGCGATGGCATCCTTCGAGCTCGCCCGGGCATCGGCGATGAGCGCGGCCGGGTCGGCGCCCGCGGCGAGTCGTTCCTCGGCACGCCCCAGCGTCATCGCGATACTCACCAGCCGTGCCTGGGTGCCGTCGTGCAGATCGCGTTCCAGCCGCCGCAGCGTCGCCGCGGAATCCTCGACCGCGACGCGCCGGCTCTCCTGCAGTTCGACCATCCGCCGATCGCCCGCGGTCGGTGTCAGCAGCACCAGCATCAGTCCGCGATGCGCCCAGCACACCGCGCGCACGAGCCACGGCAGCAGGAAGCAGCCGATGACGCCCAGTGCCGCCAGACCGAGTACGCGCGGCCAGGTGTCGATGTAGTAGTCGCCGAACTGCGCCATCGAATGATGTTCGCGCCCTTGCGGATCCACGTTGACGGGGTGGAAAACCGCCCACGGGATGGGGGAGATCGCGGTGAAGACGGTCACCGCGATCACGGTCAGCACCACGTATCCGACGAACACCCCGAGGACCGCCTCGGCGACCAGGAAGGCCAGTGCCCGCCATGCGGTGCGATCGGTGAAGACGCTGCGGAACCAGCCCACCAGTCCCGGCCGGGCGGCGAAATTCGGCGGCGCCGGCAGATCGGCGGACAGTAGCGCGGCACCCACGGCCCGGTAGACCCGTCCCCAGATCCGGCCGCCCAGCAGCACCCCGGCCAGCAGCGGAGCGCCGATGATCAGGATCGAACTGTAGAGCCCGACGCCGTAGCCGACGAACAGATAGGCCAGCACCAGACAGCCCAGAATCGCGGCGACGACCAGGTAGGCCAGCTCTTTCCAGGTGCGTGCCTGGAACGGGGCACGCAGGATCGCCCGCAGCACCGACCCGGCGGTCGGGCGCGAGTCCGGACGGTCGAGTACGAGCGTCGGTTCGGCGAGTGTTTCGGTCATAGCTTCCATGCTGGTCGGAGCCGATCCGCGCAGCGAGGGAGCAGACCGGCGAATCGACGGTGTGGACAGCACCACCATCGGATCCGACGGTACCGGGCGCGGCTACGATGACCGGCGTGAATCACCCGCTCCAGCCGCTGCCCGACCCATCGGACGGCGATGTGCCGGGCCCGACCGAATGGGGTGAACATCCGCACGGCGTGGGCCCGTGGCGCGACGAATTCGGCACCGAACCGCCGGACGATCCGCGTCTGGACCCGGAACTGCTGGCGCACGGCGACCGCCGCAACGTGGTCGACGCCTACCGGTACTGGTCGCGCGCGGCGATCGTCGCCGATATCGATAGCCGTCGCCATCCGTTCCACATCGCGATCGAGAATTTCGGGCACGACGCCAATATCGGCACGGTGGTTCGCACCGCGAATGCCTTCGCCGCGGCGGCGGTCCATATCGTCGGACGCCGCCGCTGGAATCGGCGCGGCGCCATGGTGACCGACCGGTATCAGCACATCGTGCACCACAGCGATATCGCCGAACTGCTGGAGTTCGCCGAGCGCGAGAATCTCACCGTGGTGGCCGTCGACAACGTGCCGGGTTCGGTGCCGCTGGAAACCGCTGCGCTGCCGCGTGATTGCCTGCTCCTGTTCGGCCAGGAGGGTCCGGGCGTCACCGAGGCCGCCAAACGGGCCGCGGTCATGACGGTATCGATCGCGCAGTTCGGCTCGACCCGCAGCATCAACGCGGGGGTCGCCGCCGGAATCGCCATGCACGCGTGGATAACTCAGCACGCGGACCTCGAACGTTCTTGGTGATCATCGGGAATCACGCAGTGCCGCGGCCGTCGCGGATTCGCGGCAGCGCAGCAGTTCCTCCGGAGTGCCCTGGAAGACGATCCGGCCGCCGTGCCGGCCGGGGCCCGGCCCGAGGTCGATCACCCGGTCGGCCGCGCGGACGACGTCGAGATTGTGTTCGATGACGACCACGGTATTGCCCCGGTCGATCAGATGGTCGAACAGCTGGATCAGCGTATCGATATCGCGCAGGTGCAGCCCCGTCGTCGGCTCGTCGAGGACATAGAGGGTGTGCCGGTCGCCGCGCGCGAGTTCCCTGGCGATCTTCAGCCGCTGACATTCCCCGCCGGACAGCGTGGTCAGCGACTGCCCGAGCCGCAGATATCCGAGTCCGACCTCGTCGAGATGCCGCAGACCCCGCGCGACCGCGGGCAGTCGCCGCATCGCCTCCGCGATGGTCAGATCGTCGATATCGGCGATGGTCAGGCCGTCGACGGTGTAACCGAGCACCCGATCGGTGAACCGGCGTCCGCCGCACGCCGAGCACACCGTTTCCTGACCGTCCATGAACGCCAGGTCGGTGTAGATCACACCGGCGCCCTCGCACACCGGGCAGGCTCCCTCGGAATTCGCGCTGAACAGGGCGGCACTCACGCCATGGCGCTTCGCGAACATCGTGCGCACCGCGCCGGCGATCCCGGCGTAGGTGAGCGGCGTGGAACGCCGGTTGGTGCCGACCGGACGCTGATCGACCACGGTGGCCGGATGCCGCTGCACCAGTTCCGCGGCCAGACTGGATTTACCCGAACCCGCGACGCCGGTGAGCACGGTCAGCACACCGGTCGCGATGTCGACCGAGATGTCGCGCAGATTGTTGCGAGTCGCGTTGTCGATACGCAGTTTTCCGGTCGGCACCCGCGGTGGGCGGCCGGTCCGCCGGATCCGCAACGCCTGCCCGGTAGGGGTATCAACGGTCGCCAACCGCTCGAAGTCGCCGGTGAACACGATCCGCCCGCCCTCGGCTCCGGCCCCCGGGCCCACCTCGACGATATGGTCGGCCACCCGCATCACATCCGGATCGTGTTCGACCACCAGAACGCTGTTGCCCTTGTCCCGCAACGATTTCAGCAGTTCGGTCATCGGCCGCACATCGTGCGGATGCAATCCGACGGTGGGTTCGTCGAAGACGTAGAGCATTTCGGTGAGACTGCTGCCGAGATGGCGAACGGTCTTGATGCGCTGCGATTCTCCGCCGGACAGCGTCGTCGTCGGACGCGACAGCGACAGGTAACCGAGCCCGATGTGGGCGAGGGCGCGGAGCCGCTCGTGCAACGCGGACACCACCGAAACCATCTCGGGGGCGCGCACCTCGGTGATCAGCTGGGCGAGTTCGCCGATCTCCATCCGGCTCATCTCGACGATGGTTCGGTCGAGCACCCGCGCCGAGCGGGCCGCCGGATTCAACCGTTGCCCGTCGCATTCCGGACACGGTCCCGAGCGGGTGAACCGCTGCAGCACAGCCTGTTTGCGTTCGGACAGGTTGTCGGAGGTGTGCAGATACACCCGCTCGAACAGCTCGATCACGCCTTCGTAATCCTTCGGCGGACTCGGCCGCAGGGCCGCGGCCGCGGGCCCGCCGTGCAGCAGTGCGTCGCGTTCGGCGGGCGACCATTCCCGCAGCGGCACGGTCGCATCGAAGGCTCCGAGTTCGGCGTAGCGGCGGTACCAGTACTGACCGGCGGCGAAGCCGGGCAATCGGATCGCGCCCTGCTCCAGCGAGAGATCCGGTTCGAGCACCTGCTCCAGATCGGGAACCAGCGTTTCGCCGAGACCGGAACAGGCCGGGCACATTCCGGCCGGATCGTTGAACGAGAAGTGATTGGATTCCCCGACGTACGGCTGCCCGATACGGGAGAACAACAGCCGCAGATAGGTGTACGCATCGGTAATGGTGCCGACCGTCGAACGGGCGTTGCCGCCGAGCCGCTTCTGATCGATCACCACCACCGGCGAGAGGCCGTCGATCAGGTCCACCTCCGGACGCGTCCACCGCGGCAGCCGATTGCGCACGAACGGCGGATAGGTCTCGTTGACCTGATATCCCGCCTCGGCCGCGATGGTGTCGAAAACCAGCGACGATTTGCCCGAACCGGACACCCCGGCGAACACCACCAGCCGGCCCCGCGGCACATCGATATCCACACTTTTCAGGTTGTTGGTACGCGCTGCGCGAATGCGGATCGAAGTCATATCTCGACGCTAGGGACAGATGTGGCCAGGTTCTGACCGCAATTGCCGGAGGATGGAGTCATGAGCGCCACTCGCCGCCTGCTCGATCTGCTCGCTTATCTGCAGACCGGCCGCCGCTACACCGGCGCCGAACTGGCCGCCCGCCTGGAGACCAGCCCGCGCACCGTGCGCCGCGATGTCGAGCGGCTGCGCGAATATGGCTATCCGGTCGCCACCCAACCCGGCCCCGGCGGCTTCTACCAACTCGCCGCCGGCCGCATCCTCCCGCCGCTGGTCTTCGACGACGACGAGGCCATCGCCACCATCGTCGCCCTCGGCATGCTCGCGGCGACGTCGGAACCGCACAGCCAGGGGGAGCACCAGGGCTCGTCGGATATCGGCGCCGCCGCCCTGCGCGCCTTCGGCAAGATCGACCAGTTGCTGCCGAAGCGGTTGCGGGGCCGGGCGAACGCGGTGCGGGCGACGGTGGAGACGGCGGCGGTCGCGGCACCCGCGGTCGACGCGGCGGTGCTGGCGCTCGTGGCCAGGGCCGCGGCCGAACACGAACGCCTCGTCTTCGACTACCGCACCCGCACCGGCGTGCTCGCCCGGCGCCGGGTCGAACCGTATCGGCAGGTGTATCAGCATCTACGCTGGTATCTGCTCGCCTGGGACCGCGATCGTGGAGATTGGCGCACCTTCCGCCTGGATCGGATCGCCGATATCGCCGCTACCGGAACCTTTTTCGAGCCGCGCCCGCTACCGGCCGAGACGGCCGCGGGCTATCTCCGGCGCGAACTCACCGCCGGGCGGCATCGCGCGGTCGTCACCGTGGAGGCTGCGGCCACGGCGGTGGCCGACATCCTGAAATTCCAGGACTGCGATATCGAGTCGCGCGGACCGCAGCGCTGCCGGATCACCACATGGGTGGATTCGTTCGAATGGCTGGTACTCAATCTCGCGTTCCTCGACGCCGATTTCGTGATCGAGGAGCCGCCCGCGTTCCGCGACCGCTGTCGCGCTCTCGCAGCACGTATGGAACGCGCGTCCGCCGTCGTGGAACCGGGCTGACACGCCGCGCGTGCCGGGCCGACTCGGCACGTCGCGAACACGAGTCGATCGCGTAACAAATCGGGCGCGAAATCGGGGCTCGGACTGGCACGATGTACCCATGAACTCGCGGAGCGACGACGTGCAACCGCGTCCGCATCTGCGGCGGGGGCGCGCACGAGTCGATTCCGCTGCCGAGCCGGGCGCCGATATCTGGGCACAGCGAGCCGATGCGGCGGAATCGGCCATCGTGTCCCGGCATCTGCGTCGGCTGTGGCTGCTGCCGGGGGCCGAGCTGGGTGTGGTGGGCTGGCCCGCGACCACCGCGGAACGGCTGTTCTTCAGCTGGAACTACTGGTGGCAGGCTCATCTCGTCGACTGCGCGATCGATGCCGCCGACCGGGAGGCCACCCCGGCCCGCACCGGACGCATCGCAGCCATCGCGCATGCCCACCGGCTGCGCAACATCACCGGCTGGACCAACAACTACTACGACGATATGGCTTGGCTCGCACTCGCTTTGGAGCGGGCCGAACGCACCCGGGGCATCACCGAGGTGCGCGGCGGGCTGATCGCGCTCGAGCAGCAACTCATGGCGGGATGGCAGCCGGAGATCGGCGCGGTGCCGTGGCGTAAGGGCTCCGACTACTTCAACGCTCCCGCCAACGGCCCGGTCGCCATCGCGCTCGCGCGCCTGGGGCATCACGAGCGGGCCGCGCAGATCGCCGACTGGATCGATGCCACCCTGCGCGATCCGGAAACAGGGTTGATCCTCGACGGCATCCACCTGCCCTCGGGCCGGATCGAACGGCCGACCTTCAGCTACTGCCAGGGCGTGGTCCTCGGGCTGGAAACCGAACTGGCGGCCCGGACCGGAGATGTTCGTCACCTCGAGCGCGTGCAGCGATTGCTCCGCGCGGTCGAGGATGGGATGACGGAACGGAATGTCGTCACCGGCGGGGGCGGCGGGGACGGTGGTCTGTTCAACGGGATCCTGGCCCGCTATCTCGCGCTGGTGGCGATCATGCTGCCCGGAGACGAGGTTGCGCAACGCTCGGCCCGTCGCTCGGCCGCCGCGATCGTGAAGGCCTCGGCCCGCGCCGCCTGGGACCATCGGCTCGCGGTCGAGGGCGATCCGCTGTTCGGCCACGACTGGAACGAACCGGCTCGGCTGCCGGGCGGCACCGCCGGGGCGGCCCGGTCTACCCCGGGTGGTTCGGTCACCTCGTCGCGGACACCGGAACGAGATCTGTCGGTGCAGCTGTCGGGCTGGATGTTGATGGAGGCCGCACACGTGGTGACGGCCGCCGGACTCTAGCGGGCGCCGGCGGCCCCAGGCCAGATCAGTGCCGGGGATCGGTCCACACGATGCGCGCGGGCGCCGCGGTGGCCGTGCGCTCCGGGCGGACGGTGCGCAGCGGCACGGTGTCCGGATAGTCGGCGGTCCGGATCTCGAGCGGCAGCGTGTCGAGGGCGTCCGAATCGAAAGCCGCCCGGTCGAAGCCCTGGGCGTCGAAGGTCTGGCCGTTGGATTCGAGTTCGACATCGAAGTCCTCGGCCGGACGCGACATCTCCGCGCGGTACTGCCGCAGGCCGATGATCGTGCCGATGATCAGCACCACGACCAGCGAGCCGCTCACGGTCGGCATCAGCCAGGACACCTTGTTCAGGTAGCCGCCGGTGTAGTAGCCGAGCAGCAGCAGAATCGGCGCCCAGATCACCGCGCCGATCGAACTGGCCACGGTGTAGCGGCGGTGGTCCATCCCGGCTGCCCCGGCGACCAGCGGGCACAGCGTGCGTACCCACGGAATCCAGCGGGCGATGAGCACCGCCACGAACCCGTGCCGGTGCAGCAGATCCGATACCCGGGCCAGATTCTCGGCGTTGACGTATTTGCCGTTCTTACGGGCGATCAGGCGATGGCCGGTGCGCGTGCCGATCACGTACCCCACCTGGTTACCTGCGATAGCGGCGAGCATGGTCGCCACCACCAGCGCCCACACCTGCGTATGCCCGGTCTCGTGTGAGGCGAAGATGATGCCGGCGGTCAGCAGCATCGAATCGCCGGGCAGGAACAGGCCGATGATCACCGCGCACTCGAGGAAGACGAAGACCAGGACGACGGTCCAGACGAGTGCCGGCCCGGCGGACTGCAGCGGATCGAATCCGCCCAGTGCAAGGGGTAACGGCGTAGCAGGCAATGGTGTCAGTGCGTGGGTTCGTTCGTCGGTACGGACATCGTGGGCTCCTCGATCTCGAGCACCGGCTCGTGGTTACGCAGCTTCTTCGCCACGGAGATGATGGCGGGCAGGATCGAGACGAACACGATCAGCAGGAAGATGGCCTCGACGTGATCGCGAATGAACCCGACGTTCCCCAGGAAGTATCCGAGGACCGTGATGCCGCCGGCCCACAGAATGCCACCGATGATGTCGAACGTGAGGAATTTCCGGTAATCCATTTTCGACACGCCCGCGAGCACCGGCATGAAGGTCCGCACGATCGGCACGAAGCGCGCCAGGATGATCGTCTTCGGACCGTACTTCTCGAAGAAGGCGTGCGTCTCGGTGATGTAGCGCTGTTTGAAGAAGCGCCCATCCTCCTTGTGGAACAGCGCCGGCCCGATGGCCCGGCCGATCCAGTAGGCGCACTGATCGCCCGCGATCGCGGTCACCGCCACCGCCGGAACGAGCACCCAGATCGACACCGGCGGATGTTCGAGCGCCGCGAGCAGGCCGCCGGTGAACAGCAGCGAATCGCCCGGCAGGATCGGGAACAGCAGCCCGGTCTCGATGAAGACGATGACCAGGATGGCCGGCAGCACCGCATTCGACATCCAGGTATCCGTCAGCAGATACATGGGGTCGAGCAGCTTGTGGACGGAGAATCCGTCGGCGAGAGTGTTCGTGATGGCCAGCGTGGTCACGGGCCCCACAGTACCGGTCACCGTGCGATCTCACCGAACCTCACGGGAACCTCTCAGGCGTTGGCGAATTTCGGTCAACCGAGTTTCGGACCGCTCCCGGCGGTCGACGCGGGTGCGCGCCCGGCCCGGCAAGTCCGCCGCAAGCACTCCCGATCCCGGGCCGCCTTTCGCGACAACGGGCCATGAACTTAGGGTATGGGCTGACAGAATTGTTGTTCGCAGCACACATACGGAGGTCACTCAGTGCCCATCGCGACTCCGGAGGTCTACGCCGAGATGCTCGGTCGGGCCAAAGAGAACTCCTTCGCCTTCCCCGCGATCAACTGCACCTCCTCGGAGACCATCAACGCGGCCATCCGCGGGTTCGCCGAGGCCGGCAGTGACGGCATCATCCAGTTCTCCACCGGCGGCGCCGAATTCGGTTCCGGCCAGGGTGTGAAGGACATGGTCACCGGTGCGGTCGCGCTGGCGGAGTTCGCTCATGTGGTGGCAGCCAAGTACGACGTGACGATCGCGCTGCACACCGACCACTGCCCCAAGGACAAGCTGGACGGCTTCGTCCGTCCGCTGCTGGCCATCTCGCAGGAGCGGGTCAAGGCCGGGCAGAACCCGCTGTTCCAGTCCCACATGTGGGACGGCTCGGCCATCCCGATCGACGAGAACCTCGAGATCGCCAAGGAACTGCTGAAGCAGGCCGCCGCGGCGAACATCATTCTCGAGGTCGAGATCGGTGTCGTCGGCGGTGAAGAGGACGGTGTCGAGGCCGAGATCAACGAGAAGCTCTACACCTCGTCCGAGGACTTCGCCAAGACGATCGACGCCCTGGGCGCCGGTGAGAACGGCAAGTATCTGCTCGCCGCCACCTTCGGCAACGTGCACGGCGTCTACAAGCCGGGCAACGTGGTGCTCAAGCCCGAGGTGCTGGCCGAGGGCCAGCGCGTGGCCGCGGCCAAGCTCGGCCTGGGCGACGGCGCGAAGCCGTTCGACTTCGTCTTCCACGGCGGCTCGGGCTCGCTGAAGTCGGAGATCGACGACTCGCTGAAGTACGGCGTGGTGAAGATGAACGTCGACACCGACACCCAGTACGCCTTCACCCGTCCGATCGCGGCGCACATGTTCACCAACTACGACGGTGTGCTGAAGATCGACGGCGAGGTCGGCAACAAGAAGACCTACGACCCGCGCAGCTACCTCAAGAAGGCCGAGACCTCGATGGCCGAGCGGGTCATCGAGGCCTGCAACGACCTGCGTTCGGCCGGCAAGTCGGTCAGCGCGAAGTAGTAGTTCCCGCAGCGGAACGGATCGAGGGTGCGTCGTCCGGTGGGCGGCGCACCCTCGGCGTTCGCGGCCGCCACCGTGACGGCGGGTTGTCCCAGCCGGAAGGGCGCGAGATGATCTTCTCCGTGAGCAGATGGACACTGTGCCGAGAATCCGGACGACACGAGGCGCTGGACCGGTGAGCAATCCGACCGGCCCCCAATCCATTCCGCCCACCGGTCTCGACGTCCGCGTGCTCGGGCCCGTACAACTCTCGGTCGGCGGCACGGCCGTACCCGTGGGCGGACCCAAGCCGCGAGCGCTGCTGGCCGCGCTGGCGGTCAACCGGCGGCGTGCCGTCTCGTCGCAGGCGCTGGCCGATATCGTCTGGAACGAGGAGCCGCCGGATTCCTATCAGGCGAGTCTGCAGGTATTCGTCTCCAATATTCGTAAGGCGCTGCGTAATTCGGGAGTCGACCCGGCAACGGTGCTGCGCACCGAATCCTCCGGCTACCGGCTCGACATCACCGACGACGAATGCGATCTGGGCCGATTCGAGGCCACCCGCAAGGCCGCGATCGAGGCCGGCGCGGCGGGCGACCACGAGAGCGCGTCGCGGCTGTACGGTGCGGCACTGGAACAGTGGAGCGGTAGAGCGCTCGACGATCTGTCCGGCACCCGCTTCGCCGACACCTTCGCCACCGCGATGGACGAGGAACGCCTGCTTGTCGCCTCCGCCCGCATCGATGCCGAAATCGCCTGCGGCCGCGCCTCTTCGGTGGTCGGCGAACTGGTGGCGATGACGAACGAGCATCCGATGCGGGAACCGCTGTGGGTGCAGCTCATCACCGCGTTGTATCTGTCCGGCCGCCAGGCCGACGCGCTGGAGGCCTGCCGCCGGGTCCGGGCTGTTCTCGCCGACGAACTCGGGATCGATCCCGGGCCGGCGCTGGTCGAACTGGAGAAACGCGTCCTGCGGCAGGAACCGCTCAATACGATGGCCATCGCCCAGGTCGAGCGGATGGCCAAGGCGATGACCGAAACCGTCACCGAAACCCCGCGCAGCGCCCGCGCCGGACGGCTGCGGCTGGCGGACGGCCGGGTGATACCGATTGCCAAGGGCGGCTTGAAGATCGGCCGCATGACCGACAACGATCTGATCCTCGACGATCCGAAGGTCAGCCGCTATCACGCGCACGTGCTGCCCAGCCGGGCCGGGATGCTGATCAAGGATCTGGCCTCGGCCAACGGCATCTACGTCGACGACGAGGTCGTCGACAGCGGCACCATGCTGTTCGGCGGGGAACTCATCCGGATCGGTTCGACGGTGCTGAGTTTCGAGGCGGACACCGAGTAGGTCGCGCCGAACACACCGGCGGTTGCTCGATAACCGCCGTTCCAGGGCGTTTCCCGGGTAGGGTCGGCGCGGGTGCCGTCCGCGGGATGAGGTCGCGGGTAGGGGAAATCGATCGGTCCGAGAGGTTGCTGATGCGTGTGCGCGTGCCGGCTTCGGCCGCAGTGGTGTTGCTGAGTGCCGGACTGCTGGTGGGGCTGCCCGGATCTGCCGTCGCCGAACCCGGGACCGGTTCGGCGGCAACGGTTCCCGGTACGGGGCCGTGTGCCACCGACCCCGTCCCCGTGCACGAGCCGGTGGTGCCGAAGACCCTCGAGGTGCCGATCCCGTATCCGGTGGTGACCGTCGATCAACCACCGCCACCCGCGATACCGAAGCGCACGAGCGTGCAGCTGCCGGTCGATCCGTGCGTCAGCCCGTGCCCGGATCTCACCGACGGCCCGCCGCCCGCGCCCGGTCTGCTGAACCGGCTCGGCGTGCCGGAGGTGCTGCTGAAGCCGAAGCCGTTCTATTTCGCGCTGCCGCCGGGACCCTCGCCCGAACCCGGGCCGCCTCCGCCGCCGCGAGCCGCACCGCCGACCGAACCGGGGCCGGCGGTGGCCGCGCGGCCGGCGCCGAGGGTGAGTCAGGTCCGCGAGGTGGCCAAGGAGACCGGCGCGAATTCGGTGAACCGCACCGACAAGCGCTGGCAGGTCAACGGGACCGACCTGGGCATCATGTGGGAGAGCGCGCCGGGGGAGATCGCGACGGCCTTCGGCGACACCGTCGGGCACGGGTTCCACCCGCCGGGTGGGATGGGCGAGGACTGGCGCAGCAATCTGCTCGCCTTCAGCACGAATCGCGACCTCGGCAAGGGCATGATCATCGACCGCATGGTCACCGACGATCGCTGTCACGCCGCCGAAGTGCTCGCCAGTCGCAAGAAGGACAATATCGAGATCACCACGATTCCGACCTCCGGTTTCGCGCTGCCGCATCGAGGTTCGGCCGACGGCATCCGGCAGTTCATGAGCTACATGTCGATTCGGACGTGGAACAGCCTGCCGGGCACCTTCTACACCAACTACGGCGGTATCGCGTACTCCGACGACCACGGGCAGACCTGGACCAGGGATCCGCACGCGCACTGGGACAACATCTTCGGCCTCGCGAATTTCCAGGTGTCGGCGATGGTTCCGCAGGGCGACTACGTCTACCTGTTCGGCACGCCGAATACGCGGCTCGGCTCGGTCGGCCTCGCCCGGGTGCCCACGGAGCACGTGCTCGACACCTCCGCCTACCAGTACTGGCGCGACGGCACCTGGACTCCGGTGGGCGGAGCCGCTTCCGCCACACCGATCGTCGACGGGCCGGCCGGCGAACTGTCGGTGCGTTACGACAACGCTCGCGGTGTCTGGCAGATGAGTTATCTCGACACCGCGAAGGCGGCGGTCGTCGTGCGCGAATCGAACACGCCGCAGGGTCTGTGGTCGCCGAGTTCGCCGCTGGTGCACGTCTCGGCCGAATATCCCGAACTCTACGGCGGATTCATCCACCCGTGGTCGACGTCCTCGGATCTGTACTTCACCGTCAGTACCTGGAGCGACTACAACGTCTACCTGATGCACGCCCGGCTGGACTGACGCTCGAGCCGGCGGCTCAGGACAGTTGGACCTCCGCCAGCGCGCGGCCGAACAGCTTCTTACCCGCCGAGGTGGCGCTCAGCAGAATCGTCGCGACCCGACGCTCCGGATCCAGCGACTTGATCTTGGCGGAGAAGTCGATCTGCGCCGGCGAATGGCGTTCCACCGGAACGTATCCGGAGAAGCGGACACTGTAGCTTTCGATCGCTCCCGGATCTCCGAGCCACGAGGTCAGATACTGCGCACCCAGGCCCATGGTGAGCATGCCGTGCGCGACCACGGTGGGCAGGCCGGCCAGTTCGGCCGCGCGGTCGCTGAAGTGGATCGGGTTGGGATCACCCGCCACACCGGCGTAGTTGACCAGATCGCCGCGGGTGAGCCGCATCGTGGCGGGGGGCAGTTGGTCGCCCACCGCGAGATCGTCGAAATTCGGCTGGGTCTCGACGGTGACGTCCTTGCGCGATTCGGCGACCCCGGGTTCGGGGGTGGCCTCCTCGGCGGCGATCGGGATCAGCACCTCCGGGGTGGTCGCGCCGACCTCCCGGCGATGCATGACCACACCTTCGACCAGCCGCACGATATCGGCATCGACCTCGGCGCCCAGGCGCGCCACGATGGTGGTGAGACCCACCTGGACGACGGTGTCCTCGGCATCGAGGATGGTGGCCTTCACGGTGATGAAATCGTTTCCGCGCAGGTGGCGGATCGATTCGATCTCCGCCTCGCTGCGCAGGGCGTCGCCGGCCAGGATCGGGCGGTGGATGTGGAAGACCTGGTCGGTCTGCAGAATCTGCGACAGGTCGTATTCGCTGAGCACGCTGTCGAGCAGGGCCTGGGTGGTCGCCATGCCGAGCACCGAGGCGAAGGTCGGCGGCGCCACGACGGCATCCCAGCCGAGCTTGGCGGCGTCGGCCTCGAAGTGATGGGCGGGGTGATGGTTCTGCACGGCCCGCGCGAATTCGCGGACCTTCTCCCTGCCCACTTCGTAGCGGTCCCGAATCCGGTAATGCCGACCGGCCAGTGCCGTGGATGCCGGCGCGTCGGGTGCCAGCTCCGGCATGTCCCTTGCTCCCTGCTCGATTCATACTGCGTAAACGACAGCACCGGTCGACCGCCCCGGAACAGATCGGCGGAGGGTCGGCGGGTGACAATCCGAGCCATGCTATCGGCGGACCGGACCGCTGACCAGGTGTCTGTGACGTGCATCGCCGGGAAGCGGCGCGATGTGACACCAAGGTGACGCACGTCATCGACTCCGGCGCGTCTACTGCGCGGCACCGGCGGGATCGCACACCTTCCAGCCGCCGTCGGTCTGTTGCAGATCGAAGGTGCGGGCGGTCGAGCGGCTCGGATCGGCATCGGTGTAGATGTCGACCTGAGCGACGGCCTTGTCCCCGGTGATCTGGACGCCGTCCACGCCCGCGACCTTCGGGATCTTCTTCTGATCCACCGCTAGCTTGTGCACGCCGGCGTACTGATCGGGCGCGATGTTCTGGTAGAAGTCGTGCAGTTTGCCGCACGTCGCGGATTGCAGCTGACTCAGGTTTCCGGACGCCAGTGCGTTGGTGTAGCTGTTGACCGCGCCCTTGACCTGTGCCTCCGGCGAATTGTCGGAGCCGCCGGTGACGAGTGCGACCACCGCCACGATCGCGACGATCACCACCACGACCGCGCCGCCGGCGAGCAGCAGCCAGCGCTTACTGCGCGCGGGCTGTCCCGGCGCGGCGTCCGGTCCAGGTTCCGGCGCCGGTACCCGCTGCGGCTGCGCCACCGGGCGCGGTGCACCCAGCTGGCCCGGTGCGCCCGGTTGTCCCGGTGCGCCCGGCCGGTTCGGTCCACCCGGGCCGGCCGGCTGCGCGGACAGCGTCGGCGCTGTCATCTTGGTATCGGCGGGTGACGATGCGCCGCCGGGGCGCTGGCCTTGTTCACCTTGCGCCGCAGGACCTTTCAGGCCCTGTGCGCCGAGTGCCGCCGCCGCTCCCAGCTGCCCCGGCCCACCGGGACGCTGCTGGCCGGGCGCTCCCGGGCCTTGCGCGCCTTGGTTTTGTGCACCCGGCCCCTTCGGGCCTTGTGCACCTGGCCCCTGTGCGCCGGGACCCTGCTGGCCAGGACCCTGTGCGCCGGGACCCTGCTGACCTGGCCCCTGCGCACCTGGACCCTGTGGTCCCGGCCGCCCGGCCCCCTGCGCACCCGGGCCCTGGGGGTTCTGCCCGCCGGGACGCTGTGGACCGTGTCCACGTCCCTGCGAGCCGGGGCCACCGGGGCCCTGCTGAGCAGGTCCGTTCGGACCGGCTCCGGGTCCCTGTCCCGGCCCAGCCGGAGCCTGCTGCCCCGGGGCGTTCGGCCCGCTCGCAGCGGATTGCGGACCCGGTCGACCCGGACCTTGCTGCCCTGGTCCACCGGGGCCGCCCGCCGGAGCCTGCCCCGGTGCGCCGCCTGCCGGGCCCTGCTGCCCCGGTCCACCGGAACCGCTCGTCCGCCCCTGTCCCGGTGCG
>NZ_BDBF01000056.1 GCF_001612845.1 Nocardia elegans NBRC 108235 | reverse complement strand
AGACGCCGTCGGGTGCCTGCCACCGTTCGGTGAGGGAGTCCGGCAGCCGATCGGCCGCCGGCGCCACCGAGGCCGGATGGGCCGCGGGATCGGATTCGGTGCCGCGGGCGTCGCTCGTCGACCACGCGACAGCGGCCGCGATCGCCACGACAACGGCGATCGCGACTGCGGCATAGAGGTCGGCGCGCGTCCGCCGCTCGGGTGCGAGCACGTCAGCGAGACTAACCGATCCGGCGACTAGGCCGATGCGGCAGTCTGATCGCCACCCGTTGCCGCACTACCGGACTCGTCTGCCGAGACGTCACCGCCGGTGGTGTCACCGCCCTCCGCGGCGGGCTTGCGGCGCCGGCGCCGGCGGCGACGACGCCGCGCCGGCTTGTCGCCCTCGGCTGCTTCGCCCGCGGGCTGGTCGGCCGGAACCGATTGCGCCGCAGTGCTTTCCGTAGTGTCCGTCGCGGACTCGGCCGACTCGGCCGTGGCGCCCTCGGGTGCGTCGACCGCCTTACCACCGCGGGTGCGGCGGCGATTGCGCTTGCGGGGCTGGCGTGCCTCCCGCTCTTCCACGACCGCATCCGGTTCGCGCGCGGGTGCGCGCCGCACGGTTCCGGTCGCGTTCTCCGGAATGCCGAGATCGCTGCGCAGGTGCTCGGAGCGCGAGTAGGTTTCCACCGGCTCGGGCATGCCCAGGCCCAGCGCGGAATCGATGCTCGCCCAGCGATGCAGCTCGTCCCAGTCGACAAGAGTGACCGCGACACCGGTGCGTCCGGCTCGGCCGGTGCGGCCGATGCGGTGCACGTAGGTCTTCTCGTCCTCCGGGCACTGGTAGTTGACGACGTGGGTGACGTCGTCGATATCGATACCGCGGGCGGCGACATCGGTCGCGACCAGCACGTCGATCTTGCCCTTGCGGAATTTGTCCAGCGCCTTCTCACGCGCGATCTGACCCAGATCGCCGTGGACCGCGCCGACGGCGAAACCGCGGTCGGCCAGATCGTCGGCGACCTTCTGGGCGGTGCGCTTGGTGCGGGTGAAGATCATGGTCGCACCGCGGCTCTCGGCCTGCAGAATCCGCGCGATCAATTCGCTCTTGTCCAGCGCGTGGGCGCGGTAGACGAATTGCGCGGTGCGATCGTGCACCGCGGAATCGGAGGGTTCCTCGGCCCGGATATGCGTGGGCTTGTGCAGGAACGTGCGGGCCAGCGTGATGATCGGGCCCGGCATGGTCGCCGAGAACAGCATGGTCTGACGCTGTTCGGGAACCATCGACAGAATGCGCTCGATATCGGGCAGGAAGCCCAGGTCGAGCATTTCGTCGGCTTCGTCGAGCACGAGTACGCCGACCTTGCCCAGGATCAGATGCTGCTGTTCGGCCAGATCCAGCAGACGGCCCGGGGTGCCGACGACGACGTCGACCCCTTCGCGCAATGCGGCGATCTGCGCGTCGTAGGGGCGGCCGCCGTAGATCGAGGTGACGCGCAGGCGTCCCTGCTGATTGCTCAGGTATTTGCCGGCATTCTCCAGATCCTGGGTGACCTGGACGCAGAGTTCCCGCGTCGGCACGATGACGAGCGCGCGGGGCGTGCCGTCCAATGCCGTGGTGCCGGAATCGGCGGTGGAAATTCGGTGCAGCAGCGGTACGCCGAATCCGAAGGTCTTACCCATCCCGGTGCGGGCCTGGCCGATCAGATCGTCGCCGGCCAGCGCGAGGGGGAGGGTCAACTCCTGGATGGCGAATGTGTGTTCGATTCCGATCTCGCCGAGAGCACGCACGATTTCGGGGCGAACGCCCAATTCGGCGAATGTCGGAGTGGTGTGGGTGGAGTCGAGTTCCGCTGTCAGCAGCGTGTCCGCCAACCCGGGTTCTTGTTCAACGGTGATCTTGCTCAGGATTCGTGCCTTCCTCGTGTTGATCGCATCCAGCGCGCACGAGGGTGGATTGGGACCGGATTTCCGGGCCACCACATTTCCGGCGGGTTCCACCTGCACTCTCGCCACCCGGATCGCTGTCCGGGCGCGGCGCAAAGGGTCGCGGATCTGGTGCGCGCACATTTTCGGCGGGCGTCGGTTACCCCTTGTCGCACTGCCTCGACCACCGGTCCCGATATACCGGCCGGGATATGGCGGTGCGAGCGAAAATTTCCGTTGCCCATAGAGATTGTAGCGTGATAGTTTTCTTCGCCTCGCTCGCGCTGTCGTGGGCGGCTGCTCGGTGTCCGGTCCGGCTGCGGCACACGGTAATTCGTCCGACCGGCGAAATTGCGCGGGCGATGAGAACGGCGATTGCCCGGAAGTATGTGCAGGCGTGCCGCGGGTTCGATATGTCCGCTTTTCCCCTCGGTGCGAGCGGATTCCACGGGCGGTCCCGGCCGGGCGTGGCCCAGCCCACATATGTGAGACGATGTGTCACACGATAAATTGGTCGCTGTGAGCTTGGCAGAGACGGTGGGCGTCGCGGCCCGCAACGCATGGGCGCTGACCTTCGGCGACGGCATCGAAGCGCCTGTTCCCACTCCCTCGACGGTGCTCTGGGACGAACCGCACCGGCTGCTGCGACGCTACGACGTCGATCCCGCCGGACCCCCGCCCGCCGACGACACGGCGGTGCTGATGGTTCCGCCGCTGGCGGCCCCCGCGGTGTGCTTCGACCTGCGCCCGGACCAGAGTATGGCTCGCTTCCTGCTGGAGATCGGCCGCCGCCCCTATCTGGTCGACTACGGCGAGATCGGCTTCGCCGACCGCCGCATGGGATTCGAGGACTGGGTCGACGACATTCTGCCCGAGGCGGTGCGCCGCGTCTCGGCCGATCGTGACGGTGCTCCCGTCGATCTGGTCGGCTGGTCCCTCGGCGGCGTGCTGTCGCTGCTCACCGCCGCGGCCGACGCGACCTTGCCGATTCGCTCCGTGACCGCAGTCGGCGCACCGCTGGACTACAACCGGGTGAACGGGGTCCCGCAGGTGCGCGCGCTGGCGCGCATCGACGGCGGGCGCACGGTGTCGAACCTGGTCCGGGCGGCCGGCGGTGTTCCGGCGCCGCTGACCCGCCTCGCCTACCGCGCCGCCGCCTGGGAGCGGGAATTGCGCCGGCCGATGTTCCTGGCCGGCAATCTGACCGATTCGGCGACGCTGGCCCGAATGGAGACGATCGACCGGTTCCAGTCCCGGCTGCCCGGCTACCCCGGCCGCTTCTACAACCAGCTGTGGAGCCGGTTCATGCTCGCCAACGACATCGGCAAGGGCGTGGTGCACGTCGGCGCCCGGCCGATCGAGCTGGCCGAGATCACCGCGCCGGTACTGCTGGTGGGTGGGACCGACGACGTGATCACTCCCGCGGCGGCGGTGGCGCACGGGCAGCGAACGCTGACCGGCGCCCGCGAGGTGCGATACGAGACCTCGCCCGGCAGTCATCTGGGCATCCTGATCGCCCGCGACACCACGTGGGGCTACCTGGAGAAATTTCTGGGCGACCAGGCATGATCCGGCGAAGCGGCGGCGACAGCTGTCCGCCGGTTCGGACCTGCCGGTGTGAAGCGCGGCCGGCGGGGGAACTCTTTTCGGCGCCGCGCCGCCGCCCCCTCCGGGCGCCGACCCACTAGGGTGATGGTCATGGGTGCAAACACATCTGGCGCGCTGGGTGTTTCGACCGAATCCGATCATCGAATCCCCGCCGACCATCTCGGTGTCACCGATCTGTTCGCGGTTCTCGCCTACGGTGAGATCTCCGCGTTCTACCGCCTGGCGGAAGAGGCGAAATTATCGCCCACGCTGCGGGGCAAGGTGGCGGTGGCGAAGATGGCCGCCGCCGAGATGGAGCATTTCGAGACGCTCGAGCGGGCGCTGCAGGGGCGTGGCGTCGACGTCTTCGACGCGATGGCGCCGTTCGTGCGGGCCCTGGACGCCTACCACGCCTCGACCGATCCCTCGAACTGGCTCGAGTCGATGGTCAAGTTCTATGTCGGCGACGGTATCGCCGCCGACTTCTACGCGGTGCTCGCCGATGCGCTGGCGCCGGAGGTGGCCGCGGTCGTGCGCGATGTGCTGGCCGAGACCCACCACTCGGAATTCGTCATCGAGGAGGTGCGCCGGGCGGTCACCGTCAGCCGCTCCGAGCGCGACCGGCTCACGCTGTGGGGCCGCCGGCTGCTCGGCGAGGCCATCACCCAGGCGCAGTATGTGATGGCCCAGCGCGACGAGCTGACCGAACTGGTGCTCACCGCCACCGGCGACCTCAACGGGGTGGCAGCGCTGTTCGAACGGATGCAGAACTCGCATGCCGAGCGGATGCGTGTGCTGAGCCTGGGATGAGCCGCTCGCGACGGCCGTCGGGACCGTCGGCTGTTCGCTGACAGCACAGGCAGGCGCATCGTCTCCGACCCGTTCGCTGCACTAGCCTGGGCAGCGACACCATCTGGACTCTAGGAGGTTGGCCGTGGAGGTCAAGATCGGCATTTCGGATAGCCCGCGGGAACTGGTCATCGCCAGCTCGCAGACCCCGGAGGAGGTCGAGGCGCTGGTATCCGGCGCGCTGAGCGGTTCGGGCGGTGTGCTGACCCTCGAGGACGAGAAGGGCCGCAAGTACCTGATTCAGGCCGCGAAGGTGGCCTACGTCGAAATCGGCACCTCCACCAGCGGCCGCGTGGGTTTCGCCGCGGTGTAGAAGGCGCCTGCGGTCGAAGTAGCTGCGGGCATGATGAACGAAAGGCCCCGGCCTGCTGTCGAAGCAAGCCGGGGCCGAAACGTCTGCCTGATTTCCCGAGGACATGGGTAACTCGCCGGGCACGCCCAGAAGGTGCATGCGCTCTCAACGCAGGACCGGGCAGAAACCTACGCGGCACTCACTTGTACGCAAAATACGCGGAGAGGCGGGGGAGCGCTCTCAGCGCTGGGAGAGTGGCACGCGGGACAGACCGCCCCAGCAGAGCTGGACGGTGGTGTCGACGGCCTCTTCCTTCGGGATCGGCCGGTCCGCCTCGAGCCAGTAGCGCGCTGTGATCTGGCTGGCGCCCACGAGTCCCACGGCCAGAATGCGGGCGCGGTAGGGGTCCAGTCCGGAATCGTGGGCGACGAGGTCGAACACCGCGTCCACGCAGGCCTCGGTGGCCTGTTCGACGCGCCGCTGCACCTGCGGCTCGCTGGTCAGGTCGGATTCGAAAACCAGTCGGAAACCCTGGGTTTCGTGGTCGACGAAGTCGAAGTACGCCGCGACGGCGGCCCGGACGCGCTGCCGGTTGTCGGTGGTCGACCGCAGCGCCTGGCGGACACTCGACACCAAAGCGTCGATGTAGTTCTGCAGGACCGCCAGATACAGTTCGAGCTTACTCGAAAAGTGCTGGTACAGAACGGGTTTGGAGACGCCGGCGCATTGCGAGATCTCGTCCATGCCGGCGGCGTGGTAGCCGCGCAGCACGAAGACCTCGCTGGCCGCGGCGAGCAGCTGGGCACGGCGGGCCTCCCGGGGTAGGCGAGTTCCGCGCTTGCTCGGTGCCATGGCCTCGGACGACAGTCGCGAGGACGTCATCCGGTCCACGAGGTCAGTCATTTCGGTTCTCCCAGTCGATTCCCGGCGGGAACGTGGATGTGCACGGTATTCAACGAACGATACTCGTTCGTGATGCAGCCCGCTGCGGGTCGGCTGCACTGGCTGGGAAGCCGATCCCGTTCCTGCCGTTGTGGTATTCGAATAACCTTCCACACCTATTGGCAACCTGTCAGTAACTGGCCGCCGTGAGAAATCTCGCACAGTGGTGAGATTTCTCGCAACCCCGGCCGGTCAACGGCAGGTATGTAGATGTCGCCGAACGGCCTGTGAGAATCTGTTCGGGTGAGCGAACAACGGGGCAGAACGACCGGCGGGCCCGATTCGCCTCGCCCCGCAGGTGTTCTGGCCGCGCGCGCGGAATCGGCCGCTACCGGTCGGCGTGACCGGCAGCTACCTACGGAAAGCTCCGAATTCTACGATCCGCTCGGCCTGTATTCCGGCAACGGCCACGGCGATCGTTCCCATCAACCGCTGCGTGCGAAATGGGATCCGACCGGCGCCCACGACGCGGCGAATCGGCCACGGCCGGAACGCGATACGAAGAAGCAGAGCGCGCTGGGGCGGTTCGTCTCCACCTACGGCTGGCGGGCCTACGCGCTTCCGGTACTGGTGATCATCACCGTGTTGGTGATCGTGGACGCCGTCAAGGGGGGTACCGACACCTCCGGCGGCTCCACCCCCGCCCTGGGCCGGCTCAGCCAGCACACCAGCAAGGCCGGCATCATCGGCGCACCACCCAAGGGCGACGGTAAGTTCGCCGGCGATCCGCCCTCCGGCGCGCTGCCCGCGGGCGGGGCGTTCACGGAGACCGCGGCGGGCACCTGGCATATCGTTCCCGGCGCATCGGCGCAGGTCGGGGCCGGTCAGGCGCATCTGTTCACCTACACCGTCGAGGTCGAGAACGGAGTCGACACCACCTCGCTCGGCGGGGACGATTCGGTGGCCAAGATGGTGGACGCCACCCTGGCCAACCCGAAGAGCTGGACCCACGATCCGCGCTTCGGCTTCCGCCGGATCGACAACGGCGAACCGGATTTCCGGGTCTCGCTGACCTCCCGGCAGACCACCAAATCGGCCTGCGGTTTCGAAATCCCGATCGACTCCTCCTGTTACAACTCCGATCTCGGCCGCGTGGTTCTCTCCGAGGTGCGCTGGGTGCGCGGCGCCACCGATTTCGAGGGCGATATCGGCTCCTACCGGCAGTATCAGATCAACCACGAGGTCGGTCACGCCATCGGCTACCACGAACATCAGCCGTGCGAGATCGACGGCGGATTGGCGCCGGTGATGATGCAGCAGACCTTCGGCACCCGCAACAACGACATCGCGACCCTGGACCCGCAGGGTGTGGTGCCGATGGACGGGAAAAGGTGCCGCTTCAACCCCTGGCCGTATCCCCGCGGGTGACGACGGCATGCCAACGCCACAGCTGATCTCGGGAGTACATGGGTAACTCGCCGGGGACGGGCTACGCCGAGCGGGCAGCCAAACGCCGGCCCGACCCGCAAGTCTTGCGGCAGGCGGCGGCACGCTAAAGTCGCGGAGAGGCGGTACTGGGAAGAACGGCCCGATTCGCCGCGTTGCACCGATCAGCCCTAACGGCGAATTCGATTCGAGGAGTCTGCGACGTGTCATCACCACAGTCCCTGCCGCCACTGGTCGAACCGGCCGCGGAGCTGACCAGGGATGAGGTCGCCCGCTACAGCCGGCATCTGATCATTCCCGATGTCGGGATGGACGGGCAGAAACGCCTGAAGAATGCCAAGGTGCTGGTGATCGGTGCGGGTGGTCTGGGCTCACCGGCGCTGCTGTATCTGGCCGCCGCCGGTGTCGGCACGCTCGGCATCGTGGAGTTCGACGAGGTGGACGCGTCGAATCTGCAGCGGCAGATCATCCACGGCGAATCCGATATCGGTCGCAGCAAGGCCGACAGTGCGCGCGATTCGATTCTGGAGATCAATTCCGGCGTCGAGGTGGTGCTGCACAAGATCCGCCTGGAGCCGGAGAACGCGGTCGACCTGTTCGCGCAGTACGACCTGATCGTCGACGGCACCGACAACTTCGCCACCCGCTATCTGGTCAACGACGCCGCCGTGCTGGCCGGTAAGCCGTACGTGTGGGGGTCGATCTATCGGTTCGAGGGCCAGGTGTCGGTGTTCTGGGAGGACGCCCCCGACGGCCCGAACGGTGAGAAGCGCGGCATCAACTACCGCGACCTGTACCCCGAGGCGCCGCCGCCGGGCATGGTCCCGTCCTGCGCCGAGGGCGGTGTGCTGGGTGTGCTGTGCGCGTCGATCGGTTCGATCATGGTCACCGAGGCCATCAAACTGATCACCGGCATCGGCGAGACCCTGCTCGGCCGGCTGATGGTCTACGACGCACTGGATATGAACTACCGCACCATCAAGCTGCGGCGCGATCCCGAGCGTCAGCCCATCACCGAACTCATCGACTACGAGGCGTTCTGCGGTGTGGTCTCCGAGGAGGGCCAGGCCGCTGCGGTGGGTTCCACGGTGACCGCGCGCGAGCTGAAGGACATGCTCGACGCGGGCAAGGACGTCGCCATCATCGACGTTCGCGAACCGGTGGAGTGGGACATCGTCCGCATCGACGGCGCGACCCTGATCCCCAAGGACCGCATCCTGTCCGGCGAGGCGCTTGCCGAACTTCCGCAGAACACACCGATCGTGCTGCACTGCAAGACCGGCATCCGCTCAGCGGAGGCACTGGCTGCTTTGAAGCGCGCCGGATTCTCCGACGCGACCCACCTCCAGGGCGGAATCGTCGCCTGGGCCAACCAGGTCGACCCGAGCCTGCCTGTCTACTGACCCGGACGTTTCGTCGATGTTGTCCCGTAGCTCCGCTACGGGACAGGCCCACTGATTTCGCGAGAACATGGGTAACTCGCCGGGTACGCCCAAGGCCTTTTCGGCTCCCTACCTGGGACCGGGCTGGTACTCGCGTGGCACTTACCGGTACGCAGAGGCCCGGGGTGGCGGCACAGTAAAAGTTCCGGGGAGGCGGCTCAGCGCGTTGTCTCGAGTGGACAAGTCGCCGGGGTTACGGTACGGCCGTGACATCTGTCGAACCTCCGGAGTATGTGCGGGCCACCTTCGGGCTGCGCGAAGTGTCCCCGGTCGCGCTGGGCGACTGGGACGGTGGGTGGCGGTGCGGAGAGGTCGTGCTCAGCCCGGTGGCCGACCACGCCCGGGCAGCGTGGTCGGCGAAGGTCCGGGAAACACTGCAGGTGGACGGGGTGCGGCTGGCGCGGCCGGTGCGCGCCACCGACGGTCGCTACGTGGTGTCCGGCTGGCGTGCCGATACCTATATGGACGGCACCCCGGAACCGCGCCACGACGAGGTGGTGTCGGTGTCACTACGCCTGCACCACGCCACCGCGCGGCTGGAGCGCCCGCGCTTCCTGGTCCAGCAGCCGATCGCGCCGTGGGTCGATGTCGACGTGTTCGTCGCCGCGGACCGGGCCGCGTGGGAGTCGGTGCCGCTGCGCAGCCTGAAAGCCGGCGGCATGCTGCCGGTGACCACGCCGGACGGCCGCCACAGCATCGATATGCTGGCGCAGCTGGCGACGCTGCGCAAACCGGTGCAGATCCCGTCGCAGCTGGTGCACGGCGATCTGTTCGGCACGGTGTTGTTCGCGAACGGCCAGGCGCCGGGGCTCACCGACATCGCCCCCTACTGGCGGCCCGCGTCCTGGGCGGCCGGGGTGATCGTGGTCGACGCGCTCTCCTGGGGCGGTGCGGATCCGGGTCTGCTCGAGCGATGGTCGGATCTGCCGGAGTGGCCGCAGATGTTGTTGCGCGCGGTCATGTTCCGGCTCGCGGTGCACGCGCTGCATCCGCGGTCGACGGCGGAGGCGTTTCCCGGTCTGGCGCATACCGCCGACATGATCCGCTTGATGCTCTAGCGGGCCCGCCGATCGGATGCGACCGGCGAGCCCGCAGTCTGTGCGAGGGTCTTAGATGCCCGCGTGGGCCAGTGACGGCACCCGCCCGACGGCGAACGACGAGCGCAGATAGAACCACCAGGTGAGCCCGCCCATCATCAGGAAGGCGACGGCGTAGGCCCAGAAGGCCGGTGCCATCCCGCCGAAGTGGATGTTGGATTCCCGCAGCGCCTGCTGCAGCACCCACCCGCCGGCCGCGCCCACCGCGCCGACCACACCGATCGCCGCACCCGCCTGCCGCTTGGCCGCGGCCAGGGCGGTCGCCGGGTCCTGGCCGTGTTCGGCGGCGCGGCGCTTGGCCTCGGCGCCGAAGATCGAGGGGATCATGCGGTAGGTGGAGCCGTTGCCGATGCCCGACAGCACGAACAGCAGCAGGAACGAGATCAGATACAGCGGGAAGTTCTTCACCGAGAGCGCGGCCACGATCAGCGCGGTGGCGCCGGCCATACCGGCGAAGACGTAGACCGTGATCCGGGCGCCGGTGAACCGGTCCGCGATCCAGCCGCCGAAGGGCCGGCTCAGCGATCCGACGAACGCGCCGAGGAAGGCGAGATTGCCGATCGTGGACATCCAGCCGATCTTCGCCAGGTCGGGGAAGGTGGATTTGAGCAGGGTGGGGAAGGCGAACGAGAAGCCGATGAACGATCCGAAGGTGCCGATGTAGAGCACCGCCATGATCCAGGTGTGCCGATTGGTCAGGGCCAGCCGATAGGAGCTGCCGTCGGATTTCGCGCCGGTGATCGAATCCATGTACCGCAGCGCGCCGAACATGGCGACGAGGACGAACGGAATCCACACCAGCACCGCGAGGGTGATGCCGAACCGGTAACCGGCCGGATCCTTGGCCGTGAGATGGGTGCCGAGGGTGATGATCAGCGGCACCAGCAGCTGGGTCTGCGCGACGCCCATATTGCCGCCCGCGGCGTTGATTCCGAGCGCGGCGCCCTTCTTCCCCTCGGGATAGAAGAAATTGATATTCGCCATCGACGAGGAGAAATTGCCGCCACCCACGCCCGCGAGCGCGGCCAGCACCATGAACACCCAGAACGGCGTGCCGGGCTGATTGACGAAATAGACCAGGCCCAGCGTCGGCAGCAGCAACATCCCCGCGCTGAACACGGTGAACGCGCGGCCACCGAATTTCGGGATGGCGAAGGTGTAGGGCACGCGCAACGCGGCGCCGACGAGTGTGGGGGTGGAGGTGAGCAGTAGCGAATTGGCGACGGCGTCGGGGCCGCTCAGATAATGAAAGCCCGCCGAACCCATGGCGGTGACCACGCTGGCCCACAGCACCCAGATGCTGAATCCGAGATTCTCGGAGAAGACCGAGAAGGCGAGATTCTTACGGGCGGTGCGTTTTCCGCCGTTCTCCCAGAAGGTTTCGTTGTCGGGCTCCCAGTGATCGAGCCAGCGGCCGCGGGCCTGATAGTGGAAGTCGGGAGCGGCGGTGGCCGATATCGCGGCGTCGGTGGTAGTCATCGGCGCGTTCCTCTCGAAGGGGTGTGACCGCCCTCATCTCGGGGACCCTGAGGTGCGGGTCCGGCGGTCGCATCCACGGTAGGAAGGCGAAATTACGTCCGATTCACGCTCCGTGACGTTCGCAGCAACACTCGCTCACCCCGCGACCGGCACCATGGTGACGAATCGTTTACCTGCCGCGGAATCCGTCACCGTTCGGGGTATTCGGCGATGAGCGAGCCGAGGAAGCAGTTGGCGGCGCGAGCGGCCCGATCGGAGTCGCCGTCGATCACGGCGTGGACCAGCTCGGCGTGTTCGTCGTGATACTGGTTGCCGTATTTGGTTGTGCGGGAACGGATCACGTCCTCGATCACCGGCAGCAGCGAATCGTAGAACTCGAGGTAGACGGTGTTGTGGCTGGCCGCGACGATGGCGCGGTGCAGGGCCACGTCCGCGTCGACCGCCGCGGTGCTGTCGGTATCCCAGACCTGGCTGCGCCGGTCGAGCAAGCGCAGCAGGGTCTGCACGTCGTTGTCGTCGCGGCGCTGTGCGGCCAGCCGGGCAGCCTGTACGTCGAGGGCCTGACGCAGTTCCAGGACGTCGCGTTCCACGGCGTCGGCGAAGTATTTGGTGAGGGTGCCGCCCAGATCGGACGCGGCGATGACGTAGGTGCCCGAACCCTGCCTGCGTTCGAGCATGCCGGCGTGCACGAGCGCCTGCACCGCTTCGCGCACGGTATTGCGGCCGGTGCCGGTCAATTCGGTGAGTTCCGGCTCGGTCGGGATGCGAGAGCCGATCGGCCAACGCCCCGAACGGATTTCAGCGCGCAGCTGTTCGGTGACCTGAGCGATGAGGCTGGTGCGCCGGACTGGTTGCACGGCCAACAGAGTACCCCTCCTCACATTTGTTGCTCGCTTTCATCCAATCATCCTATGATTTCTCGGTGACCGTCACCAATCTGCAGTCGACTACCGACATCCGGCGCCGCGGCCTGGCCGAGGGCCGGATTCTCGTCCTGGTCGCGATCGTCGTCTCGGCGCTCACGCTGCGTGTGGCGGTCACCGCCTTCACCCCGCTCGCCGAGCGGATCGGCGCCGATATCGGCTATTCCACGGCCATCGTCGGTGTCTTCGGCATGATCCCGACCGCCATGTTCGCGCTGGCCGGATTGATCACCCCGATCTTCGTGCGCCGGCTGGGTCTGGAACGCACCGCGCTGGTCGCCATGTGCATGGCCGGGGCCGGGCAGCTCACCCGGGCGCTGGTGCCCGACACCTGGGAGTTGCTGAGTCTGTCCGCGCTGGCGCTGGCCGGTATGGGCATCGGCAATGTCGTGATTCCGCCGCTGGTCAAGCGCTATTTCGCCGATCGGCTGGCGGTGCTGAGCTCGGTGTACATCACGATGGTGCAGATCGGCACCGTGGTGCCGGCGCTGATCGCGGTCCCGGTCGCGGACGCGGCCGGCTGGCGGGTCTCGCTCGGGTTGTGGGCGCTACTCGGTTTCGCGGCCGCGGTGCCGTGGCTGGGTGTGCTGCGCGAGCGGCGCGGCCGCGATCGCGTGGACACCACCGCGCTCGCCGAGGTGCCGGGCGAACAGCCCGCGCGCGCCGGGAACATCCGGCGTTCGCCGCTGGCGTGGGGGATGGCCGCGATGTTCGGTATGACCTCGTTGATCACCTATTCCATGTTCACCTGGCTGCCCAAGATTCTCGCCGATGCGGGCGCCGACGCGGCCTACGGCGGCACGATGGTCGCCTTCTTCTCCTTCATCGGTTTGGCGGCCGCGCTGACCGCGCCCTCCTTCACCGCCCGTATCCGCAATCCGTTTCCGGTCGTGATCGTCTGCGCCATCGCGTTTTTCGCCGCCTTCGCCGGACTGCTCGTCGCCCCGATGGGCGCGCCCTGGCTCTGGGTGCTGCTGCTGGGCATGGGACCGAGCACCTTCCCGATGGCGCTCACGCTGATCAATCTGCGGACCCGCACCCAGGCCGGTTCGGCGGCGCTGTCCGGATTCACCCAGGGCATCGGCTACACCGTCGCGTGTGTGGGTCCGCTGCTGTTCGGTGTGCTGCACAGTGCGGTCGGCGGATGGGGCGCGCCCTTCGCGCTGCTGGCGGTTGCCGTCCTGGTGCTCGTGGCCGGCGCCTGGCAGGCGTGCAAGCCGCGCATGCTCGAGGACACCTGGCACTGATCGGCGTCGGGGCCGCGACCTTTCGGCAATTTCACCGCTCGGGTTGCGCCGCGGTGAGCTTGTGTCCATGATGTGAGCCGACGCCCGACTATTGTGGCCCGGGCCACTCGCCGGCATCGACCTCACCGAGTCCGTGTGTGAGCGTCGGTACTTTGTGACGCACGGAAACCGTTGTGTCATATGGGCGAAACAATGCCCCGGTTCTCACCGGGAAATCGCCGAATGCGTGAGCAACCGTTGATTTGCGCGTCATGTGGCGCAGCATCGCGGCAATACCCGTTTCCTACCTTGGGGCCAACCGGATTTCAGGAGGCCCTGTTGAGCACGCTGACGCGTAACCACGACATCGAGCAGTGGGATGCCGAGGATGTCGCGGCCTGGGAGGCCGGCGGCAAGAACATCGCCCGTCGCAATCTGATCTGGTCGGTCGTCGCCGAACATGTCGGATTCTCGGTGTGGTCGATCTGGTCGGTGATGGTGCTGTTCATGCCGACGGACAAGTTCGGCATCGACGCCGCCGGAAAGTTCTTCCTCGTCGCCATGCCGACGCTGGTCGGCGGCATTCTGCGCATTCCCTACACCGTCGCCACCGCGCGCTTCGGTGGCCGCAACTGGACGATCTTCAGCGCGCTGATGCTGCTGGTCCCGACGCTGCTGACGCTGTACTTCATCAACCAGCCGGGCACGTCCTACACCACGTTCATGGTGGTGGCGGCGTTCGCCGGCCTGGGCGGTGGCAACTTCGCCTCCTCGATGACCAATATCAACGCCTTCTACCCGCAGCGGCTCAAGGGCTGGGCGCTGGGCATGAACGCCGGTGGCGGCAATATCGGCGTCCCGGTGATCCAGTTGATCGGCCTGCTGGTGATCGCCACGCTCGGCAATTCGTACGCGTCGGTCGTCTGCCTGGTGTACCTGGCGTTCATCGCGATCGCCGGACTCGGCGCCGCGCTCTATATGGACAATCTGCGCAATCAGAAGGCCGACCTGGGCTACATGCTGGAGTCGCTGAAGGTTCCGCAGTCCTGGGCGATCGCCTTCCTGTACATCGGGACCTTCGGCTCGTTCATCGGCTTCAGCTTCGCCTTCGGCCAGATTCTGCAGATCGGCTTCAAGGCCGGGGGTGATTCGGCCGCCCAGGCGAGTCTGCACGCCGCGCAGATCGCCTTCATCGGCCCGCTGCTGGGTTCGCTGGCCCGCCCCTACGGCGGCAAGATGGCCGACCGCTTCGGCGGCAGCCGCGTCACGCTGGCCGGGTTCGCCGGAATGATGGTCGCGGCGGTCGTGGTCGCGGTGTCCAGTGTGGCCGCCGACCACAACGGCGGCGTGGCCTCGGGGGCGACCATGGTCGCCCTGGTCTGCGGATTCATCGCCCTGTTCGTGCTCTCGGGAATCGGCAACGGGTCGGTCACCAAGATCATCCCGTCGGTGTTCGACGCGAAGTCCAAGAGCCTCCCGGTGAGCCCCGCGGAGCAGGCCGCCTGGTCGCGCAACACCTCGGGCGCGCTGATCGGCTTCGTCGGCGCGATCGGCGCCCTGGGTGGGGTGGCCATCAACCTGGTGCTGCGCTCCTCCTACGCCTCCACCAATTCCGCCACCACCGCGTTCTGGGTGTTCCTGGGCTTCTACGTCGTCTGCGCGACCGTCGTCTGGTCGGTCTTCCTGCGTCGGCCCGGAATGCGTTCGCCGCGAAGCGGTTCCGGTGTCGTCGCCGAGGCGGAGGCCCTGGTGCTCGAGGCCGAACGGTCGCCGGAAACCGATACCACCCAGTCCACCACCTCGGCTCGCGCCTGACCATCGGAAAGCATCGGAGGACAGTCATGAACACGACAGTCGAACCCACGCAGCGCAAGACCGTGGTGGTCGTCGGCCACGGCATGGTCGGGCACCGGTTCGTGGAGGCGCTGCGCTCCCGCGACGAGGCCGGGCGCTGGCAGATCGTGGTGCTGAGCGAGGAGTCGCAGGCCGCCTACGATCGCGTCGGCCTGTCGTCCTACGTCGGCGCCTGGGAGAAGAGCGCGCTCGCCCTGCCCGGCAACGAATACGCCGGCGACGTGCTGGTGGATCTGCGTCTCGGCGTGCGCGCCGACGAGATCGACCGCGCCGCCCGCAAGGTGACCACCTCCTCCGGTGACGTGATCGGTTACGACGCACTGGTTCTCGCGACCGGATCGTATGCCTTCGTGCCGCCGGTACCGGGCCACGACCGCCCCGAATGTTTCGTCTACCGCACCCTCGAGGACCTCGACGGCATCCGCGCCGCGGCGCAGAACGCGGGCCCCGGTGCGGTCGGTGTCGTCGTCGGCGGTGGCCTCCTCGGTCTGGAGGCGGCGAATGCCCTGCGGCTCATGGGAATGACGCCGCACGTCGTCGAGTTCGCGCCGCGGCTGATGCCGGTGCAGGTCGACGAGGGTGGCGGCGCGATCCTCGAGAAGCTGGTCACCGATCTGGGCCTGCACGTGCACACGGGGGTCGGCACCTCGGCCATCGAACCCGCCGAAGACGGCGCGGGCCTGCGGGTTTCGCTGTCCGACGACTCGGTGATCGACGCCTCGCTGGTGGTGTTCTCCGCCGGTGTGCGCCCGCGCGATCAGATCGCCCGCGATGCCGGACTCGAGATCGGGCCGCGCGGTGGTGCGCTCACCGACCTCGGCATGCTCACCTCCGACCCCAACATCTACGCCGTCGGCGAGGTCGCGGCCGTGGAGGGCACCTGCTACGGCCTGGTCGCTCCCGGTTACACCACCGCCGAGATCGTCGCTGACCGGCTGCTCGGCGGCGCGGGCGAATTCCCGGGCGCCGATCTGTCGACCAAGCTGAAGCTGCTCGGTGTGGACGTGGCCAGCTTCGGTGACGCCCACGCCACTACCGAGGGCGCGCTGTCGGTGGTGCTGCACGACGCAGCCAAGGGCACCTACGCCAAGCTGGTGATCTCCGACGACGCCAAGACGCTGCTGGGCGGCATCCTGGTCGGCGACGCCTCGCAGTACGCGGCGCTGCGCCCGCTGGTCGGCAGCGAACTGCCCGCCGAACCGGCCGCGCTCATCTCGCCCGCGGGCGCCGAACTGGGCGCGGACGCACTGCCCGACGAGGCGCAGATCTGCTCCTGCAACAACGTGTCCAAAGGGGCCATCGTCGGAGCTATTCACGAAGGCGCCTGCGATATCGCCGGCGTCAAGAGCTGCACCTCCGCCGGAACCTCCTGCGGCGGTTGCGTTCCCATGATCAAGAAGTTGCTCGAGCAGTCCGGCGTGGAGATGTCGAAGGCGCTGTGCGAGCACTTCACCCCGTCACGGTCCGAACTGTTCCAGATCGTGCAGGTGACCGGCATCCGCACCTTCTCGGAACTGATCGCCAAGCACGGCACCGGAATCGGCTGCGATATCTGCAAGCCGACCGTCGCCTCCATCCTGGCCTCCACCTCGAGCGACCACATCCTCGACGGCGAACAGTCCGCGCTGCAGGACACCAACGACCACTTCCTGGCCAACCTGCAGAAGAACGGCACCTATTCGGTGGTGCCGCGGATGCCCGGCGGTGAGGTGACGCCCGAGCAGCTGATCGAAATCGGGCAGATCGCCAAGGATTTCGGCCTCTACGTCAAGGTCACCGGCGGTCAGCGCATCGACCTGTTCGGCGCGCGGGTCGAGCAGTTGCCGCAGATCTGGCAGCGACTGGTCGACAAGGGGATGGAATCCGGCCACGCCTACGGCAAATCGTTGCGCACTGTGAAGAGCTGCGTGGGTTCCACCTGGTGCCGCTACGGCCAGCAGGATTCGGTCGGCATGGCGGTGCTGCTGGAGAAGCGCTACCGCGGGCTGCGCTCGCCGCACAAGCTGAAGCTGGCGGTCTCGGGCTGTGCCCGCGAATGCGCCGAGGCGCGCGGTAAGGATGTCGGCGTCATCGCCACCGAGAACGGCTGGAACCTCTATGTCGGCGGCAACGGCGGCCTGACTCCCAAGCACGCGGTGCTGCTGGCCGGCGACCTCGACGACGAGACGTTGATCCGCTACATCGACCGCTATCTGATGTTCTACATCCGCACCGCCGACCGGCTGCAGCGCACCGCGCCGTGGCAGGAGTCACTCGAGGGCGGCATCGAACACGTGAAGCAGGTCGTGTGCGAGGACTCCCTCGGCATCGCCGCCGAACTGGAGGAGAGCATGGCCCGCCACGTGGCCGGCTACAAGGACGAATGGGCCGCGGTACTGGAGGATCCCGCGAAGCTCTCGCGCTTCGTCACCTTCGTCAACGCGCCCGAGGAGGCCGATCCGACAATCGCCTTCGACGAGAGCGGGGAGCGCAAGACGCCGGTTCTGCTCGGCCTGCCCGACGTGCCCGGAGGCGGCAGCCCGCGTAACCACGGAGGGCACCGGGCGGGCCGCGATGGACACGGTATGCCCGAACTTCCCGCCATGCCGGCCGCAACTGCCACGCCCGGGAAATAGCCACGTAATCGTGCGGAAACAGGACACCGGTACCTATTAGGTAAGGCGTTCGGAGGAGATTACCGATGACCGTTATCGACACACCGGGCTTCGCACCGGCAACCACCACCGGCTGGACCTCGGCCTGCCGGCTCGATTATCTGATCCCCGGCCGCGGCGTGGCGGTGCTACTGAGAGGCGGACGGCAGGCCGCGCTCTTCCTGCTGCCCGACGGCACGCTGTATGCCGTCGGCAATATCGATCCGTTCGGGCGGGCGGCAGTCATGTCGCGCGGCATCGTCGGTGACCGCGCCGGTGTGCCGGTCGTCGCGTCGCCGCTGCTGAAGCAGGCGTTCTCCCTGCTGGACGGCCATTGCCTCGAGGACGACTCGGTCGCACTGCCCGTCTACGGCGTGCGCGTCGTCGACGGGGTCGTCGCGGTGTCCAACGAACCGGTGCAGTACGGCGGTACGCCGTGAGCGAAGCGCGACCCACCGAATTGAAACCCCTGGACGGCTTCACCATCGGTGTGACGGCCGCCCGCCGGGCCGACGAACTGGCCACGCTGTTGAGTCGCCGAGGCGCGAATATCGTGTCCGCCCCGGCGATTCGCATCATCCCGCTGTCCGACGACACCGAGCTGGAGCGGGTCACCCGGCAGTTGGTCGCCGATCCGCCGCAGATCGCCGTCGCCACCACGGGCATCGGTTTCCGCGGCTGGATGGAGGCGGCCGAAGGCTGGGGTCTGGCCGAAAACCTCCGGGAGACATTGGCTTCCACGCGGATGCTGGCCCGTGGTCCCAAGGCCAAGGGAGCGATCCGCGCCGCCGAATTGCGCGAGGAATGGTCGCCGGCCTCCGAATCGTCGGCCGAGGTGCTCGATCACCTGCTGGCGGCGGGTGTCGAGGGAGTGCGCATCGCGGTGCAGTTGCACGGTGCGACCACCGAATGGGAACCGGTACCCGACTTCTGTGAAGTACTGCGTTGCGCCGGAGCCGATGTCGTGCCGGTGCCGGTGTACCGCTGGGTGCCACCGGACGACCGCGTGCCGATGGACCGCCTGATCGAGGGTGTGGTCACCTCGGCACTGGATTGCGTCACGTTCACCAGCGCGCCCGCGGTGGCCTCGATGTTGATGCGAGCCAAGGAAACCGGGCTGCTCGAGGGCGTCCTGCAGGCGATGCGTTCCCGGGTGCTGCCGGCGTGTGTCGGCCCGATCACCGCCGCGCCGCTCGAGGAACTCGGGGTGCCGACGTCCATGCCGGGCCGGGCGCGGCTCGGGGCGCTGGCCCGCCATGTCGCCGAGGAACTTCCCCGGCGCGCCAATCGAATTCACGCCGCCGGGCACGAATTGAGCGTGCGCGGCGGCTGTGTCGTGGTCGACGGTTCGGTGCGCCAGCTCGCTCCCGCGCCGATGGCGTTGATGCGGGCACTGGCCCGCCAGCCCGGCCGGGTGGTGTCGCGGGAGGATCTGCTGGCGGCGCTGCCCGGCGGCGGTGACGACACCCATGCGGTGGAGACCGGAATCGCGCGACTGCGTGCGGGTCTCGGTACACCGAAGGCGATTCAGACGGTGGTGAAGCGGGGTTACCGGCTCGCCCTCGACCCCGCCGAATGCGTCGACAACAACAACCGCCCGCCGGTGGGGTACGCCCCGTCGCTGCGTCCGCAGCGACCCACGCCCATGGCGGGGGTCTGGTGAGCGCCCCCGCGCTGGTGCTGGTGGCGCACGGCACCCGCAGTGCCACAGGGGTGCGGATGATCGCCGCGGTGGCCGACGCGATGCGTGTGGAACTGGGGCGTGCCGGTGCCGACGTGCCGGTACGGACCGCCTTCGTCGACGTGCTCGGCCCCACACCCGCCGAGGTGCTGCGCGAGCTGAACGGTGTTCCGGCCGTGGTGGTTCCGGCCTTCCTCGCCTCCGGATACCACGTCTACCAGGATGTCCCACGCGAGGTGCGCGACAGCGGACATCCGGATGTGGTGGTGACCCCCGCGATGGGCCCGGACCCGATGCTGGCCCGGGTGATGCGGATGCGGTTGCACGAGGCCGGGATGCGTCCCGGCGATGCGGTGGTCTTCGCGGCGGCCGGATCCTCCGACGCGCGTGCGCGCCACGATGTGCGGCGGGCGACGGCCATGCTGGCGGAGGAGCTGGGCGTCGCGGTTCGCACGGCCCATATCGCCACCGGTGAGCCACGGGTGCCGGAAGTCGTTGCCGCGCTGCGAGAATCCGGCGCGCGGCGGGTGTTCGTCGGCTCGTACCTCTTGGCACAAGGACTGTTCCAGCAACGCTTGCACGAGGCGGGTGCCGACGGAGTCGCCGAACCGCTGGGTGCGCATCCAGCGGTGGTGCGCCTGCTGGTCGGCCGATACCGCGCCGCGGCGGCCGAATTCCTCACCACCGCGGCCTGATTCGTCGACCGCCCGATTCCTGTCCGATCGGACGTCGGCGCATGCTCGAGTGCATGCCGGAGTCCGAGTCCTCGGAGAAAGGCTGTCGCTGGTGGGTCCGCCTCGTACTCGACGGACCGCCCGAGTGACCACTGTGGCCGGTGTGGTGACCGGTCGCAGTGGTCACGGCGTACGAGTCAGGCGCGCGGGACGACCGTCAGGTCGCCGTTGATCACCGTGTTGGTCATCTCGCGGGCGAGCATATTGTGCGGGAATCCGGGTTCGACGGCACTGGCCGCGTCCAGTCGAGCCAGGTGTGCCGCATCGAATTCCACATCCAGCGCGCCCAGGTTGTCGCTGAGCTGCGCGGGGGTGCGGGCGCCGATGATGGGGGCGGTCACCGCCGGATTCCGCAGCGTCCACGCCAGTGCGGTCTGCGCCGGCGTCCGGTCCAGTTCCGCCGCGACCTCCTTCACCACTTCGGCGATCGCCAGGCCCCGCGCGGTCAGCGAACCGTTGGCCAGCGCGACGTTCTTGCGGCTGCCCTCCGGCGATCCCGCCGCCGAGGTGTCCAGATCGGCCGCGCTGTACTTGCCGGTCAGCACACCGCTGCCGAGCGGCGACCACGGAATCACCCCGAGCCCCAGTTCCCGCGCCATCGGGAACAGGTCGTGTTCCACGGTGCGTTCGATCAGGCTGTATTCCACCTGCAGCGCCACCAGCGGAGACCAGCCGCGCAGGTCGGCGATGGTCTGCATGCGGGCCACCTGCCAGGCCGGGGTGTCGGAGATTGCGACGTAGAGCACCTTGCCCTGCCGGACCAAGTCGTCCATCCCGCGCAGCACCTCCTCGACCGGCGTGGTGAAGTCCCAGGCGTGCAGGTACAGCAGATCGATGTAGTCGGTGTTCAGATTGCGCAGGCTGGCCTCGACCGAGGCGAACATCGACTTGCGGTTGTTGCCACCGGAGTTCGGGTCACCGGGCCGCCGCAGCATGGTGTATTTCGTTGCCAGGACCAGGCTTTCGCGATTGTCGCGCGTGAATTCGCCGAGCAGCCGCTCGGAACTGCCGTTGGTGTAGACGCTCGCGGTATCGATGAAATTGCCGCCGCGCGAGACGTAGTCGTCGAACAGTTTGCGCGCCTCGTCGCGCTCGGCGCCCCAGCCCCAGTCGGCCCCGAAGGTCATGGTGCCCAGCGCGAGCGGGGAGACCCGCAGCCCGGACCGGCCGAGCAGCCGATAGGTGTCGAGAGTGAGCGCCATATCTTCCTCCTGTGTGGATTCGATCTCGACGGCAAGTCTGCGCGGCCGGGACGGGCGCGGTAAGGGAAGGTTTTTCCTGGGATCGCCGGTACCAGCCTCGTCGTAGGATCGACAGCGATGACCGGCACCGTGGTAGCGACACAGGAACTGGGGGCCTTTCTGCGCACCCGGCGCGAACGACTGGATCCGAGTGATTTCGGCCTGCCGCTGCGCCGCCGTTCCCGCCGCACCCCGGGCCTGCGCCGGGAGGAGGTCGCCGATCTGGCCGGTGTGAGCACCGACTACATCGTGCGGCTGGAACAGGGGCGCGGACTGCGGCCCTCGCCGGAGGTGCTCGACGCGCTCGCGCAGGCCCTGCGCCTGGCTCCCGACGAACGCATGTACCTGTTCGATCTGGCCAGGCAGCGGCCACCGGACGACGGCAAGCCTGCGACCACGGCCTCACCGGAGCTGGCCCGGCTGGTCGCGGATCTGGCGCCGCTCCCGGCGATGGTGCTCAACCACCGCTACGACATCCTGGCCTGGAACCGCCAGATGTCGCGGCTGCTACTCGATTTCGACACGCTGCCGCCCCGGCATCGCAACTCCATGTGGCTGTGCCTGCTCTATCCGGGGATGGGCAATTTCTACGCCGACCGCGAACGAACCGTGCGCGAGGGCATCGCGGGGCTGCGCGCCGCCTGGGCCGCCCACCCGGACGATCGCGTCCTGGCCGACCTCATCGACGAATTCCGGAGGGGCAGTGCCGAATTCGCCGAACTGTGGGAGCGCAGAGATGTGCGGGTGCAGGGCCGGGGCCGCAAGACGATGCACCACCCTCGGGTGGGTGCGGTCACCGTCGCCTACGAAGCGCTGATGCCGCTGCAGGATCCCGATCAGCGGCTGATCATCTACCGCGCCGCCGACGAATCGAGTCAGGCGGCGCTGGATCGGCTCGCCGCCGAGTAGGACCGGCGAAAAAAGTCCGGGAAGATTCGCGAACTGTGTCGAATGTGCGGGATCGGCCTCGACCAGGGGTGACAGCGAGTTGGACACACACCCCAGGAGCGATCATGACCGACATCAGCACCTTCCTCTGGTTCGACACTGCCGCCGAGGAAGCCGCCCGGTTCTACACCGAGCACATCCCCGGCGCCCGCATCACCGGCATCACTCGCAACCCCGACGGATCGGCCTTCATCGTGCAGGTCGACCTGGCCGGACACGCGCTCACGCTGATGAACGGCGGACCCGGCCACCCCTTCACCGATGCGGCGTCCATTCAGTTGGTGGTCGACGGGCAGGACGAGGTGGACCGGCTGTGGGCGGCTCTGACCGTGGGTGGCAAGCCGGGGCCGTGCGGCTGGCTGACCGATCGCTACGGCCTGTCGTGGCAGGTCGTGCCGGCCGAACTGCCGGCGTTGATGGGTGGCGAGCACGCGGCGGCGGCCGGCGCCGCGCTGCAGACCATGTCGAAGATCGATATCGCCGCGATCCGGGACGCCGTCGCCGCCGGCTGACCGGCTCCGCGCACGTCACCGCCGGGACCCTTCCCAGCGGTGGCGAGCGGCCGCGCGCGAAGATAGCCCGGCGGATGCGGACCGCGGGTGCCGGAACCGCGAAGGTCGCCGCGTGCGGGCAGAGGCTTCCGGCGAACACACCTGCCGAGTGTGCTGCGGAGACCGCGACACGGTGGAATACTCCGCGTATGCACCGGCTCCCGCGCTGTTTTGCTGTCCTGTTCGCCGCGTTCGCCTCGATTGCCGCGATTGTGCCCGCGGTCGCCTCGGCGGATCCCGGCGCGCCCGCCATCGTCGACGTCCATCCGCTGGGCGGTCGCCAATATTCGGTGGTGGTCTATTCCCCGGCGATGAACAAGCAGATCACCGTGTGGATGTCGCATCCGGATTTCGCGGCGCCGGCGCTGTATCTGCTCAACGCCGTCGACGGCGGTGAGGACGGCGGGCCGTGGACCAACCGCACCGACGTCGCGCAATTCTTCGCCGACAAACCGGTGAACGTGATCGTCCCCATGGGTGGGCGCGCCAGCTACTACACCGACTGGAAGTCCGACGATCCGGTGCTGGGCCGCAACGAATGGACGACGTTCCTGACCCGGGAGCTGCCGCCGCTGCTGAACTCACGGTTCCAGATGACGGGCCGCAATGCCGTCGCGGGCACCTCGATGTCGGCGACCTCGGCACTCGATCTGGCCATCGGGGCGCCCGGCGTGTACCAGGCGGTCGGCGCCTACAGCGGATGTCCGCTGACCAACGGCCCGATTCCGCAGGCGTACGTGTATTCGCAGCTCGGAGTCTTCGGGGCGAATGCCGGCAATATGTGGGGGATACCCGGTGATCCGGACTGGGCCGCTCACGATCCGGTGGTGAACGCCGATCGGTTGCGCGGAACGGCCCTCTACATCTCCTCGGGCAACGGGGTGCCCGGCGTGCACGACACCCTCGCCGATCCCTCGATCGGCGGCAACGCGGGCGCGCTGGCCAACCGGGTCGCGGTCGGCGGCGTGATGGAGAGCGTCGTCGACTCCTGCACCGGGCAGCTCACCGGTCGCCTTGCCGCCCTGGGCATTCCGGCGACCGTCGTGCACCGCAACGGCACCCACGCGTGGGTGTACTGGCAGGACGATCTGCACGACTCGTGGTCGGTCTTCGCCCCGGCGCTGGGAGTGTAGGCCGGATTCCGGTCAGCCGGCCGTCTCCACGGGATCGGATGTGGTGCGGCGAGCCCGGTCGTGTTCCCAATACGCGCGCAGAGCGGCGATGCGGCCGTCGGCGTCCACCCGGTAGGTGAACACCCCGTCGACCTCGACCGTGACGTCCAGGCGCACGCTGGTGATGGTGCCGACGAAAGCTACCTCGGCGCCGCAGGCGTAGGAGTCGCGCATCCGGAACGCGATATCGCTCTCGGCGATGGCGGTATCCCAGAACGCGGCGATCGCATCGCGGCCGCGGTGACCGTTCCCGGCGGGATCGTACGGCGATCGGCCGATCGGGTCCTCCACCACCGCGTCCGAGGCGAACAGATTCAGCCAGGTGGCGCGATCCTTGGTGCGGACGGCGTGCTGGGACGCCAGTCCCGCCGCGCGAGCCGGATGGTCGGCCATATCTCTCCTATCGGCAGGCGGCGACGACAGTCTCGCCGTAGCGGGTGATCGCGTCGACCTTCTCGGCGAGACCCCGGGTATCCGGCGCGCCGTCGTGGACGCTGCGGAATCCGACGATCACATCGGTGACGCCCGAGGCGGCCAGATCCGCGATGCCCGCGGTGTCGAAGGGGTCGCGCGCTACCACGTGAACCTGGAATTCGGAGGTCCGCGCCGATTCGGATGCTTCGTATTCCGAACGCAATTCGGCGAGGCGGCGCAGGAGCGTGGCCAGTTCCTCGGGTGTCCCGCCCGCGTGCATCCACCCGTCGCCGCGACGCACCGCGCGTCGCAGCGCGGCCTCGCTGTGCCCGCCGACGAGGATCGGAATCGACGTGGTGGGAACCGGATTGATCTCCACGGCGGGTAGGTCGTACACCTGGCCGTGATAGGCGAATTCACCGCCGCCGCACAAGCCGCGCACGATATCGATACCTTCGTCCAGTCGTGCGCCGCGCCGCTCGAACGGCACGCCCATCATGGCGAAATCCTGTGGCCACGGGCTGATTCCGACTCCCAGCGAGAGGCGGTTGCCGCTCAGCACCGCCAGCGTCGCGGCCTGTTTGGCCACCAGCACGGGCGGGCGCACCGGCAGTTTCAGCACGAACGGTGTGACGCGCAGCGTGGTTGTGGCCGTGGCGATCGCGGTGGCGGCGATCATCGGTTCGGCAAAGGGCTTGCCGCGCAGAAACTCTCGTCGCCCGTCGGCGGTATAGGGGTAGCGCGGGTCACCGTCGCGCGGATAGGCCAGGCTGTCCGCCAGGCAGACGCCGGTGAAGCCGGCCTGTTCCGCGGCCCGCGCGAGGTCGACCCAGTGCGCGGGGTCCCCGCCGGCCTCGGCGAAATGGAAACGCATGACCGCCATGGTGGCCGCCGGCCGCCGGATGGGGGGCCGGCGGCCCGGTCAGCGGCCGTCCGCGACGACTCAGCGGGCCGGCGGGTTGACCCGCCCCCCGTTCAGCGTCCCACCTGCCGGCGATAGGTCACCTTGTCGAATTCGCGGCCGTACTCGTCGACGGCCACCACGTCCATCTCGCTGGCGAAGAATCCCGGGCGCACGTCGACCCGGATGAACGAGTAGTTGCGGAACCGCACCCGCGACCAGGGCGCGGCCTCGTCCTGTTTGCTGCCCGCCGGCGTCCACACGTAGCTGTTGGGCACCGTGGTGTCGGGCACCTCGTGGCCCCGGTAGGTCTCCGGTGAGCCGGGCTGGAAGCCGTAGCGGGGACGTCCGCCGCCGCCCACCGTGTAGTAGACGGTGCCGTCCGCGTCCGGGTAGACGATCGAATTGTCGCCCGCCGCCTTGGTCGGGCGGCCGCCGCGGATCGGGTCGGTGCGCTCGAAGATGTGGTTGTGCCCCTGGAGCACCAAGTCGACCTGGTAGCGGTCGAACAGCGCGCACCAGGCATCACGCAGGCCACCGTCGCTGGCATGGGAGTCGGTGGTCGAGTAGGCGCAGTGGTGGAAGAAGCAGACGATGAAGTCGATATTCGGATTCGCGCGGTACTCCGCGAGGGTTCGTTCCACCCAACTGGTCTGGGCGCCACCCGAGTAACCGGTGTTGGCCTTGATCTCGTAGGAGACGTCGTTGGCGTCCAGCGACAGCACCGCCACATTGCCGTAGGTGAACGAGTACGCCGACGGGCAGCCCGCGGGCCCGTTGCCCGGCAGGTCCAGCCGGGCGAGGTGTCCGCCGTATCCGTGGGTGCCGTAGGCGGCCTCCATGTCGTGGTTGCCGGTGGCGAACATCCACGGCGTGGTCGAGGCGCTGGATTCGATGGCGCCGAAATACACGTCCCACACGTACGGATTGAACTTGTCGAATCCGTCGGGCAGTTTGTCGCCGGCGGCGACGTACCGCGGCTTCTTCCCCGCGCCCGACGGGTCGGCGTAGGCGATATCACCCGCCAGCACATGGAAATCCGGTTGGCAGGCCACGATCTGACGCATCACGTTGTCCGCGTGCGGGACCGCGGGGTCGTTGTCGGGCTTGTAGTACTTGTCGTCGTAGTCGCCGGGAGCGACGCCCGCCGGCTGGGCGGGCGTGTCGTCGGTGCCCTGATCGCCCATCATGGTGAACCGGAAGGGCAGTACCGCATTGCGCACGCTCGGCATGGCGGTCGACGCGGCACGGATGTCACCGACGAATCCGTCGGAGGTGCGCCACCGGTAGAAGTGTGGCAGCCGTCCGGGCAGGCCGTCGACCGGCGCGTGCACGTAGAACTGTTCGGCGGCGAGGACGCCGCTGTCGCTCGTGGGGATCTGGGTCACCAGATCGCGCACCTCCGCCTCGACGCTCGCGCCGAGCGCCGGGGTCGGGCCGTGATCGAGGAAGACCTTGGTGCCGCTGGGATTACGCGACAGCTGCGCGGCGAAGCGCAACTGGCTGGCGGCGTCGGGGCCGTAGCCGACATGGCGGCCGCCCACCGCGAGCTGCGCCTGATCGGCATAGGCCCGCCCCGCGAACGGTGAGGTGCCGACGGCGGCCACCGCGGCGGCCGCGGCCGAACCGCGCAGGAAGTTCCGCCGCGACACCGCATGCCGCCGCAGATATCCCCGATGCCATTCGTGCTGTTCGGCCATCGTCATGGTGGCGGCCAACTGCTCGGGGATTCCGGTATCGAGGATGTCACCGGCTGGATTCAAGCGATTCCGCATGAGGTTGGATGCTGGTCCAACCATCGGACCGGAGCAACCGCTGCGGATTCCCACGGGCGCGAATTCTCGGTGAATTCTTCGGACGGGCCGCCGCGGCATCGCGGCCGAACCTGTCGGTGCCCGGTGTGAGAATGCCGTATGGCCTATGACGAGGAGTTGGCGGAGCGGATCCGGGACCTGCTCGGGCCCGCCGTGACCGAGACGGTCGAAAAGCGCATGTTCGGCGGGCTGGCCTTTTTGGTCGGCGGCAATATGGCGGTGGCGGCGAGCGGGCAGGGCGGACTGCTGGTCCGGGTCGATCCCGCGCAGGCCGAGGAACTCATCGACGGCTCCGCGGTCGCGCCGATGGTGATGGGCGGACGGGAGATGCGGAACTGGCTGCGGGTGGCGCCGGAGTATCTCGACGACGACGAGGTGCTGCACACCTGGCTGGACCGTGGGCTCGGATATGCCCGGACGTTACCGCCGAAATAGCCGGAAGATGTTGTCGGCCGGCGCTATTCGGGCGCCTGCAGGGCGGGGAACCAGATATCGGTGAGGACTTCGGCGGCCGCGGCCGCGGTGACCTCGATCGTGCCCTGCATCGCCCACCGGGTGAAGAAGCGTTCCAGCTGCGCCACCAGTAGCTCGATGCGCAGGCGCGCTTCGTCGCGGCGGGCCTCGGGCCAGCGCGCCAAATAGGCCGGCATCCCGTCGGCGAGCTGCATGATGCCCTCGCGCGCGAGGTCGCGGAACTCCGGTTCGAGCGCGGTCGCCTCGTCCCACGCGGGGAGCAGATCCTTGTTGTCGAAGAACCATTCGATGGCCCGGCGCATCCACGTGGTGAACTCCGCGCGGGAACCGGTGGCCAGGACCCGATCCAGATCCCGGTAGAAGAATTGGACGCTGGCGAGCGTGCCCTGTTCGGCGATCGCCCGCAACACCTCGGTCTTACCGGTGAAGTGCAGATAGAACGTGGCGCGGCTGCAGCCGACCGCGGCCGCGATGTCGTCGACACGCACTCCCAGATAGCCCTCGCGCACGAACAACTGCCGTGCCTCCTCCACGATGCGCATCCGCGTCGCCCGCTTCTGCTCATCGCGCAGCGACCCGCGCCGGGCGGTCGATTCCGAAGGCATGACGTCGATGATAGACGCCCGCACACTCACTGGACGCTGTGTCCAGTGAGTGCTACCGTGTGTGCCACGTCACGTCCGGCGCTGCCGCCGAACGCCGCGGTGAGGAATCAGAAGATGCGCGCATTGCAATTGACCGGGCCCGGCACGCTGGAGCTTCGCGAAGTCCCGATCCCCGAGATCGGACCCGCCGATCTGCTGTTGAAGGTCGGGGCGGCCGGAATCTGCCATTCGGACTCCTTCGTTCTCGGATTGCCGTTCCCGCTGCGCGAGGATCCGCTGACGATGGGACACGAGATCGCCGGAACCATCGAGGCGGTCGGCACCGAGGTCGAGGGGCGTCGCGCGGGGGAGCGGGGGCTGGTCTACCTGTGCTGGTCCTGTGGCGTGTGCCGGGAATGCGTGAGCGGTAACGAGAACGTCTGTCTGGCGGCCGGTCGCACCGCGATGCCGCCGTGCCCCGGCCTCGGACCAGACGGGGGAATGGCGGAATACGTTCGCATTCCGGCGAATTCGTTCGTGCCGATCGGCGAGCTGGACTTCGCGAGGGCGGCGCCGTTGGCCGATGCGGCACTCACGCCGTATCACGCCATCCGCGGCGCCGCCGATCAGTTGCGGCCCGGCGCCACCGCCGTCGCGATCGGCATCGGCGGGCTCGGACATGTGGCGGTGCAGATCTTGAAGGCCACCACCGCCTGCCGCATCATCGCGGTCGACATCTCCCCGGAGAAACTGGAACTCGCCACGGCATGCGGCGCCGATCTCACCCTGACGGCCGACGAGAAGACCGCCGCCCGCATTCTGGACTGCACCGACGGCCGGGGCGCCGAGGCCGTATTCGACTTCGTCGGCAACGACGCCACCGCGAAACTCGCCGTCGAATCGGTCGCGCCGAACGGCGCCTACCGGATGGTGGGACTCGACGGCGGAATTCCGGGCATCGACGCCGGACCCGCCGGTGGGCCCGGCCTGCCTTGGGGAGCCACCGTCCGAAAGTCCTACGGCGGCACCAGAAGTGACCTGTACGCGTCGGTCGCGCTCGCGCAGCGCGGCGCCATCGACGTGTCGGTGGAACGTTTCGACCTCGCCGAGGGCCCCGCCGCATTCGAACGACTCGACCGGGGCCTGATCCGCGGTCGCGCCGTGCTCATCCCGTAAGCAGAAAGTGAAGGTTATGACGCGAGCTGCCGACCCGCAGGCCATCGCCGCCCGGATCACCGCCGACCTCACCGGTCCCGGTGGGCCGTTCGAGATGGTGGTCGAAGAGGTTCTGGGCGCGCCGATTCCGGTGATGCGCGATCGGCGGCGCAGTATGGCCGAGCTGTTCCACGCGGGTACGGCCTGGGGTGACCACGACTATCTGGTGACCCCGGACCGCCGGATCACGTTCGCCGAACACGGCGCCGCGGCAACGGCTCTCGCGCGCGCACTCGCCGATCGCTACGGTGTCGGCAAGGGTGATCGGGTGGGGATCCTCGCCGCGAACACGCCCGAATGGGTGACGACCTTCTGGGCGGCGCAGGTGCTCGGCGCGATTCCGGTCGGCTACAACGCGTGGTGGGCGCCGCGGGAAATCGCCTACGGTCTGGAGCACACCCAGCCGACGGTGGTGGTCGCCGACGCCAAACGCGCCGCGCTGCTGGCCGAGGTGGCGACCGATATTCCGGTAATCACCATGGAATCCGATCTGCCGCAGCTGATCTCCGGTCATCCCGGCCCGGCGCCGGAGGTGTCGATCGCGGAGGACGACCCGGCGGTCATCCTGTACACCAGCGGCACGAGCGGCCGGCCCAAGGGCGTCGTGCACACCCAGCGAAATCTGCTGGCCGTCTGCGACTACCACCGCTTCACCGATGCCATGGCCGCCGCCTTCCGCGGGCAACAGCTCGGCCCTGGGCCCAGCGACCGCCGATTCCTGTTGACCTCACCGCTGTTTCATATCGCCAGCCTGCACAATTTGATCATTCCGCGGCTGGCCACGGGCGCGACCGTGGTGATGAACACCGGTAGCTTCGACCCGCAGCGGGTGTTGTCGCTGATGGAGCGGGAACGGGTGACCAACTGGGGTGCGGTGCCGACGATGGTCAGCCGCATGCTCGAACACGACCTGTCCCGCTACGACCTGTCGAGTCTGGTGGCGTTCTCGCTCAATGCCGCCCCGTCCTCACCCGCCTTCCATCAACGGCTGCGCCGGGAACTTCCGATGGCCGAGGTCGCGCTCACCACGAGCTATGGACTGACCGAAAGCGGTACCGCGGCAACGGTGGCCACACCGCCGGTGCTGGCCGCCCACCCCGACACCGTGGGGATGCCGATCATCGGCGTGAGCATCGAGATTCGCGATCCGGACGGCCGGACGCTGCCCGACGGTGAGGAGGGCGAAATCTGTGTGCGCAGCCCGTACGTGATGCTCGGCTACTGGAACGATCCGGCCGCCACCGCGAACGCCATCGATGCCGAAAGATGGCTGCACACCGGCGATTTCGGCGTCCTGGAGGAGGGACGGCTGCGTCTTTCGGGTCGGCGATCGGATCTCATCCTGCGTGGCGGGGAGAACGTGTACCCGACCGAAATCGAGAATGTGCTCGACGAGCATCCCGCGGTGCTGGAATCGGCGATACTCGGTGTGCCGCATGCGGATCTGGGCCAGGAGGTGGCCGCGGTCGTGGTCGTCGCCGATCCGGCCGCCGTGACCGAGGACGAGTTGCGGGCCTTCACCGCCGAGCGGCTCGCCTATTTCAAGGTGCCGGCCCGCTGGGTGATCACGGCACAACCGTTGCCGCGCAATGCGACCGGCAAGGTTGTCCGGCGCGAGATAGAGATCTGACGCGCCCCGCCGGGGCGGGTGGGTGAAAGAGGAACTGTCATGTACGACAGCATCATCAAGGGCGGTATCTGGTTCGACGGCACGGGCGCGCCGTCGGCGGTGCGCGACGTCGGCATTCGCGACGGCCGGGTGGCCGCCGTCTCGGCCGAACCCCTGGACGAATCCGGTTGCGACACCGTCGTCGACGCCACCGGCAAATGGGTGATTCCCGGGATGCTCGACATCCACACCCATTACGACGTGGAGGTCCTGCTGGATCCGTCGCTGTCGGAATCGGTGCGCCACGGTGTCACGACCGTACTGCTCGGCTCCTGTTCGCTGTCCACCGTGCACGTCGGCGCCGAAACCGCCGGCGACCTCTTCGGACGAGTGGAGGCCATCCCGCGCGGGCATGTGATCGACGCGGTCGGTGATGTCAAGACCTGGCGCAACGCACACGAATACGCCGCCGCCCTGGATGCCTCGCCGCTGGGGCCGAATGTGGCCGCGTTCCTGGGGCATTCGGATATCCGCGCGGCGGAGATGGGCCTGGACCGCGCCACCCGCACCGAGGTGAAGCCGACCGCCGGCGAGCTGAGCGCCATGCGCCGGCATCTGGACGAGGCCCTCGACGCCGGCTTCGTCGGCATGTCCTCGCAGCAGCTGATGTTCGACAAACTCGACGGCGAGACCTGCCGTTCCCGCACCCTGCCCTCCACCTACGCGACGATGCGCGAACGGCACCAGCTCAATTCGATCCTGCGGGCTCGCCGGCGTGCACTGCAGGGCGGTCCCGATGTGGCGCGGCCGCACAGCCTGCTGGCGATGGCGCTGTCGAGTCTGGGAATCGGGCAGCCGCACCTCAAGGTGAGTCTGCTCTCGGCGGCCGACATCAAGGCGATTCCCCTGGTGGCGCACGTATTTCCGGCATTGGCGCGGGCGATCAACGCATGCGGCGGTGACTTCCGCTTCCAGCATCTGCCGGTGCCGTTCGAGGTGTACGCCGACGGTATCGATCTGGTGGTGTTCGAGGAATTCGGTTCCGGCGCAGCGGCATTGCACCTGTCGAATCAGCTGGACGAGCGCCACCGGATGCTGCAGAGCGAGAGTTACCGCCGCCAGTTCCGCAAGGATTACGACCGCAAGTTCGGCCCGCGGGTCTGGCATCGCGACTTCTTCGACGCCGAGATCGTGGAATGCCCGGACAGCTCGGTCGTCGGCAAGACCTTCGGTCAGGTCGGCGTGGAACGTGGGGGAGTGCATCCGGTCGACGCGTTTCTCGATCTGGTGGTGGAGTACGGGCCGAAGGTGCGCTGGCGCACCACGATCTCCAACCATCGGCCGGGCGTGCTGGATCGCTTCGCCGCCGACCCCGGGATGCAGCTCGGCTTCTCCGACGCCGGTGCGCATCTGCGCAATATGGCCTTCTACAACTTCGGGCTGCGGCTGCTGCGCCGGGTGCGCGACGCCGAGTTGGCGGGCCGCCCGTTCATGTCGGTGGAACATGCGGTGCACCGGCTCACCGGGGAACTGGCCGATTGGTACGGGCTCGACGCGGGGCATCTGCGCGTCGGGGACCGCGCCGATGCGGTGGTGATCGACCCGACCAGGCTGGACGGGGGACTCGAACGCTACACCGAACAGACGATGCCGTACTTCGGCAATCTGTCGCGCATGGTCAACCGCAACGACGACACGGTGAATGCCGTATTCGTCGGCGGCCGTTACGTTTTCGGCAGCGGTACGGCCGCGCCGGTGCTGGGTTCGCAGCGCACGGGACGCTTTCTCACCGCCGCGTGACGGGGCTGTCGGGATCGTGTGGGCCTCAGCGGAGGTCGTCGAGCTTGCGGTGCAATACCGCACGCTCTCGGTCGTTGCCGCACAGGCGCACCGCCAGCTCCCATTCCTCGCGGGCTTCACCCGTGCGGCCGAGGCGGGCGAGCAGCTCACCCCGAACCGTGGGCAGCAGTTGGGAATTCGGCAGTGCGCCCTCGGCGCGCAGACCGTCCACGATCGCGAGTCCGGCGTCGGGGCCCTTCGCCATCGCGACCGCGACCGCCCGGTTCAGCTCGACCACCGGTGACGGGGCGAGGCGGCCCAGCGCTTCGTAGAGGCTCACCACCCGGTCCCAGTCGGTGTCGGCGACCGAGCCGGCGACGGCGTGGCATTCGGCGATCGCGGCCTGCACGCCGTAATAGCCCAGTCCGCGGCCGGCCTGTCCGGCACGGGTGAGGGCGGCGCGGCCACGCCGGATCGCCGCACGGTCCCAGCGCCGCCGGTCCTGATCCTCCAGCAGCACCGGCTCGCCGTCCGGGCCCGTCCGCGCGGGGAAGCGGGCCGCGGTCAGCTCGAGCAGAGCCAGCAGTCCGTACACCTCCGGCTCGTCCGGCATCAGGTGGGACAGCACCCGTGCCAGCCGCTGTGCTTCCCCGGCCAGATCGAAGCGGATCAGTTCGGTGCCCGAGCTCGCCGACGAACCTTCGGTGAAGATCAGGTAGATCACGCTGAGCACCGAGCCCAGGCGGGCAGCGCGCTCACTCGCCTCCGGCACGGCGAACGGAATATTTTCGGCGGCAAGCGTTTTCTTCGCCCGGGTGATCCGCGCCTGAACCGTCGCGGCCGGGACGAGGAACGCTCTGGCGATCTCGTCGCTGGTGAGACCGCCGACCACCCGCAGCGTCAGGGCCACCCGCGCCTCGCGGGAGAGCACCGGATGGCATGCCGTGAAGATCAGGGCCAGCACGTCGTCGTCGATGCGATCGGGATCCCACAGCGGTTCGGCTGCCGCACGCATCGGATCCGAACCGGGCCCGCCGGTCAGCACACCGCCCTCGCCCAGATCGTGGGCGAGGGCGGCGTAGCGATCGTCGAGGGCGGAGCGGCGGCGGAAGCTGTCGATCGCGCGGCGCCGCCCCACGGTGAGCAGCCAGCCGGCCGGATTGCGCGGTGTCCCCTCCCGCGGCCAGGTGACCAGCGCCTCGGCCAGTGCTTCCTGCGCCAGATCCTCCGCGAGGGCGAAATCGCCGGTGTAGCGGGCGAGGGCGCCGACGATGCGCGCGGATTCGATCCGCCACACCGCGGCGACCGCCTCGCGTCCGGTGGGATCGGCCGTCATCCGGAGGTTCCGCTCAGAGCTGCCCGGTGGCCTCGCGCCATGCCCGCTCCTTCTGAATCCACACGTTGTCCTGTGGGAATTCGTCGATCGTGGGCACCCGCCGGATCTCGGTCTTGCACCCCTTGACGATGACCGGCATCCGCTTCGCCCACTCGATCGCCTCCTCCTTCGAGGCGACGTTGAGAAGATAGAACCCGCCGAACAGTTCCTTGGTCTCGCCGTAGGGACCGTCGGTGACGACCGGGGTCTCCGCGTCGTAATCGACCACCACACTGTCGGCGGGGTCGAGCCCCTCCGCCGCGAGCAGCACGCCCGCCCGGATCAACTCGTCGTTGAACTTGCCCATCGTCTCCAGCACGGTGTCGAAATCGACCTCGCCCATGCTCGCGTAGGCCTCGTCCGTGGCGCGCATGATCAGCATGTACTTCATGGTGTGTCTCCTTCGTCTGGCGGATCCCCTGCGGACCCTCTCACCCCTAGGTCGAACGGCACCCACTATGGATCGACACGGCAGCCGAAATTTTCCGAAAGTTTTTTCCGGCCGCATTATGGCAGGTCACCAAGGCCCTCACCCCTTGTTCGTGGTGCGCAGGGCCCAGGCGAGGACGCCGAGGGCGCCGGTGCTGGCGAGGGCGCGCAGGATGTTGAGGGTGATCCAGGGGCCTTCGAACTGGTGGCGCAGGGCGGCGAAATCGCCGGAGGAGGTGTCGGCAAGCTGGTTGTTCAGGGGCACGTTGCCGCCCGAGGTGATGAGGAAGCTGATCACGTTGAGGGCCAGGGCGAGGAGAACCCACCACAGCACGGTGCGCTGGTCGGTGCGCCAGTACAGGACGGCGGCGAGGCCGGTGAAGGCGACCGAACCGAGGAAGCTCAGCATGAAGACCGGATTGACGATGACGGTGTTGATCCGGTTCATCACGTCCACGAAGGTGCGGTCGTCGAGCTGACGCAGCGCGAGCATCACCGAGCTGGCGTAGGCGTAGAAGACGCCGGCCAGCAGGCCGGTGGTGACGGTCGCGCCGATCAGGGAACCGGTCGCGAAGCCGGAGGTGGTCGAGGTGGCGGTGGCGGTGGTCGCTGTCATGCACTCAGTACACCGGGAAGCGGTGAGCGTTCCCATGGTCGTGGCGCTCGCCCGCATACGCGAGCGTCCACGGGGCCACCGATCTGCTTCCGGACGACCGCGCCCCGAAGTCCGGATCCGCATCGAATACGGTGCGGCGGAGATGAAACGGGCCATCGAAGCGGCCGGAGATCGAGGCGCGGCCGGGGTCAGCGGAACGGTGTGATTTCGGCGAGTCGCCCGGCGCGCATCTTGTTCACCCATTCCGGGTCGGCGAGCAGTGCCCGGCCCAGTGCGACGACATCGAATTCGCCGCGCTCGAACTGTTCGCGCAGCAGGGTGAAGCGCTGCGCCTGGGTCTCGTCGATGCTGTCGCCGCGGAAGACGCTGTCCACGCCGACCGAACCGACGGTGATCACCGGCAGCCCGGTGATCTTCTTGGTCCAGCCGGCCAGGCTGAGATCGTCGGCGTGGTCGGTGAATTCGGGCAGCCAATGCCGCCGCAGCGAGGTGTGGAAGATGTCGACGCCGGCTTCCACGAGCGGAGTCAGCAATTCTTCGAGGTCCGCCGGGCTCTCGGCGATACGCGCGCTGTAGTCGACGCCCTTCCACTGCGAGAAGCGGTAGATGATCGGGAAATCCGGGCCGACGGCCGCGCGGACGGCGGCGACCACCCGGGCCGGGAATGCGGCGCGCCGGCGGAGGGTGCCGCCGTATTCGTCCTCGCGGTGATTGGTTGCGGCCCAGAAGAATTGATCCAGCAGATAACCGTGTGCGCCGTGCAGTTCGATACCGTCGAATCCCAGCTCCCGGGCCAGCAGCGCCGATTCCACGTACGAGTCGACGAGGGTCTCCAGGTCCGCGGTCGTCAGCGCCCGCCCCACCGGCGCTCCGGTGAAGTCGACACCGGAAGGACTCACGGTGGGCGTGTCCGGCTCGAAGCGGGGCTCGTTCCCGCGATCCACACCGGTATGCCACAGCTGCGGGACAATCGACGCCCCTTCGGCGTGCACCGCCTCGACCACCGCACGCCAGCCGGCGGCACTCTCGTCACCGTAGAACCGCGGCACCTTCGCGATCGGCCCAGCCGCCGGACCCCGCACATAGGTCCCCTCGGTGACGATCAGACCGACACCTCCGGCCGCATGCTCGCGGTAATACTCGATGTTCTCCGCATTCGGAATACCGTCGGGCGATTTCGCCCGCGTCATCGGAGCCATCGCGAATCGGTTCCGCAGCGTCAGCGACGCCGCGCGAAATTCGGAAAACAATTCGTCCAGGTGGATCCCCGGCCCATCGACCAACTCCTGTGACATGCGGCACGTTTCCTTCCGATTCGACAACTCGGCCCTCGAAGTGGAAGACAACGCGGTCCGCGCCATCGGCATTCCTGCGTGCCCGGCTCAGCGGGCGAGGGCGTTCAGCGTGGGGCGGATGATGTCGTCGGCGATCCAGTGTGCGACTCCGTCCGGATAGGGGGCCGGCGGGTTCAGTACCAGGTGGGTGAAACCGGCGTCGATCAGTTCGAGCAGCGTTTCGCGTACCCGGCCGGGGGCGTCGTAGGCGATGGGTAATTGCGCCGAGCGTGTGATGTGAGCGGGGTCGCGGCCGATCGCCGCGCAGTGTTCGTCCAGTGCCCGGCTGCGCTCGCGGAGCGCGGCGACGGTGGTGAGTGGTGGGCCGATCACATTCCATAGATCGGCGTGGGCGGCGACGATGGGCAGCGTCGACGCGCCCGTACCGGCGAGCAGAATCGGTGGATGCGGCCGCTGGACGGGTTTCGGATCGCATTGCGCGCCGGTGAGAGGAAAATGGTCGCCGGGGAAATCGAAGACGCCCTCGGTCCACAACCGCCGGATCAGGACACAGGCTTCATCCAATTTGCGCACCGCCTCGCGCCAGGTGCCGACCGGAATTCCGTACGCCTCGTATTCGGGCGCCACCATCGTCTCGAAGCGCGGATCGTTGCGCGGGAACCCGCCGACGCCGATTCCGAAATCCAGCCGGCCGCCCGAGATCACGTCGACGGTGGCCGCCATCTTCGCCGAGAGCGCGGGGTGGCGAATCCGGTTGTTGGACACCAGCAATCCGAGCCGGAGTCGGCGCGTCCGCGCCGCCAGCGCCGCCAGCAGCGTCCAGCCCTCCAGGACCGGCCCCGCCGACCGACGTCCTTCCGGAGCGCCACCGTCGTGTCCCGGCAGCCCGACCGCCGCCCGCGGCAGCAGATGGTCGTACAACCATGCGTGCTCGATCTCGGGTATGCCGTCTGCCTCGAGCCACACCCGCAGGATCTCCGCGTAGCCGACGTGCGCGGGTGTCGTCTTGATGCCGAAACTCGGCGCGGGCCTGCCCGAATCGCTCATACCGGCGACGCTAGACCGTGGAGTGCTCTCCAGGTCAAGGCTCCTCGTCAGCGCGACGGCGGCAGGACCGGGCTCTGCCAGGCGCGCGCATACTTCTTCTTGTTCGCCACATCGGCGGGTTTGCTGCGGTACACCACGTACGGGCGGACCAGATAGCCGACGGGTGCGCTGAACATGTGGACCAGCCGCGTATAGGGCCAGACGGCGATGAGCGTCAGCACGATGAGCCCGTGCGCCTGAAAGGTCCAGGGGGTGCCGACCATCAGATCCGGTTGCGGATGCGCCGTGAAAAGGGATCTGAACCACGGAGATACGGTTTCGCGATAGTTGTAGGTGCCCCACAGCAGATTGCTGCCGACGGTATTGAGCAGCCCGGTGATCAGCGCGCCCGCGAGCAATACGTACATGAACTTGTCGTTGGTGGTGGTGGCCTGGCGGACGGCCGGGACGCGCACGCGACGATAGGCGAGGATAGCGATCCCGGCGATAACCGCGACGCCCGCCACCGTGCCCGCGGAGACCGCGATCAGGTGGTAGAGATGTTCGGATATGCCGACGGCATCGGTCCAGGACTCCGGAATCAGGACGCCCAGAACGTGCCCGCCGATCACACCGAGCATGCCGAAGTGGAACAGCGGACTGCCCAGCCGCAGCAGCCGCGACTCGTAGATCTGCGAAGACCGTGTGGTCCAGCCGAATTGGTCGTTGCGATAGCGCCACAGGTGGCCCAGTACGAACGACGTGAAGGCGATGTAGGGCAGCGTCGCCCAGACGGTGGATGTCATCGTCGGTCTCCGGATCCGGCGAAAAGCCCTGCGGTGGCCGAGGTTCCGGCTGCGGGCGGGGAGTACAGGTCGGGGTTCATGGCGGGATGCATCGACTCGCCGTTCATCGAATACGGCTCCAGCCCGACGTCCTCGTCCGGCGGTCCCTGCGCCGCCAGTTCGGCGATCCGGCGACGGTCTGCCGTGGTGGGCGGAGGCAAGGTCGCGAGAACGGCGGCCAGTGCGCCGGCATACGGCGATCCGCTGTCGGTGAGCGACAGTCGCAGCATCTCCAGTACCGGGACGTGTTCGCCGAGCAGGCGCTCACCGCCGATCGGGTCGACGGTGGCCGCGAACTCCAGCAGCACCGGAAGATGGTCGGGCAGTTCGCGATCCGACAACTCCGCACCGACATGCCGGTAGGCGTGCTTGAACCGCAGCAGCGCCATACCGCGCTTACGGGTGTCGCCGTAGGCGTAATAGGTCAGATGCAGGCTGGCGCGCCGGCGCAGATCGAAGGTGTCGACGTAGTCGCGCGCCAGGGTGAGCGGTGCGGTGCCGGACAGATGGGTGAGCGGCCGAAGGAGATCGGTGCGCACGGGTTCCGGAAGGGTGGCTGCCGCCTCGGACAGATCGTCGAGTATCGCCAGCGTATCCGGACCGGGGTAGTCCAGCACGAGGGCGGCTATACGCCAGACCAGCCGGCGATCGCGTTCGGACATGTCGACCACGGGTGTCGGCCGGCGTCTGAGAGTCAGTAGTCCCACGGTCACATCCCTTGTCGGTCGAGACAGCGAAACGGCCTCATCGGGTCGCTCCGGTCGGCTCGGGCAGCGTGTCGTCGGCTACTCCGGGTCCGGAATCGCCCGCGTTCCCGTTCGCTTCCGGACTCGTGTGCGCGGCGCCGTTGCCGTTGTCACTGCCGTTGCGTTCCGGCACCAGCCCCTCGGTCGACCCGCCGTCCCAGTTCAGCAGATTGATTCGCGACGACTTCCGCTCCGGCGCAGCGACATTGGCGTCGACGAGTGCGAATTTTTCCGACGTCACATCGAACGCCGTCATCCCGGGCCCGCCGTCGCCCTCCAGGCTGCACCCCGTCGCCAGCGAATCCAGTTCGTGCGCCCGGGATGTCGCACCCGACGGAATCACGTACCGGTGTTCGTATTTGGCGATGGCCAGCAGCCGGTACATCGCCTCGATCTCCTCGGGCTCCAGGCCCACGGTGCCCGGGATCGCCAGATCGGGTTCCTGGCCGAGGTTGATCGAGCGCATGAACGACCGCATCCCGGCCAGCCGCTGCAGCGCCGCGCGCACCGGTCCGATATCCCCGGCGGTGAACAGTTCGGCGAGATATTCCACCGGGATCCGCAGTGAATCGATGGCGCCGAACAGATTTCCGGCGTCCTCACCGTCGTGCCCGGTCTCCGCCAGCACATCCACAACCGGCGACAGCGGCGGCACGTACCAGACCATCGGCATGGTCCGGTATTCCGGATGCAGTGGCAGCGCGATCTTGTAGTCGACGATCAGCTTGTAGACCGGCGAATCCTGCGCCGCCGCAATCCATTCCGGAGAAATCCCGGCGCGTTCGGCCTCGGTGATCACGCGCGGATCGTGCGGGTTGAGGAAGACGCCCAGCTGCGACGGGTACAACTGCTCCGGATCGGTGACCGACGCCGCCTCGAGGACCGCGTCGGCGTCGTAGAGCATCACGCCGATGTAGCGCAGTCGCCCCACACACGTCTCCGAGCAGACGGTCGGAATACCGACCTCCACGCGCGGATAGCAGAACGTGCATTTCTCGGCCTTGCCGGTCTTGTGGTTGAAATAGATCTTCTTGTACGGGCAGCCGGTGATGCACTGCCGCCAGCCGCGGCATTTGTCCTGGTCGACCAGTACGATGCCGTCCTCGGCGCGCTTGTAGATCGCACCCGAGGGGCAGGAGGCGCCGCAGGACGGGTTGAGGCAGTGCTCGCAGATGCGCGGCAGATAGAACATGAAGGTCTGCTCGAATTCGAGTTTGACCTGTTCCGACAGCCGCGCCAGCAACGGATCCCGGCCGACCTGATCCGGTCCGGAGCCGAGGTCGTCGTCCCAGTTCGCGCCCCAGGTGACCTTCGTATCCTCGCCGGTGATCAGCGATTTCGGCCGCGCCACCGGCGTGGTGTCCATGGCCGGTGCGGACAGCAGATTGTCGTAGTCGTAGCTCCACGGGTCGTAGTAGTCCGACACCGTCGGCAGATCCGGATTGGCGAAGATGTTGAGCAGCCGCTTCATGCGCGAACCGGACTTCAGGGTGAGGCGGCCGCGGCGGTCCAGCGTCCAGCCGCCCTTCCACTTCTCCTGATCCTGGTACTGCCGCGGATAACCTTGTCCCGGACGAGTTTCCACGTTGTTGAACCAGACGTACTCGGTGCCGCCCCGGTTGGTCCAGGCCTGTTTGCAGGTGACGCTGCAGGTGTGACAGCCGATGCATTTGTCCAGGTTCATCACCATGGCCAGCTGTGCCATGACACGCATATCAGTACTCCACTTCCTGTGAGCGTCTCCGGATCGTGGTGACCTCGTCACGCTGATTTCCGGTGGGCCCGTGGTAGTTCAGGGCGAACGACTGCTGGGCGTATCCGCCGATCAGATGCGTGGGCTTGATCATGATCCGGGTCAGCGCGTTGTGGATGCCGCCGCGTTTGCCCCGGCCGGCCCGAAGCTCCGGGCCGCCTTCGATGCGCGGCACGTCGACCGCGCGATCCTGCGCGTGGTACATGAACACGGTGCCCTCGGGCATGCGGTGGCTCACGATCGCCCTGGCCACCACCACCCCGTTGCGGTTGACCGCCTCGATCCAATCATTGTCGGCCACACCGATTTTCGCCGCGTCACGATCGGACATCCAGATCGCCTGTCCGCCCCGGGAGAGGGTGAGCATATGCAGGTTGTCCTGATACGCGGAGTGGATCGACCACTTCGAATGCGGGGTGAGGTAGCGCACGGTGACGCCCCGTTCACCGACCGCGCCCACATCGGGTTCGCGGAACAGAGCCGACATGTCGAGCGGCGGCCGGAAGATCGGAAGTTGTTCGCCCAGTTCGATCATCCAGTCGTGGTCGAGGTAGAAGTGCTGACGCCCGGTGAGCGTGTGCCAGGGCTTGAGCCGTTCGGTATTGATGGTGAACGGGGAGTACCGTCGGCCACCGGTTTCGGATCCGGACCATTCCGGTGAGGTGATCACCGGTACCGGCCGCGCCTGCGTATCGGCGAAGGTGATCCGCTTGCCCTCGTGCTCGGCCGCCAGATCCGCCAGCCGGGTACCGGTGCGGCGCTCCAGCGCGTGGAAACCCTCCACCGCCAACCGGCCGTTGGTGGTGCCGGACAACGCCAGAATGGCCTCCGCGGCGTGCACATCCTTGGCCAGCGACGGGCGGCCCTGCGCGGCGCCGGAGACCACGGTGCCGTTGACTCCGCGCAGGTACTCGACCTCGGCGTCGGGAACGGTGGTGACGCCCTTGGTGGTGACTCCGAGCGTTTCGATCAGCGGGCCCAGCGCCGCCATCTTCTCCGCCAGCTTCGGGTAGTCGCGTTCCACCACCACCAGCTTCGGCATGGTCTTTCCCGGAATCGGCTCGCATTCACCGGCTTTCCAGTCCAGCACCCGCCCGCGCGCCTGGGCCAGCGCGTCGGCCGAGTCGTGCTGCAACGGAACGGCGACCAGATCCTTGCGGACGCCGAGATGTTTCTCGGCCAGCCAGGAGAATCCCCGCGCGATGCGGTGGAACGCCTCGAAATCGGTTTTCGCCTCCCACGGCGGGGAGATCGCGGGGGAGAAGGCGTGTACGAACGGATGCATATCCGTCGAGGACAGATCGTGTTTCTCGTACCAGGTGGCGGCCGGGAAGACGATATCGGAGAACAGCGTCGTCGACGTCATCCGGAAATCCAGGGACACCAGCAGATCCAGTTTGCCCGTGGGCGCCTGGTCCGGCCGGCGCACCTCCTGCGGTGGGACCCCGGCCGAATCGTCGGCCTGCAGATTGGAATCCGCGCCGAGCAGATGGCGATGGAAGTACTCGTTGCCCTTGCCCGAGGAGCCGAGCAGATTGGCCCGCCACACGGTGAGAACACGGGGGAAGTTCCGCGGTGCGTCGGGATCCTCACAGGCGAATTCGAGATCACCGGATTTCAGGTTGTCGACCACATAGTCCTGCGGCGTCTGCCCCGCGGCCTCGGCGGCATCGACCAGGTCCAGCGGATTGCGATCGAACGTGGGATACGTCGGCATCCAGCCGAGCCGCGATGCCAGCGCGATATTGTCGGCGGCCGTGCGCCCGGCGAAAGCGCCGGAACCCAATGGGGACGCGAAGGATTCGGAGGTGAAGGGGTCGTAGCGCCACTGGTCGTTGGTCAGATACCAGAACACCGTGCCCTGCATCTGCCGCGGCGGCCGCTGCCAGTCCAGGCCGAACGCCAGGGTGGACCAGCCGGTGACCGGGCGGCACTTCTCCTGGCCCACGTAATGCGCCCAGCCGCCACCGTTGACGCCCTGGCATCCGGTGAGCAGCGTGAGCGTGAAGAAGGCGCGATAGATCTGATCGGAGTGGAACCAGTGGTTGGTGCCCGCGCCCATCAGGATCATCGACCGGCCGCCGGAGCGATCGGCATTGTCGGCGAATTCGCGGGCGATGCGAATCGCTTGTGCGGCAGGCACTCCCGTGATCGACTCCTGCCACGCGGGAGTGTAGGGCGCGCTCGGGTCGTCGTAACCGGTGGGCCAGTCGCCCGGCAGATCCGGGCGCCCGACGCCGTACTGCGCGAGCAGGAGGTCGAAGACGGTCGTGACGCGGCGTCCGGCCACGACGGTGGTCGGCACCGAGCGGGTGACGACGCCGGTCTCACCGTCGAAACGGGGGAACTGTACGGCCGCAGCATCGTCGGTGCGGCCGTACAGAGTCAGCAGCGGATCGACGCCGCCGAGGTCCAGATTCCAACGCCCGGCGCCGGATTCGGAGAATCGGTCGCCGAGGGTTCCGTTGGGCACCACGGGATGTCCGTCGGCGTCCAGGAGCACGGTTTTGTGCTCGGCGCTGTCCACATCGAAGCCCGCGACCCCGGCTGCGGCGAGGTCGGCGGCGGTGAGGAATTTTCCGGGCAGCCAGGTGTGGCCGCGGTATTCGCCCTCGCCGTTCCAGCCGCCGTCGCGTTCGTCCAGCGTGATGAGGAACGGGAGGTCGGTGTAGCGCTTGATGTAGTCGTCGAACCGGGCGGTGGACCGGTCGACGAAGAATTCGCGCAGCACCACATGGCCCATCGCCATCGCCAGGGCGGCGTCGGTGCCAGGACGAGCCGGCACCCATTCGTCGGCGAATTTGGTGTTGTCGGCGTAGTCGGGGGAGACCACCACCACCTTCTGACCGCGGTAGCGGGCCTCGGTCATGTAGTGCGCGTCCGGGGTGCGGGTGACCGGGACGTTCGAACCCCACATGATCAGATAGCCCGCGTCGAACCAGTCCGCGGACTCCGGGACGTCGGTCTGGTCGCCGAACACCTGCGGCGAGGCCACGGGCAGATCGGCGTACCAGTCGTAGAACGACAGCATCGATCCGCCGAGCAGGGAGATGAACCGGGCGCCGACCGCGTGCGACACCATCGACATCGCGGGGATCGGCGAGAAGCCCGCGATCCGGTCCGGACCGTACTGCTTGATCGTGTAAACATGTGCCGCGGCGGCGATTTCGGCGGCTTCCCACCATTCCGCCCGCACGAATCCGCCCTTGCCGCGTGCGGCCTTGTACGTCGTCGCCCGCTCCGGGTCCTCGACGATGGATTCCCAGGCCAGTACGGGATCCTTCAACCGGGCCTTCGCCTCGCGGTACATCTCGAGCAGCACCCCGCGCACATACGGATAGCGCACGCGCGCAGGGGAATACGTGTACCAGGAGAACGACGCGCCGCGCGGGCAGCCGCGGGGTTCGTATTCCGGTTTGTCGGCGCCGACCGACGGATAATCGGTCTGCTGCGACTCCCAGGTGATCACGCCGTCGGAGACGTAGATCTTCCACGAGCAGGAGCCGGTGCAGTTGACGCCGTGGGTGGAACGGACCACCTTGTCGTGGGCCCAGCGGTCGCGATAGAACTCGTCGGCCTCGCGCCCGCCGACCTTGTGCACGGTGCGGAGGTCACCCGACACCTCCCCGCGCTGGAAGTAGCGCCCGACCTTCAGCAGCGCGTCGGCCGCCGACTCGGGGATGCCGTTCGACGCGGTAGATGCGCCGCGCGAGGCTGCGGGGACGCCGTTCGACACCGCGGGTACGCCGTTCGACTCTGACGAGGGGGCCGAACCCTTCTTGTGCGAAATGACCACAACGCCCCCATCGAGACAAATGAACCGGGCTGACCAGACCGAGAGTAAGGACGCTCGCGGGGGCGGCAAAACGATCCGCTCACACCGCGCGCGGGTCACCGGTGAGCTGTGAGGTGGGGGAAACGTCCCGGTCACTGGGCAATTGCCGATCCCACGGGGTGATTCGGTTCCGACCTGCGGCGATGCCGATTCTCACGGCGCCGGCCCCTCGGTGGAGAGCCGCTGTCGATGCCCCCGGTGATGCTTTGGAAACCGGCGCTTCGCGGGCGTTTTACATTTGTTAACACATTGTCGAGGCGTCGGATCGAGTCGAAAGGATAGGGCGCGCACGCGAAAGTGACGGCGATTACCGCTACCGGATGGGGATAGCCGCAGCGATGCCGCCACTGGCGGGAAGGCCATAGGCTGCCCCCGAAATCCAACAGCAGGAGAACCGATGTCGCGCTCTATCACCGTTGCCGGCGTTCTCGCGCCACTGGCACTCGCCGCTCACGCGGTGGTCTCAGTTACCGTGGCGCAAGCGGATCCGGTGCCGCCCAATCTCATGGGGCCGGCGGTACCGGCGATCGCCGATATCAACGGTGACGGTGTGCCCGATGTCGTCTTCAGTGACTACCTTCTCGGCGGGGGTGTCTCGGTCTTCCTGGGTGAGCCCGGAGGTGGCCTGCGGCCGGCCGTGCACTATGCCACCGGCGGTCAAGCCGACTACGTCGCCATCACCGACTTCGACCATGACGGCACGCTGGACCTGGCCGTCACGAACTTCGCCTCGAGCGACGTCTCCATCCTGCTGGGCCACGGTGACGGCACCTTCGCGGCCGCGGTGAACTACGCCACCGACTTCGCGCCGGGTGCCTTGGTCGCCGCCGATTTCGATCACGACGGAAACCTCGATATCGCGACCTCGAACCAGGCGCCGTCGTGGTCGCTGCTGCGCGGCCGCGGCGACGGCACCTTTCAGCCCACGGTGACGATATCCACCGCCGGCGGTGTCGGATCCGGTTCGGCCGATGTCGCCGATTTCGATGGTGACGGCAACCTCGACCTGCTCCGCGGCAACTACGTCAACAGCACGATCCAGATCTACCGAGGCCACGGGGACGGAACCTTCGCTGCGCCCATCACTTTCGATTCGGGGGCAGCGACCGCGTGGTACGGGATGGCGCGCGATGTCACCGGTGACGGCAAGCCGGATATCTTGTTCTCCAACCTCGCCAACGCGACCGTCTCGGTCCTTACGAACCGGGGCGACGGCACGTTCTCGCCGGCCGTCGCCTACCCGACCGGTGGACTGCTGCCGCAGTGCTTCGACGTCGCCGACGTCGACGGCGACGGCGAACCCGACCTGGTGGTAGCCAACGGCGGTACCTCGAGCATCGCCGTCCTGCACGGCCACGGCGACGGCACCTTCGACCCGCCGGCAGCCGTCTACCCCTCCGGCGGTCTGGTACCGCTGTCCACTCCGGCACTCGCCGACTTCAACGGTGACGGAAAACTCGACGTGGTCATCGGCAACACCCTCACGGGCAACATCACCCTGCGTGATGGCAACGGGGACGGCACTTTCGGGCCGGCCACCGACTACCCGGCATAGCCCGGGGCCACCGGCGAGCCGGCCGGATCGACGCGGTAGTTGCCGCGCCTCTCCCTCAGCCCGGCAGCGGCAGATATTCGACCGGCTCGCCGTCGGTGGCGCCGGCGGGGACGACGACCAGTGCGTCACGATCGAGCAGCCCGGCCAGATGGGCGGTGCGGACATGTCCGTCGGCGACCCAGCCACCCTCGTCGGCCGCGCGCGCCGGCAGGACCCGCGGCACCGGGCCGGAGACCTGTCCCGCATTCAGGAGAACTCCGGTGCGCACCCGCGCCGGTGTGCGCCCGGTGAGACCGGAGACGATGGCCGGGGCGAGCGCCCACAGCGTCGCCACCGCCGCGTACGGGTTGCCGGGCAGACCGAGAACCACAGGGCCCGCGGGCATCTCCGCGACCACGGTCGATCCTCCCGGCCGCATCCGCAAGCGGTGCACCAGGATTCGCGCCCCGGCCCGATCCAGTGCGCCGCGCAGCTGGTCGGCCGCGCCGCCGCCGGTCGCACCGACCACGACCAGAAGATGGTCGTCGGTCGTATCGGAGAGCACATCGTCGAAGCCGTTCGGCGTATCGCGCAGATGCACCCGGTCCGACGATTCGATTCCGTGCCAGGACAACAACTCCGGGAAGACGGGGCCGACCGAATCGCGGGTCTGGCCGCTGTGCAGCGGACCTTCGCTGCGAATCTCGTCGCCGGTCATGACGATTCGCGCGCGGACCGGCCCGCGGACCTGGGCGGTGACCACCTCGGCGGCGGTCGCGACGGAAATCAGTGCCGCGTCGACGGGGGTGCCCTCGGCGGCGACGATATCGCCGGGGTGCCAGTCCTCGCCGCGGTGGCGCACATCGTCGCGGATCGGCGCCTCCGGCAGTCGCCGCAGCAGCCCGTCGTCGAGCCGGACGAATTCGTCGCGCACCACGGTGTCGGTGCCCTCCGGGACATGGGCGCCGGTGGCGATGCGGACCGCCTCACCGGCGAGCAGGCCCACCGGTCGCTCACCGCCGGCGAAGCCGACGTCGTGACGCAGCCGCCACGGTTCCGCGCCGGCCACCGCGTAGCCGTCCATCGCCGACACATCGAAGCGGGGCAGCGCCGAGGCGGCACGCAGCGGGGCCGCCAGCGCCGCACCCCGCACCGCGGCCGGCCGGGCCTCGTGCACCGGCAGCCGCGTGATACCGGTGCGCAGGATGTCGCGTGCCTGCGCCAAGGGCAACGCCGGTGCGGCGGCCTGGGCCGCGCGCACCTGTCCGGGCGTGTCGCAATCGGCGATACCGGACAGCGGCACCATCAGGGTGTCGACCGGAACCAGCGCCTTCATCGGCTGATTGGTCACCGAATCCAGTTGCCGCAGTGCCGAGAGCAGCGCCGCTCGCCGCCACACCCCGACCAGATATTGCGGTCGGCCGGATTCGTCGGTCGCGAATACCGCGTCGGCATCGGAAGTCGTTGCGTGCCCGATCAATTCGCCGATCGCGGCGGCGGTGAGAAACGGCAGGTCGGCGGCCAGGACCACGACCAGATCGGCCGGGAAATCACATTCCTCGAGGGCGCGCACCGCGCAGGCGACGGCCGCGACCGGGCCCGCTCCGGCCGGTACCTCCTGCACCTGCCGGATCTCGGGTGCCAGTTCGGGCCGATGCGGGCCGACCACTACCGTGCGCACGCAGTCGGCGACCGCGTCCAGCGCCACGGTGAGCATCGCCCGCCCGCCGACCGCGATCGCGGGTTTGTCCACCCCGCCCATCCGGGTCGCCCGCCCACCGGCCAGCACGATCGCGTCGACAGTCGTCACAGCGGCTCACCCGGCAGGTTGATCATGGATTGATGGTAATCCGCCCACATCGGACGGCGAACGGCGCGGACGGGCGCACGCCCGTCGTCTGCCGCCGCCGCGTCAATCGCAGGGCGCACGAAGCAACCGGAAGCGGTTCGTCTCCGGATCGGTCAGCATCGCCTGCGCCGGCGGATGCACCGCGGCGCCCTGGCAGGGGACCGCGCCGGCGGCGGTGAGCCGGGCGACCTCGTCGGCGGGATCGCCGGTGGAGTAGGTGACGACATCGAGGTGGACGCGATCGCTTTCGCGGGCCGCGACCTGGGTGCGCAGGAATTCCAGCCACGGACCCTGGCCGGTGGCCGAGCGAATGCCGGACATGCGGGATTCGTCGTGGGTCAGCGGCCAGCCGGCCGCGGTCTCCCAGAACCGGGCCAGCCGGGTGGGATGCGGAGTGTCGACGACGATCGCGGCGACCGCGCCGGTATCCACGTATTCCTCGCGCGGTTCGAGCACACAGAATTCGTTGCCCTCGGGATCCGCGAGCACCGTCCAGGGCACCGCGCCCTGCCCGATGTCGATCGGCCGCGCGCCCAGTGCCAGCGCCCGATCCACCTGCACGCGTTGATGATCCAGCGAACGACCCACCACATCGAGATGGATGCGGTTCTTCGCGGACTTGGGTCCGGCCGCCGGCAGGAACATCAACGACACGTCAGCGGAATCCGGGTCGGAAGCAGCCACCTCGACCGCGTGCGGACGGTCCACGGTGATCTGCCAGTCGAGCAACTCCGCCCAGAACCGCGCCACGTTCCGTGGCCGGATCGCATCGAACACCACGCACGCCAGACGGGTGGTCATGCCTCCACGGTAACCGCGGAACAGGAGTAATGGGCGAATTCGGATATCCGTTGGTCGATACCGAGGCCGAAGGCCGGATTCGCGATGCCGTCAGTTGTCGAATCGATGCCGGGCGGCGGCCAGGTCGACGCGATCGCCGCGGATCGGGCAGCCCTCCTCGGCCAGCCGGCGCAACTGGCGCTGCACCAGATGAGCCGCCGGAGTGCCATCGGCGCGCAGTACCCGATGCCAGGGCAGATCGGCGGAGTCGGTGCGCATGATCCAGCCGACGGTCCGCGGGGTCGACAGCCCGGCGGCCGCCGCGATATCGCCGTAGGTGGCGACTCGTCCGGGCGGAATGGCCGCGACCAGCTCCCGCACGCGCTCGATCTCGGCGTCGGTGGTCGGCATCAGAGCACCGACCGCACGACGTCGGCGGTCTCGGCGGGCCGGGCCTGCGCGACCATGTGATCGCAGTCGAATTCGTGCAGCGTGAAATGCGGCAGCGTGGCGAACGCCGCGACGGTCGCGGGGGTGACGAACGGGGATTTGCCGGCCCGGACCAGCACGGTCGGAATCCGCGGCGGCGGCAGGACCAGCTCGCGTGCCAGCTGACTCCAGTAGGAGGTGACGGCGGGCAGGCTCATCCGCCACGTCACCCGGCCCTCGGGAGTGCCGACCAGGTGTTCGGCGAGTTCGGCCTCGAGGAGTCCGGGGTCCACATCGGCCCAGGCCGTCTCGAGCTTGTCGCGGCGCGCCTCGGCGATGTCGGCGTGGTCGGGCCGGGCCAATCCCGCTTCGGCGATGTCGTGCAGCAGTACCGGATCGAGGCCGATCGCGGGATCCAGCAAGACCAGCGCGCGGACCAGGTCGGGGCGGTGACGGGACAGATGGATCGCGACCGCCGCCCCGAACGAATGCGCCACCACGACTGCGGGTTCGGTGAGCAGCGGAACCAGGTCGTCGACGATCTGCTCGAAGGTCCACGGCGGGAGCGAACTCGCCCGCCCGTGCCCACGCAGGTCGGGAGCGACGACGCGTACATCGGGCAGGTGCCCGTCGGCCAGCGCGCTCCACCGCCGCCCGTGTCCGGTCAACCCGTGCAGGGCGAGGACGAGCGGACCGTCGGCGGGGCCGAATCGATGAATATGGGCGTCGGGCACCCGATCATTGTGCCGCCGCCGGCGGGGCGGTGCGACCGGTGCACACCCGGGGCCCGGAAAGTTGTTGGTGCGCAGGCGAATGTTCGCGCGAATCGGGCAGGGGGATAGCCGGGGGCTGGCCGCGCGGGTGAACTGCCGGGGAAGGACTGCGGCGGTGAGATTTTGGCTCCGATATTCGCAGCGGCCCTGAGGCGCAGTCGTGTGGCCTCACGCACAAGCCTTCTACCAGGCATTATCGGTCGCAGGCGGGGAAGGTCGAGAATTCGTGAAAACCGCCCGGAGGGGCGTGGCGCCGATCACAGCTCGGACACATCGGATGTACGGGGTGCGTTTGCTGTCACGGAATTCAATTTTGTCGGGGGTGTCTGTTGAAATAGCGCGTGTGATGCGATCGGATAGCTCGGTGCGACTGGTGCGCCGCAGTGAGACCGCACCCCGGCCACGCGAATGGGGTGCCGATGTCCGAACGCTGTTCGCGGGTGGGTCGGGTGCCGACCCGGGCTGGCGGCCCTGGCAGGTGCTGGGTGGTCCCGGCACCGGGAAGACCGCGCTGCTCACCGATCTCGCCGTCGATCGCATCGTCGCGGGTGCGGATCCGGAATCGGTGCTGGTGCTCACCCATTCCAAACAGGCCGCGCTGCGGGTTCGCAACGCTCTCACCCGGCAGTTGACCGCCCTCGCGCCGGAACTCGGCGGGGTGCCGGGCGCCAGCCGCGAGCCGATGGTGCGCACGGTGCACTCCTATGCCTTCGCGATCCTGCGCACGCACGCGGCCGCCCGGGGCAATCCGCCGCCGCGGCTGCTGACCGGCGCCGAACAGGACGTGGTCCTGCGCGAGATGGTGCGCGGCGAACTCGCCGACATGTCGGCGGGCGGTGAGGTGCTGTGGCCGCCGCGCCTGCACGCCGCACTCGGCACCAACGGTTTCGCCGAGCAACTGCGCGATCTGATGTTGCGCGCCACCGAGCGCGACCTGGGGCCCGAGGATCTGATCGAGCTGGGGCGCCTGCACGAACGTGAGGAATGGGAGGCCGCCGGATCGTTCGCGCAGCGCTACGAACAGTCGATGCTGTTGCGCTGGTCGGTCGGCGTCCAAGCCCCCGAGGCCAGCGCGCCCGCCCTGGACGCCGCCGAACTGGTCGGCGCCGCACTGGACGTGCTGATCGAGGACGACGAACTGCTCGCCGCCGAGCGCGAACGCCTCCGCACCCTCTTGGTCGATGACGCTCAGCATGTGGATCCGCTTGCCGCGCAACTGATTCGCGCGATCGGATCGGGCCCGGCGACCACCGTCGTGGCCGGCGACCCGGATCAGGCGGTGTTCAGTTTCCGGGGCGCGGACACCCGCTTCGTCAGCGAACCCGACGCCCCGCCCGAACGCCGGATCATCCTGCACGACGATCATCGCTGCGCGCCGGCGGTCCACGACGCGGTCGCCCGGATCGCCGCCCGCATGCCGGGGCGAACCGAGCACCGCTTCGATGCCCGGACCGGTGGACCCCACCTGCTCGGCGATCCGTCCGTCGACGGGCAGGCGCTGGTGCGGGTACTCACGACCCCGGCCAAAGAGGCGGCGCTGATCGCCGATCACCTGCGGCGAGCCCACCTCACCGCGGAGGTGCCGTGGTCGCGGATGGCGGTCGTGGTGCGTTCGGTGCCGCTGTCGCTGGGCCCGCTGCGCCGCGCGCTCACCGCCGCGGGAGTGCCGGTGCTGCAACCGAAACCGGATACCCCACTGGCCCGGCGGCGCGGCGCGGCGTGGATGCTGCAATCGCTGCGCGCCCTGCTGGTGGTCGAGCGCGGTCGCCCGGAGATGTTCTCCGAGGACGACGCGCTCGATCTGTTGCTGGGCCCGCTCGGCGGCGCGGATCAGATCAGTCTGCGCCGCCTGCGCCGGGGCGTTCGCCGCGCGCTGATCGAGCGCGGGTATCCCCGGACCGAGCCGAGCACGGGTGGCCACGACGACGCGGAGCTGGTCGCCGGCGAGCCGGGAGTCGAATCTCCTACGCGGACAGGCGAATCCGGGCCGAGTCTGCCCGGCGAGGCCGATTCCGTGCCACCGGCGCGCGGCGCGTCGACGATCGAGGAGTCGCCGGAGGTCCTCGCCCCCTACTCCGAACTCGACCGGTCTTCGGCGGTCGTGCTGCGCGACCTCATCACCGGCGTCGGTGATCGGACCCTGCTCGATCGGCTCACCGAGGTCGAGGTGGCGCCGCTGGTGCGGGTCCTGCGGGCGGTCGACCGGGCGCGGCGGGCGTTGCGCCGCGGGG
>NZ_BDBF01000055.1 GCF_001612845.1 Nocardia elegans NBRC 108235 | reverse complement strand
GGCGACGCCGCGGCCGCGCTGCAGGCGATGGAATCGCACCGCCTGCTGTGCGCGCACCGGCAGGGGCCGTTCGGTGTCGAACGATGGGACCGGATGGCCGGCGGCTGGGTCGCCGCGGCCGGAATCGGGACGGAATCCGCTGCCGGACAATGGTTTCCCGGCCAACCCCTGCTGGTGACCGCCAACGACCACGAGGCCCGCATCTACAACGGCGACACCGGTGTCATCGTGCGGTCCGCCGACGGTGGCCTGCGCGCCGCGCTGCAGCGCGGCAGCGAACCGTATCTGGTGCATCCCACCCAATTCCCGGGCGTGACCACGGTGTACGCGATGACCATCCACCGCAGCCAGGGCAGTCAGTACGGTGCGGTGACGATCGTGCTGCCGGGCCCGGAGTCGACGCTGCTGACCCGTGAACTGCTCTATACCGCGATCACTCGCGCCCGGCAGCGGGTGCGCATCATCGGTACGGCGGAGGCACTGGAGGCCGGGATCTCGCGGCGGGTGCTGCGGGCGAGCGGGTTGCGCGGCTGATCCGGGTCTCCTGCCGGTGTCAGCCCTGCACGGGGAGGAAGATCCCCGGAATCGTCAGGGCGAGTTCGACATCCTCGCGCCGCCCCAGGGTGACCAGAACCGTGCGAATCATCGTCAGCCGGGCCTCGGCGACCGCATCGGGATCCGGGTCCGCGCCCGGCGCGGTGGCCAGCGACACCTGATAGACCACGAATGCGCAGACCTGCAGCGCGGTGTCGAGGTCCAGCGGCGCCGGCAGTTGCCGGCCCAGCACCGCGAACTTCTCCCGCACCAGCGCGCGGATGTCGTCGAAGGCCTGCTCCCGGTACGCCGAGACCGGTGAGGCCGGATCGTGCAGTTCCGCGAACACCGGCCGCAGCATCGGCCCGTGCCCGCGGGCCCAGTCCAGGTACGCGTCGATGATGCCGATGCCGAGCGCCACCGGCTCGTCGGACTCTTCCAACGCCTTGCGGATGCCACCCACGAGGCCCTCGTTGGATTGCGTGAGTACCACATCGAGCGGGGCGGTGGCGTTGGCGAAATAGCGGTAGAAGGTGGGCCGCGAGATTCCGGCCTGGTCGATGATCCGCGCGACACTCAGTCCGCGCGAACCGAAGTCGGTGAACACCGCGGCGGTGGCGGTGACGATGCGGGAGCGGACCTCGTCGGCCTGCGCGCGCGTCTGTGGCGGCCGGCCCCGGCGAGCGGCGCCGTTGTGAGTGGTGACCACCCCGTCCTGCGGCATCCCGTGGTACCTCCCTGATCGGTCGTCCGGACTTGACATGGCCCGGCATCGCCCCATTAATCTAACATCGGTGTTAATATAACACTGGTGTTCAACAAATTGTTGGGCATCTGCCGACCGAGAGGGCCGACAATGACGACCGCCCCAGACCTCGCCGCCGCCCCGGCCCTGCCGCAGGACCTGGTGAACCGCCTGCTCGCGCACGCCACCGCGGGTGGCGCCCCCTCGGTGGCGGTCTTCGCCCCGGCCACCGGCGCGAAGATCGCCGATCTGCCGCAGTCGTCCACCGCCGATATCGACGCCGCCTTCGCGACCGCCCGCAGCGCCCAGCAGCAGTGGGCGCGGGTTCCGGTGCGCGAACGCGCCGCGGTGCTGCGCCGGTTCCACGACCTGGTCCTGGCCGAACAGGACACCATCCTCGACATCGTCCAGACCGAGGCCGGCAAGTCCCGCGTGCACGCCTTCGACGAGGTGGGTGACGTGGCGGTCAACGCCCGCTACTACGCCGCCGCGGCCGAACGGCTGCTGGCCTCGCGCACCCCGCGCGGTGTGCTGCCGGTGCTGACCAAGGTCGAGGTCCGCAACCGGCCCAAGGGCGTGGTCGCGGTGATCTCGCCGTGGAACTACCCGCTGGCCCTGGCCGCCTCCGACGCGCTGCCCGCGCTGATGGCCGGTAACGCGGTCGTCGCGCGACCGGACAACCAGACCGCGCTCACCGCCCTGTGGGCGATCGACGCCGCCGAACGCGCCGGACTGCCCGCGGGCCTGTGGCAGGCGGTGCTCGGCCGCGGCTCGGTGATCGGCGGCGAGGTGATCGCGCGCGCGGACTACGTCGACTACACCGGTTCCAGTGCCACCGGCCGCACCATCGCGCGGCAGGCGGGGGAGCGGCTGATCGGCTACTCGCTCGAACTGGGCGGCAAGAACCCGCTGCTGGTGCTCGCCGACGCCGATGTGAGCGCGGCCGCCAAGATCGCGGTGCGCGCCTGTTTCGCCTCGGCCGGGCAGCTGTGCGAATCCATCGAGCGCATCTATGTGCACGACCGTGTCTACGACCGGTTCGTCAGCGAATTCACCTCCGCCACAAAGTCTTTGCGGCTGGGCTCGGCGCTGGACTACTCCTACGAGATGGGGTCGCTGACCTTCGCGCGCCAGCTCGACACGGTCACCGAACACGTGCAGGACGCCGTCGCCAAGGGCGCGACCGTGCTGGCCGGCGGCCGCGCGCGCCCGGACCTCGGCCCGTACTTCTACGAGCCGACGGTGCTGGCCGGGGTGCGCCCGGGTATGACGGTCTACCGCGAGGAGACCTTCGGCCCGGTCGTCTCGATCTACCGCGTGCACAGCGACGACGAGGCCGTCGACCAGGCCAATGACACCGCTTACGGCCTCAATGCCAGTGTGTGGAGCCGCGATACCGGACGCGCGCGCGAGATCGCGGCCCGCATTCACGCCGGATCGGTCAACGTGAACGAGGGCTTCATCGCCGCGTGGGGCAGTGTCGCGGCCCCCTCCGGCGGGCTCGGCATCTCGGGCAGCGGCCGCCGCCACGGTCCCGAGGGGCTGCTCAAATACGTCGACACCCAGACCATCGCGGTCCAGCGCGCGCTGCCGCTCGCGCCGCTGCCGGGCATGTCGGAAGCACTGTGGGCGAAGACCATGACGCTCTACTTCGGCGTGATGAAGGCGTTGCGGCAGAAATGATCTCGCCCGCTCGGGCGCAGAGGACGTCGGGCACAGGGGACTTCGGGCACGAGGGACTCGGGTACGCAGGAAGAGGAACGGATATGGATACGGTCGCGGGCAAGCGGGTACTGATCACCGGCGCGGCGATGGGCCTGGGCAAATCCTTCGCCCAGCGCGCGGTGCGCGAACAGGCCGCCGACGTGGTGCTGTGGGATGTCAACGAGACCGCGCTGAAGCAAACCGCGGCCGAACTGTCCTCCGGATCGGTGAGCCGGGTGCACCACTACGTGGTCGACGTCTCCGACCAGCAGTCGATCATCGACGCCGCGGCGGCGGTGCGCTCGGAAGTCGGCGATATCGACGTGCTGGTCAACAACGCCGGCATCGTGCGCGGCAACGGCTACTTCTGGGAAACCGAGAACCGCGCCGACATCGACAAGACGATGGCGATCAATTCGCTGGCGCCGATGTACATCGCGCTGGAATTCCTGCCCGCGATGGTGCAGCGCAAAACCCCGGCGCGGGTGTTGAACATCGCCTCCTCGGCGGCGCTGGTGTCCAATCCGCGCATGAGTGTCTACGCCGCGTCCAAGTGGGCGGCGCTGGGCTGGTCGGATTCGGTGCGCCTGGAACTCGAGCAGTCCGGCAACGAGCACGTGAAGGTCACCACGGTGTGCCCGACCTACATCAACACCGGAATGTTCGACGGCGCCAAGGGTTTCTGGTTCACGCCGATCCTGGAGCAGGAAGAGGTCGTCGACACCGCGTGGCGGGAGATGAAGAACGGTGCGGCGCTGGTGGTGCTGCCGTGGACCTCGCGGCTCAACCGTGCCATCTCCGGTCTGCTGCCGCTGAAGGTGCGCGACTTCTACCTGAACAAGGTGGGCGTCTACCACTCGATGGACGAATTCACCGGTCGCAAGCCCTGAGACGCGGCCGATTCACGAGGCTTCGTCGCGCCGGTCACGCCACGGCAGCGTGACCGGCTCCGGCGGAATCCGCCCCGCCAGCAGCTCGCCGAGGAGCCCGGCGAGACCCAGCGGATACACCTGCTGGTCGGTGCTCGCGAGCTCGCCGACACTCCACCAGCGGAATTCGTCGATGGCGGTGCTTTCGTAGCTCAGCAGCCCGCTCGTGTCCGGATCCGTGCCGCTGGTGGGCAGCCGGTAGAAGAAATAGTCCTCACGGAACAAACCCGACAGCCATCCCGGGATGTCCAGATGCCCGGCGGCCACCGCCACCTGCGGCCCGAGATCGGCTGCGCTGATTCGCAATCCGGTCTCCTCACCCAGTTCCCGCGCCGCCGCCTCGGCCGGCGATTCCGCCGCGTCGATGCCGCCGCCAGGCGTGATCCAGTACAGCGGATCCAGCGTGCCGCGATAGGCGATGAGCAGAATCCGGTCGTCGGCGTCCGCGAGGATCACCCGTCCCGACCTGCGCGCGTATCGCTGCTCCACAACGCCCATGCTAGCGGCCGAAGCGAATCCGTTTGTGCCATACTCTGCGCGGCGGAATGCGCCGAGGGAGGACGGAAGTACGCATGGGCCTGATGGACAAGATCCGTGGCGAATTCGTCGACATCATCGAATGGCTCGACGATACGAATTCCACGCTGGCGTGGCGGTTCCCGCGTTACGACAACGAGATCAAGAACGGCGCCGAACTGATCGTGCGGGAGGGCCAGCAGGCCGTCTTCGTCTACCGGGGGCAGCTCGCCGACCGCTACGAGCCCGGCCATTACGCGCTGACCACGGAGAACATGCCGATCATGTCCACCTTGCAGGGGTGGAAGCACGGGTTCAACAGCCCGTTCCGGTCGGAGGTGTACTTCGTCAACACCAGGCCCGTCACCGATTTCCGCTGGGGCACACCGCAACCGGTCACCGTCCGTGATCCCGACTTCCGCATGGTGCAGGTCCGCGCCAACGGCACCACCATCGTGAAGGTGGTCGACCCGGCCGTCTTCCTGCGCCAGGTGATCGGCACCGAGAGCGTGGTCGACATGGAGCAGATCACCGATCTGCTGCGGCGGACCGTCGCGCTCGCCTTCTCCGACATGGTGCTCGCCACCGGACTCGGCGCGATCGATCTGCAGGGGCGTCAGGTCGAATTGTCCGACAAGCTGCGCGAATTCGTGGCCCAGCGGGTGGCGTCGTTCGGACTGGGTGTCGACGCGGTCACCATGACGATCTCGCTGCCGGAGGAGATCCAGCGGGCGATGACCCGCGGTGTGGCCCGCGGTGTCGAGGCCAGCGGTTTCGCCGACAACGTGCGCGATCCGAACCGGTATCAGCAGGTCCAGGCGGCCGACGCGATGCTCGCCGCCGCGCAGAATCCCGGCGGCGGGGCGATGGGCGCGGCGATGCAGGCCGGAATGGGCGTGGCCCTGGGCGGGCAGATGGCGGGCGCGATGCAGGGCGCCTTCGCCCAGCCCGCCGCCAACGGCTCCGCCCAGCCAGGCTATGGACAGCAGCCGCCGCCGCTTCCGGTGCAGCAGCAGTTCCACATCGACCTGGACGGGCAGGCGGCGGGTCCGTTCCCGGTGGATCAGCTGCGCCAGTTCGTCGCCGCCGGGCGCCTCACACCGCAGACGAACGTCTGGACCACCGGCATGTCCGCGTGGGCCGCGGCCTCGACCGTCCCCGCGCTGCAGTCGTTGTTCGGTGGTCCGCCGCCGCTGCCCGGCACCCCGCCCCCGCCGCCTCCCGCCGGCTAGCCCCACCTCAGCTGAACGGGGGGATCGATGAACGACTCACACCCACAACCGAACTCGTCGCCGATACCGCCACCGCTCCGCGACGGCTACGGCGAATCCGACGGCATGACCCCGCCTCCGCTGCGGCCGCCCGCGCCGGGTGGTTATCGCGAGGCGGAAGGGATGACCCCGTCACCGATGCCGCCGCCCATGCCAGGCGGTGGCTACCGCATGCAGGACGGCACGACACCGCCACCTGTGGGCGTCGGCGCGGAATATCCTGCCCCGGTCGCCGGTCGTTCCGGGCCGCCGGTTGTGAATCGCGGGCCGGGAGTTGGCGGCGGCCCGGCGCTCTATCCGCCCGCGAACTACCCGCCGGCGGCCACGACGCCGTTCGGTGCGCCGCCTGCTATGCCACCGCTCGGCTCGACACCTGGTGCAACGGCCCTCGGTCCGCCGTCTGCCACGCCGCTATCCGGCCCGACGCCGCTCGTTCGCGGGAACGACGTACCCGGCGGTTTCGAGGATGGGTCGCCACCTCCTATGGCCCCGCAGGGTTCCGCAGATCCGGCCACGCTGCACCGGACCGAACTGACGCGTACCTACCCCTGTACGGCGTGCGGTGGCCAGCTGGTGTTCGACATCGCCTCGCAGCAGTTGCGGTGTCCCAGTTGCGGTAACTACTCGCCGCTGTCGGCACCGCGGGCACCGGTCGTCGCGCGTGATCTGCGGCAGGCGATGGGGGAGTTGCGCGCGCTGCAGGCCGTGACCGCCGGCCCGCAGGTCACCGGCGATCGCGAGGTGAAGTGTCAGAATTGCGGTGGCACAACCACATTCGTCGGCAGTCTGACCGCGACGCGCTGTCCCTACTGCACCACGCCGATCCAGCGCGACGACGTGCACAACGCTCCGGCCCGGCTGCCGGTGGACGGTGTGGTCCCGTTCCGCATCGACGAGAAGGCGGCGCGCGAACGCGTCGAGAAGTGGGTCGCGGGACGGTGGTTCGCGCCGACCGCGTTCAAGAAGTACAAGCGGCTCGGTTCGCTGGCGAGCGTCTACCACGCCTACTTCACCTACGACGCCGACGTGCACACGTGGTATCGCGGCGAACGCGGCGAGGAGTACACGGAACGGTACTGGGACGACGGGGAACTGAAGAGCCGCACCGAAATTCGCTGGTATCCGGCGATGGGCGAGGTCGGCAACCGCTTCGACGATCTGCCGATCCTCGCCAACGACATCGACGACAGCGCCCGCGTCGCCGAACTCGAACCGTGGCCGGTCGCGGAGGCCACCGGTTATTCGCCCGAGTACGTCGCCGGCCATCTGGCCCGCACCTACGATCGCGACGCCGAGGAGATGTTCCCGGTCGCCCGGACGCGGATGGAACAGGTCATCGAGCAGACGGTGCGCGAGGATATCGGCGGCGACCGCCAGCATATCCACGACCTGCGCTCGACCTGGAACTCGCTGGCGTACAAGCACATTCTGCTGCCGATCTGGCTGTTGACCGTGGTCTACGCGAACACCCCGTTCCGGGTCTACATCAACGGCCTGACCGGTGAGGTCGTCGGGCAGCGGCCGTGGAGCAAGGTCAAACTCGCCGCCTTCGTCACGGTCGTCACCCTGCTGATCATCGGCGCGGTGGTCGCGCTGTCGATGTGGCACGGCGGCGGAACCCACCATCACAGCACCGGCCACACCACCGTCGTCCACCACGGGAGATGACATGTTCGTGCTGCTACTGCTCGTGCTCGCCCTCGTGGTGACCGTGGGCGGGATCGTCGCGATCGGGGCGGTGGCCCTGGCCCATCAGCGCCGCCGCATCGCCGCCGAGAACCAGGTGGTCCCGGGTACGGCCACCCGCGCGCCGACCGCCTGGGCGCGTTCCCACGACCCCGAGGCTCGCCTGCACCGCCGCCTGCGCGATGCGATGACGGCGTTGCGCGCGGTGACGGCCTACGACACGGCGGCAACGGTGACTCTGCGCGCGGATCTGGAACAGTCGGCACTGGCTCTCGACGACCACCTGGTCGCGATCTCGATGCTGCGTCCCGACGCGCGGACGGCACAGCTGGCACAGGCCGAGCGCGCGGTCGCGGCGGTCGAGGCGGGAGTCGCCGACTATGCCACGGCGGCAACACAACCGGATCTTCGCGCACTCGAGGCCGACCTGGCGGGGGTGCGGGAGCGGTTGCGCACGGCCGACGACTTTCGCCGCGGCATCGGCAGCTAGCTCCCGGCGCTCGTCCTGGTTCCGCACACCACCGTCGCGCCGTAGTCGGACGATTCCGCGATCGCGGGGCGCAGTCCGGTGGCCGCGACGATCGCTGTGGCGGTGTCGATCTGGGCGGTGCCGATCTCGACCAGTACCCAGCCGCCGACCGTCAGCCACCGCCCGGCGGCATCGGCCACGCGGCGCAGCACGTCGAGTCCGTCGGCGCCGCCGTCGAGGGCGGTGCGGGGTTCGTGGTCGCGGGCTTCCGGCGGCATCTGTGCGATCATCGCGGTCGGCACATACGGGGTGTTGGCCAGGAGCAGATCCACACGTCCGATCAGTTCGCCGGGCAGGGCGGCGAACAGGTCGCCCTGAAAGACTTGCGCGCCCAGCGGTTCCAGATTGCGTCGCGCGCACGCCACCGCGGCGGTGTCGATGTCGGCTGCGACCAGTTCGACGTCCACTCCGCCGTCGCGCAACGCGGTCGTCGCCGCCAGGCCCAACGCGCCGGAGCCGCAACACATGTCGACCACGGTGCGCCGATCGCCCGGCCGGGCGGCGGTGCGCTCGAGAGCCTCGTCGATCAGGAACGCGGTGCGTTGCCGCGGCACGAAGACGCCGGGGTCGAGCGCCACCCGCACGCCGCGGAAGTCGGCCCAGCCCACCAGGTATTCGAGCGGTATGCCGTCGACGCGCCGTGCGACGAGCGCGGAGAGCTCGCCGGGGGAGGCGGCGGCCTGCCGGAGCAGGGCCGCTTCCTCCTCGGCGAAGACGCATCCGGCGCGGCGCAGGGCCGCCACGACCGCGTCGGTGTCGGGATCGTCGGCTTCGAGGTCGATCACCTCACCATTGTCGGCACGGCGTCAACCGTATTTTTCCGCGCCCGCGCCGGCTAGCGGGCCGACGGCAGCAGGAAGGTGCGGGTCGCGTCGAGATAGATGCCGCGCTGGGCGGCCTTGCTCGGCGGCGGCAGTTGCGACACCAGCTGATCCAGCGAGGTCATCGCCCCGACCACGCGGGTGCCGGCGACGATGAAATCGGCCACCGCGCGGCGGATGTGATTCGGTGAGGTCACCACGACCGCGCTGGTCGCACCGGCGTCCTGAAGCATCCGGGTGCTGAACAGCGCGTTCTGCACGGTCGAATTGGCGCGGTCCTCGACCAGCACCCGCGAGGCCGGAATGCCGTGGCCGATCAGCCAGCCCGCCATCGCTGCGGCTTCGGGTACTCCGTTCTGCGGGTTGCCGCCGGTCACCACGATCGGCGACATCGGCGCCGCGATCGCCTGCAACCACGCGGCGGTGAGCCGGTTGACCAGTTCCGGGCGCAGGCTGCCGTCGGGCAGCAGCCCGTAGCCGAGCACCACGATGCCGGTCTGCGGGCCTACCAGCGCGGGCAGCGGATTGGGCAGGGTGCCGACGGCCGCGCCGATGGCACCGATGAGATTGCGGGCCCCCTGGGCCATGCCGGGGTCGATGGCCGCAAGCCGGTTGAACGCAGCTTCGCGAGTGAGCAGATCGCCGGTGTAGTCCGACCAGATACCCTGCAGGGCCAGCGCCTGCGCGTCGTCGGGTGTGTCGTCCAGCAGCGAGCGCAGGTCTGCCAGACCCGCGGCGTCGTTGCCGTTGACGAAGTTCTCCTGAGCCGAGTTGTACAGCGGCGCCGGTCCGTCGGCGGCCGTGGCCGTCGTGATGAGTGGTCCGGCCAGCAGCGCGGCCGCCGAGGCCGCGACGAGAAGATGTTTGACATGTCTGGCGATGTTCACTGCAGTCGACACCTTTCCGGGCGAGCGGGATCCCGCGTGGGTGGGGTGGGGCATTGGCACAGCCGTGCCCACCATACGGGCCGAATCGGTGAGGGCCGCGGATTTACCCCCGCTCGAGTCCGCATTCGCTGAGGTAGCCGCGGGCGTCGGCGCTGGTGCGCGGACCGATAAGGTGGCCGGGTGGACACCATTTCGCTGACCGGCAAACAACTCGCCGCCGACCTCAACGCCGAGACGAAGAACCGCGCTGCCGCACTGGCCGAATCCGGGGCCGCCCCGCGCCTGGTGCTGGTGGTGGCCAACGACGATCCGGCCAGCGGGTGGTATGTCAATTCGTTGCAGCGCGCGGCCGGTCGCCTCGGAATCGATTGCGAGACAACTGATCTCGGCGCGCAGGCGAGTGCCGCGGAGATTCGCGAGGCGCTGGCGAAGCTCAGCGAGGACCCGGCGGTGCACGCGGTGATGCTGCAGACGCCGCTGCCCGCGGGCGTGGAACTCAACGACGTCAGCGCGGCCATCGCCGCGGCCAAGGATGTCGACGGCGTCAGCCCGCTGTCGCTGGGACTGCTCGCCGCCGGACTGCCCGGATTCCCGCCCGCCACCTCACAGGCGGTGGTGGAGCTGGCCAAACATCACGAGATCGCGCTGGCGGGTCGGCACGTCGCGGTCGTCGGCCGGTCGAACGTGGTGGGCAAACCTCTGGCACAGCTGCTGCTGGCCGAGAATGCGACGGTGACGGTGTGCCATTCGCGCACCACGGACCTGCCGGCGGTCACCTCGGCCGCCGACATCGTGGTCGCGGCGGCCGGGCGGGCCGGGCTGATCGGTGGCGACCATGTGCGCGAGGGCGCGGTGGTCATCGACGTGGGTACCAACGAGGGTCCCGACGGTGGCATCGTCGGCGATGTGGACGCCGCTTCGGTCGAGGGCCGGGCGGCCGCACTGAGTCCGGTTCCCGGCGGTGTCGGACCCGTCACCACCGCGCTGCTGATGCGGCACGTGGTGGAGGCGGCCGAAGCGGCACGCTGATCACCAGTGGGTGGTCACCGGATCGCCCACACTCACGTTGTCGTAGTACCACTCGGCATCGGCGGGGGCCAGGTTGATGCAGCCGTGGCTGACATTCGAATTACCCTGCTGCCCGACCGACCAGGGCGCCGAATGCACGAAGACGCCGCCCGAGGTGAGCCGTTCGGCGAACTCGCCGGTCAGGTAGTAGCCCTCCGGATCGTCGAGCGGAATACCGATGGTGCGCGAGTCGAAGATGATGGTGCGGTCCTTCTCCATCACGGGGAAGGTGCCCACCGGAGTCTCACGTCCGGGCTTACCCATCGAGGCGGGCATGACCCGTGGCGCCTGCCCGGGAATGAATACGGTGAACGTATGCGCCGACATGTCGGCATCGGCACTGGTCCCGCCGTCGGTCCGGAATTCGGATCGAGCATCGCCAGCGGTCACGGTGAATCGCGCATCGGCCGGCAGGTATCCGGTGGAGTTCCAGACCAGTTCCTTGTCGTTGGCCCAGGCGAACGTCCCGGCCTGGGCGCCGACGTGCACGGATCGTTCGGCGCGGGCGCGATCGGTGACGGGTGCGGTGAACCGGACGGTGACCGGATGAGCGATTCCGACGACGGCGCCGTTGCTCGGTGAAATCGAGGCCACGGATGTGGTCTGCGGTGTCACCAGCACCGCTGCCGCTGTGCCCGTGGTGACTGCGGCCAGTACTGCTATGACTGTCGCCAGGAATACATGACGCATCATATTCCTCATGGCTCCACCCCCTCAGGTGGTGTGTGGATCAGGACCTCGATCCTAGTTCCGGATGATCATGGTCGCCGGAATAGTTTTCGCTTCGTAACGACAGTTACGGTGTGGCAAACCGAGGTTTAGCCGAGGGGTGTGGTAATGCGATCAGCCGACGACGGCAGCGAGAACGTCCGTGTGCAGTGCATCCGCACGAGCGAAGATCTCCTCGATGCGCTGCAGCGCGGGCGCGAACTCCTCGGCCTCGTGGTCGCCGAGCGAGCCGACGTTGATGGCGATATTCAACTGTGAACTGGCGGCCGCGGCCCGTGCGGCGTCGGCGGCGGCGCCGATGTCGGTGACCACGTTCGGATTGCCGATCGGCAGCAGATCCGCGGCCAGCGAGAGCACCTCGTCGGCTTCGGTGACCACCGCGGCGGGCACCCGCGCGGCCTGCAGCAGTGCCGAGGCGATCGCCTCCTTGCGGGCCGCGACCTGCTCGTCGGTGTCCTTGGGCAGCTTGTAGGCGGCGCCGACCGCGGTGAAGGCGGTGGCGTCGGCGTCGGCCAGGGCCAGCGCGCGCTCACGAGCGGCGTCGGCCGCCGCGATGATCCGATCGATCGCCGGGCGGTTGTCGGCGTCCTTGGCGCGGGTGGTGTAGCGGGCCACCATCGCCACCAGGGCGGCTCCCTGGGCGGCGTGCAGCGCCGCGACCGCACCGCCGCCGGGCGCGGGGATCTTGGCGGCGAGATCGTCCAGGTAGCGGCCGATCGTCGACTCTCCGAACGTCGTGGTGTCCGGCGACGATGCGGTGTCCTGAGACATGCTGCGGGGCCTCCCGTTTCGAGGAATCGGCGTGCGGTACGCCGATAACCGTACCGGGCCGCGCGCCCGATCATCGATCGGGCCGCACCGCCCTGTCGCGGACGGCGCGCGGGCGGTGTGCAGGATGGGACCCGAGGCCACCCCGGCCGCGATGGCGGATCGCGGTTTGTGACGGGTGGTGCAGTGCGTTAATCTCACTGCAACTGGTTGCATATGAACGGAGTTGCATACGATGCGAATCGGGTTGGGCATCAACTATGCGGGGGGCTTCAAAGAGGTCGCGGCCGAGGTCGCCGATCTGGAACGGGCCGGCCTGGACATCGTCTTCGTGCCCGAGGCCTACTCCTACGACGCGGTGAGTGGATTGGGATATCTGGCGGCCAAGACCGAGCGGGTGCAGCTGGCCTCGGGCATTCTGCAGCTCTACACCCGCACGCCCACGCTCACCGCGATGACCGCGGCGGGTCTGGACTACGTCTCCGACGGCCGCTATGTCCTCGGTCTGGGCGCCTCGGGACCGCAGGTCATCGAGGGGTTCCACGGTGTGCCCTACGACGCGCCGATCGGCCGCACCCGCGAGGTCGTGGAGATCTGCCGCAAGGTGTGGCGGCGCGAACGCCTGGAATACCAGGGCAGGTACTACACGATCCCGCTGCCCGCCGAACGCGGCACCGGACTGGGCAAGCCGCTGAAGCTGATCAACCACCCGGTGCGCGATCGCATCCCGGTGCTGCTGGCCGCGCTCGGCCCGAAGAACGTGCAGTTGGCCGCCGAACTGGCCGAGGGCTGGCAGCCGATTTTCTTCCTGCCGGAGAAGGCCGGCGACGTGTGGGGTGAGGCGCTGGCCGCCGGAAAGGCGAGACGCGATCCGGAACTCGGCGACCTCGACGTCTATGCCGGACCGGCGCTGGCGATCGGCGACAACGTGGAGCCGCTGCGGGAGTTCGTCAAACCGCATCTGGCGCTCTACATCGGCGGTATGGGCGCCAAGAGCAAGAACTTCTACCACTCGCTGGCCACTCAGTACGGTTACGGCGCCGAGGCCGACCGCATCCAGGAGCTGTATCTGGCCGGTAAGAAGGACGAGGCCGCCAAGGTCGTGCCCGACGATCTGGTGCGCGACATCTCGCTGATCGGTTCGGCGGGCTTCGTCAAGGAGCGGGTGGCGGCGTTCCGGGAGGCCGGGGTCACGGTGCTGAACGTGGTTCCGCTCGCCGCGACCGCGCCGGAACGGGTGAAGCTGATCGAACAGCTGCGCGAGCTGGTCTGACCGGCATGGTCGGCAGTCCGCTTCCGGGCTGCCGGCCCTGGCCGCTCAGTCCCTGTGCACTCGGTCTTCGTCTCAGCCCTGGTGGAGCGCCGCGAGCGCGGCGTCGAGGGTGGGGTGCAGGGCGAATACCTGATCGAGATTGGTCAGTTTGAGCTGTCTGCTGGTGGCCGGTCCCTCGGCGACCAGGACGATGCTCGTCGCGGAGCCGGCCCGCTGATGAGCGGCCACCAGCGCGGCCATACCGGCCGAGGCCAGGAAACTCACCTGCAACAGGTCGATGATCAGCGCCGCGGGTTTACCGCCGAGGGTCGCCTCGATCGCACTCTCCAGTGCGGGAGCGGTCGCCAGGTCGACCTCGCCGGCCACCGTGAGCACGGTCGCATCGTCGTGCACGCTGACCGAGGTGGTCATCGCGTCGGCGAGGGGATACGCGTCTCCGGAAGTGTTGGTCACGGTTGTCAATCTACCTGCTGGGTACCCGAGGCTCTCTCCAGCCGGGCAATTGCTTTCCGGCGCAAGGAGTTAACAGCGCGACGCGCGCGGAATCCCGCGCCTGTGCGCCGGCGGAGGTGTCGTCGCCGATTTCCCGGGTATCGCGAGCACAACCGGAGAGGCGGTTCGCTCGCGGGCGGGGCGAGGTCGCCCGATTCGATCGGCGCCCGGAGGAGTGGTTGGTCATGGCGCATATCGAGAACGGCCGAGCGCCGGAGACGGCGTCGGTGGCCGAATTGGTCGGCACCACCACGGAGCAACTGAGCCGGCTGGTCCGTGAGGAGGCGAAACTCGCCGTTGTCGAGGCCCAGGGCAAGGCCAAACGGCTGGGAGCCGGCGCCGGACTCGTCGGTGCCGCCGCCGTGCTGGGGCTGGCGGTAATCGGCGTGCTGGTCGCGGCGGCGATCATGGGTCTGGCGCTGGTGTTGCCCGCGTGGGCGGCCGCGTTGATCGTGGCCGGCGCGCTGGCCGTGGTCGCCGGCGTCCTCGGTCTCCTCGGGCGGACGAGCATCCGCAAGGGGAGTCCGCCGATACCGGAGGATGCCGCCGCGAATGTCCGGGAAGATGTTGCCGTCATCAAGGAGAGGACTCGGCGATGAACATCCCTTCCGATCCGGAAGCGTTGCGTTACGACCGGGATCTGACGCGCGAGGAACTGGGCCGAACGGTGCAGGCGCTGAGCGACAAGCTCGACGTACCCGGTCGCACCCGCGAGCGGCTGCACCGCGGTGCCCGGTCCGCTCAGGACAATGCGGACCGGGCCGCGCAGGTCGTCAAGCAGATCCCGCTACCGGCGATCGGCGTTACGGCGGCGGGTGCGGTGGCCGCGATCTGGCTGGTGCGGCGCAAGCGGTCGTGAGGAGTCAGTTCGCATCGCCGGCGCCGCGCGGCTCACCGAGAGGCCGGCGCGCGTAGGTGCGCTCGGGCCTGACGGTGATCACATCGGTGACCTGGACGAGTTCGGCGGGCACGATGCCGTCGGGAAAGTGCTCGAGACTGGGCACGATCACCGCTTCGGCATCGTGGGTGATCGCCGCGCCGATCAGGAACTGCACCGGATTGTCGGTGCGATCGCCGAAGGCAGCCGTTTCCGACAGTGTGTAACCCAGACGTCTTGCCAGACAACGGATCTGCGCCGCATCCCACTCCTGGTGCAGATGTGACATCTCCGTGCGCAGAAAGCCGAGGGCTCGAAAACTCATGGCAGTCCTCCTCGCGTCGTCCGCAATCGGAATACCGGCGACCTGGTGCCCGCACGCCGGTTCGTTCCGCCGCTGTACCTCTCGCGGACAGACCCGCGAATAACTAGCAAACTCAGAAGGTATTTCCCGATCGCTGAGGCGGGCAAACCCGTGTCCAGGGGTTGACAGGCGCGCTCGTCCGGTGTTGTTTGCTGGGTGCGACGGGGGATTCGACGACGTCGTCGCGGGTTTTCGGATGATCTTGATGTCTGTCGTGTTCCCGCGGGAGGGGCGATGAGGTCATTTACATCGCCGCATCATGTCCGGCTCCGAGCCGAAGTGAGTACCCGCTTCCGAGGGCGATCGTCGGCGCGTTGCTCGCCGGAATGTCGGGATGCGCGAAGGCGGCCATAGCTAATTCTCGGCGAACTAGCGAGGTGAATCCGGAACGATCCAGCTCGGATTCTGCCGCCGGACCGGAATCCGGCGGCAGCGAGGTCGCTATGCGCGGTAGGCGTCGGTGCCCGCGCGGGACAGAACGATGTTCGGGACCACCGCTCGCGACGACAACCGCAGCAGGGCATCGACCATTTCGACGATGTCGCTGACGGCGAGCATCTGCTCGGGCGGGATGCGGTCGTGGATCCACGCGCTCATATCGGTGTCGACATAGCCGGGGGCGAGGGTGGTCGCGCTGATGCCGTTACCCGACTCCTCGGCGTTGAGGGTGGCGATCAGCGAGATGAGTGCCGCCTTGGCCGCGCCGTAGACGGCGAGTCCGGCTTCGGCGTAGACACCCGTGATCGACGACAGCGCAATCACTTTCGCGCCGCGGTCGGGCGCGGCCGCGGCGGCGGCGCGCAGCATCGGCAACGCGCCCTGGATGAGTTGCAGCGGCGCACGCAGATTGACCGCGAGAGTTTTGTCGAAGCGCCGCATGGACGTGTCGGCGACCGGACCGGCGGTGCCGACCCCCGCGTTGAGAATCAGCGCCGACAGGGTGCCGAATCGGTTCGCATGCTCGGCCAGCACCCGCTCGACGCCGTCGGTGTCGGACATATCGGCGGCCACGGCGACGACGTCGGTGGCGCCGGCCGCCCGCAGCTGCGCGGCGACCTCGTCGAGGCGGGCGGCGTCACGGGCGGTGACGGTGAGCGAATAGCCCTGTTCGGCAAGCCTGTTCGCGATGCCGAGCCCGATTCCGCGGGACGCCCCGCTGATCAGGGCGGACTTCCGATTTCCGGTCACTTCCGGACTCCTTTCAGTGCGCGCAGGCCGGCGGCCATGAATTCCGGTGTCGCCTCGGCCGCGCGTTCGGCGGCGGAGCCGGCGTCCGAGCCCCGCAGCGCGCGGTGGGTGATGCCTTCGCCGATGACGCCGAGCTTGAAATTGGCCAGGGCGAGATAGAAGCCCCAGTCCCCGAGATCTCGGCCCGACGCGAGAGCATAGGCCTGGGCGAGATCGTCGGCGCTGGGCATACGGTCGCTGGTCCACGCGGCCGGCGAACCGAGCACCAGATCGAAGATCGGCGCCCGGTACACGCACATCAACGCCACATCGGTCAGTGGATCGCCGAGGGTGGACAGCTCCCAGTCGACGACGGCGCGGACCCGCCCGGGATCGCGCGCATCGAGAATGGTGTTGTCGATGCGGAAGTCGCCGTGCACGATCGACGCCGCCGACCGGTCGGGCACCGCCTCGGCCAGCGCGGTGTGCAGGGCCGCGACGTCGGGAAGTTCGCGGGTCTTCACCCGTTCCCACTGCGACGCCCACAGATTCACCTGCCGGGTGACGAATCCGTCCGGGCGACCGAACTTCTCGAGTCCGACCGCGTTCGGATCCACGGCGTGCAGTTCGGCCAGTACTCGCACCAGCTCATCGACGGCGGTATCGATCTGGGTGTCGGTGAGGGCGGCGAGATCGTCCTGATCGCGGATGACGGTGCCGTCGACGAATTCCACGACGGTCATGGGCGCGCCGAGTGCAGTGCCGTCGGCGTCGAAGGCGACCGTCTTCGCCACGGGCACAGCCGATTCGCGCAGGGCGTGGGTCACCGTGAACTCGCGGGCCATATCGTGCGCGGACGGGGTGAGGCCCGCGACCGGCGGGCGGCGCACCACCCACCGCGAAGCCTCGTCGGCGGCGGCGAAGGTCAGATTCGAACGGCCGCCACTGATCAGCTCCACACGCAGCTCACCGCGCACGTCGACGCCCTGCTCGCGCAGGAACCGCTCGAGCGCGGCGACATCCATTCCGGGCAGGCTCATTCGGCTGCTCGCAATGCCCGCTTCGCGGCGCCGACCGCACGTTTGGCGATCGCCCACCGGTGGACCTCGGACGGTCCATCGTAGATGCGGAAAGGGCGCACCTCACGCGAGAGCCGCGCCAGCGGGAGATCACCGGACACACCGAGACCGCCGCACATCTGCATACTGCGGTCGACGATCCGGAAAATGGCCTCCGCCGCAAAGGTTTTCGCGATCGAGGTGGCGTTGGCGGCCGGTTCGCCGCGGTCGAGTTCCCAGCACGCGCGGGTGAGCAGTGCGCGGGTGGCGGCGATATCGATCTCGTTGTCGGCGATCATCTTCTGCACCATGCCGAGATCGCCCAGTCGCGAGCCGAAGCCCTCGCGCCGCGCCACGTGCGCTACCGCGACGTCGTGTCCGCGGCGGGCGGCGCCGAGCCAGCGCATCACATGCGTCATGCGGGCCGGGCCGAGGCGAACCTGGGCGTATTCGAAGCCGCGGTCGACCTCGCCGAGGACGGCCTCATCGGGAACCAGAAGATCCTCGAAGAACACCTCGCAGTGCCCGCCGACCATCGAGCGATCCAGTGTGTCGAGATGGCGTCCGACCCGGATGCCGGGAGTCTCGGCCGGCGCCAGGAACATGGTCGCGCCGCCGCGCCGGCCCGGCTCTCCCGAGGTGCGGGCCATGATGATGAAGAAGCCCGCGCCGTCGGCGCCGGTGATGAACCATTTGCGGCCGTTGATCCGCCATCCGCCGTCGGCGCGCACCGCGCGGGTGGCCAGCGCGGACGGATCGGAGCCCGCGCCCGGCGCCGGTTCGGTCATCGCGAAGGCGGAGCGCACGTCGCCGTGCGCGAGGGGCGCGAGGTACTGCTGCTTCTGCTCGGGGTTCGCGATATGCGCGAGCATGTGCACATTGCCCTCGTCGGGCGCGGCGATATTCAGCGCCGTGGGGCCGAACAGCGAATAGCCGGCCTCCTCGAAGACGGGTGCGCGGTTCGACATCCCGAGGCCGTGGCCGCCGTATTCGATCGGCGCGTGCGGCGCGAATACACCCGCCTCGCGGGCGGCTTTCTGTAGTTCGACGCGGAAGGTGTCGCCACCGGCGGCGGTGATGTCGCCGTCGTGCGCATCCTCGAGTGGCAGCACCCGGTCGCGGATGAAGGCACGGGTACGTTCGGCCAGCTCGTGTACCTCGGGCGGCAGGGACAGCTCGATCGCCACGGTCCACTCCTCGATCTCAGTTGCCGAACGATCGCTCGGCAATCACCTGTCATGCAGGCTCGCATGACACAATAAAGCCTGTCAATTCGGTGTTCTACGCCAGCTCGCTGTGTTCAGGTATCCTGAACATCATGGATAGTGCCGAGCAGGATCGACAGGGTGTGGGCAGCCGGGTGCGGCAGGCGAGAACCGCTGCCGGGCTCTCGTTGCGCGCGACAGCGGAACGGATCGGCGTCAGTCCGGCCACGCTCAGCGCCATCGAGAACGACAAGACGGGCGTCTCGATCGCCCGGCTGCGCGCCTTGGCCGCGGCGCTCGACACCACCGTCGCGTGGCTGATCGGCGAATCTCCCGCGCCGCCGCCTCGCCCGCGCGCACGCACGGCCGGCGTTTCCGAAACGGATGCGGCCCGCGCCTGGCGCGAGTTCCCGCCGCTGGACATCGATCCCGTCTTGGCCGCCGCGATCGATTCCTTCGTCGAGACCGGATATCACGGCGCGACCATGCGGTCGATCGCCCACCGCGCCGGGATGAGTGTTCCCGGCGTCTATCACCACTACCGGGACAAGCAAGAACTTCTCGTCCGCGCCCTCGACCTCACCATGGACGAATTGCATTGGCGCACACGGGCGGCGCGCGGCGAGGCGATCGGTGGCCGCGAGCGGCTGATCCGCGTGGTCGAGGCTCTCGCCCTGTTCCACACCCATCGCCGCGAGCTGGCCTTCATCGGCGCCAGCGAGATGCGCAGTCTCACACCGGACAATCGCCGTCGAATCGCCGCCTCCCGCAACGAGATTCAGTATCGCCTCGACGAGGACATCGATACCGCGCTGGCGGAGGCGAACCTGACCGCCGCCCACGCGCGTGTGGCCGGGCGCGCCATCGCCACGATGTGTACGTCACTGCCGCAATGGTTCCGGCTCGAAGGGCCCGCCACTCCCGAGCAGATCGCCACCGAGTACGCGGATTTCGCCCTCGGCCTGCTCGGTATCGAGACGCGGAACGCGATGCGGGCCATAGGGTGATCGGCCACCGAAGGGACGACGCGGGGCGGCTCGGCCACGGTCGGTGCCCGCGGACCGCCCTGCTCAGACCCTGCTCGCCGCCGAGAACGTCACCAGGGGCAATTTCGCGGTCAACCGCACTCGCGTGCCCGACTCGGTCTGCTCGATCTCCACGTCGTCGGCGAGAGCGCGCATCATCGACAGGCCGCGTCCGCGGGTGCCCGGATCCTCGGGCTGCGGCCGCCACGCCCCGGAATCGACGATCTCGAGGCAAACCGCGCCGCGCACATGGGCGGCGGTGAGTATCACGTGGCCGGAGGTGCCCGGGGGATAGGCGTGCTCGATGCTGTTCGTGCAGGCCTCGTTGGCGGCGGCGACCAGATCGGCCGCGAGGTCGTGACCGACGGCGGCCGCGGACAGCCACGACGTCAGCGCGCGGCGCACACCCGAGAGCCGTGCGGGTTCGGCGGGTATGTCCAGGTGCAGTGGCCGCGGCGGCTGGCGGTAGACCACCATCGCGATATCGTCGTCGTAGCCCGCGTCGGGGCGCAGCCGCGACAGCACCGCGTCGGCCACCTCGCGCGGCAGTTGCGATGCGACGCCGGACAATTCGTCGGCGATCTGGTCGAACCGGATGTCGATGTCGATGCCGCGCTGCTCGACCAAGCCGTCGGTGAACAACACCAGCGTCGAGCCGGGTTCGAGCGCGGTCGTCGCCTCGGGCCGGTTCGGGATGTCGAAGGTGGCCAGCGGTACCGCGCGGCCGCCTTCGAGCAGCCGGCCGGTGTGCCCGGGCGCCGCCAGCACGGGCGGCATATGCCCGGCGCTGGAGTACCGAACCAGCCCGCGCACCGGGTCGAGGATGGCGGCGCAGACCGTCGTGCACATGGCGCCGGGGATGCGGGCCGCCACCGCGTCCAGTTCGGCCAGCAACTGAGCGGGCCCGGCGCCGCGCAGCAGCAAAGTCTGTGCGGCGGTGCGCAATTGGCCCATCACCACCGCCGCGGACAGGCCGCGGCCGACGCAGTCGCCGACCACGATTCCCAAAGTACCGTCGCGCAACTGCACCACGTCGTACCAGTCGCCGCCGATCTCGAGCGGGGGCAGCGCCGGTTCGTAGTGCACCGCGAAACCGGGTGGCAGTTCGATCGGACCCAGCATGGCGCGCTGCAGCGTCAGCGAGGTCGAGCGCGCTTGATCGAAGTTGCGAGCGCGCTGCACCGCCAGGCTGAGATGGCCGACGAGCAGTGAGAACAGCGCCCAGTCACCGGAACTGATCGCCCGCGGCGCGGCGAAGCGCACCCACAGTGCGGCGTCGCCGGTTTCGCCCAGCGGCGCCACGATGCCCTCGGAACTCGCCGCGCCCTCGGGGATGGCGAACATGGCGCGATGCGGCCGCATCCGGGTCCGGTCCAGCAGCGCCCGCGCCCGCGCGTCGATCACCTGCCGGGAGACGGCGTCGCCGCCGGCCACCGGGCCCGAGACATACAACTCCGGCGCGGTCTGGCGATTCGCCCACATCGACACCACGGCGGTCTCCGCGCCGATGGCCCGGCGCAGTTCCTCGAGACCCACCGACAGCACCTCGGCGACCGTGGTGGCGGCGCCGACGGCGGTGGCCAGCCGCGAGACCGCCTGGTCGCGGGCCTGTGCGTCGTGCTCGGCGGTCACATCGCGGATGGTGCCCACGAAGAGTCGCTCGTCGTCTTCCGGATTGCGCAACGAGTTGGTGCTGACCGCCAGCCACACTCGCCGCCCGTCGCGGTGGCGTGCCGGCATCACGAAGCGCGCGGCCGCGGTGCCCAGCGCGGGAGGGTCCGCCGCGGAATCGTCGTCGGTCCACGGATGCGGCAGCGGATAGGGGGCGGAGTCGGGACCGTATCCGGTCAGCGCGCCGAAGGCCGAATTGACCTCGGTGATGGTTCCGTCGTCGGCGGCGACGAAGAAGCCGTCCTGCAGCGACTCCACCAGTGCGGTGCGGAAGGCGTCGCGGCCCTCGAGGTCCTCGGCCCGCAACCGCTGCAATTCGTAGCTGCGGGTGCTGTCGAGAAAGCCGCGGGTGGCGACGTCGAGGGCGGCGAGAGTTTGCAGCAGGAATTCCAGCGCCGCCTGCGCGCGCTGGGCGGCATCACCGTCGAGGTGCTGCGCCGCGGGACCGGCGATCAGACCTTGTTCGTCGAGCAACCGGAAGTGGTGCTCGGTCAGATCCAGAATGCTCACGCCCTCGACGAGCGCGCGCCGGCCGAGTTCGTACCCTTCGGCGAGGGTGTTCTGGGTGGGTGAATCCATGTGCAGCCGAAGCGCATTCGCATACGCCTCGCGGAATGCGGCCAGCACCGCGCTCATGGCCACACCCGTGGTGCGCTCGTCGGCCGGCTCGGCCGGCTCACGACGCACCCGCGATCGGACCGCGGTGGCGCGCGGCCAGGACCAGCGCGTCGTCGGTGTCCTTGACGTGATGGCGCAGGATGTCGTCGGCGATATCTGTGGTCGGCCGCGCCAGATCCAGGGTGTCGACGAAATCGCTGACGATGCCGTCGGTCGACATCACCAGCACATCGCCGGGCCGGATCGCCACGGTCTGGGTTTGCAGATTCGGCGGCAGCAGATAGCCGACGATGCCCCCGGTCAGCAGCGCCGTCGCCCGCACCGCGGGTTTGCCGGGCCCGATGGCGACCACCCGGGATTCGACGTTGCCGACCCCGAGCCACTGCAGTTCGTCGTCGCCGGTGAACAGCACCAGCGAGACCGCCGCACCCCGGGTGTCGGCCATCGCGCGATGACACAGCACCATCAGCACGTCGAGCGGTTCGGCGCGATTGTCGGCGAGGACCTGCGCGGCCCGGTCGGCGGCGTCGGCGGCCGCGGCCCCGTGCCCCAGCCCGTCGAGCACAGCGAACAGCACCGAACCGTCGCCGGCGTCGAGTACCACCGACCGATCACCGGAGACGCGCTGTCCCGGCAGTGCGCGGCCCGCCACCGCCCATTCGACAGTGCCGACGGATCCGTCCTCATGCACCGGTGGGTACCCACTTCCACATCTCCACCAGCGTTCCCTGTCCGGGCGCCGACTCCACGATCAATCCGTCCATCAGCCGTCGCGCGCCGGGTAATCCCAGCCCGAGTCCGCGGCCGGTGGAGTAGCCGTCCTCCAGCGCCCGGGGGATGTCCCGGATACCCGGCCCCTGGTCCTGGGCCTGCACGACCAGTGCCCGGCGGCCGTCGCGCTCCTGCACCGCGACCCGGATCTCACCGGTTCCGGCGTAACTCGTGATATTGCGGGCGATTTCGGAGATGGCCGTGGAAATCATGGTGATGTCGGTCAACGTGAAACCCAGCTCGGCAGCCAGCTCCCGCCCTGCCTGTCGCGCGGTCACGATGTCGCCCGACACCTTCACCGCTATCACCACGTTGTCGGAGGCCACGATCACCGACCGCTTCGCCGGCCGTTGGGCAGCTGTCTGTTGAGCCAGGCCAGCCCCTCCTCGAGGTCCAGAGCCGTGTGCATACCTTCGAAGGTCAGACCCAGCTGGACCATCGCGAACGCCACTTCGGGCTGCAGACCGACGATCACCGTCTCCGCACCCCGCAGCTTGGTCATGTGCGCGATGGTACGCAGGGAGCGCGCGGCGAAGGAGTCCATGACGTCGATGGCCGTGACGTCGACGATGATTCCCTGGGCACGGTACTTGCTGACGTAGGTCATCAAGTCGTCCTGCAGGCGTTCGGTATCGGCGTCGGTGAGCGCCGATTGCACGGACGCGATCAGGTAGGTGCCCTGTTTCAGAATGGGTACCGGCATGAGGCGCCTTGACTACCGTCCGTCGCGGTCGGTGAGTCTCGAGATTTCGTAGCCGAGCAGTCGCTCGGCCTCCTCGATACCACCCTGTAGGTCACCGACCGCGTTCATCTTCGTCAGATCGAGGCCGATGGTGACCAGCGCGAGCGCGATCTCCGACGAGAGGCCGGTGATGATGACGTTGGCACCCATCAGATTCGACGCGTCGACGGTCTGTACCAGGTGGTTGGCGACCGTGGAGTCGATCATCGGGACACCGGTGATGTCGATGACGACCACCTTGGCGCGGTTGGCGCGGATCGCGCGCAGGAGCTGTTCGGTGAGCTGCCGGGCGCGCTGGCTGTCCAGTACGCCGATGATCGGCAGAATCAGCAGCTGCTCACGCACCTGCAGCACCGGCGTCGACAGCTCGCGGATGGCTTCCTGCTGCTGGCGGATGACGCGCTCGCGCTCCTGCACGAACGAGATGGCCACGGTGTTGGCGATCCGGTTGGCCGCGGGCTCGTAGGCGTCGAGCACCCGCTTGAGCAGTTCGAAGTCGGACTGGTACTTCTCGAACAGGCTGCGCGCGAGCACATCTCGCAGCAGCAGCACGATGCCGACGACCTCGTCGGTTTCGACGCCTCGCGGGATGATGCGTTCGGACAGGTCGCGGGCGTAGGCCTGCAGCGCCTCGACGCTACCGGTCTGCAGCGCCTCGACGTAGTTGTCGTAGATGGAGGTGGCCTCGGAGAAGATCTCCTCCGGGGTCATCGCGGTCAGCAGTGCGGCATCCCCGATACGGCGTGCCCATTCCTCACGTAGCTCAGTGCGATTCTGGCGCAGATGTTCGACCAGTTGCGGCAGCAGATTCTCGACCGGACCCGCCGGTATCGAATCCGGAGAGAGGCCGATGGACACGTCGGACATGAAAACTCGTGCCCCTTTCCTAAGGGAGGTCGGTTCGTCGGGGTCGCTCGCGCGTGGCTGCCGTCGAGAAGCCGCAGTCGAGCCTAGTCTCACTCGATACCCGCTGGCGAACAATCGAAACATGTCGCGGAGGTGTGTGCTCGGCCACCCCATCAGCCCGGCTGCGGGCTGGGTTCGCGCGGCAGGGCACCGCTGTGGTCGATGCAGGCCTCGACGCCCGGGTCCGGCGCGCGATGATGGGTGAGCAACGTGTCGTAGATGTCGGCGAGTGCGGCCAGCTGGTCGCGGTCGAGGACGTCGATCATATGCCGCCGCACGCTCTCGACATGGGCGGGAGCGGCGGTGGCCAGCACTTCCGCGCCCTTCGGGGTGAGTACGGCGGCGGTGCGGCGGGCATCGTCGGGGATGGCCTCGCGGGCTACCAGCCCGCGCTTCTCCATGCGGGTGATCTGGTGGGAGAGCCGACTCTGCGACCATTCCAGCACCGAGGCCAGTTCGGCGAAGCTGCGCCGGTGGTCGGTGGCGTCGGCCAGCCGGGCGAGCACCGTGTACTCGACGTAGGTGAGATTCGAGGCGCGCAGCGAGTCGCGGCCGACGGCGGCGGCGATGAGATCACGGGTGAAGACGAAGCCGAGCCACGCACGCGTTTCGAGATCGTCGAGCCAACGGGGTTCGGTCACGATTCCTCTCCAGGGTTCTGCGTCGGTCATGGTATTGCCTTCCCGCTGTCGGCGATACCCGAGATCGCGGTATCGGATCGACACCTACACCCACCGCATTGAAGGTGCAACCTTTGTGCTCGGCAACGAAGATTAGGCTGGCCTGACCTCGGTGTGACGCGGTGTGCTGATTAGAGTCGGAGCGTTGTTTCGGCCGCGAGCGGTTCTCCCGCCGGCCGAGTGCACCCGCAGACACACAAGGAGTGCGATTCGTGACCGCGCCTGAGTTCCGCTATTCGGATCTGCTTCCCACCGGAGCCGACGAGACCCCCTACCGGTTGCTGACCACCGAGGGCGTCAGCACATTCGAAGCGGGCGGACGCACGTTCCTGCAGGTCGACCCGGACGTGCTGCGGATGCTGACCGCCGAGGCGATGCACGACATCAGTCACTACCTGCGCCCGGCGCACCTGGCCCAGCTGCGCAAGATCATCGACGACCCGGAATCCTCCGGTAACGACCGCTTCGTCGCGCTGGACCTGCTCAAGAACGTCAACATCTCCGCGGGCGGCATCCTGCCGATGTGCCAGGACACCGGCACCGCCATCGTGATGGGCAAGAAGTCCGAGGGCGTGCTCACCGGCGCGGACGACGCGGAATGGATCTCGCGCGGCGTGTTCGACGCCTACACCAAGCTGAACCTGCGGTATTCGCAGCTGGCGCCGATCACCATGTGGGACGAGAAGAACACCGGTTCGAACCTCCCGGCGCAGGTCGAGTTGTATTCCACCGCAGGCGATCCCGCGCATCCGGCCTACAAGTTCCTGTTCATGGCCAAGGGTGGCGGCTCGGCGAACAAGTCGTTCCTCTACCAGGAAACCAAGGCCATCCTGAACCCCACCCGGATGCTGGAATTCCTCGACGAGAAGATCCGCTCGCTGGGCACCGCCGCCTGCCCGCCGTACCACCTGGCCGTGGTCATCGGCGGCACCAGCGCCGAATTCGCTTTGAAGACAGCGAAATACGCCTCCGCGCACTATCTGGACACCATGCCGACCGAGGGTTCGATGGCCGCGCACGGCTTCCGGGATCTGGAGCTGGAGGAGGAGGTCTTCAAGCTGACCCAGTCCTTCGGTATCGGCGCGCAATTCGGCGGTAAGTACTTCTGCCACGACGTGCGGGTGATCCGCTTGCCGCGCCACGGCGCGAGCTGCCCGGTCGCGATCGCGGTGTCGTGTTCGGCCGACCGCCAGGCGCTGGCCAAGATCACCCCCGAGGGTGTGTTCCTCGAGCAGCTGGAACGCGAACCGGCGCAATATCTTCCGGAACAGACCGACGAGATTCTCGGCGGCGACGTGGTGAAGGTCGACCTCAACCGGCCGATGTCGGAGATCCGCGCCGAGCTGTCGAAGTACCCGGTGAAGACCCGGCTCTCGCTCACCGGTCCGCTGGTGGTGGCCCGCGACATCGCGCACGCCAAGATCAAGGAGCGCCTCGACGCCGGCGAGCCGATGCCGCAGTACCTGCGCGATATGGCCGTCTACTACGCCGGCCCCGCCAAGACTCCCGAGGGTTACGCGTCGGGCTCGTTCGGCCCGACCACCGCGGGCCGCATGGACTCCTACGTCGACCAGTTTCAGGCCGCGGGCGGCTCGTTCGTCATGCTCGCCAAGGGCAACCGCTCAGCGCAGGTGACCAAGGCGTGCAAGGAGCACGGCGGCTTCTACCTCGGCTCCATCGGCGGCCCGGCCGCCCGCCTCGCTCTGGACTGCATCAAGAACGTCGAGGTCCTCGAATATCCGGAACTCGGCATGGAAGCGGTCTGGAAGATCGACGTCGAAGACTTCCCGGCCTTCATCGTGGTCGACGACAAGGGCAACGACTTCTTCGCCGAGACCCAGAAGCCGATCGCGCTGCGCGTGCGGACGCGGTCCAAGGAACGGGTCTGAGGTTCGGCCCGGGCCGCTGCCGATAGCGGCCCGGGACCGAGGTCCGGTTACGCTGCCGGACCACCGTGCGCGGCTCCGTCCGCCGCGGCGTGGAGCGGTGCGCGGTGCATCCGAACACCGCCGGCGTGCTCGGATGAACTGCAGCTCACGCATTGTCGCGCTGTCCCTGTGCGAGCGCGGCCAGCTCCTTGAATTTCACGACGCTTCCGCCGGCGCCCCAGGTGCCCTCCGGTTGTTCGTGGATCAGCACCCACACCCGCCAGGCGTCGCCGTCGGCGAGACCGGCCGCGGCGAGTACCTGCTCGGTGACGTCGGTGACGAGTCCGGCTTTGCGGCGAATCCGCTGGCGGCCACGTCCTCGACACGGCACCACGCCTGCGCCCGGAAGAACGCGCTGTCCGGCGCGCCTTCCCACTTCAGCAGCGTCGTCGGAAGTGATCGCAACAGCTCGTCGCGCGCCGGGCCGGGCAGGCCGGCGGGCACGGTCAGGTGAATCATCGGCATCGATGTCCTCCTTCGCTTCGGAAACGGCTATAACGATCGTTATAATCGGCGCACGCTACTATATGACGGGCGTTATAGACAAGGAGGTAGGGTGGCGGAATCTCAGGATGCACGCCGGAAGTTGGTGGCCGGCGCGGCCGATATGATCCGGCGGCGCGGCCTCAACGCCACCAGTGTGCGCGAACTGGCCAAATACGCCCACGCGCCGCTGGGGTCGACGTATCACTACTTTCCCGGCGGCAAGACGCAGCTGGCCACCGAGGCCGTCACCTTCGCCGGTGACCTGACCGCCATGCTATTGGTCCGCGAGCTCGACAACGGACCGGTCGACGGGCTGCGTGCGTTCCTCGCCACGTGGCGAAAGACTCTGGTGGACAACGACTTCCGGGCCGGATGTCCCGTATTGGCGGTCTCGGTCGAAGAGCTCGCCGACGTCGAGGAAGGCCCTCGCGAAGCAGCGGCCGCCGCCTTCGCTCGATGGACCGAACTGCTGAGCGCGTCGCTGCGCGACCATGGAGCCGACGTTGCCGACGCCGAGCGTATCGCCACGCTGACCGTCGCCGCCGTCGAGGGAAGTGTGGCGATGTGCCGCGCCGAGCGCAGCACCAGAGCGCTCGACCGCGTCGGCGCCGAGCTCGAAACGATCGTCGCGGCTGCGATAGCAGGGCCTCGCAGCGAGGCGTGAGCGCACGACAAACGCCGCGCGGTCCGGTCACCGCGCGGCGCGAGGGAATGGTTAGAGGGCGCCCTTGTCCGGGTCGCCCGCGGGGACTGCTTCGAGGACCTGGACGTCCAGCGAGCCGGTGACCAGGCCTTCGAGTCCTTCGTTCAACGCTTTGAGGTTCGGCCCAGCGCCGTGCGCGCCCAGGGCCGCCATGTCGCGCCACTTCTCGATGAACACGAAGCGGTCCTTGCCCCGGTGCAGGGCGTAGAACTCACACCCGTCCTCGTTGTGGACTTCCGGGATGAGGCGGGTGAGGAGTTCCGCGACTTCGTCGAATTTGTCGGGCTTCGGGGTGATGGTGGCAACGATCACAGGCATGAAGCGGAGAGTATCAGCCGGCCTCGGCAGACGGGCCCGAGTCTCGGGCGGGTTCGGCTATCGCGGATCGTCGGTCGTTGCGCTCGTCTGGAAGAACCGGCGGGTCGCGAGATCGGCGGGGAAATAAGCTTCGACGGCGATCTCCTCCAGCGTGATGTCGAACGCCGCGCCGAAGGTTGTGACCGTGTTGATCAAGCACAGCTCTGCCCCGCGATGTGCGAGCCGGATGTGCAAGGCGATCTCGGTGGGGTCCGGAGGCTGGGGCTCGTGCGCGGGGCCGAACTCCGCCAGTTCCGCGTACAACGCGTGCAGCTGCGGATCTCCCGTGCGTGCGGCCTGGTGGGCGAGCCGGGGCAACAGATACCCGCGCACCTGGTCCAGATTGCGGATCCTCGGCGCCAGCCCGTCCGGATGCAGTCCCAATCGCATCATGTTGATCGGCGGGCCCAGCAGCGCCGGGCCGGCTCCGTGCAGGAATACGTCGACGGCACTGTTGGCCAGCAACAGATTCCATCGACGGTCCACCGCGAGTGCCGGATAGGGTTCGTGCCCCAGCAGCACCTGTTGGACGGTCTCCCGAGCTCGGGCCAGATCGGGGTCGTGCAGGGGCTGCTCCCGGAAGACCGGTGCGTGCCCGGCGGCGACCAGCAGTCGATTGCGTTCCCGCAACGGCACCCGCAACTGCTCGGCCAGGTGCAGGACCATCGCGCTGCTGGGAATCGTCCGTCCCGTTTCGACAAAACTGATGTGCCGAGGCGACACCTCCGCCTGAATGGCCAGATCCAGCTGGCTCAACCGGCTGCGGTGCCGCCATTCGCGCAGCAGTTCCCCGATCGGCCGGTCGCTCGTCATGCTCCGAGTCTGCTCGGTCACCGAGCGTCGCCGCCATTACACCGCATGTAATCGACGCGCCCCGCGCACCTGAGCAACAGTCGTCGCATGGACAAGACCGACAAACAACTCGTCGTCGACGGCTTCCGCGAGTTCGCGGCAGGAAACATCGACGTGCTCCGCACCCTGCTGCACGAGAAGTTCATCGAGCACAGCCCCGGAAACCCCAGCGGTCGAGACGATTTCATCGAGTTCATCACCACCGCCCCGGTCGCCGGCGCACACCTCGAACTCGCGCGGGTCATCGCCGAGGACGACTACGTGGTGCTGCACTACCGCATGTCCCCCGGAGGCGATGAGCCCGATGTCGCCGTCGTGGATATCTGGCGGCTCGAGAACGGGCAGATCATCGAACACTGGGATGTCGTCCAGCCCGTCCCCGAACCCGATCAGATACCGAACGGGATGTTCTGAACAGCGCATCATCGCCGGTCCGGCCGACATGCTCCAGCGTCGCCTCGGCTTTTCGGCTAGTGTCGCCGAGTGGGGAGCGAATGCCTGATCTGCGATAAGCATCGTGGCGTCGGACGTCTGGTCGGTCCGGTGATCTACGCCGATGATCTGGTGGTGGTGACGCACCGTCCGCTGTCCGAGGGTTCACCGATTCCCGGCTACCTGTTCGTCGAAACTGTCCGTCACGCACCGACTTTGGCCGATCTGAACGACGCCGAAGGCGCCGCGATCGGGTGGGCGGTTCGCCGGGCCGCCGTCGCCCTGCGGGCCGAGCTTGCCCCCGAATTCGTGTTCTCTGCGGTTACCGGCCGCAGCGTTGCGCACTTTCATCAGCATGTCTTCGTGCGCCCGCAAGGCACCCCCGATTCTGTGAACTGGTTCGGCATCGACTCCTGGGACAGCGGTCCGCGGATCGAGGAGTCCGCCCTGATTCCGTTGTGCGAGCGCCTCTCCGCCCACTTCGGGCCGGCGGCAGAGCCGGCCCAGTCCTCCGATGCGGGGGAGCGGGCACGAGGGCACACTCGACTCGGCGGTGGCCTACCGGCGTCCGGTCACTGAGGTGGTCGGTGGTGTGGCCGTGATCCCCGAGTCGGGGACTCCTGCGTAGTCGGGCAGTTCGACGCCGTTGAGCGCGCGTTCGATCAACTCGGCGAACCATTCGCCGGTGAAATCGGGGCTCGGCTCCGAGTCGGGCGTGGGGACCTCACGGCTGCGCGCGTGCAATCGGCCGATTTCCTGGTTGGCCTCGACGTACGGGCGCATCTGTTCCTCGTAGCGGGCGAATCCGATTTTCGGGTCCCAGTCGGCGGTGGCCAGTTCTCCGGCCAGCAGGTAGGCGCCGACCAGGGCCAGCCCGGTGCCCTGTCCGGACAGCGGTGAGGAGCTGAACGCCGCGTCCCCGAGCAACCCCACCCGGCCGCTGGACCATCGGTCCATCACCACCTGGGCGACCTGGTCGAGATAGAAGTCCGGAGTGTCGTCCAGATGCGCGAGGATGCGCGGAGTCAACCAGCCCATGCCGGCCATCCGCTCTCGGAGCAGGCGCTTCTGGGCCTCGACGTCGCGGTAGTCGACGTCGAGGTCGGCGGCGGTGAAGGAGAACATGGCCATGGCCTTGGTAGAGTCGGGGATGGGCCGCAGACCGGCGGACCGCCCGGACTCCTGATAATCGATCAGCCAGCGCTCGAGCCCGAACTCGTTGGGCACGGTGTAGAAGGCCAGTGCCTGCCCGAGATGACGGATGAACTGCTCGCGCGGGCCGAAAACCATGGCGCGCAACGCCGAGTGCAGCCCGTCCGCCCCGATCACCAGGTCGAAGCGCCGCCGATCGCCGCCCGCGAAGACGACGTCGACCCCGTCCGCGTCCTGGGTCAGTTCGGCGATCCGATCGCCGAAGAGGTACTCGGCATCGTCGCGGGTGTCGTCGTAGAGCACCCGGGACAGGTCCCCGCGCAGGATTTCGATCTCGGAGATGTATCCGTCGCCGCCGTCGTCGTCCGCCCGAAAGGTCTCCAGCACTGTGCCGTTCGCGTCCACGGTGTACGCGCCGGCGGTCTCGGTGCGCGCGGCGCGCACCGCCGCGTCGAGTCCCATCCGCCGGATGACCTCTTTGGTCACTCCGCGCGCGTCCACGGCCTGACCGCCGGGTCGCAGTCCGGGCGCCCGCTCCACCACGGTCACCTCGGCGCCCCTCCGGACAAGCCAGTGGGCCAGTGCGGGCCCGGCGATGCTCGCCCCCGTCACCAACACTCGGGTCCCGCTCACAGCGCCCCCTGCTCACCCGTACCGATCACTGAACGGTTCCTCTGCCCCCGCTCGGGTCCGTGAGTGCCCATCGTTGCCTCCCTGTGCTTGTTCCCGCGCTGGGACGGGCCCAGTGCTGTCGGTATCCAGTGGTGTCGACGGCGGGGCCGCGGAGAATTCATCGGTGTTGCCGAGGTCGTTTGTGTTTGCTCGGGCGGAACGGCCTGTGGAGCTTGTTGATTCGAGCAAAAACCTCTGCCCACGGACTGAAATCTAGCAGCACTAGACAATCTATCGCACGTGATGCTACCGTCGCTCTAGTCGCTAGCGTTGATAGATTTCGGTGGGGAGCCGGATCGCTCACGCTCGGCGCCATCGACAACTTCCGGCTGATCGCTGGGAGCGCAACGCGATTCGAGTTCACCGAGGAGTAACCGACATGACCTTCACCATCAACGAGCAGAAGTTCCTCGCCGAGGCCGGAATCGGCCGCCTCGCCACGGTGTCACCCGACGGCGTCGTGCAGAACAATCCGACCAGCTATCGGGTGAACGCCGACGGCACCATCGACATCGGGGGTATGCGCATGCGCGCCAGCCGAAAGTATCGCAATGTCGAGGCGGGCAGCCGCGTGTCGTTCGTCGTCGACCAGCAGGTGTCGGTGGAGCCCTACGAAATTCGCGGCATCGAGGTGCGCGGCACCGCCGTTGCGCTCGACGACGAGGAGCCCCCGTTCCCGCCCCAGGAACGCGCGATCATCCGCATCATCCCCGAACGGATCATCTCCTGGGGCATCGACAGCGGATCCTTCGACTTCACCAGTCGCAAGCCCGAGTAGTCGCTACGGTGCGTCGCGCTACGCGGCGTGAGCAGAGGTCGTGCCGGCGCGCACGCGGCGCCGCGATGCCGGCACAGGCCGCGGGTAGTCCGATGGGGCACCTCGCCGGTGGATGTCGTGGATCGGGCCGGTCGCGAGGTTCTCCCACCGCACCGATGTCGAACGCCGACCTCGATGATCGCAGAGCCTGTGTAAGAGCGGGACGGGCGGGAATCACGCCACTATGACGGAGAACACATCGGATGCCTCGGAGTCGACCGCCAAGCCCGCCGAGACGGCCGCGCCGGAACCGGATCGGGAAACCCGCGAGCGGGCCAAGAAGGAAGCCGACAGGCTGGACAAGATCTACGAGCCCGGCGCCCGGGCCAGCGTCGTCGTACCCGGTACCGACGGCATGGTCGCCGGTACCGCCTTCGCCGACTCGGTCGGCGAGCAGATCACCGAGAACAAACCACCGGACGAACTTCGCAAGGACAAAGATTCCTGATTCCGGCTGAACCCGGCCGGCGTCGACGAGGGACCAGCGGGCGCGAGGCGAACCGCGGTGGCACTGTGCGCCGAATCGGTTCATTCCGCGGTGGTCGCTGCCGGCGGCCTGTAGTCGGGGAGTTGTTCGGTGGACTTGGGGGCCATGATGCGTTCCATTCCGGCCATCGATTCCAGGAGCGGCAGGCGGGTGATGAGGTTGCGCACGGCGATGCCGACCCGTGTTTTCGGGGCCATCAGTCGCAGGTTGGGGCCGATCTTTTGTTTGCGGTCGACCAACGGCCGGTGGGCCCGCTCGTACCGGTGGAAGGCGATGCGATGGTCGCCGCCGGCGGCTGCGAGCTCACCCGCGAGTCGATAGGCCCCGATCAACGCCAGTTCGGCCCCGGCGCCCGAGGCCGGAGACGCGCAGTAGGCGGCGTCGCCGACCAGCGCGACCCTGTCGATCGACCAGGAATTCATGCGAACTTGGCCGAGCGTGTCGATGTAGGCGTCGGGATCGGCGAGTACGCTTTGCAGCAATTCCGGCACGTGCCAGGCGTTTTCGCCACGGAACTCGGTGGCGAGCAGCGCTCGCGCTGCCTCCTGGTCGCGCGGGTCGATATCGCGCCGCGGACTGCGGAACATGAGATACGCCTTGGCCTGTGTGTGGCGGCCCGAGCGGTAGATCCCGGCGAAGTGTCCCGGCGTATTGAAGACCGTCATCCACCGATCGGGCCCCCATGCCGAGTCGGTGTTACCGAAGGCGAAGTAGTGGTCCATGTGCCGCACGTGGTCGGACTCCGGGCCGAAGGCCAGTCGCCGGACCGTCGAGTGCAGGCCGTCGGCTCCGATCACCAGGTCGAAGCGTCGCGTCGGCGCATGCTCGAAGGTGACGGTGACACCGTCGTCCTCCTGCTCGAGCCCGCGGATGGAGTCGCCGAAGATGTACTCGACGTTGTCGGCGGTGATGTCGTGCAGGATCCGGACGAGATCGCCACGCATGATCTCCGCCTCGGTGCTGCCGTACTTCTCCTTGATTCCCTGCATGTCGATCCGGGCGAGGTCGCGTCCGTCGGCGCGGACGAATCTCATCCCCGCGACGTCGGCCGCGGAATCCCGCACACGCGCCATGATCCCCATCTTCTCGGCCACGTCGATCGCCTGATCGCGGATATCGACCCCTTGGCCGCCGGTCCGCAACCGGGGTGCTCGTTCGACCACGGTGGGCCGAAATCCATGCCGTGCCAGCCAGTACCCCAACACCTGTCCGGCGATACCGGCGCCGGAAATCAGAATCCGCTCGTTCTTCATCGCGTTCCCCTTGTCGCAAAAATACTGACCATTGGTCAGGCTTCAACGATAAGGCGCTGACCGTCGGTCAGTCAAGGGGTAGGATCGGGGACCGTGAGTGACGATTCGCGTGCTCGAATCCTGCGCACCGCGCTGGTGATGTTCGCCGAGCGCGGCTACCATGCCGTCTCCGTGCGGGAGATCTCGGAGCAGGTCGGCCTGACCAAAACTGCTGTGCTCTACCACTTTCCGAGTAAGAGCGACATCGTTGTCGCCTTGGTCGAACCATTGCTCGCAGACACCGAGGCCATGCTCGAATCGGTCCGATCCATCCGGGATCCGGACGCGCGACGGTGGGCAGTGGCCGAAGGGCTCATCGATACCTGGCTCCAGCATCGGCCATTGCTGCGGATACATATGCAGGACCAGGCGCTGTCGGCCGATGCCGCCACCTACCGGCGGCTGCGTGACATCGCCCTGACCGCGCAGGCATTGCTCGCCGGCCCCGACGCGGATCTCACCGCGCGGGTGCGGGCCGCGCAGATCTACGCGGCGCTCAGCGATCCGGTGGTGTTCTTTGCCGACCAGAGCGAAAAACGTTTGCGCGTAGCCATTCTCGACGGGGTGCAGCGACTGCTGGGTGGGGCGCCGTCCCGTGTCACTGCTCGCGCGTCCGGGCAGCCCGCCGACACCTCACGACGCCGGACCGGTCGCGGTCGACCGGGTGCGATGACCCCCGCGATGGTCGAAACCGCTCGGCGAATGCGCGATTCCGGCGAATGTACCGTCGACGAGATCGCCGCGAGCCTGGGTGTGTCCCGTGCGACCGTCTATCGGAATCTCACAACTTCCGACGACGGCCCGACCGTCTCATAAATCTATTTTTGATACGTCGAGGGCCGGTTCGGTGATCCAGCGCGATGTCGACCCCGGCGGCCCGGTGCGGTATCCGAATGAGCGTTACCGCTGCCCTCTGGCCCGGAGTGGTTACTCGTCCATCGTCATGCGCCACTCCGTCGCCCACTGCGTCAGCGGTGTGAGCCGCTCGACGAGCGTGCGCCCGGCGCGGGTCAGCCGATAACCCTCCTGGTGTTCGACCAGGCGCGCCTCGGTGAGTTCGGACAGCCGGCGGGTCAGCACGCTCGAGGAGAGGTCGCCGCATGCGGTGCGCAGTTCGCGGAAGGTGAGCGGCCCCGAGGCCTGATCGAGTTCCCAGATTACCCGCAGCACCCAGCGCCGCCCGAGCAGATTGAACAGCGCCATGATCGGGCGCCCGCTGGTCGATCCGCGCACCGGGTGCCCCGGACGTGGCGTTTCGGCCGCCACGGTCACGCCGCCTGCGGCGGGGGCGAATCTTCCAGTCGCCGTGCCATTTCCGCGATGGCCGCGCGCAGAACCCGATACGGCCGCAGGAACAGTGTCACGTGGGTCAAGCTTCCGGTCTCGGAGAGCTCTTCCCGCAGCACACCCTGAAGTTCCTGGTCGGCGAATCGGGCGGTGAAGGCGAACATCCGTTGCTGCCCGTCGGTCCACTGCCGCGTCTGCTGCACCGAGTCGAGCACCGTCGCGATCGTGGCCAGCAGATGACCCGCGCGGGCCCGCCCGTGGTAGTCGGCGACCGGGCTCGAGAAGGTCACGCCTTCGGCGAGCAAGGCCGGCAGTTGCGTGGTGTCTTTCGATCGCCACACCGGCAGGATGAGACTTTCGGTCATGCCTCTATTTTAGAGGCACGCTGGAGTGGATGCCAGTTCTTGCGGCCTGGGGGATCCTGTCGGGAATCCGGGGCATTGTCCGGACATCCAGGACTGGCCGCGCCCGAGGCTGTGGTTGTCAGGCGGCGTGCAGGACGAAGAACAGGAAGCACAGGAATCTGTTGTCGGTGCTCTCGCCGAGCACCTCGGGGATCAGGTCGCGGGCGGCGGGCAGGGCCGGGGGTTCGCTGATGACGCCGATGCGGAATCCCGCTGCGGTGAAGGCGTCGGTCATCGCGTGTAATGGCCGGTCCCAGAAGCTCAGCCGGGCGGTCCGGCCGCCCATGGTCCATTCCTCGATCCGGTTGCGGACCTCGAAGTAGTTGGTCGGGTCACCGGCCAGGCGCTGCCCGAGGAAGTTGGCGAAAGGATGCTCGACCGAGACTAGGAGTCTGCCGCCGGGGACCAGCACTCGTCGCAACTCGGCGAGAGTCGGTCCCCAATCTCGCAGATAGTGCAAGACCATAGACGCGACGACATCATCGAACGCGTCGTCGGGAAAGGGCAGCGGATCGGCCAGGTCGGCGACTCGCACATCCGCGTCGGCGCCGAGGTGCTGCCGGGCCTGCTCCAGCATCCGGGCACTCGCGTCGATGCCGGTCACGCCGGCGCCACGGGCGCGCAGCGCGGCGAACAGGAGACCCGAGCCGCAGCTGGCATCGAGGATCCGGCGCCCGGACATATTCCCGGCGAGCTCCAGGATCGCGGGCCGGTTGTAGTACGCGTGCAGGAGGCCGGTCTCGTTTTCGGCCGCGTAGTCCTCGGCGATGCTGTCGTAGCCGCTCACCGCGGCCGGATCAGCGGTGAATGCATGGCCTTCCGGAACCGAAGTCATGCGCCCCATCCTGACATGTCAGGAGTCTGCGCTGTAAAGCCTTGTGAGCCAATCACTTCGGATGGCCTATTATCCCGCGCGACGCCGTGGAAGAGCGCCTTCTGCCGGGATCGGTCTTGTGAGTCGTGTAGCGAACGCCATGGCGCCGGTCGCGGTCGAGGACGAACCGCATGTGAAGCTCCGAGCGATATCGGGGATCGCGTGACCGGGGCCAGGTGAGTTTGAGAGGGTCGCCCCATGAAGATCGGTGTCGCACTTCCGCAGATGGCTCCCGGCTACGGACCGGGTACGACGCTCGACTGGGCGCGGAGAATCGACGCGGGCCCCTTCTCGAGCGTTTCCGTCGGTGAGCGGGTGACGTTTTCGAATCCGGAGATGGTCGCGACGCTGGGCGCCTGCGCCGCGGTCACCGAGCGAGTGCAGGTCCTGGCGAACCTCTGGGTGCTCCCACAGCATCCGATGGCGATGGTCGCCCAGCAGATCGGCACCCTCGACCAGCTCGCGAACGGCCGTCTCGAGGTTGCCGTCGGAGTCGGCGCTCGCGAGCACGACTACCGCGCTCTCGGCGCCGATTTCGAGCGACGGCACCAGCGGCTCGACGACAAGGTCGCCGAGCTGAAGTCACTGCTGGCCGGCGAACCCCCGTTCGAGGGCGCGGACCCGGTGGGGCCGGTGTGCGTGCAGCCGGGTGGGCCGATCATCCTCGCCGGTGCGATGGGGCCCAAGGCGATGCGTCGGGCGGCGCGGTGGGCCGACGGCATCTCCGGCTTCAGCATCTCCGGCGACGCCGAGGAGATCGCCAAGGTAGGCGAGCTCGCCGACCGATGCTGGGCCGAGGCCGGTCGTACGACGCCGCCGCGCAAGGTCAGCGGCTGCTTCACCGCCTTGGGCGTCACCGACGCGTCCGAGGCGCTGCGTTCTTTCACCGCTCGCTACCTCGGGTTCCTCGGATCCGACCTGGCCGACCTGGTCGCCGCGTCGGCGCGGGCGTCGAGTCCCGAGGCGCTCGCCGGCATTCTCGACGGCGCGGAGCGGGCCGGATGCGACGAGTTCATCCTGGTTCCGGCCGTCACCGACCTGAACTTCCTCGAGGTCGCGTCCGAGGTGGTGGTCACACGACCCTGACGCGCGAAAGGTGCGCAAATCGCAAGAGCGCCAACCGGAACCGAGTGAACAAACGCCACTTGGCAGAGTGGCAACTGACCGAGTGGACGAACCTGGCCGGCGTGCCGTCCGCCCAGGATGGGCGCCGGCCGGGGCGCGTTATGGCCTGTGCACGGTCGGGTCGCTGCGCGTGATGGCGCGCGGGACCGCGAGGGGCGCGAGTTTGTCCGGATTTCGGATGATGTAGAGGTTGGTGATCCGGCCGTCGGCGCTCTCGAGTAGGCAGGCGGCCTCCTGCCGATCGCCGTCGTAGATCGCGATCGCAGGGGTGTGGTTGTAGGTCGCCGACTCGAGCCGCAGGCCGGGCACCCGTCCGACCATGTGGAATACGTCGATCACAATGGTGGCCACATCCTGCGCTCCCCGTGCCCGCGGGCCGGCCGCGCTGACCTTGCCTCCGCTGTCGGTGGTGAAGGCGACATCGGGTGCGAGCAGCGCCAGCAGTCCGGACAGGTCGCCGGTGGTCGCCGCCGCCAGGAATCGTTCGGTGAGATCGGCGGTGCGGGCGGAGTCGACGGGCCCGAATCGGTTGCGTCGCGCTCGGACGTGAGCACGGGCACGGTAAGCCATCTGGCGTACCGCGTTCGCGGATTTGCCTATCGCCGAACCTATTTCGTCGTAGGCGAAGCCGAATACCTCGTGCAGCACGAAGATCGCGCGCTCATCGGGAGTGAGTGTTTCGAGCAGCACCAGCATCCCCATCGATACCGATTCGGCGAGCACCACATCGGTGACCGCATCCTGTTCGCTGATCAGCAGCGGCTCGGGCAGCCACGGGCCGACGTAGTCTTCGCGTCGGCGGGAACCGGCCCGTACCGCGTTGATAGCCTGCCGGGTCACCAGTTGTGCCAGATACGATTTGGTATCCCGCACGATCGCGAGATCCACCCGGGACCAGTGCAAGTAGCTGTCCTGGAGGACATCATCGGATTCCGTCGCGGAGCCCAGGATTTCGTAGGCGATCGTGAACAACAGCGGTCGCAGCAAGGTGAACCGCTCGGAGTGTTCGGTAGTGGCGGTCATCGCGTGACGTTCTCCGCCGTCGGCAGCGGGTGCCGGTGTCCGGCACCCTTGTAGATCGAGAGCGAGCCGGGTTTGCGGGCTTCCTTCCGAATTCCCGTCACCGCACCATTACTCGCCGCCTCCTTGATCGGGACACCCCAGCGACCGCCGAGGTGAAGTTTTCCGGCCGTGTCGTCACGGTGGCTGAACTGCACCGCCGCGGCGCGGCGGCCCAGGCTGATACCGGTGCCGATGAACCCGATGTTCAGCATGCCGGGACAGGTGCCGGCGATGCGGGCCAGGACGGTATCGGCGGCGTGCAGACCCAGCGGCGCGGCGGCCTGGCAGCTCATACGCAGCGGCCGGCCCGAAGGTGCGGCGGCGTCACCGGCCGCGATGATGCGATCGTCGCCCACGCTGGTCAGTGTCTCATCGGTGAGTAGCCGGCCGAGCGCATCGACAGGCAGGCCGCTGTCGGCAGCGAGATCCGGCACACCGAATCCGGCGGTCCAGATCGTGAGGGCGCCGGCCAGCACGGTGCCATCCGCCAACATCACCGCGTCCGGCCACACCTTCGCCACCCGCGCATCCTCGCGCACCTCGACCCGGTTCGAGGACAGCCATTTCAGCACCGAGCGCCGGGCCGGTTCCCGGAACGTCGGCGCCAACCGGCCGCCACCGACCAGCGTGACGGCGCGGCCCTGATCGGCCAGTTCGGCGGCGGTTTCGATGCCGGTGGGGCCGCCACCGACAACGGTGATACGGGCATCCCGGGCCAATTCGTCGATCGCGGTCTGCAATCGTTCGGCGTGTTCCCACTCGCCGATGGGGTGGGCGAATTCGGCCGCGCCAGGTACGGAGGTGGGCGAGTGGGCGGTACTGCCGACTGCGTAGATCACGTAGTCGTAGTCGAGAACACGCCCCGATTCGAGCAGTACAGTGCGGGCGCCCGTGTCGATTCGGGTGGCGCGGTCGACCAGCAGCCGCACGCCGTTGCCGAGCAGCGTGTGGTAGTCGAGCGTGGCGCTGCGGGTTCGGGCGACGAACTGGTGGAGCCGAATACGCTCGACGAATCGCGGACGGGGATTGACGAGCGTGACGGTCACGTCCTGGCGTTTGCGCAGCCGGTTGGCCGCCATGACGCCTGCGTATCCGCCGCCGATGACGACGATTTCGGTAGTGTCGTTGTGATCAGTCATGCCCATCAGACACCGGACAGCCCCCCGACGTAACACGGCGTGACACGCGTCACCTAGCAACAGCCGGAATGCATCCTCACCCCGGTGCCGGCAGGCTAGTGCGGGCCGAAGAATTCGGTGAGGGCGGAGGTGACCGTGGCCGGATCGTCCTCGTGGACATTGTGTCCGGCGCCGGGGACGATCCGCAGCTTCGCCGTGGGGATCAACCGCGCGAGCGGCTGGGCCTGCGACGGATCGACGACACGGTCGTTCTCACCCCACAGGATCAGCGTGTCCGCGCGGACCTCGCTTGCCTCCCGCTGTACGGTCGCCAGATCGAGGTGACGAGGCTGCTTCCACATGGCGGTCCGATTCTCCGGACGGCTGAGCGGGGTCCAATACGTGTTGGTCAGGTCCTCGGTGAGTATGTCGGGATGCGCGTAGGCGTCCCGCAGGCTCGCTCGATAAATATCCCTGGTCATCGCCGACGTGGCCAGTTCACCGAGGACCGGCTGCCGCATCAGTTGCATGTTCGCGTTGAGCCGGGTGTCGAGGACCAGCGGCGCGAGCAGTGCCAGACGATCTACCTGTTCCGGATACCGTGCGGCGAAATCCACTGCGACGGAACCGTTCAGGGAGTGCGCGAGGACGGACGTATGCGTGAGTCCGATCGCGGAGACGAACTGGCGCAACGCATCCGCCATGGCATGCACGTCGTATCCGAAGTCGGGATCGCGCAGTGTCGTGTACCCGGTGCCGGGCGGATCGACGGCATAGACGGTGTGGTCTGTGGCGAGCGCCGGGATGATGTCGCGGTAGGTGTACGACCATAGTGTCCCGCCGGGCAGCAGGATGAGCGGCGGTCCTTCGCCCGCTTTCCGATAGTGGAACCGCGCCGCCGGGGTGTCGGCATACAGCCATTCACCGGGCGCCGGGTCCGCGCCCGGATCGGCCCGGGCCGGCGCCACCATACCGATCACCAGCAGGACCGGCGCCGCCACGAGTACCCACCACCGCCGGCGTCTCCGCTGTGGTGTCCCATCGGCCGTCATCTACTTCCTCCTTCTTTTGCTGTGGCGGACAAGCGTTTCCGCTGTCGCTCAGGACCGGCGCACCGCGACGACGTCGAATTCCAGCGTGACCTTCGGGCTGACCATGCCGACGGCCGCCTTCCAATGCACGCCCCAGTCCTTACGGTTGACGGTGGTGCTGCCGGTCAGGCCGAGCCGGACGATCCCGCGCGTATCTCGTTCCCTGACAGTCGATTCGAAGTCGACGGTGACAGGTGCGGCGACGCCGCGGATAGTCAGATCGCCGATGGCTCTGAGGGTGGTTGCGCCGGTCTGTTCCACCTCGGTCAGAGTGAAGATGATCGTCGGGTGGTCGTCGGCGCCGAGGAACTTCTTTGCCACCAGATCGTCGCGCTGCTTGTTGCGGGTGTCGAGGCTCTGCGCCCGAATCGTGAGCTCAGCGTTCGACTTCCACGGGTGGTCACCGTCCAGGTGCGCGCTGCCCGCGAACTCGCCGAAGCGACCGCGCACCCTCGTGGACATCGTGTGCCGGGCGATGAACCCGATTCGGGTGTGCTCGGTATCGATGACGTAGTCCCCGGTCAGTTCACTCGACTCGATGTTGCTCGTCATGGTTTGTCCTGTTCATTGATTGAGTGCGGCTGGCCGTCGACGTCGCCAAGCCGGCGACGTAGCCGCTGCCGATCGCCACGACTGTGGGCGAATGCCGTTGTGTTCGGGCACGCCCACGCGACACCGCCCACGACTGCGGGATAACGACATGTGATGCAAGTCATAGCCTCGCAGGCCCGGAGTGAATGCCCCCAGCTCCGGCAACCATCAGCAGCATCGAAGGATGCGAGCGATCCTCGAACGGTCGGCTCACGACAGCGACCAGGCGGCGCCGCGTTCGGCGCGCACGATCAACGACATCACCCGGACCCTCCGGTACCTGACCGACGGACTCGCATGATTCGCGGGATGCTGACCCGACCGGCCGGCGCCGGCCGGTCGGGTCAGCTGCGATCTGCCGTCATCGTGGCGACAACTGGTGACACCGCAGCGACAGTCGACTCGATGCTGGTGCGGTAGCGCCGGGTGCGTCTCGGCCGAACATATCCTGCACACCTCGACGAAAATCACGGAAAACCGCATAGGGCGGCGTGGTGTGCACGGTTATGCGCGGCGACATGCCGACGGGACCGTATGGGGTGGCGGTGCAGGTCGAGAGTCGCCGCACGGAATCACTTCATATGCCGTGCGAAGAACTGGTCTCCGTAGTCTCCCTCGAAGTGCGGGACGCCGGTGTGCCCGCCCGTGTTGGCGTGCAGCGTCTTCTCCTTCGAGCCGAAGGCGTCGAACAGGTCGAGGGCCTGCTGCCGGTCGTTTCCTTCGTCGTCCCACTGCAGTAGGACCAGCAGCGGGATGGTGACCTGCCGGGCCTCGTCGAACATGCTGCGGGGCACGAAACTTCCGGCGAAGAACACGGCAGCCACGATGCGTGGCTCGACGACCGCCAGCCGGATCGCGATGGCGATCACCCCTCCCGAGAACCCGACCGGCCCGCCGATCTCGGGCAGCGACAGGAGGGCGTCCAGGGTGGCCCGCCATTCCGGTACCGCCTTGTCGACCAGCGGTAGGACGAGCCGGTCCACGATTTCGTCGTCGACCGGCTCGCCGGCCTGAACCGCCCGGCGCAGATCGGCGCGGGCCTGCTCGGCGTCGGGGGAACGGGGCCGGTCACCGCTGCCGGGGAGTTCGATCGTGGCCGCGGCGTAGCCTTGCGCCACGGCGCGCCGGGCCCGGCCCGCCAGACGGGGATACATCTTGTCCAGTCCGCCGGGATGGCCGAGCAGCATCAGCGGTGTGGGTGCGGAGGCGGATGTCGGCGTCCACAGGATGCCGGGGATCTCGCCGAGGGTGAACCGGCGTTCGAGGACGTCGTCGTCGAGACGCTGTTCCGAGGTGAAGTGCATGGTCGTGCCTTTCGGGAGTGCTTTCGCGGCGCTCCCGGACGACCTATCGCCCGACCGTGACCCCTGAGGGGAGCACCCATGTCGTTGCTGCGTTCACGGGTACCACCTCCTCGTTCTCTGGCACGGCTGCCGGAAAGGTAGCAGTGGTCCCGGTTGTCCGGCAACAGGTTTTCGCGCCGATGTGCGGCTACCTACACACGCGATCACGGGTGCTCGCAGTCGCAGGTGTGGTCGTCGGTCTGGTGCGGGCCGAGGGGTGCCGGGGTGGGGCAGCAGGTGTCGCCGCGCCAGGCGTTCGCCCCCTCCTTCGCCGCGATCAGGGCGATGACCAGTGCGGCGATCGGATCGGCCCACGACCATCCGAACAGGGCGTTGAGTAGTAGACCGACGAGCAGGACCGCGGACAGATAGGTGCAGAGCAAGGTTTGTTTGGAGTCGGCGACCGCGCTGGCGGAGCCCAGTTCGCGGCCGGCGCGTCGCTGCGCGGCCGACAGGATGGGCATGACAACCAAACTGACTGCGGCCAAACCGATTCCGATGGGGGAGTGGCGAGCTTCACCGATTCCGAGCAGGCCGCGGATCGAGTCGACGGTGACGTAGAGCGCGAGAGCGAAGAACGAGAACGCGATGATGCGCAGCGCGATCTTCTCCCGGGCCTCCGGGTTCGGTCCGGCGAATTGCCACCCCACCGCGGCCGCGGAGGACACCTCGATCACCGAATCCAGTCCGAACCCGATCAGCGCGGTCGACGACGCCCGGCTGCCCTCGGTGAGCGCGATGATCGCCTCGATGACGTTGTAGGAGATGGTCGCGGCCACGAACCAGCGGATCCGCCGCGCCAGCACGGCACGCCGCTGCGTCGACGGACCGACCGCCACGGCCGACGGTCGACCCGGCATACCCAGCGACTGCGACATCAGCAGCAGCCCTCGGTATCGGCGGCGGGGCAGCAGGCCGGATCGACCGCGAGCACCAGCCCGAGCAGGTCTTCGAGGGCGGCGGCGATGCGGTGGTCGGCGAGTTCGTAACGGTTGCGCCTACCCTCGGGGACCGCTACGACCAGCCCGCATCCGCGCAGGCACGCAAGATGATTGGAGAGTATTTGACGGGAGACCCCGATCTGCTCAGCCATCTCCGCCGGATAGGCCGGGCCGGTGCGCAGGCTCAGCAGGATCCGGGTGCGGGTCGCATCCGACAGGGCGTGCCCGAAGCGGGCCAGCGCGTCGGTGTGGGCCACAGGCAAGGTCTGCATAACGCAAACGGTACATCGAAATCTGTATACAGAAAAGAGTGGATTATTGCTGGGTGCTCTTCGGGTGAATCTCGAGCTTGCATCCGGTACCGGGGTACAGGCTTACCGTCGAGATATGACGATTTCTCCGGTTCAGGACGACTGGGTGCGCTGGGGCAGTGTTACGTGTAGACCGTCCGAGCGCTCCCGCGGTGGTACTGGGCGCCGGATCGGCCTGGAGCTCGCCGAGAACCGGTGCCGGTGGCAGGCCCGCCCTGCTGTGCCCAGGACTGTGGCGCGACACTTTTCAGACTCGCCGATTCTTGAAGCAGGAATCGCGCGGAATCACCGACTGCGAGCCGCCCGGCCGACTCGCTGCGCCGGTCGACTACGCCTGTGATCCGTCGAGCCCGCCGTTGCCCACGATGCTGGTGAAGGCGTCCCACTCAGCGGGGGTGAACACGAGGGCTGGGCCACCTGGGTTCTTGGAGTCGCGGACGCCGACCGCGCCACCGTCGAGGAATGCGACCTCGACGCACTCCTTCGTGCCCCCGCTTCGACTGCTCTTGAACCACTTCGCCCCGGATAGATCAGCGCTCACCCTAGATGCTCCTTCGCTATCTGCCGTAACGTGATCCTGCTGCGTGCCGCATCCAGTGCGGCAGACTGCATGACCTCGTATGCTCCAGCGTACCGACGGAGGCTAGCGGGTTTCTCCAAATACAGGTCACCCGTGTAGGTTTCCGCGTATACGACGTTGTGGTTGGCGTGACCGAAGCGCAGCATCACGAATGGACCGATCGCCTCGCCTACCGGCACGCCGGCGGTGAATGGAAGAATCCGAATGTCGATATTCGCGCGTGTACTTATATCTGCCAGGTAGCGCACCTGGGAACTCATCACTTTGCCGCTTCCGACGACGCGACGAAGAGCCGCCTCATGAACGATGAGTTGCAATCCAACCGGCCGGACCTTGCGAGTGACGAGTAGTTGCCGTCGCATTTTGAGGTGGACATGCCGTTCGATCGCGTCATCCGTGCCGTTCGGCAATGCGTTTCGCGAGAGTACCCGGGCATAGTCGGGGGTTTGAAGTAGACCGGGGATCAGTTCGGGCTGGTATGTCGCAATCTCCTGTGCGGCGGTCTCCAACCCCACATAGATGTCGAAGTCGGCCGGAATCAGATCGTCGTACTCGTGCCACCAGTTCTGTGTATCGGCCTGCTGGGCAAGACCTTTCATCGCCTCGACCTTCTCCGGATCGAACTCGTACAGCCGGCAGTACGCCTCGATCTCGGGAACCGACAGTTTCTGGGTGAGCCCCTTCTCGATCCGCATCAGGGTCGGCGCCGAGCGTCCGATATGTGCCGCGGCCTCGGCCAGGCTCATGCCGGTTTCCTCCCGGGCCTGCCTGAGGTAGTAGCCGAGCTGGCGTTTCGGCAGGGACAGCGGTTCCCCGCGTTCGGCCATCGAATGCCCCTTTCTATGCGTTGCGAAGTGAAATGGTGCCTCTGGGTTCCTGTAATCCGTCCTGGCGCTTTGCGGCACTTCCGGCGGGATTTCATGTCGCGCACGCGGACCAGGCCGGTCGATGGTGTTCTGGTGCTGCGACCGACGCGAAACCATGACCGCTCCTGCGGTCGGCACAAACAGAGGAACCTGACGAATCGCTAGTGCGGCTACAGGTGGAGTGCGCCCCCTGTGCCACGGCTACCGCACATGATAGCCGAGTCGTACCCGCCCGGCGAGCGCCGGTCCTGAATTGCATTCCAGCCCAACGTCTTCGAAGGAGGGACAACCAGTGCCGTACCCGCCGATCGACGAGGATGCTCTCCTCGCGCTACCGGATATCTGCGATCTCTCGCAGATCGAACTGGCCCACGATCTGATGCAGCATCACCGGAACTGCCGTATCGAACTGTGCGCGTGGAAACAGGTTGCCTATCGAACCCTCGTGCATGTCCGGCGGATCGAGCCGCCGCGGTTGAGCCCGCGCGAGCGTGCGCATCGGCGCGGCATCGAATTCCCGGTCGGCAGTGACGTTTCCGGTCTACCACGACAGCGCGACGTGCCGATCGAAACCTTCCAGCAGGTGCTCGCCGGGCTGAACGAACTCGCGAACGATCTGTACCCCAACACTATTCGTGACCGGTGAGCGATGGGAACGTGGAACGCCCTGTCGAGCGTCGTCACGGTGCTGGCGGGGTGCGGCGTCGTGCTGCTCGCCGTCGGATGCTTCTGGCCGAGCGATGATCCTCCGCGTACGGGGCGCGTCGAGCGATGGAACGGCGCGAACACCGGGCCGCCGATCACGCGGCTCACGGACTGGAGCTGTGCCCCGCCCGCCCGGTCCTTCACTACGGCCGAGGCTCATCACTGGATGCAGATCCATCGCGACCACGACTGCCCGCGCAAGCGTGAGGCCTTCGCCGCGCTGGTCGCGGCCGGTCGCATTCGTCCCGATTCCACCCGCCCGAACACCCTCAGGAGCGACGACGATGAGTGATCGCGAGACCAATACATCGGCAGCGCAAGCAGATCCGATGCCGGAACGCGTTCCCGAGCTCACCGCGCGCGCCGAAACCGCCGGCTACGTTCTCCTCCGTAGCGTCCGCCCGCAACCGGAATGGAAACTGCTGGACAGGGAAAGTGGGGAAGAGGTCTTCTGCGCCGCTGAACTCGACGCGATCGAACAATGGCTCGAGTCGTGATCCGTCCTATCGCGACGTCGATGTGGTCGCACGCCGCCGGGTTCGTCCCGCGCGGTGCCGGCCGAGCGACACGCCGCCGCGCATGTCGCCCGGTGCGCCGGGTTCGGCGGCGAACACCCGGTCACAGTCTCTGTAACGTGTTCTAATTCTGTGATGACAGGCGTACAGGGATGGGCGGATCCGGCCTTCGAGGCGGTCCGCGAGGTGTTCGCCGCCAACCTGGGCGAGGGGCGTGATCTGGGCGCCTCCGTGGCGGTGTGTGTGGACGGGCGCCCCGTGGTGGATCTGTGGGGCGGTGTCGCCGACGAACGCACCGGGCGGGCATGGGGGCAGGACACGGCCTGCGTCGTCTTCTCCTGCACGAAAGCGGTCACCGCGACGGCGGCTCTCGCCGTCGCGCACGACGTCGGCATCGACCCGGACGAGCCGGTCGCGGGGTGGTGGCCCGAGTACGCGGTCGCCGGCAAGGAATCCACGACGCTCGCCGACATGCTGACCCATCGCGCCGGGCTGCCCGTCTTCGAGCAGCCGATCACGGTGGCCGAGGCCGCCGACGCGGAACTGATGGCGCGCACCCTCGCGGCGCAGCGCCCGATGTGGCGGCCGGGTAGCGAACACGGTTATCACGCATTGACTTTCGGCTGGCTGGTGGGCGAATTCGTACGCCGCCATACCCAGTCGACGGTCGGTGAGTATGTGCGCGGCCACTTCGGTGCGGAGCTGCGTATCGGTGTTTCCGCCGACGAGGCCGCCCGAGCGGCGCGCCTGGCCCGCCCGCCCGCCGCCGAGATGGTGTGGACCGACGACAGCGGGCCGATCGATGCGGACGCGGCGGCCCGCGTGGCAGAGGCGTATCGCGATCCGGATTCGCTGCTGATGCGCTCCTCGTCCAATCCCGCTGCGGCATACAATAATTCGGATGTGCTGGCGGGTGGGTGGCCGGCCTCGGGTCTGGTCGTCACAGCTCGGGCTCTCGCCGGCTTCTATCGCGACCTCGTCGCGGGAAAGCTGTTGCCGCAGGCGGTACTCGCGGCGGCCAAGAGGGAGCGGGTGCGCGGGGTGGACGCGGTGCTGCAACTCGAGACGGCGTTCGGCTGGGGATACATGCTGCCGTCGCAGAATTTCGTGCTGCCGGACATCGCGGCACCCACCGCGTTCGGGCATCCCGGCGCGGGCGGCTCGATCGGCATTGGTGATGTCGACAACCGGGTGGCGATCGCGTTCGTTCCGAATCTGCGCCGCGACTGGCTCGCCGGTGACCGCCGAGCCTACGACCTGGTCGCCGCCGTCTACGACTGCCTGTGATCGTTGCCGGCAGGCTTGGCCGCCGGCGGGATTCAGGCGAATGCGGCCGCTCTGCGGAGGGCGTCGAGGGTGGTCTCCGGTGATGTGTTGAAGCAGAACCGGATTCCCGGCGCCGCCTCGGCGAGGAGATTGACCACGCGCTCGAAGAGCAGGGTGTGCTCGGGTATGGCTCGCACCGCCCCGCCCACCATGACGAGGTCGAACGACCGGGTTGCCAGCACTGCGCGGATGTCGTTCTCGGCCTCCTCGGGCGACGCGGAGACAAGGCACGGTGTGATGTCGAATTCGGTGTCGCGCAGCGCGGCGTTGGCGGCGTCGACCCTGGCGGTGAGTTGCTCCTCGTCCAGATCGGGAAGACGACTGTAGTCCAGCGCTCGTGGATGCAATCCGATGGTCAGCGCGCGGAGCCGGGCGGGATCGGTCATCGTTCTCCTCCGAGAAGGGGGCAGTTGTCCACATGGGACGATGGGCCTGTTCGGCAATTTAGCTTTGAAAGCAAAGGTATTTGAGGGAGAAGGGTATGTCAACGGAGCACGACGGGCTGTCCCTGGACGAGAGCGTCCGGGCGATGGTGCTGCTCATGCCGCGACTGGTCGGCCGGGCGAAACGCCTGCCGGTGCCCCACGCCCTGCGATCGTTCGATCTGGCGCCGCGCCATCTGTCGTTATTGACGTACGTGCTGTTCGACGGGCCGCTCACGGTCAACGAGCTGGCGAGGCGACTGGAGGTGGCGCCGACCACCGTGAGCCTGATGATCGGCGACCTCAGCCGCCAGGGCGTCCTGGAACGCCGCACCGACGACAACGACCGGCGGCGCACCCTCGTCGCGATCGCCGACGCGCACCGAAAGGCGGTGGCGGACTGGCTCGGTGGCGCGGATCGGGGGTGGCGCGCCGCGCTGGGCCCGCTGACCGCAGAGCAGCGGGCCCTGGTCATCGCGACACTGCGCGCCTACGAGGAAGCGGTCTCCGCCGGCTGACGTCGAAAGTGCCTGTCAGGGCTCGAGATCGACGACCCCTGTGCCGCTCGCGATGTCGAACGGTACCGACACCTGGTCGTGCGCGATCAGCCAGGTGCCGTCGATCTTGCGCATTCCGTAGGTCACCCGGACCCACATACCGCTGTTGGCCACCCCGTTCTTCATCGTGCCGTGCAGCCGGGCGAAGGCGTGCCCGAACGCCACGTCCTCGCCCACGGTGAAGGTCAGATCGCGAATCTCGTAGTCCACGTTCTCGAAGAACAGGAAAACCTTGGCCCAGTTGTCGAGTTTCGCGGTGATCCCGACGTGCTGCAGTGGCGGTTCGACATCGAAGGACACGACGTCGGTCGCGTACGCCTGCCGCACGGCGTCGAGATCCTTGGCGCGCAATCCGTCGACCACCCGGTCGATCTGCCGGCGGATCTCGGCTTCGTCGGCCGCCAGCCGATCGGCGCGGGACTGAAAATCGTTGGATACGGTCATGTTCGGCTCCTCAGGAATTGGCGAGAGTGGTTTCGGCGCCGGCCCGCAGCGGGGCCAGCGCGGTGCTCCACGCGACGACTTGGTCCAGTGTTTTGTCCAGCGCGGCGGCGTGATGGTCTCGCGGGATGAACGTGGTGTGGTTCTCGAAATCGGTGAGCACCGAGATCGAGACCTGATAGCCCACATCGGCCATCCCCAGCGAGCTGCAGACCGCCCGCAGCTGCACGACCGCGCGGGCGCCACCGTTCGCGCCGTAGGAGACGAATCCGACCGCCTTGTCGACCCACTCGGCGAAGACGTGATCGAGGGCGTTCTTCAGCACCCCCGGCATCCCGCCGTTGTATTCGGGCGTCACCAGCACGAAACCGTCGAACGGTGCGATCCGCTCGGCCCAGGCCCGGGTGTGCGCGTGCACCGAGGGGCCGAACATCGGCGGCACCGGCTCGTCCAGATGCGGCAGCGGGTGATCGCGCAGATCGATCAGTTCGAACTCGGCATCGCCGCGACGCGATGCCGAGTCCAGAACCCACTGCGCGATCTGGGCACCGTTGCGGTTGGGGCGGGTACTGCCGAGGATGATGCCGATTCTGGTCATGTCCGGAGCTCCTGGATGGCTGAAAACTGGTACGTCCTTTCGACGACGCAGCCGCCCGGAATGTCAGGCGATGGTCGTGCCCGGCGGCTCGCGGGCGTGACGGTGGGCCGGGACCCGGTTGCGCGCTGTGGGGATCGGCGCTGGTTACGATCGGTTTCATGCTGCGAGGACTTGCTGGTACGGCCGTGGTGGTCGGTGTGGCGCTGGCCGGTGCCGCCGGACCGGGTCTGGCCGAACCCGCCCATACCGCATTCGCCGCAGGCACCGAGGGACTGGATCCGCTGCTGGCCGCCGCCTACACGATGGCCGAACGCCAGGCCCACCAGCAGGGTGTTCCGCTCGAGATCGTGTCCGGGCACCGCACCCGCGACGAACAGGAACAGCTGTGGGAGCAGGGCATCGCCACCTACGGCGGTCCCGACGCCGCGCGGCGGTGGGTGCTGCCGCCGGACGAATCCACGCACGTGACCGGTAAGGCCATCGACGTCGGCCCGCAGCAGGGCGCACAGTGGTTGCAGGACAACGGAAATCGGTGGGGGCTGTGCCGGACGTTCGACAACGAGTGGTGGCACTTCGAGTTGCAGACCTTCCCCGGCGGCGCCTGCCCGCCCCGGTGGCCCGACGCCAGTGTCCGTCCACACCGGTAGCGCGAAACTCGCGAATCGGATAGCTACCAATCGGTATTCAGCAAACTTTCGGAGACACGCCGATTGTCCTGTCCAATACCGGTGTGGCGCACTCGCGGATGGGGCACTGTAAATGTCTGGCGGTTTCCCGGCAGACGGGTCGGGACGCTCGAAGCGATGGAGGTTCGGGTGCAAGGGCGGGTTCCGGTACGGCGGAGCGGTGCGATACGTGGCAATGCGGTGCACAGCGAGACCGGACCGGACATACCCACGGTCCAGCTGATCCCCGAGACCGGTCTGTCCTCGATACCGTGCGGATGGCTGCTGCCGGAACTGCCCACCGCCCTACTGATCGCGGTCTTCGTCGGCACCGGCTGGGTAGGCTACGCCGCCTCCGACCGGCCGATTCCCGATCCGCCGCTGACCGTCGTGGTCGCACCCGGCGGCCGGGATACGCTGTCGGTCACCTTCGGCGACCGGTGAGCCGTGCCGGGTGCGAATGTGCCCGGCGCGCAACGAATTCCGTTCAGCTGGTCGGTTCCAGCGCCTCGTCGAAGGTGATGCCGCCCTCGACGGTGTGCGGGGTGCGGCGCCGGTTGGGCGAGCCCAGGGCGGTGGTCAGATCGGAGCCGTCGTGTTCGGCCAGCAGCGCCGAGGAATCCCATACCAGCAGCGTCGCGCTGACGGTGTTCTCGGCGGCCGAATGCGCGAGATCGTAATGCGCGCACGCGGGCACGTGGTCGTAGGTGATCCACAAGTCGTAGCCGGTCATGAACAGGTCGAGATCGAAATCGACCGACAGGCCGAGCAATTCGCTGCGACCGTTGTCGTCGACGCCGGCGAACGCCTCGTCCAGTGCGAGCAGTCGCGGCGCCTGCGGATCGGCCGAATCCAGCATCACGTGCGCGGCGGCGAACAGCGGAAGATGCAGCGACACCGACTGTTCGCCACCCGAGAGCGCGCTGTGCCGCGCGACGGTGAGCCGATCCTCGGAGCCGTCGGCGGTCACCAGGGTGAACGAGAACACCCGCCACGTCCGATAGTCCAGCGTGGTGGCCAGAATCTCCGGATAGGACCGTTCCGGATGCGCCGCGCGCGCCGCCCGGATCTCGGCGGCGAAATGCGCACGCACAGTGGCCAATTCGTCGGGACCCAGATCGGTAGCGGCGCGGTCCAGCAGTTTGCACACCGCGCGCGCCGACTCCGACAGATTGTCCGCCAGCACCCAGTGCACCCCGATGGTGTTGCCCGAGGACATGCGCCGCTGCTTCATCTCCGCGCCCATCCGGGCGATGAGATCGCGGGCGTCGCAGGTGCGTTCGTGGATCTGCTGCGCCAGCCCGGTCAGTAGCGCGTCCTCGAGAATGCGCCGCTCGGCATCGGTCAGCAGCAGTTCCTGATCGGCGCGGGCGGCGGCGATGCGGTCGGCGAAATCGGCGAGCGCCGCCATCCCGTTGTCGTCGTGCACCTGGACCACGGTCAGGCCGTCGGCGGCGTCCCATTGCAGGCGGTAATCCTGGCGGGCGGAGGCCAGGGCGGCGTCGAATTCCTGTAGCGCCGCGGTCACCGCGCTGCGGGTCGACTTGCGGGCGGACTCCCCGGCGCGCACGGAAGTGGTGGCGGCGCAGAGGTTGTCGAACAACTCGTGCACCTCGAGGGGCAGGACGGCGGTCTCGTTCTCCGGCCCGCCGGATTCGATCCGATACAGCAGCTGATCGGCCGTCGACCAGGCCGCCGGCGAACCAGGCCACCGGCTCTCGGTGGGCGCGCCCAGCAGCGAGAGCAGATCGGGCCGCGCGTAGGGCGCGAGTTGCCGGACGTCGGTGAGCAATTCGGTCAGCGCGGTGCCGAGCGACTCGTGGGCGGCACGATAGGCGCCCTCGGCCGAACCGACCGCTTCGATCGCCTCGGCGGCGGCCTTGCGAGCGGCCCGCTGTTCGGCGCGGGCGGCGTCGATGCGCTCACGGGCCTGCTCGAGTTCGCGGTCGATATCGGCGGCGTCCGCGCCCAGCGCCTCACGCAGCGTCTCGAGTTTGCGCAACTGCTCCTCGTAACCGGCCCGCGCGGCTTCGGCCTCCTCGGCGAAAGCCTCGGCCAGATCCCGGGATTCGGCGAGCCGGTCGTTGGCCTCGCGGGCGCGTTCGGCCTCGCGCTGCTGGTCGCCGCGCAGCCGCAGCAGGGCGGTGCCGGTG
>NZ_BDBF01000054.1 GCF_001612845.1 Nocardia elegans NBRC 108235 | reverse complement strand
CCACCAACCCCATACCCGTCACCACAACCAACATTTCAGGGTGGACGGCGCTACGCACCACCCACCCCAAAACGCAACAGCCCGATTTCCGCACGGACGGCTCAGGTTTGCACGAATAGTTCACCCGCCCGCCCATCAGCCGGGGGCCAATCGGCTGAGCGACTCCCAGGCTCGATAGCCGTCGGAGCGCGCCGCATAAAGGTCGGCGACCTGATCGAACGAGTTGCCGCCCACGATCAGACGTCGCGGCGGATCCTCCAGTTCGACCAGTTGCATGATCACCGGCGACGCCGAACTCGGCGCCGGACCGGATTCGTCGCCCCACATGCGTGCGAGTTCTTCGCGCAGTGGTTCGTAGTGCGGCAGGGCCGCGGTGGCGGTCGTTCCCGCGGTGAACAGGCCGGTGTCGTAACCGCCCATTTCCAGGTTGGTGACCTTGATTCCGAAGGGTTCGACCTCCATCGCCAGAGCTTCGGTCAGCGAGGCCAGCGCCGCCTTCCCGGCGCCGTAGTAGCCGACGGCGGCCATACCGCCGGCGGTTCCCATCGAGGTGACCTGCAGGATGCGGCCGTGACCCTGTGCGCGCAGCCGCGGCAGCACGGCTTGGACCACCCACACCGCGCCGAAGAAGTTGACATCCAGATGCGCGCGGATCTGGTCCTCGGTCGCCTCCTCGACCATGCCGTAGAGCATGCCGCCCGCGTTGTTCACCACGACGTCGAGATCGCCGACCAGCGCAACGGCCCGCTCGACGGCCTCGAATACGGCCCGGCGATCCGACACGTCCACGCTGAGCGGAAAAAGCCGATCCGGATGTGCCACAGCGAGGTCCCGTAGCGGTTCGACGTCACGAGCGGCCCCGACCACTCGATCACCGGCATGCAAGGCGGCCTCGGTGAACGCACGCCCCAGCCCACGGGAAGCGCCGGTGATGAACCAGGTCTTACCAGTGGTCATATCCACATCCTCTCGTTTCGAGACGGTCCGTCTCGTCTCGGGCAAGTGTGGTGGTCGCGTCTCGAATTGTCAACACGAACCGTCTCGTCTCGGTAGAAATGCTAGGGTCGGCCGCGTGTCCGCTACCGCGAAACCCGAACCCGACAGCACCCGGCGCAGCGAGAAGTCACGGCAGGCGATTCTGGCGGCCACTCGCGAGTTGATCTCCGAGGTCGGGTATCGGAAGGTCTCGATCGAGGCGATCGCCGCGCGTGCGGGGGTCGGTAAACAGACGATCTATCGCTGGTGGCCGTCCAAGGGCGCGGTGATCTTCGAATCGTTCCTGCACCTGAGCGAATCCGACGGGCAGGGCATCTCGCTGCCGGACACCGGGGATATCGAGGCGGATCTGAAACTCGTGATGCGAGCGACAGTCGCGGAATTCGCCGATGCGGACTTCGAGAAACCGGTGCGGGCGCTCAACACCGAGATCATCAACGATCCGGAACTGGCCGCACAGTACGACCGGCAGTTGCGGCGTCCCGTCGACGAGGCCAAGAAGGAGCGGTTACGCAGCGCGCAGGCGGCGGGGCAGGTCCGGGCGGATGCCGACCTCGATCTGATGCTCGAAATGCTGTATGCCCCGGTGTATCAGCGGTGGCTGCTGCGGTACGGGCCGCTCGACGACGCGTACGCCGACGCACTGGTGGAGCTCACACTTCGCGCCTTCCGGCCCTGAGCGACGAAACACGGGCGCGCTGATTCGTGCGGCAGCGCGCCGATATCGCCGTCAGTCCGGTTCGGCGCGGCCCTGCCCGAGGACGCCGATGGCGGCGGCGAGCAACGTCAATCCGCAGCCGACGACGGTCAGCGTCGACAGCCGGGTGCCCGTCGGCGCGACGACATCCAGGACCACCGAACCGATGAGCTGGCCGGACACCGAGGTCAGGCCGAACAGGAGCACTCCGATCCAGCGCACGATCAACGCCGCCACCGCGATGAAGAAGACCCCGATCGCCCCGCCGAGATAGAGCCACGGTTCGGTGGGAAAGCCGGTGGGCCAACCGATCCGAGCGAGCTGTGCCGCCTCCACGACCAACAGGCCCACGGTTCCGGTCGCGAAGTTGATCGTGGTGGCCGGCACGGGCCCGCCGACGGTCGCCAGCCGCCCGTTGACCGCCTGTTGCCACGCGAGGCCGAGGCCCGCCAGAGCGGGCAGCGCGATCAGCAGATAGGCCGCGCCTCCACCGGCCCCGGATTCGCCGCCGGAGCGGCCCAGGGCGGCGACACAGACCGCAGCGACCGCGAGTACCGCCGCACCGAGTCGGACCGGCGTCACGGGCGTCACGCCGGCCGGTCCCACACCCAGACGGTCCACGACGAGTCCGCTGGTCAACTGACCCGCGACCACGGCGATGGTGAAGGCGGTGACGCCGATCGTCGCCACGGACAAGCCTTGGCAGGCAACGAAGAACGCACCGCACAATCCCCCGAGTAGATGCCACCACCGCAGCCGGCCGACATGCACCGAACGGCGGATCGCGGCCAGGCCGGTACGCATTCGCCCGCTGAACCCGCTGACAAGGAGGAGCAGGAGCAGCCCGGAGCCGAAACTGATGACGGCCGCGGCGATTCCGTCGTTCAGCCGATCGCCGAGATCACCGTTGATTCGCGCCTGGACCGCCACACCGGCGCCGCAGCACAGGCCGAGCAGGACACCGATCCAGCGCCGCACGTCGGTTCGTTCGCGGACCGCAGTCATATCCGCCACGGTAGTTGGTCCGGGCGAGCCGATGCCGCGACCCGAATCGCCCGGCGGTCCGGGTCAGCCCCGATGGTCCAGGCCCTCCGGGTCGAAGCCGTTGTTGTCCACCGGGACCCAGCCCTTGGCGGCGAAATCCCGATCGGTCGTCCCGGCGCCGACCAGCCCGCGGTTGGAGTTCATATCGCTGATCAGCTCGGAGACCGGATGCGAATCGCTGTAGTGATAGCCCTGGGCGAGCGCGAAGCCGAGTTCGGTCAGCACCGCCGCCTGATACTCGGTCTCCACACCCTCGGCGATCACCTGCAGATCCAGCGACTTGCTCAGCGCCGCAATCACTCCCAGCAGCGGCGGCGCGGGCGAATCGGAACGGATCGCGGCGACGAAGGACTGGTCGACCTTGAGGATGTCGCTGGGGATGGTGGCCAACCGGCTCAGCGAGGAGTAGCCGGTGCCGAAGTCGTCGATGGCGATACGAACGCCGCTGTCGCGCAATTGGTGCAGATTCGCGATGGCGGTCTGGGATTCGGCGGCCAATTCGCTCTCGGTGACCTCGAGGACGAGCTGGTCGGCGGGCCAGCCGGTGTCGGCGAGGATGCCGGAGACCCGGTCGGCGTAGTTGGTCTCGGCCAATTCGAGACCGCTGACGTTGACGTTCAGGGTCAGATCGAGCTGGGCGAAGGTCTCCTGCAGCCGGGCCGCATCCGCGCACGCACGCCGCAGGACCAGTTCGTCGAGGTCGGAGATCAGGTCGTATTCCTCGGCGACCCGGATCAGCCCCTCGGTGGTGACGTCGGGCTGGGCGTTGGACGACCAGCGCAGCAGCGCCTCCACACCGACCGCCTGGGCGCCGTCCTCACCGAGGCTCACGATGGGCTGGTAGTGCACGTCCAGCGCGCCGGTATCGATGGCCTCGCGCAGTTCGACCGCCAGCGGCAGCTGCCGCGACGATTCCAGCACCGTGCGGTTGCGCCCGGCCTGCTTGGCCCGGTACAGGCCGACATCGGCACGACTGACCAGCAGCGAGCCGGACTCGCCGGGCTGCCAGGAGGTGACACCCGCCGAACATCCCGTGGTGACCGCGGCGCGCAGCTGTTCGGTCAGCAGGATCGCGGCCTGTTCGGTGGTGTTGGGCAACAGCAGCGCGAACGCGTCGCCGCCGTAGCGGGCCAGCAGCTGATCCGGGCCCAGCAGCTTCGACCAGGTGTCGCCGACGCGCTGCAGCACGGCATCGCCGGCGCGATGGCCGAGATGATCGTTGATCTTCTGGAACCGGTCCAGGTCGACCAGAACCAACGCGAGTCCCTGACCGGTCCGCCCGGCATGTCCGATGGCGCTGTTGAGCGCGCGATCGAAACCGCGGCGGTTCAACAGCCCGGTGAGTGTGTCGATATCGGCGTCGGAGGCCATCCGGGTGAGGATGCCGACCACGATGCCGACGCCGACCGTGATTCCGGCCGGGATGATGCCCGACCACCAGGGCAGACCCCGGGACGGCACCACCCACAGACAGAGCACGACCGCGAACGCCACATGCGCCCCGGCCAGCCGCCAGGCGAAGAAGATCGCGGCATCCGCCGCGACGAAGACGTAGAAGGCGGCGAGCGTGATCGCGCCGACCGTATTCGGGAACCAGTGCACGGCGATGGTGACCAGCACCGTCGCCACCGCGACATACCCGTGGTGCACCCAGTGCGGCTGGCGAGGCCCCCAGATCAGCAGGCTCACGCCGAGCAACAGCGCGACCGCTGCGGCCGAGCCGACCAGCGGGCGGTTGCCCTCGTTTCCCGGTGCGATGGCAGTGATCAGCAGGCCCAGGACCCCACCCATGACGTAGAACGCCCCGGTGGTCCGAGCCATGACCATTGCCGTCGCCAGCGCCGATGCCGCCCGAACCTGCGTGCGGGTATCGCCGCGAGACCCGAGTCCTCGCACGCCGTCCAGCCTAGACAACGCGGTGCATAGCAGTAGTGACAACCGCCGGATTCGAGGCCGAAGTCACCGCGGCGGTGCCGCCGTCATCACCGCGGCGGCTCGAGCACCTCGCGGCCCACGAACGGGACCAGTGCGGCGGGCACCCGGACCGAGCCGTCGGCCTGCTGGTGATTTTCCAGCAACGCGACGATCCACCGCGTGGTCGCGAGGGTGCCGTTGAGGGTCGCGGCGATCTGCGGCTTGCCGTTCTCGTCCCGATAGCGCACCGACAGGCGGCGGGCCTGGAAGGTGGTGCAGTTCGAGGTCGAGGTGAGTTCGCGATAGGTCTGCTGGGTCGGCACCCACGCCTCGCAGTCGAACTTGCGGGCGGCCGAGCTGCCGAGATCGCCGCCGGCCACATCGATGACCCGATACGGGACCTCGATCGCGGCGAGCATCTCCTTCTCCCAGTCGAGCAGGCGGCGGTGTTCGGCGTCGGCGTCCTCGGGACGGCAGTAGACGAACATCTCGACCTTGTCGAACTGGTGCACGCGGATGATGCCGCGGGTGTCCTTGCCGTAACTGCCCGCCTCGCGGCGGAAGCACGACGACCAGCCGGCATAGCGCTTCGGCCCGTCGCTCAGGTCGAGGATCTCGCCCGAGTGGTAGCCGGCCAGCGGGACCTCCGAGGTGCCGACCAGGTACAGATCGTCGTCGTCGAGGTGGTAGACCTCGGCCGAATGCTGCCCCAGGAAGCCCGTTCCGGCCATGATCTCCGGGCGCACCAGCACCGGCGGGATCATCATGGTGAAACCGTTGGCGACCGCGCGCTGGGCGGCCAGCTGCAGCAGGCCCAGTTGCAGCAGGGCGCCGTAGCCGGTCAGGAAGTAGAAGCGCGCGCCCGAGACCTTGGCGCCACGTTCCATATCGATCAGTCCGAGCGCCTCGCCCAGGTCGAGATGATCGCGCGGGGAGAAGTCGAATTCGGTGGGCGTGCCCACTGTTTCGAGCAGCACGAAATCGTCCTCGCCGCCTGCGGGCGCGCCCTCCTGCACGACGTTCGAGATCGCGCGGTGGGCGGTGTCGAGTTCGGCGTCGGCGGCGTTCTCGGCGGCCTCGGCCTCCTTCACCTTCGCCGACAACTCCTGCGCATGCGCCAGCAGCGTCGCGCGCTCGTCGGGGGACGCCTTGCCGACCTTCTTACCCAGCGCTTTCTGTTCGGCGCGCAGGTTGTCCGCCGTCGCGACCGCGGCGCGGCGGGCGGCATCCGCCTCGAGCAGGGCATCCACCAGCGCCGGGTCCTCACCGCGGGCACGCTGCGAGGCACGGACCGCTTCGGGATTCTCGCGCAGGAATCGGAGGTCGATCATGGGCAATCAGCCTAGTGGGAGGTGTCCACCGCATTTTCTGAGGATCCGGTGAAATCCGAACCGATCGTGGCAGGCCTCGCACGGGGCCTGCCATGATGGACGGCGATGTCCTCCGACGATGGGGCGCCAGCGGCGCCGGAACCGGGAAACGAAGAATCCGACATGCCTCGCCGCAGGCGTGCCGGGGCGAAACGTCGCCGCCCGTTGCCGGGCGCCGGGAAACGCCTGGGGCAGGATGGCAAGGCGTTGCATCCGCATCGGCTGCGGTGGGGACTGCTCGCGGTCGCCGTCGGTGCCGTGGTGGCGGCGCTGGTGACGCTCTCCATCTCGGGGTTTCGCAGTTCGCACGGACTGGAGGTGCACGATCCCGGATCGGGGAAACCGCCCGCGGGTCGTGCCGACGCCGCCTTCGGCGCCGCCAAGACCGGCGACTGCCTCACCTGGACCAGCACCAAAACCCTGGATCTGACCAAGGTCAACTGCGCCGACAAACATCTGTTCGAGGTCACCGCCGACATCGACCTGAGCAAATATCCGGGTCGCGAATTCGGGCCGGGCTCGGCCTTCCCCGATTCGCTGCGCTTCGGCGAACTGCGCGACGAACACTGCGCATCGGCCGCGGCCGCCTACCTCGGTGGCCGGCTCGACCCGCGCGGGCGATTCGTGGTCGGCATGGTCAACCCGGGTGAACCGGGCTGGCGCAACGGCGATCGGACCATCCGGTGCGGGCTGCAGTTGGTGAGCGCCACGGGCAACGCCACACAGCAGACCGTGGGCCGGGTCCGCGACAGCGACCAGTCGCGCGTCTTCGATCCGGGCACCTGCATCGGCATCAATCAGAACCTGCCGACCAACGAACCGGTCCCCTGCGGCCAGCCGCACGCCTACGAGGTGATGTCGACGGTGGATCTCGGCACCCACTTCAACGGCGGCCCGCCGGCGAACGCCGATCAGGACAAGTTCATGCAGGACGAATGTGGCCGCGCCGCAGGCGATTACCTCGGTGGCCAGGACGCGCTGATCAACAAGACGCTGACCATCTTCTGGGACAACCTCGACGCCCGCAGCTGGCTGGTCGGCAGCCACAAGCTGAACTGCCTGGTGGGCAAGGGCTCTCAGGACGGTTTCGCGACCATCACCGGATCGGCCAAGGGCGATGTGCTGATCGACGGCCAGGCTCCGGTGCCGCCGCCGAGTTCCGGGCGTTCCACCCCGGCGCCGCTGCCGGGTGCGGCTCCCGCGCCGATTCCGCCGCAGCGCTGACGCCATGCCGGTGTCGATGTCGGAGAGCCGGTTCGAAGAACTGGTCGGCGATGCGCTGGATACGATTCCGCCCGCGCTCACCCAGGCGATCGACAACGTCGTGGTGTTGATCGAACCCCGCAATCCCGAGGATCCGCATCTGCTCGGGCTCTATCACGGCATCGCCCTGACCGACCGGGTGGACAGTCAGTACGGCGGCGCGCTGCCGGACACCGTCACCATCTATCGCGACACGATTCTGGAAATGTGCGACGACGAACGGCAGGTCGTCGAGGAAGTGGCCATCACCGTGATCCATGAGATAGCTCACTATTTCGGGATCGACGAAGAACGACTGCATCACTTGGGATGGGGCTAGTCTTTACGCGCGTAGCGGGTAAAGTCGAATCGATTCGTGACTCGAGGGAACCGAACCGGGGGCCGTCGCGTCCAATCATCTCGTAGGGGGAATTCTCGTGGTTCCACCGACGAGTCTGCCGGATCCTCTGTGCCGGAACAGCACTGAGGCTCGGGCAGTCTCGACACTTGCACAGCCGCCACAAGAAGGAGTTCGAGTCATGGTTGGTCTGCTCGGTGTACAGCCCGAAGTCGTCCTGGCGGCCTCGGCGGAACTCGATCTGCTCGCCGAACGTCTCACGGCCGCCACTGCTTTGAGCGGTCCGGCCACCCACGTCGTCCCCGCCGGCGCCGAAGAGGTATCCGTCGCCGCGGCAACCCATCTGAACGAGGGCGCTCTCAGCCACGACCGCGCGGCCGCGCAGGCCATCCTCGAGCTGCATCACGCGGCCGCCATCCTGCGTCAGCAGCTGGCCTCCTACATCGCCCAGGACGCGGTCAACGCGGCCGGCACCGCCGCCATTCAGTTCTGACCGGCGCCGATCCTTCACCACACCATTCGTTCAGGGGAGAGACAATGACTGCAGGGATCACCGGAATCTACTGGCTGCCCCGGCTCGCCGAGGGCAACTCGAGTTTGCTGACCGCGGGTCCGCATGCCGTTCCGGCCGCTGCCGCGGCCACGGCATGGGGTGGGCTGACGGCGGCGTGGGTGGACGCGACCGCGACCGTCACCCGGGTCATGGCCGAACTGGGTGTCGGCATGATCGGCCTCAACGGCGCCGTCGCACTGACCAAACTCGCCGGCTTCACCGGCTGGGCCGAACAGCAGGGTGTGCAGGCGGCGGCGATGGCGGCGAAGGCCTCCGCACACGCCACCGCCAATACCGTTGCCACCCTTGCCATGCCGAGCCTGCCCGAGATCGCCGCGGTGGATGCCGCGCGCGTCGCGGCACATGCCCACGGCGGCGATCTGGACGGTAGCGCCGAGGCGGCCGAAGCCGCCAAGGCCGCACTGGATGTGCAGGCCGCCCTGGTCATGGACACCTACGAATCCACCGTCGAGGCCATGACGGCGACTCCGGCCGAATTCCTGACGCCGCCGCCGATCGCGGCGGGCGCCGGACTGGCCGACAGCGGCGCCGAGGCGGCGTCGCAGAACACCAGCAGCGACCCGGTGCAGACCGCCATCGGTGTGGCACAGGCGCTCGCGAGCGATCCGGGCGTGGTCAGCGCCGCGACCCAGGCGGCCAACGTCGCCGGATCGGTGGCCTCGACGGGCGTCTCCACGGTGGGCAATGTGGCCGGTACCGCGATAGCCGCGGCCACCAGCCAAGCCGCGCCGGCCGCGAGCATGTCGCCGATGATGATGGGCGGCATCGGTAGTGTCGCCGCCGCCGGTGGCGCCGCGGCCGCCACTCGCGCCGTGTCCTTCGGTGGGAGCACCGTCGGTATCGGGAATGGCGCCGGCACGCTGCAACTTCCCGAGGGCTGGGGCGCCGGCAATGTGATCGGTGGTCCGGCCGCGACCGCGCCGGTGGCGGAGACCGCACCCGTCGCGCAGATGGGCGCACCGGCTCCGGCCCGCGCGAACAACGCCGCCGGTAACCCGCTGCTGGGCCGCCAGGTGAACAGCGACGACGACGAGGGCGAGCACCAGGGCAACGACTATCTGCGCGGTGAGCACTTCGCCGACGGCCGGGTCATCGCGCCCGGTGTCATCGGAGCGGACCCGGTCGCGGGAGCGCGCTAAGTGACCGTACTCGGCGCCGGCCGCGGGCCGTCGATGCTCGAGTCCGTCGTGGTGTCGCTCGACGAGATGCAGTTTCTGCTGGAGAAACTGGAGATCGACGAGGTGCCGGTCGTGCTGAATGCGATGGGCCGCTACGACAACGTCGTCGACCACGACCGGGCAATGTCCGCGGCCGCCGAATCGCTCACCGCGCGTGAGCTACTCGTCGACGGGGTCGTCCATCACGACCTGGAAGACCGGCTGCGCGGGCTGTACCGCCCGCACTGGGTGATCTCGATGCGCTGGTACGTCGGCGAGCGGGTGAACCGATTCTGCCTCGCCAAGGGCGACAACCTCGATGTCGTCGCTCTGCGCGGGCCGAATTCCTACAGCATCGACGAAGCCGGACACGACCTGCCGGGCACGATCATGGCGGCGCTGGGTCCGGCGGAGGCGCTCGAGCTCAGCGGAATGAACGTCCTGACCGAGGAACTCAAGCCGATCCTCGGTGATGCCGGGGATGCCGCCACCACCGCCCAGCGCCTGGGCCGGGTGGGGCGGCCGCCCCGCGACGCGCAGGCGCTGGCCTCGGCGCTGGTCGAAATCCATTCGCACGCTTCGATCGTCGGCGTGGTGTACAACGATGCCAGCCGCGACATCTCCGATGGGATGATCGCGGTGTACAACACCCGCAACGGGCGATTCATCGGTGTCACCACCCGCTCCGACGACGAGGTCATGTGGACCTCGCTGGCGAGCGGGACACCGGGCCGGCTGCGGACCGCCATCAAGGACCTCATCGAAAAGCTTCCGCTCCGTGAGGATTTCAAGCCGACGGCGCCCGGCGTCGGCTAACCCATCGGGTCGTCGGCCTTCGGTTCGACCTGGTATCCGAACGGCGGGGTGTAGCGGCCCCAGCGGACACAGGTCCAACCGCCGTCGGCCGTCGGGGCCAGTTCGATGGTCTCGGTGTTGTCCAAATGGTTGTTGGTCGTGAACGGCGGTGCGACGCCGGTGAGTTCACGGGCCGCCAGTCGCATCGCGGCGCCGTGACTGACCAGCAGCACGTCGCGCGAATTCGAACCGGGGAGCAGATAGGTGTCCCGGAGTTGTTCCAGCACGGGCAGATACCGCTCGAGGACCTCCTCGCCGGATTCGCCGCCCGGCAGCCGCGTATTCAGCTCGCCCAGATGCCAGGACCGGTAGACGCGCTGGAATTCCCGATGCGCCGCTTCGGAGTTCTGCCCCTCCAGTTCGCCGACCTGTACCTCGTACACGCCGTCGACCACCTCGGCCCCCACACCGGTCACCGATTCGATATGGCCTGCGGTCTGCTGAGCACGCAGCGCCACCGAGGAATACAACCGCACCGGCGGCACCGCCAACCGCGAGGCGAACGACTTGGCTTGAGCCACACCGCGTTCGGTGAGCGGTAAGCCGGGAACGCGGGTATCCAGAAGTTTCGCGACATTGCCCTCGGTCTCGCCGTGACGGACCAGCACCAACCTGCCGGAACCACCGACGGGATCGAGAGTCGCACCGATTTCGGTCATGAGGCGTCCACCCCCTTTTTCACATCATCCAACCAGGCCGCCGCCGGCTCGTCGGCGGGCGGCGGCGAACCACTCGGTGAACTGGCCGGCCAGGAGCCCAGGTACCGGATCCGCCCGGCGGTCCGGTGCAGCGCTTTCAGGGCCTCGGCGACGGCGGTGTCGTCGATATGGCCGACACAATCCAGATAGAAGCGATAGGTACCCATCCCGGTGCGCGTCGGCCGGGATTCGATCCGGGTCAGATCGACACCGCGAGTGGCGAATTCGGCGAAAACCCGCATCAGCGACCCGGGTTCGTTCGCCAATTCGAGCACCACCAGCGAGGTGCGGTCCGCTCCGGTACGGGCCGGCGCCTCGCACGGCGGAGTGACCAGCACGAAGCGGGTGATGGCCTGGTCGTGGTCGGCGACGCCGGTGGCCAGTTCGATGAGGTTCAGGCGCTGACCGGCCAGTGTGGTCGAGACCGCGGCGTCGGCATGGCCGGCCACGACATCCTCGGCCGCGGCCGCGTTGGAGGCCGACGTGTACAGCGCTGCCTGCGGCATCCGATCCGCCAGCCACAACCGCACCTGCGCGGCCGCCACCGGATAGGCCGCGACCGTGCGCACCCGCGACAGTTCCATACCGGGTTTCGCCACGATCGTGAACGCCACGTCGAGCTCGGTTTCGGCGATGATCTGCAGCCGCGGGCCCACCGCGAGGGCGTCCAGGGTCGCCGAGATGGAACCCTCCACCGAGCTCTCGATCGGCACCACCGCGCCGTCGGCCGCACCGGAGCGGATCATCTCGAGTGCCGCGCCCTGACTGGGTGCGGCGATCCGCTCGACCGGCTCGTCGAAGGCCCCGTCCGATTCGAGTCGGGCCAGGGCCATCTCGGTGAAAGTTCCCGACGGTCCGAAATAGGCGATACGCGGCACGGATACGACATTACTGGCAGTTGGCTGCGCGCTCGCCGTTTGCGCGTACCCGGCGGTAACAGCCCAGGTCGTGGCGGGCAGCGATCAGGGCGTCAGCACCCGCAGCGCCGCGGTCACCGCCTCCACCCGTTCGGTTTCGACGGCCAGCAGCACCTCGCGCAGCGCCTGAACGGCCGGCGCCGACAGGCCGCGCAGGAATTCGATATCGGGGCTGGTCAGTGCGGTCCGGATATTCTCGCCGCACAACGCGGCCACCGTGGCGGCGACGATCGCCACCGCTCGCTCGCCCGAGGCGGTCACGGCGACGAATCCGGTATCGGAATGTGCCACGCCGACCAGGAATTCGGCGACGCGCTCATCGGACAGGGTCAGGTCGAGCACCGGCGCCTGGGGATTCGCCGACGGTGGCCGGACCAGCCCGTCCACCAGATCGGATGGGCCCGTGGTGGGCACGCTCAGCGACAGCAGAACGGGTTCGGAGGCGGGCGTCGAATCGTGCGGCACATTTCCACCGTAGCGAGCACAATGCTTGCGCAACGACGGGCCGTGACTTAGCTTAGGTTTACCTAATTATCCGCCGTATCCGTCCCGGGTTCGTCACTGGAGGTCTGTATGCGCCGCACGATCACGTCCGCCGCTCCATCCGCCGCGGAGCGGATCCGCAGCGCGTGCGCCCATGCCGAGAGTTCCGTCCTGGCCCTGCCCGGCACCGATCCGATTCCCACGACCGTGCATCATCTGCGCGCGTGCGGCGATGTGGTCGTCGCCGTCGCGCGCAATTCGGCGGCGGTCGCCGCCGCGGCGGCCGAGGTCGGTTCGCCGGGGGTGCTGGAGCTGACCGACCACGCACCCCTGGCGTTGCGCGAGCCCGTCCGGGCGCTCGTCTGGCTGCGCGGGCGGGTGCGCGCGGTACCCGGACATGCCCAGCGCGCCTTGGCATCTCAGGTCGCGAGCGAATATCCGCATCCGGGTCTGCTCGATGTCGGTCACACCAGCACGCTGCTGCGACTGGTGCTGGAATCGGCCGTCGTCGCCGATTCCGCCGGCGCCGAATCGGTCTGCCCGCACGATCTGCGCAGCGCCGACGCCGACCCGTTCTGGGAGCTGGAAGCGGCCTGGCTGCACCATATGGACTCCGATCACGCGGATGTGATCGCCCGGCTGGCCCGCCATCTGCCGGTCCGGCTGCGCGGTGGTTCGGTGCGGCCGCTGGCCATCGACCGCTACGGCGTCACGCTCCGGGTCGAGGGACCCGACACCGATCACGATGTGCGACTGCCCTTCCACGCACCGGTGGACGATGTGCAGTCGCTGAGCCGCGCGGTGCGGATCCTCGCCGGTTGCCCGTTCCTCGACCGCATGCACGGCTCCGATCGCTCCGCCTGAGAGCACGCCGGATACGCGGCACGCGGCGGAGCACCCCTAGATTGTTCCTATGGTTCCGGGTGATCGTTTCGCAGCTACCTGGCCCGATCCCGCTGCGGAGCGCGACCGGTTCGCCGTCCGGGTGGAGATCGCGATCGTCCTGGTCGTCACCTTCGGGACGAGCGGGGCCGGTGCGGCACTGTCGCTGCTGGAAAGCGCGCTGGCGCCGGGCGGAATCGGCGGGCAGCAGGTCGCGCTGAATCCCTCGCGGGCCGCGCAGTCGACGATCGATCTGCTGTTTCAGCTGTTGAGCGTCGCACGACTGATCGGCTGGGGTGCGCTGGGACTGTATCTGTTGTGGCGCAGCGGAATCGGGCCGCGACTGATCGGGCTGGCGCGGCTCCGGTGGCGTGGTGACGTGGTCCCCGGCCTCGTCCTCGCCGCGGTGATCGGCCTGCCCGGACTGGGTCTTTATCTGGCCGCCCATGCGCTGGGGCTCAGCGTGACGATCGTGCCCAGTTCCCTGCACGACCACTGGTGGCGATTGCCGGTGCTGGTGCTCTCGGCCATCGCGAATGCCGTGGCCGAGGAGATCGTCGTCGTCGGGTATCTGATCAGCCGGCTGCGCATGCTCGGGTGGTCGGAGAACCGATCACTGGCCGCGTCGGCGCTGCTGCGTGGCAGTTATCACCTGTATCAGGGGTTGGGCGGAGGCCTCGGCAACCTGGTGATGGGGGTGATCTTCGGCCGGTACTGGCAGCGGACCGGACGGCTGTGGCCGCTGATCCTGGCACACGCGACGATCGATTCGGTCGCCTACATCGGCTACACCGCACTGCACGGCCACGGCTCCTGGCTGCCGTAAGACCGGGCCGACCTGCGGGAATCAGCCACGTTCACCCCCGCGGACGCATTGTGCCGACGAGCACAACGCCCCGGTCAGTACCATCTCGGTGGTGAACGGCGACGACCCCCAGCAGTATCCGCGGACCCGCCGGGTGCCGCCGCCGGCGGGCCCGGATGGTCGGCGCATGCCGCCGCCGGATCGGCACGGCCACGATCCGCGAGTTCCGCCCGGTTCCGGACGGCCGATGCCACCCGGCTCGGGCCGCCCGCCGAATTCGGGCCGTCCTCCCGGCTCGGGCCGGCCGCTGCCGCCCGGCTCGGGCCATCCGCCCGGGCGCCCACCGATCGAACCGACCCAGGTCATCCACCGCGACGGCGACAATCCACCGCTGGCCTGGTCACAGGTCCCGAGCAGTCCCGCCCGGCCGCGCGGTAACCCGCAGCCCTTCGAACACGGCGTCGCACCCGGCGGCGAACCGCCCACCCACGCTCCGACGCAGCGCCCGGTTCCGTACCGGGAACCACCGCCGCCGCCCCCGGCACGTCCCCGCCGCACCGAACGCCCGCCGCGCGAACCACGTGCGCCGCGGACCCGCCGGAAACGGCATTGGGGCAGGTGGTTGCTGATTCTGCTGCTCATCATCGTTCTGCTGCCCGTCGCGGGGGTGATCTATCTGGATCGCTCACTGCACCGCATCGACGCCCTGTCCGCCTATCCCGACCGGGTCGCGCAGACGGCCGGCACGAACTGGCTGCTCACCGGATCCGACACCCGCGTCGGTCTGACGCCGGAACAGGAGAAGGAGCTGTCGACCGGCGACAGCGCCGATGCCGGTGGTGAGCGCAGCGACACCATCATGCTCGTGCACATCCCGAAATCCGGTGCGCCCACCGTGGTGAGCCTGCCGCGCGATTCGTATGTGAGCATTCCGGGCGTCGGCAAGGACAAACTCAACGCGGCGTTCTCCGCCGGCGGTCCGAAATTGCTGGTGCAGACGGTCGAGAACGCGACCGGCCTACGGATCGATCATTTCGCCGAGATCGGCTTCGGCGGTTTCGCGGGCATGGTCGATTCACTCGGCGGGATCGATATGTGCCTGCCCGATGCGATCGACGATCCGAAGGCCGGCATCGACCTCCCGGCGGGATGCCAGCATCTGTCCGGCTCCCAGGCGCTCGGCTTCGTGCGCACCCGTGCCACGCCCCGGGCGGATCTGGACCGTATGAACAATCAGCGGCTGTTCCTTTCCGCGCTGCTGGAGAAGGCGACCAGCGCCGGTACGCTCGCCAATCCGTTGAAGGTGTGGCCACTGGCTCGCGATGTGGCGTCCTCACTGCAGGTCGACAAGGGAGATCACATCTGGGATCTCGGCCGGCTGGGCTGGGCGCTGCACGGTAAGACGATTGCCACCACGGTGCCCATCGGCGGTTTCACCGACGAGTCCGGCTCGGGCAACGTGCTGTTGTGGGACAAGGATCGGGCGAGCCGATTCTTCGACGCGCTGGCGCACGACCAGGCGATCCCGGACGATCTGCTCACCCGGTAGCGTCGGGGGCATGCCCGGTACCGGCCCCTTCCCCGAACTCCTGCGCGCGCAGATACGGCACGAATTCACCGCCTCGCAGCAATATCTCGCCGCCGCCGTCTATTTCGACGCGCAGCGACTGCCGCAGCTGGCACGTATTTGCTATGCAGGCGCGGAGGACAAACGCGCCCATGCCTTGCGGATGGTGCAGTATCTGCTCGACCGGGATGTCGCCGTCACGGTCACGGGTACCGACGAAGTGTGTTCGGAATTCGAATCACCCTCGGCCACCGTGGAATTCCTGCTGGCTCGCGAACGGGAGCTGACCGATCTCATCACCACACTGACCCGGACCGCCCGGGATGCGGGCGATTATCTCGGCGAACAGTTCATCCGCTGGTTTCTCGAAGACCAGCTCGAGGAGGTGGCGCGGCTCACCACCCTGGTGGCGGTCTGCGGGCGCGCGGCCGGCAATCTGTTCGACATCGAGGAGTTCGTGGCGCGCGAGATTCCGGCCACACGCGCGCCCGATGCCTCCGCGCCGAAACCCGCGGGAAGTGCGCGGCGATGAAATGCGGGCGAGGCTGGAAATCGCAGGCAGTCGACGAATTCACCGAATGCGGCCCGTCGCAAGGGTGCGACGGCGATAACTAAGGCAACACTTGCCTCATTAAGGGTGTACTTGGATGACAGCCGAAGTTGACCAGCACTAATGTCGGGCCCATGTCCAGCCACCCCGATTCCTCGCACAGCAAATTTCACGCCCTGCTCCACGATCAGATCAGGCATGAATTCAATGCCGAGCACCAGTACATTGCGATCGCGGTGTGGTTCGACAACGCCGACCTGCCGGTTCTGGCGAAGCACTTCTATGCCCAGGCCATCGAGGAACGCAATCACGCGATGATGATCGTGCAGTATTTCCTCGATCGGGATATGAGCGTCGAACTCTCCGGAGTCGATGGCGCGCGCTCGCAATTCGAGAATGCGCGCGAGCCGATCCAATTGGCGCTGCAGCAGGAGAAGACCGTCACCGAGCAGATCATCCAGTTGGCCAGTACCGCCCGCGAAGAGGGCGATTACCTGGGCGAGCAGTTCATGCAGTGGTTCCTGAAGGAACAGGTCGAAGAGGTGGCGCGGATGACCACGCTGCTCACCGTCGCGGATCGGGCCGGGTCGAATCTGTTCGATCTCGAGTATTTCGTCTCCCGCGAGATGAGCGGTCCGAGCGATGCCTCGGGGGCGCCCTCGGCGGCCGGCGGAAACATCTGACGCGAGACGAAACGCGAAAAACGAACTCGGCCTGCCGTCCGGCGGGCCGAGTTCGTCGTCTGGAGCCGATGCGAAACGCTTGTCCCGCAGTGGGTTTCGCTAGCGCAGGGTGACCTGGCGCGAGCGCAGTCCGTCGCGCGAGCGCCGCTCGTCGGAACTCATCGGGGCGTCGGAGGCCAGCGCCTCGGCCAGGCGCGCACCGAATTCGTTTGCGGGGGTGACCCATTCACTCGGGTGGCGTTCGCGATCCAGATCGAAGACCGGCACCAGCAGGCCGTGCGTGCGGAACGAGCCCGCGAATCGGGAACCCTCGCCCAGGTGCAGTCCGCCCGCGGCGTGCACGCGCGCGAGGGCCAGCATCAGGTCATCCTCGTCCTCGGGCCGGACCCAGCGCAGATGCGCCTTCTCCCCCGCGTCGACCCACCACGCCGCGCCCACGGATTCGGCGCCGAGAGCGAGCCGGTCCGACGGCATGATCGCCTGATCGGCCTGGTCGATCGTCGCGGCGACCTGCGGATCCGGCGTGACGCCCTCCGGGACCCACCACTGGAAGTTCTGGTGGACGGTCAGATCCAGAGGCGCCTTGGGGTCGATCACCTCGGTCAGCGGGGGCACCGCCTCCTGGGCGGCCTCGCTTGCCGCGGTGAGCGATGCGCCGGGTTCGGCGGCCTGCGTCCACAGAATCGCGGCGGCCAGATCGGCGGCCGGATTCTCCGACTGGAACTGCACCTGCGCCCCGACGAAACCGGTCGGCTCGTCACCGGCGCGGACCAGGGCGGCGACGGCGCCGGGCAGCACGGTGGCCAAGGTCACCGGCCGCTCGGCGGAGACGCCGGCGGCCAGTTTCAGGGTCGCGGTCGCCGACGGAACGAACTCGCGGAGTGCGACCAGGTCGCATTCGGCGGCCAGCCCGGCGAAGGGACGCGTGACGGCCGAGGCGGCCTGCTGTTGCGCCGCACGACGTTCGGCGAGGCGCTGAGCCCGATTACTGTCGGGCTTGGGACTGTTGCGCTTGCTCTTACCCACGAACGCAGAACCTACAGGTTCCCGCGGCCACGGCCGCGCAGGGGCGCACCGATTCCGCCGCGCCGGGGCGCCGGAATTCGCCCCGCGGGACGCATCGAGTCGGCCGCCGGGGCCGGCCGGGTGGATCAGATACCGTCCAGCACGGTCTTGGTCCGGCCGGGATGGTTGGTCGCGACCCAGCTGACGCCCAGCTCCGCGCACAATTCGACGTCCTGGGGATCGTCGACGGTCCAGCAGTAGGTGGCGCGGCCGGCCGCCGCGGCCTTGTCGACGAGTTCGGGATGTTCGCGCAGGGTTTTCACCGACGGGCCGACCGCGGTGGCGCCGACCGTCGTGGCGGCGCTGCCGCCCAGATACCGCGAGGATTCGCCGAGCAGCACGGTCGGCAGCAGCGGAGCGGCGCGGCGGATGCGCCATACCGCGGTGGCGGCGAACGACATCACGACCGCTCGGGAATGGTCGGCCGAGGCCGGTGTGGCGATGCCGAAGCGCTGCAATTCGGCCAGCACCTTGTTCTCCACCAGCGCGCCGTAGCGGACCGGATGCTTGGTCTCGATGAACAGTTTGGTCGGCCGGCTGCGCCAGTCCAGTACCAGCGTGATCAGCTCGCTCAGCGTCAGCACGGGTGCGGGGCTGCCGTCACCGCCGAAGTCGAGTTCGCGCAGCTCGTCGAGGGTCATCTCGCTGACCAGGCCGGTGCCGGACGAGGTGCGGTCCACGGTGCGGTCGTGCACACAGACCAGGTGACCGTCACGGGTCAGCCGGACATCGCATTCGACACCGTCGGCGCCCTCCTCCAATGCCAGCTCGTAGGCGGCGAGGGTGTGTTCGGGACGGGTCCCCGACGCACCCCGGTGCGCGACCACGAACGGTGCGCGATTGCCCTGGCTCACTTGGCCATGACCTCCTCTTGTTCGACGCGCTCCGCTTCGGTGTGCTCGGCTTCGATGTCCGGTGCTTCGATGTGGCCGCCGGCCGACCGGTTGTCGGCTTCCGCCACGGCGACCGGATGGACGGGCTCGATCACCGGCACCGCCGGACCGGTCGCGGGCAACCAGCGCTTGGGCATCCGGATCCGGCCGCGCAGATCACGACCCTCGCACATCCGCAGCACCCACAGCGACAGCACCGCCGCCGCGACCGCGACCAGATCGGTGTAGACCGTGAAGATCACACCGTCGGCTTGGCCCTGCAGCGTATCGGCCGTGCGCCAGAACAGCGACGCGATCACCATCACACCGTTGAGAACCCAGACACACCACCAGATCCGCACCGCGCGCAGCGTGCGCGGATCGCCACCCAGCTGACGGACCAGTTCGGTGAGGAAAACGCCCGGCCAGACCAGATTGACCACCGGAACGATCCCGCCGCACAGCAGCGCCCGCAGGGAGCGGGGATCGCGGCGGCCGTTGTCGGCATAGGCGCTGCGGCGCGCGCGGACCAGCCAGCCGATCAGGCCCACCGCGGTGACCAGCGCGCAGATCAGCGCGGCGACCGAGGTCGCGTAGACGGTGAGGTCGGAGAAGAACAGCAGCAGCGGCTGGATCAGCCGGGTGCGGTTGCGCAGCAGAATCAGATAGCGGCCGAATTCGGCGACCGCCGACAGTCCGAACAGGATGACGGTGGCGAGCAGCAGACCGGCCACCCGTTCGGTCAGCCAGTGCAGGACGGCCTGGACCCGGTTCTGCGGCGTGACGGCGACGTGCGGCGGCCGATCCCGCAGTCCCCAGCGCGGAATCTCGGTGTAGCGCGGGGTGGCCGGATCGACCGCGGGCGTCGGACGCGGACGTTCGCCCCGCGGGCCGCGCCCCGGCGGGCGGGCCACCCAGCGGTAGTTACGCCGTTCCGGCGGCGCGTCGACGGGCGCAGGAGACAGCAGCACACCGCGACAGCGCGGGCACCAGTGCATCGGGCTGCCGTGCACCGCCCAGCGGGCGCCGCACCGGGCGCAGGGTTGCACGACCGTACTCACCGGGCTGCTCCCCCTTCCATCCAGTCGACCTTCATCATCGGGTGTGCGGTTGCGCTCGTGGTGTTCGACGGCTCGTCAGTAGATTTTCGCCTCGTGATCGCCCGGGGTGCTCAGTGGGCGTCCGGCCCGCTGCCAGGCGACCATGCCGCCGACGACCTGGTAGACCTCGAATCCCACGTACGCCAGATACTTGGCGACCTCGATCGAGCGCCCGCCCTGCCGGCAGACCACGTAGATCTCGGCGTCGTAGTCCAGTTCGTCCAGGCGTGCGGGCACGTCGATCATCGGGATGTGCAGCGCGGCCGGCGCGTGGCCGAGCTGCCATTCGTCGGCTTCGCGGACATCGAGCAGGATCGCGGACGGGGCGCCGGCACCGGATCCGGCACCCGCCGACGGTGCGGCGTCGAATTCGGCAGGCAGATCCTGGACCGGCACCGAGAGGATTTCGGAGCTCGTCACAATGGACGATCCTGCCATGTCCCCCGGATCGGCGGGGAGACCCGGCAGTCGATCGCCTGGGTGAACTCCAGGTTTGTTCCGGCCGTCGATACCGTGCCGCACACCCCGGGCACACCGACCTGTGTATATCTCACCCCCAGTTATCCACATAATCCACAACCTCATCCACAGGTTGCGACTTGCGAGACCGGTCGGTTCGCATCATCCGATTCAGGAAAACGGAACGGGGGCCGCTCCGGGACTCCCCTCCTCGTCCCGGAGCGGCCCCCGCCGCCGCCTGCGGGCCTCTGCGCTGGTCAACGGCGTATCACCGGCCGCTACGAGACCCGACACATACTTGGACGGGCGGTCTGACCGATCGGTTCCCTCTCTTCGGCAAAAAAACGACAACACTAGCGAGAAATTGAAATACCGGGCTCGACGGCGGGGAATCGGTAGCCTGACGCTATGGACGCGAGCAGGGCGTTACTCGACGGATTGGATACGGCCGGGCTCAACACCGCACTCGCCGAGGCGACCTGTCTCGGACTCGTGGTCGACGCCGCGGACGCACGACTTCGAATCGAACTGGAGGTGCTCACCCTCCCCGGTGACGGGCAGCCCGCCGACGGCCGGGTGTCGCTCACACTGTCCGGGGTCAGCCGGGTCGCGGCATCCCTGCGCCAGCAGCGCTGGGACGACCTGGAACCACATATCTTCCCCCTCACCCTCGACACCCTCGGGGACGCCATCGCCGGATTCGGCGGCGGCGCCCTGCACGGCTGGGATTTCATCGACGTCGACGACAGCGGCTGGGCGCTGTGGCGCGAGCTGCTGAGCTTCGACACCACGATCAGCGATCGGACCCCTGCCCACGTCCTCGAGTTCTCCCAGCAGGAGGGCACCGATCCCCGCGAACTGGATGTGCGGGTCTGGTTCGAGGACGTCACCATCGAGACCGCCGACGGAAGTCTGGTCGGTCTCGACGAATTCGCGGCCGGCGCCCGGCGCTGGTGGAAGGCGCACGACTCGTGCGATCCGCGCACCATGCTGCCCGACGTCGCACCGCCGATGTAGGGACGGATCGCGCCACCGAAGTGGCGGAACCCGGTATCGGGATCCACGCGAAATGTGCGCCGACATGCGTTCAGCGTGAATAAATCTCCGAGCCGGGGCATATCTCGGGCATGCGCCCTCGATCCTGGCCGCGCAGTCGATTTCGGGCCGTGGGAATCTAGGGTGGACCGGACCCGGTTGCATCGAGCGGGTGTACGAATGAAGGTTGGTGTGCTCGACAAGACCGGGTACACGCGCCGACATCATGAGGAAGGGACATCGTGGCTGAGTACACGCTGCCAGATCTGGATTACGACTACGGCGCCTTGGAGCCTCACATCTCCGGGCAGATCAACGAGATTCACCACTCGAAGCATCACGCCGCATACGTCGCCGGCGTCAACACCGCGCTCGAGAAGCTGGAAGCCGCGCGCGAGGCCGAGGACCACGGCGCGATCTTCCTGCACGAGAAGAACCTGGCCTTCCACCTCGGTGGTCACGTGAACCACTCGATCTGGTGGAAGAACCTGTCCCCCAACGGCGGCGACAAGCCGGTCGGGGACCTGGCCGCCGCGATCGACGACCAGTTCGGATCGTTCGACAAGTTCCGCGCGCAATTCACCGCTGCCGCCAACGGCCTGCAGGGTTCGGGCTGGGCCGTGCTGGGTTACGACACCCTCGGCCAGAAGCTGCTGACCTTCCAGCTGTACGACCAGCAGGCCAACGTGCCGCTCGGCATCATTCCGCTGCTGCAGGTCGACATGTGGGAGCACGCCTTCTACCTGCAGTACAAGAACGTCAAGGCCGACTACGTGAAGGCGTTCTGGAACGTCGTCAACTGGGCCGACGTGCAGGAGCGCTTCGCCAAGGCCGTCGCTCAGGGCAAGGGCCTCATCTTCGGCTGAGCTGATCCGCCTCTTCGCGTACTCAGGCCATACCGTTCCGGTATGGCCTGAGTTGCGTTCGGGGCCGTGTTTCGGCCGTGTTACCTGCGATTTAGCACTCTCTGGTACTTGTGTGCCAGACATTGTTCGAGTCATTCTCGGGTACTCCTATCGCACGATAGGCCGAGGACGGGCTCGCTCACCGCGGAGCCGCCCCCGTTGACAGTTCGGGAGGCATCCGATGCGTACGAACAATCCGGTCGGGGTCACGCCGTTCCAGGCCCGCGGCCTGCTGCGTGGCTTCGTGATCTCCGGGCGCTGGCCCGATACGACCAAGGAATGGGCGCAACTGCTGGCGCTCGCGGTGCGGGTGGCGAGCCTGCCCGGCCTGCTGACCACCACGACGGTCTTCGGTGCGCGCGAAGAACTGCCCGACGACCCGCATCCGGGCACCGTCGGACTGGTGGTGGCCGAGGGGCCGGTATTGGGCGAGGAAGCGATCGAGCCGGGGCGCTTCGCCGATCATGTGCCGCCCGCGCTGATGATGTTGCATCCGCCCTCGGAGACGAATCCGTCGCTACCCGAATGTGTCGGTGCCGCGTCGGGATGCGTTCTGCTGCCGGGCGTTCCGCATCTGGGGCTGGCGCACCGGGCGGCGTGGGTGGAGGCCGAACTCGACGGCACGGTCACCTCCATGGTCAGCCGCGTGGGCGTGGATCCGATCTCGGATCCCGATACCGCGGTGCTGGCCATGCTGCTCGCCGCCTGAGGTCCACGACGCCCCTTCACACCCGCGACACGGCAGTCCGAACGAGGTGCCCCGCCCCGGCGAAATCCCTTCGACGGGTACCCGAAAATTTTCTGCCGCATCGCCAAACTTATTGCGCGCATTGCGATTTCGGCAACAGGGAGTTGGCAGCCGGGTAGGGGTAAGGGTAGGCTGAGATGTAGCGAAGGGGAGTAGCCCGCAATCGCATGGTCGACATACTGATCCGCTGGACGGATCCGGCCATCCGAACCGGTTTTCCGGTGGGCGAGACCTTCGGCCGACGACAGACCGTTCATGCGGCGTGGTCGGCTGAGGGCGCCCGTCTTCGGCCGATACGCCGGAGACCTGGGAGCCGATAATGATCGCCGCGATACTACTGAGCTTCGGCGTGCTCTTCGTCGCCGAACTCGGCGACAAATCGCAGCTGATGGCCTTGACCTTCGCTCTGCGTTACCGCTGGTGGATCGTGCTGGGCGGTATCACCGTCGCGAGCGTTCTGGTGAACGTGATCGCCGTCGGCGTAGGACATTTCCTCGGAGCTGCCCTGCCCACCGAGTTGATCGCACTCTGCACCGGCATCATCCTGCTGGCGGTCGGTGTGTGGACGCTGTGGGCGTCCCGGCACGAGGAACCCGATCCCGACGAGCCCGTAACCACCGGCCCCACCTCCCCCGGCCGCGCCTTCCTGATCGTGATCTCCTCGTTCCTGCTCGCCGAACTCGGCGACCGGACCATGTTCGCCACCATCGCGCTGGCCTCCAATCACAACTGGGTGGCCGTCTGGGCGGGTTCGGTCGCGGGCATGGTCGCGGCCGGCGGTCTCGCCATCGCGATCGGCATCACCGTGGGCAAGCACATTCCGGAACGAGCGGTCGCGGTCGCTTCCGGCCTGCTGTTCCTCTACATCGGTGCCGCCACCCTGCTCGGCGCGGTGGCGCCGGACCTGGGCAAACTCGGCGAGTACTCGCTCGCGGCCGTCGTGCCGCTGCTCGGCGGTGCGGTGTGGGGCCTGCTCGGCCGCCCGGATCGGCCCGAGGAGGAGCCGGCGGAACCGCATTCACTGCACGGGCGCTGAGCGGCCGGCGGCACGGCCCGGTTCGGCTATCGCCGACAGATCGCGGGCCAGACGGGCCGCGGCCTCCCGCAGTTCCGGCGGCTCGACGACGTCGACCTCGAAACCCAGGCGCACGATGCGGACCGCGAGCCAGTCGAGGTCGTCACCGGCCACCGTCAATACCGACCAGCCGTCGCGATCGTCTTCGACGCGGCCGACCTGGGGCGGAATCAGGTCGCGCACCCGGGCGGAATCGGCGTGCACACGGATTCGGGCGAGGTGGCGGTACGGTGCCTCGGCCACCGATCGCTGGACGTAGCCGACCGGGTCCGGATGGGCGCGGGGACGGAAGCGCCAGGTCGTGGCCTGCACCTCCCGCATGCGGTCGAGGCGGAAGGTGCGCCAGTCGTCGCGGTCCACGTCGCGGGCCATGAGATACCAGCGCCGGCCGGTGGTGACCATGCGGACCGGTTCGACGGTGCGTTCACCGGCGACCCCGGTGCGGCCGGCGTAGTGGAAGCGGACCCGGACGGCGTCCCGGCAGGCCCGGGCGAGGGTCATCAGCAACTCGGCGTCGATCTCGATTCCCGGACCGGCCATGGTCTCGGTCGCGTCGTGGACCGCGCGCACCTCGGCCCGCAATCGGGGCGGCATCACCTGATCGAGCTTCGTCAGTGCCCGCAGCGCCGCCTCGCCCGCACCCGCGACGGTTCCTCCGGTGGCCAGGCGCAGCGACACCGCGGTGGCGATGGCCTCCTCGTCGTCGAGCAGCAGCGGCGGCAGCCGCGTACCCGCGCCGAGTTGGTATCCCCCGCCGACACCGGCCGTGGCCTGGACGGGATAACCGATCGCGCGCAGACGCTCGACGTCGCGGCGCACCGAACGATCGGTGACGCCCAGCTCGGCGGCCAGTTCGGAGGCCGTCCACGACGGCCGCCGTTGCAGCAGGGCCAGCAGCCGCAGCACCCGTTCGGTAGTCGCCTCGACGGTCATGTGCTCATGGTGGCACAAATTGCGGAAGGCATCTGTCCGCTATTCGCGCGAAGCTGTGCCCATGACCGACTGGAACAAACTGCTGCGCGAGCAGATCGACCGGCACTGGACCAACCAACTCCGGCCCCGGCTCGACGGGCTCACCGACGACGAGTACTTCTGGGAGCCCGTGCCCGGCTGCTGGAACCTGCACCCGCGCGGCGCCGGCAGCGCACCGATCCAGGGCGGTTCCGGCGCGATGACCATCGACTTCGCCTTCCCGCCGCCGGAGCCCGCGCCGTTCACGACGATCGCGTGGCGGCTCGGCCATGTGATCGTCGGCGTACTCGCCGTGCGCAACGCCGCGCACTTCGGGCGCGCGGCCACCGACTACTACTCGTTCGAGTACGCCGAGACCGCGAAAGACGCACTGGCCCAACTCGATTCGGAATATTCCACCTGGCTGGGCGGCATCGAATCGCTGGGCGAAGACGGCCTCGACCGTCCGTGCGGTGCGGCCGAGGGGCCCTATGCCGAACTCCCGCTCTCGGCACTGGTTTTGCACATCCATCGCGAACTGATCCACCATCTGGCGGAGGTCTGCCTGCTGCGCGACCTCTACCTGCACCGGAACCGACAGGAGGCGAGCTGATGGCCCGCGATGTCCAGATCACCTTCGACTGCGGCGATCCCGCGACATTGGCCGAGTTCTGGGCCGACGCCCTCGGCTACCGGCTGCAGGATCCACCACCCGGATTCCGGACCTGGGACGAGGCGCTGGCGGCCATGCACGTGCCGCCCGAACGGCGCAACGACGCTTCGGCGCTGATCGACCCCGAGGGCGCCGGTCCGCGGCTGTTCTTCCAGCGGGTGCCCGAGGGCAAACAGGCCAAGAATCGCGTACACCTGGACGTGCGGGCAGCCCCCGGCCTCAGCGGCGACGAACGGATGGCGGCCTTGGAGGCCGAGGCCGAGCGGCTCGTATCCCGCGGCGCGACCAGGCTGCAGCGCCACGAACCGGCTCCCCCGCTGGGCAACGGGCATATCGTGATGGCCGATCCGGAGGGCAACGAATTCTGCCTCGACTGAGTCGGCATGCCGCGGTGGTCACCAGGGATCGAAATGCTCCCGCGGATCGGTGCGATCGAGGGCGCCGGGGTCGGCGGGAACGCCGCCGAACAGATCGCCGCTGCGGCGGACCAACTCGAGCATCGGCTCGCGCAACTCACGCAGCCCGTCCAGATCATCGGCCGCGACGTGGGCGGTCACCATGGCGCTGAGGGCGGCCACCATGGTGCGGCACGCGAAGCGCTGCTGATCGGTGCGGGCGTCGAGAATGTCCGCGACGAGTGAGACGAACGATTCCTGCAGTTCCGCGCGCCGCGCGATCGCCTTGGGCCCCGCGGCGTAGACCTCGACGAGGAACAGGCGCGCATAGGCCGGTTCGGAGGCCAGACCGTCGAGGTAGGCGTCGAGCAAGGCGCCGATCGGCGGGCCGGCCGGGGCATCGGGCCGGCGCGCAGGATTTCGTGCGGAATCGCTGCCGCCGGTGCCGGTCCCGGCGGACCGATCCGGCGCCGGCGGCAGCGCATCCTGCATGCGCGCGATCAGCAGTTCCACGGCTCGCTCGTAGGCCGCCTCGAAACAATCCTCTTTCGAGCGGAACTGCTCGTAGAAGGTCTCCCGCGACACACCCGCTCGCTTGAGCACCGCCGCGACCGACGTGCCCACATAGCCGTGTGCGGCCATCGCATCCGCCATCGCCGCGAGGATTCGGTCGCGCTGGTCCTGGACGACCGTTTCCCGCGGGATTCCGTGCCGGCCCCGAGGGAGCCGGCGGTCCGCGGGGGCCGAGGCGGTCATGTGGTTACTCCATCGATCGATCGCGTACCAGTTCGCAAACGAAACTAGCTGGTTGTCTTCCATTCTGCGCGGTTCCGGCTTCCCACGCGGCGCACCCCCGGCTGTGACCGCACCCACGCCCGATATGGTGCTGTTGACGGAAGGCCAGTACCCATAGGGCCGTCACTAACGAGAGGACCAAACACCGTGGAGATTTCGGGCTCCGCCGCGATCATCACCGGAGCTGCGTCCGGTCTGGGCGCCGCGACCGCAAAACGCTTCGCCGACCAGGGTGCGACCGTATTCGGTCTCGATCTGGCTCAGTCGATCGAACGGGCCGGCGACAGCGTCCCCGCCGGTGTCACCCTGATCCCGACCGACGTGACCAGCAACGACGAGGTCGCCGCCGCGGTGGCGAAGGTCGTCGAATCCGGTGTGCCGCCGCGCATCGTGGTCAACTGCGCCGGTGTGGGCTGGGCGGGACGCATCCTGTCCAAGAACGGCCCGCACGATCTGGAGCTGTTCCGGACCGTGATCACCGTGAATCTGCTGGGCACCTTCAACGTGATGCGCCTGGCCGCCGACGCCATCTCCAAGACCGAGCCGGTCGACGAGTACGGCCAGCGCGGCGTCGTGATCAACACCGCGTCGGTGGCGGCGTTCGAGGGCCAGATCGGCCAGATCGCCTACTCCGCCTCCAAGGGCGGCGTCGCCGGCATGACCGTTCCGGCCGCGCGCGACCTGGCCCAGTTCGGCATCCGCGTCAACACCATCGCCCCCGGCATCATCGACACCCCGATGCTGGCCGGCGTCACCGAGGAGTACCGCAAGGGCCTCGAGGCCGGTGTGCCGTTCCCGTCGCGCCTGGGCCGCCCGGACGAGTACGCGCAGCTCGCGCAGTACATCACCGAGCACGACTACCTGAACGGCGAGACCTTCCGCATGGACGGTGCGCTGCGCATGGCGCCGCGCTGACGCTGGGTCCTGGGGGCTTCGCCCCCGCACCCGTAGGGAAAGCTGGGGGCCCGGCCCCCAGCCCCCGGGTGAAGCGAGGCCGACACGAAATCACGTGTCGGCCTTTCGTTTTCGTGGGACGAAGATTTCTGCGGGCATGGCTGCGCTCCGAGTCGGCGGCTCGCCGGTTGTGGGCGGTCACAATTTCGGAGGCGCGGATTCGGGGCGGCTGACGATGAATTTCTCCCCAGCGGGAAATACGGTATGTTAAAGCCTATTCTACTGGGAAGTAAGTTCATAAGGCCAGGTCGTGACGATGAAGTTGGATCGCAGAGCACAGGACTCGAGGGCGAGTGGATCGCCGAGACGGCGCCGCGGGGGCATCCGTCGGATCGTGGCGCTCGGGGCCGCGGCGTGTGCGGGGGCGACACTCGGTGGCGTGGCCGCCGGTACCGCCACCGCCACCCCGGTGAGCGAGTTCTACACTCCCCCTGCGCAATTCGCGACCGCGCCGGGATCGGTGATCAAGACCGAGCCGATGCCGGTGTTCATCGCACCGCCCGGACTCGGGCCATGGCCGGTGAGCGCGCAGAAGGTCATGTACACCTCGCAGACCCAGGACGGTGAGCCGGTCGCGGTCAGTGGAACCTACATCGACGCGACTCGCCCGTGGCAGGGCACCGGGCCGCGGCCGACCGTCGTCATCGCGCCCGGTACCTCGGGTCAGGGCGATCAGTGCGCGCCGTCGGAGGCCTTCTCCACCGGCCTCTACGCCGATATCACGCCGCCGAGCGTCTCCGCGAATCAGGAGGCCGTCTCGGCCATGGCCTGGAATTCGCTCGGCGCCCGGGTCTTCGTGACCGACTACATCGGACTCGGCACCCCCGGCGTCCACACCTACGTCAACCGCGTCGAGGAGGCGCACGCCGTCCTCGATGCCGCGCGTGCCGCGAATGCGCTCTCCGGCACCGGCCCGCGCACACCGCTGGCCTTCTGGGGCTATTCCCAGGGCGGCGGCGCGACCGCGGCCGCGGCGGAACTACAGCCGAGTTACGCACCCGAACTGGACCTGAAGGGCGTCTGGGCGGGCGCGCCGGTGGCCGATCTGTCGGCGGTCCTGCAGAAGATCGACGGCAATCTGATCGGCGGCGTGGTCGGATACGCCCTCAACGGATTCCTGGCTCGTTATCCGGACCTGAAGCCCGAACTGGACAAGCGGGTCACGCCGCAGGCCCAGGAACTGCTCGCGGACCTGCAGAACGAGTGCATCGGCGATGTGATCCTGAAGCACCCGTTCCTGCACGGCAGTGATTTCACGGCCGATCACCGGTCGATCCTGGACAACCTGCGCGAGGTACCGGCCGCCATCGACATTCTGGATCGGCAGCGCATCGGCACGCTCACGCCGAGCGCGCCCGTCCTGATCACCAGCGGCATCAACGACGACACCGTCCCCTACGACCAAGCCCAGCAACTGGCCGGCGACTGGTGCGGCCACGGCGCGACCGTCACCTTCCGGACCGACAATCTGCCGCCGATCCTGCCCGGTGCGGCGCTGCCCAATCACTTCGGACCCGAGATCATCGACGGGTTCGGAACCGACAACGCCATCTCGTATCTGGTCGATCGGCTGAACGACAAGCCGGTCGCCGGATGCACCTTCGACTGAGGACACGGCCTTCGGCGCGGTCCGGACGAGGCGAACTCGTCCGGACCGCAGGAGCTCAGGCGCCGAAAGGGTAGGGCTCGCACGGATTTCCGTGCGAGCCCTACCGTGTCTCCGGATGCGGTCAGACGGTCTTCGTGAGCCGGTCCGCCAGCAGTTGCGCGAAGTGGGCCGGATCCTTCAATTCGCCGCCTTCGGCGAGAATCGCTGTGCCATAGAGCAATTCGGCGGTAGCGGCCAATTCTCCGGACTTCTCGGCGGTGTCCTTGTTCGCGGAGTACGCATCGCGCAGCCCGGTGACCAGCGGGTGCTCCGGATTGAGTTCCAGAATTCGCTTGGATTCCGGCAGGGCCTGTCCCGATGCCCGGTACATGCGCTCCAGCTGCGGGGTGAAGTCGAAGACGTCGCCCACGACACAGGCCGGGGAGGTGGTCAGGCGGGAGGACAGGCGGACCTCCTTGACGCTGTCGCTCAGCGTCTCCTGCAGCCACTTCAGCACATCGCCGAAATCCTTCTCCCGCTGCTCACGCAGCTGTTCGGAGGCTTTCTTCTCCTCCTCGGTCTCCAGATCGACCTCGCCCTTGGCGATCGACTGGAACGGCTTGCCGTCGAAGTCCGGCACCGAGCCGACCCACATCTCGTCGACCGGATCGGTGAGGATCAGCACCTCGAGGCCCTTGGCCTTGAACGCCTCCATATGCGGCGAATTCTCGATCTGCTGCCGAGATTCGCCGGTCATGTAGTAGATCTTGTCCTGGCCTTCGGCCATGCGCTCCACGTACTGCGCGAGCGTGGTGGGCTCGGAATCCGAGTGCGTCGAGGCGAAAGACGAGACCTGCAGGATGGTTTCGCGGTTGTCGAAGTCGGAGAGCAGGCCCTCCTTGAGAACTCGGCCGAATTCGTTCCAGAAGGTCCGGTACTTGGACTCTTTCGCGGTGGCGTCGTCGTCGCCGGATTCGGCCGATTCGGCGCCCTGCATATCCTTGATCGTCGACAGCACCTTGCGCACCAGGCGCTTGCGGATCATCTGGATCTGCCGGTCCTGCTGCAGAATCTCGCGCGAGACGTTGAGCGAGAGATCCTGCGCATCCACCACGCCCTTGACGAAGCGCAGATACTCCGGCATCAGCTCTTCGCAGTTGTCCATGATGAATACGCGGCGCACGTACAACTGCACCCCGCGCTTGTGCTCGCGCATGAACAGATCGAACGGCGCGTGCGACGGGATGAACAGCAGCGCCTGATATTCGAACGTGCCCTCGGCCTTGAGCGGAATGATCTCCAGCGGGTCGTCCCAGGCGTGCGAGACGTGCTTGTAGAACTCCTTGTACTCCTCGTCGGAGACGTCGCTGCGCGGGCGCGTCCACAGCGCCTTCTGCGAATTGAGCGTCTGCTCCTCGAGGATGGTCTTCTCGGTCTTCTCCTCGCCCTCGCCCTCGGTGACGGTGCGCTCCACCTGCATCCGAATGGGCCAGGAGATGAAGTCCGAGTACTTCTTGACGATCTCGCGGAGCTTCCACTCCTGCGTGTAATCGAAGAGGTGATCGTCCTCGTCCGCGGACTTCAAGTGCAGCGAGACCGCGGTGCCCTGAGGCGCGTCGTCGAGGGTTTCGATGGTGTAGGTCGAGCTGCCCGCTGCGGACTCCCAGCGGGTGCCCTCGGACTCACCCGCGCGGCGGGTCGTCAGCGTGACCTTGTCGGCCACCATGAACGTCGAGTAGAAGCCGATACCGAACTGGCCGATGAGGTCCGCGGGAGCGGAGCCTGCGGAGCGACCCGAAGAATCGGCGTCGGCTCCTTTCATTTCCAGCAGCTGACGACGCAGTTCGGCGGTGCCGGACTTGGCCAGGGTTCCGATGAGGTCGACCACCTCGGCGCGCGACATGCCGACGCCGTTGTCGCGGACGGTCAGCACCCGGGCGTCCTTGTCGACCTCTAGTTCGATATGCAGATCCGAGGTGTCGACCTCGAGATCCTTGTCCCGGAACGACTCGAGCCGGAGCTTGTCCAGCGCGTCGGAGGCGTTCGAGATCAATTCCCGCAGGAACGTGTCCTTGTTCGAGTAGACCGAGTGGATCATCAGTTCCAGAAGCTGATGGGTCTCGGCCTGAAACTCCAGTTGTTCGACGTGATCGGTCACGTGCAGATATTACGACGGACCGCGGGTGGCTCGCGAAAGTCGGTCATCGCGGGAACCTCGGCATCGGCGCTGTGCGCGCGGGGTTGCGCGGGCGCCATCCATTCGCGCAGCACCTGGGTCGCGCGCACGTCGTCCTCGTTGTACTCCAGCAGCCGGGTGCGCTGCGACAGATCGGGCGCACCGTCGTAGCCGACCGCCAGGCGATACCAGCTCATCGACGCCTCGCCGCCGGCCTCGGGATCGCGCCAGCCGAATCCGGCGACCGGAGCGATCTTCTTGAGTCCCTTGCCGTTCGGGCAGATGAACTGCTCCGACACCGCCTGGAACATATCCACCCACTGCGGGCTGTCGACGAAGGCGCGGACCTCGTCCGCGCTGGGTACCCCGGGCCGTCCGGCGAAGCGGCGCGCCGATTCGTAGAGCCACTTGTCCTCGGCGGTGCGCGAGTAGCAGTAGGCGGCGAACGTCTTACCCGCAGCGGCCGCGTCGGCGCGCACCGCCATCAACCAGGTCCAGAATTCGGCGAACGAGCGGGCCTCGTCGACGGTCGGCAGCGGGTCCCAGGTGAAGAAGGGGCGATATACACCGTCGAGCAGGGTGCCCCACAGATAGGCGCCGTATTCCTGATAGCTCTCCAGGTCGACGTCGACCTCGACGTCGGCCCGGGTGACGCGCACCCGATCCACGCGGCGGACCAGCGGCGCGCCCGAGATCCAGGCGCGCGCGGTCACCACCGTCTCGGCGAACGGCTCGTACTGCCAGTCCTCGGGTTCGTCCGCGGTCCACTCGGCCAGGTCGTCGATGGTCTGCACGCCGTGGCGGCGCAGCAGTTCGGCGCGGGATCCGGGTGCGACGAGGCTGACGTCGCGATGGTCCGCCAGCCAGCCCTCACAGCTCACCGCGGGCGGTTCGGTGATACCCGTTCGCTCGACGATCGGCGCTCGGGTCCACCACGGGCACTGCCGGCATTCCGGCACCTTCGACGGCACGGTCGGCAGCTCACCCCGCACCACCGCGATGCGGTCGGCGTAACGCCGGTCGTACTCGTCGAGCACCGGGCCCAGGTCGTGCACCAGGATCCGGTCGAAGTGATAGCCGATCGCCCCGCCGACCAGGGCGGGACTGGCCAGCCCGTGCCGCTGCAACATCCGGTAGAGGTGGGCCAGCCGCTGCTGGTCTCGCGGCTGGGTGCGGACGCGGACGTGCCGGTCGGGGCGCGGATCCCAGTGGTACAGATCGGAGGTGGTGGGGTGGAAATCGGCCGGATCGGGCTGGCGCGGATCGGTCACCTTGTGGTTGACCACGATGATCGGGATATAGCCGCCCCGATCGGTGTCGCGCAGCAGGATCTCGCAGCCGCCGCGACGACCGGTATCGGACTCCTGCGGCAGCAACGCACCCCAAATGCGCTGCGCTCCTTCCGAACACGCGCGCAGCGTGTCCTCGGCGCGACCGCTCGCGGTCTGATCCGGATCGATGATCACCCACGCCTGTGGGTCGGCGGCGACGAGTGTGTCGCGGACCTTGGTGCGATGCGCGGTGGCGGCGTCGCGGCGCTGTTTGACCCCCGCGTCCTCGGGCACCCCGAGCAGCCGTTCCGGATGGGTGGCGTCCAGATGCAGCCGATGCCGGCAGCCGACCAGTGCGCGCGCGTCGACGTAGGCGATTCGCGGCGGATGTTCACCGGCCTCGGCGGGGGCCGAGATATTCACCGTATCGGCCGAAACCTGCTGCGCCCGTTCCACTTCGGCGGGCACTACGACGGTTCGGCGAGCAGCAGCCCGCCGCTCGTCGCCTCCGCCGTCCTCCTCGCGACCGTCCCGGTCGCCGCTGCCCGAATACACGGTAAGCAGTATGGTCCCTACCTCCGACACTCCCGCGAACCGCCTGCGTGCAGGGTGTACGCGGGGCCGCTACCTCGGCACTCCCGCCGTCCGGAGCTCGGATCGCCACGCGCGCGAACCGCGAACCGTCCGCCGCGGCGGCGCCCTCGGGTGCGCATCCCGCTACAGTTGGCGCAAACCGTGTGGCATGTGGGTATATCAGCATGACGGAACTTCGTGACGGAGGGCTTTCGATGGGGTTGTTCACCAAGCGCAAGCGGCGTGCGGACCGCAAAGCCGAGGCGAAAGCCCTCAAGCACAAAGCCGCGATGGAGGCCAAACTCGGCGCCCGCAACGAACGCAAACGCCAGCGCGCCGAGATCCGCACCCAGCGCGAGGTGGCGAAGGCTCAGATCGCGACCTTGAAGGCGGAGGAGAAGGCCGCCCTCAAGACCGCCGAACGAGCCGACCGCGAACTGCTCACCGCGAGCCAGGTGAAGAAGTATCTGGGCGTGGCGCGCGTGCTGGTGCCGGTGCTGGCGCCGCTGGCCTACCGGGCCGCCACCTTCATCCGCGGCCAGATCGACACCCGCCGCGCCCATCGGCTGGGTATCGGCATAGGCGAACTGGGCAACTTCACCGGCCACGGCGCCCGCCTGCAGGCCCGCATCACCGGTGTCGAATCGACCCTGGCCGGTATCGAGAACTCCGGTGACAAGAGCGGCGAGACGCAGAAGTTCGTGGCCGCCACCCGCGACCGGCTCGCCAGTCTGTCGGCTGCCGTGCGTACCGCCGAGCAGATGCCCGCGCCGCGCCGGCGTGCGGTGCACAACTCCATCTCGCACGAACTGGCCGGCGTCGAAGCCGATATCCTCGCGCGCCTCGGCGTGCACTGACCGACCGCTCGCTATGCCGCATCGTGCCCGGCCCGCGACCGGATCCCTGCCTTACCGGCGAGCGGTCCGGCGGCCGGGCATCGATGGCCTGCGGGGCGGGCTGGTCGGTATGGCGGTGGTCGTCCTCGCGGTGGCCGCGCACGGATGGGCCGACGGCGGCTATCCCGGCTCGGCGACGCTGGCGCTGCTATTGCTGAGCGCGGCGGCCACCGGAACCTTCGCGTCGATGCTGCCGCCCACCGGCGGTGTGAGTGGCCGGATCGGCATCCTGGCGGCACTCGGAGGCGGACAGGCGGTGTCGCATATCGCGCTGAGTCTGCTGCCCGCTCATCGGCCCGGTGAAACATCGTGCGGGAGCGGCCTTTCCGGGCTGATCTCGATCTTCCCGAACAACTGGATGACACTGGCGCACACCCTCGCCACCGTGGTGTGCGCGGTGCTGATCGTGGCCGTGGAACGGCTGTATGCCGCGGTCTCCCGATCGGTCCGGGCCGTCACCACCCGGCCGCAACCGCCGGTGGATATCGCCACGCCCCGGTGGCGGACCTCCCCGCGGCAAGCGTGGCAGCAATGGAGCGCCGGCGCCCTCGGCTCCCGCGCACCCCCGGTACTCGCCTGAACCGATCCTCGACCACAGGCAATTCCTCCGGCATCTCGCCGAGTACCGAGAAAGTCACCCATCGTGAGTTCACGCATGTCCACCTCACTGTCGCGCGCCCTGGTCGCCACGGGCGCCGCCGCCGGTCTCGCCCTGCTCGCCTCCGGCCCCGCGGCCGCGCACGTCACCGCCGACGCGCCCGGTGCGGCCCAGGGCGGCTACGCGGTCATCACCTTCCGCGTGCCGACCGAATCGGCGACGGCGTCCACCACCAAACTGACCGTCGCGCTGCCGCAACTGTCCGCGGCTCGCACCGAACCCGTTCCGGGCTGGACCGCCAAGACCGAGAAGAACGACAAGAACCAGTTCACCTCCGTCACCTGGACCGCCAACCCGGGCACTCCCGGCATCACTCCCGAGCAGTTCCAGCGCTTCGCCGTCGCGGTCGGGCCGCTGCCGAAGCAGGACAAGATCAACTTCCCGGCCACTCAGACCTACAGCGACGGCAAGGTCGTCAACTGGAGCGAGCCCATGCCCGCCGGCGGTGACGAGCCCGAGCATCCCGCTCCGAGCATCACGCTGGCCGCCGCCGGATCCGACGACGATCACGCCAGTATGCCGAGCGCTGCCGCCGACAAGTCCGACAGCGACGAGTCCGACAACACCGCGCGCTGGCTGGGCGGTATCGGACTGGTTCTCGGCGCCCTCGGTGCCGCGCTCGGACTCGGCAGCCTGATCCGGAGCCGGCGCTCATGATGCGCCGCATCGTGTTCGCCCTGGTCGGCGCGCTGGCGCTGGGCGCACTGACGATCACGGTCGCCGGTCCGGCCGCCGCACATTCGACGGTGGTATCCACCGACCCCGCCGACGGCGCGAAGGTCGAGACCGGTCCCGCGCGGGTGAGCGTCACCTTCAACGAGAATCTGCAGCCGAGTTTCCCGTCGCTGACCGTCGTCGGCCCGGACGGGAATCTGTGGTCGAAGGGCAAGCCGGTGGTGGACGGCCCGACCGTCACCGTCGAGGTCGGTGACCTGGGCCCGGCCGGCACCTACACGATGGCGTACCGGGTCACCTCCGCCGACGGCCACCCGGTCAGCGGTACCCGCAGTTTCGAACTGACCACGCCCGGCCACGGCGCACCGGGGCCCAAGGCCGATGCCAAGAGCGGCAACTCCGGCAGCGGCGATTCCGGGGGCGTGCCGCTGTGGGTGTTCATCGTGGCCGCGGTCGTGCTGTTCGGTGGTGGACTGGCGTTCGCGCTGTTCGGCGGTCGCTCCCGACGGTCGGGCAGCGGCGGCAAACCATGAGGCCGGGGACGGCCGGCAGCAGATCGACCGCACTGCGTTACGCACTGCTGCTGGTCGTCCCGGCCGCCCTCGTCGGTGCCGCCGCCGGATGGGCGCTCGCCGCACCCGATCCGGTACAGGCCGAGGCGCCGGTGCGCACTCTGGCCGACGGGCTCGGCGCGACGGTTCTCGGCCTGGCCGCGCTGCCGCGCCTGCACGACCGGCTGCGGCCCGCGTGGCGGTTGCTGGCCGTCTTCGGCGGCCTCTGGGCGGTGGCGGAATTCGTGCTGCTGGCCACCGAGGCCGCCGAGGTGGTGGGGGTACCGCTGACCCGGTTGCGCGCCAGCGATTTCGGCGACTACCTCACGCATGTCAGCGGGGGCCAGATCGGCATCGCCGTGCTGATCGGCACCGCGGCGGTCGCCTGCTACAGCACGCTGGCCTTCCGGCGACCGGACCGCGCGACCGCCGATCTGGTGCTGGTCTTCGCCGCGGTGACGCTGGTGCTGCGCCCGATCACCGGCCATATGTCACAGCAGACGCTGGGCTCGGTGCTGGCCGCGGTCCACGCCCTGGCCGCCGCCGTCTGGTTCGGCCTGCTGCTGGCGCTGGCGCTGGTCGTGCGCACCCGCGGTGAGTGGGCGGTGATCCTGCCGCGCTATTCCGGCTGGGCGCTGCCCGCGGTGGCCGCGGTGACGGTGACCGGCGTGGTGAACGGGCTGGTCCGGGTCGGCGATCCGGCCGCCCTGGTCGATACCGGATACGGCCGCATCCTGCTGGCGAAGACGGTCATGGCGCTCGCGCTGCTCGGCCTCGGCTGGTGGTGGCGGCGCAGTTGGGTTCCGGTGGCCACCGACCACCGGATGACCGCGGACTCCTCGCTGCGCCGCGCCCTGATCGAGGTCGTGGTGATGGCCGCGGTGTTCGGCCTGGCGGCGACGCTGGCGGTGACCGCCTGAGTCCGAGCCCGGGCCGGACAGGCCTCCGAACTGGAGTGATAGCAATTACATCCGGTCCGGGCCGGACTAGAACACGTTACGGTTACTGCATGACCGCAGTGAAGATCGTGGCCGATTGCGCCGCGCCGGCCGAGACCGCGTTCGACTACGTCAACGACTATCGCCATCTACCGGAATTCGTCACCGAGGTCCATTCCTTCCGCCCGATCACCGATCAGGTGGCCGGGCTGGGCGCGACGTTCGACACCGAGATCAAACTGGGCCCCGCCTCGTTGACCTCCCGGCTGCAGATCGTGCGCTGGGAGAAGAACGTCGAGATCGCGGTGAAGGCCGTGACCGGATTCGAGATCGAATCGACCTTCCTGTTCCATCCCCGCGGCGACCGCGACTGCACGGTGGACGCCATCGTCGAATACCGGGTGCCGGGCGGACTCGCGGGCAAGGTGCTGGGCAAGACCATCGAGCCGTTCGTCAAACTGTCGGTCAAACACACCACCCACAATCTGACGACCAAGATCGCGGAGTATCAGCGCACCCTCGACAGCTGAACCGGGCGGCCCCGCGTCACGCGGCGAAGGTCTCAGGATCCGATCGTCGCCCGCATGGCAAGCTTATTTCGTGACCGATTCAGCAAACCCAGTGGCAACCGCCGACCTCGCCGACGAGATCGGCCCCGAGATTCGTAGCTGCGATACGCAATTCACGCAGTTCGGCGGCAATCCGGTGTTCAGCGGGCGCATCGTCACCATTCGCTGCTTCCAGGACAATCTGTTGGTCAAGCAGACTCTCAGCGAACCCGGTGACGGACGTGTGCTGGTCGTGGACGGCGGCGCGAGCATCCACACCGCCCTCGTCGGTGACGTGATCGCCGGCCGTGGAGTCGACAACGGCTGGTCCGGCGTCGTGATCAACGGCGGCGTCCGCGATTCGGCGATTCTGCGTACCCTGCCCATCGGCATCAAGGCGCTGGGCACCAACCCGCGCAAGAGCACGCAGACCGGATCCGGCGAACGCGATGTGCCGGTCGAATTCGGCGGCGTCACCTTCGTTCCGGGCGAGATGCTCTACAGCGATCACGACGGGGTCGTCGTCCGCGCGGAATGAGTCGCCGATCGCCGCCGGGCCGGCCGGCCCCGCGCCTGCCGAACTATCCGCCTGCCACCCGCACGCGGTGGCCGGCGAGTGCGACCACGTCTCCGGCATGGAGCTGGCGGCCCCGCCGTAGTTCCACCTCGTCGTTGACGCGCACGAGTCCGGCGGCGATCACGGTCTTGGCCTCCGACCCGCTGTCGATGAGATTGGCCAGCTTCAGGAATTGCCCGAGTCGAATGACTTCGTCTTCGATCGGCACATCGACTGGATCCGACATGGGTTACATCTTTACCGCCGCGCTCGGCGGGCCGCACGCCGCCCCCGTCGCGTTCGGCACCGGGGTCCGGCGAAAGGATCGAATATGACCGTGCACGAGCAGGACTCGCCCGGTGGCCTTCTCCCCTCGAGCGGCCCCAGCCCGCACACTGGTGCGGTGACTTCCACGCAAGACCAGCTCCACTCGCGCGACCGCAGATCACCTTCGTCACCGGTTCCGCATCGCGCCCACGGTCGGCTGAGCGAAGTCCCCCATCTGGTCGGCCTGGTGCTCGGCGTGTTCTCGGCTCTGTGTGCGCTGTGGAGTATTTCGCCCGGCCTGCGCTACATCACCTCCGTCCCACGGCACTACCTCGACGCCTACTATTTCGACGCGCCCGACACGAACCTGATGTGGGCGGTGATCGTCGGTCTGCTCGCCGGCGCGACGGCCTCCCGTAAACGCATCGCCTGGTGGCTGCTGGTCGGGTACATGGCGCTGTTCGCGCTCGCCAACGGACTGGATTTCGCCGAGGAACAGGATCCGCACGCGCTGGCCGCGCTGTTCGTCCACCTCGCGGTGATCGGCCTGATGATCGCGGCATGGCCGGAGTTCTACACCCGGGTGCGGCGGGGCGCGGTGTGGAAGGCGCTCGGTGTCCTGGTCAGCGGGCTGGTGATCAGCAGCCTGCTCGGCTGGGGGCTGGTGGAGCTGTTCCCCGGCAGCCTGCCGCGCGGTGCGCAGCGCCCGCTGTGGGCGATCTCGCGGGTCACCGCGACAATTCTGGTGGCCGACAACAACTTCGACGGCCACCCGCCGCATGTGGTGAATCTGCTGCTGGGCCTGTTCGGTGCCATCGCACTGCTGGCTGCCGCGCTGGTGCTGTTCCGGTCGCAACGCGCCTCCAACGCGATGACCGGGCTGGACGAATCCGCGGTGCGCGGCCTGCTCGCCCGCTCCGATGTCGAGGATTCGCTGGGCTACTTCGCGACTCGCCGCGACAAGGCCGTGGTGTTCGCGCCCAGCGGTAAGGCGGCGATCACCTTCCGCGTCGAACTCGGCGTATGCCTGGCCTCCGGTGATCCGATCGGTGTGCGGGAGGCGTGGCCGCAGGCCATCGATGCCTGGCTGCGACTGGCCGACGAATACGGCTGGGCCCCGGCGGTGATGGGCGCCGGGGAATTCGGCGCCACCGCCTACCGCCGGGCCGGCCTGTCCGCGCTGCGCCTGGGCGACGAGGCGATTCTCGACACCCGTTCGTTCTCGCTGGCCGGGCCCGAGATGAAGCAGGTGCGCCAGGCCGCCAACCGCCTGCACAAACAGGGCTTCACCGTCCGGGTCCGCCGCCACAGCGAACTCTCGCCGGACGAGATGGCGCAGATGATCGCCCGCGCCGATTCCTGGCGCGATACCGAAACCGAACGCGGCTTCTCGATGGCGCTGGGCCGGCTCGGCGACCGGCTCGACGGCGACAGCCTGCTGGTGGAGGCTCTCGATCGCGACTGCCGGGTGTGGGGCATGCTGTCGCTGGTGCCCTGGGGCCGCACCGGGGTCTCGCTCGACGTGATGCGACGAGATCCCAAGGGCCCCAACGGAATCATGGAATTCATGATCTCCCAGCTGGCGCTGACCTCGGAACAGTACGGGATCACCCGGGTCTCGCTGAACTTCGCGGTATTCCGCTCGGTCTTCGAGGAGGGCAGCCGGATCGGCGCCGGCCCGGTGCTGCGGCTGTGGCGCAGTGTGCTGATGTTCTTCAGCCGCTGGTGGCAACTCGAGGCGCTGTACCGGTCGAATGTGAAATATCAGCCGCAGTGGGTGCCGCGGTTCTTCATCTTCGAGGAACGCCGCCAACTGCCGCGGGTCGCGCTCGCCAGCGCGCTGGCCGAGGGCTTCCTGCCGCGCTTCGGCAAGCAGCCGGATGCCTCGGCCCACACCGGTCTGCATTCCGCGGTGCCGGCCACGATCACCGGGCTGCACGCCGACGGCAGCCCGCCCGAGGCGCCGCCCTCGGCCCTCGAACAGGCCGCCGCCCGCCGCCCCGAACAGGTGCGGGTGCGGATGGACAAGGTGCGCCGGCTCGAATCGGCCGATATCGACGCCTATCCGGTGGCCTACGCCCCGACCCATTCGATCGCCGATGCCCGCCGCTCCCCCAAGGGCACCACGGTGCGAGTATGCGGGCGGCTGTTGCGGATCCGCGACCACGGCGGCGTCACCTTCGCGACGCTGCGCGACTGGTCCGGCGACATCCAGATCCTGATCGACCGGGGCCGGGTCGGCGCGCGCCGCTCGAGTTCGTTCGGCGAGTACTTCGATCTGGGCGATCTGATCGAGGTGAGCGGCCAGATCGGCGCGAGCCGCCGGGGCGAGCTGTCGCTGCTCGCCCAGGACTGGCGGATGATCGGCAAATGCCTGCATCCGCTGCCGGACAAGTGGCGCGGACTCGCGGACCCCGAGGCGCGGGTGCGGCAGCGCTACGTCGATATGACGATCAACGTCGAGACGCGCGAGGTACTGGCCAAACGCAGCGCTGTGGTGCGGTCGCTGCGGGATACGTTGAACGGCTGGGGTTTCCTCGAGGTCGAGACGCCGGTGCTGCAGCAGGTGCACGGCGGCGCCAACGCCGCACCCTTCCGCACCCACATCAATGCCTACGATCTGGACCTGTACCTGCGCATCGCACCGGAGCTGTACCTCAAGCGGCTGTGCGTGGGCGGGATGGAGAAGGTCTTCGAACTGGGCCGGGTATTCCGCAACGAGGGCGTGGACTACAGCCACAATCCGGAATTCACGATTCTGGAAGCCTATGAAGCGCACAGTGATTACGAGCGCATGATGCACGCGTGCCGGCAGCTGATCCAGAATGCGGCGATCGCGGCCAACGGCGCCTGCGTGGCCCTGCGGCCGGGTGCGGACGGCACGCTGACCGAGGTCGACATCTCCGGCGACTGGCCGGTGCGCACCGTGCACGGCGCCATCTCCGAGGCCGTCGGCGAGACCGTCACCCCCGACACCCCGGTGGATCGGCTGCGGTTGCTGTGCGACAAGGTCGAGGTGCCGTATCAGCCGGGTTGGGACGCCGGGCAGGTCGTGCTCGAGATGTACGAGCACCTCGTCGAGGAACGGACCCAGGAGCCGACCTTCTACATCGATTTCCCGACCTCCGTGTCACCGCTGACGCGCGCCCATCGCCGCATCGACGGTGTGGCCGAACGCTGGGATCTGGTGGCCTGGGGTGTCGAACTGGGTACCGCCTACAGCGAATTGACCAACCCGATCGAACAGCGCCGTCGCCTGACCGAACAGTCGCTGCTGGCCGCGGGCGGTGATCCGGAGGCCATGGAACTGGACGAGGACTTCCTCGAGGCACTGGAATTCGCGATGCCGCCGACCGGCGGTCTGGGTGTGGGTGTGGATCGTGTGGTCATGCTCATCACCGGCCGCAGTATCCGCGAAACCCTGCCGTTCCCGCTGGTCAAACCGCGCACCGGACAGGGCGAGGGACGCTGACCGCACCGCCGGCGCCGGGGCCCGCGCACCCGTTCGCGAACCCGGAACCCGCGTCCGGCACAGTAGATCCGTGCAGCTTGTTCTCGTGCGTCACGCCCAGCCCGGCCGGGTGCTGACCACCTCCGGTCCCGCCGATCCCGAACTCACCGAACTCGGTGTCGAGCAGGCTCGGCGGGTACCGGCCGTGATCGCCCGGTTCGCCGGGGGCGAGCATCGCATCGCGCGGGTGGTGAGCAGTCCGCAGCGGCGGGCCCGCGATACCGCCGCGCCGACGGCCGAGAAGTTGGGACTGCCGGTCGAGGTACTCGACGGGCTGGCCGAATACGACCGCGACCTACCCGCGTATATCCCGATCGAAGATGCCAAGCGCGATTTCCGCGCCACCTACGACCGGATCAAGGCCGGACATCTGCCCGAACAGATCGACGGGCCCGCGTTCGTGGCGCGGGTGCTGGGCACGGTGTCGGAACTCGTCGCGGCCGCCGAACCCGCCGATACGGTTGTCGCCTTCGCCCACGGCGGAGTGGTGAACGTGCTGCTCCAGGACATTCTCGGACTCGAACGCCCCCTGACCTTTCCGATCGACTACTGCTCGATCACCCGGATTCTGTTCTCCCGTAGCGGTAATCGCACCGCCGCGACGATCAACGAGAACAGCCACGTGTGGGATCTGCTGCCGCGAAATCGTCCCGGAGCGGCCAGCGACGTGATCTGAGCACAGCGTAGGGGCGGGAGAATCCGAAAGCTGTGCGGGTGGCGGAAATTCACAGCCGATTGCCAGCCCTGAAGCCTGCCGGACACAGCAACGAGTCGTTCCATGGATGACCACGGGCCCCGCCCGGCGGCCCGTGTTCCGAGAAAGGTAGTCCGTTGCTCTCCTCCACGAGTTCCTCGCGCCGCCGGCTGATCGCCCGCATCGCCGTCGCCGGCGCGATCGCGGCCGCCCCCGTCGCCGCGGTCGCGGTACCCGCTTTCGCCGATACCCCGTCCGCCACGCAGATCGACTGGCACGACCACGATCACGACCACGACGGGTGGCGTCATCATCGCGATCGCGATCACGATCACGACAACGGCCCGTGGCAGTCCGGTCCCGGCGGCTTCCTGCCCGGACCCCCGCCCACCGGCTCGTTCGGCTGATCGAACCGCACAGCCGAGGAACATACGAGGGCCGCTCCCTTTCCGGGAGCGGCCCTCGTTCGCTGTGTGGAACACGGATTCGGTGGTCGTGAACGGGATCGCGGCACCGTGGCCGGTCGCTTCAAAGTTCATTCACAGTTCGCGAACATCGCCGTCCCAGCCGGCGGCGTTTCGATGTACTCGTGAGCCGCCGGGCCGCCCGGTCCGAATCCCCCAGCACGGCTCCGTATTTCGCAGACGAAAGGCCGAAACCTTGCAGACCACCGCGAAGCCGAAGAACCGCACCCGCCGCCTAGTGACCCGCGTCGCCGTCGCCGGTGCGCTCGTCGTCGTTCCCCTGTCCGCGCTCGCCGTGCCGGCCTTCGCCGACGCCCCGGCCAACACCCCCAGCGCGGTCGCCATCGACCGCGACAACCACCCCGGTGACCGCGACGGGGACCACCGCGGACCGGATCGCGACAACCACGGCGACAACCACGGCGATCGGGACCGCGGCCCGGAGAACCAGCCGGCTCCCGGCCCGCAGCTGCCCCAGCTCCCGCCGACCGGTTCCGCCGGCTGATCCCCGAAACGGTGAAGGCCACCCCGCTCGACGCGGGGTGGCCTTCACAGGCGCCTTACCGGCTCATGCCATTCCGGCGATCCAGTTGTGCATCCACGAGATCGCGGTCTGGCCGCCGCCCACCGAATAATTGCCGTAGGAGGTGTGCGTGCCGGACTGGTAGAAGTGCTCGAGCTGTTCCACCCGCTGCTGGTTGGCGTCGTCGGTGAGCTGCGATTGCAGGGCCGCGACACCACCGTGCGCCATCAGGTCGCCGATGATCGACCCCGCCTCGAGCTGGTAGCGCCACAGGTTGGCCGCGCTCGCACCGGAGGCCTGCGCCAGGAAGCCGGCGAAACGGGTGACGTAGTCGGTGTCCTCGGTGGAGCAGTACAGATCGCCGGCCGCGCAGATGGTGCGGACCCGGTCGCTGAGGAAGCCGAATCCACCCACGCGCGGGCCACCGGCGCCGGCGCCGCCGACCACCGGGCCGACCTGGACGTCTGTGGGCGACCGACGCGGATCGGAGATCAGGCCGACACCCGAAACGCGGTCCGGCGGAACGGCGCCCAGGCCGGTGCCGATCTCGGCGGCCAGATCGCCCGCGGCATCCGCACCCTGGCTGTAACCGACGATCGCGTAGTGCGTACCGGCGCAGCGGGCCGCCATCGCCTGGATGAGGCCCCGTGCGTTGTCGGTCGCTTCCTTCTTGGAGGCGCCGTAGACATCACCCTCCCACGGGAAGGCGGTCGCGGCGTAGCTGACGTAGTCGACGTCCGCCGAACTCGGCAGGCCGCGCGTCACCCCCGACAGCATGCCGGGGCCGACCATATGGTCGGGCTTGTGATCACCGGTCTCCCAGGTGCCCGGGATCGCGACGACGTACAGGCTCGGGCAACCGGGATCCGCGCTCGCGGAACCGCTTCCGATCGCGGTACCCGACACTGCCATACCAGCCAGTACCGCGACTGCCGCCCCGGCGGCCGCGACAACCTTCTTCAACCGCATGCTGCTCCAGTTCAAGCCAGCCCTCGCCGGGGCTCCCCATATGTATTCGCCGCTGATGATGCCGCCGCCACATTGCCGCGCGGTAAATTCCCGGCGAAGCAAAAACCGCCCGCGTCCGAGACCTCGTGAACGAGTTCGGACGCGGACCAAGAGCACTTACGACATACCGGTGCTCAGGATAACGGCGGCACGGTGGAACTGCCATCCGAGCTCGAAATCCCGTCCGATTTCCGATGTTTGAGACGCGGGTACACGTTTTCGCAGTACAGGGCGAAAAAACAGGCGTCCACGGGCTCGAAAGCCCGTGGACGCCTCGTATTTTCGATTGTTCGGCAGTCGGCCCTCGCCGTCCCGGCCGGGACTCAGCGCTGGGCGACCGCCGTCGGAGCGATCGGCGCCGGCAGCGCGGTCTCACCCTCGAGGTGCTTGTCCACCGCCGAGGCGGCGGCGCGGCCCTCGGCGATGGCCCACACGATCAGCGACTGACCACGCCCCATATCGCCGGCGACGAAGACTCCGGGAACGGTGGTCTGGAAGTCCTTACCGCGCTTGACGTTGCCCCGCTGGTCGTAGCCCACGCCGAGATCCTCGAGCAGACCCGGCTTCTGCGGGCCGACGAAGCCCATCGCCAGCAGGACCAGATCGGCCTCCAGGGTGAAGTCGGTGCCCTCGACCTTCTCGAAGCGGCCGTTGACGTTACGAACCTCGTGCGCCTGCAGGCCGGTGACCTTGCCGTCCTCACCGATGAACCGCTCGGTGTTCACCGAGAAGACGCGCTCGCCACCCTCTTCGTGCGCCGAGGAGACCCGGAACATCAGCGGGTAGGTCGGCCACGGGGTCGACTCGGCCCGCTCCTCCGGCGGCCTCGGCATGATCTCGAACTGGTGGACGCTCGCCGCGCCCTGGCGGTGCGACGTGCCCAGGCAGTCGGCGCCGGTGTCACCGCCACCGATGATGACGACCTTCTTGCCCTTGGCGTGGATCCGCGGCAGGCCCTCCTCGTCGGCGACCGGATCGCCCAGCTGAACCCGGTTGGCCAGCGGCAGGAATTCCATCGCCTGGTGGATGCCGTCCAGATCGCGCCCCGGAATCGGCAGGTCGCGCGCGATGGTGGAACCACCCGCGAGCACCACCGCGTCGAACTGCTCGCGCAGCTGCTCGGCGGTGATGTCGACACCGACGTTCACGCCCGCCTTGAAGACGGTGCCCTCGGCCTCCATCTGCGCCAGGCGGCGGTCGATGAAGCGCTTCTCCATCTTGAATTCCGGAATGCCGTAGCGCAGCAGGCCACCGATGCGGTCGTCGCGCTCGAACACCGTGACGGTGTGGCCGGCGCGGGTCAGCTGCTGGGCCGCGGCCAGACCGGCCGGACCCGAACCCACGACCGCGACCTTCTTACCGGTCAGGCGGGTCGGATAGACCGGCTGCACCCAGCCCTCGTCGAAGGCGTTCTCGATGAGTTCGACCTCGACCTGCTTGATGGTGACCGGATCCTGGTTGATACCGAGCACACACGACGCCTCACACGGCGCCGGGCACAACCGCCCGGTGAATTCCGGGAAGTTGTTGGTCGCGTGCAGACGGTCGATGCCCTCGCGCCAGCGATCCCGGTAGACCAGGTCGTTCCACTCGGGAATCAGGTTCCCCAGTGGGCAGCCGTTGTGGCAGAACGGGATACCGCAGTCCATGCAGCGGCTGGCCTGGGTCTGCAGGGTCTGGTGGGAGTAGTTCTCCTCGTAGACCTCTTTCCAGTCCATCAGGCGCAGCGGTACCGGACGCCGAGTGGGCAGTTCCCGGCTGGTGTGCTTCAGAAATCCCTGTGGATCACCCACGTGCGGCCTCCATGATCGCCTCGTCGACATCCCGCCCGGCCTTCTCAGCCTCGGAGATAGCGAGCAATACCTTCTTGTAGTCGCGAGGCATAACCTTCACGAAGTGGTTCACCTGCTGCGACCAATCGCTCAGGATGCGTTCGGCCACCGCCGAACCCGTCGCGTCGCGATGGCTCGCGACCACGTCGCGCAGCCAGGTGAAGTCCTCGCCCTCGAGCTGTTCGATATCCACCAGCTCGGTGTTGAGGTTGGCTTCGAACGTGCCGTTCGGGTTGTAGATGTAGGCGATACCGCCCGACATACCGGCACCGAAGTTGCGCCCGGTCTCGCCGAGGATGACGACCCGGCCACCGGTCATGTACTCGCAGCCGTGATCACCCACGCCCTCGACCACCGCGGTGGCGCCCGAGTTACGCACGCAGAACCGCTCGCCGACCACACCGCGGATGAACGCCTCACCGCTGGTGGCGCCGAACAGGATCACGTTGCCCGCGATGATGTTCTCTTCGGCGACGAAGGACTCCGGCGCGTTCAGCGACGGCCGCACCACCAGGTGTCCGCCCGAAAGGCCCTTGCCCACATAGTCGTTGGCATCACCGAACACCCGCAGGGTGATACCGGCCGGGACGAACGCGCCGAAGCTGTTGCCCGCCGAACCGGTGAAGGTGATGTCGATGGTGTCGTCGGGCAGGCCGGCGCCACCGTAGAGCTTGGTCACCTCGTGGCCGAGCATGGTGCCGACCGTGCGGTTCACGTTCGTGATCTTGGTCTCGAACTTGACCGGCTTGCCGCGCTCGAGCGCATCCGCCGCCTGGGCGATGAGCTGGTTGTCGAGCGCCTTGTCCAGGCCGTGGTCCTGAGTCTTGGTGCAGCGGCGGTCCTGGTACATGAACGCCGTCTCGACATCGTCGAGGATCGGCGACAGATCCAGCTTGCTCGCCTTCCAGTGCTCCTTGGCCTTGGTCGTGTCGAGCAGGTCGACCCGGCCGATGGCCTCGTCGAGCGAGCGCAGACCCAGCGAGGCCAGCAGCTCCCGCACCTCTTCGGCGATGAACATGAAGAAGTTCTCGACGAATTCGGGCTTACCGGTGAAGCGCTGGCGCAGCACCGGATTCTGGGTCGCGACGCCGACCGGGCAGGTGTCGAGGTGGCAGACGCGCATCATGACGCAGCCGGAGACCACCAGCGGAGCGGTCGCGAAACCGTACTCCTCGGCGCCGAGCAAGGCGCCGATCAGCACGTCGCGGCCGGTCTTCATCTGGCCGTCGACCTGCACCACGATGCGGTCGCGCAGACCGTTGAGCAGCAGGGTCTGCTGGGTCTCGGCCAGGCCGAGTTCCCAGGGGCCGCCCGCGTGCTTCAGCGAGGTCAGCGGCGAGGCGCCGGTACCACCATCGTGGCCGGAGATCAGCACGACGTCGGCGTGGGCCTTCGACACACCGGCCGCGACCGTTCCGACACCCGGCTCCGCGACAAGTTTCACGTGAATCCGAGCCTGCGGATTCGCGTTCTTCAGGTCGTGGATCAGCTGGGCCAGATCCTCGATCGAGTAGATGTCGTGGTGCGGCGGCGGCGAGATCAGGCCGACACCCGGCGTCGAGTGCCGCACCTCGGCGACCCACGGGTACACCTTGTGCGCGGGCAGCTGACCGCCCTCACCGGGCTTGGCGCCCTGGGCCATCTTGATCTGGATGTCGGTGCAGTTGGTCAGATAGTGCGCGGTCACGCCGAAGCGACCCGACGCCACCTGCTTGATCGCGCTGCGCCGCCAGTCACCGTTGTCCTCCGGCTCGAAGCGAGCCGGCGACTCGCCGCCCTCACCCGAGTTGGAACGGCCGCCGAGGCGGTTCATCGCGATGGCGAGGGTCTCGTGCGCCTCCGCCGAGATCGAGCCGTAGCTCATCGCGCCGGTGGAGAAGCGCTTCACGATCTCGCTGGCGGGCTCGACCTCCTCGACCGGAATCGCGTGCCGGCCCTCGGTCTTGAACTTGAACAGGCCGCGCAGCGAGGCCAGGCGCTCGGACTGGTCGTCGACCAGCTTGGTGTACTCCTTGAAGATCGAGTACTGACCCGAGCGGGTCGCGTGCTGCAGCTTGAACACCGTGTCCGGGTTGAACAGGTGGTATTCACCCTCGCGCCGCCACTGGTACTCACCGCCGATCTCGAGCTCGCGGTGCGCGCGCTCGGTGCGGTTCTCCAGGAAGGCGATCCGGTGGCGGGCGGCGACCTCGGCGGCGATGTCGTCGAGACCGATGCCGTCCAGCGGCGAGGTCAGGCCGGTGAAGTACTGGTCGCAGAGTTCCTGCGACAGACCCACGACCTGGAACAGCTGCGCGCCGCGGTAGGAGGCGATGGTGGAGATGCCCATCTTGGACATCACCTTCAGCACACCCTTGCCGGCCGCCTTGTTGTAGTTCTTGACGGCCGCGGCGTAGTCCGCCGCCTTGTCGCCGGTGCTGCCGGGCATCTCCAGCGCGCCGCGCTCGAGCATGTCCTCGATCGACTCGAAGGCCATGTAGGGGTTGATCGCGGCCGCGCCGAAGCCGACCAGCATGGCCATGTGGTGCACCTCGCGGGCGTCACCGGCCTCGACCACGAGGCCGACCTTGGTCCGGGTGCGCTCGCGCACCAGGTGGTGGTGCACCGAGGCGGTGAGCAGCAGCGACGGAATCGGCGCCAGCTTCTCGTTGGATTCCCGGTCGGACAGCACGATGATCCGCGCGCCGCCGTCGATGGCGGCCGACACCTGGGCATTGATCGCCTCGAGTGCCTTGCGCAGGCCCTTGCCACCCTCCTTCACCGAGTAGAGGCCGCGCACGACCACCGAACGCAGCTCGGGCCGCGAACCGTCGTCGTTGATGTGGACGAGCTTGGCCAGTTCGTCGTTGTCGAGAATCGGCTGGGTCAGCGTGATGTGACGACAGGACTCCGGACCCGGATGCAGCAGGTCGGCCTCGGGGCCGATGGTGCTGCGCAGGCTGGTGACGACCTCCTCGCGGATGGCGTCCAGCGGCGGGTTGGTGACCTGGGCGAACAGCTGCGCGAAGTAGTCGAACAGCAGACGCGGACGCGAGGACAGCACGGCGATCGGCGTGTCGGTGCCCATCGAACCCAGCGCCTCACCGCCGGTCTTGGCCATCGGCGAGATCAGCAGGCTCAGTTCCTCGGTGGAGTATCCGAAGATCTGCTGACGGATGAGCACGCGGTCGTGCGACATGTGCTCGTGCGGACGGTCGGGCAGCTCGGCGAGCTTGATGATGCCCTCGTCGAGCCACTGCTGATAGGGCTGCTCGGCGGCCAGCTCCGACTTGATCTCGTCGTCGCTGATGATGCGGCCCTGCGAGGTGTCGACCAGGAACATGCGGCCGGGCTGCAGACGGGCCTTGCGGACCACCTTCGACGGCTCGATGTCGAGCACGCCGACCTCGGAGGCCATGACGACCAGGCCGTCCTCGGTGACCCAGATGCGGGAGGGGCGCAGACCATTGCGGTCCAGCACCGCGCCGACCACGGTGCCGTCGGTGAAGCACACCGAGGCCGGGCCGTCCCACGGCTCCATCAGCATGGAGTGGTAGCGGTAGAAGGCGCGCTGCGCCGGGTCCATCGACTCGTGCCGCTCCCAGGCCTCCGGGATCATCATCAGCACGGCGTGCGGCAGGCTGCGGCCACCGAGGTGCAGCAGTTCCAGCACCTCGTCGAAGCGCGCGGTGTCGGAGGCGCCCGGGGTGCAGACCGGGAAGATCTTCTCCAGCCGGTTGTTGCCCTCGCTGTCGGTGCCGAAGATCTCGGAGTTCAGCAGCGCTTCACGCGCGCGCATCCAGTTCTCGTTACCGGTGACGGTGTTGATCTCACCGTTGTGCGCGACGCGGCGGAACGGGTGGGCCAGCGGCCAGGACGGGAAGGTGTTGGTCGAGAAGCGAGAGTGCACGATGCCCAGCGCCGACTCCACCCGGTCGTCCTGCAGATCCAGGTAGAACGCCCGCAGCTGCGGGGTGGTGAACATGCCCTTGTAGACGAAGGTCTGGCCGGACAGGCTCGGGAAGTAGACGGTCTCGCGGCCGACGGCACCCTCGCCGGCGCCCTGCTTGCCGAGCTCGTGCTCGACCCGCTTGCGCACGACATAGGCACGCCGCTCCAGATCCATTCCGCTGAGCTGCTCGGCGGAATCGGCGGGCGAGGCGACGAACAGCTGCCGGAACGTCGGCATGGCATCCCGCGACAGCGCACCCAGGGAGGACCCGTCGATCGGAACCTCGCGCCAGCCCAGAACGGCCAGGCCCTCTTCCTTGACGATCTTCTCGACCAGGTAGCAGGCGCGGGCGGCCTCGCGGCGGGCCTGCGGCAGGAATGCGATACCGGTGGCGTAGGAGCCTTCCGGCGGCAACTCGAACGTGGCACCACCCTCGGCCAGCGCGGCCCGGAAGAACTTGTCCGGGAGCTGGATCAGGATGCCCGCACCGTCACCGGAGTTGGGTTCCGCACCCGCAGCACCACGGTGCTCCAGGTTCAGCAGTGCCGTAATAGCCTTGTCGACGATGTCGCGGCTACGACGGCCATGCATGTCGACGACGAACGCGACACCGCAGGAGTCGTGCTCGTTCGCCGGGTCATAGAGCCCGATCGGTCCAGGTGACCTGTGGCCAGGAAGTTGCGTCATGCCTCTGCCTTCAAGAAATAGGCGCCTTCAACGAAGAGGCCTTCGATTTCGATGCCTTCTTCCGATGGCCCTCGTCGAAACGCCTCCGCCTAGACTGCGTCCGGACGTTGCGGCGACCAGCGGCGCTGATGGTCATCCCGTGCAGTCAAACTCTCCAGTTGTCCACCCGCTTCGGTTTCGTAGTCGGGTGCTCGGTGGTAGCGGAACTCTGAGGAGTTCCTTACCCACCGCGCCGTGCTCGCCCGCTAGGCTGATGCTTGCGGCTCGTGGCCGAGTCCGGGCGACGAGTCGGACATTTCGCGTCCGACACTTAGAGCAAACGATAAGTCAGGACCGGAGCCCAACCAACTTAGGTTGTGCTAAATACTCCGTCTACCTGGGCATCTACATCGGTCCTCCACTACCTGCGCGTTCTCCAGTGTAAAGCAGGCAGCGCGGATCGCTGAGTCGCGTTCGCCACTGCCGTCGATAGCGCCTGGGCATCGGCCACGAGCTGGGAGCCCAGTCCTGCGCAACGCTCTCACCTGCGTCGAAACAGATTTCCCCGTACGCGGCGGCGGCAAACCGGAGTGTAAGGCGGCTAACTCTCCGGACACCTGGAGGAGACATTCCGGATACCGGAGCGACAAGCCACGCCAATGTGCGGACCGTACGGCATCGTTTGCGAATGTGGAGTTCAGCACATTCTTGGCAAACCAAGATCGAGAATGACTGTGGTTTATTTCACATACGTTGCGGGACAAAGCGTTACGGTCGCGCGGACCAGGGCGGCACCGTGCAGCGCGTCCACCCGGCCCGAGGTCAGCACCGGGAACACCGCGGCCGCGAGCTGCTGCGCACAATCCGGTGCGGTCAGCACCGTGCGGTGAGCCGCCAGCTGATTCAGGATCTCGCCGTTCACCTCGTCGATCACCGGCCGCACGGCGGCCAGATCCGACGCATCCGGCGCGGGCGCGGCCGCCGGATCGAAGCGCCACCGGGTGAGTAGTCCGTACTGCACGGTCTTGTTGGCTTCGATCTGTCCGGTGAACACCTGCCGCACCCACTCCTGCGGCAGCCCCGACCGGGTGCCGGCCGCGGCCATCGCGTCGTAGACCTGCGCCTCGCGCGCCGGATCGTCGACCACCGGAGGCTGCCCGGTCCGCTGCGAGGCGGTCCATTTCGCGGCGGCGACGGCATCGGCGGTGTTCAGGCGGCGCAGCACCAACTCCACCAGCGGACTCAGTGCCGACCGGTCCTCTTCCGCCGGCGCCGCCTGCGCCTGCGGAAGTACTCGCTCGGTGGTCATCGGCGCCACGATCGCGAATGCCGAGGTGACGAGCAGGGCGGCCGCGACGAGACGGGCACGCCGGCGCGCGTGGTGACGATCGAATCGCGACAGTGCCCCGGCGTCGACCGCCGCTGCGGCCGCGGAATCGTCGGTTTCGCCCGCATATGGTCCCCCGATCCGATGAATACCGACGCCCGGAGTCGCTCGCACGTTCCGCCCTCCTGTCACCGCCGCACCATCGTGTCGATCGGTGCCGCCCTACCCGAGAGTAGGGTTTCGCTCCGCGGCCGTCTGTGAGGCTCACCACATCGATGCCGCCGCGCTCGGTGGTTCTTCGCTCGGCCTGTCACTCTGAACCTGATTGCGCGCGACCGCGGCGCTCGGCGGATGGCCCGTCCCGCTCGCGCGCGGGGGCACACCACCGCCCGGACCACGATGCAACGACCGTTTCGCCCGGTGGCGACAACGATTGGGACCCAGAGGATGTGAATCCGTTGACCGATCCCCACGTCTTCGAACAGTCCCCCGCCGAAAGTTCGGCATCCGGCCCCTCGGGGTCCGGCTCCCGCACGACCGAATCGCGAGCGAGGCGGTCCCCCGCCGCGGTGCTGACCTGGCTCGGTGGCGCCGAAGCCGGCCGCGGCGACCGGCACGAGGGATCGACGTACGCCGTGACCGGTGGGGTGGTGCTGCTGTTCGCGGTGCTGTCCGGGATCGTCGTCGCGGCGGCCGGTGCGGCGGCGCACTGGCCCGCCGCGGTGGTGGCGATCGTCGCGGTGCCGGCG
>NZ_BDBF01000053.1 GCF_001612845.1 Nocardia elegans NBRC 108235 | reverse complement strand
CCGCGCGGCGGGCCACACCCATGCGCGGGATTCGCTCGCACCGTCGGCGACGGCCGATTCCGCGCCCCTGATGCCCCGCTTCGGAGCAGATTCCGCGCGCCGCCATCGGGAATCGGGTGCGGTCGAAGTGGGCGGGCACTGGCCGGGTCTGCGCCTGGACGTCGACACCGCCGAGGATCTCGACCGCGCGCTGTCGCTCGGGGTCGGCACGGCCACCGCGGCGCTGGTGCGCGACATCGGCTGGCCGGTAGGTGTTCACGAGAACCTCATTCGGAGGTGTGCCGCACCGTCACATGTGTGCTAGATGATCGCCAGGCCTCGATGAGAGGCCGCACAACGGTGGTGTCGGGCGCGACACCACCCGAGCCGTAAGGAATGATCGTGAGCGTGAGCGAAACGGAGACCGTCCCGCAACAGCCCCGGCTACCGGCGGCCCCGCCGGCGGCCACGCCACCGCCCACCACGGCCGCCGCGGCACAGTTGCCCGCCGATCGCTACCTCAATCGAGAACTGAGCTGGCTGGATTTCAACGCCCGCGTGCTGGCCCTGGCCGAGGACCCCTCGGAACCGCTGCTGGAACGCGCCAAATTCCTGGCCATCTTCTCCTCGAATCTCGACGAGTTCTACATGGTGCGGGTGGCCGGCCTCAAACGCCGCGCCGAGGCCGGACTCTCGGTCCGCTCCGCCGACGGCCTGTCCCCCACCGAACAACTCACCCTCATCGCCGAGCGCACCCAGGAACTGGCCGGACGCCATGCGCGGGTCTTCCTCGACCAGGTGCGCCCGGCACTGGCCGACGAGGGTATCGCCATCATCGGCTGGGCCGATCTGGACGACGACGAACGCCGCCGGCTGTCCGGCTACTTCCTCGACCAGGTGTTCCCGGTGCTGACCCCGCTCGCCGTCGATCCCGCCCATCCCTTCCCCTACATCAGCGGCCTGAGTTTGAATCTGGCTGTCACGGTGAAGGATTCCGAGACCGGCGGTGAGCATTTCGCCCGCGTGAAGGTGCCCGACAACGTCGACCGCTTCGTCCGGGTGCGCCGCACGCTCAACGAAACCCCCGGCGCCCGCCGAGATTCCGACATCACCGCTGTCCCCCGGCTGGCCGCCTTCCTGCCGATGGAAGATCTGATCGCCGCCCACCTCGATCAGCTCTTCCCGGGAATGGAAGTGGTGGAACACCATTCGTTCCGCATCACCCGCAACGCCGACTTCGAGGTCGACGAGGACCGCGACGAGGATCTGCTGCAGGCCCTCGAACGGGAACTGGCCCGCCGCCGCTTCGGATCGCCGGTGCGCCTGGAAGTTTCCGACGATATGACCGAGCACATGCTCGAGCTGCTGCTGCGCGAACTCGACGTCGACCCCGGCGACGTGATCCAGGTGCCCGGCCTGCTCGACCTGTCGTGCCTGTGGCAGGTCTACGGCGTCGACCGGCCGCTGCTCAAGGACGCGCCCTACGTTCCGGCCACACCGCCCGCGTTCGGCGAAAGAGAAACGCCGCGAAACGTTTTCGCCGCCCTGCGCGAGGGCGACGTGCTGGTGCATCACCCCTACGATTCGTTCTCCACCAGCGTGCAGCGTTTCATCGAGCAGGCGGCGGCCGATCCGCAGGTGCTGGCCATCAAGCAGACCCTCTACCGCACCTCCGGCGACTCTCCCATCGTCAACGCGCTCATCGATGCTGCCGAGGCCGGTAAACAGGTCGTCGCGCTGGTCGAGATCAAGGCCCGCTTCGACGAACAGGCCAACATCAAATGGGCACGCGCGCTGGAGCAGGCGGGCGTGCACGTGGTCTACGGCCTCATCGGCCTCAAGACGCACTGCAAGACCTGTCTGGTGGTGCGCCGCGAGGGTGCCACCATCCGTCGCTATTGCCATATCGGGACCGGCAACTACAACCCGAAGACCGCGCGGCTCTACGAGGACGTCGGACTCCTCACCGCGGCACCGGAGATCGGCGCCGACCTGACCGACCTGTTCAACTCGCTGACCGGCTATTCGCGAAAGGCCAACTACCGCAACCTGTTGGTCGCGCCGAGCAGCGTGCGTTCGGGCATCGTGGAGCGGATCCGCCGCGAGACCGAGCTGGCCGCCCAGGGCGTGCCGGCCCGTATTCGCCTCAAGGCCAACGCCATCGTCGACGAGCAGATCATCGACGCGCTCTATCGCGCGTCCCAGGCCGGGGTTCCGGTGCAGATCGTGGTGCGCGGCATCTGCGGGCTGCGTCCCGGTGTGCCCGGGATGAGCGACAACATCGAGGTGCGCTCGATTCTCGGCCGATTCCTGGAACATTCGCGCATCCTGCATTTCCAGGCCCAGGACGAGTACTGGATCGGCAGCGCCGACATGATGCACCGCAATCTCGACCGGCGCGTGGAGGTCATGGCGCAGGTGAAGGATCCGAAGCTGCGCGAGCGGCTGGCGGTGGTGTTCGATTCCGCACTCGATCCCGCGACCCGGTGCTGGGTGTTGCAGCCCGACGGCAGCTGGGCGGCCCAGCCGAGCCCCGACGCCGACAGCCGCGGCGTGCAGGTGCGCGACCATCAGGAGTTCCTCATGCGACTGCGGAGGCCGGATCAGCAGTGAAATCCTCGGCGACACGAGATTTCGATCGGTCCCCGGACGACGGCGGCACCGCCCTCGATCGCCTCGGCGACACCGGCGGTTCGATCAGCTACGACGAGGTGGGTACAGGTGAGAGCGGCTCGGGCGACACCATCTCGGATCCGCGGGTGACCGCCAACATCATCGCCGCGGGCGCCGTGGTGTGGCGGCGGCCCCGCGACGGCGGACCGGTCGAGGTGGCCCTCGTACACCGGCCGAAATACGACGATTGGTCGCTGCCCAAAGGAAAGCTCGACCCGGGCGAAACCGCAATGGTCGCGGCCGTGCGCGAAGTGACCGAAGAAACCGGCCTGAACTGCCGTCTGGGGCGCTATCTCGGTCGGGTCACATATCCGGTGCCCGGACATCGCAAACTCAAGCGTGTCGACTATTGGGCGGCCACACCCGTCGGCGGCGAGTTCGTCACGAATTCCGAAGTCGACCAGCTGCGGTGGCACCGGGTGGACCGGGTGATGGACCAACTCTCCTACCCGATGGATCGCCGAATCATCCGCAATTTCCTGCGCCTGCCGGCCGATACCGCGACCCTGGTGCTGGTGCGGCATGCGAAAGCGGGCCGCCGCGACCGATTCACCGGCCCCGACGACCAACGGCCACTGGAAAAAGCCGGTCGCGCACAGGTCGAGGTGCTGACGCCGAATCTGCTCGCCTTCGGGCCGGGAGCGGTCCATTCGGCGCCTCCGCTGCGCTGTGCGCAGACCGTCGCGCCGGTCGCCGAGGCCCTCGGCCTCGATATCACCCCGGAGCCGCTGCTGTCGGAAAGCGGTTATGCCGCAGCACCGCAGGCCGGTGTGGACCGGCTGCGGGAACTGGTCTCACCCGACATCGTTCCGCTCGTGTGCAGTCAGGGCAAGGTCATTCCGGATCTGCTGCAGCGCTGGGCGGACGACGACGGTCTCACCCTGCCGCCGGCCCGGAACCGCAAGGGCAGCGTCTGGGTGCTGTCGGTCGCCGACGGGCGGCTGGTCGCCGCCGATCATCTCGATCGGTCCCTGCGTACCCACTGAATCCGAGAAAACACGGTCTACCCGAAAACGCGTCGAACCCGAAAACGCAATGACCCCGGACCGAAAGGACCGGGGTCATTACCGTCGCGTCACTCGCTATCGCCGCGTGGTGCGCTTGGTTGCCGTGCGCTTGGCAGCGGTCTTCTTCGCGGCGGTCTTCTTGGCCGCGGTCTTGGTCGCGGTCGTCTTCTTCGCCGTGGTCACCTTCTTCGCAGGCGCCTTCGCGGCCGTCTTCTTGGCGGTCGTCTTCTTGGCCGGGGCCGTCTTCTTCGCCGTGGTCACCTTCTTCGCAGGCGCCTTCGCGGCCGTCTTCTTGGCGGTCGTCTTCTTGGCCGGGGCCGCCTTCTTCGCCGTGGTCTTCTTCGCGGCGGTCTTCTTGGCCGTGGTCTTCTTGGCGGCGGTCTTCTTCGCCGCACCCGACACCGGCGCTGCCACACCGCGTTTCACGGCCGGACCGGCCGCCGCGATCTTCTGCTTGCCCGAGATGATCGCCTTGAACTGCGCACCCGGGCGGAACGCGGGCACCGAAGTGGGCTTCACCTTCACCGTCTCGCCGGTTCGGGGATTACGCGCCACCCGTGCCGCCCGCTTGCGCTGTTCGAATACACCGAATCCGGTGATTGTGACGCTCTGCCCCTTGTTCACCGCACGCACGATCGTGTCGACAATGTGCTCGACTGCCGCAGTGGCCGTGCGCCTGTCAGTACCCAACTTCTCGGTCAGAACATCGATCAGTTCCGCCTTGTTCATTGAATCCTCCGCAGACTAATGGCCCGTCGTCGGACCGACTAGGTACCACGGTAAACCCTGAATGGGCAAGAGTCTATGTGCCACGCCAAATTTCATGTGGCGTGGCACACGCGCAGCAACCTCGATTGGTTGCTCTCAGCTAACACTCGAGACTGTTCAGTCCCGTGAAATAGCCGCTGGAATGGTGGTCGGTTTCCAAGACGGCCTTGCCTTTTCGAACTGCTCGATGGCCTCTTCCTGCCGAAGTGTCAGTCCGATGTCGTCCAGACCTTCCAGCAGCCGCCACCGGGTGTAGTCGTCAATATCGAAGGGCAACACGGTGGTTCCAGCGGCCACAGTGCGTGCCTCGAGATCGACGATCAATTCCAGGCCGGGATGTTCTTCGATCAACTTCCAGAGCAATTCGACATCATGTTGTGACATCTGCGCGGCCACCAAGCCGCCCTTACCGGCGTTGCCCCGGAAGATGTCGGCGAAGCGGGAAGAGATCACCACCCGGAAGCCGTAGTCCATCAATGCCCAAACCGCATGCTCTCGCGACGATCCCGTACCGAAATCCGGTCCGGCGACCAACACACTTCCCCGGTCGAACGGGCTGGTGTTCAAAATGAAGCCCGGATCCGAACGCCAGGCGGCGAACAGACCGTCCTCGAATCCCGTTCGCGTCACCCGTTTCAGATAGACCGCCGGGATGATCTGGTCGGTATCGACATTCGACCGGCGCAACGGCACGCCGATCCCCTTGTGCACCTTGAACGGTTCCATAGTTGCTCCTGTAGTCCTGAGGTGAATTCCGGCCGGTCAGTTCAGATCCGCCGGCGCCGACAACCGGCCCCGGACCGCCGTCGCGGCCGCGACCTGCGGCGAAACCAGATGCGTACGGCCGCCTTTACCCTGGCGTCCCTCGAAGTTGCGGTTCGATGTCGAAGCACAGCGCTGACCGGGAGAAAGCTGATCCGGATTCATTCCCAGGCACATCGAGCAGCCGGCCTGGCGCCATTCCGCGCCCGCCGCAGTGAAAATCTCGCCCAAACCCTCGGATTCGGCCTGGGCGCGCACCCGCATCGAGCCCGGAACGATCAACATCCGCACGCTGTCGGCGACCTTGCGACCCTTCAAAACGTCCGCCACCGCCCGCAAATCCTCGATCCGGCCGTTGGTGCACGAACCCACGAAAACCGTATCCACAGGGACCTCACGAAGCGGAGTTCCGGGCTCCAAATCCATGTAAGTCAGAGCCTTCTCGGCGGCCGCTCGCTCGTTTTCGTCGGCGAAATCCTCCGGATTCGGCACCACATCGCCCAGCGGGGCGCCCTGACCGGGGTTGGTGCCCCAGGTGACGAACGGCGTCAACGTCGAGGCGTCCAGGTGCACCTCGGCGTCGAAGGTGGCGTCCGGATCGGTCTTCAGCGCCTCCCACGCGGCCACCGCCGCATCCCAGTCCGCGCCGGTGGGGGCATGTTCGCGGCCCCTCAGGAATTCGTAGGTGACCTCGTCGGGGGCCACCATGCCCGCCCGGGCGCCGGCCTCGATGGACATGTTGCACATCGTCATCCGCGCCTCCATGGACATGGCGCGCACGGCCTCACCACGGTATTCGAGCACATAACCCTGCCCGCCGCCGGTGCCGATCTTGGCGATGACCGCCAGAATCACGTCCTTGCTCGTCACGCCGGGCGGCAACTCGCCATCGATATTGATCGCCATGGTCTTGAACGGGCGCAGCGACAACGTCTGCGTCGCCATCACATGTTCGACCTCGCTGGTGCCGATACCCATCGCCAGCGCGCCGAATGCGCCGTGGGTCGAGGTGTGCGAATCACCACACACCACGGTCATGCCCGGCTGCGTCAAACCCAGCTGCGGACCGACCACGTGCACGATGCCCTGTTCGATATCACCCATCGGATACAGCCGCACGCCGAATTCCTCGCAATTACGCCGCAGGGTTTCCACCTGGGTGCGCGAGATCGGATCCGCGATCGGCTTATCGATATCGACCGTCGGCACATTGTGGTCCTCGGTCGCGATGGTCAGATCCGGCCGGCGCACCGGGCGCCCCGCCGCCCGCAGCCCGTCGAAGGCCTGCGGGCTCGTGACCTCGTGCACCAGGTGCAGATCGATGTAGATGAGATCGGGTTCGCGCTGCGCACCCTCACCCGCACCCCGTACGACGACATGCTGATCCCAGACCTTCTCCGCCAGCGTGCGTGGCCGTTCGGCCATGACAACCACCTCTCTGTGTCATCTGCGACGGCTTCGCCGTCGCGAACTCGCAGGTGGATCCCCTATCCAAGGTCCACCGGAGGTGCGTACTCGCGGGGTTCGATCAGACTTGCCAATCTCACTATGCGAGACGCTAATATCGTTCTATGAGACAGCATAGCGGTATCGGGGTGCTCGACAAAGCCATGGCCGTGCTTTACGCCGTGGCCGAACAACCGTGTGGACTCAACGAGCTGTGCACCCGCACCGGACTGCCCCGGGCCACCGCGCATCGACTGGCCGTGGGGCTGGAGACCCATCGCATGCTGGCCCGCGACGCCGCCGGTTCCTGGCGGCCCGGCCCGGCGCTGTCGGAACTGGCCACCACCGCCGAGGATCCGCTGCTCGACGCCGCCGCCGTCATCCTGCCCCGGCTGCGCGAGATCACCGGCGAGAGCGTGCAGCTCTACCGGCTCGACGGACACTCCCGCATCTGCGTGGCCGCGCTCGAGCCCACCTCCGGCCTGCGTGACACCGTCCCGGTCGGCGCTCGCCTGCCGCTGACCGCCGGATCGGCCGCGAAGGTCCTGCTGGCCTGGGCCGATCCGGAACTGCAGCGAGGCGTGCTGGCCGACGCGGTCTTCGGTGAGCGCGCCCTGGCCGAGGTCCGCCGCCGCGGCTGGGCACAGAGCGCCGCGGAACGGTCCGCGGGTGTGGCCAGCGTCTCCGCGCCGGTGCGCGACGGGTCGTCCCAGGTGATCGCCGCGGTCTCGGTATCCGGCCCGATCGATCGCATGGGCCGGCGCCCGGGCGCGCGCTGGGCCGCCGACCTCGTCGCCGCCGCCGATGCCTTGCACAAGCGACTCTGAATCCCGATCACGAGCTGTGATCCTGGCCATACGCCGTAAAGTATCGTGACCGCATGGGAGTGAACCAACGCGCACAGATCGTGATGTCCGAGACGGAGATCACCGAATTCCTGAAACGCAGCCGCATCATGACGCTGGCGAGCCTGGGCAAGAACGGAACGCCGCATCTCACGGCGATGTGGTACGGCCTGGTCGACGGTGAAATCTGGTTCGAGACGAAGGGTAAGTCGCAGAAGGCGGTGAATCTGCGGCGCGATCCCCGCGTCACCGTGCTGGTCGAGGCGGGCGACACCTACGACCAGCTGCGCGGGGTGTCGATCGAGGGCCGCGCGGAGATCGTGGAGGACCCCGACGCGCTGTTCAAGGTCGGCGTCAGCGTCTGGGAGCGCTACACCGGCCCCTACACCGAGGAATTGCGCCCGATGGTGGAGGCGATGCTGAACAAGCGCGTCGCGATCCGCGTGGTGCCGGAACGGGTGCGCAGCTGGGATCACCGCAAGCTCGGTATGCCCGCGATGCCGCCGGGCGGATCCACCTGGCCGGTGCAGGACTGATCCGCACCCGGGAACGAGAAAAGCCCTCCAGCTCGCGCTGGAGGGCTTTCGAATGTAGCCCCGACGGGATTTGAACCCGCGCTACCGCCTTGAGAGGGCGGCGTCCTAGGCCGCTAGACGACGGGGCCAGAGGACTTCCCCGAAGGGAGACTCCGTGGATCTTTCGATCGAGGAGGCTCGGCAAGCTTAACCGGCCGAGACCCGGCGACCAAATCGCCGGGGATGCTGTTCCGACTCGACCGAACGAAGCGAATCAACATTCTCCGCTGGGGTACCAGGACTCGAACCTAGAATGGCTGAACCAGAATCAGCTGTGTTGCCAATTACACCATACCCCAATGACCTGGGCTTTCAGCCTCTCCCCTGCCGGTTCGAGGCCCTCGTTCCGGGCCGAGAAGAAGAGTACCAAACCCCTCCCGTATTTATACAAATCGTCTGGTCAGAGCCGTTTTTCAGGGCCGATACGGCCTCCGGGCTCCCGCCGGGTGGTCACGAAGCCGCGACCGCCCGACGGAACGACCGAGTCGGTGAGCACCCGAGGCCGGCGCGGCTACTACACCAGCGCGGCCCGCAGCCGCCGCATGGTCGCCTCACGGCCGAGCAGTTCCAGCGATTCGTAGAGCGGCGGGCTGATGTGCGAGCCGGTGACCGCCACGCGCACGGGACCGAAGGCCTTACGCGGTTTGAGCCCCAGATCGTCCACCAGTGCCTTTTTCAGCGCCTCCTCGAGCACGGGCGGCGTCCATTCGGAAACACCGTCGAGCGCCGCCACGGCGGCCTGCAACACCGGCACCGCATCGGGCCCCAGATTCTTTTGCGCCGCGGCCTCGTCGACAGCAAACTCCTCGGCCGGCACGAACAGAAACTTCAATAGATCCCACGCATCACCGAGAACCACGATCCGGGTCTGCACCAACTCCGCCGCCGCGGCGAAAACTCGGTCGTCCACTTCGGCGCCGATGTGACCGTGCGCAGTGAGGAACTCCCGCAACCTACGGGCGAAATCCCCGGTGTCCAGCAAACGAATGTGTTCGGCGTTGATCGCATCCGCCTTCTTCTGGTCGAAGCGGGCCGGATTCGAATTTACTTTCGATATCTCGAACGCATCGACCATCTCCGCCATGGAGAAGACATCACGGTCCTCGGCGAGGCTCCATCCGAGCAAAGCCAGGTAATTCAGCAAACCTTCAGGAATGAATCCGCGATCCCGGTGCGCGAAGAGATTCGACTCCGGATCACGTTTGGACAACTTCTTGTTGCCCTGGCCCATCACGAAGGGCAGATGTCCGAACTCCGGAGTGAACTCCGCCACCCCGATCCGCTGCAATGCGGCATACAACGCCAACTGCCGCGGTGTGGAGGAAAGCAGGTCTTCCCCGCGCAACACGTGTGTGATTTTCATCAGCGCGTCGTCCACGGGATTCACCAGCGTATAGAGCGGATCACCGGTGCCGCGGGTCAACGCGAAATCGGGCACCGTCCCGGCCTTGGCAGTGATCTCCCCGCGAACCAGATCGTTCCACACCAGATCGTGCTCGGGCATCCGCAGGCGCACCACCGCCGGGCGGCCCTCGGCCTTGTAGGCGGCGATCTGCTCGGGGGTCAGATCGCGGTCGAAGTTGTCGTAACCGAGCTTCGGATCGCGTCCGGCGGCCCGGTGACGGGCCTCGACTTCGTCTGGGGTGGAGAAGGATTCATAGGCCTCACCGGCCGCCAGCAACCTCTGGACGACATCGAGATGAAGCTCACGCCGCTGCGACTGACGGTAAGGACCGTAGGGCCCGCCGACCTCCGGCCCCTCGTCCCACGTCAGTCCGAGCCACCGCAACGCGTCCAGAATCGCGTGGTACGACTCCTCGGAATCGCGTGCGGCATCGGTGTCTTCGATACGGAAGACGAAGGTGCCGCCGTGGTGGCGAGCGAACGCCCAGTTGAACAGCGCGGTCCGGATCAGGCCGACATGCGGTGTGCCGGTGGGTGACGGGCAGAATCGGACCCGTACGTCAGTCATATTCCTTCTCTCGATCAACGTTTGGCGGCAACAGGATTGGTGAGGGTGCCGATACCCTGAACCGTCACGGATACGGTTTGCCCATCCGTCATCGGTCCTACACCTTCCGGCGTTCCGGTGAGGATGACATCGCCGGGCAGCAAGGTCATCACCTTGGTGACCCACTCGATCACCGTCGGAATGTCGTGCAGCAGAAGTGAAGTCCGGCTGCGCTGGCGCACCTCACCGTCGAGTTCGGTAGTGATCTCGAGATCGCCCGGATCGAGTTCGGTTTCGATCCACGGTCCCAGCGGGCAGAAGGTGTCGTAGCCCTTGGCGCGCGTCCACTGTCCGTCGTGGCGCTGCTGGTCACGCGCGGTCACGTCGTTGGCGACGGTGTAGCCGAGAATGACGTCGGCGGCCCGGGCGGCCGGCACGTCCTTGCACGGGCGGCCGATCACCACCGCCAGCTCCCCCTCGTAGTCGACCTGAGAGGAATTGGGCGGCAACAGGATCGGCAGGTTCGGCCCGACGATGGAGGTGTTCGGCTTGAGGAAGATCACAGGATCCTCCGGCGCCGCTCCGCCCATCTCCGCCGCGTGCGCGGCGTAGTTCTTTCCGACGCACACGACCTTGCTGGCCAGAATGGGGGCCAGCAGTCGCACATCGGCCAGCGGCCAGGTACGGCCGGTGAATGTCGGGGTACCGAACGGATGCTCGGCGATTTCACGAGCGATCTCGTCGGAACCGTCGGTTTCGATACTCACGAACGCGACCCCATCGGGGCTGGCAACACGACCTAGACGCATGGCGAAGAGTCTATCCACCTGCCCGAACGCGGCCGACCACCCGGTCTGCGACGGGCGCATGTGACGAATTTCGACTTGCCTACCCGCCGCGTCCTGGGTGTACGGTAAGAGCCGGTTCACAGAGTAAGACTCTGATCCCAAAATATGAGATTCGAGGTGTGGGCGATGACCGCCGTGACAGACGTGCGCGCGACCCGGCGGTGGACCATGCTCGCGCTCGGAGTCTTCGCCCAGTCCTCGAGCGCGGTCATCGTGCACGGCACCCCGTTCCTGTTGCCGGCGCTGACCGATCGCGGAATGCCCTTGGCCACAGCGGGTCTGCTGGTCGCGATGCCGACGGTCGGCCTGGTGTGCACGCTGATCGCCTGGGGATACATCGTGGACCGGGTGGGTGAGCGCACCGTCCTGGTCGCCGGTCCGGTCGTGATGTGTGTGGCAGGTGTGGCTGCTGCGACGGTGACGAACTACGGCATCCTGGGCGTGCTGCTGTTTCTGGCCGGTATGGGCGCTGCCAGTACCAACGGCGCGAGCGGCCGGGTGATCGTCGGCTGGTTCCCGGTCGATCAGCGCGGGCTCGCGATGGGTATCCGCCAGACCGCCCAGCCGCTGGGTGTCGCGATCGCGGCGATGTCGATACCGGCTGTCGCTGCCGCACACGGGTTTTCCACGGCGATCCTGGTTCCGGCGGCGATGGCGGGTGTCGCGGCGATCGGCTGTCTGATCGGAATCGTCGACCCGCCCCGACCGGCGAGCACCGGCGCGCATCCGGACAACCCGTATCGGGGTGATTCCACGCTGTGGCGCATCCACGCGGTCTCGGTGCTGCTGGTGGTTCCGCAGGCCACCCTGTGGACGTTCGCCCTGCTGTGGCTGCATCGCGATGCCGGGCTGTCGCTGCCGGTGGCCGGGGCGATCGTCACCGCCACCCAGATTCTGGGGGCTGCCGGGCGCATCGGCGCCGGTATCTGGTCCGACCGTGTCGGCAGCCGCCTGCGTCCGTTGCACACCGTGGCGATCGCGGCCGTGGTCTCGATGGCAGCCCTGGCCGGTGCCGCCTGGTTGCACTGGTGGTGGGCGGCGATCCCGATCCTGTTCGCCGCGTCGGTGATCACCGTCGCGGACAACGGCCTGGCCTTCACCGCCGTCGCCGAAATCGCCGGCCCGTACTGGAGCGGCCGCGGCCTGGGCATCCAGAACACCGGCCAGAACCTCGCATCCGCCGCTGTCGCACCGATTTTCGGCGCGCTGATCACCGCCGCCGGCTTCCCGGCGGCCTATCTGATCGCCGCGATCATCGCCGCGGCCGCCGTCCCCATGGTGCCGATCGCCCGCACCCGCTGACGCCCGGGTTCCTCACGGCCGCACCCCTTTCCGTCACAGTACGGAGCGCGACCGTGGGGAAACACCACGCCGCCAACAACTTTCGAGGTTGTACCTACAACCTCAGTTCGACGAACAATGCTGACAGGCGACGCCGGAACAACAAGGTCGGAACCGTTCGCGATCGACGCCCGACCATATGCGGGCCGTACGATCAAATTTCGATCAGCGCGGCTGGATCGAACTCGACCCGAAAAACCTTGTCCGCCTCGACATCCGCGCTGAACCGGCTTCCTTCGCCGACCGTCGGCTCCCATCGGTAGCCGTCGTCGCCAAGCACGGAGCGATGAATTCGGATATGCGGCTGATGCTCGATGATCCAATACTGCGGGATCCCGAGTGCCGCGTACTCGCGAACCTTGCGCACCCGGTCCGTGCGCTCGCTCCCGCTGCCGGGCGACACGACTTCCACCACGAGTAGCAACTCGGTGCCCGGAATCAACTTCGGGGTCCCATCCAGCACCGCTGCTCGCGCCACCTCGCGCGGGATCACGGAGGCATCGGGTTTCCGCACGCCACTGGGCGTGCTGATCTCCCACACCCCGCCTTCGAGTACAACGACCTCAGCCTCACGCGCCGCAGATTCGACGACCCGCGCCAAGGTGCGTGCGATCCAATTGTGCCGAGCCCCCGCCGCCACCTCGATCAACCACCCGTCCTCGAGTTCCAGCCCTTTGCCGTCTTCCGGTTGTTCGTGCAAGTCGAGCACGGTGTACGGACCGAATCCGACGGCACCGGTGATGTGCTCCGCCGTCATACCGCCTCCAGGTCTTTGCACACGTCGATGGCCTGCATCAGTCGCGATCAATGCTGGCCGGTGGCGATCGATGCCAACCAGCGCCGCGATCCCGCCGCAGTGGACCGGGGTAGTGTCCGTCCGCGCCGCGGCACAGACAAATCCACGCCCTTCCCCGGTCCGCCGTTTCCCAACACTTGGCCGGCCGTCGTGCGGCAGGGCCGCTCAACACACAATCCTCCTGCCGCGCAATCCGTTTCGCGACAGGAGGATCGGCTGGGAGAGCTCAGAGAGACGCGGCGATGCGGTCGCCGATTTCGACCGTGGAGGCGGTACCGGTGCGGGCGGCGAGGTCCTTGGCTACCGCGGCTTCGATGCGGGCGGCTTCCTCGGACCGGCCGAGGTGGTTCAGCAGCAGCGACACCGAGAGGATGGCGGCGGTCGGGTCGGCCTTGGACTGGCCGGCGATATCGGGGGCGCTGCCGTGGACCGGTTCGAACATGCTCGGGTTGGTGCCCGAGGCGTCGATGTTGCCCGAGGCGGCCAGGCCGATGCCACCGGACACCGCCGCGGCGAGGTCGGTGATGATGTCGCCGAACAGGTTGTCGGTGACGATCACGTCGAAGCGGCCCGGATCGTTGACCATGTGGATCGTCGCGGCATCGATGTGCTGATAGGCGACCTCGACCTCGGGGTACTCCGCGCCGACCTCGGTGACGGTGCGCTGCCACAGCGAACCGGCGAAGCTCAGCACATTGGTCTTGTGGACCAGCGTCAGGTGCTTGCGGCGCTGCTGAGCCTTGTCGAAGGCGTAGCGCACCACCCGCTCGATGCCGAAGCGGGTGTTGGTGGAGACCTCGGTGGCCACCTCGTGCGGGGTGTTCACGCGGATCGCGCCGCCGGTACCGGTGTACGGACCCTCGGTGCCCTCACGCACGACGACGAAGTCGATCTCCGGATCACCGGACAGCGGGCTGGTGACGCCCGGGTACAGCTTCGACGGACGCAGGTTCACGTGGTGGTCGAGCGCGAAGCGGGTGTGCAGCAGCAGACCGCGCTCGAGCAGGCCGCTGGGGACCGACGGATCACCGATCGCGCCCAGCAGGATGGCGTCGTGCTGCTTCAGCTCCGGCAGCACCGACTCCGGCAGTACCTCGCCGGTCGCGTGGTAGCGCTTGGCGCCCAGGTCGTATTCGGTCTTCTCGACCCCGGGCACGACCACGTCGAGTACCTTGAGCGCCTCGGCGATGACCTCGGGCCCGATACCGTCACCGGCGATGACAGCCAGCTTCATATGACAACGCTCCGTTCGTTCCTGCTCGCGGCTCGCAACACGTATGCGGCCGAATCAGCCAAGGGCGGTCGATCGGCGGCGTTGCGCCCGGCCGGATCGCCGACACCGTCACACTATCGGTCCCCCGAATCACCCCGATAACCAGGGCAAGCCGCTCCCAATGAGTGAGATCGATCGGCACGGGCTCCCCCGAATCACAGTGCAGGCCGACCTCGACCACGGACCGAAATCGGCGCGCGTCCCCGCGAGAGCACCCGTACCGGACCGCCAACAGCGCGACACGCCCGCAGCAAGCACGTCCGCCCGCGACCGCACAAGTCACGCTCTCGGCGGCCGCGAGTTCCTCGCGGAAGGAGTGGCAGTTGTGTCGTGCCGGGGATCACCCAGCAACGCACAATGCGCGCGAATCCCGCTCCGCGCCATGGCGATTGGATTCGCGCGCACTGTAACGTACTGCGGCCGATCCGATTCCGGCCCGGAACGTCTCAGCTCAGGTCGACCTGAACGACCTTCGCGGCACCCACGGCCTCGGCGATCGAGGACTGCACCTCGGCCGGGACGGACTCCTCGACGCGCAGGATGACCGTCGCGCCTTCCTTGTCGATGTCCTGGCTCAGCTGAGCGGCCTTGATATCGATGGCCGCCTCGCCCAGCTTGGTGCCGATCTTGCCCAGGGCACCCGGGCGGTCGTCGTAGTTGAGGATCGCCAGGTTGAGGCCCTCGGCGCGCATGTCGTAGTTGCGGCCGTTGATGTTGACGATCTTCTCGACCTGAGCGGGCTCGGTCAGGGTGCCGGCGACGTTCAGGGTGCGGCCGTCGCCGAATACGGCGCGCAGGTCGACCAGGCTGCGGTGGGTCGGGCTCTCGCTGTGGGTGGTGACGGAGGCCTCGAGACCCCGTTCCGCGGCCAGCGACGGGGCGTTGACGAAGGTGACCGCGTCTTCGACGTGCGCGGAGAACACGCCGCGCAGCGCCGAGAGTTCCAGCACCGCAACCTCTTCCGAGGACAGCTCGCCGCGCACCTGGAGTTCGAGCGAAACCGGCAGCTCGTCGGCGAGGGCGCCCAGCAGCACACCCTGCTTGCGCACGATGTCCAGCCAGGGGGCGACGATCTCGTTGACCGCACCACCGGCGACGTTCACCGCACCGGGCACGAACTCACCCGCGAGGGCGAGCTGCACCGACTTGGCGACATCGGTTCCGGCGCGGTCCTGGGCCTCGGCGGTGGAGGCGCCCAGGTGCGGGGTCACGACGACCTGCGGCAGCTCGAACAGCGGGCTGTCGGTCGACGGCTCGGTCTCGAACACGTCGATGCCGGCGGCGCGCACGTGGCCGGAGGTGATGGCGTCGGCCAGGGCCTGCTCGTCGATCAGACCGCCACGGGCGGCGTTGACGATGATGACGCCCTTCTTGGTCTTGGCCAGGGTCTCCTTGTTCAGCATGCCCTTGGTCTCAGGGGTCTTGGGCAGGTGAATGGAGATGAAGTCGGCACGCTCGAGCACCTCGTCCAGGCTCAGCAGCTCGATGCCCAGCTGGGCGGCGCGGGCCGGGGAGGTGTAGGGGTCGTACGCGATGACCTTGGTCTCGAAAGCGGCCAGGCGCTGCGCGAACAGCTGGCCGATGCGGCCGAGGCCGATGACGCCGACGGTCTTGCCGAAGATCTCGACACCGTTGAACTTGCTGCGCTGCCAGGTGTGCTCGCGCAGGGTGGCGTCGGCTGCCGGGATCTGGCGGGCGGCGGCCAGCAGCAGGGTGACGGCGTGCTCGGCGGCGGTGTGGATGTTGGAGGTCGGCGCGTTGACGACCATGACACCGCGCTCGGTGGCCGCGGGCACGTCGACATTGTCGAGGCCGACGCCCGCGCGGGCGACGATCTTGAGGTTCTTGCCGGCCTCGAGCACCTCGGCGTCGACGGTGGTGGCCGAACGGACCAGCAGCGCGTCGGCCTCGGGCACGGCGGCCAGCAACTCGGGTCGATTGGGGCCGTCGACCCAGCGAACCTCGACACCGTCACCGAGCGCATCGACGGTCGACTGGGCGAGCTTGTCGGCGATCAGAACAACAGGACGGCCATTTTGGCTCACTGTGGGGCACTCCTGGGGAAAGAGGTCGGCATTTACCGCGGACCAGCTTAATGGTCGCGCTTCGGCGCCGGTGTACCGCCCGGTAGGCAGCCGCCCTCACACCGCCGCCGACCCCGGGCCGCAGCGCATCGGGCCCCGGACGCGAAAGAGCCCCGCATCTCGAAAGATACGGGGCCCCACTGTAAGTCGCGGACAGTTCACGCTACGTAAAGTGGCGCGCAGTCAGCGGACTCGATCAGAGAACGCTTACGTTCTGAGCCTGCGGGCCCTTCTGGCCCTGGCCGATCTCGAACTGCACGCGCTGCCCCTCGTCGAGGGACCGGAATCCGCTACCGCTCACAGCCGAGTAGTGCACGAACACATCGGGACCACCGTCGTCCTGAGCGATGAACCCGAAGCCCTTCTCGCTGTTGAACCACTTCACTACGCCTTGCGCCATTTCATACCTTCTGTAGACGAGCCGAACCGACCAACTTCACGGTCGGGCCGGTCTCAGTGATCAAGCCTGCCACGGACTGCGCCGTCGCGCCACCACAGTGGTCACCCCGGGGGAGGGAAACCGCACCCGAAGCGAAAAGTCAGCTTTTCGCGTGGGGCACGCTGTGATTGTCCCGTGATAGCGCGGCGGGCCACGCTCGTCACGTCGCGGCGAGCGGCGGGAATCGTGCGTGCGCCGTCGTCCGGCCGCAGAAATGGGTCGACCCCGGACACTGCGGTCCGGGGTCGACCCGAGGTCGCATCATGCGACCGAAATCAGTGATCAGCCACCGAAAGAGCCGGTCCACAGGGTGTTGACCAGGCCGTGGAAGGCGGCACCCAGGGTGTCGAACAGGCCGTTCACAGCAGCACTACCGGTGTCGATGATAACGGGGATCATAAATACCTCTTCGTTGTTTCAATTCAGTCGTACAAACTGACGATCAACATATCGAGGGCCCATAAAGGGGCGTTAACTCGTTTTCGGGAATAGTGATCTGCCCGACAGGTCACAGTTCGTGTGGGTCGGGCCACAGTCGGCGCATCGGCTCGATTCGGACGCCCTTGGCTTCCGGGCCCGCCTTGGTGTGGCGTACGTCGAACTCGACGCGCTGGCCCTGCACCAATCGCCGGAAACCGTCGCCGTGAACCTCGGTGTATTCGACGAAAACTTCCGCCCCGCCGGCATCCGGGATTATGAAACCGAAGCCTTTCTCACTGTCGAACCACTTCACCGTGCCGTGCAACTACGCTTCTCACTTACTTCTCGACGTCGGGCCAGGCAGAGGGTAACCGGACCCCCACCGACAGTCCAGCGCTCGCGCCCGCCGCGCCCACCGCCGCTCACTCCGGCAGCGGACGACGCAATTCATGTTGCAGCGCTTCCAGTTCCGCGCCGCCGGCCATCTGCCGGGTCAGCTCCGGCAGGTCGATCTGCGACTTGTCGTAGCCGCCGAGTGCGCGGCCGCGCCGCAGCAGCAGGAATCGGTCGCCGACCGGATAGGCGTGATGCGGGTTGTGCGTGATCAGCACGACTCCGAGGCCGCGATCACGGGCCTGCGCGACATACCGCAGCACCACGCCGGATTGCTTGACGCCGAGCGCGGCGGTCGGTTCGTCGAGGATGAGGACCTTCGCGCCGTAATGCACCGCACGGGCGATCGCCACACACTGCCGCTGCCCGCCCGACAGCGTGCCGACCGGCTGCTCGAGATCGCGAATCTCGATTCCCATGTCCGACAACGCGGTTCGCGTGATCTCGCGCGCGGTCGCTCGATCCAGCAGGCGAAAGGGTCCGGCGCCGCGGGTCGGTTCGGAGCCGAGGACGAAATTGCGCCACACACTCATCAGCGGCACGACCGCCAGGTCCTGGTAGACGGTGGCGATACCGCGGTCCAATGCCTCGCGTGGCGAGGAGAACCGGGTCGGCTCACCGTCGATGCGCAGCTCACCGGCATCGTGGCGATGAACGCCGGCGAGGATTTTGATCAGGGTCGACTTCCCGGCGCCGTTGTCGCCGAGTACGCACGTGACCTCCCCGGCGCGAACGACCATCGAGATATCCGCAAGGGCGACGACGCCGCCGTAGCTCTTCCCGATGTTCACCGTCTCGATCAGCGGCGCGGCTGTGGTCTGCGCCGCCGTGTGCTGAGGAGTCATCGGCGCAACCTTTCCGCGCGCTTGGCGAAGGCGTTGTTGACCAGAACCGCGGCGAGCAGCAGCACCCCGAGGAAGAGCATGAACCAGTCGCTGTCCCAGCGCGCGAACACGATTCCCTGCCGGGCCATGCCGAAGATCAGCGCGCCGATGGCCGCGCCCAGCACCGATCCGAAACCGCCGGTGAGCAGGCAACCGCCGACCACCGCGGCGATGATGTACTGGAATTCCAGTCCCACGCCCTGGTTCGCCTGCACACTCGCGAAACGCAGCAGATTGCACGAGCCGACGATCCAGCCCGCGAAGGCGGTGCCCATGAACAGCAGGATCTTGGTCCGAGCCGCCGGGACACCGACGGCACGAGCGCTGGGCAGCGAACCGCCGACCGCGTAGATCCAGTTGCCGAAGCGGGTGCGCACCAGCACCAGCGTCGCCACCGCGGTGACGGCGATCCACCACAGCACCGACGCTTGGATGCGGGCGTCACCGAGATTCGTCGTCGCCGCGAAAACCCAACCGGCCGAGGCGTATCCGGGCGCCGAACGGATGCCCGACACCTGCACGGTCCCCGTGACCAGCCGTGTCACGCCGAGGTTGAGGCCCTGCAGAGCCAGGAACGTACCCAGTGTGACGATGAAACTGGGCAGGCCGGAGCGCATCACCACCCACCCGTTCAGCGCGCCGACCGCGAGCGCGAAGAGCAGCGAAACACCCAGCGCGAACCACACATTCCATCCCGCGTGTACCGCGAGCATGGCCGTCACCAAGGCCGTCGACGCGGTCATCACCCCGGCGGAGAGATCGAATTCGCCTCCGATCATCAGCAGCGCCACCGCGACGGCCATGATGCCGAGCGTCGAGGCGTCGTCGAGCCAGGTGGCCACCCCGAGGGGGCTGAGGAACCGGTCGGTGATCACGGCGAAGAAGACGAATACCACCAGCGCGCCCAGACCGGCGCCGATTTCGGGCCGGACGATCAGCCGGTTCAGCAGCGACGGCCGGATCGCTGCCGTGGCGGTGGCTTCGGAAACCGTTGTGGTGTCGGTCATGACAGCTCCCTGCTCAGCGCGTGCCCTGTGCCACGAGGGCGGCGATGGCGTCGACGTTGGTCTTGTCCACGAAGGCGGGTCCGGTCTGCACCGGCATTCCGCCACCGACCGTGTTGAGATTGCGCCGATACAGCTGCAGCATCACGACCGGCAGATATCCCTGTTCGTACTGCTGCTGGTCGACCGCGAACAGCAGGGTGCCCGCCCGGATCGCGCTCACCACATCGGAATTCAGGTCGAAGGTGGCGACGGCGGCGCGGGAATGGGATTCACGCACCCCGTCGACCGCGCGGGCGGCGATCTGCGAATTCAGTGTCAGCACCGCGTCGATCGTGTGGTCGGCCTCCAACGCTCCCTTGATCCGCGACTGCGCGTCGGCCGGATTGTTGATGTCGACTTGCAAGGTGGTGGCATTGCCGCCGACTCCGTCGATCGCGCCGGCGCAGCGGTCGTTGGCGCCGATATTGCCGGCCTCGTGGATGACGCAGAGCATCCTGGTCCGGCCGGCCTCACGCAGGCGTTTGCCGGCGGCCGTTCCCGCCTGTCGCTCACTCTGCCCGACATGCCCGATCGCACCGGCGGCCGCGCTCTCGGCTTCGCCGGAGTTGATCGTGACGACCGGAATTCCCGCCGCGACTGCATGCTCGACGGACGGGCGCAGCGCCTGCGGATTGGCCATCGACACCACCAACCCGTCCACATGCTGGGCCACCGCGTTGTCCACCAGCTTGGCCTGCTCCCCCGGATCCCCCGAGGAGTTGTATTCGACCCGGATGCCCAGATCCTTACCGGCCGCCTCGGCGCCGTTCTTCACCACATTCCAGAACGCGTCGCCGGGGCTGCCGTGCGTGACCACCGCGACCGAGCTCAGCGGAGCCGTCGAAACCGTTGCGGGAGTGTGTGATTCGGAGACATCGGCGCCAGGTCCACTGCACGCCGCGAGTATCGCGGTGAGAGCCAGCCCTGGCGCGAGCCGGCGTGCGAGGCCGCGAGCATGTCGCGGCGCGGGAGGACGGGCGGGAATCCGCTGTGGCCGTGTGGTCATCGCGCCTCCGGGCATTCGGCAGAACAAGGCGGGTACTCGTTCCGGAGCACTCCAGGTGTATTGAACACCACCGGACCGGCCGCGACCGGTGACACGCGCCCCACGGGTGGCGCCTCGCGTCGTCCTCCGTCACGGCGACTACCCTCGTCAACATGGTTGTCGGAAAACGCGGGAGGGCCCCGGTCGACAGCCCCGGGTTCGAGCTGCCGCTGTTGCTGTTCGCCGGGTTCCGCTCGCTCATCGATGAATTGCATGCCGAGCTGGCGGAGCGGGGGCATCCCGATATGCGCCCGGCCCACGGATTCGCGATGCAGGCGATCGGAGTGCAGGGGGCGACGGCCAGCGATATCGGCCGCAAGCTGGGCGTCTCCAAGCAGGCGGCGGGCAAGACGGTCGAGAAGCTGACCGCGCTGGGCTATGCCGAACGTATCGAGGATCCCGACGACGCCCGGCGCAAGATCGTCTGCCTGACCCCGCGCGGAATCGACGCGCTGCGGCAGTCGGCCGAGATCTTCGAGCGGTTGCGACGCCGCTGGGTGCACGAGCTGGGCTCCCAGCGCGTGCGCGATATGGAGGCCGCGTTGCGCACGATGGTCCCGCCGGAATCGTTCCGGCTCGATGTCGCGGGGTGGTTCGGGAGCTGACCGGCTCCGCCCCGGGCGGCCGTCGAGGCTTGCCCAATTCGACAACCCGGTTTACTATTTAGACAACCTGGTTGTCTAACTTGAACGGATCGACGCATGCACTTCCCCACCCACACCCTCGACTCCGCGCCCGCCGAGGCCCGTCGCACCATGACCGCGACCGCCGCGCACTTCGGCTACCTCCCCGCCGCGGTGGGGAAAATGGCGACGTCGCCACGACTGCTCGACGGCTTCATGAAACTCAACGCCCTCTTCGAAGGCAGCACCCTCGACCAACTGTCGCGCGAGGTGCTGGTGATGACCATGGCCACGCGCAACGAATGTCACCTGTGCGTCGCCATGCACACCGCCAAGCTGACCGAGATCGGCGCCGACCCGGAACTGATCACCGCGCTGCGCGAACAGCGACCCCTCCCCGATCCCCGCCTGGCCGCACTCCAGGAGTTCACCCTCACCGTCGTCGAAACCGCAGGCAAAGTCCCCGACGAACGAGCGAGCGATTTCCTCTCGCACGGCTACACCACCGAACAGGCCCTCGAGGTGGTGCTGGGAATCGGCACCTACACGCTGTCCACGCTGGGCAATCGGCTCACCGCGGCGCCACTCGACCCCACGCTGACCGCATTCGCGTGGTCGGCGGGCCTGCACATGGCCTGACAACTGATTGCAATCGACAAGCACCGGCGATAGAGTGCAGGGCAATTGCAATCAGCAAGCACTCCGTGAGAGGACCCGCCATGCCCCGTCTCCGTGTCCACAATCTCTCGATCTCACTGGACGGGTACATCGCGGGCCCCGACCAAGGTCGGGATCATCCGCTCGGTGTCGGCGGCGAACGCCTGCACGATTGGGTTTTCGTCACCCGCACCGGCCGGCGGATGATCGGCCACGACGGCGGCAGCACCGGAATCGACGACGAACAGCTCGCCGCCGGTGAAGCGAATGTCGGCGCGACCATCATGGGCCGCAACATGTTCGGGCCCGTTCGCGGGGAATGGCCCGATGATTCCTGGACCGGCTGGTGGGGGCCCAACCCGCCCTATCACCACCCGGTCTTCGTCCTCACCCACCACCCGCGCCCGGCGCTCGAGATGGACGGCGGCACCACCTTCCACTTCGTCGACGACACCCCCGAAAACGTGCTGGCACGAGCCTTCTCCGCCGCCGGAGGCAAGGACGTCCGCCTCGGCGGCGGAGCCGCGACCGTCCGCCGCTTCCTGCGGGCCGGGCTCGTCGACGACCTCCACCTGGCTCTCGTCCCCACTCTCCTCGGCGCCGGCGAACGCCTCTACGACGACCTCGGCAGCCTTCCCGGCTACACCGCGTCTCCCGCCCGCCAAGGCGACAACGTCACCCACTTCCATCTCACGAAAGCGGCCGACCGACCGAGCCCGCATACCGCTTGACCTCAACCGCACTCGAGCTCTTAGCGTGGCGGCATGACTTTCACCGCGGCCGAACGCACCTATCTGACCTCCCAGTCGCTGGGCCGGCTGGCCACTGTGACGGCGGACGGGCGGCCGCAGTTGGTTCCGGTGGGATTTCGGGTGAACGACGACGGCACGATCGATATCGGCGGACCGAATCCGAGCGCGCAGCGCTACCGCAATGTGCGGGGTAATCCGAATGTGAGCCTGGTCGTCGACGATATGACGCCGGACGATCCGGCCGAGGTGAAGCCCGGGTGGGGGCGTGGAGTGGAGATCCGCGGCGTCGGCGAGATCCTCGATGTCGATACGCCTCCGGTGGCGCCGGACTGGTTCGCGCACACCATCATTCGCATTCATCCGCGGCGGATCCGCAGCTGGCACATCGATCCCGCGAGTCCGGACGGCGGGGCGCGTGATGTGAGCTGAGTCTCTTCTCAGCCCTGGGCGTATCGCGGCCGTGACGTTCGCGCCGAAATCGGCGAGGGTTGCGGGACAAGCGAGTTGAAAGGGGCTGGTCGTGTTCGCGACTGCCACGTCCGTCCGGGTACGCCGAATCCTGGCGAGGACGGCGATAGCGGGCTTGATTCTGATCGGCATGGTCACCGCGACCGCCGGGCAGGGTTCGGCGCAGGCGCCGGTGAGCGAGCCGAGTTCGGTCGGCCGGTACTACCCGGAAGTGACGCCGTTCGATCCGATACCGCTGGACTATCTGTACGGCTGGAATTCGTGGTATCGGCCGTACTACTCCTGGTATAGGCCCGTTTACCCGCCGGGGTGGTTCGGCAGCAGCTGAATCGCAGGACTGAGGGGCAACCCTGAGTCCCCGTCATCCTCGCGGCCGATTCCGCCCTGAACCTCGTGCCACCACCCGTGACGCGGTGTCCGATTTGCGAGAGACTGCGTGCGGTGTAACTGATTGGAAGGATTCACCGTGATTGCCAGAACCGAACATCGCACCAAGCGCACGGCGGCGCGCATCGCCGTTGCCGGCGCCATCGTGGCCGCGCCGCTTGCCGCGCTTGCCATTCCGGCCCAGGCCGAGGTCGTGAGCGCCCCGGCGGCCACCGAGATCGCACATCCGGGTCACGGGCACGGCCCGTGGGACGGCCGCGACCGTGGCGACTGGGACCGCCGTGGCGACTGGGACCACCGCGGCGATTGGGACCGCCACCACCGCGGCGACGACTGCAACCCGTGGGACCGGCACGGCAACGGCTGGAACGGTTTCCGTCAGGTCGTTCCGCCGGGATGGTTCGGCAGCAGCTGATCGGCAGCTGATTCGCGGCCCGGCGCCTCCACGGCGCCGGGCCGTTTGTCGTTACCGGCTGTTCGCGGCTATCGTCGCCGCCACGCCGTCGAGGACCAGGTCGAGACCGAAAGTGAAGTCGGAGGCGGGGTCGGCCTCGGCGGGCTGGATGGCGTCGAACAGTCCCGAGTCCAGCAATGCGGCCATATCGGGCAGCCGCTCTCGATCCACCAGTGCGCGCAGATTACGGCTGTAGTCGTGCAAGGCACCGGCCGGGTCGAGCTCGGCTGCCGCCATGGCGTGTTCGAGTTGGCGGGCGGTGACGAACGCCTCGCGGACGTATCCGCTGACCACCATGATGGCCCCGACCTTCGCCGGCCAGTCCAGCGTGGTGTCGCGCAGTGCGCGCAGCCCGGCGTCCATCCAGGCCACAGCGTTCGGTCCACTCGGCGGTCCGGTGATCGGCAGCTCGGTGAGCCACGGACGGGCACGGTGCTGCTCGAGTTGCGCGAACGCCCAGGCGCGCAGCATCGAACGCCATGAGCCGCTGGGCAATTCGGGTGACGCACCCAATCCGGCATCGGACATCAAGCCCAGCAGTTCGTCCTTCGATCCGATGTGGCGGTAGAGCGACATCGGCGTAACACCCAGAGCCGCAGCGATTTTCGGCAGCGTCGCGGCGGCGAGACCGTCCCGGTCGGCCAGCTGGACCGCCGTCGCCACCACCTGGTCCACATCGAGTGCGGCCGGACGGCCGAGTTTGGTGTCCACCGGCAGCCGCCACAGCCGCGCCAGCTGGTCGGGCACCTTCCGATCGGTCATCAGCGCGCATCCCGTCGTCGAATAGTCATCCTTCCGGAGTTTAGTATGGTCGATATAGTATAAGACATATACTTACTATTGCCGCCGATCGGAAGGACGATCCGTGCACACCGAAACCCTCCGCCGCACGGCGGGTATCGCCGCTGTCTGCGGCGCCGCGCTCATGCTCGTCGAACTGCCGCTCTACTTCGTCTACGAGGGCCCGCCCCCGGACTGGAACATCCTGACCCGCGGCCTGATCGGCCTCGTCGGACTCCTCGGCGTGGTGGTGTTCATGTCCACCTTCGCCCACCTGGTGAAGGCCGCCGATCGCCGCTACGAATGGCTCGGCTCACTGGCCTCGACCGCCGGTTTGATCTGGGCCACAGTCGCTTTCGTCTCCATGGGCCTCGAGATCGGCGCCACGATCCAGGCAACCGAACCGATCGATCCCACCGTCACCGTGTCCGGCACCTATGTGCTGTACGGAACGGTCAGCCGGCTCCTGACCGCCTTGTTCATGACCACGGCCGCTGTCACGATTCTGCGCACGCGGATTCTGCCCGCGTGGGCGGGGCGGTCGGCCGCGGCCCTGGCGGTGGTGAACGTGGCGTTCGCACCGTCGATGTTCTTCGGGAACACTCCGGCGAACTTCTACGCGGCGAACGGATGGGGCACTACCGCAACGGTTTCCGGGTTCACGATCATTTGGTTGCTCGCGGCGGGAATCGCGTTGCTCACCTCGGCATCGCCGAAAGCCGTTCTCGCCGCGGACGGCTCGCGGACGGTGGCACCGCAGTTGATCGACTGACGGAGCCGCCCGGGCTCGGCTTCCGACACGGAAACCCCTGCGGATGAATTCTTTTCACTGTCGAAGATAGTCGGCCGCCGCCATGCCGATCGTCTGCGCGACCAGCGCGAGGGCCGGCACGTCCAACTTCCACTGCTGCCAGTAGAGCGGCACATCGACCCACTGCTCCGGTGCGAAATTCCGCAAGGCGCCCGCACGCAGCAGTGGGTCGGCGTGCGTTTCGGGGACCAATCCCCACCCGAGACCCGCGACGATGGTGTCGCGAAAGCCTTCCGAGGTGGGTACGTAATGCCGGAGCCGGCTCGCACCCGTCTTGCCGGAGGTGACGGTGCGGACGTAGCGATCCTGCAGCTCGTCCCGGCGATCGAAAACGATGACCGGCGCCTCGGGAAGCCGCTGCTCCAGAGGCCCTGCCGCGAAATGACGCTCGACGAATTCCGGGCTCGCGACCGGCAGGTACCGCGCCAGACCCAAGAGCCGTGCCGTACATCCGGTCACGGGCTCGGCCAGCGAGGTCACCGCCGCCATCACCGTGCCCTCCCGCAGCAGTGCGGCGGTGTGGGATTCGTCCTCGCGATGCAGATCGAAGCAGACCGGCGGATCCTGCGGCACCTGCGACAGGGCGGGCAGGAACCAGGTCGCCAGTGAATCGGCGTTGACCGCGATGGACAGCGTGGTGGACTCGGCATCTCCGGCGATCCCCAACTCTCGCTGCGCCGCCTCCTGCAAGGCGGCCAGTTGCCGCGCGAAACGCACGACCGCCTGGCCGGATTCGGTGGGCCGCACCGGTTTCGTGCGCATCAGCAGCACCCGGCCGGTGCGCTGTTCGAGTGCCTTGATCCGCTGACTCACCGCCGAGGGCGTCAGGTGCATCGCGGCCGCGGCGGCATCGAATGTGCCTTCGTCCACGACGGCGAGCAGCGTGCGGACCTGATCGACCGGAAGTTCGGACATCACAGTTGCTAATGATAGTTAAGAACCTTTAGCTGTACTGATCACGTCAAGACCCATACCGTCGGCTGCGTGACCAGCGGTATCTTCTCGGCGGCCCTCGCCGGATTCGGTGCCGGCTTATCCCTGATCGTCGCCATCGGCGCGCAGAACGCGTTCGTCCTGCGCCAGGGCGTACGCAGGCAAGCCGTGGGAGCCGTGGTCGTCATCTGCGTCGTGTCCGACGCCATTCTGATCATGTGCGGTGTCGGCGGTCTCGGTGCGCTGGTCAGCGCGTATCCGGCAGCGCTGACCGTCGCCGGACTCGCCGGCGGATGCTTCCTGATCGCCTGCGGCGCTCTCGCGGCCCGCCGCGCACTGCGGCCCGCCACCGGCCTCACGACCACCGGCGATTCCACCGCGTCCCTCCGCACCGCGATCCTGGTCTGCCTGGCGATGACCTGGCTCAACCCGCACGTCTATCTGGACACCGTGCTGCTGCTCGGCTCGGTCGCCGCCGGGCACGGGTCGTTGCGGTGGGCCTTCGGCGTCGGCGCGATGGTCGCGAGCGGAGTATGGTTCGCCGGGCTCGGATACGGGGCTCGGCTGCTCGCGCCGGTGTTGTCGCTGCCCGCGGCGTGGCGAGTGCTCGACGTCTTCGTAGCGGGGACGATGTTCACGCTCGGGGTGGTGCTGTTGACGCAGCTCGCGTGAAGGCCTGCCCCACTTCACCGAGCGGTTCGCCGCCCGTTCCCGCAGTACGCTCGACATATGAATCCCGAGGTGAAATCGGATGAGCTCGCGCGGATGATCGCCGACTACGACCTCGCCCACCTCATCACCGTCGGCGACAGTTCCCTTCCCCGCGTCGTACCGGTGCATCCGATTCCACACTCCGGCCGACTGCACGTGCCCGCGCCCGGCAGCCACACCCGGGACAACGTCGCAGCCCGCCAGGCGGTCAGCCTGGTATGGGCGCCGCGAGAACCGACGGGATACTCATTGATCGTCGACGGTCTCGGCACGCTGGAAGACGACCGGCTCGTCATCGCGCCCACGCGAGCCATCCTGCACCGCGTCGCCGCACCCGGGCAGGTATCCACCGAGGGCGATTGCGGCAACGACTGCCGAATTATTCCGCTCTGAGACGTGGGTTGGGGTCACTGGGCATTGTCGATGCCTTCGAGCCATTGCGCCCTTGCACGGGCGAATCCAGCTGCGACACAATCTCTTTCGGTCACTTGTTCAGAATGAGTTCCGAAATCCACACAGACCGAAGGGGTGCACACCCCACCCCTTCTTGATAGAATTCGAACATGCATTCGAACGCTGGGGAGGACGTCGAGCAGGTCGCGAGACCGCTGCTCGCTGCGGTCTCCCAGCTGTCCGAACAATCACTGATGCCACTGTCGGATGAACAACTGATACAGGCGATGCGGGATGTGGAGAGTTGCGCGCGCCGGCTGACAGCGATACAGCATCGCCTGCTGATCGAAGCCGAGGAGCGATCCCTGCCGTCCCGGACCGGCGCGAAGACGGTGAAGCGGTTCCTGATGGAGACGCTGCGGATATCCAGCGCCGATGCGGGCAGCCGCGTCAACGCGGCGCGCTGGGTAGGAACCTTCCACGATCTCGACGGCGAGGTGCGAGACCCGCAATTGCTCTGCACCGCAGCAGCTTTGGCGCACGGTGAGGTCTCCGCCGATCACGTGCGCGGGATCGCGCAGGTCATGAGCCGAGTGCCCCGAGGCGTAGCCGACGCGGATCGCGAAGCCGCAGAACACCTGTTGGCGGAGTTCGCGCGATCCGGCTCGCCGGACGACATCGGCAAGGTCGGCGACCGAATCCTGGCCTACCTGGACCCCGACGGCCGCCTCACCACCGACCAGGACCGCGCCCGAATGCGAGGCATCGTCGTGGGCCGGCAACGCCCGGACGGCATGTCCCCCGTGCGCGGTGACATCGACCCGGTGCTGCGTGCCCTGCTGGACCCACTCCTGGCGAAGTACGCCCGCCCCGGCGTCTGCAACCCGGAGGACCCGAACAGCCCCGCCGTCGATATCGACACCGCCGACCCGGCGATGCTTGCCGAGGCAGCGCGATCCGATCACCGCAGCGCCGCCCAACGCAACCACGACGCACTCACAGCGATCCTGCGCTCGGGCCTGATCACCGAAGACCTCGGTCGCCACCGCGGCATGCCGGTGACCACCGTGCTGACGATGAAACTCGAAGACCTGGAGAAGGATTCGGGCTCCGCGACCACAGCCACCGGCGGCGTCGTGCCGATCCGCGAGGCGCTGCGACTGGCCGAACGATCCCGCCCCTACCTGGCGATCTTCGACCACGCCGGACTCCCCCTGCACCTCGGCCGCATGAAACGACTCGCCTCCCCAACTCAACGCCTGGCGCTGATCGCCGCCCTGCGCGGCTGCTCCCGCCCCGGATGCGACGCCCCTGCCAGCCTCTGCGCCGCCCACCACATCCGCGACTACGCCAAAGGCGGCCCCACCGATATCACCAACCTCGTCCTCGCCTGCGACGCCTGCCACGCCCTGATCCACGACGGACCCGGCGGCTGGAAAACCGTTGCACAGAGCGAGCTTTCCCCGTTCCCGGGCCGCACCGCCTGGATCGCACCCGAACACATCGACCCCAGTCGGACACCCCGCATCAACCACCGCCATCACCCCGACGAACTCCTGGCAGCGATACTCACGCGCATCCACCTACGCGACGAACGGGAACGACTGCAACGCCGACAACGCGAACGCGAACAGCGCGAGCGCTGGTTGCAGTCGCGTTCGCGTCCACCTGACACCAGCGCGGCCTGACACCCGACCCCCGGTCGGGCGCACCGCCGTGCGCGAAGACTCTGACTCTCACAGCCTCCGGGATCGGTCCGGCCTCACCCGCCCGGCGGCCACGAGAGTCCTCATCGCTACCGCCTTCGCAGCGCACAAGCCGGGATCACATTCCAAGTGCAGCTGCATATCCTCGTGCGCCTCCACCACTGTCGGCACCGATGACCGGGCGGCATGCGTGAGCGAGAGCCACAGAATATTCGGAGGCACAACAGCTTTCACAGCAGGACGTGCGGCTTCGCCGAACCTCTGATCGCCCCCGACATCCGGCCAAGCACAGGAGACACCTGCCACCGCCAACGCTGCCACACCGACAACCGTCACCACCGAAGTAACCAACCCCCAGCCAGACATCTCAATCACCCGACTCGACCCTCGAATCACGTGGAGCCGAGGCCGGCGCCGAAAGAATCGTGGGTCGCGTCCGCGCATAGGTAGCCTCCGGCTCAACCGCCTCCACATCGCATGCCGCGCACACAATTCGGAGCCGCTCCCCGAGATGCTCCACGCTCGGAACCACAACCGCCGCAACGTTGTACCCACCGATTCGATCGAGCAACCGCATGATCGGATCGTCGATGTCCCCAGCCGTCCGAAACACCACCCGCACCAACGCGTACCCCAACTTCACCGCATGCGCGAGCACCAGCTGCTCATTCGCCGGCCACCCCGGCAAGGTCCGGTCGATATAGCCGAGAGCGCGAGGCGGCCCCTTCGGCAGTTCACCCGACGCAACATAAGCGGTTGGAAGCGTCATACCGACCTCCCCATGGTCCCAATGAGATACATTCGGCTCCTTCGGTTTTCGTTGGCAAGCGCCCGCCGCCGAGGATCACCGCCGGTTGTGGATGGCGTCACAGATATCCGGACAGCGACCCGGCGGCGGGGCCGATTCGAGCTTCACGGAGAAACGCCACAAACCGAAGGCATGGAACCGCACCGAAGTAATACGCTTCCGCTACTGGCCGTTGAGGGTGTCGATCGGGGGCAATGATGATCGTCAGCACATGGACCGGCGCGGAGGTACGTGCTCTTCGCACGGTCGCACTTCGACTCACGCAGGAACAGTTCGCGGAACGGCTGGGGTTTCAACCGCCGACCATTCGCAAGTGGGAGAGGGCAACCCATGAGCGTCCGGTGCGCGGCGACTCGGCCGCAGCGCTGGATGTGGAGTTGTCCCGGCTCACCGATGAGCAACGGGATCGCTTCACCGTCGCCGTTGCACCTGACGAGCGCCCGCATCGTCCGGTTCGCGACAACGAGATTCCAACCCGCACAGCCGATAACCTGGGTGAGCATGACGAGCTGAGCACCTACGGAATCGAGGACGAGGTGAAGCGGCGCGAATTCGGAGTGTTCATGGGTCTCGCTGCCCTGACAGCAGCCGCCGACGCTCCACGCTTTTCCCACACTGTCGGGGTAGGCGACGCCCGCCGGTTGGCCGAACGCGTGACTGAACTCGCTCGGCGCGAGCAGGCTGTCGGCGGCACCCCTCTTGTGATGACCGGCCTCCGAGACCTCGCGATCGCCAAGCGGCTGCTCGAAACCGGCGCCTTTTCCGATCGGGCTGGATGCCTGTTCATGAGTGCCGCCGGCGAATTGGCAACGATCACCGGTTGGATGGCCTATGACGCCGACCTCCACCCACTCGCCCGCCAGTGTTACGCCGACGCGTTCGCGCTGGCCAATCAGGCCGGTGACAACGATCTGACAGTCCACGTATGCCTGAACGCCGCACATCAATCGATCGCACTCAGCCGAACCGGGGATGGCAGCCCGCACCGTGCACTCGCCCATCTGGAGCGCGCACGCCAACTCACCCGTGGCCGACCGCCCGGCCGAATTCACGCCCTGATCGCGATCCGCGAAGCACTGGCCCACGCAATCCTGCGCGACAAGATGGCATTCGATCGTGCAGTTGCGACCGCGTGGCGCGAACTGGACGCCGCCATCGCCCACGAACCACTTTCCGAATGCCCGCGATGGCTACGATTCGTGAACGCGAGCGAGATTCGGTCACAAGAATCCCGCGGGCTGGGCGACCTCGGCGAGCCCGAGAAGGCATTGGCCCTGCTGGTCGCCGACGAAGACACAGCGGAGACCGGAATCCGCAACCGCGCCAATTACCGCGCGGGTCTGGCCGCAGCACTCGGCAGGACGGGCGACATCAACAGTGCCGTGGCCCAAGGCCTTTACGTCCTGACCGAACTGGAGAGCACCGTATCCTCCACACGCACCCTACGATTGCTGGCCCCGGTCCGCGCGATCACAGACAGCATCCCCGATGACGAATTCGCCAGGCGCTACGACAACCTCCACCGCCAAGCGATAGGCGTCTCATGAATGTCGACCCACCTTCGATCGACGGCCTGACTTTCCAGCACTACACGGCCGCCGAAGCGCGAGCAGTCCGAGATCAAGTCGAGCTGATCTTCCGAGATTCCTACATCGACGCCATCGAATCCGGCGAAGAATTCGAAGCGCCCGAAGCATTCATGCACCGCTTCGACACCTACACCGACCCGAGCCGAACGGGCTTCGAACTCGTAATGGCGCGTACAGCCGACGAGCCCGTCGGCCAGGCGTGGGGATGGCCTCTGGGAGGCAACAGCAAGTGGTGGTCGGGACTGCAACTGGACGAGGGCGATGCAGAGGCCTTCACCTACGAAACCGGGAGCCGGACGTTCGCGTTGAGCGAGCTCATGGTGCGTAAGAAATTCACGGGCAAGGGGATTGCCCGCTCGCTGCACGATGAACTTCTTCACAATCGGGCCGAAGCCCGCGCAACTTTGCTCGTACGCCCCGACAACACCCGAGCTTACGAGACGTACCTACGATGGGGTTGGAAGAAGGTTGGGGCCCTTCGGCCGGACTGGCCTTCGGCACCTCGGTTCGACGTCCTCGTCTACGAACGGAACGAGCAACGAGTCGTCTCGTGACGTCCAACAGCGCAAATCGTCGAGATTCCCTGTGCCCAAACAGGTCTGGCACAGACTCGTGACCAACGACGACCAACGCCGGCGAACCGAACATGGCACACTTCACACATGACAAGCGACGTCGAGAGGCAACTTCGCCAGATGGTGTTCGATCACCTCAACAAAGCCATCGAGGCTAAGGGGGATCGGGCCTTCACCCGGCAAGAGTTGAACTCCTTCTGGGTTGGCGACCACCATCGGCGGCTAATCGACGTTGCAAAGGGTATTTGGAATCCCAGGGACCTCCTGGCGACGCTTGCCATCGTGTCCGATCCTACCGGCCGCCGATATGCCGACCAGGAGATCAGCGACTCTCTGCTCTCGTACGACTACCAACAAGACGCAGTGGAGGGCGACAACACGAAGCTACGCCGAGCGCTCGATCTCGGCTTACCGCTCATTTTCTTCCGCAAGATCCGTCCGAGCGTGTACATGCCCGTATTCCCTGTGTACGTCATTGCTGACGACAGGCCGAATAGAAGGTTCCTAATCGCAATCGACGAAGAAATTCGCCGATTCGATGACCCCTTCGACCTGAAGCCGGACGAGCGCCGTTATGTAGACAGAGTAACCAAGCAGCGGCTTCATCAACCTGAGTTTCGCAGCCGCGTACTGACGGCATACAAAAACCAATGTGCTGTGTGCAGCCTCAAGAGGATCAAGCTGCTCGACGCCGCCCACATCACTGCTGATGGCCACCCTAACGGGACGGCCACCGTGGATAATGGACTCACTCTATGCAAGATTCACCATGCAGCGTATGACGTCAACTACCTCGGTATATCGCCTGATTACCTGGTGCACATCAACAGTGACTTGCTGAACGAAACTGATGGGCCCATGTTGAAGCACGGGCTGCAGGAGATGCACCGACGGCAGTTGATAGTTCCGGCCCACCGAGACGAAAGACCCTCGAAAGAGCGCCTCGCCGAGCGCTTTGCGGCATTCCGGGCGGCATAGCACCGCGGAAGACTGTCCTGATGCGCCTACCTCGTGGAATAACTGGCTTCCGGCAGGTCGGAGAACTACCGTTGGATCGGTTGGACGAGAGCGAGTTCCGCAATGCTTGCTACGCGGTGGCACGAATAGCCGGAGGGGTTGTCTCTCCACCGCCTTCCACTAGCCTGTCCGGCAACTTCTTTCGGTGCACCATCGCCTACTCGGGCACTGAACGAACCGTAGTGTGCAACATGTATGCGCCGCTGGTCGCGATCGCCGAGCCGATGCCTTTGTATGAGCTGACGCTGACCTTCGCCGACGATCCGGGCCTTGCCGGCGCGTTCAAGTCCCTCTCCCGGTTCCAGGTGTTGTCACGACATGAATTGGGCCGGCCGCTGGCGGATTTCGATCTCTCGGAGCTGGGACCAGCCGAACTCGAACAAGTCCGGTATTGGAGCCCGCATACCCTCGGAGAAGCCATCTTCAACTGGTGGGACTGACTGCGCCCAACGGATCCGTTGCCGGTCTACGCCGGTCGTGGGCGCAACACCACTATGCCAGGAACAGTTTGCAGGTACTCGCCCAGCGGTGTATCCACGACCTCGTTGTTCGCCGCGAGTGACGACGCGTTTCGGAAGACCGGGCCGCTCGGGGTGTTGATGAGGATTCCGACGTGGGTGACGTCGAGGCCGGGTTGGTCGGCGTAGGCGCCGATGTAGTCGCCGGTTCGGAGCCCGCTGACGACACTCTCGTCCACCGCTGCGCTGGGGATGTAGGTGATGTCGCGGTCGACTACTGGGATGCCCGGCAGGTAGACAGCCCCGTCGCCCTTTGCGTTGAGGTGTTTGGGGACCGTGACTGTGGCGGGCGACAGATTCCCGGTGATGTCGGTGGCGGCGACATCGACGACTTGCGCCCAGTCGGTGAAGAAGTGTTTGCGGTGGGTGTAGTCGACTTGGGCGGCGGCGTAGCGGGTGTCGATCAGGTTGGCTTCGAAGCGGTTTCGGTCGGTGGTTCGGCTCAGGGCTTCGACGTAGTCGAGGAAGGTGAAGCAGTCCACTTGGCGGAAGTCGGCGACGAGTTGTTCGGGCTGGGTTGCGGAGCCGATGAGGGTGTTCGCGGCGTAGGGGGTGCCCAGGAATTGTCGGGACAGCAGGTCGAGTAGTTCGCCTTTGCTCGCTCCGGTCGCACCGGCGCGCAATGCGACGAGTTCGTCGATGCGGTGGGAGGGGGTGTCGTCGATGGCGGCGTCGGCGCTCGCACGCGTGGGCAACAGGAGTGCCGCGGCGACCAGGACGAGCAGGACCGGCAGCATGCGGGTGGAGCGCAAGACACCTCCCGGGTGACGAGTGGAATGGCCGGTATCCACCGTAGACCAGGCGGCGGCCGCTCCGGACTGCTGTTCTGGTCAGGGGATGCCGAGCGGAACGGGGCTCGTCACCGCATGGGAGTAGCGCCGGGCTCGCCCGCGGCGGCGGCTCTGCGCCTCCAGGTTTCGGCGGCGTCGACACGGCCTGCCATCGCGAGTAGGTAGGCCAGGCCGGACATCGCGCCGGGGTGGCCGGCGTCGGCCGCTCTGCGCCACCATGTTTCGGCCTCGTCGGTTCGTCCTCGATGCTCGAGGATGCCGCCGAGGAGAAACATCGCTCTGGGATGACCGGTCTCGGCGGCGCGGCGGTGCCACGTTTCGGCTTCCGTCATTCGGCCGGTCCGCTCCATCGCGACCGCCAGGTTGCACATGGCGACGGGACGTCCCGCCTCGGCGGCTTTGCGGTACCACCACTCGCCCTCCTCGGACCGGCCCGATTCCATCAGCAGTGCGCCCAGGTTGGTCATCGCAACGGCTTCGCCCGCCTCGGCGGCTTTGCGGTACCACGACTCGGCCTCCCCCACTTCGCCGAAGGCTTCGAGTAACAAGCCCAAGTCGAACATCGCTGCCACGTTCCCGGCATCGGCGGCCTTTCGATACCAGGTCTCGGCCTCGCGTTGCCTACCCGTCTGCCGCAATGTGCAGGCCAGGTTAAGCACTGAGGCCGGATGTCCGGCTTCGCCGGCCCGCCGATACCAGGTTTCGGCGTCCTCCGGCCTGCCCGTCTCCTCCAACGTGATCGCCAGGTTGAACATCGCCTTTGGGTGACCGGCGTCGGCGGCCTTGCGCCACCAGGTTTCTGCCTCTTGTGTCCGGCCCGAGTCGTCCGCGAGCACGCCCAGGTTGAACATGGCAGTGACATGGCCGGCGTCGGCAGCGCGGCGGATCCACAGCTCGGCGGGCTCGGCCTTGCCGGCGTCTTCGAGAAGCAACCCGAGGTTGAACATCGCGTTGGGCTCGCCGGTGTCGGCGGCTCGGCGGTACCAGGCCTCGCCTTCCTCGATCTGTCCTTGCTTCTCCAGCAGAACGCCCAGCGTGGTCATCGCGCCGGTGTGCCCGGCGTCGGCTGCCTTGCGGAACCACTCGTCGGCACATTCGGGACGTTCCGTCGCCTCGAAGAGTAGGGCAAGGTTGTTCATCGCCGTCACGTGGCCGAGGTCTGCGGCGCGGCGAAACCATCTTTCGGCTTCCGCCACCTGCCCGGCATCACGCAACCTCACCGCCAGGTTCGACATGGCATTGGCGTTCCCGAGGTCTGCGGCGCGGCGAAACCACCCCTCGGCTTCGGGCGACCGACCCGTATCTTCCAGAAGCAGCCCAAGGTTGTTCATCGCGCCGGGATGCTCATTGTCGGCGGCGCGTCGGTACAGGGCTTCAGCCTCCTGCATACGCCCCGTGTCTTCAGCCGCGACGGCCCCGCCGAACAGGGCGGCGGATCTTGTCGACTCCTCCGCTCCGGCAGGCGCTGCGTCCGGAAGCCCCAGGACCGCCGCGTCCACTCCGCGCAGAACGCACTGGGCCGCTGCCTCCAACGCACGATCATCCGCCGCACCGGCATCGTAGAGATCCTCGGCCAGCGACGCCTTCTTGGCTTCGGAATGTGGCTTCCGCTCCAGCGCCGAAACGTCCACGTCCGGATATCTATCGCTGATCAGTCGCTTCAACTCGCCGTAAGCGTCCGTAACCTGTTGTGCCACAACATCTTCAGCGCTTCCCGACGCTATCGCCGAGGCCACGAGCGTAATAACGAAGTTAATGTCGAGTCCTCCCGCCTCTCCCCACGATCAGTATTGCGGGGCCCACCGACAACTCCGCGGGAGCGAGTCGCCCGACGTCGGTGTGCCGACGGTGCACGGAACCTCGGACGGGCGACAGGACGTGGACCTGCGCGGCGAGCCCCGCCGTTCGGAACACGCCGCGCGACTCGCCTGATAGAACTGACTGCGACCGTCGTCAGTTCTGCTCGGCAGAGCGACACCAAGCAGAGAGGCTCATCCCGTGGACCGCAGCTCATTCCAGAAACTTTTCGACCTCAGCGGGCGGACCGCGATCGTCACCGGCGGCACTCGGGGTATCGGGCTCGCGCTGGCCGAGGGGTTGGCTTGTGCGGGGGCGAATGTCGTTGTCGCCAGTCGGAAGCCGGAGGCTTGTGAGAAGGCGGTGGAGCGGCTGCGGGAGTTGGGGGCCGAGGCTATCGGGGTGCCGACTCATCTGGGGGAGATCGAGGAGGTGCGGGCGTTGGTCGCGCAGACGGTGGAGAGGTTCGGCGGGGTCGACATCGTGATCAACAATGCCGCGAATGCGCTGGCTCAGCCGTTGGCGGTGATGCAGAAAGCGGCGGTGGACAAGTCGTTCGCGGTGAATGTGCAGGGACCGTTGTTCCTGGTGCAGGCCGCGCTGCCGTATCTGCGGGAGAGCGAGCATGCGGCGGTATTGAACTTCGCGTCGATCGGGGCGTTCGGGTTCTCCGGCGGGCTGGCGATGTACTCGGCGGGAAAGGCGGCGTTGCTGTCGTTCACTCGCTCGATGGCCGCCGAATTCGCCGCCGACGAGATTCGGGTGAACGCGATCGCGCCGGGTGCGGTGGATACCGATATGGTCCGCAACAATCCGCAGGAAGTGGTGGACGCGATGGCCGCGGCACCGTTGCTGCGGCGGCTCGGTGAGCCGGACGAGCTGGTCGGGCCCGCGCTGCTGTTGTGTTCGGACGCGGGCAGTTTCATCACGGGACAGACGTTCGTCATCGACGGTGGCACCGTTCCGCGCTGAACGCGAAGGAGACAGGCATGTCCGCGCTGAATATCGAATACCGGTCCTCGGGTGTCGTGGTGTTGACCATCGACCGGCCACACCGGCGCAATGCGCTGGACAACCAGACCGTCGCCGAGCTGCATCGGGTGCTCGACGAGGTGAACGGGAAACCGGAGGTGCGGGCGCTGGTGATCGCCGGCGCGGGAGCCGGGTTCTCCTCCGGAGCGGATCTGAAGTCGAAGCCGGAGGATTTCACGGCCACCGATGCGAGTCCGACCGCGGCGCTGCTGGGTGCGGCGCAGTCGCCGGTCGCGCAGATCTACGCCAGCCAGGAGTTGATGGCCTCGGCGTTCGAGAAGATCCATCGGCTGCGGCAGCCGGTGATCGCGGCAGTGAACGGCGCCGCGGTCGGCGGCGGGTTCGCGCTCGCGCTGGCCTGCGATATCCGGTACGCGAGTCACAGTGCCCGCTTCGGCGCGGTGTTCATCCGGCACGGGATCTCGGCCTGCGATATGGGCACCAGCTATCACCTGCCGCGATTGGTGGGCGCGTCCCGGTCGGCCGAATTGCTGCTCACCGGAAGGGTTTTCGACGCCGAGGAGGCCGAGCGGATCGGGCTGGTACTCGAGGTCGTCGACGAGGACGAACTACTGGGCCGGGCGATCGCCAAGGCGGAGGAGATCGCCGCCCATTCCCCGCTCGCGGTGTGGATGACCAAGGAGACGATGTGGCAGACGGTGGATGCGCCGAGTCTGCGCCACGCCCTCGACATCGAGAACCGGACTCAGGTGATGTGCAGCGCCACCGGAGAACTCGCGGAATCGTTCGGAGCGTTTCGCGAGGGGACCGAGTTCGCTTGGGGGCCGCTGTGATCGCGTAGCTAGCTCTGCGCGGTCGGGCGGACGATCACTTCCCCCACATCCACATCGGCGGGCTGTTCGATCGCGAACGCCACCGCACGCGCGATCGCGGCTGGTGGCTGCGCGATTGCCTGAATCCGGGCGGCGTACTCGTCGTCGATCGAACCCGAACGCACTCCTTCGGTATTCGTCATGCCCGGCGACACGACTGTGACGCGCAGGCCGGGACCGGCCTCCTGCCGCAACGCCTCCGACAGCACGCGGACCGCGGTCTTCGTCGCCGCGTATACGCCCTGCGTGGGAACGATCCGATGCGCCGAGGTCGACGCCATGTGCACGAAATGCCCCGCCCCCTGCGCACGGAACACGGGCAGGGCCGCACCGATCCCATTGAGCACTCCGGTCAGATTCGTGGCGACCATGTCGTCCCAGTCGTCCTGTCGCAGCTCGTCGAATTTGGAGATCGCCATGCTGCCGGCATTCGAGACGAGTACGTCGAGGCTCCCGTACCGCTGTTGCGCCTCCGCGACGAGCCGCGCGAGATCCTCCCTGCGACGCACATCCACACCGAGGCCGAATGCCATTCCGCCTCTCGCCTGGATGCGCGCGACCACTTCGGCGAGGCGGTCCTGGCGTCGCGCACCGAGCACGACGGCCGCGCCCCGTTCGGCCAAGTACTCGGCGATCGCCGCACCGATCCCACTGCTCGCTCCCGTGATCGCGACAATCTTGCCCTGGATGCCGCCGCCGGCGTGCGGTTCCGTCATGTGACCTCCCGGTACGATAAAACGGACAATTGTCCGGAACTGTCCTCAAATGTAACGGACAACTGTCCGTTTTGCAATCGATATAGGGTGCTACCGAAACAGACGGAGCGGTGATGACGAAGGCGAGTCGACCAGAACAGGCGGCACACAACGCATCTCCCGTGCGCGCGGCGCGGTCGGGACGCCGGGACGCCGAACGCAACCGCGCACTGATCATCGAGGCCGCGCGAGCGGCGCTCGATGCCGACGGCGACGCTTCGATGCACGCGATCGCGAAGGCCGCAGGCGTCGGGCAAGGCACGCTGTATCGGCATTTTCCCACCCGCGAAGCGCTCGTCATGACCGTGCACAGAAACGACGTCCGAGAACTCGTCGACGCCGCTCCACAGCTTCTCGACGATCACCCGCCCGCAGTTGCCCTGCGCCTCTGGTTCGACCGGCTCGCGCGATACGGCCGCATCAAGCACGGCCTCGCCGGCGCGCTCCACACCGCGATGCACGCCGAACTCGCCGACGAAGGTTACGGACCGGTCGTCGCCGCGATCAGGTCGCTGCTCGACGCAGGCGTGCGTAACGGTTCGCTGCGCCCCGACGTCACGCCCGACGAGGTATTGCTCATGGTCGGGTTCCTGTGGCGGATCGATCTCGACGACATGTGGGAGGACCGCACCCGACGCATGCTCGACATCGTGATGGACGGCCTCCGGACGCCGTCCTAGTTTGGCGCGATCCGGAAATGGTTGGGCTCGGCGTCTTCCGGAACGGCGTCTGCGGGCGTGAAATCCTCGACCAGCGAACGTAATCCGATCAGGTGACGGGCGTGGGCGTCCAGGGCGACGTCCTCGTCGGAGGCCGGAATCCACTGCCGGATCGAGCGCGCTTTGGCATCCGGGTCCAGAGCCACGACCACGGCCAGTCCGTGGGCCGCCAGTTCCGGTTCGCCGGAATGCGGATCGGTGGAGGTGACGTGCACGCTGATGTGCATGCTGCGGGGTCCGGTGTGGATCAGCCGGGCCGTCGCCTCGACGGCGTGGCCGATGACGATCGGCCGGTAGAAGCGGATGCCGCCGAAGTACGAGGTGAGGACGTGCTGGCCGGCCCACTTCGCGCCGCAGACGTAGGCCGCTTCGTCGATCCACTGCATGGTGCGGCCGCCGTGGACCTTGCCGCCCCAGTTGATGTCGGAGGGGGCGGCGAGGAAGCGCAAGGTCGCGCTGGGCGCCGTCCCTTCGGCGGTGTAGCGCTGGGCGGCCATCGCGGCCTCGATTTCCTTGCGGACGGCGATCCGGACCTTCGCCTGCCGGTGCCGCCGCAGTTCCAGAGCCGTGGTCGGATTCCATTGCGGCACTTCGACGGTACGTCGCTCGTCGTCGACGGCGACGAAGATGGTCAGGCACTGGGCGCTCTGGACCGGCTTCACGCGGGTCGGGTCGGTCGAATAGACGGTGACCAGGATGTGCATGCTGGTGCGGCCGGTATGGACCAGATTGGCGTGCAGTTCCACCAACTCGCCGACCTCGATGGGACGGTCGAGGTGGATGTTGCCCACGTAGGCGGTGACGCAGTAGTGACCGCTCCACCGGGCAGCGCCCGCGTAGGCGACCTTGTCGATCCATTCGAGAAGCTTGCCGCCGTCCACCGTGCCGACGATGCCGGCGTCGGCGGGCTTGACGAGAAACCGGTGGATGACCTCGGCGCGAGATCCGGTCGAGTGGGCGGCGGGCGCGGTAGCGGTGAGTGTGTCGGGCACAGCGACAATTCCGTTCGGGGACGTGCGGTCGATTCGCTGACACCGTTGTCCTGGAGCACAGTAGAGGCCGCATGCCATACGGGCGAGTAACCGACTTCCCAGGCGAAACACGCCCCGGCTGCACACGTCAGCCGCGCCGAGACCCGAACCATCCTCGATCAACGGAGCCGGGCGCGCGCAGTCTCAATATGGGTTCGCCGCTGCTTGCACCCGTCCGGAGTCGATGGCGCGCAACAGTTCTCGATGGTCGGCGGCGGTCTGGTCGGCATAGGTGAGGGCGAATTCGCCCATCGCCTTATCGAAGCTCTCTCCCCCGCCGAGATAGTCGGCGATCGCGATGCGGTCGCCGGATCTGGCGTGGGCCCGGGCGAGGGTGTAGCCGCACAGGGCGCTGTAGTCGCGCAGGCCCGTTCGGGTCATGTTCTCGATATCGGCGCTGCCTTTCATATCCCGCAACTGCCGAACGTAGAAGTAGCGGCCGCCGGGGCCGGTGGTCCAGCCGAGGAAGATATCGCTCGCGGTCTGCAACAGACGCTGGCCGTGGACCACCCGGTGACCTTCCTGGTGGAACGGGCTGGGCGCCAGATATGGTGCCAGCACGGATGACTCCGCTTCTTTGACCTGGAGAAAAAGCGGTCCACCGGTATCGCGGTCGACCAGCAGCAGCACGTAGCAGCGGGTCCCGACGCTGCCGACTCCGACCACCTTGCGCGCGAAATCCACGATGCGATAGCGGTTGACCAGCACGCGGCGTTCCTCGGGCAGCGTCCGGCAGTACTCGGCGAAGACCTTGTCGACGGCGCCGGCCTCGGGCGGGTCGAGGGCCACCAGCAGCGGCGGCTGGAATCGGATACGGGGCTCACCGCCCGGACCGGGCTCGGTCAGTTTGCGCAACGCCTGCAAGCTGGTGCGTTTGCGAGCGGCATCGAGAGATTTCGTTACGTCTTTGCGCTGCTTGGGGTTTTGCACCAAATCGGTCAAGGTGTCGGCCTCGACCCGTTCGTACCACACCTCGAGCGAATCGAGACCGGCCAGGCGGCGCATGCACTGCCGGTAGGCCGATGCGGCGGTGCGCGCGAGTTCGCGGGCGTCGCCGTCCTCGTAGCCGTTGGCACGGGCGGCCACGGCGATGCTGGCGACCAGGCGCTTCACATCCCATTCGAACGGCCCCGGCAGGGTTTCGTCGAAATCGTTGAGGTCGAACACCAGTGATCTTTCTGGTGACGCGAAGACCCCGAAGTTGGACAGGTGCGCGTCACCGCAGAGCTGGACGGTCAGACCGGTGTCGCGGGTGGTGGCCAGGTCGGCCGCCATGATCGCGGGAGCGCCGCGCAGGAACGGGAACTCGCCGGCCGCCATGCGCGCATAGCGGATCGGGACGAGGTCCGGAAGCCGGGTTTCCGCCTGCCGCTGCAGGATCGCGACGGGATCGCGATCCGGTGCCCGATGGAATTCGGCGAGCGACGAGCGAGGGACGTCGGCTCGTACCGCACGTCCCACGGAGAGGGATTCGCTGGGAACCGGGCCGGCCACCGCATTCGTCATCCACCAAGTTTTGCCCCGGAACGCGTTTGTGGCAACCATCTGGCGACCACCGTGATCCGCTTGCCGCCGACACGACCGTGCCGCCCTCCGCAGCACTGGTTCTGCGAAGGGCGGCACACCCCGCGGCTCATGCGTTGAGCGGAATGGCGATGACGACCTCCTGCTCGTTCTCCGGCAGGTAGTGCACCTGCACGATCCGCCCTACCTGCACATTCGAGACGCTCGCCGGCGGAAGGAACTTCTCCGCGTGGGTGCTGAACGTGCTGCCGTCCGGGCGGGTGACCGCGAGGCCGAGGTCGATTTTCGCGTAGCCGTTGCGGATTTCGCCGGGCACCGACAGCGACTGCACGACCGCCTGCGCGGCGACGCCGCGACCGGCGATGTCGAGCTTGGCCCGCGTGGTCACTCCCTTGCGGATCATCGATTCGTTCATCGCCTGCTGCGCCGAAGCGCTGTCGCCGGATCGGTCGACTTCCACCTTGTCGGTCCGTCCGGGCAGATAGCGCACGGGAAGCACGACGCCGGGGCGCAGCAGCGCCAGTTCGGCGAGGGGCACGATCATCTTGGCGGTCGAGTCGAAGATCTCGCCCCGGGCGCCCTCGACGCTGAACTCGATGCGTAGCTGCGGCTGATCGTTCACGCTCACCCCCGTCTCGCGAACCGACTTGACGGTTCCCAGGCCGAGCAGGCCATCGCGGAACTCCGCGCTGTTGCGGCCCGTGAGCGCCGACAGCACGCCCTCGCCGGTGAACACGAAGACCATCACCACCGTGGTGAACGCGATGATCGGCAGTGCCAGAAAACCGTTGAGCCAAGCGGCGAAACCCGGTTCCCACGGACTGTCGGCTCGATAGGTGAGCCCGTGCCAGAGGTAGACGCCGACCGCGAAGACCTCGAATGCGACGGCCCCGGCTCGTGCTGTGGTGCGCATGACGGTTCCTCCTCTGCTCAGCCGTTGACGATAGTGGGGCAGGCGAAGGTGAGCTCGAACTTCGCGGTGGCGGGGCCGGCCATCGGGTTGGTCATATCCGGGGCGGCGACGCCCTCACCGGTGATCTTGTACGTCTTGCCGTCCTTGCTGACGGTGGCCGAGCCGCCGGGCTGGCCGTTGCCGAAGCCGACGGCATACGGCATACCGGAGGCGCCGCCCTTGCTGCCGCCGATGGCGACGGCCTGCACAGTGTCGCCGCCCGCGGTGAGGGTGGCGCTGACGGTCAGCCGGCCGTAGGTGGAGTTGGCGGCATCGTTCAGTGCCAGTGCGAGGGTTCCGGCGTGCTGGGCGCAGGTGGTGTCGAAGTTCGCGCTCAGCGCCTTGCCGTCGACGAGGGCCGCCGACTTACCGCCCGAGGGGGCCTGGGTCGCGGGCGCCGCGGTGGTCGATGCCGGGGCGGCGGTGCCGGAGTCGTCGCCGCAGGCGCCGAGGGCCAGGGTGAGACCGGCGGCGGCGAGGGTGGCGGCGGCGATCCGGATCTGCTTGGTACGCATGGTGTTCGTTCCTTCGTTCTCGGTGAGTCCGGCCCTGTGATCGGGCCGTTGTTCACAAAGTAGGAACGGTTCGCCGCCTACCGATCCCAGGTTTCGGGCCCGGGCAGCGGCAGCGACGGTCGGTTAATCTGACCGAATGCGACGACCGCGCGCCATGGTGCTCGACGAGGTGTGGCGCGGTATCGAGGGCGTCGAGGCGCTCAGCGGCGCCCAGGGGGGACCGTTGCGCCGCACCGTGAAACTGATCCTCGACCCGCTGGTGATCCGGCCTGTCCAGCACCCCGCCTGCGCCGGGCCGATACTCACCGCGGACGGCGCCACGCTGCTCGCGGCCCGCGTCCATGCCGCCGCCGATGTCCTGCGCGCGACCGCGGCCTGGTTCACCCTCCTCAAACAGGTCCGACGGGCATTGCGCATCACCGACGGCAATCCGCAGGACCTGTACTTCCAGCGCTGTTTCGAACTGGCGACGGTGTCCGGGCCACCGGATCCGGCCCGCGACCGGCCCACCGCCACAGCCACATTGCACGACATCCATCACCTCGCGGCCGGGCGCACCACGCAGGCGTTGAAGGACCATCTCACCGATCGGTCCACGGCCGGCGAACTCGTGGCGTTGATCGATACCGCGTGGCGCCGGCGACCGCATTCCGCGCCCGCGATCGCCGACCACACCACCGCCCTCGCCGCACTACTCGATTCGTGCGCCACCGCCCGAGCCGACGACGCCGCCCGGGAACTGCGCACCCTGATCATGGAGCGAGCGGGGACGCACACAGGAATTGCGCTGTGGTACAACGCTTCCGGAGACTCTGCCCAGGAGCTGGGCCTGACCGCGCACCGCCTGCCGGTCGCCCCCGCGCTCGGCACCGGGGCATCGACCGCGACACTGGCGCTGCCGTTCGACCGCACCATCTACGAACGTGTCTTCACGGTGTTGCAAGCCTCCACCGAGCGCTCGGACCTGCCCACGATCCCGGAACTGGTGACCGACGAGATCGCCCGGAGTTGCGCGCCGTGGGCGTTGCTCGACGAATCACTTCGGGTGACAGCGGCAGCGGGAGTGGCACTGGCACGTGGCCTGGCACCTGTCACCGGAACCGGTAGGACGCCCGGGAGCGAGCCGGTGGCCTCGAGCGGCGGCGACTGCGTCATGGAGTCGAAAAATTCCGCACGTCAAGGGGTTTCTGTTCTGCGCGACAGCACCGCCGCGCATCGGGCGATCAACGGGAGGTGGCGCCGCGAGGCGTATGTACTGCAGGCACGCCGCCTCGCCGTGCACGACACCGGGGAGCCGTCCGATCCGCTCGCCGTGATCGCGGCCGAGCTTCGCCGTCCCTGGCGTTCGTATCTGCGGCGACTGTGGGTTCGCCTGCACGGGCGCGATGTTCGCGGCGCATCCGTGTCACCGACCGCGCCGGAGACAGCCGAGCTGTGGGATCTGCTCGACGGGGTCGCACGCTCGGTCATCCTCGATCACCGAGCCCGGGTACGAAAGGCACTGACCGCCAATTCCTTTGCGAACATGTCCGATTCGCTGGAATCGAGGGCCGGATGATGCCCGAGACCGTATTCCTGCACCGTGAGGACGAGGGCGTCATCATCTCACCGGCCGATGCTCCCACCGTTCACGACGCGATGCCAGGACTCGATACGCTGGTTCTCGAGGTGATCGGCGGTCATCTGTCGTGGGGTTTACTGTCCGAGCAGACAGTTCCGGCGGCGGTGCTGCACGATCCGGATGCCGCACAGGAGTGGCTGTGGGCCGTGTACGGCGAACCGGTGGCGCTCGCTGTCGCCGACGGCCGGTCGGGAGAGCTGCTCGCGACGTCCGCCCGTCCCGAATTGGCCGAGGCCGCACGGCAACTCGGCTATGCGCAGTGGGCCGCGCACTGGTGGCCCGCCTCCACCATCGACGGCATTCCCGCACTCGATTCCGAGGTACTCGGCGGGGACATCGCGGCTCTCACCGAAGCCTGCGAATCGATCGTCGACGGGGCCGACGCACAACCGTCGCCGGTGGGTCCCTCGTTCGATGCGGCTGTGGCGCGCCGGCAGGACTATGCCTTGGCGGCCGGTCCCGCCGGCCCCGGGCGCACCGGATTGGTGCTGGCGACCGGCACCTCGGGCTGGGATTGGCGCCGGTGTCCCGCCGGCGTGCTGGATGCCTCCGAATTCGCCGTCTCGTGGCGTCTGACCAGAGAGTCCGGCAGTACGTCGGTCGAGGTGCGCGCGGCCGCGGCTCCGCACCTCGATGCCGGTCTGCCCGGGCATCTGTGGCCTCACGCTCGTGTCGTGACAGACTCCGTGCCAACGGTTCTCGCGCTGCAGCCCGGCGGTGACACCTGGATCGGCGAGGCGCTGATCGACGCGGACAATGTTGTGCGCGTGGATATCTACGTGCCCGGGGTGGGGCCTGCCCCCGACGAGACATCGGCATCGGCATCGGCGAACATTTACGGGCCGAGACAACGGCAGCGGATCAGGGGATTCGTGATCGACCGATTGCGGTCGCCCCAGCCGGCCATGCCGCTGCTCGAGGCCGAGCGCGTCGCCGCCGCATCGGATACGGACTTCTGATGGCCGACACTCCCCCGCCCGGCCTCGAACTGCTCCACGAGGGCGCCGCGGCCTACGCCCGCGGCGAGGTCACCGAGGCCCTGCGGATATTCGAGCACGCCGCACACACCACCACCGGGGGCGTCCGGGTCAGCGCTCTGGTCAATGCGGCGAGTATGCGCGACGAACTCGGCGACCACGCGGGCGCCATCACCGGATTCCGCGCCGCGCTCACCGAAATCCCCGGCGACGCGACGGAAAAGCGCGCATCCACGCTCGTCAACTATTCGCAGGCACTGCAACACGTGGGTGATCTCGACGCCGCGCACACGGCGTTGGAACAGGCGCGCGACCTACTCACCGGCCACAGTGAACTGTCGACGTTGCAGGTGTCGTGCATGGTCTCGCTCACCGCCGTCGCGATGCATCGCAGTCAGTGGGCGCGGACGATCGAGCTGGCCACCGAATCACTCGAGTTCGCCACGCGCTTCGCGCCGCAGCTGCGCGGCTACCCGCTCGGCAATCTCGCGGCCGCCCACTTCGAATCCGGTCGCGGCGAGCTCGGGCTCGACTTCGCCCACCAGGCCCTCGCCGCATTCGAGGCGGCCGGCGACGGGAACGCGGCGGCCGAATCCCGGCAGACGCTCGCGATGATGTACGCCCGGCTGGGCCGCCCCGACGACGCCGAGCCGCATCTTCGTGCCGCCCAGCAGTATGTCGAACGGGCCGGCCTCGGCTACCGCGCCGGACTGGGGCTGCAGCTGATGGGCTATCTCGCCGAACGGCACGGCGACCTCGACCACGTCGAACAGCTGTATCGCCGGGCGCTGACATCGTTCGAGCAATCCGGGGCGGCGCTCGAATCGGCGGGTGTTCGAATCCGTTTGGCGACACTGGATTTCGCGCACGGCCGGGTCGGAGAGGGACAAGCACAGCTCGCGGCCGCGTACGAGATCTACGCCGTGCGCGGGCTCGGCCTGCAGTGCGCGCGGGTCGACTACTGGCATGCCGCGCTGTGGGAATCGCTCATCGGCGACATGGTCACACCGCCGCCCGCGGAGGTACTCGCCCTGGCTCGGGATCTGGCCGTCACCTCCGCCATCGCCATCGACGCGGTGCGCTACAGCTTCACCAACGGAACACAGCGGGAGCGGTGGAATCGTGAGATGGCCGCACCCGCCGTGCGACTGGCCTTCCGCTTCGCCTACCTGTGCGGTAACGGCGAGCTGATCGCCGATCTGGTCGAAACCGTGTGCGCTGGAACCTCTTTCGACAGCGGCACCGCCGCCGACGGCGGACCGCCGAGGCTTCCGTTCGACCCGATACCGGCACCCGGCGACGCACTCGACGGTCCCGGCGCCGGTTCCCTGCAGCTGGGCTCGGCGCTGGCCCAGGTTGCCGCCGCGGCCGGGTTGCCCGTTTCGCCACCGCCACGGCTGTCGGTGTCCCCGGATGGTCACATCGCCTTGGACACCTACCTCACCGCCGCCGAACACCGGTACGGCCGGACCGTGCGGGAAGATCGGGTCCTGGCGATATGAACGAGGCACCCGGTGCGCGACCGACGGTGATCGTGCGGATGGCCGATGCGGGCGATCTGTACATGTCCTGGCGCTGGCTCGGGGATACCGCGAGCGCTGGTGTGGCCATGCTGCCCGGCGCGGACATCGACGCCGCGGTGCGCCGGCTCGCGGCGGCGCTGCCCGATCCCGCTCGTCCCGGCGGTCTCGAACAGGCGCTCACCACAGGTGCTTTCGCCGATCGCGAATCGGAATACGCACTGGCGCAGGCACTCAGCCGTGCGTTGCTTCCGCAGGCGCTCGCGATCCAACTGCACGACCTGCTCGTGCGCGGAATCCGCCCGCACATCCGGCTGCAGCCGTCACCGCGGGTCGCGCAGGTGCCGTGGGAGATCATCGCCCCCGATCCGGCCCTGCGGCTGATCGACATCGCGGATGTCGGCCTGCTCGCACCGGCGAGCATCGTCCACGCACCCGGCCGCACCGCGCGCAGATGGGCCGACGACCGCGATCTGCCGGTGGTCGCGGTGCTCGATCCGCGCGTGCCCGGATTCCGGGCCGATTCCGAGCTCGGTTCGGTGCTCGGGCGGATGAGTTCCAGCTCGCCGCTCACCGAGCGGGTATCCGAATATGTTGCGCGACAGCGACTTCGACCCGTTGTCGACGACCCGCTGCACGCCTTCCGGCGCACCGATCTCGACCGGGGCCGCCTGAGCGCGCTACTGCGGGACGGGGCCGCCCGGCTGGTCTACGTCGGCCATGTCACCGCCGAACGTCCGGAATCCGGTCTGAGCGAGAACGCCGGACTGCACCTCGCCTGCACCGCCGATACCACCGGTTTCGCCCGGCCGCTGCGCACGCATCGCCCGCTGTCGGCCAAGGATCTGCTGCTGGGCACTCATACGCTCGAGCCCGAACCCGTTGCGGGACCGCAACTCTGGCCCATCCCGAGCCGAGTCGCGCTGATCGCGTGCGAGAGCGGTGGCGACCTGCGCTTCACCGAGGCACTGGGCTTGGTCGCCGCGATGATCCACGGCGGCGCCGAACTGGTCACCGCCACCCGCTGGCCGCTGCCCACCGATCTGGCATTCGAACGGTTCGCCGGCGCCAACGACGCGGCGCCGCTGCAACAAGTCATCTGCGCCGTCGATGACGCGCACGAACAAGTAGAACCTGTTGCCGGCCTGGCGAAGTGGCAGCGTGGACGGCTTGCCGCTTGGCGTGAGACGGGTGCTGTGGCGGATTCACCGCTACTGTGGGCGGCCTTCGCGACCGTCGACGCCGGGAGCTGAGCGGACAGTACGACACATCGCGTCGGGACTACCGATGCGGCGCCGCAATAGAACGTCATCTACTCGGTACACGAAGAGGCCGATCCACTTGCCGCCCCGGCGAATTCAGCGCGCACGACGCACCGCCCGGCCTGTCCGGGCGTCGTCGAGCACGGAAACCAGCGCGGCCCGAGTGGCCCCATGAACACGACGACCCGCCGGGCACACTGCCCAGCGGGTCGTTCGGGTGTGAAACCTTACGCGGTTTCGGTGATCGGCCGGTCGACCCAGCTCATCAGCTCGCGCAGCTTCTTGCCGGTGACCTCGATCGGGTGCTCGGCGTTCTGCTTGCGCAGGCTCTCGAGCTCCTTGTTGCCGCCCTCGACGTTGGCGACCAGGCGCTTGACGAAGGTGCCGTCCTGGATGTCCTTCAGGATCGCCTTCATGCGCTCCTTGGTGTCGGCGTCGATGACCCGCGGGCCCGACAGGTAGCCACCGAACTCGGCGGTGTCGGAGACCGAGTAGTTCATGCGGGCGATGCCGCCCTCGTACATCAGGTCGACGATCAGCTTCAGCTCGTGCAGCACCTCGAAGTAGGCCATCTCCGGCGCGTAGCCGGCCTCGACCATAACCTCGAAACCGGTCTTGACCAGCTCTTCGGTACCACCGCAGAGGACGGCCTGCTCACCGAACAGGTCGGTCTCGGTCTCCTCCTTGAAGGTGGTCTTGATGACGCCGGCGCGGGTGCCGCCGATGCCCTTGGCATAGGACAGCGCCAGGGCCTGGCCCTCGCCCTTCGGGTCCTGGTCGATGGCGATGAGGGCCGGAACACCCTTGCCGTCGACGAACTGGCGGCGCACCAGGTGGCCGGGGCCCTTGGGGGCGACCATGCCGATGGTGACGCCTGCCGGAGCCTTGATCAGGCCGAAGTGGATGTTCAGGCCGTGGCCGAAGAACAGGGCGTCGCCGTCCTTCAGGTTCGGCTCGATGTCCTCGGTGAAGATCTTGGCCTGCGCGGTGTCGGGGGCGAGCAGCATGATGACGTCCGCCCACTCCGAGACCTCGGCGGGAGTGCCGACCGTCAGGCCGGCCTCTTCGGCCTTGGCCCGCGACTTGGAGCCTTCCTTGAGGCCGATGCGCACCTCGACGCCGGAGTCACGCAGGCTCAGCGAGTGTGCGTGGCCCTGGGAGCCGTAGCCGATCACGGCGACCTTGCGGCCCTGGATGATCGACAGGTCGGCGTCGTCGTCGTAGAACATCTCGACTGCCACTGTGGTTGTGTCCCTTCGTTGATTCTTCTGAATAAGTGTTAGCGGGTCGCGGTGATGGACTTCGGCCCGCGACCGACGGCCACCACGCCGGACTGCACGATCTCACGGATGCCGTACGGTTCCAGCATCCGCAGCAGCGCCTCGAGCTTGGACCGGGTGCCGGTCGCCTCGATGGTCAGCGCGTCGGGCGACACGTCGATGACCTTAGCCCGGAACAGGTTGGCCGATTCGATCACCTGGGTGCGCACGCTGGCATCGGCGCGCACCTTCACCAGGATCAGCTCGCGGGCCACCGAGGCGTCGGCGTCCTGCTCCACGATCTTGATGACGTTCACCAACTTGTTGAGCTGCTTGGTCACCTGTTCCAGCGGCAGATCCTCCACGGTGACGACGATGGTCATCCGCGAGATGTCCGGAACCTCGGTGCCACCCACGGCCAGGGATTCGATGTTGAATCCACGCCGGGAGAACAGACTCGCCACCCGGGCCAGCACGCCGGGTTTGTCCTCCACCAGCACGCTGAGGGTATGGGTCGTGCTCACAGGTTGGTCTCCTTCTGCGAGGCCCGTTCGTGCGCCGCCAGGGTCGCCTTGTCGTGGGACATGGCCTCATGGATGACGGCCGGCTCGGAGGCCTGCTCGTCCTCGTCGAACAGCGGGCGAATGCCGCGCGCTGCCATGATCTCGTCGTTGGAGGTGCCGGCGGCGACCATCGGCCACACCTGCGCGTCCTTGCCGACGATGAAGTCGATCACCACGGGACGGTCGTTGATCGACTGCGCCTCGCGGATCGCGGCCTCGACGTCCTCTTCCTTCTCCACCCGGATGCCGTGGCAGCCCAGCGCTTCGGCGAGCTTCACGAAATCGGGGATGCGCAGGGTGTGGGTGCCCAGGTCGGTGTTGGAGTAGCGCTGTTCGTAGAACAGGGTCTGCCACTGCCGGACCATGCCCAGGTTGCCGTTGTTGATCAGCGCGACCTTGATCGGCACGCCCTCGACGGCACAGGTCGCGAGCTCCTGGTTGGTCATCTGGAAGCAGCCGTCACCGTCGACCGCCCACACCTCTTTGTCCGGCGCGCCCATCTTGGCGCCCATCGCCGCGGGCACGGCGTAGCCCATGGTGCCCAGACCACCGGAGTTCAGCCAGGTGCGCGGCTTCTCGTACTTGACGAACTGCGCGGCCCACATCTGGTGCTGGCCGACACCGGCCACATAGATGGCATCGGGTCCGGCCAGGCGGCCCAGGGTCTCGATGACGTACTCCGGCGACAGCGAGCCGTCGGAGGTGGGGCCGTAGCCGAGCGGGTACTGCTTGCGCACACCGTCGAGGTAGGTCCACCAGGACTCCAGGTCCAGCAGCGGCGCCTCGGCGTTGGTGAAGGCCGGATCGGACTTCAGGGTCTCGATCAGTTCGGTGATGACCTCGCGGCAGTCACCCACGATCGGCACATCCGCGTGGCGGTTCTTGCCGATCTCGGCGGGGTCGATATCGGCGTGGATCACCTTCGCGTGCGGGGCGAAGGAGTCCAGCTGGCCGGTGACGCGGTCGTCGAAGCGGGCGCCCAGCGTGATCAGCAGGTCCGACTTCTGCAGGGCCGCAACGGCTCCCACGGTGCCGTGCATACCGGGCATGCCCATGTTGAGGGTGTGGCTGTCGGGGAACGCGCCGCGCGCCATCAGGGTGGTGACCACCGGGATGCCGGTGAGCTCGGCCAGTTCCAGCAGCTCGGGCGAGGCATCGGCCTTGATCACGCCGCCGCCGACGTAGAGCACGGGCGCCTTGGCCTCGGCGATCATCCGCGCGGCTTCACGCACCTGCTTGCCGTGCGGCTTGGTCACCGGACGGTAGCCGGGCAGCCGCATCTCCGGCGGCCAGCTGAAGGTGGTCTGCGCCTGCAGCACATCCTTCGGGATGTCGACCAGCACCGCGCCCGGACGGCCCGACGAGGCGAGGTGGAACGCCTCGGCGATGATGCGCGGGATGTCGATGGCGTCGTTGACCAGGAAGTTGTGCTTGGTGCACGCCATGGTGATGCCGGAGATGTCGGCTTCCTGGAAGGCGTCGGTACCGATCAGGCCGCGGCCGACCTGTCCGGTGATCGCCACCAGCGGCACCGAATCCATCTGCGCGTCCGCGATCGGGGTGACGAGGTTGGTCGCACCCGGACCGGATGTGGCCATACACACACCGACCTTGCCGGTGGCCTGGGCATAACCGGTCGCCGCGTGACCGGCGCCCTGCTCGTGGCGGACCAGGACGTGACGCACGCGGGTGGAGTCGAAGAGCGGGTCGTAGACGGGGAGAATCGCACCACCCGGAATGCCGAATACCGTGTCGACGCCGAGCTCCTCGAGGGAGCGGACGACGGACTGGGCGCCGGTCACCTTCTCGGGCGGGACCTGGCGGCGGTTTCCGGTCGCGGCGGCAGCCGCGGGGGTCGGCTGGGAGGCCGAGGGCGCTGGCCTGCGGGCCGAGGGCCCGGGCCGTGCAGTTGGTGCGCTCACCGTCTTTTTCCTTACTGCTTGTCGTTCACCGCTTCGTTGTCACGCGGCGCCTGCGCGGCGCTCGAGCGACCTTCGAAGCCATGAACACAACTTGTCCGAACACAAAAAAGCCCCCGTCAGCCGATGGCTGAGCGAGGGTGGCGCGTCGCAGTTGCGAGCTGACGTAGTCGACCTCGAGTCGTCAGGCTCAGCGCTGGACGCGCCGGCCGATTACGAGAAGCTCGTTTCGATTCACGCGCTCGACGGTATGCGCGCGAGAGTCGATGAGTCAAATTACTTGACGTGCGGTGTCTCATTATGTGAGACGGGGCGGTTCGAGTGTCGCTTCACCATGATGCGAGGATGGAGGTGTGTCATCGCCGCAGCAGTCCGTGCCACCAGCTCAATCGTCCCACACCACCGAGGGCGGAACCGATACGGGGCGTGTGATCCGTATCCCCCGGCTCGCGCACCTCGGGGTGTTCATTCTGCTGTTCTGCGCGGCGTTCCCGTTCTTCGGCTGGCCCGCGGTGCTGTGGATCCTGTTTCTCATCCCGGCCGCGGTCGCGTGGTGGGTGGAGCGGTCCCGCACCACGGTATCGACGAGCGGGCTCGACCTGCGCACGATCTTCGGCTCCCGGCACCTCGACTGGTCGCAGATCCAGGGACTGCGGATCCCCAAGCGCGGCTGGGTGCGAGCGCATCTGAGCGACGACTCCGAGGTGGCCCTGCCGGCGGTGAGCTACGACCGGCTGAAGGATCTGGTCGCGGCATCGGACGGGCGGATTCCGGATCCGTTCGCGCGGCCGGAGAAGAGCGCGGCGAGCATCGGCGACAAGAACGGCGATCAGGACGGCGTCGAGGCCGAGAGCGCGGAATCCGGCGCAGCGGACAGCCCGTCGGCCGAAGCTGCCGAGAAGCCGGACACCTCCACGGACGACTGAGCGGGCTCCACTCCAGCTCCGCCACTTCGGCAGATTGTCGCAGCTCTCCCTCGAGTGGGATGTTTCACACTCTCCCGCCAACCTCGAACTCCGGGAACAAATCCGCGCTTTCGCGATGCTGCCCTGACTACGTCCCCACTCGGGGCGCAGTCGCCGCGATCATCGCGTCGCGGTGCGGGTCCGTGGTCGAGACCCCACCCGGTGACGGCCGCTCGGACCGGCTCGACGTGCGTCGTGCTGCCGCGCCACCCCGCGGCCGCACGACCACCTGCCTCCGGTGAGCACGCTCCGGTGGCGGGAGTAACGTTGAAGCGCCGAACAGACACTCTGCTCTTGCGAACAGACACCTCTGCCGACGACACCACTCGCCGAAGAGACGCTCCGCACGGCGGCCGACCAGCCCTCGGCCCCGGCCCCGGCGACCCACCGGACGATGAGCACCGACGAGCAGAGCCCTGCCCGAGTAGAGCCGCTCCGGCCACCGCGCCGACCACCGAGGACCGAATTCATGCCACCGCTTCGCTCACGCACCACCACCGCCGGACGCAATGCCGCAGGCGCACGCGCACTCTGGCGGGCCACCGGCCTGACCGACTCCGATTTCGGTAAGCCGATCGTCGCGATCGCGAACTCCTACACCCAATTCGTGCCCGGCCACGTGCATCTGAAGGATGTCGGCGAGATCGTCGCCGACGCGGTGCGCGCCGCCGGTGGTGTGCCGCGCGAATTCCACACCATCGCCGTCGACGACGGGATCGCGATGGGTCACGGCGGCATGCTCTACTCGCTGCCCAGCCGCGAAATCATCGCGGACTCGGTCGAATACATGGTCAACGCGCACACCGCCGACGCGCTGGTGTGTATCTCCAACTGCGACAAGATCACTCCCGGCATGCTGAACGCCGCCATGCGGCTCAACATCCCGACCGTGTTCGTCTCCGGCGGTCCGATGGAGGCGGGCAAGGCCGTGGTCGTCGGCGGTGTGGCGCAGGCGCCGACCGATCTGATCACCGCGATCGCCGCCAGCGCCTCCACCGAGGTCAGCGACGAGGGGCTGAGCGAGGTCGAGCGCAGCGCCTGCCCTACCTGCGGTTCCTGTTCCGGCATGTTCACCGCGAACTCGATGAACTGCCTCACCGAGGCACTGGGCCTCGCTCTGCCCGGCAACGGTTCCACCCTCGCCACCCACGCGGCGCGGCGCGCGCTGTTCGAGCGGGCCGGCAGCACCGTCGTCGAGATCGCCAACCGCTGGTACCGCGAGGACGACGACTCCGTCCTGCCGCGAAACGTGGCGGGCGCCAAGGCCTTCCGCAACGCGATGGCCCTCGACGTCGCGATGGGCGGTTCCACCAACACGGTGCTGCACACCCTGGCCGCCGCCCAGGAAGGCGAGATCGATTTCGACCTCACCACCATCGACGAGATCTCGCGCCGGGTGCCCTGCCTGTCGAAGGTCTCCCCCAACTCCGACTATCACATGGAAGATGTTCACCGCGCCGGTGGCATTCCCGCCATCCTGGGCGAACTGCGCCGCGGCGGACTGCTGGAAACCGATGTGACCACCGTGCACACCGCCACCCTCGACGAGTGGCTCGACACCTGGGACATCCGCTCCGGCAAGGCCTCCGACGAAGCGATCGAACTGTTTCACGCCGCGCCCGGCGGAGTGCGGACCACCGTGCCGTTCTCCACCGAGAACCGCTGGTCCTCGCTCGACACCGACGCCGAGGGCGGGTGTATTCGCGATATCGCGCACGCCTACACCGTCGAGGGCGGGCTGTGCGTGCTGCGGGGCAATATCGCCCTCGACGGCGCCATCCTGAAAACCGCCGGTATCGACGAGGACCTGTTCACCTTCGAAGGACCGGCCGTGGTGCTGGAATCCCAGGAAGACGCGGTCTCGGCGATCCTCGGCAAGAAGATCACCCCCGGCGACGTCGTCGTGATCCGGTACGAGGGCCCCGCCGGCGGCCCCGGTATGCAGGAGATGCTGCACCCCACCTCGTTCCTGAAGGGCCTCGGACTGGGCAAGGTGTGCGCCCTGATCACCGACGGCCGCTTCTCCGGCGGCACCTCCGGCCTGTCCATCGGCCACATCTCCCCCGAGGCGGCCAGCGGCGGCGCTATCGGCCTGATCGAGAACGGCGACCGCATCCGCATCGACGTGCACACCCGCGCGCTCGAGCTGCTGGTCGACGACGAGGTGCTCGCCGAGCGCCGCGCCAAGATGGAGGCGCGGGAGCGGCCGTGGCAGCCGGTCCAGCGTGATCGGCCGATCACCACCGCGCTGCGCGCGTACGCCGCATTGGCGACCTCCGCCGACAAGGGCGCCGTCCGCCGCGTGCCCTAGCTTTTGAACTACGCTGGCAGT
>NZ_BDBF01000052.1 GCF_001612845.1 Nocardia elegans NBRC 108235 | reverse complement strand
CCGGACCCGGTGGTGCAGGCGGAGAAACCACCGGAACAGACGACGACGGCGCCACTGGAGTATTCGCCCCCGACGGCACTCCCGGGAGCGACGGCGTCACGGCCTTGTCGGGCTTCGACCGTTGTTCCATGGGGCGCAGCGTCCACGGCGTCGTCCCGTCGGACGGCTGCTCCTCGGTCGGCTCGCCGGTGACTCCGGGCTGCACCTCGGCGGGTGATGTCATGCCCCGGCCCCCAATACCCGTTTGACCTGTACGCCCCGGCTCGTCGGAATCGTCTGCTGTACAAGGCTTCCCGTCGTCGCGTCGGCGGTGATCATGGTCCCGTCGCCCAGTGCCACACCGGCACGAGCCGGCCCGCGCGAACCGTAGTCCCAGAACACGACATCGCCCGCCGATGCGGCGGAAAGCTGCACGCGCTGACCGCAGATCGCCTGACCCGCGAGGGTCGTCGGAAGGATCACCGCACCCGAATTGCTGCCGCGAATGGCGTCCGTCGAGGTCTGGCAACCGTTCCCGGTGGGCGCGGGTATTCCGTCGAGCGACGTCTTCTCACATCGCTGTGTGGTCGCGGCCACCGACGCCTGGTAGATCACTCCTCGCACCAATTCGGCCATACCGGCCGCCTCGGAGCGGTACCCCGCGGCGAGCGCACCCGCGCAACGGCCGGCGAAGCCGGTATTGCCGTAGGCCAACTCCGGCATTTGATAGGGCGCCGACTGCATCGGTCCACTCAGACACGACCGGATCCAATCGGAGACGTCGGTGTCGCTCGGGTCGGCGGTTACGCTCGCGTAGGGATTGGTCGACGGGATATCCGATGCCGCGACCGTGCCGCCGCCTCCGCACTTCGAGCCGGTGGTGGTGGTGGCCGTGGGCGTCTCGCTCGGGTCGTCCCCGATCGCGCTCGCGCATTGGCACTGCAGGTCCGACGCCGACGAACCCGACTGTGCCGCAGTAGGAAACACCGCTCCCATGAGTACTACACCGCACAGCGCGACGACGACCACGAGGCCCCAAGCCCACCACGGTACGAATGCCAATGCTGTCCGCAGCCCGTCCGGCCGATTGTTCATCGACAGCCTCCTCACAAGCCTCTCGGTTTATCCGCTGCTCAGCGCATCTGCCGGCCGACGCGGCCCATTTGGCGCCGCCAATTCGGATTGGGTGGGTTCGTACCGGGCGGTTGCGGAGCATTCCACGGCGTCCGGTGGACTCGAGAAGCCCAGAGATCCGTATCCGCCGCATGGGAAATGACTCGGCGAACCTCTCGAATATTGTGCGGATCCCCCGGGTCGCCCACCAATCGGTCGACCGCTGTGGATACGACACGCGCGTGCTCGTTACCGATCCACATGAGCATACGGTCGGCACTGGTTTCGCTGATTCCGGCGAGGGCCGGCAGTGTAGATGTGCCGCCGCCGGCAACCAGCTGCAGTTGTTCGATCTGTTCCTGACTGGGAGCCGCCATGTATCGCTCTACGAATGCTCGCTCCTGGCCGTAAGCCGCACCACCGTCCAACGTGACACCGCCCGGATTGGCGCGCCGGAAGCGGAAGGTCGCCGCCTGTAGGGTCGCCAGGTCCGCTGCCGCCTCTTCGACCGAACCTTCCCCCCGTAGCACACGATTGGCGGAATGCTGGGCGCGCGAGATCGCCGAGACCACATGACCGAGGTGTTTGTCGGTAAGCGTCTCGTCCTCGGCATTCTGCGCCACGATGCCCCAGGAACGAATGGCGTTCGACATGATCTGCTCATCGGTGAATCCGGCGCCGAGCATCGCGCCCCAAGCGTGGTCGAGACCACCGCCGTAATCGAATATGCCCTGGATGGCGGCTGACGCACCCATGACGGTGTCGATACCGCCCGCGGCCTCGGCCGCTTGCCGCGCCGCGAACGAGTACTGGTGCCGGTTCATGTACGACTGCGTATACAAACCGTCGGCACCACCGAAGTTCTCCCGGCCCCACACCCCCCACTGCGCGAGTTGCGCCTGACGCTCGGTGCGCGAGAACGGGCGCAACGGGCTACGCGTGCGTCCCCACATCCATTCGGTGAGCGGCGAATTGCTCACGGTGCTGAAACCGGCCAAGGTTGCCAGCATCGCCGCGCCACCCAGCTTGTGCTTGGCTCCGGCCTGTCCCATACCCAATGCCGTACCGGAGCCGCCGCCACCCCCGCCACGGGACACTCCCTGCATCGCGAGCGCGAAGCGATTGGCTACCCATTCGTTTCCGCTACTGAGCCCATTGCTCAGCCGCTGGAGCTGGAAGATGGCGATAATTTCCACGATGGCGCCGACGACGAAAATCGCCATCACATCGTTCTGCGCCTCCTTGAACAGGTTGCCCAGAAAGAGAACGTAGACCCCGAGAAAAATCGTGTAGCACGCCATGCGTGCGCCCGCGATGAAACCGTCGACGATATTGCGGACCAGGAAGGTCTGAGTCGGACCGTAAACGAATCCGCCTGCGGCGAAACCGAATATCGACATGAGGCCGTGGTAGATGGTGTCCAACGCGGCTTTGATGATCTTCAGCGCCAGGTAGACGGCGAACAGCAGCAGCACGGTGCCCGCGAGCAGGAGGATCAGGCCCGCTCCGATCTGCCCCACGGTCGGCTCCCGGGTGGCTTTGAAAGCCGCGCTGTCACAGTTCTCGAGACCGTCTTTCATCCTCTTGTCGCTGCCGGACATGACGGCCGAGGTCCACACCGACTTGCACGCCGGGTTGGTATCCACGACGCGTCCGAAATTCCAGACCTGCAGCGGCCGTCGCGCGAAGTTGTCGGCCAGATCCGATTGCATGTGCGGAACCATGGCCGCGGCATCGGGGCGACTGTTGCCGTTGAGACCTGCGGCCACCGAGATGCCGATATCCCGTCCTTGGGCCAGCAAGCCGTCGGAGGACAGTACGTCCGCGAGCGGCTCGGCCAGATAGATCGGACCCATGACGGCGATCAGCAGCATGGACACCACCTGCATGGTGGCCTTGGCGTGGAAGCCCCGGACGGTGAACCAAGCGACGAAGAACGCTCCGATCGTGACGGCGACCGCCAGCATCATGGGTGTGGCGATCTGACCGCTCAGACTGTGGGCAACCCCGTTGAGGGCCCGGCTGAAGAGGTTGAGCCACTCGAAACTGAGGGCGTAGCCGATGAGCCAGATCGCCGTTGTGACGATGACGATCCAGCCGGCGAACTCGAGGCTGATCACGAGGGATATGGCAGTGTTTCCCGGATGCAGCAGACCGCCGTGGTTGGTCGCGAAAAGGTAACTCGCCAACTCCGCGCCGGACGAGTCACGCACATGCATCCAGCTCAGTCCACTGTTGACCGAGGACCCCTCCGCATCCCCCTCCCCCGTTTGTGCCGTGGCCACCGCACCGAGCACCACCGGCAGCACGACCATCACGACGAACGCCGCCAGCGCCGAGACACTCCAACGCCGCCGCCGGGTGGCCGACATCCAATTCCAGCATCGGCGGGCCACCGCGCGCGGCTGCCACCGAGCCGGGTCGAAGAATTCGAATTCCCAGTCCGGACCGAACCGGCCGTGCACGGTGCCCGTATCGCCGATCATGGCACCGCCTGTCTCTCCAATATCGCGCGCTTGGGTGCGGCATTCGGTGTACTGCTGATGGCCTCGGCGCGATCGGGGCGAGCCGGCCCGAGCACCTTGCCGCGACCGATGCGGTTCAACGCATCTCGCATGAACATCTCGCCGCGACGCTCCTCGGGCACCTGCCGTCCGGGGCCGATCGGCGGAGACGTCTCCTCGCGCAGAATCTGCAGCAGGAAGGGCGCCTCGTCGAGGTCCACGCCCAGCCATTCCAGGCTGTTGCGGGCCAGCGTCTCGTCGCGCTGCCGGAAGACGAACCGGTTCGGGATCAGATTGTGTGCAGCGCCCTGGAAGTCGGTGGCCGGATCGTGTGAGGCCAAACCGATCGCGGCCAGATGCTTTCGGCCGTCGCGACTGAAGTCGCTGGTTACCGCCGATCCCACCTGGGTCTGGGTGAAGTGGTGCGCCTCGTCGCCGACGAGCAGCCCGAACCGGCCGTTGTCGGAGAGGAACGCTTCTCGCGCGGTGACGCCCACCAGTTCGTACAGCGCGGTGCCCAGACGCTTGGTGAGCGGCAACCGGTTGTACAGGTGGGGGGTGACGAGTTCTTCCGCCGTCGGCAGCGCCAGGTTGTGGCTGCGGATGACCGTGGCCGCGGCGTCGAGTCGCAGCGGTCGCAGGCCGGGATCGAACAGGACCGGCACCCGCTCCACGATGGCTCCCAGCCGGGCGGCGAGATCGGCGTACTCCTCGGCACTGCCGTGCTCGTCCCGCAACCGGCACACCACGCGATAGAGATCGAGCAGGCTCCGAATACCGTGCTCGGCAATACCTTTCGGAGTGAGCATGCTGCCGATGAGCGCACCGGCACCGCTGGTGGGCGACAGGTCCAGCAGCGGCAGGATCGAGTCCAGTGCGCGTTCGCCGGCGACACGCGGATCGAACAATCGCAACGGATCCAGCGACACGGTCGGATTGCTGAGGTCGATGACGACCGCGTTGTCGATCGAGGAGGCGAAATGTTCCCACTCCCCGACCTGACTGCGGTCGATGGCGAGGAACTGCCCGCCCATATCGTGGACCAGCACCGCCATCAGTTTCAGGAAATACGATTTACCCGAACCCAATTCGCCGGTCACCGCGAACGAGGCCGACAGGTCGTGCAGCGCCGCTTCCATGATGCCGAAGTGAATCGGCTCGAATTGGCCGGAGAGCAAATTGACGCCGATCACCGGACCGCTGTCGTCACCGATCTGACTGGTCGTGAAGGGAACGAAACCCGACCACATATCCGACGGCACGATATGGGCGAAGTCGTCGTAGGCGCGCCGGGGCGGACTGCCCGGAATCATCATGGACCACAGGTCGACCTGAGCGCCGACGGGTGCCGTCATCTCCACCTGGAAGCGTTTGTATCGGCGTTTGAGGGTATTGACCGCATCCATGGTGGTGTCGTGCGAGGAGCTGCCGACCGCGATCACGGTCGTGAACGACACCTCCGATTCGCCACCGTTGACCTCGAAGTGATTGTTGTATTCACCGAGCATCTGCACCTTCGACATCAAGGTGTTCTGCGCGAACGACACCTCCTGATCGCGCTGATCCATCTGCTCACCGAGGCGGCGCAGATTCTGCTCGTTGTTCTTCAGCACCGCGTCCGCGGGGCGCGTCGAAATTCGCATCGCCCAGTCGATGGTGACGTTCTCCATACCGTCGAGGACGCTGAGGAATTCGCTGCCGCCGGGAAAATTCATCCCGGAGTACGGGAAAGAATGGGGCGTCAGGATCGCCTGATAGGACGGCCGGAACTCGAAGTCGGGCTGAACCACCTTGATCACCGGCACGAACGAAGGACGCAGGCGCCGGTTGCTGTCGGCCTGGGCGCCTTCGTCCAGGGCCGCGGACCGGAAGACGGCGGCGGTGGCATCGTCGAGAACGCCCGCGCGGGTCGGGGCGACCGGATCGCCGACCGCGCCCCGGGACAGATAGTGCTCCCACAGCCACTGGAACAACGCCGCCGGCACCGGCACCGGTTCGAAATCGCCACCGATGCGCGAGAGGATCTCGTTCGCGGTGTCGTCGTAGGCCTCCAGATCGGCGCGTGACAGCGCGGTCGCATCGATCGTGGTGGTGCTGCCCCGCCAGATCCGCGACAGTCCCGACAGTGCCGGGCCGCTGGATCCGACGGGTATGGACAGCAGGAAGATCCGGGTCTGCGGCACGATGGCACGCACCCGTTCGTAGGCGGCGACCACCTCGAGCGCGTAATCCTCGCATTCGTCGAGATCGACGCCCTCGACCATCTTGCCCAGCACGTCGATGGTGTTGAGCCGCGCCTGAATTCCCAGCAGGAGCGAGCCGTTGGGCAGGTTGTTGATCAGCGCGTGGTGGGCCGCCTTCACGTCGAACTTGTCACCGGCCTTGCGCAATCCGTAGCCGAGCGGATTGATGAAATACGTCGCGGTGACCAATCCGGCGTGCGTGAATTGCAGGTTGCCCCGAATGGCCGCGGTGGGCTGGATATCTCGCTCGAACGCCATTCAGTGCACTCCTCCTGCCACTGCGCGGCTACCCTCGGCACGAAGCGAAGTGGACTGGGTAGCAAGCAACTCGGCGACATTTCCCGATCCCGGCCGGCCGACCGACGCGGCCTCGGGCGCCGGCCCGTCCGGGAAGATGATGACCACGGATTCCTCGATGAACAGGGTGTGCCGGGCGGATTCGGCGGTGACCGGAAAACCCGAGGCCGACACAGGTTTACGGACGAAGACCAAACGGCCGAACCACATGGCCCGCGAGATCATCCGTACCCCGGTATAGGGCAGCAATCCCAGACCGAACACCGCCACGATCGTCAGGATCAGCCCCACCACGAAAGTGATCGCCGGATTCACCGGCAAGATCATGGCGAGGACCGAGGTCACCAGAATGACCGCGATACCGCCGGCCACCTGTGGAAGTGTGTACGGCCCGAATGGCAGTTTCTGCCCGTTCTGTGCTTTGCCGATCATGGTGGGCACCCGTTTGATCGGCGTGTACACCTTGATCAGCTGAGTCATCGGTATCGCCCGACCGGTTGATCGGGCACGACGCTGGTGGCATCGGATCGTGCGTAGTTGACCAGTGTCGGCAGCATCCAGAACAGCACCGCCGCGAGGATCGCCGAGCCGACGACGCCGAGCACCTTCGTCGGCGACAACTTCGACTTGGCCGCCTCGGAGATGAGGATGCCCATGGCGAGGATCGTGATGACGATGATGCCGAGCGCGCGGACCACCAGCAGGATGTAATACAGCAGCGCGTTGAGATTGTGCATGAGCGTCCCTTCTCGGATCAGTTCTGCGTCGCCGGCGGGATCTGCACGGTCGTCGTCGGTGCGGCGGGTTGGCTACTGCTCGGCGCCGGTGTGCCCGCGCCGCCGGGACCGGTGCCGTTCACGACCGTGAGCGGATTCGTCAGCGCCGGAACACGATCGATGGCTTGTATCTGCCACTGTCCGGAGGGGCGCACCATGGTGAGCGGATACGACAGCGAGACCGAGGCGCCACCACTTCCCTTCGGCGCCACCGTGGCGAGCACTTTCGCGCTGTTTCCGCTACTGCCGCAACTGGATTCGTCCGCCGTGACCGAGACGCTCTCGAGGCCGGTGAACGGAGCCGGGCGCAATGCCGTGATCCCGGCGCCGACGGCCGTATAGCGGGCGACATCTCCCGATCCGGTCAGATAGGCAGTCAGAAAGCCTGTGGCGACATCGGCCAGCGGCGTATCCGAGGGGCAGGGCGTGCCGTAGGCGAGGGTGATATCCGGGCCACGCCCCGGCGGCTCCACCGCGGCCGGCAGCGACAGCGCGCGCCTGCGGCCGTCCGGTGTCACCGATACCGCGACCTGGTAGTACTGACGAGCGTCGGTCACGCTGCCGGTCCGCCCGGGGTGCACCGATATCGTGACCGCCCAGATCTCCACGCTCGCGGTCGATTCGGTGCGGCTGACGTGGACGACCATCGGATCGCTCACCGGGTGCGCGGTGGCCGGCAAGCGCATCTGCTGGCCCGGATCGACATAGTCGGCGATCCGATCCTGCTGCCCCGCGCTCGCACCGAGGTAGCTCACCACGAAGTCCTCGGCGAACGATGCCGCCAGTTGCGCATGGCCGATGAGGGTCGTCGTGTTCGCGTCGGACGGACCCTGCGGCGGCTGCGAGAACCAGGACAGGACGGCATGTCCACCGCCGAGGACGGCTAGTACGGCCAGTACCGCGACGAGGATGTTGTCGCGGCGGCGTCGCGCGGCCATCCGGCGAAGCAGTGCTTCGCCCGAATCCGCCGATCTACCAGCAATTGCCCGCACTCTCGGAATGGTAGAGAGGGCAACGGCATTCACCTTTCGGACTGTTCCCTGCCGTGGGAAGGCGCTCAGTTCACGGGGCTGCGCTTCATCCGGCCGGCCAGACGATGCCGCAGCTGGTCGTCGTAGCCGATGGGGGTGTGCAGATGCGGAAGCCCCGAGGACTGTCGTTGCGGCTCCATCACCGGGAGATCGTCGGCGACGCGGACCATCTGGGCGATCGCCAATTGCCGCGCCGAATATCCCGGATAGGGGTACAGCAGCAGGGAGGTCGGGGTGTAGCCGCCACCGTAATTCAAAGCCCGGACGGTCACCCCGGCGGTGTCACCCGCGCGCAACCGCTCGTCGAGGGCGAGCAGGCGATGGCGATCGTCGGGATGGAAGACGTCGATCGGCCGGAACAGATAGTCCCACCTGATCCAGGGCGCCGGATCGGTCAGCCAGTGCGAAATGCTCGTGTATTCGAGTTGCACCACAGCCAGATGGGTGCCGGCGCGGCGATGCGCTTCCCGCAGACCGACCTGCTCCAGCGTCGACCACGACATCGACGCCCGCTCGGCGCCGATCTCCTCGATCAACAGCCATGCGCCCCTGGATCGTTCGTCGTCCCGTGCGCGCATCGTGATGCGCCAGCGGCCGGGACGTTCACCGTCGACGCGGACGGTCACGTCGAACTGCATCTTGGCGCCGGCCGTCGGCTCGTACAGCAGATCGAGCACCTCGGTGTGCCGGTCGAATCCCGACATCCGGTGGAACAGTTCGGCGATCGATATCCGCGGCACGTACTCCTCGGCGGACATTCCCGACAATCGCGCGATACCGCCCGGCAGCTGGATAGTCTGTGTCGACAGATCCCAGATCGCTCCGACCGCCGGACGCAGCGCCGGCACCTCCGCGGTCGCCGGACCGAGCCACAGCCGGATGGCATGGACGTCACCGGCAGGGCCGAAGACGGGTTTGATCAGCAGCCGATGCGGACCCGAGCGGGTCGCGATCCGCAGATCGACCTCCTGCGCGTGATCGCGGGCCGAGATCATGGCCTCGGCGATCCGCGCGGTCGTCAGGCCGTCGTAGATCGCGGGCATCTTCGCCAGCTGCCGTTGCAGCACACGCTGCCACGCCGCGAACTCGCGGGGCGTTTCCCCGACCGAGGCGACCGACATCGTCTCCGGCGTCAATGTTTCGATCGTCGTCCATCCGATCACCGCGTCACTCATCGCACTTGCCCTGCACCAGCCGTTCCTCCGCACTCATGACCGACAGGTTCAGACGATCATCGTGACCTAGACAATGTACCGTTATCCAGCGGTGCGATCAATAGGAGAAGAACAACTGCACTGGTCAGCAGACCGACCACTGCAAGTGAACCATGCTGAACGAACGCCCATTTCGTAAACAGACGTTGAACATGCGAAATCACGGCCGACGCCCGCATCCTGCGCGCCTTCGGCCGTGATCGACGACGGTGCCGCTAGTCCTGGGCCGCGATCAGGGCGAGAACCCCCGCCCCGGCCAGGACGCCGAGATCCTCCAATTCCGAAGGGACCACTCGCAGTGCGGCCAGGAAGCCGGCCCGGGCATGGGTGGCCACTGCCGTGTTCAGCGGCTTCCACAGCGCTGGGCCGGCTGTGGCCATCGAACCGCCCACGACGACGAGACCGACATCGAGCAGCGGCGCGATCGAAGCGATGGCCCGCCCCAACGCGGTACCCACCCGTTCGAACGCCGCGACCGCAACCTCGTCGCCGGACTGCGCCGCCGAAACCAGTTCCGCCACCGTGGCTCCCGGCCAGCCCCGGCCCCGAGCCCAACGCACCGCGGAGAGGCCACCCGCGACGGCTTCGAGACAGCCTCGACCACCGCATTCACACGGTTCGTCGTAACCGGGAACGAGCAGATGGCCCAGATGACCGGCATTGCCGGTACGACCCACGACCACCAGGCCGCCGACCATCACCCCGGCACTGATCCGATCCGATACGGCGATCGACACCGCGTCCATCACCTGGCCGGTGGCGCCGAAATTCTGTTCGGCCAGCGCGAGGCACACACCGTCCAGCCCCAGTTGCACACTGGCGCCCGGGAACGCCTTCTTCACGGAATCGACCAGCTCGAAACCGGTCTGCCACTCCTTGACCGCGGTCGGCGCGACGACGCCGGCGGTCATGTCGATCGGCCCTGACGATCCGATCCCGATCGCCACCACATCTTCGCCGCCGGCGGTCTCGTGCAGCAGTGTCCGGCAGGCTTCCCAGGCGCCGGCGGCGGGGATCGGAGCCCGGCGAATATCGTCCGTACCGACATCGTCTGCCACGCGAGTCGCCGCGAAGCCCGCCGGGCCGATTTCCAACGCCAGCACAGTCATGAATTACCCACCGTCACAGTAGTTTTCGCCTCGATGGTGACGGCTCTCAGCAGCCACCGGTCGCTGCCGGTCGCAACCGGCGCCCCAGCACGATACGACGACGCGGCGTCGCGGGCGCGGGTTCCACACAGACCGGCCGGGCACCGGTCCGGATGATCCGCAGCGGCCGTTTGTGATCCAGCGGGGCCGTCCGATGCCGATCCAGGTTTTCCACGATCTTGCCGGCGCTGTCGTAGGCGACTCCGGCCCAGATCATGGCCCGGGGACCGTCGCCACGCGCGATCAAAGCCTCTGCGAGCTGGGAACATTCGGTCAGCAGCGGGCAGCTCGCGCAGATCCGGACCGCGGCACGCCAGGAGTCGGGGGTGCCGACGTCGAGGTCCCAGTCGTCGGGTCCGTCGGCGCACGGCGGGCGGTGCGCGGCCGCGACGGCGACGGTCGCGACGGCGGGCGTGGGAACAGTCGAAAGCGGCGGCGCCACAGGGGATCCGAGGGGTAGCCGACGCGAGTGAATTGTGCTCATTTCCGTCTCCGGGGATGCCGAGGACACACGTGTGCAATCACCGTGTGGTTCGCAGACGTGGCCCATGGGTCGGGCGGGCATCGGGGCTGCTCAACAGTCCCCGGCAACCAGCAGCGAACTGCTGTACTCGGCACGTTAACCCACGATTTGGCTGTCAGCAACCACTTTCGCCGCTATTTAACGGCACATTGACCAAGTCGTTGCACGGATGTATCGTCACTTAACGGGACGTTTTTGTACGGTCCGTTTTTCTACGGGGTAAGTTGTGATTTCCTAAGAGGTATGGCTGTGCACTCGGAGTACACGATCGACGAGCTGGCGCGGGCAGCAGACACCACCGTGCGCAGTGTCCGCGTGTACCACGAACGAGGGCTGTTGCCGTCACCGGAAGTCCGGGGGCGCATCGGCTACTACGGATCCGATCATCTGGAGCGGCTGCACACGATCAGCCGGCTGCTCAGCCGAGGTATGAAGCTCAACGGGATCCGCGAACTGCTCGAGGCATGGGATCGTGGCGACGGGCTCGCCGACGTCCTCGGGGTCAGTGACAGTCCGGGCGAGCGCGAACCCGTTGCGGCGCAGGAGAAACCGGTCGGCGACGATCCGCTCGCCGACCTGCCTGACTACGTCAAACAGGCGCTGGCCGGCAGTTCCGACCCGCTGGAGGCCTACCGGGTCGCCAATCCGCGCTGCGGCGATCTCGCCGCGCGCCTCATCGACAGCGGGGTGCCGGACGCCACCGCCTTCCAGCTCGTGGAGCGGCTGCGCGCGGACTGCAATCAGATCGCCGATCGCTACGCCACCGAATTGTTCTACTGCCTGGCCGGGCAGGCCTACGAGCGCTCGCAGCGCGACAGCAAGGACCGCGCACGGCTGGAAACCGAGGTGGCCATCGCCCGCCTGATCGTCACCCGGGCCGCCTCCGAGCTCATCGACCAGGCTTTCGCCCGGCATGCCGAACTACCCGCCCCCAACGAGGCTGCCCGATAAGTCCGGTTGTTCGATGTGCCCGGCGCGCCGTGCCGGGTACGCTCGGGTGAATGCGCAGGCCTCTCGTCCCGCGGCGGGTTCGCGGAATCAATACTCTGGATCGGCGACTGGTCGACCGGAGCGCACGGTTGCGGCCGAGTACCGCCGACACCGTGCTGCGTTCGCTGAGCCACGCCGCCAACGCCAATCGGCTGTGGATCGCGGCCGGTGTCGGTGCGATCGCCGTCGGGACCAGGGCTCAGCGCCGTGCCGCGGCGCGCGGACTCGTCGCCGTCGGTATCGCGAGCGGGCTGGCCAACGGTGTCGGCAAACCGCTGTTCCCGCGGCGCCGGCCCCCCGCCGAGGCGGTGCCGCAGATGCGGCGCCTGATCTCGCCGCCGATCTCGTCGTCGTTTCCCTCCGGCCACGCCGCCTCGGCGGCGGCCTTCGTCACCGGCGTGGCGCTGGAATCACCAGTACTGGCTGTCGCGGTGGCGCCCGTGGCAGCCGCGGTCGCGTACTCGCGGGTTCACGTGGGCGTGCACTGGCCGACCGACGTGCTCGCCGGCGCGGCACTCGGCGGCGCCATCGCGGTCGGGACCAGGCGGTGGTGGGCGGTGCGTCGCGACGAACCCGCGACGGTCGGCCCGGCACAGCGGATCGAACCCCTGATCGGCGGCGACGGCCTGCTGTTGGTCGCCAATCCGAACTCCGGTAGCGGCGACGGCGGCGGACTGCTGGCCGATCTGATCCGCAAGCTTCCGGCCGCGACGCTGCTCGAACTCGGCGACGACATCGACCTGGACGCCGAGATCGACGCTCAGGTGAGATCCGGATCGATCCGCGCGCTCGGCGTCCTGGGCGGGGACGGCACGGTTTCGGCGGTCGCGGAAGCGGCGGTGCGGCACGGACTTCCGCTGGCCGTCTTCCCGGGCGGTACCCTGAACCACTTCGCCCGGGATATAGGTGTCGAGGATATCGCGGCCACACTTACCGCACTCTCCTCCGGACAGCTGGCGTTGGCCGACACCGCGCGGGTGCGCCTGGACGACGGCAGCGAACGCACCCTGGTGAACACCGCGAGCCTGGGCGGTTATCCCGATTTCGTCCGGTTGCGTGAACGCTGGGAACATCGCATCGGCAAGTGGCCGGCCGCGGCGGTGGCGATGGTGTGCGTGCTCGTGCGCGCCCAGCCGCTGCGCACCACCATCGACGGCGTTCCGGCCTCGGTGTGGATGTTGTTCGTGGGCAACGGAACCTACCGCCCCGGCGATCAGGTGCCCACTGCCCGAACAGATCTGCACGGCGCCGGTCTGGACATCCGGTATCTGCGCGCGGACCGGCGGTTCTCCCGGTTGCGGCTGATCTGGGCGTCGCTCACCGGCACCCTCGGCGATTCGCCCACCTACGTCCACCGGCATGCGGACAAGTTGCGGGTACGCGTGGACGGGCCGCCGATCTCACTGGCCACCGACGGCGAAGTCGACACGCGCGGTGCGGAATTCGAGTTCATCGGCGATCCTTCGACACTGCCGGTGTTCCTGGTTGCCGACGGTGATGCGGAGCCCCGCCGCTAGCCGGCATCGGAGACTGCGCCGAGAAGAACTACACACCTCATGGTATGAAATCCCTAGTTTTCACATGACGGAGGTGTCGGATCGTGACGCAGGCCAACCCCATGACGGTCGAATCGGCCGAGGCCGCTTTGGCGCGGCTGACCGCCCACGATCGCGGCGTGCTCACCGATCTGGTGTGCCGGGTCGACAAAGCGGCCTCCGGCGCGGCCTGGTCGCGAAAGGCGCCGCTCGTCGACGAGGTGGTGCGCTTCCTGGTCGATCGGCATCTGCTGCTGACCCACTTCAATTGGGGCGCTTGGGAAGAGGGGCAGCACGCGATCCAGCGTCGGGACCGCGCGGCGCTGGCGACCTGCACCGCACAGCAGTGCCTGCAATACCTGACCCTGCTGGTGCGCGCGGATCGCTTCACCGAGGGGACACTGGCGTCGGCCTTCGAGTCGGGGCTGATGCAGGCGCTCCTGCACCGCCTGCATCAGCACACCTACCCGCACGCGGCGCGTTAACCCTCGGCCAGCGCCCGTACTCGGGCGAGGACGTCGGGATAGCGCTTCAGATGTGCGCCGCCGTTGAGATCGATGGCCGCACCCGTCATCCACGCCGCCCGGTCGGAGGCCAGGAAGGCCGCCATCTCGGCGATTTCCTCGGGACGGCCGCTGCGTCCGAGCGGGGTGTTCTCGAGGTACTCCTCGGTCAGCCCCGGAACGAAGGCGATACCGGCGACCAGCGGAGTGTCGACCAGGCCCGGACTGATCGCGTTCACGCGGATGCCGCGCTCGGCCAACTCCAGCGCCGCGACCTCCACCAGCATCAGCACACCCGCCTTTGCCGAACAGTAGCCGGCCATGCCGGTGCCGGGCTGGCGGCCGTTGAGGGAGGCGATGCAGGTGATGGATCCGCCGTCGGCCAGGTGGCGGCCCGCGTATTTGATCGCCAGGAACGAACCGGTGAGGCAGACGTCGACCGTCGTTTTCCAGTGTGTCAGTTCGAGTTCGGTGATCGGACCGGGTAGCGACAGCCCCGCGCAGTTCACCACCGCGTGGAGGTCGCCGCTCGCTTCGAAACCGGCTGCCACCGACGCCTCGTCGGTGACGTCGAGCACCACCGCGCTCGCCGGATCGCCGATCTCCGCCGCCACCGTCCGCGCCGCCTCGAGATTCACATCGGCGACCACGACGCGAAAACCGTCGCGCGCCAGTGCATGTCCGGTGGCGCGGCCGATGCCCGAGCCACCGCCGATCACCATCGCGCCCCGCGTTGTAGGCGCTGCCTCGGGGGCGTTCGCCGCTTCGCCGGTCGCGCTCATCGCTGTGCCCCGTCGGCGATCGCGCGGTCGGCGGCGAGATGGCGGGTCAGGAAGTGCACCTGATGGTCGACGGCGGGCTCGAACCAGTCGTTGCCGGCGAAGATGTCGAAGTGGTCGCACGGGTAGTGGCGAACCTCGGCACGTGCGGCGAATGCGGCCTTGGCCGCGGCGTGGGCGGGCGCGGCGCGGTCGAAGTCGGCGATCTGCATCAGCACCGGCGCGGTGATGCGCGCGGCCCGCCGGTCGGCGCGATAGCTGCCCAGTTCCAGACCGATCGCCGCGTCCACCTCGTTGCGCCAGGTGGGGCCCGCGAGTGCGGTATAGCTCTCGTAGTAGCCGTCGGCGGTCAGGGCGGCATGTTCGCCGGGCCTGCCGACCAGCGGCATCATCACCCGATTGCCGCCGAATCGCCCGGCCAGGGCGCTGCGCACACTCGACACCGTGGATTTCGCGATCGCCGCGGCGCCGACCTGCGCGAAAGCGACTCGGCCCGCGGCCAATCCGTTCACCAGCGGCACGAGCGCGACGACCGCGCAGATGTCGGTCCGGTCCGCGGCGACGGTGAGGGCGTGGCCGCCGGACAGTGAGATCCCCCATGCCACCAGTCGATTCGGATCCGCGCCGGGCTGCCGTGCGGCCGCGGACAGTGCGGCGCGGTAGTCCTCGGCCTGTGCGGCCATCGAGACCCGCTGCCGGGGTTCACCGGCGGAGGCGCCGAAACCCCGGTAGTCGAAGGCGAATACGGCCAGTCCGGCCGCGGCGAGGCGCTGTGCGAACGGTTCCAGTCCGGAATCCTTCGTCCCGCCGAATCCGTGCGCCATCACCACGACCGGGCGGCCGCCGGGACCGTCGAACTGCCCGTCCGGCGCGCCCTCGAAAAACCATGCGTCACAGGTGGTTCCGGCCGAGGTGAACTCGACCTGCCGATACGTCGTCACTGTGCCACTCCCACCGGTCGATCCGTCTCCGCCACGCGCGCCCACGGGGGCGGCCCCGACAGCCGCGCCCGCTCGGCGCCGGCCGGAATCTCGCGCACCCGCATATCGTGTTCGTAGAGGAAGTAGTCCACCTGCTGGGTGTGCCGGGCGCTGGGCACCATATGGCCGGTGTAGTGCTGCTGTTCGGCGACGATCACCCGCCGCATCTCGTCCGCCGACGGCAGCCGGTAGCGGCCCACCGCATAGGCCCCGATCAACCGCGCCTGGCATTCGACGAACGGGAACAGGGTCGGGGTGGACTGGGCGAATCCGGCGAAGGCCAGATCCTCGATACCGGGCAGGAACATCCGCTTGTACAGATCGATCTTGTTGTCCGGAGCGCTGATGAACTCCGGATCGAAGAACGGGAAGGTGATGTTGTAGCCGGTGGCGTAGATGATGATGTCGAAATCGTCGGCGGTGCCGTCGGCGAAATGCACGGTGGCGCCGTCGAATCGGTCGATATTCGGTTTCGGGATCACATCGCCGGAACCCAGCCGCAGCGGCAGTTCCACCGATTGGGTCGGGTGCGCTTCGAAGAATTTGTGATTCGGTGTGGGCAGGCCGTAGTTCTCCGGACGGCCAGCGGTCAGCGGTTGTCCCCACTGCGCGATTTTGCGCTGCCAGGAGAACGGGATGTAGGGGCTGGTGCGGTAGTACTTGTCGGCCGGCTTACCGGCGATGTACTTCGGCACGATCCAGGCGCCGGAGCGAGTGGACAGCGTCAGCTTGTTGCCCAGCGCCTTCGACGACAGCTCGACCGCGATATCGGCGGCGCTGTTGCCCAGTCCGACCACCAGAATGCGCTGATCGGAGAAATCCATCGGGGTGCGCGGGTCGATGTAGTGGTGGGCGTGCATGGTACGGCCGGTGAACTCGCCCGGGAATTCCGGATAGCGCGGGTCCCAGTGGTGCCCGTTGGCGACGACCAGGAAATCGAAGTGGCGCACCTCGTTTCGCTGCGTGCGCAGTTCCCAGCCGCCGCCCGGCAGACGCCGCGCGTGTTCGACACCGTTGCCGAATTCGATGGAACGGTAGAGGTCGAAGGCGGCGCAGTAATCGTCGAGATACTGCTTGATCTGGGTGTGGTGCGGGAAGTCCGGGAATTCCTCCGGCATCGGGAAGTCGCGGAACGACAGCTGATGTTTGGAGGTGTCGATGTGCAGGGAGCGATACGCGCTGCTGTGCCCGTTCGGATTGCCGAAGGCCCAGTTGCCGCCGACACGGTCCGAGGATTCGAAGCACACATACGGCACCCCGTAGTCGCCGAGCATCTTGCCGGCGGTCAGACCGCTGATTCCGGCGCCGATGACCGCGGTACGCGGTTGATACATCACCACTCCTTTCACGCCATGGGCGTGTAGACAGATTCTCGATAGTGTCTACTAGTAGACACATTCTCAGATCTGTCCACACATTGCTAGGGTTTTCCCGAAACCGGTCGACAGCGAACCGGTGCGGGTGTGCGGCGAAAGGGGCGGCGGATGAGCGACACGACGACCACGACGGTGGTCGACCGACTGTTGGAAGCGACACAGAAATTGCTGGCCGCTAAGGGAATTCGCGCCACCACGATGATGGAGGTGGCCGAGGAGGCGGGGGTCTCGCGCGCCTGGCTGTACCGGCACTTCCCGGACAAGCCCGCGCTGATCGGCGCCGCGATCGTGCGGCTCACCGACACCTGGTGGAACGACGCCCGCGCCGAACTCGACCGCATCGACACCTTCGCCGAACAGCTCACCATCGGCGTGCGCATCGGTCGCGGCGCCTACGACGATCCGGGCGCGCTGCTCATGCGCCTGCGCTCGTCCGAACCCGAGGAGTTCGCGGCCTGCGCCGGCGCCGGCGTCACCGCCCTGGTCCCCGCGCTCGCGGCGTTCTGGCGGCCCTATATCGACCGCGCCGCCGCACGCGGAGAAGTGCACCCCCGCCACGATCTGGCCGAGGTCGCCGAGTGGGTGGCCCGGATCCTCATCAGCCTCGGCACCGTCCCCGGCGACACCTTCGACCCCGACGATCCCGCCGCGGTGTCCCATCATCTGCGCACATACCTCCTGCCCGCACTGACGCACGCGCCCACCGGCGCTTCCGAGCGGGGCCGCCGTTCCAGCTGATTACGAACGTCGCCGCGCCCACTTCACGCCACTCGGCTCACGGCCGAATGGAAAATGGAAATCATTTCCGTTAATGTCTGATGCCGCTCCATCGAGCGCTGCGCAGAACACAGAACGGAACAGAGATCAGATGAACAAGATCACCCGCATGACCGTCACGGCGATCACGGTGGTGAGCGCGTTGGGCGCCGGTTCGGCTGTCGCATCCGCCGCGCCCACGGCGGCAGATCACGTCCTGAGCACCGAGATCATGCCGGGCGTGCAGTACACGAGCTCCACCGCGGATCAGTCCGTGGTGATCGAGACCGCGACGGCCACACTGGTCGCGGCGGGCGGGCAATTCCAGGTGCGCGACGCCTCCGGCGCAACGGTCGCCGGTGTCCCGGCCTTTCCGACCGAGCCGAAGGCCCTGACCGCCGTCCACGCCGCACCCGAGGCACGGGCGGCGGCACGCGCGGCGACGCCGGAACTGCACCTGGAGAACATCGACGGCGATCCGCAGACCGAGCGATTCGATGCGGCGATCCAGGCCGCCATCAACGAATTCGGCCTGGCTACCAGCGTCGGAACAATGACCGGTGGTCTCATCGGCCTCGCCGTCGGCTGCGGAGTCGGCGCCGTAGCGGGCGCGGTGTTCGGCGCGCCCGTCCTCGACGCCGCCGGACTCACCCTCATCGCCGGCTGCCTGGCCGGAGCGGGCGTCCTGGGCGGTATGGGCGCCATCCTCGGCGCCGCGCTCCTCGGCATCCCCGTCGGCATCGCCTCCGCAATCAAGTTCCAGCACACCATGAACCAGCCCTACGAACAGCACACCCACGACAGCGAGAGCAACTGAGGACGGAGCTCGGGCGTGAGCGGACCATCGCCCGCGCCCCTGCCCGCCGGACGACCGCCCTCCGAACCCCGCACGTCGAGCCTCCCAACTACACGGTTCGGCCCGCTACGATGGGCATCATGTCCTGCCCGGATGTCGCGCGACCGGATCTTCCCGAGTACATGACCTGGGAAGAGCTGGAGCAGTTGCCCGAAGACATCGCAGCTCGCATCGAGCTGTGGGAGGGCCGGGTGGTGTGGCTTCGTCGCGGCCCCGGTGAACACCAGGAGTTCACCAACCTCTTGTGGAGCGGCCTTCGACACTGCGCTCGGAAACAGATGTCCGACGATCCCGAACAGTGCTGGAGTGTGCGCACGGAAACCAACGTGTTCTTCGGCAAGTCCGGCAAGTCCGACTTCGTAACACCGGATTTCATGGTTCACCGCTGCCTCGAACAGCCGTACCAGCACGTCCGCTCTTCCGATGTCGTCTTGGTGGGCGAGGTGCTGTCGCCATCGAATTCGGATGCGGATATGGAACTGAAGAAGGCACGCTATGCCAAGGCGGGGATTCCCTGGTATTGGGAGGTCACCCTCGCAACGCAACGCAGCGCCATCGCTCACGTGCACGCATACGTCCTCGCGCCACAGGTGGGGCCGCTGCCGCCCGGAGTGTCGGTGCTGCACCAGGCGAACTACGTCCTGGCGGGCGCGTGGTCGCCCACCACCTCGGAATCGGTTCGCATCGACCATCCGTTTCCGATCGATATCCCCTGGACGGAACTCGAATTCGGTTGAGCTGCGCGGCCTTTCGTAGCAGCCACGACCCCGTGAACTCGCGCACGCGAATCGGGGCCCTGCCATCTATCGCAGGGCCCCGATTCGGTCGTCAGTCGATGGGTCGAGTAAGGTCGTAGACCGTCGTTCCGCCCACTGTTATTGCGGTGTAGTGGGATTCGACCCAGCTGGTGATCTCGCCGGCGCTGCCGGAGCCGCCGCCCGGCCCACCGCGGCCGCCGCCCGCGAAGAAGTAGTGGATATCGCCGTTCTTCACGTAGTCCTGGAATTGGGCCAGGGTAGGCGAGTTGTCGCTGCCGGTGAAGCCGCCGATCGCCATGATCGACGTTCCCGTGGACAATTCGAGGCTGCCCGCGGATTGCGAGCCGACCGTGGCCGCCGCCCAGCGGTTGTTCGCACTCTTCAGCAGTTCCCGCAGGGCGGTGTTGCCGGAGTTGCCTCCGCCGGGACCGCCGCCGAAGCCGCCCATGCCGTGGCCACTGTCGGGGCCGGAGGTCGGAATCGACCCGCTGTGCGGGGTCGCCGCTGTCTCCAGGGCGTAGGCGCTCGTGCCGGCGAAACCGAACAGCAGTGCGGCGGCAGCGACGATCACGGTCATCCCGCCGAGGGCGTGCGCGCCGACGACGAGGACCGCCGCGATCACGATCGAGCCGATCAGGACGATCCAGCGCAGCGCCGGGTACCAGTCGGGTGTGCGGTCCAGCAGGACGAAGTTCCATACTCCGGTCGCCGCCAGCATGAGACCCGATGCCGCACGCGCAGAGGCGAATTCACGTCCGCGCCACAGTTCCACCACCGCGATGCCGACCAGCGCGGCGATCGCCGGCGCCAAGGCCACGGTGTAGTAGGGGTGAATCGTGCCCTGCATGAAGCTGAAGACCACGCCGGTGACCAGAAGCCAGCCGCCCCACAGGATCAGGCTCGCGCGGATGCGTCCGGTGCGGGGTGTGCGCCGGGTGAACCACAGGCCGGCCACCAGCCCGATCAGCGCCGCCGGGAGCAGCCACGAGATTTCCGTACCCATCGAGTCGCCGAACAGGCGGGTGATTCCGGTGCTGCCGCCGAAGCCGGTGTTGCCGCCCCCACCGGGACCACCGCCGCCACCGCCGTTGCCTTCGCCGCCCATCATACGGCCGAGACCGTTGTAGCCCAGGGCGAGTTCGAGCAGGCTGTTGTCCGTGGAGCCGCCGATGTACGGCCGCGAATCGGCGGGCCACAGGCTCACCAGCGCGACGAACCAGCCACCGAAAATCACCAGCGCGACAACGGCTCCCAGGAGTTTCAGGATCCGGGCGCGCAATGCGATCGGCGCGGCGACGAGAAACACCAGGCCGAGTGCCGGCAGCACCAGGAACGCCTGCATCATCTTGGTGAGGAAGCCGAAGCCGACCGCGACCCCGGCCGCCGCCAGCCAGCGGCCACTCCCCCTCTCGGTGGCCCGGACCGTGCAATACGCCGCCGCGACCAGCAGCAGCACCAGCAGGGCGTCCGGGTTGTCGAACCGGAACATCAGCGCCGCGACCGGAGTCGACGCGAGCGCCGCACCCGCGATCAGTCCGGCCGCCGGACCGCTCCAGCGCCGCACCGCCCCGTACAGCAGCCCGACCGACGCCACACCCATCAATGCCTGCGGCAGCAGCAGCGAGAACGAACCGAATCCGAGCAGCCGCCCGGACAGCCCCATCACCCACAGCGCGGCGGGCGGCTTGTCGACGGTGATGGCATTACCGGAGTCGAGCGATCCGAACAGCAGCGCCTTCCAGCTCTGCGTGCCCGCCTGCACCGCGGCGGCATAGAAGTCGTTGGCCCACCCGGAGGCGCTCAGTCCCCACAGATACAGGAACGCGGTCGCGACCAGCAGCACCAGCAGCCCGTGCCGCGCCCATCGCGGCTGGTCGGGCGGTCCCGAGAGGAACGCGCCCCACCGCGCCGGCTGCGGCGGCGATCCGGTCGGCTCGGCCTGCCGACGCGCCGCCTCTGTGATCGTCATACGGTTCTCCTCCGCCTCGGTCGCCGGGCTGTCTGCCGCGGCCGTTGCATCGAGGATCGCGCCCGGAGGTGGGTCGGCTCTTTGCCGAACCTATGCGCCGACTGTGAGGAGAAACGGGGGCAGAGATGAGCGAGCCCGCGTCCAACGGTTACGCCGCGGTCGCCAGAAAGCCGAAGCGAGCTCTGACGAGTTCACCGGCTGCTTATCCGCTCGCCGCCGCGGACTCCGCCGCATCCGGCACGGCCGTCGTGCGAATGTTCTTCACCACCGCCACAATTCGATCCACATCGTTCTCGGAGAAGATGTCCTCGGGACCGGTCGGCGCCACCGTGTTGAACGGCGGTTCGTAGAGGGCGCCGACCTCGATCACTCCGTTCTTGGCGATATAGGTGGTGAGCAGCTTCAGGAAGTGCAGCTGGCTGGCGGTGAGGGTGCGGCCGGCGTGGAATTCCTCGAACGCCGCCGTGGCTGCGGTGGTGTCCAGGCCGGCGGCCGGCGAGCAACAGTGGACGGAGATCGGCGAAGGTGCCCGACTACTCGGCCTGAGCATTCGCGACCTCGCAGGGTTTCTCGGCGTGGACTACGAGATCCCCGATGTTTCGGGTGCCCCCGGCTCCGCCGGCTGGCATCGACGGAAGCCGTTGTGGCTCCCCGGAAGACGCTAGACGTATCCGCATAGTTGGCCGAAATCCGCCGCGGCTACGCCACTTCCGATGTGAGACCTGCTCGGCGAACCTGAGCGACCGCCCTCCGAAGGAACCCTTATGCTGCCCGATTGCCTGTGCCGCGCCTTAAACCGTCTCTCGACCACGGGACCGCCACCGAGCGAGACGCCGTGAATCCTTCCGACCCGATGGGGCAGAGGGCATTCGTCCACGCCGACGGCAAGCTCGCCGAGTTCATGTGCCAGGTCCATCTGCTCGGCTTGAACCCCGCGCGCGCCCGCGAACTACGAACGATCCACGGGGCCCACTGTCCGGACGAATGCATCGTCCATCTCGAAGCGGCCTACCTATTGCTTATCGAAGACAGCTGAGACGACGAATGATTCACCTCGTTACCAGCCTATTTCGGGTCTCAGGGGCCCTTCACGGCGCAGCACCCGACTCTCCGTCCGACCGACTCGATCCACAACTGGAGGCTCCCCGGTGATGGTCAAACTGCCACCGATAGACGAACTGCTGGAGGCATGCAACGGAACGGTTCGGTTGAACCATCCCGTGCTTCACGCCGCCCGCGCACTGGCAGAGCTCCACTCCGCGCGCCGTACCGCATTACCCGCGGACACCAGCGACGTGGAGCGCTCCCGAGCCGAACTCGTCCGCTCGATCGACCGCTGGGTAACCACACATCTCCCCCAGGCCCGCAGTGCGTCCTACCTCCACACCGAGTCGGTCGGCATGGTCATCGACCGCATCGCCCAATACCGCGGCGACGCGCACACGGCACTGAAAAGTGCTGTGCCCGAACCGGACCGCCACTTCCTCTGGCAACGTCTCGCCGAACTCGCCGTCGGCTACACGGATCTGGCGTTCGAAATCAGCGCCGGTCTCCGCAACGTCCCAGCCCTCACGTATCCGATGGACGCCGCCGGCGCCCACCCCATAGCCTGAGCGCATGAAGTGGTTCATGATCATCGCGGGCGTTGGCGTCGTCCTGTTCGGCTTCGCGAGTTTGCTTTACCCCGAGGAGATTTGGCGGAAGACCGAAGGGTGGAAGTACGACAACCCCGAGGCGAACAAGCCCAGCGAGACCGGATATCTGAGCAACGCCGGCGGGCTGCTTTTCGTCGGCGTCGTCGTGATCGTCGTGGCGCTGACGCTGCTATAGAGCTCACGCGAACGCTGATCGAAGTGACGCGTTGGCGGAGCAGCCGGTTGCCGCCGGAACTATCCCGGCCCGGCCGCATCTGCCGGAGCTACGGAAGTTGTTCGAACAGCCTGACAAGTTCCTTTGCGACGGTACGGGCGCGGGAGTGTGAGGCCAGCCGCCCACATACAGCCCGGTCGACCTCCTTCAGCCGAAACTCCTCGATGGTGTCGGCCTGCTATGGCATCGTCCACATTCGAGCGCAACGTGGCTGACTTGGAGGGGCGATGGCTCGGGTGTACCAGCAGATGCGGATCAATGGGTATCGCGATGACTACCGAGCGCGCGTCTACGAACCGCACATTCGAGAGCTCAACGAGTACGTCGACCGGCTGCGTGCTCGGAAGCCGGACATGTTCGTCCCTCATATCTCCCCGGAGTTCGGCGGATCTGCGGCGCGATTGCTCTTGCTGACCCTGTCCCCCGGAGAGCAGACAAGGCTCGACGTGCCCGGTGGCTCGGGCATGCTTTCGGTCGAGAACGGCGATCCGGCGGCTGAGCGGATCGCGGAAGCACTCGATCACGCGGCGATCGCTCGGGCGGATTACGTCGGCTGGAATATGTATCCCTGGTACAAGAGGGGGCTGGGTGAGCTGAACGCAAGCGTTCGCGATCCCTATCTGCGCGAAGGCGCGGACCTCCTCATCCAGGTTATCGCGCGACTCCCCCATCTACGGGCCGTCTTCGTGTTCGGTCATGGTCCTGAGCGCGGATGGGATTTCTTCCGCCAGTCCTATCCCAAAACAGCGCGCAGCCTGAAACACTTCTGGCACCGCAGCACCGGGCCCCGTGGTTATGCCGGCACAACCGAACAGCAGAAGGTATGGCGGCGTCAGCTATTCGACGAGATGCTCAGGGTCGGCAAGACGATCGGGAAGGGATGACGCGAGGTGATCTTTCGAAGATGTCCCATATAGTTCAGGGCTTCATCGGCCGCGAATAGATCGCCGGAGTTCCCGAGCAGCCGCGCGGACTTCTTCGCGGGCTTGCCTGCCATCGCATCCACACCCTGCCAGCCGATGCGGCGGTGCTCACGAGATCAGCTGGTCGATATGTTCGGCGGTGAGGATGCCGGCCGTCCAGGACTCCAATTGTTCAAGAGTCCCCGCCTCCACCGTGTCGACAACGCGTTGAGGAAGTGGCCCAAACTTCATCGTGAGCAGTTGAAGTAGGGCTACTACGCGCCCTCGCGCTTCTCCTCGCGCTTCGGCTTGGGCAGTGAGGCGTTCGGCGGTAGTCATGAATGCCTCCTTGGCGTCGGGGCCGAGCTCGTCGGCAAACTCTTCTATCTCAGCGGGGTCGGTCTCGCCCACCCTCATAATGTAAGTGAAGGCCAGGCGCAAGTCACGCACACCGTTGGGGCCTGCGAGCATCGCTCTGAAGTCATCTCGCAGCATTTTCAGTACCGGCGTGAGGTCAGGGTTTCCAGGGGCCGTTTTCATCAGCGCGAGTGTGGTTCGAGCGTGAGAGGTGAGCTCACGTTTCGCCAGGACACCCAGGTCAATGCGGGTGATGTTGTCCAAGGCGTAGCGCATCCGAGGAATGTACGGTCCGACTGCCGCGCGGGTGGCATCGTCGAGATCGATGAGTTCGGCGATATCCAGGGGTGCTGTCCACCGCCGTCCGCTCGGGCTCTGGTACACGACCAGGGGGATGACTGCGGGCAAGGTACCGGTGGCCGGGTTGTGGCCGATGTGGTGGTTCCACACCTGGATCATGTATTCAAGGAGCCGCAGAGCCATCAGCGGGTCGGGGCGGCTCTGATGCTCGATCAGTACATAGATATAGGCGGGGCGATCCCTCACGCGAGTGCGGAAAAGCAGGTCACCGTAGCGGGGTCGCAACTCGCTGGTAACGAAACTGGTCGACTGCAGTTCCAGACACCCCCAATCCACGCACGCCGTCACCGCCTCCGGCAAGACCGTGCGCAGCTCGGAAACGGCGTTTGCGGGAGTCGACATCACCTCACGGAAGAAGGCGTCGTGGTAGTTGCTGGGATCGGCAGGCACGGGCACCACCGTAGCGGTGAGCACCGACACATTCGTAATCATTCCGCTATAACTGTCCAAGCCGCGAAGCGACATAGGATGCGCCCTCAGGCCAGGTCGAGCGCCGCGCGTCGACATACCCGGATCGACGAATCATCCTGCAGCGCAACAAGACTGTTGACTTCCACTCATTCGTCTGTCAGCAGCAGGTACGCCGCTTCCGGCGCGCACGAGAATCCCGCAAAGGAAACCGAGCTCGAATACATCGACCTCTCCGGAACCGGCCCGATCATGGACGCCGAACCCAACGCAGGGCCGCAACGGTGATTACACAGACTTCCTGGGAATTCACCCCCGACGAGTTCTCTCATGTCTGGGCATCGGAGACCGGTCTGGACGGTGACTATCCGCATCCATCAATATCATCGAAAGCTCGGCTACAGCAGTCGAATACGAGATTCGGCGAATGGAGATCAGTTCTCGCTACCCGCGCGGCGCCGATCCCGACCTCACCGGGCCGCTACGCATCCTCGCCAACCCCGACCTGCGCATCGTCTGCAACGGCTGGTTTCACAACTCTCATCGCCGTGTCCGATCCCAAGCCGCAGCGGTCGGAGATCTCGGGGTAGTCGTGTTCCAAAAGCCGGGACCGACAGCCGATTTCGGTGGTGACATCAAACTTGTCGTCACGAGTAGACACCAGCTGGGCCGACATATCGCTGCAACCATGCCGACCGTCGGTGCCGGCACGGCAGGCCCGATGGTTGGATACACCCCGCGGGTCCGCGGCGACGAACCGCCGAGTTCGTGGCTTCGCGACGACGCCGGCAAACGCCCACCCGAGGAACGAATACGAATGCTGTTGCGTCTGGAACGCAGCGCCCAAGGCTACCTGCGGATCGACCGACATCTCCACGACTCCCTCCCCTACCCACAGGTATTCGTCACCTGGCTCGACGTCAGCGACACCAGCCGAGCGTCGGGCCGATACCTCGAAGACGTCGACGACAACGACACCGTCATAACGCCCGCATCAGCGAAGGTCATCGGGCAAGCGGCCGTCGGACGATGAGGATGCACCGCTTCTGCTGGGCGATTGTCGAGACGGCTCGGTCATCGACCGCGTGCGCGGTGGTGACACAGTCGACGTCGAGACGTGGACCGAACGACTGCTGACAGCCGCCACCGTCTCCGAATTCTTCGACTGACGGGTGGGTGGACTGTTACGCCGCAGGCCCGAGCGAGATGTCGAGGCGCTGGCCGACAGCGATGGCCAGCCGTTCGAGCATGTCCAGAGTGGGCATGCGGCCGCCACCTTCGATCCGAGCGATGGTCGGTTGAGTGGTGCCCATCCGGCGCGCGAGTTCCGTCTGCGTCAAACCTGCCGCAGCACGCGCCTCGTAGAACAGTTCTGCCAAGCGCAGCGCTAGACCGGCACGTTCGTAAGCCGCGTCGTATTCGACGCGCTGATCGGGAGTCATCTCCTCGAGACGGTCGTTGACCAGGTCCCGATAGTTCACATTCTTCATCGGTCTCTCTCCTTGCTGTCGCGGTAGCGCTCCAGCGCACGCCGTGCGCGCGCCACCTCGCGAGACTCGATCCGCCACATAGATGCATGTATATCGGTGCAGGAATATTCCTGCACCGATATACCGGCAGGTAAACCCCTACTCCCGCCCATACGGGGTCCGATCCCTACTCGGCGGGTGCGGTCAGGTCGTAGACCGTTACTCCGTCGATCGTCCGGGCGGTGAAGTTGGCGGCTACCCAGGCGGCGATCTCGGAGGCGGCCTGGCTGCCGCCGCTGGAGGCGCCGCGCATGCCGCCCATGCCGGCGCCGCCGACGAAGTAGTGGATCTTGTGCTGGGCCACGTACTGCTGGAACTGCGCCAGGGTCGGGGACGGGTCGGTGCCGTTGAATCCGCCGACGGCCATGACCGGGTCGCCGGTCGCCAGTTGGTAGGCGGCGGCGCTGTTGGAGCCGACCGCGGCCGCTACCCAGGTATAGGCGCCGGCGTTGTCACTCAGTGCCGCAGACAGATTCGAGCCGACGGTGATACCGCCCAGGAGCCCGCCCATCGGTCCACCGGCATGCGCAGTCGCACCGCTGGTCGTGGATTGCCCACCGGGCGCCGCACCGAATTGGCTGTTCCCCGTGCCGGATTGGCTGCCGGTGCCGGTTTGCCCACCGCCGGAGGCATTTCCGGCCTGGCCGCCGGGCGCACCACCCGGCGGCATCCCACCGAAGCGCCCGCTGGACGGCCCGGCGGACGGGATCGCCCCGGTGTGCGGAGTCGACGCGGTCGCCACCGCGTAGGCGGTCGGTCCTGCCAGTCCGGCGGCCAGCGCGACGGCCACCACCGCCGCACCGAGTGCCCGCGGCAACCGGGAGACGACCAGCAGCAGCGCCGCCGCACCCACACCGACCACCGCGATGACGGGGCGAAGCCACGGATTCCACTCACCGGTGCGCGCCAGCAGGATGCAGGCCAGGACGGTGGTCACCACCAGCGTTCCCGATAGCACGGCTGTCGCCCGAAGGTCGTTGCGCCGCAACCACAGTTGCCAGGCGCCGATCGCCACACTGCCCGCAACGGCCGGAGCCAGCGCCACCGTGTAGTAGGGGTGCAGGATGCCGCTCGCGAAGCTGAAGATCCCGCCGGTGAGCACCAGCCAGCCCAGCCACAGCATCAGCGCTGCCCGCGCCGGATCGGTGCGAGGCGCGCGACGGGTGAGCCAGAGACCGGCCACACCGAGGATCAGCGCCGCCGGGATCAGCCAGGAGATCTGACCACCCATCTCGGAGCCGAACAGCCGCGCCCAGCCGACGTCGTAGTTCATATTGCCCAGACCGCCCACCTCCTCACCGGTGAGCCGCCCGAAACCGTTGTAGCCCAACGCCAATTCGAGCACGCTGTTGTGCTGTGAGCCGCCGATGAAGGGCCGCGACGAGGCCGGCCAGAGCGCGACCACGGCCAGATACCAGCCCGCGGACACCACCATCGCGAGCACAGCCGCCACCGCGCGGATAATCCTCGTTTTCCGAGTAACTTGGGCCGCAAGCAGATACACCACCGCGAAAACCGGCAGCACGATGAACGCCTGCATCATCTTCGCCAGGAATCCGAATCCGACGGCCACCCCGGCCAGCGGCAGCCACCACGCGGCGCTGCCCTTTTCGACGGATCGCAGCACGCAGTAGGCGGCGGCGGTCAGCAACAGCACGAGCAGGGCATCCGGATTGTCGAAGCGGAACATCAGCGCCGCGGCCGGTGTGAGCGCCAGAACGGCACCGGCGAGAACTCCCGGCCAGTGCCCGGCGACCCGGCGCACCGCGGCGTACAGCACGGCGACGGCGGCGACGCCCTCGAGCGCCTGCGGCACCAGCAGACTCCACGAGTTGAAGCCGAAGATCCGCGCGGACATATCCATGACCCACAGCGCGCCGGGCGTCTTGTCCACGGTGATCGCGTTGGCGGCGTCGCTGGATCCGAACAGCATCGCCTTCCAGCTCTGCGATCCGGCCTGCACGGCGGCGGCGTAGAACTCGTTGGCCCAGCCGCCGGCACCCAGGTCCCACACGTACAGCAGCGCGGTGGCCGCCAGCAGCGCCACCAGCGACAGCTGCCGCCACCACGGGCTCGCGGTCCGCGTCGGCGGCGGTTCGGTCACCGCGGCCGGGGGCGTTTCCAGCACAGTCGTCGTCATATGTCGATCGTCATCGACCGAGGTGGTTGCTGCCTTGGGCTTCGCTGTGTGCCCGCTGTGAGGTCTCCTCCGGCAGCCGGACGGTGAAAACGGTATGTCCCGGTGCACTGTCGAGGCTGATCGCGCCGCCGTGCGATTTCACCACCGCCGCGACGATCGCCAGCCCCAGACCGCTGCTCCCGGCCCGCCGCGAGCGCGAGGAATCGCCGCGCGCGAAGCGTTCGAACACTTCCGGCTGAAGTGCGGCGGGAATACCGGGACCGTTGTCGGCGACCCGCCAGATCGCGCCGCCGGCGCCGTCGTGTTCCAGCGAGACCGTGACGGTGGTGCCGGGGCCCGTATGCACCCGCGCGTTGGCGAGCAGGTTGGCCAGCACCTGGTGCAGTCGCGCCGCATCACCGGTGACGACGACCGGTTCGCCGGGCAGATCCAGATTCCACCGGTGGTCCGGGCCCGCGATGTGGGCGTCGCTGACGGCGTCGACGGTCAACCGGGTCAGGTCCACCGGCTCGTGTTCGAGACCGCGCCCGGAATCGAGCCGGGCCAGCAACAGCATGTCCTCGACCAGCGCCGTCATCCGTCGCGATTCCGAATCCACTCGGTTCATCGCGTTGGCGACGTCGCCGGGCACCTCGGCCCGTTTCCGTTGGGCCAGTTCGGCATAGCCGCGAATCGCGGCCAGCGGGGTGCGCAGTTCGTGACTGGCGTCGGCGAGGAACTGCCGCACCCGCGTCTCACTGGCATGGCGGGCCGACAGCGCGCTGTCGATGTGATCGAGCATGCGGTTGACCGCGGAACCGAGCTGTCCGACCTCGGTACGCGGATCGGCGTCCTCGGCCGGAACCCGCACCGGCAAAGCCACTTCGCCGCGATCGAGCTGCAGATCGGCCACCCGGGAGGCCGTGGCGGCCACTCGGTCCAGCGGTGCCAGCGCGCGGCGGATCACCCAGATGCCCACGGTGATCGCGACGACGAGCACCACCGCGGTGACCACCACCAGGATCAGCAGGACCCGCATCAACGTGGCGTGGACCGTGGTCAACGGCATACCGGTGACCACGGTGGCGCCCAGCCAGGTCGAATTCGCGACCACGCGATAGGAGCCCTGCCCGTCGAGGTCGACGGTCACCGGATCGCCGTCCGACGCCACCCGGGCCAACTGCTGCCGGGCGGCCGCGGACAAGCTGGTCTGGGTCCCGTCGGCATCGATCTTGGCGGCGGTGATGTCGGTGCCGTCGATACTGGCGCCGACGGTATCGGCTTGAATGCCGCGCCGGTCCAGGAAATCCGGCCCGGGACCGCCGTGGTTCGGCGGCGGCCGATAGCCGTGGTCCGGATCGCCGGGTGGCGGCCCGAGACTCGGCCCACCGCCGGCCTCGCCGAGGGAACGCTTCTGCACATCGACCAACTCGGTGTCGAGCTGATGCACGAGAAACTGCTGCAGTGCGAATTCCGTTGCGGCGCCGATACCTACGACCACGACCACCAGCAACAGCAACTGTCCGACCAGCAGTCGCGCGCGCAGCGACCAACCGCGCGCCGACCACCAACGGCGAGACCGCGGCTCGCTCGCCGGGGCCTCAGGCGGCGGGTTTGAGGACATATCCGGCGCCGCGCAGGGTGTGGATCATCGGTTCGCGACCACTGTCGATCTTCTTGCGCAGATAGGAGACATAGAGCTCGACGATATTGGAGCGGCCGCCGAAGTCGTAGCTCCAGACCCGGTCCAGAATCTGCGCTTTGCTCAGCACGCGACGGGGATTGCGCATGAAATAGCGCAGCAGTTCGAACTCCGTGGAGGTCAGCGTGATCGGCTCGCCCGCGCGCGTCACCTCGTGGCTGTCCTCGTCGAGCATCAGATCGCCCACCACGATCTGAGCGTCGTTGTCGACGGTGGTGATGCCGGTGCGGCGCAGCAGTGCGCGCAGGCGCAGGACCACCTCCTCGATGCTGAACGGTTTGGTGACGTAGTCGTCGCCGCCGGCGGTGAGCCCGGCGATGCGATCTTCGACCGAATCCTTCGCGGTCAGCAGCAGCACCGGCAGATACGGCAGATCGCGGCGCAGCTTCGCGAGCACCTCGAGCCCGGTCATATCCGGCAGCATCACGTCGAGAACCACCACGTCGGGGCGGTTCTCGCGGGCCGCGGTGACCGCGGTGCGGCCGTCGGCGGCGGTGACGACCTGCCAGCCTTCGTAGCGCAACGCCATCGACACCATTTCCGCGAGCACCGGTTCGTCGTCGACGACGAGGACGGTCACGGGGCTGCCGTCCGCGCGGCGCATCACGACGCGCTCGGCCGGGGTGTTCGTGGTGGTCATGACCCCAGTCTGGGAACGGCGGCTAGGTGTCCGCTGTGCCGTATCTGGGGGTCGGCTGTGAGTGCGGCGGTCGCGGCGCGCTCACCACAGCGGGTACCGAACGAGTCCACAGCGCAGACCCAGCTTCGCATCGCAGGGTTGACCGAGCAACGCGATCGCGGCATCGACGCCCCGCGATCGCATTCGACGACAAGGAGTACGCGATGACCGAGCCCACCCCACAGCCTCCGGCCGAGCCGGAACACACCTGGGGCGCGCCGCAGACCCGGCCGGCCGCCACCTGGTCGACGAAGAAGTCGCTGGCCGCGGTTGGCATCGCCGCGGTGATCGCGGCGGCCGGGGGCGGCGTCGTCTACGCGGCCACACATTCCGGCGGCAGCGCCCACGGTGGTCCGGGCGGGCCCGGGACCAGCTGGGGCGGCGGGCACAACACCGCGAGCCCGGGCGGTATGGGCATGACCGGCCAGAGCCTGCACGGCCAGTTCGTGATCAGCGACGGCAACGGCGGCTACACCACCGAGATCACCCAGACGGGCACGGTGACCGCGGTATCGGACACCTCGATCACCGCCAAGAGCGCCGACAACTTCACCCAGACCTACACGATTTCCGGCAGCACCCAGCATTCGGAGGTGAAAGTCGGTGACACCGTGCGCATTCAGGGCACGGAGGCGAACGGGAGCGCCACCGCGACCGCGATCACGAGCGGCACCGAATCCGGGCAGATGGGTGGCCGCACCGGACGGTCCGGCCGCTTCGGCGGGATGGCGCAGGGCGGCGATCCGGGGCAGAACGGTCCCGGACCGGGAGGCGCGGCTCCCGGACAGGGCGGCGGACCCGGGATGGCGCCGCCGATGGACGGCGCTCCGAATCAGCCCAACGGCTGATCGCAGGAACGTCGGCGGGTCCATGTCCGCCGACTCGGGGCGCGTCACGCGTGCGCGACGCGACGCGCCCCACCGGCGGAATCCACAACGTCCGACGGTCGGCACACCTCTGGCAAACTGGGCGGATGGATGGCGATGCGGTGATCGTGCCCATGGGGCTGGGGCATTTGCGGCAGGTGCTGGATCTGGGTCACGAAGTGTTCGACACCAGCGTCAAGCCCTACACCTCGTGGTCGTTGACGTCGGTGGCCGAACATTTGGATTCGGCGGACAACGCCTGCTGGGTGGCATTGGATTCGGATCGGGTGGTGGGATTCGTGCTGGGGTCCATGGAATTCGAATTGCGGGACGACTGGGGATATCTGGAGTGGGTCGCGGTGGCGCCGGATATGCAGGGGCGCGGGCTGGCGCGGCGACTGGTGGACATCTGTTCGGAGGCGTTGTTCGCGCGGGGAGCACGCCGCATCGTGACCGACGTGGAGCAGAGCAATACCGCCTCGGCCACCCTGATGACCCGCAGTGGATTCAGTCCGGCCGCCTCGGTCACCTTGTTCGTCCGGCCCAATACCGCTGAGCCGGAATCGGATTCGGAACCACCGCTGCCGCCGATCGCGCCGGGCGCCAAACGGGCGTTGATCAGGCGAGGCCGTCTCGCGGGCGACAATCGCAGCACGCACTGAGCCGCGCGAGAGCCGCCGCACGCTATCCGATCCGTCCCCGCCGCAGACCGCGCCGCCGCGGCGGTGAGACGCCGTGGTCCGCTATCGCCGGGAGAGCCGGTCGAACACCGCGCTCGCCGCGCCGAAACCGAGCACCCCGAGCCCCGCACACCAGACCAGGGCCAGTGCCGCGCTTCCGCCGGTTCCGCTCGAATTCAGTAGACCGCGCACGGTATCCACCACCGGAGTGGCGGGCTGGTAGGCGGCGAAGCCGCGCAGCCAGGCGGGCATAGTGGAGGTCTGCACGAACGCGCTGCTGATGTAGGGGATGAACATGATCGCGTAGGTCATCCCGCCGGCCGCCTCGGGATTCTTCGCCACCAGCCCGAGCGCGACCGCGACCCAGCAGATCGCCACCACGAACAGCACGATCATGGCCAGCGCCCCCAGCCAGCCGAGTACGTCCGCCCGCGGACGATAGCCGAGTAGGACCGCCACGGTCACCGCGATCGCGATGGCGGCAAGATTGCGCGCCACCCCCTCACCGACGTGTCCGGCCAGGATCGCCTGCCGGAACATCGGCAGCGTCCGGAATCGGTCGATACTGCCCCGGCTCATATCCGCCGAGACCGCGGTCGCGGTGATCGACGCACCGAATCCCGTGCACAACAACATGATTCCGGGCACGACGTAGTCGAGGTAGGAACCACCGACGTCGATCGCGCCGCCGAAGACGTAGGTGAACAGCAGCATCACCAGGATCGGCATGAGCAGCGAGATGATCAGCGTGTCCGGACTGCGGAGGGTATGCCGGGCGCACCGGCGGAACATCACCGCCGAATCCGCGGCGATCATCCTCACCGGGCTGCCGCCTCGACGATATCGGCGGCATGGGCGGCGGCGCCCTCGGTGCGCAGGGTAGCCGCGAATTGCCTTGCGCGGGCGCGACGTTCGGGTTCCAGCAGCGTGGTCACGCCGCGAACGAGTCGTTCGGTGGTGAGTTCGGTGAAACGCAGGTGTGCGCCGAGCCCGAGCCGATCCACCTGCCCGCCCCACATCGGCTGTTCGAACGACACCGAACACACCAGCGTCGGCAGACCGGCCCGCAGACTTTCGAACAACGTGCCTATCCCGCCGTGATGCACCGCGGCCGCGCAGTGCGGGAACACGAGGTCGTAGGCGAACGGGCCGACCACTTTCACCCTCGAATCACCCTGGGTACGAGCGGTTTCCATACCACTCCAGCCCGCACTCACCAATGCTCGCACCCCGAGTCGCCGCGACACCTCACCGACCATGGCCAGGACGGCGGCGGGATCGCTGATCGGCATACTGCCGAATCCGAAGAACACCGGCGCCTCCCCTGCCCGCACCCAGGACAGGATGTCGGTGTGGTCGTCGCCGAGTTCGCCCACCGCGTGCCGGGTCTGCTGATCCAGCGTCAGGAAGCCGGTGAACGGGCGCCGGCCGTCCCACTGCGCCGGCAGCCCGGGCACCAGCGCCGGATCGTAGATCTGCACCTCGGGGACCCGCCGCCGTGCCAGCACCGCCGCGATACTCGCCCGCGATTTCGGCAGCCCGAGCATGCCGCGCAGATCGTTCAGATAGCGCATGAACACGATGCGCCGCAGGTTCTCCGCCACCGCCCACGTCACGCGATTCACCGGAGCGGGCGGCGCCCAACTCGCCGGCAGCGCACCCGGAAACGGATAGGCCCCGTTCGCCCGGGCCGGGTAGTAGTGCAGGCTCACCAGCGGCACATCCATCGCCTCGGCGACCGAGCACGCGCGGTCCTCGGTGACAGTGCTGGCCACGATCAGGTCGGCGCCCGCGCACACCTCGACCACCTCGCGGTTCATCCGATCGGCATAGTCGGCCATCTGCCGGGCGACCAGCTGCATCAGCCGCAGCGTATTGCCCGCGGCGAGGGCGCGCTGCCCTGCCTCCGAGCTGTAGAGCTGCTGCACATCCGGCCCGCAGGCGCGCGCGGCGAGCCCGGCCGCGGTGGCGAAATCGACCAGATTCGGCGGCGCGCCCAGCACCACGTCGTGGCCGCGGCGCCGCAATTCCAGCCCCAGGGCCAGCACCGGTTGCACGTCGCCGCGAGTGCCGGTCAGCGGAATGGCGATTCTCATGTCGAGTTATCTCCCCTTTTCCCGAGAGCGCAACACTTTCGGCCGAGAAACCCGATGGGGACACTATGGGATATCGAACAACCGGGCGCGTGGGTAACGTGCCGGGCGTGCACATCGCCATGTTCATGGACTATCACCCGGCGACGCTGGGCGGGGTGCAGACCGCGGTGGCGGCACTGCGCCGCGGCCTCGAACGCGCCGGGCACCGGGTGACACTGTTCGTGGCGCCGCTGTCGGGCACCCCGTCGCCGGCTACGGAAGCCGACGACGGGGTGATCGAACTGGCTCCGCTGGCCGGCGCGGTGGTGAACGGCTTCCCGATGGTGCTGCCCACCGCACGCAACGCCGCACTGATCGATGCCGCCTTCGCCGCTCGCGGCCCGGTCGATCTGGTCCACACCCACACCACCTACGGGGTCGCGATCTCGGGAATGAAAGCCGCACGGCGGCACCGGATTCCGCTCGTGCACACCGCGCAGAGCCGCGACGACGCCTTCATCGAGCACACCGCACCGGCGCCCTACCTCTCCGCGCTGGCGCTGCGAATCCTGCACGGCCGCTTCGTCAACCACCCCGCACGGATGCCGCGTGGCGCGCAGAGCCGGGCCGCCCGCCATGCGTGGCACACCATCGTGGGTCAGGGGCAGGCCGCCGACCGGGTCATCGCACCGACCCGCCATTTCGCCGACCTGCTGCTCGACCACGGCCTCACCCGGCCGATCCGGGTCGTGTCCAACGGCGTCGACGACGCACTCGTCGACATCCGGTGCGCGGTCGAGCGCGACGCCGACGGCCCGCTGCGGTTGATCTGGTGCGGCCGGCTCTCCGCGGAGAAGCGACTGCTCGAATCGATCGACGCGGTGCGCCGCGTCCCGGACTGCACCCTCGACGTGTACGGCGAGGGTGAACTGTTCGATCGCGCCGCCGCGGTTGTCGCCGAACACGGCCTCGCGGACCGAATCACGCTGCACGGCAGGGTTTCTCAGGAGCAATGCCTCGACGCCATGGCCGCCGCGGACGCCCTGCTGTTTCCGTCGTGGGGTTTCGACACCCAAGGCATGGTGCTTCTGGAGGCGATCGCCACCGGGCTGCCCGTGCTGTACTGCGATCCGGACCTGGCCGAATCCATCCCGGCGGGCGGCGGTCTGCGCGCCGACGACGCCTCTCCCGCGGCCCTGGCGGATGTGATCGCCCGGCTGGCGACAGATCGCGCCGAGCTGCTCGCGATGCGTGCCGAGATGGCCGGGTATCGGGATTCGGTGCGACAGTCCGGCCGCATCGACGCGATCGTCGAGGTCTACCGGCAGGCACGGGCCGATACCGAGCCCGCCGCGCAGCCGCCGGTGCCGCGACGACTCTCCGATGTCCCCACCGCGCCCGGCGCCCTGCCGTTGATCGGCCACAGCCTGCGCGCGCTGCGCGACGCACCGGGTTTCGTGACCTCGCTCGCCGACCTCGGCCCGATCGTGCGCATCCGGTTCGGCCGCAAGACCGGCTATGTGCTCACCACTCCGGAGCTGGTGCGCGAGGTCGGCCTCGGCGACGCGGAACTGAATCGCGACGACCTGCGGGAAGCGATCGCCGATGTGGCGGGCGGTTCGGTGAACGTGCTGCGCGGCGCCGAACACAAACTGCGCCGGCGCATGATCGCGCCCGCGCTACGGCAGAGCCGGCTCGCCGAATATACGGTCACCGCGGCCGGATTGGCCGATACCTGGTCGGCCGCACTGCCCGCCGGTGGCCGGGTCGACCTGATGGACGAGGCGCACGGACTGATCCTCGACACGGTGTCCTCGACGCTGTTCACCGCCGAATTCAGCGAGACGGCCCGCCGCCGGATTCGCGACAACGTGCCGTGGCTGCTGAGCCAGGTCATTCTGCGCACCGCGCTGCCGCCGCAGATCCGCCGCCTCCGGGTGATCGCGAATCGACGCTGGCAGCGCAAGGCACACCATCTGCGTGCCGCGATCGGCGCCGCGATCGCCGAGTACCGCCGCCGCGACGAGGATTTCAACGACGTGGTGTCGGCGTTGATCCGCCATACCGATCCCGAGACCGGCGCGCGACTGTCGGACGAGCACATCATCGACGAGGCCATCCTGATGCTGGCCGGTGGGGTCGGGTCGATGGCCTCGCTCACCGGCTGGCTGTGGCACGAGGTGATGCGGCGCCCCGATATCGCCGAGCGGATACGAGCCGAGCTCGACGAAGTGGTGGGCGCCGGCCCGGTGCGTGCGGAGCATATCGCCGAGCTCACCTACCTGAAACAGGTTGTCTCGGAAACTCTTCGGTTCTGGGGGCCGTGGATCAGCGCCGGTAACGCGTCGGGGCCGGTGACCGTCGGTGGACTCACCATTCCCGACGGCACCGCCATCATGTTCAGCCCGTATCTGGTCCAGCACGACCCGCGCCACTTCCCGAATCCCGAGGCCTTCGATCCCGACCGCTGGTCGCCGGACCGCACCGGCGAGATCGACAAGCAGGCGAACCTGTCCTTCGGCGTCGGTCGCCGGCGCTGCCTGGGCGATCATTTCGCGCTGCTGGAGATCACGCTCGCCTCGGCGGCGCTGCTGGCCCGGTGGCGACCCGAGCCGGATCCGGCCTACATCGTGCGGGCCTCGAACCGCGACTTCGTCCTCTCACCCTCCGCGATTCCGGTGACCCTGCACCGGCGTTAGCGACGGCGCAGCAGCACCCCGCGGATGAACGCCGCCTGCCCGGAATGCTGGATATCGTCGTCGACCACGCTGATCAGCCGCACGCCGAGGGTCACCGGCGGATCCCAGCGGGTGTCGACGATCCGCGGCAGGTCGGCGTCGGTGAGGGTGCGGACGTACTCGACGGTGCGGTCGTGGACGGCGTCGTGATAGCCCAGCAGCGACTCGGCCGGGACCCCGTCGAGGGCCGCCACCGCGTCCGGACCATCGCCGTATCCGGTCGCGGACTCGTCGAAGGGCAGATCGAAGCGGCGAGCCCAGCCGGCCGCCGTCCACACCTGTTCGGCGCCGGCCACGTCGGCGACATGGTCGTCCTGCACGCGGGTCAGATGCCAGATCAGCCAGGCGATGGAATTGGCCCCCGGATCCAGCCGCGCGGCCAGTTCCTCCTGGGTGAGCCCGGCGACCGCGCCGTGCACGTTCTCCTTGATCCGCCCGAAGGCGTCTACCAGCAGATCGGTGCTCGTCATGCTGGTATGCAAGCACATCGCACCGACAGTTCGGAGGAACCGGTGTGAATATGCCCGCTCACAAGGTGTTTCACCGTGGTTCACCGGCCCGGTCCGCCCCGGCGAACCGAGAGTGGAAGACGGACAGAGAGTTCGGCACGTTCCTGCTACCCTGGTCGACAGTCCGGTTACGGATGTCCGGCCGGGCGGCTAACCAAGCCTCTTGTCCTACAACAGATGTGGGGTGACGCTGTAGGACCATACCGACAGGTAGGACCATACCGACAGCGGAATTCTTCGTCGCGCTCGACAGTTCATTCTCTGGAGTCACATCTTTTGACCACACCACGTTCTGCACTGTCCGCACTGCCCGGCGCGGGCGGTCCCGCCACCTGCCCGGTCCAGCACATGGGCTCCCCGGTCGACACCGACGGCCCCCGGATCCTGCTGGACACACCGGAATTCGCCGCCGATCCACACGGCACGTATCGGGAGATGCGCCGGCGCTACGGTTCGCTGGTCCCGATCGAGCTGTCCCCCGGCGTCCCGGCCACGCTGGTGATCGGCTACCACACCGCGTTGCGGATCCTCAACGATCCCGAGCACTTCCCCGCCGACCCGCGGGCGTGGCAGGACACGATTCCCGAGGACTGCCCGGTGCGGCCGATGATGCAGTGGTATCCGAACGCGCTGCGCAACGCGGGCAACGTCCACCTGCGCTACCGGCAGGCCTATACGGCGGCCGTCGACGGCATCGACCTGCACGCGCTGCACAGCACGGTGGAGAAGATCGCGATCCCGCTGATCAACAGCTTCTGTGAGGCAGGATCGGCGGATCTGGTGTCGCAGTATGCCTTCCCGCTGGTCTTCGAATCGCTGAATCGCATGGTGGGATGTTCGGCCGAGCTGGGTCAGCGAGTGGCCACCGGTATGGCGGCGCTGTTCGACACCGTGAACGCGGCCTGGGGTATGGAACATCTGAGCCAGGCGCTGATGGAGCTGATCCACCTGCGTCGCGCCGAACCCGGCGACGACGTCACCTCGCGGCTGGCCCACCACCCGGCCAACCTCAGCGACGAGGAGATGCTCTACAACCTGATCAGCTTCTACGGCGCCGGCATCGAGCCCCAGCAGAACCTGATCGCCAACACCCTGCTGCTGATGATCACCGACGACCGGTTCGGCGGCGGCATGCTCGGCGGCAGCCTCTCCACCCGCGACGCGCTGGACGAGGTGTTGTTCAAGGATCCGCCGATGGCGAACTTCTCGATCAGCTATCCGCGCCAGCCCATCCTGATCGACAACGCCTGGCTGCCCGCGCATCAGCCGGTGGTCATCAGCCTGTCCGCGTGCAACAACGATCCGGTCATCGCCGGCGGCGACCGCACCGGCAACCGCTCGCATCTGGCCTGGAGCGCCGGACCGCACGCCTGCCCGGCCCGTTCGGTGGCCTACCTGGTGGTGCAGGACGCGATCGACCAGCTGCTCGACGCGCTGCCGGAGATGCGCCTGGCCATCGAGCCGAGCGAAATCACCTGGCGCCCCGGCCCGTTCCACCGTGCGATGGCAGCGCTACCGGTCACCTTCCCCGCATCTCCTCCGTTGAATTTGCTGTAAGGAGCTTCCGATGAAGCAGGAACCACTGGTGCTCGATCTGACCGGCGCCGATATCCACGCCGAGAACGAGCGCATCCGGGAACGTGGTCCCGTGGCGCTGGTGGAGTTGCCGGGCGGGGTGCCGGCGTGGTCGGTGACCGATGCGGTCGTTTTGAAGAATCTGCTGTCGGATCCGCGCGTGTCCAAGGATCCCCGCCGGCACTGGTCGGCCTATATCAACGGTGACATCAACGAGTCGTGGCCGCTGCAACCGTGGGTGGCGGCGCAGAACATGTTCACCGCCTACGGCACCGAGCATCGGCGACTGCGCAAACTGGTCGCGCCGGCGTTCACGCACCGCCGCACCACCGCGATGCGCCCGCGGATCGAGGCGATCGTGGCGGATCTGCTCGAGCGGTTGAGCGCGACCGCGCCCGGGGAGGTCGTGGACCTGCGCCCGAACTACGCCTATCCGGTGCCGATCCGAGTGATCAGCGAACTGCTGGGGGTGCCCGATCATCTGGACTCGGCCATCCACGCCTGTGTCGACGGCTTCTTCGACACCTCGTTCACACCGGAGCAGGCGCAGGCGAACTTCATCGAAATGGGCCGGCTGATCGGTGAATTGGTGGCGTTCCGCCGGGAGAACCCGGGCGACGACATCACCAGTGTGCTGATCGCGACCCGCAACGAGGACGGCGCCCAGCTCTCGGAGACCGAACTCGTCGACACCCTGATGCTGGTGATCAACGCCGGTCACGAGACCACGCTCAACCTGATCGATCAGGCCATCGTGGCACTGCTCACTCACCCGGAGCAGCGCGCCGATGTGGTCGAGGGCGGGGTGCCGTGGGCGGAGCTGGTGGAGGAGACGCTGCGCTACCAGGCGCCGGTCGCGCATCTGCCGCTGCGCTATGCCGTCGAGGACATCGAGGTCGGCGAGATCCGGATTCCGAAGGGTGAGGCGATTCTCGCCTCCTACGGTGCGGCGTGCCGCGATCCGAAGGTGCACGGCGAGACGACCGCCGAGTTCGACGTCCATCGGGCGAACAAGGAGCACCTCGCCTTCGGCCACGGTGCGCACCACTGCCTGGGTGCTCCCCTGGCCCGGATGGAGGCCTCGATCGCGCTGCCGGCGCTCTTCGAACGCTTCCCGGATCTGCGGCTCGCGGTCGATCCGTCCGAACTGAAGCCGCTGGGCAGTTTCATCTCCAACGGGCACATCTCGGTTCCGGTATACCTGCGATAGTTCGGCCGGTTCCGCGTCGGCGCTTGTCGGCGCGGAACCGCCTACTGTGGGATCTCGTGCGGGCGGCGTAGGACAGGGCAGTGCCACACCGGGAGGCGAACCGATGACGTATTCGGGCGTGCGGAACCTGTCGCATCCACTGTCCGCCGCGGTCGTATCGGTGTTCCCCGGCGATCCCGCGCCGCGGATCGACACCGTCGCCACACTCGACGACCACGGCTTCCACCTGCAAGCGGTTACCGTCGGCGAACACACCGGAACCCATTGGGGCGCACCGGCCCACTTCACCGCCGGTGCGGCGACGGCCGATCGGCTCGACCCCGAGGATTTCGTCCTGCCCGGCGTCCGGATCGATATCAGCGCGCGGGCCGAAGGCGATCGCGATTACGCGGTGACGGTCGACGATCTGCTCGAATGGCAGCAACGGCACGGCCCCTTCCCCGCCGAGGCCGCTGTCCTCCTGCGCACCGGCTGGGAAAGATACTGGGGTACCGCCGAATTCGCGTCGGTCGATGCGCAGGGCCGCATGCATCACCCCGGTTTTTTCGGTGGCGGCGGTGCATTGGCTGCTCGACCACGGCGTACTCGGCCGGCGCGGCGCCCTCGGCACCGACGCCTTCAGCCCCGATATCGGCACCGACGACAGCTATCAGGTATCGAAGCTGTTGTACCGCGAACACCGCCTCAGCCTCGAAATCCTCGCCCACCTGGGGGAACTGCCGGATCGGGACTTCACCGTCGTCGTGGGCGGATTCGTCACCGAGGGCGGGTCGGGATCACCGGCGTCGATATACGCGTTGATCGGATCCTGAACAGCCGATGGTGCTCGCGGCCCCGAGTCTTTCGGCTTCTCGGCGGATGTCCCGTACTCACCGCAGCGGTTCGAGAACTCGCTCCACCAATGCGGTGTCACAGTATTCGGTCACCTCGAGCAACTGCCCGGCTTCGACCCGGAATACGAAGCAGTAGTACTGGTCGTAGGCCTCGCCGCGGATCGTCGTGGCCGCACTGTGGGCCTGCACGACCACGCGATCACCGTCGGCGTGAACGGCGTCGGCGCTGATTCGGTAATCGGTGAACTGCGCCATCAGGGGACGCAGAAGACCCTGTACCGCAGTTGTTTTCGGTTCCCAACTGCCCGACCACGACCAGTGCCCGGGAAAGGTCCAGCGAAACCCCGGGGCCATCGCATCGCTCAGCGCCCGGGTCTCGCCGGCGGCCATCCGCTCGAAGATGTTCTGCAGCAGCGCTCTGTTCTCGTTCACACTCACTCAGCCGACGCTAAACACGGCCGACCTATGCGACAAGCGACGATCTCGCATCTCTGGTATCAGTATCTCGCATGGGTGAGTTCACCGTTCTCGGCTTGCGTGTCGTCCGCGAAGCCGCCCGCTGCGGCTCGTTCTCGGGCGCGGCGGACCGGCTGGGCTACACCCAATCCGCGGTCTCCCGGCAGATTTCGCTGATGGAGCAGGCGGCGGGACATCCCCTGTTCGAGCGGCACGCGCGCGGCGCCGCGCCGACCGCGGCCGGGCAGATCGTGGTCCGGCAGGCGGAAACGGTCCTGGCCGAACTCGACAGCACCCGCGAGCAACTGGATCGCCTGACCGCGGGCCCGCCCGCGACCGTGCGTGTCGGCGCGTTCTCGACCGCGATGGCGGCACTGGTGCCGAGAGCGGTGGCGGCGACGTCGGCGCGGGTGCCGCTGCGAGAGGGCACCAGTCCTCGGCTGCTCACCGCGATAGCGCGCGGCCGGCTGGACCTGGCCGTCGTCACCGAAACCGGCCCGCTTCCCGACGATGTGGAGGGGGAATTGCTACTCGACGATCCGCTGCTGGTCGCGGTCGCGCCGAGCCACCGGCTGGCCGGGCGGATCAGTGCGGCGCCGGCGGAATTTCGCGGCGAGCGCTGGATCGCGGGCAGCGCCGAGCACGGCAGCACCCTGCTCGGCGCGTGGCGCGATTCGCGGCACGAACCCGATATCGCCTTCGTCGCGCGGGATTGGGTCGCGAAATGGGGCCTGGTCGCGGCGGGTTCGGGCATCACCGTCGTGCCCGGTATCGCGGTGCCGGTGGTACCCGCGAATATCGCGTTGCTCCGGATCGACCACCCGGCGGCGGTGCGCCCCACCCGCGTCGTCCACAACTCGGCGCGCAACGCCGCGACCTCGGCGGCGACGCGGGCGTTCATCGAGGCGTTGCGCGATGCCGCGGCGGTCCTCACGAATGAGATGCGGGGACGGCTGCGCCCGATCGCCGCCGGGTCGCGAACGAACTCGCAGTCATAGCGCTCGCGGGCCGTCGCGACGAAAATATCTGCGTATCAGCGGAATTGGTCGCGGTGACGCTCGCACCATTCGGCGAAGGAGCGCGGTGCGCGGCCGAGCAGCCGCCGCACCGTATCGGTCCGCAGGCCGACGGTGTCGGCGCGCATCACCGTGAATCCCTCCAGAATCGCTGCCGCGAGCGCGGGGGGCGCGCCCTGGGGATAGCGGGACCGGACGGCCTCCTCGGCCGTCGTGGCGGTATGGACCGGGATCGGCCGGCCGATCGCGCGGGCCAGCACCTCGACCTGCTCGCCGATGGTGAAAGTCTGCTCGCCGGTGAGACAGTAGGTGGTGTCGTGCCCCGGCTCGGTGAGCGCGATCGCCGCCACCGCCGCGATATCGGCGGGGTCGATCGGCGCATAACGGCCGGGGCCGGTCGGATCGAACACGGGCCGGCCGGCGCGGATATCCGGCGCCCACTCGAGGGCATTGGTCATGAATCCGCCGGGACGCAGGATCGTCGCGGAAATGCCCGAACCACCGACGATTTCCTCGCGTTCGTGGTGCCAGCGTCCCATGGCCGGCATCGGATCGCCCAGCACGTTGTACGACGACACCAGCACCAGATGTCGCACCCCCGCTCGCCGCGCCGCCGCCACCGCATGCCGCGCGGGCTCCACCGCCAGCCCCGGAACGAGCAGGAACAGCGAGTCGATCCCCTCGCACGCCGCGCGCAACGCCGCCGGATCCGCCAGGTCGCCGGCCACACGTTCGGCGGAGGCCGGGAGGTCGGCGGCGCGAGCCGGATCGCGTACGAACAGGCGCATCGCCGCACCCGCGCTGTCGAGCCGCGCCACGAGCTCTCGGCCGATATGTCCGGTCGCGCCGGTCACCAGTATCATTTCTACCCCTAATCGTTAGCCGCCTATCAACAAACATTAGGCGGCTAACGACACGTGGTCAATCCGGTCGTCCTCGGTCCCCGGACTCCGGAGCGCACCGTCGAATCCTTCGACGCCATCCGCGCCGATATCGACGCCCAGCTCAACGCCCGGAACTACCACCACTCGACGTCGGTCGTGTTCACCGCGGATCGTCACTGGGTGGAATGGGCCGTGACGTGAACGACGTTGCCGCGCCGACGGTTTCGGCATAACGCCGGAACGGGACCAGCGCCTCCTCCTCCAGATGCGGCCCCGAGACGGCGATCTCCGCGTCACCGGCCCATACGAGCGCCGCGCTGCACATCGGGCACGGTTCGCCGCCGGCGTACACGGTCGCGCCGGCGAGATCGGCGGACGGACCCGCCGCCGTGAGAGCGGTGAGTTCGGCATGCGCGGTGACCACACCGGATTCGGCGCCTCCCTGCGGCGCGGTGCGCGTCAGTAGCTGAAGGTGGTGGCCGGGTCGTCGCCGATCCACTGCCACATCGGGATGGTGCCCTGCAGTTCGGCGTTGCCGACCAGGGCCGCGCTGTCGAGCTGCTTGGCGTCGAAGCAGATCGGGCAGACGAAGTAGCGGCCGCCGGCCGCCTCGTAGCGCTTGCACAGCTCCGGTAGCGGCGGGCACCCGTCGCAGGCGACGCCGACCGCGGTGTCGGCGAGGGCGAGCCGGACGGCTTCCTTGGTCAGGAACATCAGCGTTTCCCGGCCGGTTTCGGCGGCGCCGACCGCCACCAGGAACGCAACAGTGACCTTCTCCGGGTCCTCCAGACCCGTAGTCAGGCTGATCACGGCTTTCGACATCGCGAAACCTCGATTCGTGCATCGGTTCGTACTTCGAACGCTAGGCGCGAGGCGGGCCCCTGTCGTCGGGTGTTCACCCGACAAACGCCGATCAACCGGCGGCGGGGATGGCGCGCTCCACGATCGTGCGGACCAGTTCGGCGGCCCGCTTCTCGTCGAAAATGCCCGGGAGCGTGAGCCTTTCGAGGATGAGCCAGTTCAGCGCGAGGTACAGCAGCACCACGGCGTCCTCGTCGCCGGGCAGCTGCGACTCCCGGAAGTTGCTGATGTTGAAGTCCAGATCCGCGCGCACTCGCTCGGTCAGCAGCGCCTGCAGTTCGGGACGTCGGGTGGCCTCCAACCGGAGTTCGAGAATCGCGAGATAGCCGGTGCGGAAATGGAAGACCCGCTCGACCACCTCGGTCATGAGTTCGGTCATGGTCTCGCGGGTCTGCGGTCCACGCGATTTCGCCATCGCTTCCTCGCTCGGGATCAGCCGCTCGTAATAGCGATGGCCGACCTGAACGAGCAGCGCATCCCGGTTGGGAAAGTAGTTGGACGCCGTTCCCGACGGCACTCCCGCCTCCTGATCCACCGCCCGAAAGGTCAGCCCGCGCGCCCCCTCCCGGGCCAGGACCTCGATGGACGCGTCCAGCAGAGCCTGCCGGCGTTCCGGGTTCGTGCGCACCACTTGACACCACTCCATTCGTAGTACTACGGTTCAAAACACTTCGTTCAGAGTACTACACCTGAGGCGGTAACGATATGCGAAAGCACCACACCACCTTCCCTGCCCAGGCCAACCAGCGGCGCTTCGTCACACGCCCCGTGCCTCCGCGCACAGTCACCAATTCCAAGGGCGGGTGGCCCCGGCACGGCAGGCACGGGGCCCGGTAACGGACGACGTGCCAGGTGTCCGAATCGTTCGACCGGCCGGAAACGGCCGGAACAGGAGTGGAATGCATACCGACGTGATCATCGTGGGCGCGGGCCCGACCGGCCTGATGCTGGCCGCCGAACTGCAGGCGGCCGGAGTCCGGCCGCTGGTGCTGGAACGGCAACCGCGACCCCGTGACACTCCGAAGGCCGGCGGGCTCGGCGGGCAGATTCTCGAGTTGTTGCGCTACCGGGGCCTGCTGGATCGGTTCGAAGCGGCCTGCACCGATCCGATACCGGCTCCGCGGTTCCCGTTCGGCGGTGTCCATGTGGACCTCACCGGGCTCGCCGAGTCTCCGATGCACGCCTTGCCGCTGCCGCAACAGCAGCTCGAGCGGGTGCTCGGCGAACGCGCTGATGAACTCGGCGTCGACATCCGGCGCGGACATCAGGTGCTGGACGTGATGCAGGACACCGACGCGGTCACCGCCCACGTGCGGGGCCCGGACGGCACCTATCGGGTCACCGCCCGCTACCTCGTGGGCTGCGACGGCGCCCGCAGCCGGATTCGCGACCTGGCCGCAATTCCGTTCCCCGGCACCGTCTATCCGGAGGTCAACCGGCTGGCCCAGATCACGGTGCCCGATTCGGTGACCCGGCTCGACAACGGCGACCTCGACGTCGACGGTTTCGGAATCATCCGGGCGGGTTTCACGCGCACCGACCGCGGGCTGTTCGGGATGGGCGTCTCGCCCACGTCGGAGGTGTTGTCGGTCTACACGATCGAGGACGAGTCCGTCGAATACGACGACGACGTACCGCTGACCGTCACCGAACTGCAGGACAGCGTCCGCCGCGTGCTCGGCGCGGAACTCCCTGTGGCACAGACGCATCGGCTGTCACGTTTCACCTTCAAGGCCCGGCAGGCCGAACGCTGTCGCGAGGGCCGGATCCTGCTGGCCGGCGATGCGGCCCATCTGTTCCCGGCCACGGGCGTGGCCCTCAACGCCGGCATGCTGGACGCGGTCAACCTGGCGTGGAAGCTGGCCGCCGAAGTCCAGGGCTGGGCGCCGGACGGACTGCTGGACAGCTACCACGACGAACGGTATTTCGCGGCGGCGCGCACCATGCTGCACACCCGTGCGCAGGTGGCGCTGCGGCGTGGGCACGACCCGGCGGCCGAGGCGCTGCGGGCGGTCTTCCAGGAGCTCCTCACCGACGATCAGCCCCTGCGGCGCATGGGCGCCCTCATCGCCGGCGCCGATATCCGCTATGAGCTGCCGAACCCGAACGGCCACGCCGCGACCGGCACCTTCGCACCCAACCTGGCCCTGCGCACCAGCGAGGGCAGCACCGACGTCGCGGCGCTGCTGCACGACGCGCGGCCCGTCCTGCTCGATCTCGCCGGACGGCCGGAGCTGCGCGCGGCGGCACGAGAATGGGGACACCGCATCGAGATTCGCACCGCCGAGACCGCCGATCGGACCGCCGACGCCCTCCTCATCCGCCCGGATGCGCACATAGCCTGGGCCGCGGCCGTCGGCGAACCCGCGGACACCGCGGAGTCCGGCCTGCGCGCCGCGCTGCAGCTCTGGTTCGGCGCACCGGTGCAGCCCGGTGTTCCGTCGGAAACTCCGGTCGGCGGCTAGTGCGGCCGGCGGCCACAACGCTCGGAATGTGGCGCCGGATCGACGAAAAGCGGCCCCGGAACCAGTAGGTTCCGAGACCGCTTTTCCTAGTAGCGGGGACAGGATTTGAACCTGCGACCTCTGGGTTATGAGCCCAGCGAGCTACCGAGCTGCTCCACCCCGCGTCGGGTAGGGACAACCTTACGCAACCGCACGGGAAACACCAAAACGGCTGGTGACAGAGGTCGGAAACTACGCGTGAGCCACTTCAGCGGCCTGCCCACTTGCGAAACAGCCGACGCGACGAGCCGTCCTGGGCGGATGCCGGATGGCCGGCGCACCATTGGTCGGCCGGAACGGCGGCCCGGACCCGAGCGACGTGCCGACCGCAACCGGACCACGTCGTCTTGCCGCACACCCTGCATCGAACGGGACTACACATGCCGAGGACCTTTTCCGTTCGTGATCACGCCGGGCCGTCGCCGGCATCGACGGCATCGGCGAACTCGCAGAACGCTTCGTAGGCGCGAGCACCGTAGATCGTTGCCGGGCCGCCGTGCATGAGGAAGGTAACGCCGATGGCCTCCGCGGCCTCCTGGCGCGTGGCCCCGGCGCGCGCGGCCGCTTGCCCGTGCGAGGCGATGCAACCGTCACAGCCCTCGACCACGCCGATGGCGAGCGCGATGAGTTCCTTCGTCTTGCGATCGATGGCTCCCGGCGCGAACGCGGCTTTGCTGAGTTCGCCGAAACCCTTGTACACCTCGGGGATCGCGTGACGTAACGCGCGATGCTGCGGCGAGAGCTCTTGGAGCACGGCGGCGCCGTGGCGGGACGGGCGCTCACTGAGTACGGACATCCGGCATTCCTTTCATCAGCTGTGGTCCGTCGCGGGTGGTGCGGGGAGAACCACGTACGGGCTATCCCCCCGGGGGGATATGAGACAACAATAGCATCCCCCCGGGGGGATATGATTCATGGGTACGGTCCGCGACGGGCCGGACGAGACGCTGGAGGAACAGATGCAATTCGAACCGGACGAGGTGAAGGCCGTGATCACTCGCATGAAGCGTGCACACGGCCACCTGGCGACCGTCATCCGCATGATGGAAGACGGTGCGGAGTGCGAGGATGTGCTCACTCAGCTCGCTGCGGTCAACAAGGCGCTGAGCCGCAGCGGTTACGCCTTGGTGGCGACCGGTCTCCAGCACTGCCTCACCAACGGCAGCCCGGACGGCGCCGACCTGAAGAAGATGGAGAAGCTGTTCCTCTCGCTGGCGTGACGTCACGGCACCTCCCCGGCGAATCCGTTGCGAGCGCGGTGAATTCGGGGGCGAAGTAGTCGGTGTAGGCTTTCGGCCCGTGGGTAATAGCTGGCTGCGTCGTCTGTCCCCCGCTCCGGAGAACGGATCGCATACGGTGGTCTGCTTTCCTCATGCCGGCGGATCCGCCATCTCGTACGGGCCGCTGGCCAAACGCCTGGGATCGGAATACGACGTCCTCGCCGTGCAGTACCCCGGGCGGCAGGACCGACGGCGCGAGCCGCTCGTCGACACCATTTCCGGGCTCGTCGACGGGCTGTTCACCGAATTGACCGAGACACTCGCCGACGCCTCGAGTTTTTCCCTGTTCGGCCACAGCATGGGATCCGCGGTGGCATTCGAAACCTGCCGGCGCCTCGAACGCGAAACCGACGCGCGCCCGGCGGTGCTGTTCGCCTCGGGACGCCGCGCTCCGTCACAACAGGGCACCGAGGTGATGCACACGCTGAGCGATCGTGAGCTGGCCGATCATCTCCTGAACTACGGCGGCACCCCGGCGGCCCTGCTCGAGGATCCGGAAATGCGCGACATGATCCTGACCGTCACCAGAAACGACTACCGGGCCATCGAAACCTACGCCTGCGCCCCGGGGGCGACCGTCGCATGTCCCATCGTCGCACTGGCCGGTGATCGCGACGCCGATGCGAGTCTCGCCGATCTCGAGGTCTGGCGCTCGCACACCACCGGAAGTTTCTCCGCCCGAACGTTTCCCGGCGGCCATTTCTTTCTCGACGCCAATGGCGATGCGGTCGCGCGGTTGATTTCCGAGCACAGTTCGCGGGCGCTGTCGAGTTAGCCGGGAACGACCGGGCGGGCGTATCCGCCCACCCGGTCGCGGCCCTCAGTGCGCGAGCCAGTCCTCGATCGCCTCGGCGACCTCCGCCGCGCCGTCCTCGAGGATCGTGAAGTGATCGGCCGCCACCGGCACGACGGAATGCGCCGCGTCCCACGGCCGGGTCTGCCAGTCCGCACGTTCCGAGGAGCCGTCCAGGAACGATCGCGCACACTGGACGAACAGCGTCGGTGTGTCGACCGAACCCGGCACCAGCTCGTGCAGCAACTGCACGTACCGGCCCATTCCGGTGAGCCGAGCCTGATCGAAACGACCGAACGTGGCCTCGTGGGACACCATGTGTTCGGCCATCTCTCGCAGCAGCCATTCCGCACCCGCGTGCGCCGGATAGGTGTCCAGCATGACCACGCCGGCGGGAGCCGGACCGCCGGTCGCCTCCACATACTCGGTGACGAGGTAGGCCAGCAGACCACCCGAGGAGTGCCCGACCAGGACGAACGGCTCACCCTGCGCGGCCTCGAGCACGCCGCGTGCCAGCGCCGCCAGTGCGGCTGCCGGCGTCGCCGGTAGCGGCTCGCCCGCACCGAAACCGATCAGCGGCAGTGCCAGGACATCGCGGCCGGTGCGCAGCTGCGACGCGATCCGGGCGTACTGGTGCGCACCGCCGGTGGCCAGCGGCGGATTGAGGCAGATGATCCGCGGCAGGGCCGAGCCCGCGGCCAGGCGCGCGGGCGCCGGCAACCGTTCCGGTTGCTCGTCCGCGGTGAACTGGTCCCGCAGTTCCGCCACCGCTCGCAGCAGGGCGAAGCCCTTACCGGCCTGACCGTTCGTGACCGCGACGCGGAACATCCCGTACAGCGAATCATCCTGGGCCGCTCGGCCGTTGGTCTGTTGTGGCGCGGCGCCGAGTTCCTCGCGAAGATGCCGGGCCAGTACCGCGGGCGTCTTGTGGTCGAAGATCGCCGCCGTGGACAGCGTCAGTCCGGTGGATGCGTTGAGGACGCCGCGCAACTCCATGGCGGCCAGCGAGTCGAATCCCGATTCGAGGAAATCTCGCTCCGGGTCGAGCGCCTCGGTGCTGCCGTGCCCGAGCAGCCGGGCAGCGTGGTCGAGGATGTGCGTCAGCAGCCACCGTTCCTGTTCGGCCTCCGGCAGTTGCGCCAGATGGTTGCGCAGTGCCGCGGCGTCCGGCGTCGTGGCGCGCTGCCGGCGTCCCGTCGTCGCGGCCAGATCACCGAGGAGGGCCGGGACCGACTCGCGGGCACGGAGTACGGCGTGATCGATCGCGACCGGCACCTGCACCGGACGACCGGAAGACACTGCCGCATCGAACAATTCGAGTGCGGTGCCGGCGGGCAGCGGTGAAAAGCCTTGGCGCCGCATCCGCTGCCGGTCGGCCTCGCCGAGCCATTGCGACAGTCCGGTGTCGATATCCCACATGCCGTAGGCGAGTGACGTCGCCGGCAAGCCTTCGGCGTGGCGGTGCGTCGCGAGCGCGTCGAGGAACAGATTGGCCGCCGCGTACCCAGCCTGGCCGGCGGGCAGGATCGACCCCGCCACCGAGGAGATCAGGACGAATGCGGACAGTCCGGCCTCGCGGGTGAGCTCGTGCAGATACCAGGCGGCGTCGGCCTTGGCGCTCAGGCAGTGGTCGATCCGATCCGGGGTCAAGGTATCGACCAGGCCGTTGTCGGCGACCCCGGCCGCGTGCACGATCGCGCCCAGCGGATGCTCGGCGGGGATCGATCCGAGCAGCTGCCGCACCGCGTCGCGGTCGGTGACGTCGCAGGCCGCGACCCGGACCCCAGCGCCGAGAGCGCCGAGTTCGGCGACCAGATCCGCGGCGGCGTCCGGACCGCGCCGACCGGCCAGCACCAGGTGGCGCACCCCGTGCTCGCGCACCAGATGCCGGGCGAGGTGGCGGCCGATCCCACCGGTTCCTCCGGTGATCAGGACGGTCCGTTCGGGATCCCACGCGGTGGGCAGGGTCGCCTCGGCAGACGCGGCCCGGACGAGTCGCGGCACCCGCGTCCCGGCCCCGTCGACGGCCAGTTCCGGCTCACCCGTCGCCGCGGCGGCCACGAGGTCGTGCGTCGCGACGGCCTCGTCGGCCTCGATGAGCACGATTCGCCCAGGATTCTCCGCTTGCGCCGCGCGCACCAGGCCCCACACGGCAGCAGCGGCCGGATCGCCGGTCGAGTCGGTGATCACCGCGAGAGTGCTCGAGGCACAGCGTTCGTCGGCCAGGAACTGCTGAACGACGGCGAGTGTGGCGTGCAGCGCCGTGCGCAGCCGCGCCGGCACCGCGACCTCCTCGACCGGAGGGCGGTAGACGAGGACCGAAGCCGGTTCCCCCGTACCCCACTCGGCCCAGGAGATATCCGCCGTGCGGGGCGGCTGCGGGCCGGGCCGCCACGCGAGTTCGTACAGTGCGTCGTATGCGGGACGAGACGAGGCCGCGAGCACGTCGGGTGAGATCGGCCGCAAGGCGAGCGATCGCACCGAAAGCAGCGGCGCGCCACCGGAATCGGCGATCTGCACCGTGACCGCCTCGTCCCGTCCGGTCAGCCGCACCCGCACCCGGCGGGCGCCGTCGGCGTACAGACGCACCGACGACCAGGTGAACGGAACCAGGGTCTGCGGCTCGGCCCGCTCGCGCGGAGCACCGACGGTGAGCGCGTGCAGGGCCGCGTCGAGCAGCGCCGGATGCATGCCGTAACCGTGTGCGGTGGTCTGTTCCGGCAGCGCGACCTCGGCGAAGAGTTCGTCACCGCGCCGCCACACGGCCAGCAGACCGCGGAAGGCCGGACCGTAGTGGTAGCCGTGGTCGGCGAGTTCGTCGTACGCGCCGTCCACCGCGACCGCCGTGGCGCCGGACGGGGGCCACTGCACGAAATCGGCCCAGTGCGCCGGTTCGCCGGTATCCCCGCTCGGGCTCAGCCGGCCCTGCGCGTGATGGGTCCACGGGACTGCCGGGTCGTCTTCGTCCCGGCGTGAGTAGATGTCGACGGGCCGATGACCGGCCTCGTCGCCGTCGCCCACGACCACCTGGATCTGCACGCCGCCGGGTCCGCTGAACGTCAGCGGTGCCCGCAGTGTGAGGTCCGCGAGTTCCGGACAGCCGACCTGCTCTCCGGCGTGGACGGCCAACTCGACGAAACCGGTTCCGGGCAGCAGGACTACGCCGAGTACGTCGTGATCGGCCAGCCACGGATGCGTGGCCGTGGACAGTCGCCCGGTGAGGCGGACGCCGCCGCCTTCGGGTTGCGCCACCAGCGCGCCCAGCATGGGGTGTTCGGTGGACCGCAGGCCGAGCGCCGACGGCTCTCCGGAATGCAGCCGGCCCGTGGCCCAGAAGCGGCGGTGCTGGAAGGGGTAGGTCGGCAGATCCATCCGCCTGCCCCCGGTGCCGGCGTAGTAGCGGGTCCAATCCACCGTCGCACCCGCGACGTACAGGCGGGCGAGCCCGGTGAGCACGGTCGCGGGGTCCGCGTGGTGGCGCTTGGTGAGCGCGATCGCGGTTGCCGTGTCGTGGGTTCGGGCGATCATGGGCGTCAACACCGCATCGGGCCCGACTTCGGCGAATCGTGTCACGCCCAGTTCCGCCATGGCGAGGACCGCGTCGGCGAATCGCACCGCGTCCCGAACCTGCCGCACCCAATAGGACGGATCCGACATCTCGTCGGTCACCCTGGCGCCGGTTGCGGTGGACACCAACGGCACGTTCGGACGCCCGAACGTCAAAGCCTCGATCGTCGAGGCGAATTCGGCCAGCATCGGCTCCATCGACGCCGAGTGGAACGCATGCGACACCCGCAAACGATGTGTGCGCCAGCCTCTTTCGGTGCACCTTCCGGCAACAGCCGTCACATCGGCGTCGACACCGGACAGCACCACCGAGGACGGGCCGTTCACCGCGGCGATCGCGACGTCGCCGGTCAGCAGGGCCGAGACGTCGGCCTCGGATGCCTCGACGGCGATCATCGCTCCACCCGCGGGCAGTGCCTGCATCAGTCGCCCGCGCGCCGCCACCAGCACACACGCGTCCTGGAGCGACAACACCCCGGCCACATGTGCGGCGGCGACCTCACCGATCGAATGACCGGCCACCACATCCGCGCCGAATCCCCAGGATTCGAGCAGCCTGTACAGCGCCACCTCGAACGCGAACAAACCCGCCTGCGCGAACACGGTGCGATCGACCAGGTCATCGCCCGCCAACGCGTCGTGCAGCGAAACATGCTGTGCCAGAAGCAGATTCAGCTTGCCGGCGATCGCATCGAATTGCTCGGCGAACACCGGATACGCGGTGCGGAGTTCGGCCGCCATACCGGCCCACTGCGCGCCCTGCCCCGAGAACACCACACCCGTCGAACCGGGTAGCACCCGACCGGAGACGACACCGGGCACGGTGTCGCCCGCTGCCAGCGCCCGGACGCCCGCGAGCAGATCGTCACGATCCCGGCCCACGACCACGGCCCGATGCTCGAACACCGCCCGCGTGGAGGCCAGCGAGAAGCCGACATCGACGGCATCCGGATCGTGGGCGTCCACATGCGAGGCCAGGCGGGCCGCTTGTCCGGTCAGTGCGTCGTTGCCGCGCGCCGACAGCGTCCACGGCAGGACGGCCGGGACGGTTGTCACCGCCGGCGCGGTTTCGGCTGCCGGGGCCTGCTCGACGATGACGTGCGCGTTGGTGCCGCTGATACCGAACGAGGACACACCCGCACGGCGCGGACGATCCACCTCCGGCCACGGCACCGGCTCGGTGAGCAACCGCACCTGACCTTCGGACCAGTCGACCTTGGTACTGGGCGCATCGACGTGCAGTGTCCGTGGCAGTTCCCCGTGGCGCATGGCCATGACCATCTTGATCACACCACCCACACCCGCAGCGGCTTGGGCGTGGCCGATATTCGACTTCAACGACCCCAGCCACAACGGACGATCCGGGGCACGATCCTGCCCATACGTGGCAAGCAACGCTTGGGCCTCGATCGGATCACCCAACGTCGTCCCCGTACCGTGCGCCTCGACCGCATCCACATCCGCGGGCGAGAGACCGGCATTGGCCAACGCCTGCCGGATCACCCGACGCTGCGACGGACCATTCGGCGCCGTCAGACCATTCGACGCACCATCCTGATTCACCGCCGAACCCGCCAGCACCGCAAGAACCTCGTGACCATTGCGCCGCGCATCCGAAAGCCGCTCCAATACCAGCATGCCCGCCCCCTCGGACCAGCCCACACCGTCGGCGGCATCGGCGAACGACTTGCATCGACCGTCGGGGGACAGCCCGCGCTGGCGGCTGAATTCCACGAAGGTCTCCGGTGTCGCCATCACCGTCACGCCACCGGCCAGCGCCAGATCGCATTCCCCCGACCGCAGCGACTGCGCCGCCAGATGCATCGCCACCAGCGACGACGAACACGCCGTATCCACCGACACCGCAGGACCTTCCAACCCCAACGTGTAAGCGATACGCCCGGAGACCAGACTGCCGCCCGCGCTGTTGCCGCTGCCCTGGGCGTAGTCGTGGTACATCACGCCGGCGAAGACACCGGTCGAGCTGCCCCGCAGCACGGTGGGGTCGACACCGGCACGCTCCAGCGCTTCCCATGTCGTCTCCAGCAACTGTCGCTGCTGGGGGTCCATCATGGTGGCCTCGTTGGGGCCGATGCCGAAGAACTCGGGGTCGAAATCGGCGGCGCTGTGCAGGAATCCGCCTTCCCGGGTGTAGGACTTCCCCGCGCGACCGGGTTCCGGGTCGTAGATGCCGGCGATGTCCCAGCCGCGGTCGGCCGGCAGCGTCGTGATCGCATCGGCGCCGTCGCGCACCAGATCCCAGAGTTCCTCGGGAGAGGTGATACCACCGGGGTACCGGCACGCCATTCCGACCACCGCGATCGGGTCGTCGTCGACGGCCCGGGTCGCGGTGACCTCGGTGTCCCGGCCCGTGCCGGTGAACTCCTCGGCGAGATGTCTCGCCAGTGCCTCGGGTGTCGGATAGTCGAACACCAGGGTGGCGGGCAGCGGCAGGCCCGTGACGGCTTTGAGGGCGTTGCGGAATTCGATGGCGGTGATCGAATCGAAGCCCAGTTCGTTGAAGGCGCGGTCAGCGGCGATCGAATTCGCGTTCTCGTGGCCGAGAGTCGCGGCGATCTGCCCGCGCACGATCTCCACCAGCACGCCGAAGCGTTCGCTGTCGGGAGTGCTCGCCACCCGGGCGCGCAGCGCCGTGAACATGCCGGAGGCCGCGCTGCGGCGGGTCGGCGCCAGGTCGGAAAGCAGTGTGGGCGGGGCGGTTCCGGCGTGGCGGATGCTGTCGGTGTCGAGCCGGGCGAGCACCGGCGCCGGCACGTCGATACCGGTCGCGGCATCGAACAACGCCAGTCCCTGATCGGCCGAGAGCGGTAGCAGCCCCGAGCGGGACATGCGGTGCCGATCGACGTCGCTGAGCTGCCCGGCCATACCTCCGTCCCACAGACCCCACACCAGGGACGTACCGCATCGGCCGGTCGCGGCGCGGTGGATGGCGAGCGCGTCCAGGCAGGCGTTGGCCGCGGCATAGTTGCCCTGTCCGGGGTTGCCGAACGCACCGGCCACCGAGCTGAACAGCACGAATGTCCGCAACGGCAGTTCGGCGGTCAGCTCGTGCAGATGGAGTGCGGCATCGACCTTGGGCCCCATCACCGTATCCATCCGCGCCGGAGTCAGCGACGCCACGGCACCGTCGTCGAGCACGCCGGCCAGGTGGAAGACGCCGGTCAGCGGGTGCGCGGCGGGTATGTCCGCCAGCACCGCGGCCAGCGCGCCGCGGTCGGCGACATCGCAGGCGGCGAATTCCACCTCGGCGCCGAGGCCGCCGAGTTCGTCTCGCAATTCGTTTGCACCGGACGCGGATTCGCCGCGTCGGCTCAGCATCAGCAGGCGGCGGACGCCACGGGTGGTGACCAGGTGCCGGGCGAACAATCCGGCCAGCAACCCGCTCGCACCGGTGATCAGCACCGTCTCGTCCGGATCGAACTCGACCGCCTCGGGGGCGGCGGGAGCCGTCCGGACCAGGCGTGCGGCGTGCACTCGCCCGTCCCGCACGGCCACCTGCGGTTCGGCCGCGGCCAGGATGCCGCCGAGCAGATCGTCGAGCGCGGCATCGGTGTCGATCAGCACGAAGCGGCCGGGGTTCTCGGCTTGTGCCGAGCGGACCAGGCCGCCGACGGCGGCGCCGGCCAGATTCGTGATGTCCTCTCCGGCCACCGACACCGCATTACCGGTCCGGACCACGAGGACCGAGTCGGTGAATCGCGGGCTCGCCGTCCAGGACTGCAACACCTCCAGAACGTGGTGCGTCGCGGCGCGGATCGCGGCGGGATCGTTACCCGCCGGGCAGTCCAGCACCACAACCGGCGGTATCTCGTCGCCGAGTTCCGGCCATGCGGCCGTGGCGATGTCGGCCGCGTCCACCTCGATCGGGGTCCAGTCGATCCGGAACAGGGCATCGCCCACGGACGCGCCGGTGGCGAGCTGCGCGGGATCGACGGGACGGGAGGCGAGGTGGCGGACCGTCGCCACCGGAGCGCCGGTGCTATCCGCCAGATCCAGCGCCACGCCCCGTTCCCCGACGCGGGTGAGCCGAACCCGCACCGCGTCGGCCCCCGCCGCATAGACGGTGACTCCGGACCATTCGAACGGCAACGCCGGTCCGTCGGGCCGCGCGTCGGCGAATCGCAGCGCATGCATCGCCGCGTCCAGCAGCGCTGGATGGACGGCGAACCGCTTTGCGTCGGGCCTGGCGGTCTCGGGCAGTTCCACCTCGGCGTAGAGGACGTCGCCGCTCGCTCGCCAGACCGCGCGCAGCGCCTGGAACGCGGGACCGTAGTGGTATCCCTGCGCGTCGAGGGCGTCGTACACCCCGTCGATATCCACGGCGACCGCGCCGGTGGGCGGCCAGGTCCGCAATTCGACAGCGATGCCGGGGGTTTCGGGCGCGAGAACGCCTTCGGCGTGGACCGTCCAGGACGGCAGCGCATCGGCCTCGTCCTCGAGGCGGGAGTAGATCCGCACCGGGCGACGACCGGCCTCGTCCTCGGCGCCGACCACGACGCGCACCGCGGTGCCGGAGGATTCCGGCAGTGTCAGCGGGGCTCGCAGGACGAGTTGCTCGAGGTGATGACAGCCGACCTGTTCGCCGGCGTAGAGGGCGAGTTCGACCAGGCCCGTGCCGGGGAACAGGACGGTGTCCATGACCGCGTGGTCGGCCAGCCACGGGTGCGTCCGCAGCGAGAGGCGGCCGGTGAGATCCGTACCGTCGGAGTCCGGCTGGGACACCACGGCCGAGATCAGCGGATGTTCCGCGGCGACCAAGCCCATCGCCCGCGCGCCGCCGGATGTCGTGGACGCGTCGGATATCCAATACCGTCGACGCTGGAAAGCGTAGGTGGGCAGATCGATTCGCCGGGCGCCGGTTCCCGCGTAGAAAGCGCCCCAGTCGACGTCGGCGCCTGTGACGAACAGCGTCGCCAGTCCGGCCGTCAGAGTCGACGCATCCGCTTGGCGCCGGCGGGCGGGCGCCACCACCACCGGGGACGCGGCGTCGAGGGTCTGGGTGACCATCGGGGCCAGCGCCGCATCCGGTCCGACCTCGGCGAAACGAGACACCCCCAACTCCGCCATCACCGCCACCGCATCGGCGAACCGCACCGAATCCCGAACCTGGCGCACCCAATACGACGGGACCGACATCTCATCGGTCACCTTCGCGCCGGTCGCCGTCGACACCAACGGCACAGTCGGCCGACCGAACGCCAAACCAGCTATCGCCGCCGCGAATTCGTCCAGCATCGGCTCCATCAACGCCGAATGGAACGCATGCGACACCCGCAAACGATGTGTGCGCCAACCTTTTTCCGCACACCGTCCCGCGAGAGCCACCACAGCGGCTTCCACGCCGGACAGCACCACCGAGGACGGGCCGTTCACCGCCGCGATCGAGACCTCACCGCTGAGCAAGGCCAGCACGTCGGCTTCGGACGCACCCACCGCGACCATCGCCCCACCCGCAGGCAACGCCTGCATCAAACGACCACGCGCCGCCACCAACACACACGCATCCCCGAGCGACAACACACCCGCCACATGCGCAGCAGCGACCTCACCGATCGAATGACCCGCCACCACATCCGCCCGCACCCCCCACGACTCCAGCAGCCTGTACAACGCCACCTCGAACGCGAACAAACCCGCCTGCGCGAACACCGTCCGATCGACCAACGCCTCGTCCGCCAACGCCACCGACAGCGAAACCGATTGCCCGA